>NZ_JADJPI010000001.1:0-32893 GCF_016713355.1 Candidatus Flexifilum breve
TCTTGAAATTCTTTGAGAAGCCAATTTGATTGAACGAATGAACACAGGCTATCCGTCGGTTCTTCTTGCTGCCGAAGTGCCGAAACAAGGGTCGTTGACCCCGACCCACCTGTACTAACTCAGCGATGGTCCGGGTGCTTCTGGCCCTAACGTGTAACCTACCTGACGCCAAATATGAACTGAGTCGGGCATCAGGATTCGCTGTCTGGTATCCCCTATCGGACTATCGGTCATGGTGTCTCCTTCCTTGCATAGTGTGCAAGTGCCCGCTTGCATGCTGGTCTATGCTCGATCGTGGCCTGCAAGCAAGTGATTACTTGCATGCCCATATGTTTTTGTCATTCCATATTTGATGCCTTAACTCCAAAAAACGCCGGACTACGCCGCGAACCAATCCGCGCGGGATCAACAACTCGCTGCTGAGGTTGCTGTATCGCTTAGTAACCGTCGGAGCCGTTGGCCCGCTTCTTTATTAGCGCTCATAACGCTGCCAAACCTCCCACGCCCCCATAAGAGATAGGCAGACGGCCCTGATCCTTCCCACCAGGGAAGATTTTCTTCGACAGTCGGTCTGCAAAATCTGATTCCTCCGCAATGGCCTGTATGACCGCAGAGCAGGTTTGCATGCCACAATCTCGCAAATCATTCCATCAGTTCAGGAGCTTCGGTTGTGGGATTAGGATCAAAAACGCTTGCTGAGATCGAAAGCCACCTGCAACTGTGGACCGAAGCATTACGACAGTTCGAGCAGCAGGCGGACGGCTTCAGAGGCTGTGAAGATCTTCATCATTTGATGAAATCATATTTACCGGCTGCGGCTCGACCTACTATGCCGGGATGGTCGAGCAGCGCTCCTCGCAAGCTGGAACCGGCATTACCGCTCGCGCAGTTTCTGCCACCGAACTCATGTTGTTCCCGGAGATGATCGTCAGCGCGCACCGCACCGCCTTACTGATCTGCGTCTCGCGGTCAGGAACGACGCGGGAAACGGTGGCTTGCCCGGCGGAAACCAAGCTGAAGGATCTCGCTGGCGGGCACAGCATCATTTTTTTGACGTGCGAAAGCGGCAATCCGTTGGCGCAGACCGCCGATGTGCTGGTCGCCATCGACGCGGCGCAGGAAGAAAGCCGCGTGCAGACGCGCTCACTTTAGCAACGCATGCTGCTGGCGGTCACGGCGTTGGCCGCCCTGTTCTGAGGCGCGACTGGCGTACAGACCAGCCTGCCCGGCGTCTGGAACGCGACGCTGGCGTCCACCGAGACGGTGGAGACGGCTGAGACAAAACCTGTCGAAATCGCAGTTCGTCTTTCTGGGATCGGGCGCGCTCTATGTGGTCTAGTCTGCGAAGCCATGCTCAAAGACCTGAGCGGAGATATGGCGAAGCTGTTCGGCTCCGCTTACCATCCGCTCGAATATCTGCATGGCCCGCACTTTACCGCGACTTTAGCCACCCCGCAGTTGATCGGCCTGCCCTCCGACGGTGCGCAGGCTGAGAACCTCCGCACGTCTTCAATATCCTGCACGTCGCGGCCTCGCGTTATTTACCCTGAGCGATGCGAACAGGCTGCTCCTGGCAGGAGGAGTTTCGATCACCCCTGGACTCCCGTCTTCCAGAGTAAGGGCGCGGAACTGCTGTATTTGCCCCGCTCCAGCACGCATCTGTTGGCTGCAAGCGGTGGAACGCGGCTTTGATCCCGACAACCTCGCCTATCGTCTGGCGTGAACCCGATGAAAACAGCTTTGCGAGATCGATATTGGCGGGACGGCGACAAAACTGGCGGTGTTAACAGCCGGACGGAACAATTATCCAACGAGACAAATCCCGACAGAGGCGCGCGAAATCTGATCCAGCGCCTTTCTTCACGCGCTTGTTCATGCGCCGCCGATGGGGGCTAGTCGAACCATACCGTGCAGTCGCTGGTGGGATCGGGATCTCGGCGCATGGGGAGGTTGACCGTGAGCGGCGCCGACCGATCATCGCCAGGTTACCCCTGCACTGCGCAATGTCGACGTGGCGCGGTGCGCTGGAGGGCTCGTTACGGGCTGCCCGTCGTTGATGAACAATGACCTCACCGCGCATGCGCTGGGGAGAAAATTACTATGGTGTGGCAAATGGCATCGAGCGCTTCATGTTCTCGCTATGGGGACAGGACCTCGGCGCAGCGCTGATCGTCGAGGGCAAACCGCTGATCATCGATGGCGGCGTTCGCGGTAACACGGGCTTGGTCATCCTTGACCCGACAGCGCCGCGCGACTCAACGGCATCCGCGGATCAGCCGAAGGGTTGATCGGTGTACCGGGGATCGAACGCCCCGCCCAGGAACGTTATGGTCATCCGGTCTCAGGCACGAGGTGATTGCGGCGGCGCGCGAAGCAGGGTGATCCAACCGCGGTCGCCACTGGCGACGCAGGTGGGCACGTGGACGGACAGACCCTCGCCAGCCTGAAGGTGATCTTCTACCCGCACCGTATTGCGTTGACGGGGGCACTGCCTCACCGGGCAACGTCTGATGGACGCGTGCCGCGTTGAATTCGATCGGCTGGTTGGTGACTTTTTCCGAGATCCGGCCGCAAATACCGGCGGGAACTTTCGCGTATGTCGAGATTGTGCTGGGCGAAGGCGGCGCCGACACGGGGGCATTAGGTGCGGCAGTCGAACTGTTTCCAGCCGTAAGGTCTGCTGAGTGAGGCGAGAAAAGGAGCAGCGCGTACCTTGCTCCTTTTCTCGATATGTTCCTACAGTGCTTCGTTTTACTCGATGCCGAGCATGACCCGTTCGGCGTTCTTGTAATACACTTGTGCAGGACGTCATCGGGCAGGTACAGCCCATAGATGCGCCAGCGTCCTGCCGGGGGGTAACCGCATTCCCGTAATCGAAGTACTCGTCATCGGTTTCCAGAAAGCGATAATACGTCGGGTAGGTGTTTTCGTCTACCGGACGATCCGTGCCGAACAGAATCCGGTCGGCGTATTTCAGGAAGAGCGTCGTGCAGAATAGGGTTGGCGACCCAATTCGCCCATGCGTTCGCTGATGTCCACAGAAGTTCGGGCAGCGATCCAGCAGCGCGCCCACCCACATCAGGTTTTCGGCATAGCAGCCCACATGCGCGCCGACCCTGGTGGTCTTCGGATGTCGGGCAACCGCAGCGGCCAGGCCATTCACGATGGTCAGGAAGGTCGGAAAGGGCGGACTGGGAAACTGCCAATCGACGTTATCGTGGAGTTCTTCCCATCGCTCATTGGTGTTATCTACCGGATCAAAGAACGCGACCGGATCCGCAATGTGAATGGTGATCGGCAGCTTGAGTTCCCCCGCTGTCGCCCAGATAACATCCAAGCGCGGATCATCACGGCGACCAGTTGGTCTCTGATGATCGCGCGCAGTCAAGCCGAGCATTTTCCAGATCTTCAGCCCTTAGGCGCCGCGCGCCGCCTTGCTGGCGCAGTCGTCCTGCCGCCCAATCGGGGAAGCGGTCGCCGAGTTCCGCCCATTTCGTCCAGTCGACGCCGCCAAAGATGCGGAAGCGCTCCGGCGCCGCGGCTTTGAAATGATCCAGATGGGTGTGCAAAATGTCTTCGCCCCAACCACCGTCAGGATCGACGTACACCCGACATCCGCCTGATCGAGGTGATCAAGCAGTTCGGCGACGGGGCGGGTGTCCCAACCACCGAAGCCCGGTAGTGACAAATGGTTGTGCGCGTCGATCACGGGGAAGCGCGGGCGAGCGACCTGCGTTTCGCGGGTGACCAGTTTCGGTTGGGGTTTGAAGTCGGACAGCGAGAGGGGCGAAAGCGTCTCATCGGGCTTGATAACGGCCATTTTGACTATCCTTTGGTTACCTGACTAGACTGCAAAGACCTCGATGCGGCGTTCGCGCAGCGCCGACAGGAATTCGGGCGGCGCGAGGCTATCAGTAACAAACGTCTTGACCGCCGTCAGCGGTGCAACGAACACGCTGGAAATCCGTCCGCACCTTGGTATGGTCGGCCACCACAATCACTTACGGGCAATGCTCACGATCTTGCGATCGGTTTGGGTTTCAGGCAGATAGTCGTTGGTCAGCCCGGTTTCCAGATCGATGGCGCGAATCCCGATGATCGCCTTACTGACGCGTAGATCATGGAGGGATTGTTCCGCCAGGTGCCCGATGAAAGACTGTTCGGTCGGGCGCAGAATCCCGCCGAGCGCGATCAGATTGATATCGGGGACGTCCGCCAGCGTGTTAATCACCAGCAGGGAATTCGTGACCACCGTCAGACCGCGGTGTCCACGCAAACTGCGCGCCACTTCCAATACGGTAGTGCCGCTGCTCAGGAGAATGGTATCGCCATCATCGACCAGCGCTGCCGCTGCCTGCCCGATGCGGCGCTTTTCTGCGGCTTGAACGGTTGCTCGCTCGGAGAAGGGGGGTTCGGGGGGCGCGTTTTTGGCGACGACCGCGCCGCCGTGGAAACGCCGAAGTTTGCCGGCTTCTTCCAATAACTGAAGATCACGGCGGGCGGTTGCGGCGCTGATGTTGAACTGTGCGCACACCTCGTCAATGGTGACACGTTCGCGCATGCGGGTGAAGCGGATCAGTTGTTCGCGGCGTTCGAGTCCCGAAAAGCTGTGCTTCGTCATACAGTGTCTTGTGTCCTCAACTCAGACTTCCCTCGGGCACGAGGGTGCGGCAGACGTTTGAATCAATCACACATAATCACATTCAATCACAAATTCGCCGATTTGTACCGCGAAACTTGCGCATTTGTGCAAAAATGATATTTTATTGGTTGACGTTACACTCAAATCTCCGTACGATCAAAGAAATGTTGCCCTCATTTTATGGAAAAGGTCGTTTATGAGTAAGGAAGCTGGAGCCTATAGTTTTGCCGAAATCAGCAGTCAGCCGATTGTCTGGAATCAGACGGTGGCGACCTTCCAGCAGCGCGCCGCGGCTTTCCAGTCGTTTTATGCTTCCCAACCCTTTGACCGCGTGATCTTCACCGGCTGCGGTTCGACTTATTATCTGGCGCAAGTCGGCGCCGCGTTGTTTCAGCAGCTCATCGGCATCAATGCCTGTGCTTATCCCGCGTCAGAAATCGCGCTGCTGCCCGATTATGTCTTCGCTCCCGGTGGTCATCCGCTGCTCATTGCGGTTTCACGCTCCGGTGAAACGACTGAAACGCTGTCGGCCGTCCGTGTGTTTCGTGAACGGACCCACAGCGCCGTTGCCGTGGTGACCTGCTACCCGGCGAGTCGCTTGGCTGCCGCCGCTGACTTCGCCGTGCTAATACCCGAAGCGCAGGAACAGAGTGTGGCTCAGACACGCTCGTTCGCCAGCATGCTGATCGTCGTACAGGCCATGGCCGCTCTGTTGAGTGGCCGCGAGGATCTGGCCGACCTCGCCCACTTGGGCGACAGTGCGCAGACCCTGATCGCCAACTACGGCGACCTCGCGCGCACGCTAGGCATGGATCGCCGTATCGAACGCTTCTTTTTCCTCGGTTCGGGCGCGCTGCGCGGCATCGCCAGTGAAGCGATGCTCAAAATGAAGGAAATGTCTCTCTCATACAGCGAAGCCTTCCATGTGCTGGAATTCCGGCATGGGCCGATGTCGATGGTCAATGACCACAGTTTAGTCGTCGGGCTGCTGTCCGAAGAAGCGTATGCGCAAGAAGTCGCCGTCCTCAACGAAATGGCCGGGCGCGGCGCTCAGGTTCTGGCGCTCGGCGTACGTGATGAGCCGACAGGGTTGGATCGCGCTGTGCAGATTGTTCGGCTCAGTGCGACGCTGCCGCGCAGCGCGCGCCCCGTCACCTACTTACCCGTGCTACAACTGTTGGCATACTACCGCGCGCCTCGAATGGACAAGACCGGATCAACCAGCGAATTTGTCGTTTGTTATTTCGCTGGATCAATCAATGTTGTGATCGTCGTCCACGTGTGCATGTCGTGGGCATGGCGGTGCGGAAGAATTAGTTTTGCTTTATTGAGGAGAGAAATCGCACGAAGAAGGCTTTACTCATCACCGTGTTGGCGAGCGTGCTCGTGATGGCGCTCGGTTTCGGTATGGCGAGTGCGCAGGAACCCGTGACGCTCGTCTACTGGTCCATGTGGAACGAGACCGAAGGGCAGGCCCGCGTTCTGCAGGCGGCCATCGCCAGTTTTGAAGCCGCTAATCCGAACGTCACCATCGACGCCGTGTGGAATGGCCGCCAGAATCAAACGCTGGTGCGCACGGCCATCAGCGGCGGTAATCAGGTGATCGACCTGATGGATCAGGACGCCGACCAGATCGCCGGCGGCTTGATGCGGGAAGGTTTCGCGCTGCCGCTCAACGATTATCTGGCGCAGCCCGCCGAAGACCACGAAGAACCGCTGATGGATGTCTTCCTCCCCGGCACATTGCAAATGTTCTCGCTCGACGATCAAATCTACCAACTGCCCTATATCTACAACACCGTGCAGTTCTGGTATGACAAGCGCGTTTTTGAAGAAGTCGGTCTCGCCGTGCCGCAGACCTGGGACGAACTCCTCGCCGCCTGCACGACGCTGAACGATGCGGGCTACGCGCCCATCGCCGCCGAAGGCAATGAACCCGGTTATGCTGCCTTCTACCTGACCGAACTCCTCGCCCGCACGAAGGGCCCCGGTTGGCTCCAGCAGGCCGCCGCCGATCCGACGGGCGAAATGTGGCGCGATCCGGCAGTGTTGGACGCAGCGCAGCGCACCCGCGCCCTGTGGGATAACGGCTGCATCCCGCCGGAAACGCTCGGCTACGTCTGGCCCCAGGGACAGAATACGCTGGCCTTCGGCACCGCCGCGATGGAACTGGTCGGTTCGTGGCTGCCCGTCGAACTCCAGAACGCGACCGATCCCGGAATCCCAGCGGGGCGGCTTCAGCTTCCCGGCGATTGAAGGTGGCGTTGGTTCAACCACCGACGTGTACGCCCTGCTGCTGGCGTTCATGATCACCAATGATACGGCGCATCCGGATGAGGCGTTCGCCTTCCTGCGTCACCTCATGACGGATGCAGTTCAGCAGCAGTTCACCGACGAATCGCTGGTTGGCGTGACCAACAAATACATTCAGTGGAATCCCATCATCGCCGATGCGCTGGCGGCAGCGTCGGCGGCTACGTCAACCTATGGCGACGTGGACGGTGTGGCGTCGCTGTACAGCGAATACCTGAACACGATCCTGTATCCGAACTATGTCAGTCTGTGGCAGGCCGCGATCACGCCCGAAGACTTCGTCGAGACCATGGCCACCCAGTCGGCGCAGTACTGGGCGGATCATCCGCAGTCATAAATAAGCATGCGGCTGTTGGTCACTCTCCAACGGCAGGATGAACATGTGAGTCGTAGGGGCGATGTGTTTGGTCGCCCCTACGACCGATTTGAATAACCGTTTGGCCTATTTAGACTCGAAGCGGCTGAATTTATGAAAATCTCGAATCGCTTCATTATTTTGTTACTGCTTCCGGCGTCGGTGATGTATCTGGTCTTCTTCCTGATCCCGACGTTTCAGGCACCCTCTACAGCCTGTATGACTGGAGCGGCTTCGGCGCGGCCCCCAGTTCATCGGACTGGCCAATTTTCAGGAACTGCTGAATGACCGCGTGTTCTGGCGCAGTATGGGGAACACTGTTGGCATTCTGATCGTCGGCGGGATCGTGATTTTCGGTCTCGCATTCGTGATGACCATGATGCTCTCGTCGGGCATCCGCGGCAAGAAATTCTTTCGTGGCGTCATCTTCCTGCCCAACATCATCGCGGTGATCGCACTGACAACCCTGTGGGGGTACATGTACACCCCGCGCACCGGCTTGTTCGCCGCGGTCTTCGACGCGGTCGGGCTGACGGATCTGGCGCGCTTCCCATGGTTGGGGCCGGATACGATCTTCATCGCCATGATGATCGCCATCGTGCGGATCGAGGTCGGCTTCTACGTCGTGCTGTTGTTGGCAGGCGTCGATAAAATTCCACCGGATTTCTATGAATCGGCCAAACTCGATGGCGCGAGCGATTTCCAACAGTTTCGCTTTATCACCGTGCCGCTCCTCTCCGAGTGATCTCGATTGGCATGGTTCTGTGGAGTATCCACGCGCTCAAAGTTTTTGAATTCCCATTTTCATTCACCGGACTCGAACCGATCCCGGTTCGTACACCGTCGCGGTGTACCTGTATATTCTCGGTTTCGGGCAGCGCCAGCCGATCTATCGGTTGGGGTATGCGACGGCGGTCGGCGTGATGCTGCTGCTGGTCGTCATCCTCGTGGTGTTGGTCGTGCGCCGGGTGACTCGCCGCGAAACGTATCAATATTAGGAGGAAGCGCGATGACGGAGCGTTCGTTCAGCCTAGAGCCTGCGGCTGCCGCCAGCCGGACTGTCCGCAAGCCGTTGATCCAATGGCGGCAGATTCCTCCTATTTATTCCTTGCGGCGTGGTCAATCTTCACGATCTGCGCTGTCATGGGTGGTGCTCGCCTCCGTAAAAACCAACCGGGAGGTTTTTCGCGAACCCTTCGCGATTCCCACCGAACCGCAGTTCGTGAACTATGATCGGGTGTGGTCAAACTCACAGGTGGGACTGGCCTTTGCCAACAGCCTGATCACGGTTGGAGCCTCCGTCATTCTGATTCTGGTCGTGTCTGCGCCCGCCGCATACATCCTCAGCCGCGCGGAGTTCAAAGGCCGCGGACTGCTGACGATGGTCTATATCGCCGGGATCGGGATACCTTACCCGCTGCTGTTCATTCCGCTCTTCGCTCTGCTGGCCGGTTTGAGAATGAACAACTCAATACCGGGCTTGGTGTTGATCTACGTCAGTTTGTCGATCCCCTTCACGGTCTACATCCTGACCAAGTTCCTTCAGCACACTGCCGCAGGAATTGGAAGACGCGGCGGTGATCGACGGGGCGACGGACTTTCAAGTGTTTTCCCGCGTGATGCTGCCGCTGGCAGCGCCCGGTCTACTCACGGCGACCATTTTCAATTTCATCGGCTTATGGAATGAATTCCAACTGGCGCTGATCTTCATCCAGGAGCCAGATTTGCGCCCGCTTTCGCTCAGCCTGTACACGCTCAAGAACTCGATGACGTATTCGGGCGACTGGGCGGGCTTGTTCGCGGGCGTGGTGATCGTGGTCGTGCCGACCGTCATCCTGTTCGTCATTCTCTCAGAACGCATGATCAGCGGCATGACGTTAGGATTGGTCAAATAACCGTGAGCGAACTGCGCCTCGAACACTGGACTATCCCGACCGCGCCGCTCGGAGCCGAAAATCCGCTCCCCAGTTTTGAGCGTCCGCATTATCAGCCGCTTCTGACGGGCGATCCTGAGCAGGATCGCGCCGCTGGCTACGTTCCCGATTATCTGCCCTACACCATGCAGGATGGCTACACGCGCCAGCGTCAGCCAACGCCGCAGCCTGTCGCTGTGCTGGAGAATGAGATCTGCGCGCCACGTTCCTGCTCGAGTGCGGCGCGCGGTTGTGGTCATTGGTGCACAAGCCAACTGGACGGGAACTTCTGTACGTCAATCCCATGCTCCAGCCCGCTAATCTGGCGATGCGCAATGCGTGGTTCAGCGGGGGCGTTGAATGGAACATGGGGGTGATCGCGCATACGCCGTTCACCTGTTCGCCGCTGTTTGCTGCTCGTCTCAATACACCTGACGGAACGCCGGTCCTGCGTTTGTACGAATGGGAGCGTATTCGGCAGGCGGCCTACCAGATTGACGCGTATTTGCCCGATGGTTCGCCTGTTCTGTACGTTCGGGTGCGTCTGGTCAATCCGTTTGATCATCCGCTGCCCATCTACTGGTGGTCGAACATCGCCGTGCCCGAAGCCGAGGACGTACGGGTGCTCGTCCCAGCGGATAGTGCCTATCGCTATGCGTTGTCTGTCGCCGATATGCAGACCGTGCCGATTCCGCTGGTCGACAACGAAGATGTGACCTATACCACCCGGTTTAAGCGCGCCGCCGATTACTTCTTCCACATTCCTCAAGGCCAGCGTCCGTGGATCACGGCGCTCGATGGCCGGGGTACGGGGCTGCTTCAGGTCTCCACCGCCCGGCTATATGGACGCAAATTATTCCTCTGGGGCACGGGTCAGGGCGGGAAACGCTGGCAGGAATGGCTAAACGGTCCTGACCACAATTACCTGGAGATACAGGCCGGGCTTGCGCCGACGCAGCTCGAGTACGCCACCATGCCACCCCGCGCTGAGTGGTCATGGCTCGAAGGCTATGGTCTCATCAACGCCGATGAGCGTCAGGTGCATAGCGCGGATTGGGGACAAGCGCGGCAGGAAGTCGAACGTCAACTGGAACAAATTGCCCCCACACTGCTTTTGAAGCGGAGTACGCCCGCGGCGAAGTGTGGAAAGACCAACCGCCAACAGACATCCTCCAGCGCGGCTCCGAATGGGGCGCTTTGGAACTAGAGCGGAGACAAGCCGCGGGTGAATCGCCCTTCGCCAGCGCAGCGCTCGATTTCGGAGCAGCCATGAGCTCGCGTACCTTGCCGCGGCTGACACTGCTCAAGACCGGGCAGTTCCCCGCCACTGATGAGCTCACGGCGGGGCGTTGGTTCAGGCTGAATGGCGTGAACTGCTCGAAGCCGCTGTTGCCCGATCATCCCGACGCTGGCTGGGAGGCATGGCTGCACTTTGGAATCATGCGACTGCACATCGGCGACTGCGCGGGCGCGCGGTCCGCGTGGGAGGCTTCGCCCGAGCAGCGGCGTACCCTGTGGACGTTACGTAATCTCGCCGTGCTGGCGCGGCAAGATCAGCAGTGGGATCAAGCTCGGAATACTATCTCGAAGCGCAGCGTTTGCGCCCAGATTTGCTGCCGCTGCTCGTCGAGACCGCGCGCACCCTGATCGATGCGGGGCGCGCTGAATCGTTTTTGGCTCTGCTTTGATAACCTTCCGGAAGCCATGCAGAAACATGGACGCATCCAACTGCTCGAAATCGACGCGGCGCTTGTGACTTGGCGACAGTGGACCGTGCAGGCCAGCGTTTCACGGACGGATTTGAGATTGTAGACTACCGTGAAGGCGATGAAATCCCGACCGAGTTTTGGGATCGCTATCATCTTCAGCGGATTAGCCGGGACGAACACGCAGCGATTGATGATGCGCTCATGCAGCGTGTGCACCGGGAACATCCGTTACCTAACGCCTACGATTTCCGCATGAAAACCTAAAAGGTAGAAAAACTTGTATGGCTTGGTTGAGGAGGTGATACGGCATCGCTCTCCGAAATACTTTGCAGTCGGATCCGTGGAGGAACCGAATGGGAGCTGCACTAAGTAGTTGTCGGTTAGGATGAATTGCGGATCAGGCTGGCGTGAACGGCTAACCCTGCTGCTCGGTCGGACGAGGAGTGGCGCAACGCGCGAATGACGGTATGACGTAGACATACGCCAACATGACAGGGAGAGGGCATTCTCCAATTACCTGCTGTGACGCAAATGCGCGGGTGGCAGCGTACCACTCGCAGAGTCCATGAACCCCGCCACCTGGGGGCGTTGAGGAGGAGCACAGATAGAGGCCTGGGAGCGGAGTGGAGTATGGATCGAGGCGCACGGTCGGGCGAGTGAACAACTGCCGTGGATCTGTACCCGCCGTTGATATCCCCACCCACGTAATTTGGATTATAGGCTTCCCAGTTCGCCGCATGATAGGTGTGCCGTGCGACCACGCAATCCCTGAATCCCGGCGGCAAACCGTTCGATCTGCTTCTCAATCCGCTCGGTCATATCCACTGGTGAATTGTGGGGCACATGACAGTAGGCCCAATCAATGTGCTGTCCGGCAGGGGGCGGTGGTCGGATCAAACCGCGTGCGGGCTGCGTGACTAGCGTATACGGTTCATCCGTCTCCCGCCCTGTGAAGGCGTCGCGCCTACTCCCGCCGGATTTCAGCCAAATCCGCACCGAGGTGGATCATTCCGGCGCGCTTACACTCGGATGCCTGCCACGGATCCGGTTCGCCTAAAGCATAATCAATTTTGAATACGCCGAGTCCGTAACGGTAACGGTCAGCTGGCGACGATAGCCGGAGGGCAGGCGCTTCCCATGATCCGCACCGAACTTGGCGGGGCGTTACGTCGAACAGCCGGATTTTTGGCCGGAGGGAGATCCTCAAACCGATTTCACTTCGCTATCCCTGACAATCGCTCCGCCCAAGTCGCGGAGATACGCCGTCAATGCGTCTGCAACGCGCCCTCGATCCGCCGCGGGCCAGCGGCCAGCCAACCCTGCGCGCCAGCATCCCAAGTATCAACCCAAAGGCGGCTGTGCCCGGTTGTTCCAGCGGCACCGATCGCGTGCGCCGAAAGACCGGCGAACAGTCCGCGCACCGCTTCCGGTGCGAAAGGCGAAATTGGCAAAGGAGGCGCCGGGGCGAGCGCCAGCAGGCCAAAACCCGCCATGACCAGCGGATGCTGGGCCGGGTGCAGCGGTGCGAGAAATTCCTGAATGATGGCAGCATCGCGCTGCACGAGCGCATCCACTAAGTCGCTGATAGACTTGCGCGTCTCGCCCCAGGCGGGCGCGCGGTCGCCGCAACTGACCGTTCGATGAGCACGGAACTGCGGGCCAGCCAGTGGATGCGCGAGCTCCGCTGGCGGAAGACCCACCCCAAACCGTATTTGTGGAGGGGCAAACCCCTAAAAGGGGGGGGCCAAGAGTGGATGAACGCCCGAACAGACACCATGCTGGAAGCCAGGCAGCGTCAGTTCTTGTGTCCGCATGCCACCGCCAAAGGTAGTCTTGGCTTCCAGCACCACGACTTTGCAACCCGCTGTGCCAAGGTGATTGCCGCCGCCGCCCGTTGGGGCCCGAACCGACGACCACCGCATCGTATTCGGCTACACTGAACGCTCCACTTCATTTCACTTGCCGCCTGAGCAGCTTACGGAAAGGCGACGTTACCGTATAGAGTAATGTGTACATCTGCGCATTATGGCGCACATTGCCAAGCTGCGACCACTGCAAGCGCGGATCAACACACACTTTACTCATCTCAACCGTTACATTCTCCTGAAAATAAGCGGCGAGCGCTTTGAGGACATGCCGCCAGATATCCTGTCTGGTGGAAAAATCCCGTCTGACACCGACAATGACCGCAACCAGACGGGAAGATCGCGGAATGCTTCTGTCCGGTTGTGCGCTGTCTCAGACTAGGGGTACTTGCGGGACCGTCGATGACGAACATGAAATCGGAGGGGCGCACCCTGCCGCACCCCTCCAATGCCCTGGATCACGACAATGGGCGGACCTCGACATGTTCACAGCCGATGCGCCCAACTTCGGAGATGAGCGCGATGCCGCCGCCGCTGTAGGCGGCGTTCGGGTCCTCGGCTGTCAGCACCACCTGACCATTGATCGATGCGGTGAGGCGGTTGCCCTGCACTTTGAGGTTCAACTCGTAGGTGTGCCCGAATTTCTAGCCGCCCGGGATTTCGGCAAGGACGCTATCTTGGCCTTCAAGCGCGCGGACAAGGCGCGTCTTCTCCTGATCGAGCAGCAGCGCGTAGTAGCGCGTCATGCCCTGCGCGCGCACGCCGATGCCACCCGTCTGACACATATGCGGCGTCAAACGCGCCGTGACTTGATAATCTGTCCATTCGCGCGTGCCCTGCATAAGCAAGCCGCGTCCGCGGTTCTGGATGAGGCGGTATGATTCCGGCCAGTAGTCGAGGTCGACAAGGCGTTCGCGGCTGTCAAAGCCATCGATCCACGCTGCTTTCCACAGCATCGGGCCGGGAGTCCTGTGGTGCGGTTGCGTTCACGTTCCGCTGGGCGATCCAGCACGACGTCGGGCGCGCCATCCCATGTCAGATAGTCGAGAAGGACCGTGCCCGCTTGACCGCCGTTCCCCGTTACCTGCACACCGATCTGCGCGATGGGGTAGCAGTGAGTGTCCGGCACCCGCCATGTCAGCACCGCTGACTGGCCGGGCGTCAATTCACGCGGATCACTCTGCAAGCTTGAAAGGTCATCCGTGCCGTTGAAGTGCTTGGCGTACAGGCTGACCGTGAGCGTGTCGCTGTTCGCGTCCGCCGCGACCACACGAGCGCGGACAGTCTGCCCCGAGTAGAGCGTCGGCGAGGCCAGTAGACGGTAGCCGCGCTTTTCAAAGGAGCGGGCGATTTCCCGCGAGGGGATGAAGGTCGGCGTCTCGATGCGCGCCACGCGTCCCGCCGCGAGTCCCTGACAGTGAATGGCCAACGACCGTGAGCCGCTTTCGCTGAAATCGGCGACGTTTTCCAGAGTCACGACGCCGCGCACCGCTGCCGAGTCTTCGCTGACAAAGCCCTGCACCGAACCGGGCAGGTCGAAGTGGAAGCGCGCCGCCTTTCGGCTGGAGCGCGGCTTGTCCCTGCAAGGCGCGGCCCATGTTCACGAGGTGGTAGGTTTCGGCGACCGCATCGCTGATCGAGCGTCCACCGTCGGCGGTCGGCAGATACAGCCGATCCGCGACGGGCGAGCGCCAGTCGGGACCCTGGTCGATGGTCGCCAAGCCGTTCTTGATGCCGAGCAGACAGCCGACATTGCCTGAATTGCAATCGGTGTCCCAACCAGAGGTGTTGACGATCATCAGCGATTTCTGGAAGTCGTCGTCGCCGTAGAGCAGCGAGAAGAGAATCAGCCCGTGATTCGGCACCATGTGGCAGTTGCCGCCGTACTTGTCGTAACCGTAGCGTTCGGCTAACTGCTGGCGGGCGGCGCGCCAGTCGGGTTCTTTGGCGTGCCATTCGCGGATATCGTTGATCATATAGGCGATGACCGAGTCTTTGGGGATGAGTGCGACCGCTGTATCGATCAGCTTATTGAGGTCGCGTTCGACGAAGGCCTGCGCTTCCATCGCCGCGATCACCTGCGCACCATAGATCGCCTCGCCATCGTGGCTGACGCTCCCGGCCTTGCGGGCGAAGTCCGCCGCCAGTTCAGGGTCGCCGGGGGCGACCAAGCCCCAGCCGTCGATGAAAATCTGCGCGCCGATTTGTTCCGCGACGACCTTGCCGTTAAGCGCAATCGAACCACTGCGCGGCGCTTCGATGCCCGCTTTCAGGCGCAGATAGGCAGTGTGTTCCGTGGAGTTGCCCATGCCGCCCCACCAGAGAATCGTCTGTTCCTCGATGATGTAGTTCAGCCACGTGTGCCCGATTTGCGCGGGGGTGATATCCCGCGTGATGCCATAATCCTCCAGCGCGCGGATGAAAGTGAACGTGCCAGAAATATCGTCGTCGGTGACGATCAGCGGCACGTTGAGCTTCTCGTGCACGTAGTAGTTGATCTCGCCGAGGTTTTCCATGATGGCCTCGTACGACCAGCCCTCGAAGGGGCGACCGAGATACACCCCGATGATTTTTCCCAGTACGCCTGCGTAAACCCGTTCTAGATAGTCGGTTGGCAGCATGACCCTATCCCTGAACTCCCCTGTGTCAGCCCTGCGCTGAAGCGGCGTTGCAGGAGCAAGAAAAGCACAATATGCAGAATGACCATAACGACTGACCCGACGCTGGTCAAGCCCCAGTCCCGGCTGAATGGCACCGGAATCTCAAACAGACTGGTGGCGACCCGGTTGTCTTTGCGGAACAGGCTCGACTCTCACTCCCAGTGGAGTCATAGGGGGCAGATCAGGTTCTGCAGGGGGGTCAGCATAACAGCCTGTGGCACTAGAGGAAGAGGTTTATCTCAGTTGATAGAAAAAGCCGCTGACGCTCAGACAGCTTGCCCGTGAGCGGAGGCGGGCCCCGGCGCGGGCGCAGGGGGTGTTCGACTTCGTGACGCCATCTTCTACATTCACACTACCTGAATCTTCCTTCCACTAGTTTCTTCCACTATATAGCGTCAGTGATGCGCTTGAACTCGAAACCAAGCGGACATATAACCTCAATTTCGCATCCCTCCGGGGCTTTGTACTCCAGATATAGGTACTGTCCACAACTCGCCATTCGACATCCAACTTGCCGAATGGTGTGGGAACTGTACCTCGCGCCCACGTCAGGTCGCCCGGTTGCGGTGCGATGCGGATCTGCTTATAGCCGACTTCAATCGGGCTTACCCGAGGATATGCGCTGACAAGAAGTAAGCCGGTGTTGCCGACCAGGCATGACACCATGAACGTGGATTGGAGAATGTTTCCCATGTCGCCGTTGCGCCACGATCCAGCATTCTCCCCCAGCGTGACCGGATTACTTGCAGCAGCTCATCAAAGCGTCGCTCACGCACGAGCAGTTCTAGGCTGAATGACAGCATAAACGGACTGCCAATATGGATCCAGTGCTGTGGTGGTACTACCACAGCGGGCAGCAGTTGTGCTGCGCGTTCGTTCGTCGGCACACCGGAGAATAGGGCTGCTACATTGACCGCTTGGGAAATTTTCGCGCTTAGCTGTCCATCTTCGTCAATGCTGTCAACGTAGGCCTCCAGTTCCTCTGACCACAAATGCTGGTTGATGGCAACACTGAGATGGGCCGCAAACAGATTCCAACGTTGTGCATCAGCGGATTTGCCCACTACGAGCGCCATTTTTGCGGTCGCGCGCAGTGCCGCCACGAGCAAACAGTTTTCATGCGTGAACGCTAATTTGCGCTGGTCATTGAAATCGACGCCGTCAATGTCTGACCAATCGAGGAAGTGCCAGCAGCCTTCCAGACTGAATAGGCCGAGGCGATGTGCCTTGCAGCGTGCAAGCGCGAATTCTGCTTGTTGTGCCAGCGCCGGATATATTTCCTGTGCAAACTTGCTGTCCGCATTGAAAAAATAGTGCATATAGCAGCCAATCGCCCACAGCCAACTCCAATTTGGCATCAAGCGATTTTCCCACGCGCTGGGAACCTGTGAGTTCACGATCGGGGTGCGGCGCAGTGAATCCGCCACGACTCTCAGCGTATTTTCGGGAAGTGATGGGTCACTATAAATGACCTGATGAATGAGTTGCTGAGCGTACGCATCCCCGACCCATAATGCCTGCTCATACGCGCCATCCGCGCTGAACACATCGTCGGAGCACAATCGTTCCGCATAGGCACACATGTCCCAAATCTGATTCAATCGGGGATCAGAACACTGGAAGCGCCCAATCACGGGTTGATCATAGGTCGCTTGGTGCAGTGTTACCCGGTGAATGGTCACCGGTTGATCAGCGGCATACACCGATAGCAGCAGATAGCGAAATCCACGGCGGAAAATCGACCGATAGGTTTGCCGTCCCGCACGGCAGATATAACGAAACGAATTGTCGACTCCCAGACTGTACCCCGGAGCCTGCGACTGCATGATTTCAAATCCTACAAAATCGAGAATCGCACCTGTCGGGGCATCAACATCAAATTCGATCCAGCCCAAGACTTCACGGCCGAAATCGAAGATGAACTGCTGACCGTACTGCGGTGCTTTCACTGACACCGCGAGTGGAAGACTAACCGCAGCGCTTGTATGTTCAAGCGGTTCACTCGACATTACGAAGCGCTGCACATCGATTTCCGGAACATCAAGCGGTTGCATCACCGTCCAGTGTAGGGTGGGTGGAAGCAGCTCGCTGTGAGTGGCAGCAAGCGCCGCCTGCCGCTCGTCGTCGGATGGATTGACACTCACTTGCCAGCCACGATCTTCGCTGTCTAGCCCCGCGCGGAGTTGAAGATCCGAACTTCCAGCGAGGCTGATGGCGAAGTCCGTCTCGAAGATCATACCCTTCCAGTCCAACAACAGGAGATGTTCCCCTGCCGTCAGACTGATCAAGGCCTGTGGTTCGATCTGACCGGACTCCCAAGTCAGTTTTTGCCCGTCCAGATAGACCATTGGCAGACCGCCGTAGTTGGCGCGCTTTTTCAACACGATAGTACCGCTGACGGAGGCCTGCAGACGCGTTACCAGGAGTGCGTCAACCGTCCCTATACCGACAGCGGTGTTGTCTGCGCCAAGGATGTAGGGATGTAAATGGCCGGCCAGTATGAGTGTCGGTAACCGGACAATTCCGGTATCCGTGATGCTCGTGGGGTTGGATCGGCTCATTGCCGAGGAGGGGAACGCGCCGCGCCGTCAAGCCTGACCACGGGACGTCAGCGGGCGGGATTTCTACCGCGCTGTCCCATTCCGCATCGTCATAATCGCTATCCGTCCAGGCGTCGGCGAGCCGCGCATCGAACTGCTCCTCCCACGGAAGTTGAATCGAAATGCGCGGTGTGTTCTGCCGGTAAGCGGTGTTGCGTCTGACGCGCCAGCGTGCATCTGAAACTATGATGTCGTCCATGTCGATTTGGAGCAGCAGACCGCCGCGCACCACTAACTGGTGAAATGTCCCTTCGCCCCAGTGGTTGACCATCACCGCGACCACATTTTTGCCGATCCGCAGGTGCTCCGCGATATCATAGTTATCATAGTGATAGCGGTAAGGGTAGCCGCGCGCTGGACCATAGCCTAAGCGAACACCGTTGACGTAAAGATAGTAGCGCGCATCGGCGCTGATATGCAGGGGCGCAGCAGCCGGGATCGTGCTCAGGTCAAATGTACGTCGGAAGTTCAAAAAGATATTGCGGGGCTTGGTGTCGCCTGCGTCCCAGATCCACCGGGTATTTGTGTCAAAAACCATAATTCACCTACGGCCTGTGTTCAGGTAGGGAAAAACAGACTTCTTGCTTCTGACTTTACGCAAGTGTGTCCTTTGATTAAAGGACATTTCTGCCGTGGTACTTGGACATTAGCGTTATCTTCGTTCGATCCGAAGACACGTTGGTTGATTGTGAGCAGGATAGTGGTCGGCACACGAGGAGGCGCATTGGAAACGACAAGCCCAATCAATTCTGCTCAGCTGTATATGGGTCGCAGCACTTGAAAAGGCAGACTTCAGGGCAGGCTTCAGTAGACTCTCGAAAGTTCCAATGTAGGGGTAAACCTATTTGTCTACTCCGGTTTCGGGCGTACACTCAGGTGCGCCCCTACATCCATTCGTAGATTTGTTTCGAGAACCTACTCTTGTCAGTTTTCAGGGAGGGTGGGGAATGGCGATCCTCTCAATGAACGGTGCAGCAGTCGATAATCCCGCGGCGAACAGGCGGCGATCTTTTGGAACACACGGCTGAAGTACGCCGGGTCATCAAAACCGACTTCACTGGCGATCCGGGTGATGCTTATATCGGACTGCACGAGCAGGTGTTTGGCCCGCAAAATCCGGTAGCGATTCAGATATTCCCAAGGTGGGATACCCATTTCTTTGCCAAAAATCCGACTGAGGTAATCCTCGCTCACCCCTACGGCGGCGGCGATCTCCGCACGCGACAAGGTATACGCGAAGTTCTGCTGCATATAGGCTAACGCCTGCTTGACTAATTGACTGGAGTGTTGGGGTAAAGCTGCCTCTCCGTCGAAGATATGCTGAATATTCGCGACCAACTCCTCGTCGGAATGGATGTTTTTGAACTGGAGCATCACATTACCGTAATCCAGACGCTTGATGTCTTCAAACGATAACAGTCTGCCCGTTAACACCACGATCGGCGTTGAGCTCATCCGGGGACTGCTGCGAACAACTTCGAGGACACGAAAGCCATCAACCTTCGGCATCGATAGATCGAGAAGTATCAGGCTCGGGGTCACAGTTTTCAGCACATCCAAGGCGACTTCACCGTTTTCAGCTGACATCACCGGGTATCCGGCAAATCTTTCCGACAACAAGCGCAGATACACTTCGCGGGCTTGGGCATCATCATCGACGACGAGGATGGGTGCGCCAGCCGGTAAGGGGGCGAGCGACTGAATCAAATCAGATAAATTTTGCATGCTCAGCGGTTTGAGCAGCACGTTGGTCAGCTCAGCGCTCGCTGCATCACCCTCTGCGCGTTTATCACGGTACAACATGAACGGAATCTGGCACAGCCGTGGATGATTGCGTACGTGTTGAATGATAAGCCAGTCGCCGGGACGGGCATGATCCATATCCCATGCCAATATAATTGGCAACACAGCGCCGATAGCCTGGCTCAGAGCTTCAATTGACGAGACCAGAATGGTGTCTGCGTTAGATTTCCGCGCAAGGTTGACGAATTCGAGCGGCGGCAAGTCCAAGGCGGAAATGAGCAGAACCGAGCGTCGTTTCCGATCATTCGGCTGTGGGCTGACATCAATGGTGCGCCCACTTAAGTTAGGCAGCGGCAGGTAAATATGAAAAGTACTGCCTGTGCCCGGTTGGCTTTCTAGCAGCAGCGAGCCACCATGCAAGGCGATCAAACGGCGCGTAATCGTCAGACCTAGTCCGATCCCCTCCGGACGGTGATTGACTTGACTTTCGGAGACGAATGGCTCAAAGATGCGTTCCTGTTGGTCAATGGGAATACCGTAGCCCGTGTCGCGCACCCAGATATGAAAGTGCGGGGGAATGACGTCAGCACCGAGCACAACTTCTCCAGCATCGGTGAACTTACTCGCATTACTCAGAAGATTGAAGATGATCTGCCGCAAGCGCGTTGGATCGGCTTGAATGACGGGTAAGCGTGGTGGGAGTTCCAGCTTCCACAGGACGCCGGCAACCGGACTACTGCTATCCAGCATGGTTCGAAACGTTTGCTCAAGAAACGGACGCGGGGCAATTGTTTCCGGGTACAAGTCAAGCTCGCCGATATCCGCGCGCGACAGATCCAGCAAATCGTTGATCAGGCGGATCAGGTGCTGACCGGAGTCGTGAATATGTCCCAGGTCTGCGCGTAACTCCTGTGGGGACTTCACTGTCGCGCCGCTCATCCAGTGCCAGCCGACTGTAGCTCAGAATGATGTTGAGGGGCGTTCTCAGTTCATGGCTCACGTTGGCGAGCAGCTGCGTTTTGAGTTGATTGGCTTTTTCCGCGAGGTTTTTAGCGTGCAGCGCTTCTTTGTACAAATCTTTCATCTGTTCGACGAGCAGAGCCCCTTTGAGCGCGCTGCTCAGATGCAGACTCAAGGTCTCATAAATGAAGCCATTGAGCGGTCCGATCTCAAAGACGACATAACCAAAATACTCGTTGCGGAATTGGAGCGGCAGTACGGCCAAGGTTGAACGAGCCCGTCGGCTTGGCAGATAATCCGGCGGCACAATGTCACGAATGGCAAACGAACACCCCTCGGGCGCCAGAGGGACAATTCCACTTTCATTATAGGCGAGGACCAAGCGTGCGTGATCCGGAATGCGGTTAGGCGTGGTCGAACTCTCGGCATACAGCACGACATAACAGGCCGGAATTCCCAGTTTCGAAAAGTCGCGCACGATGGTTTCGCTCAACCCCTGGAG
This sequence comes from Candidatus Flexifilum breve, assembly GCF_016713355.1. Taxonomy (NCBI): domain Bacteria; kingdom Bacillati; phylum Chloroflexota; class Anaerolineae; order Aggregatilineales; family Candidatus Flexifilaceae; genus Candidatus Flexifilum; species Candidatus Flexifilum breve. The sequence goes on from NZ_JADJPI010000001.1 coordinate 21,263, forward strand.
ATCAAAGGTCGTGATCAGGTCCTCACCCACCGACCGCAGCGCCGCATCCAGTTGAGCTTGTCGATATTCCCGCTGTGCCTCGATGTTCAGGGCGATCTCCGCCAGAAATACCCGCCCATATTGCCAGAGATTCTCGGCCCGCTGCAGCTCATTCGGATCGATGAGCAGGGGGTGAACGTGTCGACGATGTACGGAAAGAAGCGACTGCCATGTCGTATGGTTGATGCGTGAAGCCCCAAACAGGGCGACGAATTCGGTCAGAAACCGCTTAAATTCACCGGTTGTGCTCTGCAGATCGCTCACGAACGTATCATGCCACCGGTAAAGCATGGCGCTTTCCGCCGCTGACAGCGCATCGTTGCACGCGCTAATCATGTGACTTACGATGGCCGTACGTCGTTCCGGCAGTGTTGATTGGTCATCAGTGACGGTGCTGTGACCAGGTACTTCAAACTCAGCCAGCGCGGCTGATTTGCAGCCACACGATTGGCGAATGATCAGTTGGGCAGGAATATCCACCCGGTGCTGAACGGATTCACCATTTAGGATTGCGACCAGCAGCTCCGCCGCACTGCGTGTCTCAGCGCCCGCCGAGAGATGCACAGTTGTCAATGGGGGGATCATCGATCGGGCGCTCACGAGATCATCAAAACCCGCAATGGCAATGTCCTCTGGCACGCGAATAGCACGCGCTTGCAGGGCCTGCAGCGCATCAATCGCCATATCATCGTTCGCGGCGACCAACGCATCAAAGTGAACACGACGCTCGTCTACCAGCAAACGGACGGCGTTCTCTCCCGACGGGGCAAAGAAGTCACCAGCAGTCACTAAGAGGGGATCGAAGGGCAAGCCAGCTTCGGCCAGACTGTCGGTATAAGCCCGGTACCGATCTTCACCGGTGACCGAGCTGACTGATCCGCGGATGAAGGCGATCCGACGATAGCCGTGATCGTGGATGAGGTGCTGCATCAGCGTGCGCATGCCCCCATAGAACTGCATGGTCACCCCGGGGTACTGATCGAGGAGGATATCCGTACCGACGACCGGCAGCGGCGCAAACAGCTCGTAAAAAATCCTGCAAACTGCGCATCCCAACATAATGCCCCAAACCGCCGGAGATGATCACGCCATCCGCCGAATTGGGAGTCACCAACTGATAGAGACTGTTGGGAGAGGGAACAGCCGCTGTGGCTTGCAGCATGCGACCAACGACGATCAGAAGATTGAAATCGTGACTCTGCGCCAAGTTCACCATCTCACCCCAGGCTGTAGTCGGCGTGCCTTCTGACAGCGACCGGGTTAAAAAGGCGATTGTCGGACGTTCTGCTGATGTCGCAGCGTGCATTTTATGCTCGATATTCACACAACCCGCTTTTACGGCGCTTACTCATCCTGCATTGTAGGTAATCAGAACCAGATTCAAACAAGTTGGTCAGCATCTTGCGGTCCCGCATTCGACGCGTCGAGCCGGATCCGGCTGTAGAACTTCAGCCGCACATCGTCCAGCAATCCGCTGACGGGCGAGCCGCGAAACCGGGTCGGGATCGTCTGATAGTGGTTGGCCAGCGTGTTGTAAACACAGATTTCTACGCGGTTGCTACCCGCTCGCAGCACACCAGCGAGATCAAAGGTCCACGGTGGCGCGATGCGGGTACCGATGGTCACATCGTTAATCCGTACTAGCGCTGTGGAGCTCACGTTTCCCAGATCGAGGACGGGATGACACGCCGCCTGTACTTAGTTAAGGCGAATTCCTGTCGATACCACGCCCCGCCGGAGTAGGTGTGCAGACCATCCACTTGTGACCAATCGCCACACGCCAGCAATCCTTCCTCGCACTCCAGCTCAATCGGATCGGGGATCGCCGCGCCGTCATAGCGCCCGCCCGAGTGCTCCAGACAAAGCGTTATGTTGGCCACGTCCCGAATTGCATGGGAAGGGTCGCGCGGTAAACGATAGCATCCCCGTCGCTCGGTTCAGCTTCGAGCGTGCATTCCTGCCCAGCCACCCACAGCCGCGCCTTGCCGTAAGCGCGAAACGCCAGCGAGCGCAAACCGGGGGCGCTGGTAAAGCGATACCAGCCAAGCGGAGTCGTAGGTGCCGGTTGGGCATCAAAGGGCAGAATTTGAGTTGCATTGTGCCAACGCAGGGTAGCGTTGTGCTTAGCGAGCGGCGGGCGCCGGAACGATTGTTCCGTGAGAAAGCAGTACCCGCGCCCAACATCGTCATACCGGAGCAGAAATGGATGCTTGCCGCTGGACAAGACGATGTTCTCAGCATCGAGCGCCAGCGGCACACCGTCGATCGACAGCCTGCTTGGTAGTAACCCGCCGCAGACCACTTTCGCGGTGCAAGGCTGCGACGTGGACGGTTGTCCAGAGATAGTAATGGGTACCGCTCGCTTCCGGCACGCGCGTCAATGCCGTATGCGTTTGTTCGATGCGCCCTAACGCGATGATGTCATCGTGAATCTCGCCCTTCAGTCCGTGATAGCCTTGATGTCCGGGGTCATTTTCGATCCCATCACGCCACGAGAATTCGTAGGGCTGCCATGCATAGCACTTCCCATTCCATTCGACGCGAACTTGGGGATCAATGACGGTCAGTGCGCCCAAGACGGTTTCAAGGAGCGTCAGATCATTGTCAGGCAGCGGACCGAGTTTCCAGAACTGCCGCCCAAAGCCCATCGTGGTTTGGGCCCACGCCGCATCATCGAAATCAGCCTGTACCCAACCGGAAGCTTCGCCGCTGCGCTAGGGATCGAACTGGTAACGGCAGCGCCGAATCTCCGCACCGATGCGTCTATCCGTCGCGGGCAGGCGAAAATCCCCCACTGGTTGTCGAGCGTCGGCACAAGTTCAAAGCGCCATGTTCGGTCAAACACCAGCTCATCCGGCGGCTGGTCAGACATCCCGCTGACCGTTCGTGACATGCCGTTCCGCTGGATCGTCCCGTGATACGTGCCACCTGTCCCGACCACCCCGGTCACGCTGCCTTGTTCGCTGACCGCGACTTGCTCGACCCCCGGCACATCAATCAGCAGTGGACTGTCGTCCGGCGTGAACACGATCAATTGCAGCTCGTGTTCGGTCAAGGGCAGGCGCACGTAGGTTCCTGTTGATCCGTGTTCACGGCGTACAGCGGTTGGGTACTCCCCCGTCCACATATCCCACAGTTCAATCTGCCCATGCGTCCGGAAATAGCATAGTGACCCTTGGGTCACCCCATACACGGCGTACAGGTCGCGCGCACCGATGCGGCGATGCATCACCCCGAGCGGTTCACTCGACGATCCCGCTGCCGTTTCAACCGCAAAATCCGGCGGGAATGCGCCGCGGAGGTGCGTGATCACGTCGGCGGAACTGACCACGGCGGGTTGATGGCTGGTTATTTCTCGCACGAGTTGATCGAGATCGGGGTCGTTTGCGCCGAGGTGGTCACTGGCTTCCGGGAGCGCCCCCACGAGCAGCACAAGGCCGCCCGAGCGTTGAAACGCCGCCGCTTTCTCCAGAGTCGAATACCGCACCGCCCGCATCGAAGGCAGAATCAGAACGCGGAAACGTTCACCCGCGACGGCGAGCTCGTTCCCATCGATCACCGCGCGATCCAGCGACTCAAAGTCAATGAAATCGAAGTCGATTCCCTCGGCGTATAAAGCGCGTCCCAGATTCAAAGCTCGCTTCGACCGCCGTCTGCCCGTCCAAACCCGCTTCGACGGCGGCGACCGGGTAAAGAAGCGCCACATCGCAGCGATGCACACCCTGACTCAGCAGGTAGCTCAGGCGCTCCATGGCCGTCAGATAGGTTCCGAAATGCGCCCAATACGGCATCCGAAAGTGATTACACGGCGGTGCCCATTCCCACCACCCGCCGCGCGTTGAATAGTACAGCCCGTGCAAACTAAGCAGATTTTGCCCATGCACATAGTTGATCAGGCTGGCGCGGGTGAGGTCCGCGGTTGAGGTACCCCATCCGCTGGAATGAAACCCTTCCAGCCACACCCGCTGCCGCTCATACAGGTGGGCAATCGATGCTGCGACCTTGTTCTTGATCAGATCCGTTTGCAGGAATGGCTGATCGCAGCCCGGCGCTTGATTCCAGCGCTGCGTGCGAAAATAATCGCCGAACTCATCGACGGTCAAGCCGCGCCCGCCGTGATCACAGCCAAACATCATGCCGCGCCGCTGATGCCACTCATACAGCGGCTTGAAGTAGCCTTCTTCCGAGAGCGTCACCAGCACATCGTTGTAGTCGAGGCGGACTTTGGCAGTTCGCGCGCCCAAATCGAGCCAGAGGGCGGGTAGTTCCGGGATCAGGTCATAGCCTTTGCGCCGCCAGAATTCCTCGGCAAAGCGCGTCGTCCACAGCTTGCCCGACACGCCAAAGTTGAGCTCATCGGAGAAGAAGAAGTTGAGCCCTCGTCCCGGCTGATCGGGATGGTGATCGGCAAAGCGCTCAAAGAAGCGGCTGATCGTCTCTCGGCCGCTGGCCAGGTGCATCGGGTCGAGCGAGCGCGTCACCGTTTCCGCCGCGACCACCGCCACCTGCCAGCCAATCGCTGGCGGCGTCCAGCGCAGTTGTCCTTCGCTGACCAGCGGACGCAGATCGATGCCGTTTTCCACCCGCGCGCCTTCGGATTGGTACGCCATCACGCTGATGCAGCCTTCCGGCAGTCCGATGTCCAGCACTTCGCCGGGTTTGATCGTGTGTAGGGTCATGCGTAGGGTTTTCCCGCGCATTTCCGGGTAGATCGCGCTGATCTCGTCGAGATACCAACCCTGCCCCACGCCGAGCGTATAATCGCTCACACTGACGGCAATGCCCCGTTGATTCGCTTCCTGCACGAACCAATCGAACAGCGCCCACCATTCGCTGCTGAATAACGCGGGGTTCACTCGGATAGCGAGACCCCACGTCAAGCCGCCGAGATCGCTGTGCGCATAGTTGATTTGCAGCCCGCTGATGCCCCGCCGGAGCCAGGCTGATCAAGCTGCCATGTCAGGCGTTCCCGGGTGAGCGGTTCACCCAACCACCAGTAAAATGCGACCTCGCCATAGCCCGCTGGCGGATTCCGAAAACCGGGCAAGACATCAAAATCGGCCTCGCGCCGAGGATACCCATGTGGTGAATCGTTCATCAGGTCAACCCGAAGTATGAAATAGCCCATTTTGTTCGTGCCCTAGAGAAAGCGGCACGACGTGTTCTGTCAATCACCGGATTCGGCCCCCGCGCTCTCAGGCGTGGGCCACACTTCGACATGCAGGCGCGGCAGGTCGCTGGTCATGCTCAGACGACGCACCTGCCCCGCAAGCTGCTCACATTCGATGATCGTGTTCCCCGGCGCATGCAGGCGAAACACCACATCGATGCTTTATCCAGCACGGCAAAAGGTAGACGGTGTCACCGTTAGTTTGCAGCAGCATTTCTTGAAGCTGAATCATGCGAGCCCCCCAATTTAGTGATCCGGCGTCCAATCATGACCCGGCCCCCAGTACACCGGCACGCGCTGATCGGCATTGCCGAGTTTCCGAATCAGGAAGTCGCTGGCTTCGGACAACATCCCCAGTTTTGCGTACTGAATCCCTGTTGATGCCAGCTAATGTGGGACAACTGCTCATCGCCTTCCGCCGCTAGCCGCGCCGTATCGATGGCCAACTGTAAATCGGCTGGCCGATGCCATACTGGCCAAGGGAAACACCGGATACAGTTCGGGGATTTCGACGTTATGGCGCTCTGACGTTGCTTTCGGCATACGCGATGATCGTCTGACCAGCTTTCGTGCCGGTGGTGATCGGCGGCACACGCTCCAGAATGCGCCGCCAGTTCGCCCGCTGTTCCGGCAAACTGTGCGCTCCGGCAGCGCCAGCATGCGTCCCAGCAAGGCGTGAGACCGGACACCGCATCAATTGGATTCGAACCGGATGATAGGTTTCCAGCGCATTGCCGGGTTCGATGATCATCTTGCGCGCGCATCATTCTGTGGATAGAAACCATCATAGAATTTGACGATTCCATCCAGAAAACCAGATGCTATTCCCCAATATCCTTGTGGGTATAAGCGGCATATTCGATCAGCATCACGCCGATTTCCAGCGCCGTGGAAAAATGATACTTGATTTGTGGCACGGGCAAGCCAGTTGTGTTTCCCACCCGCGATCGCACGTCGGGCACAAGCCGTAAATGCCGATCTGTTCCAGGTAACCGCGCCCTCCAACATCAAAGTAGAACCGCGCCGGAGGGTCGCTGTTTCGAGCAGACGATTGAAGAGTGAAAGATCTGCGGCAGCACGTCAAAATCACCGGACTTGAGCATGGGCCCAGTACACGAGGCGCTGGTTTTGACTGGTATACCGATCCGCCGCCCCATAAGCGGTAATCCGGCGTGTAGTGCAGTTTTTGCTCAGACCGGGGCTTTTCCCGGCGAAAATCGGATCAAACGTGAAGAGCCCACCGTTGAACTTGGTCGGGTATTCCCCGTAGTTGCACCCGAGCAGGTAGCGGAACAGTTGATAATTGCGCCCGATTTGCCACATAACATCCTGTTTCGTCGGGCGTCGCGCCGTTGATGACGATATGGCTGCGCGCCCGGTACGCCTGCCACCAGGCTAGGGCGGCTTCCCGTGCATGGTCATCTTCAGTCGCCTCGTGATCAAGGGCGCGCAGGGCGCTTATCCACGCTTCCAGCGTATTGGTCTGCGCGGTGTACAGGGTGATTTGCAGTTTTTGCGCGGAGGTTGGCTGGGGCGACTGGAACTGATAGCCAACAAAATCGGTATCGACATACCGCCCCGCGCTGCGTTCCCGTATACTCCAACCCGGGAGCCGTCAGCAGCCCGCCCATCGTGCGGTTACGCTGTGGGTTGTGCAGTCCAGCCTTGATTGACTGCATCACGCGCGTATCCATTTCGCGGTCAAACGAGAGATCGTCGTTGCGGGTTGCGGTGATAGAACAAGAGCTCATCGGCGCGCGTGACTTCAATCTGATCGCCTGCGAAACACAATCGGGTTGGTTGGATCCCCCACGCTTCTTTGCACTGGAACAGCTCGTTACGATTGGCTCTCGACGCGGCGGTCTTCGGTGCGCCAGTTTTCGTATGTGACTGCTTGAGATTCGCCGCGAAACTTGCGGTCCAGTCCACATGAATGACCAGGACGCCCCACCTCCACCCACACGCGGATCTGCCCCGTCCCCTGCTCCAGACTCGCCTTCGATATGGATGTACCCGTCGTACGGTTCCAGCGTCTGCCGGAACTTCAGCGCAAACAGGTCGGCGTGCTGCGTACGCGCAAGCGCCCGCCTTTGAGCATGGAGCCGTTTTCGTCAAATGCGCCGGATTGCGCGAAGTACAGCAACAGGTCGTCATTTTCGACCCAGACGTTGAAAGCCGATGCTGTGTCCGCCAACCGGCATCGACTCTCTCGGAATGAGCACTCTGCCGCTCCCAGATCAGGTTGTACGTGCGCATGGCGTCAATCGGTGAGAATGTCATTCAGAACGACTCGCATCATTCAGAGAAAACAGGCGGCTTTGTGTCCGGGCTGCACTTCGACCAGCGCGGGCTGTTCTTGCTTGCAGCGCGCCATGACGTGGGGGCAGCGCGTCGAAATAGCATCCCGCTGGTGGGTTGGGGGGGCTGGGAACCTCGCCCTTGATCTCGGCAGCCCGTCCGCTGTTTGACCAGCGCGGCTGGGGCACCGAACTCAACAGGAGCTTGGGTATAGGGATGGGCTGGCTGCTTGAAGAGTGAATCGGTGGGCGCGCTTTCGACGATCTTGCCGAGGTACATCACGGCGACTTCATCACTCCAGGTAACGAACGGCGCGCAGATCATTGCGAAATGAACAGCATGGTGAGGTTCAAACAGGCGCGCAGATCGCGCAGTAAGTTGTTGATCTGCGCCTGAATCGACCCATCCAAGGCCGGGATCGGCTCATCACCAATGATGAACTCGGGATTCGTCGCCAGTGCCCGCGCGATCCCCGCGCTGCCGCTCCCCACCGCTGAACTCATGCGGGTAGCGATTCTCAAAAGCCGGGTTCCAAGCCGACCATCACCATGAGATCGGCGACGCGCTGCCTCAATCGCGTTCATTGACCAATTTGTGAATCAGCAGCCCTTCACCAATGGTAAAGCCGATGGTGGCGCGCGGGTCGAGCGATGCATACGGATCTTGAAAGATGATTTGCATCCGCTTGCGCAGCGGTACGAGCGCTTTGGGTTTCAATCCGCAGAGGTTAACGCCATTGAAAAGCACCTGACCGCTCGTCAGGCGCACCAGTTGGAGTACCGGAAGACGCCACAGTCGATTTACCACAGCCACGATTCGCCCACCAGGCCCAGCGTACGACCGTGAGCAATCGTAAAAGCTGACATCATCTGACCGCGCGCACCGTCGCGTCCCGCCACGGCAAACCGAGCGCGGGACCCGGAAAATGTGTGCGCAGATTACGGACACCGAGCACTTCCAGGTTGAGTCGTCATCCGTCGCTCGATCTCCCGAATTCCGCAGGCGGCTTCGCTGCGCCCGCGCTACGGGTTCCAGCCGAGGAGCTGCGGTTTTGCACTGATCCGGATCGATATTTGCAGCGCGGGTAGAAGACGCAGCCCGGCGGCAAAGTCGATCAGTTCCGGGGAGGCCGGGGATGGCTTCGAGCGGTCGCCGCGATCACCATCCAGCATCAACGTGCGTTCGAAGCAGCCCCCGAGAATACGGGTGGCGCGCCCCGTGAAAATGGCGTGTGTGCCGCCGACTTCGACTTCCCGCCCGCGTACATGACGACCACCCGATCCCGCAGACATTTAGAGACGACGCCCACGATAAAGCGCGTGATCAGCACAATGGCCGCGCCCGCGTCTCATCGCCAGGCTTGACCAACGGGTTGAGAATCTGATTTTGCGTGGTCACGTCCAGCGCGGTGGTCAGTTCTGCACCATCCGCAATGAGCAGCGACGGGCTGCACGGCAATTGCCAGCGCAAGTATGACGCTGGCGCATTCCCAGAAGCTCGTAGGGAAACTGGTTGAGGCGACTTTCGGTTGAGGAATCCCCACTTGAACCAACCGAATCGGCGGCTCGGGCACGCGCGGCTTTCGGCGTGAGTTTCAAATCAGATCCGCAGCAGTTCCATGATCCACGGCGTCCCACCGTCATTGCGCCCGGATCGAGCGCGGTAGGCGCGTCCTGAAAGACCATCGCAAACTTCGCACGACCGCAGCGACCGCATCTCCGCCTCGCTCCCGCGTCGAGATGTCGCGGTGGTCGATTTGCCACACCCGGATTCGCCCACCAAACCGACAATCTCTCCGGGAGCGGCCTCAAAAGACAGGTCTTGCACGGCGTAGACGAGACCGTCACGCGTTTTAAACTGAACTTGCAGCCGCTTGACCTGCAACACATCACTTTGCCGTTGTTCCAGACTCATCCGAACTATTCCTGTCAAAAACCGTTATCTTTGGTCAGCTAGCGTGAGTGTGAACGCGGGTTCAGCGCATCGTTGAGCGCATCCCCCACAAACTGCAGCGACAGCACCACCAGTGTCAGCGTCAGACCCGGCATGATGATCAGGTAGGGCTGGGCGCGTAGGCGGCTCAGGGCCTCAAAAAGATCATGCGTCCTGGCTTTGCGCCCGGCGGCTGGGAATAAAATCCCCAGAAAGCAGGCTGGATTCGCAGGAAGCATGGCATTCCCAGCAGCTCAAGGTGAAAGTCACGATGACAGAACCCAGCACATTCAGGATCAAATGGCGCATCGTGACCCAGCGCGTCCCCGCGCCGAGCGCGCGCCGCTTCGATGAACTCTTTCTCGCTGGCAACAACTTACTGACTCGCACTAAGCCCCCACATAGAGGCCACGCCACAAACCCAATCGCAAAGATGACGACTAAATAGCTGAAAATGACGCGATCCTGAAGCAGCGCCCAACCGGTAACTCGCATACAAGCTGCTGGTCGAGAATCAATCGTCGGGCGGGTAACCACGCTCACAAAGGCCGCCAGCCAAATCGAGGGAAGCTGAGCCAGCGCGTCACCGAAATCACACCATGATCCGATCCACCAGAGCGACCCCGAAAGCGCTCAACGCTCCGGCGAACAACCCGATCGTAGTCGACACGGTCGAGATGCACAACGCGACGAAAACGCCGTTGCGCCCATGAAGCACGCGGCTGAACACATCGCGTCCAGGAGGTTCGTCTGTCCCCATCAGGTAAGGCCCATTCGGCGGCTTAAGCGGAGTTGTTCCCAGTCCGCAATCGGGTAGTCATACGGCGCGATCTGATTGGCAAAGATGGCGGCCAGCAGCAGCAGGACGAAGATCAGCAAACCAGACGCATTCCGGTGAAGTTGTGCGCCCGAAGCTGGCGGACAGCATCACTCCAAAGGTGCGCGGCTTGCTGGTGCGCCACAGCGCGGCAGCGTCTGTGGACTGATTATCGATCTCGCGCTCATCAGCTCCACCTTCAGGAAAAGTTTGACACGGGGATAGAAAATAAGCGACACTTTAAAACACATCGACCATCAGGTTGGACAACAACACAATCACGGTGCCCCGCAGCGCCCGCCGTCGCGGTCTGAATATCACCCAGCGTCTTTTTAACGCGCGGGCGACAATACCTGCCCGAAGCCTGCAAATTGAAAATCGCCTCCACGAACAAGGTGCTGCCGATCAACTGCAGCCGTCCAGCCCCAACACCGTGATCACGGGGGTGAGGCTGTTGCGCACCACGTGATAGAGGAGCACCTGAAGCGTCGAGAGACCGCGCGCCTGCGCCGCGCGAATATAGTCCTGAGATAGCATGCCAGTACAGAGAGCGCGGGTGAAGCGGACGAGATTAGGAACGGGCCAGCAGCAGCCAGACCAAGCCGCGGCAGAATCTCGTCTCCTGACTGAACAAACCGCGCCAGCCCAGCCCGACCGAGGGCGGCAGATGCAATTGATTCACAATCACAATCATGCTGAGCGCGAGGACGAACGCGGGAATGAGTCCGAGGAGCACGGGGAGGGCGCGAAACCAGCAGACGGTCGAGCAGGAGTTGCGATAGAGCGCGGTGATAAAACCGATGGGGAGAGGCGGTACAGGTGACCAAGACCAGCGCCGCGAACGCCAGGCAGCGTAATCGGCGGCGATCGCGCGAGTGACGCCGGCTTAATCTCGAATCACCGTCGCCACATAAGAGCGACCGAGATCGCCTTGGGCCGCGCTGCCCAGCCACGTGGTATAACGAACCAAAACCGGATCATCCGGTCGAGTTCAGCGCGGTGGCGATCATCATACAACTCTTGATCCAGAAACGTCTGCTGCGTTGAGCGTCAAATAGGCGGCGAAGATCGCCCGCGCCATACTGCCACGAAAACAAACACAAACGCGCTCACCACCAATAGCGGGGGGATCAAACCGGCGAGGCGGCGCACTAGAAAGCTAAACATGCTGGTTCACCTGTGAACATTTTTCAAGATCATTTTCGACTGCCCACCGCGGATGCCGACCGCAAGGCTCGAGACCCAAATTCCCTTCACGGGTGCTGAGCCTTGCGGAATCGGCGGACTACAACCGCTGCCTGGCGGATTTGACCCGGCAGGCGCCTTCGAGGGTTTCACGGAAACTGGTGAGCCACCAAAGTTGTTGATCACTTCC
>NZ_JADJPI010000002.1:0-31550 GCF_016713355.1 Candidatus Flexifilum breve
CCATCTGGCACGGGCGAAGTCATGGGTGACGATCTTCTGATCAAGCGTCTTTCATGCACTTGGTGATCAGGTCGCCCCACTTCTTGCCAGCCCATGTGTTCCAGCATCATCCCACCGCTGAACAGCAACGAACCAGGGTTCACCTTGTCCAGATTGGTGTACTTCGGCGCGGTGCCATGCGTCGCCCCTGAACAACGCCACTTCATCGCCGATGTTGGCTCCGGGGCGATACTGACGCCGCCGACTTCCGCCGCGACCGCGTCCGACAGATAGTCGCCGTTGAGGTTGGGGTGCCAGCACGTCAAATTCGGTCGGGCGCGGCAGCATCTTCTGGAAGATGATGTCTGCGATGCTGTCTGAATCAGGATCTTGCCCGCGGGCACTTGCCGCCGTGCTTCTTTTCGACTTCATCCCACAGGGAAAATGGTTTCTTCAGGGGGAATTCCTCGCGCCACTTCGGCTCCACTTCATGAACGCCTTCCGGTGAACTTCTGGATGTTGCCCTTGTGCACCAGTGTGACACTCTTACGCTTACGGTCATCATATTGGATCGCCGCGCGCGACAGGTGCTTAATCGCCGTGTAGTCAAGCGGTGCCGAGGCCCGCGCCTTCGAAGAATTCCGCACTTGCTCTTCTCGCAGGAACTTCGGCTTGGCGTTGTCCCCCGCCCGGATTCGTATTCGATCCCCGCGTACACGTCTTCGGTGTTTTCGCGGAAGATGACCACGTCGACTTCGTCAGGACGCCCAGGCGGGCTGGGGACGCCGTTATACCAGCGGACCGGGCGCACGCACTGATACAGGTCGAGCACCTGACGCAGCGTCACGTTGAGACTGCGGAAGCCTTCACCAACCGGGGTCGTCAACGGGCCTTTGATGCCGACTTTGTACTCGCGCAGCGCCCGAAGGTTTCTTCGGGCATGTAGTTACCGCCGTAGAGATCCGCCGCTTTTTCGCCGCAGTAAATCTCCATCCATGCGATTTTGCGCTTGCCGTTATAAGCTTTTTCGACAGCGGCATCCCAGATGCGTTTGCTGGCACGCGTGATGTCTCCGCCGATCCCGTCCCCTTCGATGAAGCAGATAATGGGGTTGTCAGGCATATTCAACTTACCGTTCTCGACAGTGACCTTAACACCCTCGGACGGCACGACGATTTTGTCGAACGCCATAAGCGTAATCTCCTTGCAGTTGCTTTCGTTTTATAACAGTGTTCAGATAGCGGTACGCATTATAACAGCGTGCAGCGGGTTGTGCGATATTTCTCCGCATTGAAATAGCATGTGCAGGTCTTTGTCGTCCTGCGCTCAACGTGCTGTCCGGTTTTGCGATTTTCGGCACATTCGCTTAGACTAAGGAATGCACAGCGCTTGCGCTCGAAGAGGGGAAATGCCATGACCGGATTAGGCATTATTGAAGTCGCCATCGGTTTGATTTTTGTCTACAGTCTGTTGAGCATCATCGCGACGACGCTCAACACGATCATTGCCTACTTGTTTAAAACGCGCGCCCGCCACCTGAAGCAGGGGTTGGACGCGATTCTCAGTGATCCCGAAGTCAAAGACCTGTTTCTGCATCACCCGCTCATCAATATGGTAGAGCAGCGGATTCGCGTCCGGGCGCACTGGCAGGAAGTGATCGTCCGGTTGGTGACGAACCTCATCCGTTTTAACTGGCGGCACCCGTTGGCGCAGGCGCAGGCGCGCGCACAGGAGACGGCCTCGCTCAACCGCGTCGAGTGGATTGACCCGAAGATTTTCTCTAAAGTCATGACCGACATCCTCGCGGAAAAGGCCGCGCTCACGCTGTTTGCGCCGCTCTACGGCGTCATCGACAGCGTGCTCGAAGGCGCGGAACGCGACCGCCTGTCCCATATGGTCGATCTGCTGCCGGGTGGTTCGCTCGCGTTTGAGGAATTCCAGCGCGAGATCTACAAACTCGGCGATCCGTCGGATCGCGACGAACTGCAAAAAGGTCTACAACCAGATCGACGCGCGGCGCAAGGCGCTCAACCTGAATAATCAGGATGGCAGCCGCGTGATGCCGCTGCTCGAAGGCCTGCGCTATGTCAACGAAGACTCGTTCCGCAAAGCGGTCAAAGTGCTGGTGACTTCCGCGCGCACGCTCGACGAAGCGCAGCAGCAGCTTGAAACGTGGTTTGATCAGCGCATGGATCAGCTCACCGAGCTGTACAAGCGGCGCATCACCCTGTTCTCGCTGGGCATCGGGATTTTTTTGGCGATCGTGCTGAACGCCGATTCGCTCCAGATTGCCCGCTCGCTCTTTGATGATCCGTCGCTGCGCGCGGCGGTGGTCGCAGCGGCAGATCAGGTCGTGGACAGCGGGAACTTCAGCAGTTGGTTCCCACGGCCACGCCGACGCTTGAACCGACACTCGAACCCACGCCCGAAGCGACGGTTGAGGCGCGCGCCGAAGCGGGGTTGAGCGCGCAGGTCGTTGAGCCAACGCTCGAACCGACGCCCACGCCCGAACCTGCCGCCGAGACAGATCCGCTGGTCGAAACGACCGTCGCCATCGCGCAGGTCGAACAGCTTCTGAACCGCTTGTTGGCGCTCAACCTGCCGATTTCGTGGGAAAACACACCGCTCACGGTCGACTGCTTCACCTCAGACGGCGATTCGCGGTTGCTGTGCGATAACACGCGCAATCTGTGGCTGCTCAACCCGTCCAATAATCCGGACTGGCTCGGCTTCATCCTGCGCAAGCTGATCGGCATCGCCATTACCAGCCTCGCCATCGCGCAGGGCGCGCCGTTCTGGTTTGACCTGCTCAACCGGCTCGTGCGTGGTCGAAGCAGCAGTTCCAGCAGCTAACGGAGGCGTGCGCAATGAACCCACTGGAACTCGGCATTCTCATCACGGTTGTAACGCTCGTCATTGTCGGCATCATCATGGTCGTGACGCTGCTGATTCTCAGCCGAGTGTCACGGGCGCAGATCGCGAAGGCCCGGGAACAGTTTCCGCAGGCACTGGCGGTGCTCAACGCCAATTTCGCCGGCCTGACCGCCGATCCCGGCGTGCGCCTGCGCGGGAACGGCATTCTGGTTATCACGCGTGATGAGCTGTACTTCAAGCAGTGGGTGACGAACCGCGAATTTCGTGTTCCGACCCGGGCGGTTCAGTCGGTGGAGTTAGTACAGAACTTCATGGGACGCTGGTCGTTCACGCCGATTCTCAAGGTGAACTTCATCGGGTCAGAGGGTCAAGGGGTGGCAATTGGCTGGCACGTGCGCGACGCCGAGAGCGTCAAACAGCAGATCGAAGCCTTGATTAAGTGATATAAATGCTCAACGCAAAGGCGCAACGTCGCTAAGACGCAAAGAAAGGGTTTAAAACTTTCTCTTTGTGTCCTTGCGTCTTCGCGCCTTTGCGTTGAATCTTTTGGTTAGTGCCCGGTGACGCGCTGACCCATCGCGTCGCCCGCTTCCAGCAGCGCCTTGACCGCTTCCGGCGTGCGCGCTTCCGCATAGGTGCGCAGCACGGGTTCCGTCCCGCTCGGGCGGATCAGCAGCCACGAATTGTCGCTCATGTAGAACTTGATGCCGTCCATCGTGTCGACGCGCACGACCTGCTCGCCGTTGAGCGTCGCCGGGGCGCTGTCTTGCAGTGCTCTGACGATCTGTTTCTTCGGTTTTTGCGCCGTAAGGTGCACGTCCAAGCGCGAATAGTGCGCCGGGCCGTGTTCCGCCTGCAAATCCGCGACGATTTCGTGCAGCGGCGCGCCTTCCGTCGCCATAATTTCGAGCAGCAGCAGTCCCATGATGATGCCATCGCCTTCGGGGATGTGCCCCTTGATGCTGATGCCGCCGCTTTCCTCGCCGCCGATCAGAATGTCTTTGTGCATCATCAGGTCGCCGATGTGGTTGAAGCCGACCGGCGTCTCATGCAGCGTGAGGTTGTGCTTCCGGCAGATCGAATCGATCATCAATGTGGTCGAGACGGTCTTGACGACTTCGCCCGTCTGCCCCTTGCGTTCGACCAGATGCCGCAGCGCCAGCGCCATCACGTGATGCGGGTCGATGAAGTTGCCGCGTGCATCAACCGCGCCGATGCGATCCGCGTCGCCATCGGTCGCGAGGCCGACATCGGCTGGTTGCGCTGCACGGCAGCGACCAGCTCGTTGAGGTTCTTGAGGATCGGTTCGGGGTGAATGCCGCCGAAACCGGGGTTGAGCGCGCCGCGAATTTCGGTCACGTGGCAGCGCGTGCGTGACAAAATGCTCGTGAAGGCGCCGCGACCCGCGCCCCACATCGCGTCCGAGACGATATTCAGCTCACCTTCGGAGATTTTGTCGAGGTCGACGAGTGTGGCGAGATGCTGATAGTACGACCACGCCGGGTCAAAGCGCCGGATCAGACCCTGATCGACCGCTTTCTGAAATTCCATGATGTTCGGGCCGCGCGCATCGCGTTCCATGTCAACCAGCGCCTCTTCGACGCGGGCGCATTCCTCGGCAGTCGCGCTGCCGCCATAGCTCGCCTTGAGCTTGAAGCCGTTGTAGCGCGGCGGGTTGTGGCTCGCGGTGATCACGACGCCCGCGTCGGCGCCGATTTCCTTGACATTGTAGGAGATCGCAGGCGTGGGAGAGTCGGTGCGCGTCAGCCACGCGATGATGCCATTGCCCGCCAGCACGCGCGCCGTTTCCGCCGCGAATCGGTCAGAGAGGAAGCGCGTATCATAGCCGATCACGACCTGCGGCGGTTCGCTGCCGACGTGGTTCTTCTTGACCGAGTCGGCGACGGCCTGCGAGATCATGCGCAAATTAGCGAAGGTGAACGTGTCGGCGATCACCGCCCGCCAACCATCCGTACCAAAGCGGATCATAGTCTTTGCTGTCCTTCTTGCTTGAGGTGTACTTACATTGACAAAGACGCTGTCTGCGTCACACCGGGTGAGTGGACTCACGCCAGGTGCGACGAGTTCACAGCCCACACCACGGTGGGCTGAGCGTCAATGGGCTTAGCTCGATTTGTCCAGCCCGGTCTGCGCCAGAATTTCGTCGACGCGTTCCGAGGTGAGGTCGAGATCGTTCAAAATGCTGTACGGCAGGTTGTGCTTGCGTACGTAGTTCGGCAGGATGTTGATGGTGTCGCGGATGTCCTGTGCCGTCAGTTGGTTGAGGCGAATGCCCGCCGATTCCAGCGTGGAGCGGATCGACGAGACGTCCTGATTGTGCAGGGCGGCGGAGATGAGAATGCCCGGCGCGACCATATCGGCATACGTCATATGGCGCGTGACCATGCGCGGTTCGAGCGCGTAGGCGAAGTACTGTTCGCTGCCTTCTTGCGGGCGCGTGTGCCCCAGTTGATTGGTGATCTGCACTTCGAGACACATCAGATCGAGCAGGTTGCGCAGCGCTTCGACGTTGCCACGTCCAACGCCCGCCGCGATCTTGAAGGCTTGCTGGGCGATGCCTGCCATGACCTTGGCCGCCCATTCGACGTAGCGCATGTCCGCCGTGTTCTTGTTATGCTCGGCAGCGTACTTCCAGTCGAGCAGCCCGGTGACAATCGTCAGCAGTTCGACGATGGCCGCGCCCTGGTAATGCTGCGGCGCGGTGCGAATCACGTCCCAGTCGATGTAAATGCGTTCCGCGGGGCCGGTCTCAACATAGCTGACCGAACCGCCGCCGCGCATGGCGACGATGGGCGTGAAAAAACCATCGACCGACAAGGCGGTCGGCATGCCGACGGCGGGCAGCCCGCGGCGCGAGGCGATATATTTGGCGGCGTCGGCCACCATGCCCCCGCCGATCCCGTAGACCGCTTCAACTTCAGGTGGCAGATCAGCCGCGAGGCCGTCCAGATAATCCGCTTCCAGTCGTTCCGGGTTAGCCTGTACCACAATCGGCAGACTCAGCAGGGAGTTGACTGCGCGCCACGCGCGTTCCCCGGCGAGCAGGGCGATCGGGCGCTCTTCCACAATATCGACCAGATGCGTGATCTCCACGTTAGGGAGGGAATAGATCGTCGTCATTCAGGGCGCTCTCCGTTAAATGAGGGCTGCAATTTATAGGCTAGATAATACTCGGAATTGCGTTTCTTTTCCAATCGTTAGGTCAATGCGGCCAGTCGCCGCCGTCCACGTGGCTGTTGGGGGAGCCGCGCGCCGCAAATTTTGCTCCCAAGATCGCGAACAAAATGACTTGAAGGATAGGCGCGGATAAGACACAATTACGGTGTATTTAGAAATATGACGGGAGTTTCAACAATGCGGATGTCTCTGCCGACTAATGACGCACTGACGGCGTTCAGTCAGGATGTTCCGTGGCTGGAAATAGAGCGCCAACGGCGGCAGTTCAACCGCCAGTTAGACACGCTGCAGCACGCGGGTGATACACTGCCCCTCAACAAGTTGTCCGAAGCGGTGGGCGCTCCGGTCAGCCTCTACAAAACTGACGACGCTGCCGGTTCTGGTGGAAATGTCATTCTTTCAGAATACGGTGGCCGCAAGATTATTTTGGGCAGTGTCGTCAGCAGTCGTTACCGCGCTGGGCATAGTCTGGCCGAAAGCATTGTCCCGTACAACATGAACCCCAGCGTCAACCACACCAATGTGGCGGAGACGGAAGACTCGATCACCCGGATGCGCGTGATCGGCGCGGAGATCGAACTCGGCTTGCTGCATCCGGATGGCGCATCGCCCTCGGAACAGTCCGTGCAGAATTTCATGAGTGCTTATTACAACCATGCGCTGCGCATCGGCATTTACCCCAAGCTGGATCGCGAAGCCTGCCAGTATCAGGTCGAAGCGCACATCGCGCCGAGCGTCGGCTATGTGAAGACGCGCAACGCGCTCAACGGCATTTTGACCGCGCTCGCCGCAGCCAGTCAGGATACCGGGTTGATCACCGCCGTCTTTTCGTGCTACCCGACCGAATCTGACTTCAAGATGACCGATCACCCGAAGGTGCAGACGGCGGTCGATCTCATGCTGGAAGTCAACGGCCTGTTCCCGGAATACGCGCAGCGTCTGGCTGACGCGCAGGCGCGCTTCCATGTTGACCCGGCGACCTGCCACCATGTGAACATGTTCCGCAATCAGGGCTGCCACATCCACATTGATCTGGCGGGACGCTCCGAAGCGCTCGGCTTGCTCACGTTCTACACCATCCTCAAGAGCGCGACGGCGATCGCCAATTCGGCGGTGCTCAAGGGCTGCCCGTTCATCAACGGCACCTGCGATGCGGAACTGCTCGACGCGCGCGAATACGTCCGCGCCACGACCGTCACCGGGCGCTATCTCGAACTCCCGATCAGCCCGCATTTGATGGCGAATGGGCTGGATCAGTACGCCGAATTGCTGCTGCTGGAACGCGCCAACGCGACCGGGCGCGCCACCATGTACAATGACGATCTCGGCCTGCCGATTTCGGTGATGCATAACCCGATTGGCCGCGTGCGCCCCGACCTCACCACGTCGAAGCGCGTGTGCACGGTCGAAAGCACGGGCATGCCGACCAACATCAGCGCTTCGCGCATGGCAGCGGTCATCACCGACTTTGAATTCACGCACGCCGTGGTCGAATCGTATTTCCGCAAGCACGGCTGTGACCTCGGCCCGATGCACGACAACAAGGTGATGTGGGACATCCTCGGCCCGCTCTCGATTGAATCGTTCCACGCGCAGCAAGACCAGTCGGATCGTGTCGGTACGGACATGGTGCTGACCACGGCGGGCGGTCGGCAGATGCGCCTCTCCGAGTTCTATTCGCTGAAGCGCCGCTTTATGCATGCCGCGCTCGAAGAGATCGACGAAGTGATGCCCCGCGACATCGACGAGGTGTATACCAGTCTGGAACGGATGCTCGAACCGCTCAGCGGTCACGAAGCCGAAACGATCCAGCAGTATATCAACGATCCCAAGCTGCGCAGCACGGGGAACTGGGGACGCATTCTGCGCAACGCCTACATTGAACAGGGCGGCGTGCCCGGCGAACACTGCCCGGACGCGGTGCTCAAGGTCGTGCAGGAGACGCATGCCGCCATGCACCAGCGCTATCTGTACAGTTAATGCCGCCAGGACGCCCGCGGTTCGGCGTCCGCTGAGGAACTAAACGATTTGGAATCGATCTCCGTTGTCATTCCGGCATACCGCAGCAGCGAAAGCCTGCCCCCGCTCATCGCCGAACTGGAGCGCGTGCTCCCCACGTTGACGGGTGGCGCGCCGTTTGAGGCGATCATCGTCAACGATGGCAGCCCGGACGGCGGTAAAACGTGGGCGGCGATTCGCGAACTGGCCGCGAGCTACCCGTGGGTGCATGGCATCAATATGATGCGCAACTATGGGCAGCACAACGCGCTCCTCTGCGCCATTCGCCAAGCGCGCTACGAGTTGATCGTCACCATTGACGACGATTTGCAGCATCCGCCGTCCGAAATCGCCAAAATGCTGGACTATCTCCGCGCCAACGATCTGGATGTCGTGTACGGCGCGCCGGAACACGAACAGCACGGCCTGCTGCGCGATCTCGCGTCACAGGCGACCAAGGTGGTGCTCCAGAGCAGCATGGGTGTCGATATCGCGCGCAAAGTCAGCGCGTTTCGCGTGTTCCGCGCGGTTCTGCGCGACGCCTTCGCCAACTACAGCAGCCCGTATGTCTCTATCGACGTACTGCTGACGTGGGGCACCACCCGCTTCGGCGCGGTGACCACGCGGCATGAGCAGCGCACGATTGGCGTCTCCGGTTACACCCTGAGCAAGCTGATTCGCCACGCCATCAACATGATCACCGGGTTCAGCACACTGCCGCTGCAAGTTGCCAGCATCATTGGTTTGGTACTCGCCGCGTTCGGGGTGATCATTCTGGTGTATGTGATCGGACGCTACCTGGTCGAAGGGCAGGTGGTGCAGGGCTTCCCGTTCATCGCCTCGATCATTTCGATTTTCAGCGGAGCGCAGTTGTTCGCGCTCGGCGTCATCGGCGAATACTTGGCGCGCATTCACTTCCGCACGATGGACCGCCCGGTTTATACGGTGCGTGAACACACACAGGAGCGGCATGACTGATCTTTGCCAACGCCTCGACTGGGATTCCGACTTCTTCGGCTTTAACATTGGCCGCGCCAACGTCAATCAGCTGACCGCGGAGACGTTGACGCAGATCGAAACATGGTGCGCGGAGCAGCCGGTCGACTGCCTGTACTTCCTCGCCGATTCGGCGGATCGTCAAACGGCATGGTTGGCGCAGCAGGGCGGTTTCATCTACGTTGATAACCGTGTCGTGCTGACGGCGAAGCTCACCGGGCCGCCACCGCAGCCCACCGCCATCCGCTTGAGCCGCCCGGAAGACCTGCCCGTGCTCAGGGAAATTGCCCGCACGGGACACCGGGACTCGCGTTTCTATTTTGACCCGGTCATCCCCGACAATCGCTGCGATGATCTCTTTGTGACTTGGATTGAGCGGAGCATGGCCGGGGCGATTGCCGATGCGGTGCTCGTCGCCCTGGTCGACGAGCAGCCCGTGGGCTATTCGGCCCTGCAAATCGCGCAGACGCCGGAAGGCCGCCGCGCCAAGCTCACCTTGATCGCCATTGGCGAGCAGGCGCGCGGTCAAGGCTTAGGCTCCAGCCTCGTTCAGGGGACGCTGCGCTGGTTCTGGGAGCGCGATTTCCGCACGGTTGAGGTGGTCACGCAGGGGCGCAATGTGGGCGCGCAGCGTTTATATACCCGGCAGGGATTTGTCCCGACGGCGACTGGCAGTTGGTATCATCGCTGGTCCACGGCTGTTCTCGCCCGCCAGCGGAAGCTAGGTTAACGGCAAATGCGCATTGCTTTGCTGTGTGCGACGCGGCGCGGCTTCCGTGTCCTCGAACAATTGATTCGTCAGCAGCCGGAGGCCGAACTGATCGTGTTCAGCTTTCGCGAAGAGGCGCACGAACCGCCGTTTCTGGATGATATCCAGCAGTTGGCGGAAGCGCATGGCGCAGCCTTCTACGAGGCGCGGCAGGTCGGCGCGCCCAAGTGGGCGGATTTCTGGGCGAACACTCCCATCGACTTGATGTTGACCGTCAGTTGGCGCTATCTCATTCCGCGCGAAGTCTATGAGCGGGTGCGCCTGGGGACGTACGTGCTGCATGATTCGCTGCTGCCCGCCTACCGCGGTTTCGCGCCGACGGTGTGGGCGATCATCAATGGGGAAGATCACACCGGCGTCACCCTGTTTGAGATCGCCGAGGGCGTCGACAGCGGCCGCATCATCGCGCAGCAGCGTGTCCCAATTGGCCCCGACGACACTATCGCCGATGTGATGGAAGCCGTCACGCAAAGCTATTTGGCGGTGCTGGCGGCGCAGCTCCCCGCGCTGCTGGACGGGACGGCGGGGCGCACGGAACAGGACGAAAGCCGCGCGACCTATACCTGCAAGCGCATCCCCGAGGATAACCGCATCGACTGGACACAGCCGACGGCGGTGATCTACAACCTGATCCGCGCGGTGAGTGCACCCTATCCTGGCGCCTTTACCACGCTCAACGGTCATCGCCTGTATATCTGGGCGGCGCAGCGCGTCGCCGTGCCGCCCTACGTAGGGCGCGTGATCGGGCGCGTGATCGAGATTCGCCGCGGCGAAGGGGTGGTCGTGCTGACGAGCGATGGCGCGCTGCTCATCCAGCGGGTGAGCTGGGAAGGGGAGCCGCCCGTGGCCGCCGAGCAGATTCTCAACAACCTGTCGCATACGCTGGGAAGATGAGCAGATTCTCAAGGTTTACGCCGTAATGTGGATAGACAGATCGCGCGTTTGAGATTTATGCTATAATGGCCATAAATAGTTGATGTTCATCAGACTTTTAATGATCGTCTGCTCGGAAGCTCCGCCGAGCGGTCCCAAAGAGATTGCATAAATTTATTACGAGACTTGCATTTAATGTAAGCTATCTTTCGTATTGAAAGGAAGACGGGGGCGCCTGTGTGCGCCCATTCACCTATGGCAAAAACAAAACCGAAGCTCCGAATCGTCCCGATTGGTGGGTGCGGGGAAATCGGAAAGAATATGACTCTGTTCGAGTATGGGCGCGACGCGTTCATCATCGATACCGGGGTGATGTTTCCTGCAAATGACATGCTGGGCGTCGACTATATCATTCCTGATTTCCGCTACATTCTCGAACGTAAAGACCTGATCCTGCATGGGATCGTCTACACTCATGGTCACGAAGACCATACGGGTGCGGTGTCCCATGTCATCGACCAGTTCCGCAAAGTGCCGATCTACGCCACACCGCTCACGGCCGCGCTCCTCGAAGTCAAGCTGCGCGACGCGCGCCTGAGCAATGAGACGACCATCAACGTGTTCAAACCCGGCGATACCATCACCGTGGGGCCGTTCACGCTGGAAAGCTACCATGTCACCCACAGCATTCCCGACTGCGTGGGTTTTGGCATCAACACGCCGCACGGCTTGATCGTCTACAGCGGCGACTACAAATTCGATAACACGCCGATTGACGGTAAGCGCACTGATTACGCCAAGCTGGCGGAGTTCTCCCGCCGCGGCGTGCTCATGCTCATGGGCGACAGCACCAACTCGGAAAAACCGGGCTGGACGCAGTCGGAGATCATCGTCAATGCCGCCTTTGACGACATTTTCCGCGATGCCAAGGGCCGCATCATTGTGGCGACTTTCGCCTCGCACATTTCGCGCATTCAGCAGGTGGCTAACTTGGCACGGCGCTATGGCCGTAAGCTTGCGATTGCGGGTCACAGCATGCGCGAGAACGTCAAAACGTCGCTCAAGATTGGTCTGCTCGACATTCCCGACGATATGATCGTCGAACTGGATCGCATCAGCAGCTACCAACCGCAGAGTATTGTCATCATGGCGACGGGTTCGCAGGGTGAACCGACCGCCGTGCTCGGACGGTTGGCGACGGGGCAGCATCGCAGCCTCGACGTAATGGAAGGCGACACGATTGTGCTGTCGTCGCACACCATCCCCGGCAACGAAGAAACGGTCAGCCGCACGATCAACCGCCTGTTCCAGCGCGGCGCAGAAGTCATCTACGACCCGATTGCGCCCGTGCACGTGTCCGGTCACGCGAATCAGGAAGAAATGCGCCTGCTGATGAGCCTGACGAACACGAAGTTCTTCATGCCCATTCACGGTGAACTGCGCCATCTGCGCGCGCATGCGCGGTTGGCGATGCAGTCAGGCATCCAGCCGCAAAATGTGTTTGTGGTCGAAAACGGGCAGGTGATCGAAGTGGATCGCCACGGCGCGCGGATGACCAATGAACGCATCCCCGGCGGCTACGTCTTTGTGGACGGCAGCGGTGTGGGGGATATCGGTCGCGCTGTGTTCCGGGATCGCGAGATTCTGGCGCGCGACGGTTTCATGATGGTGGTGGCAACGGTCGATGCCGACGGACGACTGATCGGCGATCCCGAAATCATCTCGCGCGGCTTCATCTATTTGAAAGACGCCGATGAATTGCTCGAACAGACCAAGAGCACGGTGATCGAAGTGCTCAACAGCACCCGGCAGATCCGCAATGGTCGCCGCCGGGATCGTCTGCAGGAAGCCCTGAGCCGCATGCTCTACAACGAAACCAAACGCCGCCCGATGGTGTTCAGCCTCATCAACGAGCGGTAAACGCGGACTGAGTAACTACAGGACTGAGGACTGAGTGAAGCCAACATGGCTCTTTCACAGCTACCTCGTTTCTTTACCGCAGTCCTTTATTTCTTCCACGGCATAAACACACGGCGGAACCAGCGCGCCAGAATGTTCGAGCGCGCATCGACCCAAGCGCGGTCAGCAGTCTCATGCTGCAGCGCTTGATCGGCTTCACGCGCCGGACGTCCGTAACGCTCGGAGCTGTAGAGCCGCGTGATCGCGTTGATGGGCGGCTCGGCAAGCGGTAGTTCGCGCACAATGGTTTGCGCGCGTTCGCTGGGCGTCTGCTGCGGCGATGTGCGAATGCCGATCATCGGGATATAGCGTTCGAGGCGGGCGTAAGCGCGCGCAATTGGGCTCATCCCACGCATCCCGCGCCATTCCCACCACCAGTAAATGAACACGCCCAGCCCTGCGAGCAGAATTACGGCCAGCAAGACCAGCAATGCCCCGGCAATCGCCGGAATCAGGAACGAGAGCGGTGAGCGCGGCTGTGGGCGAATCGGCGGCGGCTGCGTCGGGATGATCACGGGCGTGGGGGAGGGCGTTGGTGTCGGCGTGTTAGTCAGCGTAGGCGGAATGAGATCCGAGCGGCTGTCGGTCGGCGCGACATCCTGCGGTTCCGGCGTGTTAGTCGGCGTCGGCGAGGGCGTGAAGGTCGGCGTCGCGCTCGGCGGCTGTGTCGGAGCGATCAGCGCGGGCGGGTCATCGTTTTGACGCACGAAGGGCGGCTGCGCCGCAGTTGGCTCAAACTCCACCCAGCCGTAACCGGGGAAGTAAACCTCCACCCATGTATGCGCGTCTTTTTCGCGCACGACATAGGCGTTTTCAGCCGCATCCCATTCACCTTGCGCGAAGCCTGCCGCCATGCGCGCGGGGATACCCATGGTGCGCAGCATGACCACCATCGCCGACGCGTAGTAGTTGCAGTAGCCGCGCCGCAGATCGAACAACACCCAATCTACCGCATCCTGATTGGCGGGCGGCACCGGGATCGTCTCGCTGTACGTGATGTTGGCGCGCAGCCAGGCCTCAAGCGCTTTGGCGCGGTCGTACGGCGTCACTGCGCCCGCTTCGTTGACGATCTGTTGGGCGAGCTGCAGCGTGCGGGCCGTCGCGCTGGGGATGTACGACGTATATGTGTCGCGCACCCACTGCGGATAGTTCGTCCCCGCTTGCCGCAGTTGATCGCCCGTCGCGTTGCTCATCAGGCTGGTCGCTGAATACGACTCGCCTTCGTAGACGACGCGCATCGGACGGATGACCGAAATCACCATGCTCTGATCGGGCGAATTCTCGGCGGCGGTATAGCTCAAGTCCGTGCGCGTCGGCAGGTCGACGCGGAGCGGCTGCGGCGCAGTATACACTAAGCGTGACGCATTCAAACCCATCGTGAAGATCTGCTGGACGGGCACGCGCGCGCCGGGGAAGTAGGCTTCATGCAGGATATCCAGCGGCGCATCGGGATCCGTCAGGCGAATCTGCGCGGCAGAGGTCCACGTCCCGGCGTTGTAGTTGTCGAAGGTGCGTGACCGCCAGTAGTAGCGTCGACCCTGTGGGGCGCTGGCGAGAAACACGACTTGATCGCCCAAACGGATCGATCCGCTGAGGCTGAGTTCGTCGCTGCCGTAGTAATCGGTCGTGGCCGGGCCTTGCGTCTCAGCCGATTCGAACAGGCGATTCCAGAACTCGCTGAACTGCATCAGCGGGTCGTTTTGCAGGAATTCCTGAAAGCGGTTGAGCCGCTCCTGAATGTCGTTGGAGGGAATGATGAAGGCGGCGGTCAAAATTACCAACGCCAGTACCGCGCCCACGCGGAAAAACTGGTTACGGACCTTGCGCGGGAAGCGAATGCCCCGCAGATACCAGTCCCACTCACGCGCGTCGAGGTTCGAGCGGATGACCAACAGCAGACACAGGAACACGAACAGGATCAGGTAGCCGTCGAGGTTGTTCGCCCCGGTGTAGTAGATGCTGTTCGCCAATAAAATCAGCGCGGGCGGTAGAATTGCGCGCCACACGCGGTCGATGCGAAACAGATGCCATGACAGGTTGTAGCCGAGAAACCAGAACAGACTGGATACCAGCAGCGTGAAGATCAGATTGTCCTGGTTAATGCCACCCGTCGACGCGTCGACAATCCAGGTGAACAGGCGGATGAACACGTTATAGATGCCGCGCCCCAATCCCGCGGGGTCGTTGAGCGCGGCGATCAGCACGACGAAACAGCCGCCGTAAATGGTGGTGATGATTAAGCCGATCAGCTCGTTGTACTGGCTGCGCGCCAGCACAAAGCCGAAAAACACGCTCAGCGCCGCGACGGGCAGCAGCGTGCGCATATCGAGCAGCCACCCGGCGCTGTTCAGCGACAGGGCGGGCATGAGCAGCAAAAGCACCGCGATCACCAGCGCGGTGATCTCCCCGTGGGCGTAATAGGAACGCACGCGCTGAAGCAGGCGGCGCAGTGAACGCTGGGGAGAACTCGGTTTGACGAGGGTAGCCATCCACACTTCCTGTAACAATACCTGTCTCATTGTAAAGGCGGCGCGGAGTGCTGACAACCCACGTGTACCCAACTATTTACCCGCTCTTCATGTGAATCCGCCCTCTATCTAGCGCGTACAAGCGTCTATAATGGCAGGTGTGTCCAAGCAGGTCAGGTGATCGCGGCGCTGCGGCGTCGAGGAAAGTCCGTCCTCCACAGGGTGCGGTGCCGGCTAACAGCCGGGCGGGGCGACCCGACGGAATAGGGCAACAGAGAGGCGTATTGCCGTCTGCAAGGGCGGCGAGGGTGAAACGGTGGTGTAAGAGACCACCAGCGTCGGCAGTAATGTCGGCGGCTAGGCAACCCCCACCGGGAGCAAGGCAAAGCAGGCGCACTGGGGCGACCCGTCCCGCGCCGGGTATGCTGCTAGAGGCGGCGAGCAATCGCCGTCCCAGATAGATGATCACCCACGACAAAAGGCGGCTTATCGATTCGCTTGGACACAACAAAAACGCCCGTCGAATTTGACGGGCGTTGCTTCAGGGACAGGGGAGAGAGCTTGGCGGCGCTACCCTGTCTTTTTGTTCGCCAGTGTGTAGTAAGTCCCTGTCCAATCGCGGCGGACTTCGATCAATGCCCCGGTTCGAATCATGTGACGGGCTAAGAAGATATTGATCCCGTTGGTGACGTAGGGGCGTGCCGACCATTTGGCGTGTCCTGCACTTCCCCCAAAATCAGACACGTAGATTTCGATCTCATGCCCTCTGTTAACATGGTACTCAATCGAATTTCGTAACGCGCTTTCCTGTGCTTCAATGTCGGCAAGCAAGGCTAACGCCAGTTCGATCCGCTGATCGTCAACCTTTTTGCGCTCTCTGTATGCTTTCTGCTTTTCCGCCGCGTTACGATATTCGGCGGGGCGTCCTCGATTTGTCATGATAAGGCCATTTCTCAGAACAATGCCAATTGGACGGGTAAAACGTCGGCTGTAGCCTCTGCCCACTCGATTGCGGGCGAGTCATCCGGCATGGCGGCGCACGAACGACGGTGCACGATCAACGCTTGTTCGCATTGCTGAGTGTCGGCATTGAAAACCACCCACCCACACCAACAAATTGCGCTGTGTTGGGCTGTAGCGGTCATCCGCTTCACGATGTCCAGTAGGTTCATAAGCGGAAATATGTAAAAGCACGGTTGCAGGACATCGCGCGGAATGCTGGCGTCAGTCGAACAGGGCGAACAATGCAAACCGCCCCAGCGTAGAAATCAATCGTTGTCCCCGGCTCATGCTCTTGCCCTTGTGAATCGCGGCTTTACGGTAGAACGGGAGAGCTTGATTCAGGCGGATGTATTCCGTTTCCCACTGTCCGACCGTCTCACCCCAGTCTTGCCCCCATTTGCAGTATCCGCGCGTCTCTACGATCGCCAAGTGCCCATTCTTTGCTTTGTGCAGTTGGCTTACATACGACGTTTCCGCGATGCCCCGATCCTCCTCATAATCGTCATACCATTCATCCTCGTAGTAGTCATCAGCGGGCGTGTCGTCTAGCTCTCCTAGCCCGTCGCAGACCCAACACTTCCCCCAGACTTTCTCGGTCTCACTGTAAACCTCGCCAATGCCAACACAAACCGTGCAGCGAATCTTAGTCATGGTCGACTCTCCTAAAACGGAATCCGATCCTTCGGATCGATGCGAAAGAAGCGTAGGGCGAACAACACCACGGCGGACACGATCCGAAGGATCGGATTCCGTTTGTCAACCACAGGGGGAAGGGGCAGCGTGTCAAATTCTGTGTCCACGTAGTACACCCCGTATTCCTCCCACGAGTCGTCGTAGGGGCGAAATCCTACGCCCTCGCAGGCCTTGCACGTCTCCCAACGCTGGCGATCCTCGTCAAAAAGTTCGCCCTCACCTAAGCACGCGGGGCACGTCGTATCTTTCAGGTTCATTTCATCACCTCTGCAAGTGGACTCTGCTCAATAGCTGCTCTCTTGCCCGCGCTGGTGGCGTGGGCATACATGGCGGTCGTGTCGATCCGCTTATGGCCTGCCAACTCTTTAACCGTGTGAATAGGAACGCCCCGCTCCAACCGATGCGACACGAACGAATGACGCAACGAGCGGAACGTGTACCCGTGCCCGTCCAGACCACAGCGCGCAAGGTGGGCGTAGAACGCGGCGTAAACGCTGTTTTTGCCCCAACCGTCGAACAACCGGTGATCGTCCGCTTGCCCGTCCACCGCGGCCCGCAGCTGCTCAAGAAGCGCGGCGGGGATAGGGAGCGTCCGATCATCTCCTTTGCTCTCACGGCTGATGATTTCGCGGGCCTCGATTTTCACGTCGCCAGCGCGCAAGAAAAACACCTCCCTGAATCGCAGACCCAACCATGCAAAGAGGCCCCATGCCAGCGATTCACGGGCCGATCCGGTGGGCGTGCTGGCGAACGTCCGCAGCTCGTCCTCAGACATGAACACAGGCTCTTTGCGGCGGCGGCGCGGCATAATCAGCCCGCGAACGGCCTGATCGGTGGTGATGCGCTCCAACGCCAACCAACCCCAGAAGGTGGAAAACCCATGCAGAGCGCGGCGGATCGTCCCTACGGCTTTACCATCTTCTTTCATAGCCCGCTGGTAAGCGCGCAGGTCGTCACGGATGATCGCCTCGACGGGCTTATCTTCGAGAAAGCGGGCAAGTCGGCGCAGGTCAGACACATAGCCTGTACAGCTTGCAGGGCGTAGGGCGCGCTCGTTTTCGAGATAGTCCCAATAGCGGGGGATGAGTTCGTTGATTGTCGTCATCTGACCACCTCGTACCAGTACATCAGCACGCCATTGGCGCGGATCGTCTCAAAGCGCGTCAGAAACCCGTCTGAAACGAGGCCCTCGATTGAAGTGATCAGCCACGGTGTTTTCTTGACCTGCAAGGCCCGTGCGATGTCAGCCCGCGAAACCGCCCCATCAGCGCGCTTGCAGGCGTTGTAAATGCGCTCTCGGATGTGGACGGGCGCTAGGGGCGTACCATGCGACGTGTCGTTACTATAGGAGTCTTGAGACGTGTTGTTACCTCCCTCCGATCCAACCAACTTTTCCAGTTCAGCAATCGTGAATTGCATAGCTGCTACTCCTCGACTGTGAGGGGCATTCTCAGCCCGTCAAGCTGGCGAAACTTAGCCCACTTCCCCGCATACGAGCGCGGATCGCTGGCAAGGTGAATTTGCTTCATGCCCCGCAATTCGTCGGCGGGAATGAGGAACGGGATCGGCGCGCCGACCTTTGGGAACGCCAGCAGCAGCACGTAATGCGAGTGGCTTGCATCCGTCTTGACGCGCGCCTGTGTCTGACGCTTCAAACACGCCTGCCAATGCCCGTTTTTGTCACGCCTCATGGCCTTCACTTCCACACGCCACACCTCGCCCGTGTCCGTGTCCAGCACGCGCAGATCGCCCCGCTGATCGCCTCGCCCGATGCGCGCCACGGCATACCCGGCGCGCTCAAATTCGGCGTAGGCAAACGACTCGCCCGCGTTCCCGATTTCCCCGCGCGACATGAGACTCACGTCGCACTCAATAAACGCGAATTGGTGCGAGAATTGAGGGAGAAAAGAGTCAACCATTTGAGAGAGCGCTGAGGGGGAAAGTGTGTTTTTAAAATATTCCCCGTCCTCTCTGATGTAACTGATGTAACTTGTCTTTTGATGCCCCTCCCTCAAAACATCGTCAGTTACATCAGTTACATCACGATCCGAACTTTCTAAAAATCGATTAGGCTCCACGGAGGCGCGCTCCCTTCCAAATTCGGACGGCCCCGTCCTTGATTGTTCCGGCTGTAAGCCCCAACCGTCGCCAGTCCTTACCCACGCGGCGTTTTTGCTTCGGGTAGTAGCCGTTCTCGCTGCACCATGACTTGTAGTCCTGATAGAGCGCGTCAACGACGATCCATGCCTCCGGCGCACGCTCCAACCGTTCGGAGATGTACAGCCCTTCGGCGTCGTTGTCCTGTTTGTATTCCTCACGGGCGCGCTTGCTCTGCTCGGAGCGGGTGAAATGCCCGTTGCGGCGCAACCGTTCCCCGCCCCGCAGCGCCCAATTGAAAATCCCGGCTAACTCGTAAGACAGCTTCACGTCTAGCTGTAGGTCGCGCTTCTCCTCAGGCACGACACGATTCATGGGGATGACGATCACACGGTTGAAAACAGCGTCCGACCGATCCGAAACGTAGGGCAGGTCGTTCATGCTCCCCCAGACTTTGCAAATGGGCACGAACGAGAACGGCTTACCGTAGGGCGAACGCGCGGTAATGGGGTCTTTCGACACGAGGCGCTTGTACCAACCGTCTGCCAGCGGCTGTTTGCTGTCCGGTTCACCGAACGTGACGAGGCGCTTCCCTGCCACCTCTGCAAGCTGATAGGCGTTGTCTTTGAGGCTGTCCAGATCAATCGACGTGTGCGAGTCGCCTGCCAGCGCAACGAGCGTATTAACCAGCGTGCTTTTGCCCGTGCCCGATTCGCCCACACACCAGAACGATACGCGGTGACTCGTGTCGCTGGTGAGGCTGTAGAAAAACGCCTCCTGTACCAAATCGATCAGGTCGTCGTCGGGCGTGCCCTCAGGGGTGACGAGGACTTGATCCAAGAAGTTGTTCCAGTTCGGACAACGGGCTTTCGCGTCATAGGCGAAACTCAGCTGCGATGTCTGGTACACATCCGCGCGATGCGGCTCTAGGCGGCCCGTGTCCAGATTGAACAGCCCGTTTTGGAGGTTGATGAGGGGCAATTGGCTAAGTTCTGCGATCATGTCCTCGTCAACGAGCGTTTTGAGTGAGCAATACTTTTCAACGCTGGCAGCGCGTGACGCATTCGGGTTGATGCGGCGGTGCTTGTTCTCGATCAGCACCTGCCAGAAGGCCATTGCTACCCGGTGATCCCGACGCCAAACCCCGTTTTCGTAGCGAAACCACGCCCCAAACATAAAGGCATACTTCCCGTCCCATTTGCTGAGAAGCTGCTCACCCAACTCATCATCGGTGGGTTTCCGCAGGCGCTTTTTCGGTTTGGGCGAGGGTGTGCCCTTCTCCAATGGTTGACTCTTTTCAGCCTGTGTCATTTGCCCTGCTCGTACTTGATGATCGGCGCTAATTCCAGAATTGATAGTGCGGCGGACGCTGGCGATCCCGTCCGCGTCGGCAAGGTGGGCGGCGGCGTTCTCCAATGCGCTGATCACTTCCTCCCGGCTGAGTCGGCCCTCACGAACGAAGCGCCCCAACGAGAAAGCACTCAGGTTCAGTTGGTTGTTGCGCGCTCCCGGTCGCGCGTCACGAACGCGATCCGCTTGGATGATCAGGGCGGCTTTCGCGTAGGCGTCCGCATTGACGACAGGTTGCGCGGGGTGCGGCGCGGGCATGACTCCCCCGTGCTTTTCGGCAATTTGCCCGTGAATCCAGTTGCGCAAGGCGATCAGGTTGGAAACCCACCGAATCTCATAATCCTGATGCACGGTGTACGCCTGCCCGGTGGGGTGGACTGAGGGCGGCGCGATCACATAGCTCCCGTTGGAGCGCATTTCGATATTGCCGAACGCGGCCCCCACAACGCGGGCTGTCTGGGGCACGTCGTCCGCCAGCAGATAGAAGTGTTCGCCCTTGCCCGATCCGCTGGTGACGCTGTAGGTATCAGCGAGGCGGGGGAAGGCGCGGCGAAACGTCTGGACAGCCTCGTCACCGTCACAATCGACCACCACGAGGCCCCCAGATACCGCCCCGCAGATGATGCCCACGGACGCCAGCATGTTGGCTCGATCCCATGCCTCAATGGTTTCGACATGGGCGCGGCGCGTGGTCAGGTGACGCCACGAGCGCATGGCAGGCGCTTTGTCGCGCTGGCACGCCAGCACGCTAAAGCCCATGCGCTCGTAAGCGAGGGCGGCGGTCAGCACGTCGCGCGCTTCAGCAGCGCGCACAATGGCGGGGATCGTTTGCGTCATGATGAGACTCCGATCTTCTTGAGGTTCAGGTCGATTTCCGCGGCGACGAGTTCGGACAGCACATCGGTGTTGACATGCGCGGCTTTTGCCATGCAGAGCAGGTCATACAGGTTTTCGAGATCGGGTAAGTACCACTCAGCGAGGAAGCGGCGAAACTCGTAAATCGTGACTTGCCCGGTCACGGGCGTGACGACGGGTTGGGGCGTGGGAATGATGGTTGCCGGTTGATTAGCCATGATCGTCTCCTAGAACTCGGTGGTTTCGGTGATGTGTTCGCCCGCTTCAATGGCGGCGCGCTCGGCGGCTAGTACGCCCCAAATGAGTTTGAGGCGCGCTTTGTACCAATCCCCAAAGCTCTCCCCTTCGGCGGGTAGGGCGTGGTTTGTCTGATGATCGGCAAGGGCCGCGCGGGCGTTTTCGACTTGTTCGAGGTGATTCACGATGCGTTCTCCTGTACGATGACAACCTTCTCTTGCGGCGCGATCCAGACGGTGACAGGGCGGTATTTTGCGGCTGTCAGCTTGAGCGAAATAGACGACTGTGTAACCCCATGTTTTGCGGCGGCGAGCTTTTGCCCGCCCTCGTTCGCCAGTTGCGCCAGTTCGTGAGGCGAAACCCCGTTCAACTTTCCTCGTGCTGCCATTTAGATACCTCCAAGTACCCAAATAGGTAGTAAAACAGATAAAAGAGTGCGACTATTTTTTAGTCGCTTGTTGGTATCTTAAAGGATATGCCAGTACATGTCAATTAAGCATAAACTTAAGGTGTCTAAATGGGGGAAAACATGCGCGGAGATCGTATTCGTTGGCTACGGCAACGAAAGAACATGACTCAGGCTGAACTTGCCGAAATTGTAGGAGTCAGCGATCAGCAAGTCTTGAGGTGGGAGAACAACAAACAAGACCCCAGTGTAGAGAATGTGGTTAAGCTGGCGAAACTCTTTAACGTTACGGGGGATTATCTGATAGGGTTGGCTGACGATCCGCGTGGCAATATGGCAACTGAACTTAGCCAGCTTGAGTGGGATATGATCCAAGCATTCAGGGAGTCTAACTTCAAGAATTTCACTGCTCTGCTCAACAGAGGCTTACAACAGAGGGATGAATGATAACAAAAAATCGACGCAAGGCGGGCTTAGTTATATTCCTTCTCGGGCTAATCGTCTTAGGTGCTGCTTTCATCATCGGAAACGGGCAAATTTCAGCTTACAACGGTAATTCATACTCGTTTGTCGGTGCAATCGTCGGCGGTGGCCTCATGCTTGGTGGGCTTGCATCTGCAATATCTCCAAAAACTTCCCAAGAGCGGCGCTTTGAAAAAGTCGATCAGCTTGAAAAGCGGGTTGCGCAACTGGAACGAGAGCGCAAAAACGCCCCCTAGAAACTCCAAGACGGCCCCTAGAACGAATTTTCTGTATAATAGGGGCTATGGATACCCTGTTGAGCGTTGTCACCGTGTCAGAAGCGGCGCGCATGTACGAAAAGAATGTGCGCTCTGTTCGGCGTGCCCTCGAATCGCGCCATAAGCCCCTCGAAGCGCGTCAATCCGGTGGTGACTGGATTATCACTGTCGAATCCCTCAGGCGACGTTGGGGCGCGCCAAAACACCCTGTAGATACGTCAACTCTCGCTTGTCCTCTTTAGGGTTTATCAACCGACTATAAAGCCATACCCTTGAAAAAGTATTTCTTTTTCTGTGAGGTTCACGTATGGCTGAAGGCGATTACACGCTTCCCGAACCGACGCAAGCGGAACTCGATCAGGTTTACGCCCAGCTCGTGCTGCTCAATGCAGACGGGCAAGGCGTGACGATCAACCGTTTTCGTCCGTTCTACCCCAAACTGGGGCGCGGTCATTTGCTGTTGCGTCTGCAACGGCTTCAAGAAGCGGGCCGCGCTTCTTCGCAGCTGCGCACGGCTGGCGGCCCCGTCCCGTTCGAGTTCTGGTATCCGGTGGAGGTCTAAATGGCAGCTCCTCATGTCTTTCTGACCTACTCCATTCAGGACGCGAAGGGCAAGGTCAGCACGGTCAAGATCAATTTCCCGTCCGCCGTTGACATTGGTCAGGTCGCCTCGTTCGCTATCGCCACGGCGACGATGATCAACAACATCATCAAGGGCCGCATCCTCGAAGCTGGCTTGGGCATTCAGTTGTCGCTCTCCGGCGCGACGATCCGCAATGCCCCCGATCCCGATTCGGACGTGGAAGAAGGCGCGCGCTTCTCGTGGAACACCGCCAGCGGCGCGGTCACGGGCTTCCGCCTGCCCACGTTCGATGAGGCGAAGGTCGTCAGCGGGACGAACGGCGTTGATCTGGCGGATACCGATGTCAACACCTTCGTACAGCGTATGCTGGCGGGAAAAACCACGGGCCTCGTCAATGCGTCGCCCTCGGATGATCGCGGAAGCGACATCAGCAACGTCGCCAGCGCGCGGGAATCCTTCACCCCGTCGCGGACGTAATGGTCGCGGGCTATCTCGTCACGCCCGAACCCTACGAACGCCCGTTGACCATTCCGTCAGCGGGCGTTTTTGACTCCCCTACAGTTCAGCTATGCGTCAATGCTCAATGGGCCTCGATACTGGACGGGTTGGTCGGGCAACTGCTCACGCCTGCCATTTGGGACGGTTCTGGACAGCCCGTAGACGACGTGATTCAGCAGGTGCAGTTGTTATTGGTCGCTCTCGGTTCCAATGGAGAATGCCCATGATTCGGACTGTTGATTTCACCCCTGAGATGTTACGCCCGTTTGATGTTCGTCACCGTCCGTTCCCTGTGCCCGCGTCCGATATTTTCGACTCTCCAACGGTGTGTGTTCAGGTTAACGGCGCGTGGGCTTCCCATGTCGATGGCGTGCTTGAACGTCTGCTGTATCGTGATGCGTGGGCCGGAACGGACGCAGACATCGAACGCGCTATTGGGGAGGTTAGGCGGCTGTTGGCGGCGCTTGGAGAAAGCACGCCTTGCGAGGACTCTATGGCAATTACTGCTATGCGTATCGAAGGCTGTGACCTGCAAGTCCAGTATTCCGGCGATCCGGCGTGGTATACGGTGGGTGATCTAACCTCGTGCGCTATCCCCGGCCCGCAGGGCGAACCCGGCGAACAGGGGCCAATGGGCGAACAGGGGCCAGTTGGCCCGCAGGGAATACAGGGGCCAGTTGGCCCGCAGGGGCCGAAAGGCGATCCTGGCGATGGTATACCTCCTGCACCAGCAGCGGACACCAGCTCGGGCGATGACTCCTATTGTGGAGTCGCTTCTTACCTTGTTGAATTGACGGACTCTATCTTTCAAGACGTTATTGACGAGGCTACAGTTGGTAAAGATGCGATTGATGTGATCGGCGTCCTTCTGGGCGTGTTTGGAATAGGTGGGCTTAATACTGTCATCATCATGGATGCAGTCAGCAGCATTATCTCGTTGGGCATAAGTGTGGCCCGTGCTTCTATCAACACAACGGTGCTTGAAGATATGCAGTGTACGCTCTACTGCAAGCTCAAAGCGGCGGAAACTGCTGATGTAGCGACTGTGCGCGCATGGATTGACGAGCAATACGCCATTGCCCCACCAAATTTCTTTCTAAGAAATTGGTTGCTGCTGCTCGACGCGCTGACTGATACGGCGCTTGGAACGCGGATTTTCATTGGTTCTAAAGCTCCCTCGGCTGAATGTGCGGCCCTGTGTACTTGCCCGTCCGAATGCCCGCCTTTGGTGGTCGAATTCGTGTCAGGGGATGTGTACACGATCAATGCTGGCGTACAGGCCACAGGTTACATTGGCACGGCGCGCAGCGGCAACTTGAATCAGGTGTTGGTGACAATTCCGGTTGATCCAAACTGTACCATCACCAATGTCGCGGCAAGTCTTTGGGCCAATCACAGCCCGTCGTCAGGTGCAAATACCATCGCTTTCCGCCTGAAGAACCAAGCGGGCGCGGTGTTGAATGAGTATTACTTTGACACGGGAAGCGATCCAGTCGCCACCGACTTCACGCGGAGTCAGTCGTATTCACCCATCACAGGGGTTTACTCTGTGCAGATTTGGTTGGCTTGGGATGTTCGGTATTTCGGAACGGGATCGGGCCGCGTCAATTCGGTCACGGTCACATATCAATAGGACAGACATGTTTAACTCGATGATGCTGCTGTTACCTCCCGCGCTGGCGTCCGTCGCCTTCGAAGCACAGGCGATCACCCCGCTCGACGACGTGGCGCGTCAACTGCTCAATCTGGGGATCGGCGGCGTCATCGCTGCTGTATTTTTCGTGCAATGGCGGCGGGTTGAGGCGCTGTGGCTTGAAGCGCTCGAACGAGAGCGTAAGCTGCTGCTCAAAATCGCCAAAGTGGACGATCCCACAGGGGATGAGTGATATAACCAGCGTAGAATGCGGCTTAACGACCTACTTGGACACTCTTACAGTCTGCAATTGCGCAGACTGTTTTGTTTCTCCGCCAAACCTTGATCCCACTCCAGTGCCTAACATCGAAGGAGCACACAGCGTGCGGTTGAGCGACTAAACCAGCGGCAGACGACACCGCGTCTTTATACCAATTTGACACGCCCTTGACGGAATCTTTCCGGCGGTTGGCGTATCCCTAATGCCCATTTGACGGCTGACCGCCGTACACTTGCCCTCGTACTGCATGAGGAGCAAGTTCTGCTATGACTATTCGTGATCTCCGTGAGCAATTTGCCTCCACGCTGATTGGTAAACGCCTGCAATCCGCCGAAATCGCGCATCAGACCGCGCCCACCTTCATCGCGCTCGCCGTGCTGGCGAGCGATGCTATGTCGTCGGTGGCTTATGCCACTGAGGAAATCTTGATCATTTTGAGCACGGCGGCACTGACCGGGTTCACATTGGTCGGTTTTTCGGGCAATGCCATTTCGATCCCCATCGCCATTGGCATTTCGCTCTTGATTGGCATTGTGACAATTTCGTACCGTCAGACCATTTTTTCGAACCCGGCGGGCGGCGGCGGTTACCGCGTCGCCAAAGAGAATCTTGGCGAGGAACTAGCCCAGGTGACTGGCGCGGCGCTGCTCACCGACTACATTCTGACCGTCGCCGTCAGCATCAGTGCTGGCGTCGCCAATGTGATCAGCGTCGTTCCGGAGCTTGCGCCCTGGCGTGTGGAGCTCACGGTGGGCATCATCCTCTTTATGACGCTCATCAATCTGCGCGGGGTTAAGGAAAGCGCGCGGGTATTTTCCATCCCGACGTATTTCTTCCTCGGCACGATGGGGCTGACGCTCATTGTCGGGTTTGTGCGCCTGCTGACGGGGTCGCTCGGCACCGTGACCGGGTCGAAGCCATCCATGAAGCAGTCGAGCCGGTGACCTCTGCTGCTCCTTTTGCGCGCGGCGTTCTCGTCCGGTTGCACAGCGCTCACCGGGATCGAAGCGATTTCCAATGATACGCAGTTGTTCAAGCAGCCGCGCGCGAAAAATGCGGCCAATACGCTCGTGGTCATGGCGGTCATTCTGATCACGTTCTTCCTCGGCATTACGGTGCTGGCGAACGCGGTTCAGGCCGTCCCATCGCACGAAGAAACGGTGATCAGTCAATTGGCGCGCACGATCTACGGCAGTGACGGGATCGGTTATCTGGGCTACGTGCTGACGATCATTGGGGCGTTCGCGGTGCTGTTCATGGCGGCGAACACGCCCTTTGCCGACTTCCCGCAGTTGGCGGCGCTGCACAGCTCGGATGGCTTTCTGCCGCGTCAGCTCACTTATCGCGGGCGGCGTCTGGTGTTCACGTGGGGCGTGCTGACACCTCGATCAGCGCGATGGTGTTGGTCATCATCACGGGCGCGGTGGTCACCAACTTGATCCCGCTCTATGCGATTGGCGTGTTCCTTGGGTTCACGATCAGTCAGGCGGGTATGACGCGCCGCTTCTGGCGGGCGGGGCAGTTAAAGCCCGGTGAGTTCACCTATGGTTTGGAAACGAAGATCACCTATGACCCGCGCTGGTCGATCAAGATCGCCATCTCCGGGCTGGGCGCGGTGGTGACCTTCATGGTGATGATCGTCTTCATCATCACCAAGTTCTCGCATGGTGCTTGGTTCATCGTGCTGCTCATCCCCGCGCTGGTGTGGGTGTTCTTCCGTATTCACCGGCATTACAAAGAGACGGCTGCGCGATTGAAGCTGGATGAAACCCCGGTCTTTGCGCAGAAAGCCGTCGTGTTTGACCCCGCGATGCACAGCGAAATGGCGGTGTACTTCTGCGATACGTGGTCCAAGCTGGCGGTGAGCGTGGTGGGTTCAATCATCAAGCGCGGCATCCCGGTCAAGATCATTCATATCGGCGTGGATGCCAAGCGGGCGGCGGCGTTCCAGAAGCGGTCGCAGGAAATCGCCGAACTTAACGGGTGGGATCGGAGCGTGATGGAGGTCATTGACGACCCCTACCGCGACTTGTACAGCATGGTCACCACCATTCTCAAGGACTTGATGACGCAGTATCCCGATGTTCACCTGCTGATCTATATCGGCGCGCTGCGTACACATTTCCCGTATAACCTGCTGCACATGTCGACCGACCGCTTCCTGCGCGACGCCCTGATGGAAGCGGGTGACGACATCGCCCTCACGGTCAAGCAGGTGCATTTGGATGCGCTGCCTCTGCCGGAAGGCTTCAAGGTGACGTTCGAACATGCGACGGATCACCATATCGACGAACAGGCGGAAACCGCGTCACACACTGCTACGCCAAATTCAGCCGCGTAGTTCCGCTCGGCATTCCCGTTCTTTACGGTTTCTTTGCGGGAATGCCGAGCTTCCTGTCCGCTCTTTGACCCAACCTCAACCTACAATGACCCTAGATGTGGTTAATACAGGTTCACCCATGAAAACCATCCTAGTTCAATTTGCCGAAACTCGTTGGACAAGCGAGGCCGTCACCCAAGCGTGCATTCTGGCGCGCAATAGTCAGGCGTGCGTCGTCGTGCTGCGCTTGATCCCCGTGCCCCATCCCAGTTATCTGGGTACAGATATCGGATATCTGCCACCCAACCCGCGCGAATACCGCC
This sequence comes from Candidatus Flexifilum breve, assembly GCF_016713355.1. Taxonomy (NCBI): domain Bacteria; kingdom Bacillati; phylum Chloroflexota; class Anaerolineae; order Aggregatilineales; family Candidatus Flexifilaceae; genus Candidatus Flexifilum; species Candidatus Flexifilum breve. The sequence continues at coordinate 28,132 of NZ_JADJPI010000002.1, forward strand.
GCCTCGACGAATACCGCGCTACGGCTGAAGATTACGGCGTCAACCTGACCATTGAAGCGATGCATTCCATCTCGTCATTTGACGCACTCCTGCAAGCCGTGGAGCATTTTGGAGCGGAGATTGTATTCGCCCATTTCCCTGAAGCTGGATCCCTTACTGGCAGCGTTTCCAAGTGTGGCGCGCTGGTCAGTTCCTCGGCAGCAAACTCGTCACGTTGGATCAACCGATGCCTGTGCCGAAAGAGGGCCGCTGACGATTGAAATGATCACTCATCCACCTTTAGCCGGTAGCCTACCCCGGTTCGGTGATGAGCCAACGCGGTTGCGCGGGGTCAGCTTCGAGCTTGTGCCGGAGCTGACCCATGTAAATGCGCAGGTAGTGGGTTTCTTTTTCATAAGTTGGCCCCCGATCTCTTTGAGCAGCTGCTTTTGTGTCACGACTTTTCCTGCATAGCGGACGAGGATCGTCAGCAGTTTGTACTCGATGGGCGTGAGGTGCACCTCGGCTTCAGCCACGTATACCTGCCGGTGTTCGAGATCAATCCGCACGTTGGCAAAGCTGAACACGGGCGTTTCCACATACAGTGTTTGCTGGCGGTGCCGCAGACTCACGCGCAAGCGCGCGAGCAGTTCCTCGGTGCCGAAGGGCTTGGTCAGGTAATCATCTGCGCCGCGATCCAGCGCCTGCACTTTGTCGCCTTCCTTGTCGCGCGCGGACAGGACGATAATCGGCGTAGATGTCCACTGGCGCAGTTGTTCGGTGACGTCGAGACCATCCAGCATCCGGTAACCCGAGATCGAGAATGATCAGGTCGGGATGCTGGGTGCTGACCAGCCGCATCCCCTCTGCCCGGATGTCGCTTCGAGCAGGCGATAGCCGCTGTTCGTCAGCGTCGTCCGCAAGAAGCGGCGAATTTGCGTATCATCTTCGATCAGCAGAATCCAGCAGCGCCCGGCAGCGCGTCCGGGCTAGACATTGGTGTCATATTCTTCCTCAAGGACGGGCGGTTGCTCTCCGGTGAGCGGCAGCGTGAACCGGAAGACGGCGCCGCCATCCGGGCGGTTTTCCGCCCAAATCCGCCCACCATGCGCCTGAATGATCCCCCGGCAGATGGCCAGACCGAGTCCCACGCCTTTCGCTTGCTGCGGGTGTGAGCGGTAAAACTTGTCGAAGATGCGGTCTTCGTCACCGGGTTGAAGGCCCGGGCCGCGATCCGCGATTTCGACGAGTACTTCTTTGTCAGCGGCGTGGACGGCAATGGTGATCGGTGTGCCACTGGCGGTGTATTTTAAAGCATTTTCCAATAGATTAATTAACACTTGCTCGATGAGGCTTTCGTCAAATTGGACGAGTGGGAAATTCGGCGGGATAGTGACGTGCATGGGATGGGGCGCCGTCTCGCTGTGGACGCGATTCAGCGCGGTGCCGATGACCTCTTCGATCAACTGCCACTCTTTATGCACATGGATGCTGCCCGATTCCAGCCGCGTCATGTCCAATAAGTTGCCGACAAGCGATTCAACCGCTCGGATTCCTCAAACGCGACGTGCGCCAATTCGCGGCGATCGGCGGCGGTGAGCGTCGCTTCACGCTGGATCAGACTCGAGGTCGCGCCCGTAATCACGGCCAGCGGCGTCCGCAGGTCATGCGACACGGAACTGAGCAGCGTATTGCGCGTCCTTTCGGTCTCCAGCTTGATCTGCGCGTGCGCCGCATCCAGCGCGAGGCGTGTCCGTTCCAACGCCAGCGCTGTTTGATTGGCGAACGTTTCCAGCAAGTGCAGTTGGTCGCTGGCGGTGAAGCGTTTCGCGTCAAGGGGGAAAACCGCCAACACGCCGACCACACCGTGCGCGGCGGTCAGCGGCAGGTATAGACCTTTTGAACCCGGTAGGGTATCGGTATTCAGCCCGGCTAAGCGCTGATGGTCGTAAACCCAGCGCGCGACCGCGGTCTCGGGCTGAACCGACGTTTCGTCATGGGGTGAACTCGCTGTGAGATCCCCGTGGGCGTCCGGGAGCAGCACGCTGACGCGGCTGGCGAAGACCTCGGTGATGTGTTTGGTCGCCAGGCGGATCAGCGTGTCGCTGTCCCGGTATTGGCGAGGTCGCGGCTGAGTGCGTACAGGCTGGCGGTGCGCTGTTCACGTTCGCGCGCCTGTTCGGCCTGCTGCTTGATCTGCACGGTGAGTGTACTGATCGTCAGCCCAACGATCAGCATGGTGACAAACGTAAAAATGTACTGGGTATCGGTGACGGCGGAACGTCAGATGCGGCTGCACGAAGAAGAAGTCGAAAGTGGCGACGCTCAAAACGAAGCGAGCACTGACGGCCCGCGACCATAGCGTGAGGCGACGATGACCACACCCACCAGATAGATCATGACGAGATTCGCCGGGACAAACAGCGGGTAGACCAGCGCGGCCAGCAGCGTACAGATCAGCACGATGGCCAATGCTTGCGCGTAAGCGCCCCAACTGCTCGTCCGGCGCGGCATTTGCGCTAACAGCGGGCGCGGTTGTTCCGGTTCGCCGGTGATGACATACATCGATGTCCCCGCTGCGCCGCATCAAATCGTCGAGCATCGAGCCGAACAGCAGGTCGCGCCAGCTGGATGAGTCGGTTTGCCGACGATCACCCGGCTGATGTTGTGTTCACGGGCGTAATGCAGCACTTCGTCGCCGATCTGCGCGCCGTGCAGCGTGACGGTCTGCGCGCCAAGTTGATCCGCGAGGCGGAGCGTCTCGGTGATGCGCAGGCGATCCGCGGGCTTCAGCGGGCGCGGCGTCTCGACATACACGGCGATCCAATCGGCGTGCAGGCTGGACGCTATGCGCTTGGTGGCGCGCACCGAAGCGCGGCGCGAGCCGGACTCGGGCTGACGCACACGAGCAGTGTCTCGCCCGCGGGCCATGTCTGCTGAATAACGCATGATCGCGGCGGTATTCTTTCATCTGCTCATCGACGCGGGCGGCGGTGTTGCGCAGGGCCAGTTCGCGCAAAGCCAGCAGATTCCCGGTGCGGAAGAAGCTGCGCAGCGCGTTTTCGATCTGCTGCGGCTGGTAAATTTTGCCGTCTTTGAGGCGCTTGATCAGGTCTTCGGGCGCGAGGTCGATCAATTCCGACCTCGTCCGCCGACTTTCAATGATCAGATCCGGCACGGTTTCCTGCACCGTCACCCCGGTGATCTGGGCGACGACATCGCGCAGGCTTTCGATGTGCTGCACATTGACGGTCGTGCCACACGTCGATGCCCGCCGCCAGTAGTTCTTCGACATCCTGCCAGCGCTTTGGGTGGCGTGAACCCGGCGCATTGGTGCGCCAGTTCATCGACGAGGATGAGCGCGGGGGACGCGCTAAGGCCGCGTCGAGGTCGAATTCGCGGAGCTGTGTGCCTTTGTACTCGATCAGGTGAGGCGGAAT
>NZ_JADJPI010000003.1:0-35275 GCF_016713355.1 Candidatus Flexifilum breve
GGCGTGGGTGATCTACACGCACGAGCCGATTCGCGGGCAGCTGATCGACCTCGGCGCCGGAACCGGGACGCACCGTCGCGATCTATCCCGATCGGGGGACGGCAAAGCGGAGCGACCCGCTGCTTTACATTGACGATCTCGACAGGGACGGCGGCATCGGCGATCTGTTCTACGGTGCGCCAGTTACGACCCGTAAATTTACGATGATCAGCATGCGCCTTAACGCCGGGATGATGGCGATTCTCTTCCGGGGAAGTGGGAGGGCTGCCGAATGACGACGGTGTGATCCTGCTGTTCGATCCGCCCGCTGATTTGCGTGTGCGCTTCCTGATCGGCGGTGAGGACAACGACATGATGCCCTACGCGCTGGCGGTCGGCGACGTGGACGGTGATGGCGTCGTCGATATTGCGCCGAATGCCATGAGCAGTGACGGGCCGCGGAATGAGGTGCTCAACGCGGGCGAAGCCCCCGTGGTGAGCGGCGCGGAGTTCCTGTCGGCGGAGCTTGTATTCCAGTCAGGTAGTGGCAGCTGCCCGGGTGACCGCGACCGTCGTCAGCGCGACGACACCCCGCGCGGATGTGACAGCGGTGGCGCGGCAGGGTGATGTCGAACGCGGGCAGCAGTACTTTTTGCCGAGAACGTGCGGCGATTGTCATGGCTTCAATGGCGAGCGTGCCGCACCTCGGTCTGCCGCTGATTACGTCGCCGCTGGTCTTACATGCGCGTCGGATGTCGATTTACTGGCGTTCATCCGCGAGGGCGCGCGTCCGGATCACACGGACAATGTCACCGGGATCGCTATGCCGCCAAGCGGCGGTCAGCCAGCGTGGACGGACGAGCAAATGCTCGACTTGATCGCCTATATTCGCTGGCTGCATGATCAGAAGTAGGTTGTTTTGGTAGATAAATCGCACTACCATCCAGTTCTGTTTCCGACCCACCCCAGCCCCTCCCCGAATTCCGGGGAGGGCAAACAGGTTGCCAAGCCCGGAATGGGTTTCGTAGGGATGCGTTTTATCGCGTCCGCCAGTCATAAACCTATAACTATCGCTGCGGCAAGAGCCGCCCCACTGACCTAACGCTCGATTTCGGTCGGAGTTAGCGAGAGATATCTTCATGCTTCCCCAGCAGTACATCGCGAACGTCAAGCTGGCGGCGAACCCGGAAGCGGTGGTCCGCGCTGAATGCTACGCTTCGCTGTCCTCCGCGAGCGCTTGATCTAACGGAATGCTGATCTGTGATGGCTTTGAAGGTCGTGCCAGCAAACCATGTGGTATCGCCAGCAGCCTGTGCCCGCGTTCGCGGCGACCAGCAAGGACGGCTGTCTCATCATCAAGCCGCGCCTTCGTGCTGACGTATGTCGTCAGCCAGCCGCTACGCCGGACAGCCTCGCGATCCGCGTCAAAGCGACAGAACGGTGCTGGCATCCCAGCGATGTGGATACGGACAATCTCAAAACTGCTTAGCGCCCACTCGACTATAAGCACGGGCATGCGCCGCTCAACGATGGACTCATCTCGCGTTCGGGTTAGGCGCTGCTGGACTTGATTCGCGGACACTGCTGCTCAATGATGCGACGTTCTCGAACAGCGCACGGGTCAGGGCGTCGGTGGTATTTCTTCGCCTATGGTCACGACTACAAAGCCGGGTTGCGCGATTACAGCACCGTGAGGCGGAGCGCGCCGCTCATCCCGCGCTGGATTCTCGGCAACTGGTGGAGTCTCGTTGCCTGAGCGTACACGCAGGCCGAACTGACCGCGCTGATCACCGATGCGGAAAGCGCACGGCATTCCCCTCTCGGTGTGCATCATCGAGCATGGACTGTGCCTGACCAAAACAGGCAGCACCAGTTCCGGTTGGACCGGGCTACACATGGGATCATGAGACATTCCCGGACCCGCAGGGCGCTCCATGGATTTTCTGCACAGCAAGGGGCTGCACGGCCATGAATCTCCACAGCGGAAGGCGTGTCCGCACGAGGAGTAATGCCGGATGGCGCGGCGCATGGGCGTTGATCCGGCGACCGAGAAGCCCGTCAGAGTTCGACTATCACCGACCCGACGTTTGGCTGCGGGCCTATTTCGAAGTGCTGCACCACCCTACGAGGCCATGGGCGTGGACTTCTGGTGGGTCGACTGGCAGCAGGGGGCAAAGCTGCAAGATTCACACGCTTGACCCGCTGTAGCTGATCAATCACCTGCATTTTCAGGATGCCGGGCGCAACCCGCGCAGAACGCCCGTTCATCTTCTCGCGCTGGAGCAACGAGGCCATCAACGCTACCCCAATCGGCTTCTCCGGCGACAGTTTTATGACGTGGGGAGACGCTGCGCCACAAGCGTACATGACGCCAACCGCGTCAAATGTGGCCTATGGCTGGTGGAGTCACGACATCGGCGGACACATCAGTGGCGCGGGCGACCCGAGCTATTCGCTGCGTTGGGTACGGTTCAAGCGCTGAGTCCGATTTTGCGCATTCATTCCGCCAAGGAATACTTCACCCGATCAGCGCCCATGGGTGTTTGAGAACGCCGAAGTCCGGGAGACCCTGCGCGATGCGCTCCAACTGCGCCACGCGCTGATCCCGTACCTGTATACGATGGCATGGCGCGCCCACCGCGAGTCACTGCCGCTGCTGCTGCCCATGTACTACGACTATCCCGGTTAAGGTTGGCGCATCACTGCCCCGGTCAATACTCGTTCCGGCACGGGTCCAGTCGCCGCGCCATTCACCGCGCCTGCCGACCCGGTCGCGGGGTTGTCGCGGCGGGTGGTGTGGCTGCCGGAGGGCGATTGGTACAACGCGCTGACGGGCGAAGACTACGCGGGCGACCGCTGGTATGCGCTCTATGGGCTGCTCAAGACATTCCGCTGTTCGCCAAAGCCGGCGGGATTCTGCCGCTCGGCGCGCCGACCAGGTGGGGGTGGCATCGACAATCCCGCCGATCTGCATTTGCATGCCTATGCTGGCGCAGACGGTGCGTTCACCCTGTATGAAGATGACGGCGACTCGCGCGAATACCAGCAGGGGCGGCACTGTGAAACGCCGATCACCCAGACGTGGACAGGGCAGTCGCTGACGCTGACGGTCGACCCCGCGGTGGGCGAGACGACACTCATTCCCACCGAACGATCACTGCACTTGTGCATGGCACGTGCACGGCGCCCAAAGCGTCAGTGCATGTGACCGGGCAGATCGACGGCAAAGGCATCGTTCCGGAAGTGACCTACGATGCGGTCAGCGAGACGCTGCTGATCACGGGCATCGTACTCACCCCGACAGATCGTCTCGTTGTTCGCTTGTACGGCGATGAAGATGGGCTGCTCTCCCGCCGGGACCGCAAACGCGAAACCGTGCTCAAAAATGCTGCGGGCGTTCGGTTTGCACCGCCGGGGTGCGCAACCGTTTGGCCGAATCGTCGACGCGATGGTCGCTAATCCGGATGGATCGCGCCCTACGTCTTGGCATGCAGGCGGAACACGTCCGCGCGTTATGCGAAGTGTTGTACCGAAGCGGGCGCGCAGCATGTGCCGGATGCGCATCACCCGACGCTGATCGTGGTTTGGAACAACCGCGACGATCAGACGTCACCTACCGCTACAGCGAGGCTTTCCTGTTCTTCGGCGGCGTGCACGGCCCAAACATCAGCACGGGTCGCGCCGCGTCTTTTGCTGCGTTCATCCGCAGCACGCAAACCTGGACGCACGGCGCAGTCGGCGATCGGGTTCAACGTACCAGTGGCGGGTGCACCTCGACTATCACGGCGTGGCCGATACCACGCTGGAATATCGGAAATCTCGCCGTAGTTCGTGGTTTGTCGATTGTCAAACCCATGCATTCACCTGAGCGCATGGGTTTTTAGATCCACTTGCACTAATGCATACTCATACGAAAAGGATTCTTTACATGCGTACATCAGAGAATAGACCCTCACCGCTCCGTGGACGGCCGTGAGATCGACGGCGGGTTCTGGGGTGACCGCCAACGGATCAATCGCGACCACACCATGCCCGCCGTGTATCATCAATGTAAGATCACCGGGCGGATTGATGCGTGGAATCCGCAGCGTGACCCGAACCTGCCCGAACCTCACATCTTCTGGGACTCGGACGTCGCCAAGTGGATTGAAGCCGTTGGTTACAGCGTGGCGCTGCACCCCAACGCCGAGTTTGAGCGGCAGGTTGACGAAGTCGTCGACTGGATGGAGCAGATGCAGTTGCCCGACGGCTACGCCAGCAGCCCTTCATCGCCGTCGAGCCGGAGAACCGCTGGCGCAACCTGCGTGACCAGCATGAGCTCCACTGCGTAAGCCGTTTGATCAGGCGACCATCGTCTACGCGCAGGTGACCGGGAAACCGCAAGATTACTCGACATCTGCGCCGCTACGCGGATCACATTGCGGTGACGTTCGGGCGCGGTGACAGTCAAAGCGCGGCTATCCCGGCCGTCGAACTCGAACTCGCCTTGATGCGCTTGTACCAAGCGACTGACGACCCGCGCTATCGGAGCTAGCGCAGTATTTCGTCGATGAGCGCGGGCAAGCGCCGCATTACCACGATCTCCGAAGCGCTTGAACGCGGCGAAGACCCGCGCGCGTTCTGGGCTCGCTCGTATCACTAATGTCAGGCGCATGCGCCGATCCGCGAAACGAACCGGTATGGTTGGGCACTGGGTGCGGGCGTACTATCTACACCGCGGGCACGACCGACCTCGCACTGGAAATGGGGATGCGGAACTGACCAGCAGTCGCCCAGCGCCTGTGGGACAGCGGCCTGACCGGGCGGCACATGCCATGTGACGAAAAATTGTCAGCTCAATCCATACAATCGAGGGTTTCACCGTGCGTTTGACCTGCCCAATGACACCGCCTACAGGCGAAACCTGTTCAACAATTGCGCTGTGCTACTGGTCGCAGCGCATGTTCGCCTTGACCCGCACCGCCGCTACATCGACGCTATCGAGCGGGCGCTGCACAACTGCATCCCTGAGCGGCGTAGCTTGCTATGATGGCGAGACGTTTTTCAATGCAACCCGCTCAAGCGTATCACGCTACTTCGCCTATGCGCTCCTGGGCAGTATGTCTGCACCGACGCATCACCGCAGGGTCGATTGGTTCGATGTGTCGTGCTGTCCGCCGGATCTCGTGCGCATGGTGGCGTCCCGGTTGGTGGTTACTTCTACGCGACGACACCCGATCGACTTAACATGTCCCACCTCTACAACCAGAACACCGCGCGGCTGACAGTCGGCGCGAACGAGAGCACATCACCCGGGCTACCGACTACCCGTGGGACGGCGGGATCAACTTCACGCGCTGGAACTGGCGAGAGCCGACACGTTTGAACTGGCGCTGCGCATTTCCGGGCTAGTGCCGGGAATACGCTATCACGGTGAACGAACGGCGCCTTGCGGTCGAGTTGGACCAAGGCTGCCGTCCTCGACCGCGGTGGCGTGCTGGCGATCAGAGTGACGCTGATGCTGGCGATGCCGGTTGGGCGCATCACCGCGCACCCAATATTCGCGCGGATGTAGGCTGCGTCGCCTTGCAGCGCGGACCGCTGGTCTACTGTTTAGAGAAGCGGATAACGGCGCGGGTCTCGCGCATCTGCGTTTGCCGCGCACCAACGCGCTTAACTATGCTTGACGCCGGCTCTTTGGCGGCGTGGGCACGATCACCGGGGAAGCGTTGCGGGGCAGATCGGCGCAGTGGCGCGGCGGCTCTACGCGCCCGCTGCCGACCTTGACTTTACGCGAAACTTCCAATCACGCTCGGGGCGATTCCCTACTGCTTCTGGGCTAATCGTCAGCCCGGCGAGATGCGCGTGTGGATTCAGGAAACATAGCGGCGAACGGGCTCAATGGCCAGCTTATTTCTGGTTTCGTAGGCACTACAAAGCTTTTGCCGCAGCCTAACCGCGTCAGCAAACACACTAATGCCCGTCAAAACGACGGGCGTTGTTTGTCCTCGCGACGACCTGCCACTTCTCCAGCATGATCAACACGTACCGGCAAGCGCCGCAGCGGCGGGGCATAGCGCAGCACCACGCGGTCAACTTTGTGCAAAACCGGTAGGCGGACATGCCAGCGATAGGGAAACGCCCGCACAATCATGCCAAAGAAATGGACTTCGTGATAATGGAAGTCGCTGTAGCCGCGCCCCCATTTATTGATCTCCGCATAAGTCAGCGGTCGATCATCACCAACCGGGTTTTTGTCGGGGTACGGCACATGATTGCGCACATACGTCAGCACAGGATTCATGCCGAGCGGTTCGATAAAAGCGCCTTTCCGCCCGGTTTGAGCACGCGCAGCAGTTCTGCAGACCGGCGGATCGACATCCAGATGATGGAGAACCGCCGGCCAAAGGCGAGGTCAAAGCTGGCGTCGGGGAAGGGCAGCTCCTCGCCCACGCCAACCTGAGCATGTAGGTTCGGCCAGGTTGTTCAACTGCGCCCGTAACTGCGTTGTCGCCACACTCTTCTCGGAAATATCGAACGCCGTTACGTCCCGCGCCCGCTTTGGCGAGCAATGACGCCGTCATACCAGAGCCACACCCATATTCCAGCAGACGTTTGCCACGAATGTCCTTAAAGAAGTCTTTTGTGCCGGGATATGCGCTGGCGACCTTATCCGTCCGAACATACGAATAGGAAGTCTTGCTCCAGGTCGCAGGAGCAGCTTTTCCGGGTGCTGTGCGTAGTGCGCATCAACCAAGCTGTCCCACTTGGCCTTCTCATCCTCATAGTACTGGTTGGTAGCTTTTGGCATGGTAATGTGACCTTCTCTAAGTTACACAGTGTATTACTGTTTCTTGATATTAGTATGGTACGTCAATAAAAACAATTAAGAATGACATTATTTTGTGTTAACTGGGTAGAAAATTGCTGCCGAAAAGCAGGGCTGCGTGGATTAGGGAATGAATTTAGAGGCGAAAGTGGATCAGTGGGGCACACAACCGTGTGCCCCACACACATCCCTGTGCTGCACACTGGTTAGCGCGGCTGCGGGAAGTTTTCCAGCAGTTCGAAGATCACACCGAGCTTCTCCTGACTGTCCATGTAGGTGTACATGCCGCTGCGGTCGCCGTAGAAACCCTGCTGCGCCACGCCGATACCGAACTTGGCGAAATGAGCGACGGCCTGCTGCGTATCCTTGACCACAAACGCGATATGGTGGGCGCTGTCCCCATGTTCGTTGGGTAGTTGCGCCACACACTCGGAATGCTGTCCGGCTGAATCAGTTCCAACTGCGCCTGCCCAAAATTGGAAGAAAATCAGCTTGGCCGTGGCTTCGGTCGGCTGACCGAAGAACTTCGTTTCGGTGATGGCGTAGGCGGGCGTCTCCGTGCGGAACGCTTCTTCGATGCCGAACAGCTCGCGGTAACGCTTCCGGTCGCCTCACAGTCGTTGACCACCAGCCCGACCTGCATGACGACATCTGTGCCGAGGCCGCGGTCAGCGGGAAGGCTGCGCCGGAGGGAAGCGGAAGTCGCTGTAGATTTCCAGCAGTTCCATCGTCAAGCCAAGGTCTTTGTCGGTATCGAGATAGGTGTACATGCCGGTGCGTCCGGTGAACAAGCCCGCCTGCGTCGTCTGATAGCCATGATCGGCAAAATAGGCGGCGGCAGGCGCGCTGCGCGGCACGTTGAAAGCGACATGATGCAGGCTGCTGCCGTGCTTCTTCAGGTGATCCATCCACACGCTCGGCGCGTCCAGTGGTTCGAGCAGTTCAAAGGCGACGCCGCCCCACATCCAACTGATGATTTTGGCGCGCGCATTCAGCGGTTGACCGTAGTAGGTACCGCGTGTGCTCGTACAACTCGGTGATCTGGTAATCGTGCGGCACGTCAAAGCCGAGAATTTCACGATAATTAGCGGCGAACCGCTCGCAGTCGTCGACGATCAGGCAAATCTGAAAGAACGTTTTATCCGGTAAGCTGGATGCAAACATGATTTATACTCCTCAACGGGTTAAACAAGCAGATGCGCGAACGCGTGACCTTCTCAGCGCCCAAGTGTAGCCGAGTTTGCGCGTGCCTCCCACGCCAGACACAGCCGAACTAGAAGCCGTAGGCCCACAACTCCGTCATCACACAGCCGAATTCCGGGTTGACCAGCGTCGTGACCGGATCCGCAAATTCGCCGTCGGGGAGTTCGTTTTCCAGTTCCCATTCCTCGATCATGGGGATGCCATCCGCCCACACGCTCACCGCAGCATCTTTGACCAGTACGACGATGTAGATGGGATTGTAGAAGGTCGGATCACCGTCGGTGTCGATACTGGTCATACGGGGCTGGCGGTTCGGGCCTGTCTGTTCGATGGCGTAGACTTCATCGTCGGAAGTGATGACCACACCCGTCGCGCGCAGAATTTGCCCCTGTCGATTCATCTCCGCACGCGTGATGAAGGTGCATACGCCCGCCGAGTCGCCGCCATCTTCGCGCACGCTGATCAGCGCGCCCATGATGTAATTGCGGTAGGTCGCATCGGCGCTGCCGCCACCACCCAGGGGTTCGAGCGCCATGTCTTCGAGAAACAGCAGCTCCCCGTCTTCGGGGATCAGCTCCAGAATCTGGAGTTCGGCAACGACGCGTTCCCAGTTGGTGTCATAGTCCTCGGACAGTTCGGTGCGATGCAGGAGCGGCAGCCCGTCTTCATCATTCGGGGTGGGGGTAGGCGTCTCCTTTTGCGCGAGGACGCCGAAGGTTGTGACGAGGCTGAGGACGAACGCGAGGGCGAGGCGTTTCATGAGCAGACTCCTTTTGGCTGCGGACTCCCATTTGCATTCCAGTATAACGCGGCTAGAACGCTGCTCACTGGACGCACAACCACCGTCCGCCCGGCGTATGCCATAACTTGCCACTAATGCCATGCATAAGGAGGCGGGGAGTGCTCGTGAGCAGGGGCGTCTGTTATAGTGACACCGTACCTGAAGCGTGTAGTCAGTGAGGATGAATCTGGATGTATCTCCAACAGTTCTTTATCGACGGTATCGGCTGCCTCTCCTATCTGGTCGGCTGTGAGAGCTATGGCGTCGCCGCCGTGATCGATCCGGATCGTGACGTACAGAAATATCTTGACGCCGCCGCTGAACGCGGACTGAAGATCACCCACATCATCGAAACTCACCTGCACGCTGACCATGTGTCCGGCAATACGGATCTGGCTGACCGCACGGGCGCGGACATCTACGTGCACGAAGCGGCGGACGCCGAATTTGAAGTCAAGCTGCTGCAGGGCGGCGACACGCTGACACTCGGCAACCTCGACCTGCGCATTCGCCATACGCCCGGGCATGCCCGGAAAGCATCACCGTGTTGGTAGCTGACAAGACGCGCACCGAAACGGCGTGGATGGCACTGACTGGCGATACGCTGTTCGTCGGTGACGCCGGACGCCCCGATCTGGTCGGTCTCGAAGCGGCGCGCGATCTCGCCGGACACATGCACGATACGCTCAACAACGAATATCTCACGCTGCCGGATGGCACACTGATTCTGCCGGGACACGGCGCGGGGTCGCTGTGCGGCAAGTCGATTGGCTCCGTGCGCATGACTACGCTCGGCTTTGAGCGCGGTTCGAATCCCGCGCTGCAGCCGCGCACCCGCGACGAGTACATCGACTTTGCGGTGAGCGGCCTGCCGGAACAGCCCGGTAACCACAAGCGCATCAAGGCGATCAACCGCCGTGGGCCGCGTCCGCTCGGCGTGATCAAGCCGCGTCCGCTGTCGACGCAGCAGGCGATCAACGAGTTTCAGCGTGGGCGGCCCTGGCTTGATACGCGCACGAAAGCTGAATACAAGCAGTCCCATATCCCCGGCGCGACGCATCTGCCCTTCGACGAGCAGTTGAGCAACCGCGTGGGGCATGTGCTGCATCCTGATGCCTTGATCGTGATCCAGCTCAGCGATCCGGCGGACTATGAACGGCTGGTGTACAGCCTCGCCCGCGTCGGCTTTGAAAATGTTGTCGGCTATCTCGCGGACAGCCTCGCCACGTGGGAAGCGCTCGGCCTGCCCGTCACTGCGGGCGATGTGCGCGACATTGAACCCGGCGAACTGCGCGACCTCCTGGCGCGGGAGAGTGAACGCCCGCTGGTTGTGGACGTGCGCGAAGCGTGGGAGTATGCGTCGGGTCACGTGCCCGGTGCCAAGCTGATTTCGCTCGGCGAACTGGGACGCCGCGTCAGCGAACTCGATCCACATCAACCCGTCGCCGTGATCTGCGCTTCCGGCTCTTGCAGCCAATCGGCAGCCGCGCTGTTGGGGCAAAAAGGCTTTGAAACTGTCTACAATATCCTCGGCGGGATGTACTCGTGGGCGGGCAGCGGTTTGCCCGTCGAACGAAACTAGGAGCGATGAACGATGACGCAAACCACCGAAGGCCTCGGCATCAAAGTGACCCTGCACGCTGATTTTGAGACGGCACGCCAGCGTGTTATCGACGCGCTGAAGGCGGAAGGGTTCGGCGTGCTGACCGAAATCGACGTCAAGGACACGATGAAGAAGAAGCTGGATGTCGATTTTCGCCCGTATCGCATTCTCGGCGCGTGCAATCCGCACCTCGCGCATCAGGCGCTGACCCTCGCGCCGGATATGGGGCTGCTGCTGCCGTGCAATGTGACCGTCGCACAGGGGGAAGGGGGTGAGGTCGAAGTCGGCATTATCGACCCCAAGAACATGATGGAGTTCGTCAACAACCCGGCGCTGGAGCCGATTGCGGCGGCGGCGCGGGACAAGCTGCTGCGCGTCGCAGCGTCGCTGAGCTAGCCTCCCCTTGATCGGGGCGCACTAATCTGCGCCCCGATTTCCCCCCAGTTAGCCCAGATTCAAGCGGTACAGCACCAAGTGCGTCAAATCGATCTGCTCAAACTGGGGTAGCCCGGCCTCTAGTGCCGCCGCGGCGACCTGTTCAGGCGTCAGACGGTGATCGAGCGGCGGACCGTAGTCCTGCGCGCGGTGCGGCCATTCCAGCACGACCACGCGCATTCGCGCCGTCCGGCGGGCTTCGCGCAGCGCCCCGACGAGGTCGTCGGCTTCGTGCAGGACGTGTCCCAAGAAGACGAGGTCAAAGGCCGCGTCGTCGAAGGGCACGGCTTCCATGCGTCCCTGCCGAAAGTCGCCCGTGGGCACATACTGCCGTGCCGCTTCGAGCATGTCCTCGCGCAGATCAACGCCCGCAACGGTCAAGCCCCGCGCTGCGAAGTGCTCGGCAAACAGGCCGCTGCCCGTGCCGACATCCAGCGCTGACTGTGCAGTTAGGCCTGCGAGCACTAAATCGACGACGCGTTCCACTTCCATCAGCGCCATGCGCTGCGGCGACCGCAAGCGTTCAATGTCACCGCTGTAGCGGCGATCGTTCGGTGTGTGCATCCGTGTTCTCCTCTGTGTACGCCCTGTATAGACGCTCTCAGCGTGCCAGATCTGCCCGCGCCGACCGGATCAGCACGCCATTAGCTCGGCTTATGTGTCTGCATAAGCGAATTGTGCTAACGGAGAGGCGAATTGTTCGCTACAGTGGTAGGTGTTGAGCCAGCTAATCGCGCTGCCGGATGCTGCGGCGCGTTTGACAAAGGGAATGCTATGAGCGCAGTCGCCAAAAAGCGCAAAACGCAGCGTACGGAACCGGGCAACAGCCCGCTGATCCTGATTGTCCTCGGCGTGGGCCTCCTGATCATCGGCTGGATGGCCGTCAGCGCGTCGATGAACACGGCGACCGGGCGGGTGGGCAGCGCGCCCGACTTCACCGCGACGACGTTGACGGGAGAGACCGTGCGCCTGAGCGATTACCGCGGGCAGATCGTCATGCTGAACTTCTGGGCGACGTGGTGTCCGCCGTGCCGCGCCGAGATGCCCGCTATCGAACGTGCATATGAGCGCTACAGCGAGCAAGGCGTGATGGTGCTGGCGATCAACAATGGGGAGACCTCCGCGGAGATTGCGCCGTTCGCCACGACGCTCGGGCTGCGCTTTCCGGTCGTGCTGGACACCGATCGGCGCTTGCAAACGGCCTTTGGCATGACCGGGTATCCCACGAGCCTGTTTATCGGTCGGGATGGCGAAATCTACGCGACGCACACCGGCGGCTTATCATCGTCCCAGTTGACCAACTATCTGGAAACCGGGTTGGCGCAGCCGTCGGCTTAACCTGCGCCCGGGTTGAGATGACTCTGGCTGAAGCCGGTTTTGCCCTCACGCGTTTGGAAGATCGCGAGGATCACGGCGGGCTGCGCTGACCGATTGCAGAAGCGATGCGCCTGCGTCGCCTCAAACAGCAGGCTGTCACCCCCGGTGAGTGTGAAGACCTCGCCGCCCACCTGATATTCGATTTGTCCCTCGACACAATACACGAATTCCTGCCCGCTGTGCGTGATCAGCGGGTTCTCCGTTTGCGCATGCGGCTGCAGCGTGACGAGAAACGGTTCAATCTGCTGGTTATGCAGGCCGATGCCGAGACTTTCGATGTCCATGCCGCTTTGCTGGGAGCGCGTTCGCTGGTCGTGCTTGACATAGACGACGCTGCGCTGAATGTTGGTATGGAAAAACTCGGTGATCGGGACGTTCAGCGCAGTGGCGAGCAGATGGAGCGAGGACACGGTCGGCGAATTTTCGCCCCGTTCAATCCGGCTGATCGCATTCACCGATAAACCGCAGCGTTCCGCCAAGGCGCGCAGCGAGAGATCGCGGGCTTCACGCAGCAGGCGAATGCGCTGGCCGACTTCCGGGGTCGGCGCGTCAGAGCTATTCGGGTTGTTGGTCATGGGGCACGCTCCGTCAATCACAGTTCATCTCTATGATTGTATCCCTCAGCCGGGTTTTTCGGCATTGGTGAAACTGGAGTGAACGGGTGGAGTCCGGTTGAGGCAGATCGCACACGCGCTTGCGGGTTGACGATCTGCCCCTCGGTTGGTTTGCGGGGTTAAGGGCGCGGAATGACGAGCAGTTCCGGCTGATCGGAGCAGATGCCGTCCACGCCGAGCGCGGTCAGCGCGGCGATCTCGTGGGGGCGTTCTTCATGCCAGCACACGATGCCCAGCTCTTCGGCGCGCACACTGTTGATCCACGCTTCGGTGAGCAGCGCTGAGGGCGACTCAAAGCGCTCCCAGCACGGATGCACATAATCCGCTTTGACCGAACGTGCCAACAGCACGGGTTCGACGTTGGCGGACGAGAACAGGATCGACGTGACCGCTTCAGGCGCGTTCGCTTTGATTTCGGCGACGAGATCCGGGCGGAACGAGCCAAAGATGGCGTAGCGCAGCATCCCGGTCTCGCGCAGCACCGTCAGCACCGTCACCATCGCCCCCGGCGTAATCTCTTTGATGTCGAGGTACAGTCCCAGTTGGAGGTCAGAGCAGAGTTTGGCCATTTCTTCGAAGGTGAGCACCGGCTGACGGTCGGGCGGCGTGGCGGCGCGCAGTTCCGCCAGCGTCAAATCGCTGATGAGACCGGGCACACCGAACACGCGCATCAGGTCGGCGTCGTGCGCGATGACGGGCACATTGTCGGCGGTCACGCGAATGTCAACTTCGACCATATCCGCGCCGAGGTCTGACGCTTTCTCGACGGACGCGGTCGAACCTTCCTGCGCGTAAGCCGACGCGCCGCGATGGGCGATGCGCAGCGGTCGCCGTTGATTGGGCGGCAGGGTTGCGCGCAGATGCTCCGTCCACCAGTGGATACGCTCGGGAATCCACGCGAACAGCGTGCTCCACGGTACGAAGACCGCGGTGGCCAGGTCAAACTGCTGCGCGAAGTCGTAGCTTGGCATGAAGGCGAGGCGTTCGAGATACGCATGCACGAGATTGTTGTTCACGGGTAGGCGGTCGAGGATGCGACCCGCGAACAGCGGCGTCACGAGCACGCCCATGCTGCCGCTGCGCGGCCCACACGAGCGCTTCGTCTTCGCCTGGCGTTCGTGCAGCCACTCGATGACCGGGGCGAAGGCATGCTTGCCCGGTTCGGAGTACAGTGTGACTTGTCCCCCCTCAAACGGCACGCCGCCGTTGGCATCGACCATTGGATGCCAGTCACCATGCCAACTCGCCTCGGCGGCGATCACGTTTTCCGACGCGTCGAGGTAAACCCAGATGTGTTCCAGTTCGTAGAGATGCTGGATGTCCCAGTCCCACCAGATCGCGTATTCGACGGCGCACAGCGCGTTCGGCGGCAGAATGATGTCGCGCGGAAACGACGGTGATTTACCGCTCGCGCGTATGACCGTGTAACCGACGGCGAGCGGCAGGAACGGCTCACGTACGTCAAAGCGGAGCCGCGGTGCATGGCGCACGGCGAGATCGTAGTCGGCCTGCTCGGGGATCGCGCGGTCGAGCGTCTCGAAGTGGGCGTCGGGGGTGGCGTAGTTTACTGCCATAACAGCGACTGCTCCGTTTGCGGGTCGAAGAACTGCACGTTGGCGGTATCGAAGCGCAGACTCACCTGATCGCCAGGGCGAATGCGTTTTTCCGGCGCGGCCAGCACATATAGGTGCGTCTCGCCGATGACAACATCCAGCATATCATCGCGCCCGAGCGGTTCGACAATGTAGACCTCGCCTTGCACATCGCCATCTTCTGCCGCCCCCTCGGCGAGCTCAATGTCTTCGGCACGGATGCCGAGCTTCACTTTTCGGGTGCGCGCTGCCGCTGTCCCGCGCGCCGCGGGGATGGTCAGCTTGAGCTGGTCGTTCTGCGCCATAAACTGCTCGCCGCTGGCCGTGACTTCCACATCGAAGATGTTCATGGGCGGGTTGCCGATGAACCCGGCGATGAACAGAGTTTTTGGACGGTCGTACAGGTCTTCCGGTGTGTCGAAGGCTTGCAGTTTGCCGCGGCTCATCACGGCGATGCGGTCGGCCATGGTCATGGCTTCCGTCTGGTCATGGGTGACGAACACGGATGTGATGCCGAGCCGCTTTTGCAGGTGCTTGATTTCGCCGCGCATGGTCAGGCGTAGGCGGGCGTCGAGGTTGGAGAGCGGTTCGTCAAACAGCAGAATGTCCGGCTCTTTGACGAGCGCCCGCCCCAGGGCGACGCGCTGCTGCTGCCCGCCGGACAGTTGACCGGGGCGGCGATCCAGTAGTTCGCCAATGCCCATGACTTCGGCGATGCGGCGCACGCGGGCTTCCTGGTCGCGCCGCGCGACTTTCTTGAGTTTGAGCGGGTAGGCGATGTTGGCGAACACGGTCATGTGCGGGTAGAGCGCGTAGCTCTGGAACACCATGCCGATGTTGCGTTCGCGCGGCGGCACTTGATTGACCACGCGCTCGCCAAAGCGGATCACGCCGCCGCTCGGCTTGTAGATGCCCGCGAGCATGAGCAGAGTCGTGGTCTTGCCGCAGCCCGACGGCCCGAGGAAGGCGACGAATTCGCCATCGCGGATGTGCAGGTTGAGGTCGTTGACGGCGGCCACTTCGCCAAAGGATTTGCTTAAATGATCAATTTTGACTTCCATCTATGAACTTCCCTTGGTTCCACCGGCGTAGATATTCAGCAGGTATTCTTGCGCGAAGACGAAGAAGATGAAGATCGGCAGCAGTTGGAACAGCCCGACCGCCGCCACCTGATTCCAGTTGATCGCGGCGACTTCGCCAGTCAATTGGCGGATGTAGACGGGCAGCGTTGATACCCCCGTGCCGACGCTGTAGGTCGCGGGGGATCAGGTAGGCATTCCAACCGTTGATGAACGAGAAGATGCCGAGCGCCAGCAAGCCGGGGCGAATCTGCGGCAGGATGATCTCGTAAAACGTACGCCAGCGGGACGCGCCGTCGATGAGCGCCGAGCGTTCCATATCCCACGAGATGTTGTCGAAGAAGCCTTTCATCAGCCACACGCCGAGCGGCAGCTCAAACGCGATCATCACCAGCGCGATGCCGCCTACGGTGTTATAGCCGACCAGATCGCCGATGATGGGCAGGCGGCTCAGGTTGATCAGCACGAGGAAGATCGGGATTAGCAGTGTGACCGCCGGGAACCCGTGCAGGATGAGCGTCATGGACAGGAACGTTTGCCGACCGGGGAAGTTCATGCGCGCGAGCGCATACCCGGTCATCGAACACACGAGCAGCGACGAAAGCGTCATGACCACCGCGACGATCAATGAGTTGAGCGTGACGGCGTAAATGTTCGCCGTCGGGCCGCCGATGATTGCGCCTTGTAGGAAGTTCCAGTTGGCGAGCGTCCACCCGCCGAAGTTGCCGTTGGCGTCGACGGGGACGAGCCCCTGCGTGCGCACGGAGAACGTCGCAATGATCAGCCACAGGTAGCCGACGAACAGCGGCACGAGCATGCTCGCGAGCACCAGATGGGGTGTCCAACCGGAGGGGATGATCAGCGCGACCGTCGCGAGCGCCAGCGCGATCAGCAGGCCACGCACCAGCCCGGTGGTGTCGGTCTGGCTGATGAGCGCGACGCTGACGGGGATTTGCAGTTCTTCGCCCGCGCGGGTGAGGCGCAGGCGCAGCGTATCGTCGATTTGCGCTTGCGCGATGAGCGTTTGCAACTGCTCCAGCGTGACGGGGTCGCGGCGCAGGGCGGTGATGACGTCACCGGGGAGGAGTCCCGCCGCTTCCGCCGGGCCGCCGGGAATCAGGTCGACGACTTCAATGCCGGCGTCGGTTTGGCGCATGGTGAACCCGAGCGTCGGCGCTTGGCGGAAGACGCCCGACCCGGTGGTCGCCTGATAGCCGATGAGCAAGCCATAGGCGATCCCGGCGATCAGCCAAGCGGCGATCAGCGCGGCGACGAACTGCCGCCGCGACCGACGCGCGCCCGCACCCCCAGCGATACAGGCGGCGGTCGGCAGCAGGCCGATGAGCAGGGTGGCCAAGGTTTGGGTGAAGTTCTCTTCCACGTCGCCGCCTTGCAGCGCGGGACGGAAAAACCACGTCAGGAAGGCGACCGCGACCAGCAGCACCAGCGTCGTGATGACCGCAAAGCGCAGCCCGCGCCCAAAACCGCCGATCAGCGCGCCGCTGAAGGATGGCGGCGGTTGGATGAGCGCGGAGCTGGGTGTCAGCGTATTGGTCGTCATCAGAGCACCTCAATCTTAGGTTCGCTCACCAGTTCGCGGAAGCGGAACACGCGCATGTAAACGATAGCCAGCACCACGCCAATCGCCACGAGGACGACCGCGAACGCCGAGCCATAGCCCCACTGGGCATTGCCAAAGTAGTTCGACAGCGCGCGGTGATACGCGGTGAGCGCCCAGACCTCCGTCTCGTAGATGCCCGGCCCGCCGTTGGTGAGCAGCAGAATTTGCTCAAATGAGGTGAGCAGGGAGAGCGTTTGATACGTCACGACGAACAGCAGCGGCCAGCGCAGCATGGGCAGAATCACATAGCGAACGCGCTGCAGCAGCGTCGAACCGTCGACCAGCGAGGCGTTGAGCAGGTCTTTCGGGATGGCTTCAATGGCCGATGTGAAGATGATCATGCCGAACGACAGACCGATGAAGCCGTTGACAAGGATCACGAAGGTCCACGGGTCTTCCGCCGCATAGACGACGGTCGGCTGTCCCAACAGAATATTCACCTGATTCAGAATGCCGTACGGCGGTTCCGCAATGATGCGCCGCCACATCAACACGTAGACTGACCCGGAGGTAATGCGCGGGAGCAGCCACAGCGCCCGGTAGAAGAACCCGGCGCGGCGGTTGACATGCACGGTGAGCAGGGCGACCAGTAAAGCAGCGCCAATATTGAAGAGTGACAGCGTCACGACCACATAAAAGACTGTATTGAACAGAATCTTTTTGGCAAAAGCATCATTGAGGAGCGTCGCATAGTTTTGCAGCCCGATGAAGTTCATCTGACTGATGTCCGACGTGAAATTGGCCGTCGAGAGATCGGTCAGGCTGAGATACACAACCAGAATCGCCGGGATGATGAAGAACAGCACCGCCAAGAATGATCGCGGGCGTCATGAACCCATAAGCGATCAGATTGGCTTGAAGCGCGCGGAGTCGGCTGCGGGCTGGGACTGCGGAAGAGGTATTGAACTCAGAAACACGTTCAGTCATAGAGCTTCCACACGTTGTGAACACACAGGCACAGGGGTGACCGGGGGCAGACGAGCCGCCCCCGGCCAAGGAAAATCTGAGTATGAATTAGCGGATGGTGATCTGGTCGCCCAGTTCGCTGGTCAGTTGATCGACGGCCAATTGCACAGCCGCATCCGGCGCCGTATCAGCGGCGGCCGCCTGAACAGCCGTCCACCACGCATTTGACCACGCCGTCCAACCGGGGTCGTTCGGGATGGCGGTGGTGTGATCGAGCATGTAGTGCGCCTGGCTGATCGCCGGGTTGCCCACATAGTCGTCCGATTCGAGCTGCGTGTTGAGGATGCCGAGGTGGAAGCTGTCGATGGCGTGGCGGTTGTTCGCTTCCGGCGTGGTGACGGCGGCGATCAAGGCCATGGCGACATCCGGGTGTTCGCTGCTGCTGCTGATCATGTAGGAGAGCGGGTGCGTCAGGGTGATCGGCCCGACTTCGTCGTTCAGTGCCGGGAACAGCATCAGGCTCATGTTTTCGAGCAGATAGTCATTGCCACCGCGATCTGCCACGAAATTGCGCGCCCAGTTCGCCCAGTTCCACGTGCCGCCCTGATAGAACAGGACGCTTTCCGCGGTCGCCACGTCGGCATGCAGGATGTTGCCGTCGATGCCGATCATGTCGGGGCGGGTGATGCCGGAGTCGCTGAAGCTGGCGATGAGTTCGAGCGCGGACTGCGCCGCGGCGGTATCGAAGACCAGCTTGCCTTCGTCGTCGAGCACCTGACCACCTTCGCCGTAGTACCAAATCAACCAGTCAGGGCCATTGCTCTGGCGATGATAGAAACCATGACCTTCTTCGACCACGCCTTCGTCAACTGCTTGCTGGGCGGTGGCGACGAGATCCGCCATCGTGAATTCGCCGTCAAGTACGCGCTGAGGCAGCGAGTCGATTTCTTCCTGCGACCAACCGAGGTCGGCGAGCAGCAGTTTGGAATAGAAAATCGGGCGGGCTTCCGCGTCCTGCGGCACGCCCCACGTCTGGCCGTCCCACATCTGCGAGTCCCACAGGGTTGGCACGACATCCGCGAATTCAGGGTGCGCGGCGATCAATTCGTCGAGCGGCATGATATAGCCCGCGGGCGCCCACGCGCCGATGTCTTCGTGACCGGAGAGGATGATATCCGGGGCTTCGCCTGCTTCCGAGGCGAGCACGAATTCGTTCTTGTATTCACCCCAGTCTTTGTCGTCCTGAATGAGAGTCAGGTCAAGCTGAATGCCGAGGGCGGCTTCGACCTGTTCTTCGACCTGCGCAAAATTGTCGCAGCGCCAGCCTTCACCACCGTTGGTGTTAGCCTTGCAGCGGATCGTCAGCGCGATGGCGTCCTGCGCCATCACGAAGCTGGTGCTCACGACGAGCAGGCTCAGAATTGCCAGCAATACAACGAATTTCTTCATCTCTCTAGCTCCTATGTGAAATAACCGACACGCTGTGTAGCCGTTGGTCAGTGTACCCGGTGAGTGTAAACGACGTTTGGTTACGTGTCATCTAACGTTCTTTTAACTATAGATTATGGATTGACGCTGTTTGGGTTAATCGTTACATGACTCGCCTCCCGTGACACTTCTTGAATTTCAAACCGCTGCCACACGGACAGGGATCGTTGCGTCCCGTGTGCGCTAAGCGTTCGCGAAGTTCGGCATCCCGGCGCGCCATGGTAACCATGATGCTCGCGGGCGGTCGCTGCCGGGTGAGTTCCGCCGCCATGTACTCCATCGCGGGGCGGATGTGTTCGAAGAAGGCTTGATAGCCTGCACATAAATAGTTCAAACCCGCTTCACCATCTGGCGTTACGTTGAAGCGGTCTTTGGGGCAGCCCCCATGACATACAAAGCGCACCGAGCAGTCCCGACAGTAGCGGGGCAAGCTGTCCCGTTTGGCCGCGCCGAACGCGCTGTTGGTCGCTCACCGCGATCGCGCTCAGCGGTACATCGACGATGTTGCCGACGAGATGCTGCGGTTCGACGAAGTGATCGCACGAATATACGTCGCCGGTGTGCTCCATGGCCAGCGCCGCGCCGCACGTCTCTTCAAACACGCACAGCCCCGGCGCATCCCCGACCCACGCCGCTAACGCCACGTCGAACATCTGCACGTACACCTGACCGACATCGTGGCGTACCCACTCTTCGAACACGTCGATGAGGAAGCGACCGTAACCCGCTCCGCTGACGGAACGCGCGGTTACGTGGTTGGCCTCCTGCCATTCGAGGTGTTCGACGATCGGTATAAACTGAATATAGCGGATACCGACCTCATCGCGCAAGAAACGATAGACTTCCAGTCCGTGATTTTCGTTGGCGGCGTGCACGGTGGTCAGCACATTGAACTCAACGCCGTGCTGCTGGAGCAGGCGCACGCCGCGCAGCACGCGGTCAAAGGTGGGCTGACCACCTTTGTCGACGCGGTAGTGATCGTGCAGCGCGCGCGGCCCGTCGAGGCTGATGCCGATCAGAAAGTCATGCGCTTTGAAGAACGCGCACCACTCGTCGTCGAGCAGCACGCCGTTGGTTTGCAGCGAGTTCTGGATGTGTGTGCCCGGTTTGCGGTACTGCTGCTGGTAGCGGATGGCCTGCCGGAAGAAGTCCAACCCCATCAGTGTAGGTTCGCCGCCCTGCCACGTGAACGTGATCTCACGGGCGGTCTGCGCCTCGATGAACTGGCGCGTGTATTCCGCCAGCAGCGTGTCCGCCATGCGGTGATCGCTGTCGGGGTAGAGGCGCTCTTTCGCCAGATAGTAGCAGTAGGCGCAGTCGAGGTTGCAGACGGCGCCGCGCGGCTTGGTCATCACATGGAAGGCGTGGGGCTGTGTGCTGATGCTTAACCCTCCTGATTTGAGAGTCCCAGACGGGTGAATTGTTCAGCGGGCGCATCGTTGCGCCGCAGTAGGTCGATCAGAAGCTCAACCATGCGCGCCTCGATCTCGGCATTTTGAAGCGGTTGCAGTTGTCCGGGATCGGTCTGTACATCGAATAACATGGTCGCGAGCTCGGTCGGTTCGCCCCACGGGCGACCGGGCAGGCGCAGCACCGGGCAGCCCTTGGTGAAGGTGAACGGCGGCGCGAGCGCGGCGTTTTGCAGTTCGGTCGGCGTGAAGCGCGTACGGATGTGCGTGGGCATGAGCGTATATTCGTAGAGCGGTTGATTGCCGGGCATGGGCGCGCGCATATAGACGTAGTGCCCGTCGGTCACATTGATGTGGCCGCCAAACGCGCCAAAGAGCGCGGCTTCGCGCACAGGCTGGTCCTCGACGATGGTCGCGCGCAGCGAGCGACCTTCCATATCTGCGGGCAGCGGCACACCGAAATAGTCCAGCAGCGTGGCGGGCAAATCGATCAACTGGACGAGGCTGTTGCGCCGTTCGTCGGCTGTGCCGCAGCGCGGATCCCAAATGAACAGCGGCGTATGCGCGTTTTCGTTGTACCACGGCGCGACGTTTTTGCCCCACCAGTCGTGTTCACCGAGCAGCAACCCGTGATCGGTACATACGATGAGCAGCGTATCGCGCCACAAATCGAGTTCATCCATCACATCTAGCAAGCGCCCGAGCTGATCGTCGCAGTAGCTGACGAGCGCGGCGTACTCATTGCGCAGGTGGTGCACCGCTGTGACATCTTCCGTAACGCGCCCATACGAAATCCAGTCGAGCAGCGGACCGTCGTATTCGTCCGGTTACAGGTCTTTGTAAGCCTGATGCGTGAAGAATGGCTCATGTGGATCGAACGTTTCGAGGTGCAGAAACCACTGATCTTCGTGCTGATTGTTGCGGATGAACTCGATGCCCTGCGAGAAAGTCAGGGCCTGCGGCTGCGTCTCCGGCGTGGGCATATACTGGCGGTTGATGAACTCCTGCGTCCACATGCGGTTGTTCTGATTACGCTCCATGCGGCGCGTCACGGGCGGAATGGCGAACGGCGGATTGACGAAGCCTTTCCAGTTGTCGCCTTCCTGCCCACGGTTGAATTCCCACGAGTTGTAACGCGTGTGGTAGGTCGCGCCACCATCTTCGAAGTAATGCGTGTGGTCGGTGACGAGGTGCGTATACACGCTATTCGCGCTCAGCAGCTCCGGCATGGAGTCGTCGAAGGGTTCGAGCGGCCCCCAACTGCGATGCATGAAGTTGTAGCGTCCAGTATGGAATTCACGGCGGGCGGGCATACACGGCATACTGCCGATGTAGCAGTTGTCGAAGGTTACGGTGCGGCGCGCGAGGCGTTGAAAATTCGGGGCATGGACCCAATCGCCGCCGTAGGGTGGCAGCATGCGGCGATTGAGCGAATCGAACATGAGCAGAACAGCTTTCACGAGCGCTTTCCTGTTCGGTGGATGGGTCAGCAAACCGCTGAAACGCGGCAGGTTTGCCCTCAGTATAACCAGTTTTTGTGGGCAGCTGACAAGACTTGCTGGGCGGCTAGTGATTGTGCCCAACCTTCCACACACCATCCGGTAGCGCTTGCCGCATTTGGGCAGTCGTGCTAGCCTGATTCATAACTATTGTGCGGCTGACAACCTCATCGGACTGATAACTTCATGCGACCGAGACCTCTGTGGATTTCACTTGTCCTTCTTTTTCTTTTTTCACTGGTTAGCCTGCCAACCGCAGCCCAGACCGAGCCCGTCAGGTTCACCACCTACGATAGTCTGTTAAGCTTTACGTTGCCCGCCGATTGGGTGGTCGACACAGAGGCTGATGCCAGTGGCAGCGGCTTCTTCAGCGTGGCCAGCTCGGAGCGCGCGCTGCGCGTCATCCAGAACAACGGACGGCAGCAGAGCACGAACGAGCCGCTGCCCGCGGGCGAAATCGGCTTTCTGGCGCTGCGCTGGCCGTATCTCGTGGATGTGTTCGGCCTCGGGCAGCCCGGCACGCCGCTCGTGGATGTTCTGCAGACGATGTTTGGCGAACAGCTCGCCACTCTCGGTGTGGCGCTGGAGAGCACGACCATCGGCGAATACCCGGCGGCGACGTTCTTTGCCGCCGATGAGCGCAGCGCGGGCGCGATCTATGCGCTGGATCTCGGCGTGGGCGGCACTTTGGTGCTGGCCTTTAGTGCCGCATCTGAGGCCGACTATCGGGTCTGGGAACCCACGCTGCTCGACCTGATGGCATCGATTGACGTTGGTGGGGATGCGGTCGTGCATTATCTTCCGAGCGGGGTGTTTAGCCAGCGGTGGAGCCCCGACAGCCAGACCTATGCACTGGCGGCGCGCTATCCGCTTGGCGAGCAGCCGATATCAGTAGCGCTGTACGACCGCGCGGGCGTTCAGTTAGCCGAAGTCGCCGGGTTAGGCGTCAGTTGGAACAGCGACGGCAGTCAGGCGGCGCTGTTTGGCGATGCGCGTAGTTCCGCCGTGCCGATCATTGATACGGCGACCGGGAAAGCGCTGTTCACGCTTGGTACCGGTGCGTCGTCCGTGCGCTGGAGTCCGGATGATCGCTTCATCGTCGCGGGTGATCTGCGGCAGGCGCTGCGCATCTGGGATGCGGCGACAGGTCAGCAGTTGGCCAGTCTCGACCCCGCGCAGACGTGGGCGTTCAGTCCGGATGGCACACGCCTCGCGGCATGGGATATAGCAGGCGGCACCGTACGCGTGATTGATTTGGGCACCGCTTCCGAAATCTGGACGGCGGCGCGCGCGTCACAGTTTTTTACCACCATTCCCGAAGTGAGCTGGTCGCCGGATGGCGCGTTGCTGTTCACCGTTGCGCCGGATGGGACGCCGACGCTGCTGGACAGCGCGACCGGGGCCGTCGCCGCCAGCTTCCCGCCATCAGCGGGTATGGAATTCGTATCACCCCTGTGGCGCGCGGCGGGATTAGTGCTCATCTACCGGAATGCGGAGTGCCGCGCAGGCGATTGCCGTTCGGAAGTGGTGGCGCTGGACAAGAATGGCGTGGAACGCGCGCGCATCACGCAGTCGGACGCGGTGACGGCGGTGCTCTGGAACGCAGATGGTTCGCAAGTGGTGACGGCCACCAGCTTCGAGGCATTGACGGTCACCACGTGGGATGTGGCGACGGGGGCGGCGCTGTGGACGACCACGTTAGATGGTGCATTGTCCACGTTTATCAACCCGCGCTGGGTAGGTGACCACCTGCTGATGGAGACGCGCTCGGAGCGGACACCTCTGCTCAATGCGGCGACGGGGGATGTCATCGCCGTCAATGAGCATGGCGGGCCGATCAGAGACGTGCTGCTCAACGCCGACCAGTCACAGATGCTCGTTGTCGGCAGTTCGCTGGTGCGCGTTCGCGCAGTTGGCGACGGGGCGCTGCTCATGACGTTGCCCCATACCCTTGAGGTGATCGAGGCGGCGTGGTCGACGGATGAAACCCTCATCTTCACGACGACGGAGGGTGGGACATTCACGGTCTGGGATGCGGAAACGGGACGCATGTTGACCCGCATTGAGGATCGGTCGAGTGTGGTTGCTACTAACTTGTCGCTGTTCGCGGCGGTCAGTCCAGATGGGCAGCAGGTGAGCACTTATCTGAGCGGGTCGCCGTATGTGCGCGTATGGTCAGTGGCGTCGCGCGTTGACGAAGCGCGGGCGCGCATCGCGGGGGAGACGCAAACAGTCGAAAACCTCCTTGATGCGAGCGATGCTGCCTTTGATGCCCAAGACTACGAGACGATGATCACCGTCTGCTTGAGCGCATTGGACATCGATCCGGACAACCTGATTGTCCATAACTCATTGGCGGTCGCTTACTATCTGTCGGGCGAACTAACCCGAGCCGTCGACACGCTGCGTGCTGCCATCGCGATCGATCCGACGTATATCCGCAGTTACCGCAACCTCGGGGACATGTACCGCCGCGAAAATTCCCTCCCTGCCGCCCGGAGTGCATACGAGGACGGTTTGAACGCCTCGACCACCGACCCTGACCGCGCCTTCTTCAATAATCGCATCGGCTTGACGTATGCCACCACTGACGATTACGCGCAGGCGGCGCAATACTTCACGCGGGCGTTGGAACTTGATCCGACGGTGCCAATTTATTTCCGTAACCGCGGCTACATGAACTATGAGCAAGGCGAGGCTTTCTACGCGCAGGCGATGGCTGATTTCGAGCGCTTCGTCGAACTGGCGGGCGCGGACGCCGACGCCGAAACGGTCGATTTGCTGGCGACGCTGCGCGGAGATTAGCAGTCTGGGGGCTTCTCCCCACGGAGACTAAGGCGTCGACACTTGGTTTACAGGACGGATCTGTAGGAGCGACGCTTGAGGGTGTTCAAAAGTATCCCTTTAAAGGCTTTGCAATCGCCAGCGGACGCGATAAATCGTGTCCCTACGAAAACAAATTTGGCTTGGCAAACGATGTTGTCTCCCCTCCCCAAATTCGGGGAGGGGCCGGGGGTGGGGTCGGAATCTGACCTTTTTCAACACTCTCTTGCCTCGCCCATAAACGGGAGGGGCGGTTGACTTGGCTTACTCCGGAATGCCTAAATCCGCCACGCCCGTGTTCGACGTGCTGAACTGCGCTCCGCTCCGCGCCAGATGCTCCATGCCGATGAAGGCGCGGCGGACGCGCTCTTTGCCCGTCGAAATCGCGGCGTTTTCGAGGTGAATCCCGCTCGGGTAGATGTTGGGGGCGTTCCGCAGCCCGAACTTGAGGTAGATCGGTGCGCCGACGCGCACAATTTCCGCCAGCTCGTGATAGCGTGTGAAGCCGCCCAGACCGTCCGGCCCTTCGATGTACAGATCGATGGGGATAGAGAGCACCTGTCGTAATGCCGCCAACCGGGCCAGCGAAATATCGGACGCGACGTTGATGGTGTTCAGCCCGGCGTCTTCCAGCATTTTGATGCCAATGGGGTTGGCGACGCCCATCAGCGCCGAGCCTTTCATGATCAGGTTTTTCGGCAGTAGACCCCGTTGCCGAGCTTGATTCACCAGCCAGATCAACCCTTCGTCGGCGGGGAGCACGCTGCGAATGCCGAGATCGCAGGCGCGTTCGACATCGTTGTAGCCATACGTCAGTTGATCCATGCCGAGATGCCGCCAACCGAAGATCTTACCATCCGGCGTGAGCGGAATTGCGCTGCCTTCCCACGGCGCGCGCGGGCCAACGAACAGGCAGACTTCAATGCCCGCTTCCCGCCCTAAGCGGCCCATCTCGCGGATGTCGGCATCCGTCAGCAGCATGATGCCGCTGCCCTGCGACACCCGGTGGATGGTCAACCCGAACGAGCGCGCGGTGTCCAACACCGCCTGCAGAGCGGCGGGGCCTTCGACGCTGGGAATCTCGACGCGATACTGCGCGCCATCCGGGAAGCGGTGCGGCGATGTGGGCAGATCATGCCGATCTCCCTCCGGCAGCCCTAGATCGCGCAGTAGTTGTTGGACGTGTCCCACGATGTTTTGTCCTTCCAAAAGTGGAGTTTATGGCGCGTAATTATGGTCGCAGATGCCCGCGCCGCCAACCGAATTCGCCGGTTCGGCACATTTCGAACCGCCACAGCCAGCGCTTCTGGTTGTATGATAGTTCCCACCTGCACAGGTTCGGCATGATTCTCACCGCAGTTCCCCGGCGTCCATACCGCGCGGGTGGTCAATGCCGCTAGAACAGGACGTATGGATACGATTGAAGCACTGAAATTTGGTACGCGCGGCTCCGAGCTCGCACTGTGGCAGACGCGGCATGTGATGGCGCTGCTCCAGGCGGCTCAGCCAACGCTGCGCACGAGCTACGAGATCTTCAAGACGCACGGGGATCGCGTGTTGGATACGCCGCTGCCGCTGCTCGGCGGCAAGGGGGTGTTCACGGCGGAATTGGAAGCTGCGCTGCGCGACCGACGCATCGACTGCGCGGTCCACAGCCTGAAGGATCTGCCGACTGAACCGCCGCCCGGCCTGGTGATTGGCGCGCTGACACCGCGCGAAAACCCGGCGGATGTACTGATCAGCCGCCGGGGCTACACGCTGGCGACGCTGCCCCACCGCGCCATGGTGGGGACGAGCAGCTACCGCCGCGGCGCGCAGCTGCTGCACGTGCGCCCTGACCTCAAACTAGTCGATATTCGCGGCAACGTCGATACCCGTGTGCGCAAAGCCCTCGCCGCAGACAGCGAGTATGACGCTATTGTGCTGGCCTACGCCGGACTGCATCGATTGGGACATGAGGCGGTGATCACGCAGATTTTGGAACTCAACGTGATGCTGCCCGCGCCGGGACAGGGGGCAATTGCTGTGCAGACGCGGGACGACGCGGCGCTGGTGCACCTGTTAGCGCCGATTCAGCATGCCGAGACGGCGCTGGCGGTCACCGCCGAACGCGCCTTTCTGGCCGGGTTAGGCGGCGGGTGTTCGCTGCCCGTTGCGGCGTATGCGCGCCGTGATGGCGCTGTGCTCCACTTACGGGGGCGTGTGTCAGCGGTCGATGGTACGCAGCAAATGGATGTCGAAGCGTCCGCCTCGGTCGAGGATGAGCCCGCCGCCGCCGTGTTTGGTCGGTCACTGGCGCAGACCGCGCTGGATCAGGGGCTGCGGGCGTTGTTGGAGCGGCGACCATGAGCGACGGGCTAAAGGGCAAACGGATTGTCAATACGCGGGCCTCGGTGCAAGCGAGGGGGCTGGATGATCTGCTGCGTGCCCACGGCGCGATCCCGATCAGCTACCCGTGTCTGCGGATTGTGCCCCCGGACGATCTAGCACCGCTTGATTTGGCACTCCGCGAACTCACCGCCGGACAATTCGATTGGCTCGTGCTGGCGAGTGCGAACACGGTACAAGCCTTGCGCGTACGACTGGATGTACTTGGCTTAAGCCTGGCTGCGGAGTCGTGGCGCGTGGCGGCGATTGGCCCCGCGACCGCCGCTGCCGTCCATGAATTGCTGGGGATCAGCGGAGTTACTGTGCCGGGTGAGTATCTCACCGAAGCCTTAGCTGATCACCTGCCGCTGAAACCGGGCGCGCGAGTGTTCCTGCCCGCCTCGACCTTAGCTGAGCCGCTGCTCGCCGAGCGGTTGACCGCCCGCGGCGCGACCGTCTGCGTGGTCGACGCCTATCAAACCGTGTGCGGCGATGG
Source organism: Candidatus Flexifilum breve (assembly GCF_016713355.1). Taxonomy (NCBI): domain Bacteria; kingdom Bacillati; phylum Chloroflexota; class Anaerolineae; order Aggregatilineales; family Candidatus Flexifilaceae; genus Candidatus Flexifilum; species Candidatus Flexifilum breve. Next base: position 28,081 of record NZ_JADJPI010000003.1, read on the forward strand.
TGGCGGTGATCTGGCGGAGTCGCTGAGGCAGCGGCGCATCGATGCACTCACTTTCACCAGTTCCTCGGCGGTCAGGTGTTTCGTCGAGCGTCTCAAGGCTGAGTGCGCGAGCATCGAGTCGGTGTGCGAGCTGTGCGCCGCATGTATAGGCCCGCGAACAGCCGCCACAGCGCGGGCGGCGGGCTTTCGGCAGGTCATTGTCCCGGACGCGCACACCCTCACGGGGCTGCTGCAGGCCCTTACCGACTATTTCAGTCCAGCCAGACAACAGGAAATACGATTCGATGGAACTTGAACACAAGTCATCGCCGTCCGCCGGAGCAGTCCGTCCGCGGCGCTTACGGCGCACTGCTGCGCTGCGCCGCATGGTGCAGGAAACACGTTTGTCCCCGGACGACTTCATCTACCCGCTGTTCATCCGGCATGGGCACGACCTACAGCTGCCGATCCGGTCGATGCCGGGGCAGTCGCAGTGGTCGGTGGACCGAGTGACGGAGGAAGCGCGCAGCGCCTATCGTTTGGGCATTCCCGCCGTGCTTCTGTTTGGCATCCCCGAAAGCAAAGATGCCTGCGGGAGCGACAATTACGACCCGAACGGCATCATCCCGACCGCGATTCGCGCGATCAAAGACGCGGTGCCAGAGATGATCGTCATCTCGGATATGTGCTTCTGCGAGTACACGGATCACGGCCACTGCGGCATCATCAATCAACCGGGGGAGGCGCACTATAACCCGCGTCTGCCGGAAGGTTATCTGCTTAACGACCCGACGCTGGAACTGCTGGCGCGGGCGTCGGTGGTGCACGCCGAAGCGGGCGCGGACATGATCGCGCCATCGGGGATGCTCGACGGGATGGTGCGGGCGATCCGCACCGGATTGGATGCGCACAGCCTCGATCATGTAATGGTGCTGAGCTATGCGGCCAAGTACGCCAGCGGCTTCTACGGCCCGTTCCGCGAAGCGGCGGAAAGCCCACCGCAGTTCGGCGACCGCAGCGAGTACCAGATGAACTCAGCTAATCAGCGCGAAGCCCTCAAAGAGGTGGCGCTGGACGTGGCCGAAGGCGCGGACATGATCATGGTCAAGCCCGCGCTGCCGTATCTGGATGTCGTGAGTGCGGTGCGCCAGGCGCACAACCTGCCCGTCGCCGCGTATCAGGTGAGCGGCGAATACGCGATGCTGCACGCGGCCGCCGCCAACGGCTGGCTCGATCTACGCCGCTGTGCCCTCGAAACGCTGACCAGCATCAAGCGGGCGGGCGCAGATCTCATCGTGACGTACTTCGCGAAAGAGGCCGCGCAGTGGCTCGCCGAATGAAGGCGGCGCGCTTGACCCTAAGCTTCGTAGGTGATCTGCCCATCGCAGATCGTCAGCATAGGGCGCACCTTCGTGATCTCTTCCGGCGGCGTGGCGAACAGATCCGCTGAGAACAGCACGAGATCGGCGAGCATGCCGACCTTGACTTGCCCGCGGGCGTGTTCCTGAAACTCGGCATACGCGCCTTCGCGGGTGTACGAAATGAGCGTATCTGCCAGTGACTGCCGGTGATCGAATGCGCCCGGCCCCCAAGTGCGACGGTTGAGCGCGGCGTGCATGCCGATCATCGGATCGGGTGTGACGACCGGCCAGTCGCTGCCAAAAGCGAGATGCGCCCCCGCGCCGCGCACGTTCTGCCACGCGAAGCTGCGATCCCAACGTGCCGCGCCGACACGGCTGGGGAACAGCTCGTGTGTCTGCGGGTAGGTGATCGGGCTGTGGTAAGGCTGCATCGATGCGACCACGCCGAGGCGAGCGAAGCGTGGTAGGTCGTCCGGATGCACGCATTCGATATGCTCGATGCGGTGGCGGCTGTCACGTATACCGTTCGTTTGAGCCGCGAGTTCATAGCCGTCGAGCGTGCGGCGCACTGCTGCATCGCCGATGGCATGCACCGTGATTTGCAGCCCACGCGCGTCGCATTCCTGCGCAAGCCAGTTGAAATGATCGGCGCTGTAGAGCGCGTCACCGGCCCAACCGGGACGATCCGCGTAATCGTCGAGCATGAGCGCCGTCCATGACTCCATCACACCATCCATGAACAGCTTGACGCGCCCCGACCGCAGTTTCTCGCTCTGGAAGCGCCGCGTCATCTCGACTGCTTCCTGCAAATCCTCGACCGTCGTCGTCGGGAAGATGCTGTAGGGGATGTTAACGCGCACACTCAGGTCGCCGCTGTCTTCCATCGCCGCGTAGAACAACCCCTGTTCCAGATCGCCATCCATGTTGTGCACACTGGTGATGCCGAGGCTGGCGCTCAGTTTCAGCCCTTCGAGCAGCCATCTGCGTTCGCGTACGGCGTTCAGTTTGACTGCGCCTGCCGTTCCGTTGATCAAGCCTTTGACCGTGCGTCCCCAGGCCTCAAAATGGCGCAGCACAACCGCATACGCCGCGGGTTCGACCAGTTCACCCGTGGCGAGACCGTCATCCCCCATGAGAATCTCGCTGTTCGGCCCGGTGACCGCACCGTGCAGCACGCCCGCGATCTCTAGGGCGCGGGTGTTGCCCCATGCCGTGTGGTGGTCATAGCCCATGATAAGCAGCGGACGATCCGGCAGCATCGCGTCGAGGTGCTGGCGGGTCAGGCGTTCGCCGGGGGGCAGGATTTCGTAGCGGAACTGCACGCAGTTGACCGATTCTTCGTCGGGGTGGGCGGCGGCATAAGCACGCACGAGTTCGCTGACATCGGCCAGCGACTGCGCGTCCCATAACTGCACATGTCCCAGCTCCATCGAGCCGAAGAACAGATGATAGTGGCTGTCGACGATGCCCGGCGTCAGCGATGCCTGCCCACCGTCGATCACACGGGTGGTCGCCGTGCGCCAGTGCTCCGCTTCGGCGTTCGAGCCGATGAAAGCGATCCGGTTGCCGTGCAGACCGACCGCTTCCGCCCAAGGTCGCGTTGGGTCGGCGGTGAAGATGCGCGCGTTACGAATCAGCAGTGTGTCGCTGGCCATGAATCGTGACTCCTTACGTTTTCGGTCAGCGGGTGAGTATACAGCGGAGTCGTTTGAGCTAGTAGGTTCTGACCTCACCCCCGAAAAGAGGAGAGGGGAACCAACGAGGGTATCTTGAAAGCGCACAAACACCCCGAAGAGGTATTTGTAGGCACGAGGCATGAAGTCATTTCAGAATCGGCATTTTGTCTAACCTCACCCCTAAATCCCTTCTCCCAAGGGCGAGGGGACTTAAGAACTCCGCACACCTCCCCTTTCCTTTAGGAGAGGGGTCGGGGGTGAGGTTGGATAGTTTCACCAATTATGAAATAGCCTCATGGCTCGTCCCTACGATGAAACGTCTTAAGGGACTGGTACTTACCCCTTAAATCCGCTGAGGGTGAAGCCGCGGACGACCCAGCGCTGCAGGAACAGGTAGACGACGAGAATCGGCATGACGATCAGGGATCGACGCGGCCATCTGCAAGCCGAGGTCGCTGGTGTGGCGGTCGTTGTACCACGTCAAAATGATGGGCAGCGTGCGCACATCGACATCCTGTAAGACAATCAACGGCCACAGGTAAGCGTTCCAGTTGGAGATGAACACCAGGATCCCGAACGTCGCCAGCGCAGGCAACACCTGCGGGATGACGATGCGTGCGTAGATCGTCCATTCGGATGCGCCATCGACCCGCGCCGCATCGAGGAGTTCGTCGGGGATGCTCTGCATGAACTGGCGCATGAGGAAGATGCCGAAGGCGTTGAACCAGCTCAGAGCGACCAGACCGAGCAGGTTATTGGTCAGGTTGAATTGGAGCGAATCAGGTACGACGGGATCATCGTGAGCTGAAACGGGATCATCAGCGTGGCGAGGATGTAGGCGAACAGCACGCGCTTGAAGCGAAATTCGAACTTTGGCGAACACGTAGCCGAACAGCGAACTTGGTGAACGTGTGGATTACCACGTTGCTGAGCGCGACGAACAGGCTGTTCGCGTAAAACCGCGCCAGCGGCAGCGACGGGTCGCTGAAGATCGTCTGGTAGTTACTGAACGTGAACTCACGCGGCAAAAACGTACGCTGTGCCGGGTCGATGATCTCGGCGTGCGTCTTGAACGAGGCGAGAATCGTCCAGACAAATGGTGTCACGGTGAGGATGCAGCCAATGATCAGCACGGCGTAGATCAGCGTGCGCCCGCCGGCGGTTGATCGCCTGCGACAGTCGATTGGGCGGTTGAACCTCGGAGGTAAGAGCGCAGGCATCGGCTAGTACTCCCAGTTTGAACGCAGCACGCGGGTCTGCACGACGGTCAGCAGCGCGACGATCACGAACATGGCGACCGACATGGCCGCCGCCCAGCCCATCTTTTCGGAAGCGGAACGCGCTCGTAGATGTCAGGACGAGCACGCGCGTCTGCCCGATACGCCCAGCCCGCCCTGCGTCATCACCTGAATTGAGATCGAAGACCTGAAACGACGAGATGACCGTCAGCACGGAGGTGGCGAGATCGTCGGGCGCAGCAGCGGCAGCGTGATCGACCAGAAGACCTGCAGCGGTGACGCGCCATCGACGCGCGCGGCTTCTTTCAGCGTATCGGGGATGCTTTGCAGTGCGGCGATGAGATTACCAGATTGTAGCCGAAGTCCTGCCACAGGTAGCGATCACTGACGGCGAACAGCGCCGCTGGAACCCCAGCACATTGGCGCGCGGGTCTTGCAGCCAGCCGATGGGCGTCACGCCGAAATTCGACAACACGTCATTGAGCAGGCCGTACTGCTGGTTGTAGATATAGCCCCACATCACGGCCCGCCGACCGACGAGGTCACGACGGGGGAGGAAGTAGATCGTGCGGAAAATCGTCTTGAAGACGCGATGCACCGACTCGATCATGGTGGCGAGCGGGATGGTGATGAACAGGTTGAGCGACACGACCAGCAGCGTGAACGCCAGCGTGTTCTGCAGGCTGTTCTGAAGATCAAGCCGTCGCGACCTTCGCCTGTGATCATCGTCTGGAAATACTGCAAGCCGACGAACGGATTCTCACCACCCAAGCCGAGGATCGGTCCGCCGAAGCGGCGCGGGCTGTAGTCAGAGCGAGCAAAATCGCCCACGCCAAGGGCAGTGCGCTCAACAGCAGCAGTAGAAGGTCAGCGGCGTGATCGTCCCGGCGACGAAGCCATAATGCCGCAGCATGGTTTGCTGCGCGGTTTGATTGAGAGCCAGAGGACGCGAGCAGCACCAGCCCCTAACATGCTGAGCCAGGTGGCGGCGTCCGGCAGCAGGGGCACGAGCAGCGCCAGGATCAGTCGCCCGAAGATCTGCCCGGAGGCGGTGCCGAGCACCAGCCCGAGCAGCGCGCCGCGCCACGGCAGCGGTGCCGGTGGTCGAAGATCGGTGGGGTGATGGCACTGCCGGTACCGCGCAGATCACCAACCAATACAGCGTAAATGGCTGGAGATCCGATCAGATCCGTGGCGTCCTCCGAGGTCTGCGGATGAAATGGTGAGAGCACCGCGTCAATTCGGCGCAGCGCTCACGGACATGGACGGCCTACTGGAAGGTCGCGTTGGCGTCTTCCTCGATGAGGATCAGCGCCTCGTCGACGGACATGACGCCTTGCAGCGTATCCAGAATATACGGATAGATGATGTCATAGAAGACGAGATCGCGGTCGGGCATGTCGCCAATATAGCGACCCGAGGCCAGCAGCGGGAAGACCGAGTCGAGCCACGGCGCTTCGGCCAGAATGGCGCCGCGCGTGGTTTCATCTTCGACCAGCGACCGCAGCGCGGGGATGGTGTGCGAGTGCAGGTTCCAGCCGAGCGCGTTGTCGGCGTTGGCGGTCGCAAAGGCGACGAAATCCCACGCAGTTTCCGCGGCAGGGCTGTTCGCGAGACGCCAGACCCCAACCAGGTCGGCGGCGAACGCCAGGTCGCCGTTGAAGCTGGGCAGCGCGACATAGCCAAATTCGCCGAAATCTGGGAAGTCTTCGCGCAGGTAACGCCCACGGGCCGATCAGCGTGATGGCTGCCTGGGTGAGTGAAGAAGGCGTTGCCGCCCCAGTTGGCCGTATCGTTGGAACAGCACCGGGTCGACGATCCTTCTTCGACCATGCGCACCATCTGGTTGAGCGTGGCGCGCGCGGCGTCGGTATCAAACGTGAAGGCGCTGCGATCTTCATTCCAGTAGTCGCCGCCATTCTGCAGAATCCCCGCAAGGAAGCTGAAGGTGATCGCGTCGGCGTTGGTGAAGTGATACCCGGCACGCTCATCAGACCATTGTCGCCGGTTTGCGCCAAGGCCTTGGCATCGCTGATAAAAGCTTCCCAGTCTGTCCACGCGGGTGGGTAGGTCAGACCAGCGGCTTCGAACAGCGCCGGGTTGACCAGCACCGCGCCGTATTCCATGTTGAATTCCTGCGGCAGCCCGTACATTGTCGGCGCAGGTGTAGCCGTCAATGCAGCATCAGAAAACGCTGGTATCGACCAGACCGGCGGGCATCGGGGCGAGGCGGTCGGAATAGCTGCACCCACGAACCGAAGGTTCGAGGATATCGGCCTCATTGCCAGCGGGCGGGGCCGTTTGCAGCGTCTGGATGTAGAGCTCGTATTCGAAGGTTTCCAGCTCAATGCTGACGTTGGGGTGGGCCGCTTCATAGGCGTCGATGATGGTTGCGGGCCCTCGTTGAAGGCGCTTTTTCCTGATGCGCCCACAACCGCAGGGTGACGGTGTCCTGCCGGAGACGGCGCTCACCGCAATGAGCAGCAAGATCATGACCAACAATAGTTTCTTCATGACTGCAATCCTTTCACAACAAGACTAATGGCAACAAACCAGACGATGACCTCGTGCGGCCTCAACCAAGAGCGGAGGCCGCACGACTTGATCCGATTACGCGGACGATCCGGGTCGAGACCCTTCCAGCGTGGCACGGTGATAGGCGAGGCTTTGCAGGATCAGGGCGCGAAGACCAGCGAACTCGCCTCCGGCAGGCGCAGTGGTCGAACTCGGCCTGCGTGCCGATAGTGAACTCTCGTCGCGCCCCAATGCTTCCATCTCGTCAGCACGGCGCGTTCGGCGATGGCGGCATTTTCGCTCAGCAGGCCGACGACGACCGTTTCGGCGTCACCATCGACTTCGGCCCGTGCCGGAATTCCAGTGTATGGAAGGCTTCGGCGTGGGTGAGCGACATTTCTTTCATTTTGAGCATGGCTTCGCAGGC
>NZ_JADJPI010000004.1:0-957677 GCF_016713355.1 Candidatus Flexifilum breve
GCCCATTCCTGCGACTGCTTGGTCCGCGGTTGTCCATGCCTATGGCGGCGCCGTCACGGTCGAAAAACGCCCGGTTTATCCTCCGGGACCCGGTGAAGCCCTGGTTCGCATCGCCACATCGCCAATCAACCCATCGGATCTGCTCTACATCATGGGTGAATATGGTTTTCGCAAACCCCTGCCCATGATCCCTGGCTTTGAAGCCAGCGGCCAGATCGTGGCGGTCGGCGAGGGCGTCAGCGAGGCGCTGATCGGCCTACGCTTCGCCTGTACCTATGGCACGATGGATGGGACCTGGGCGGAATACATGCGTACAGCCGCCACCAACTGCATCCCCCTCCCCGACCATATTGATCTGGAGCACGGGGCGATGCTGATCGCCAACCCGTTGACCGCACATCTCCTGCTTGATAAGGCGTCCGGGATGAAGGCGGTCGTCCAGACGGCGGCGGCCAGCGCCTTAGGCCGAATGATCATCCGCCTCGCTCAGCGCCGGGGAACAGGTTATAAACGTCGTCCATCGGCAGGAACAGGTCAGCGATCTGCAGGCGTTGGGGGCGGACCACGTCCTGAACAGCAGCGACCCCGCTTTTGAAACCCGCCTGCGCGAACTGTGTCACGACCTCGGTGCGCATCTCGCCTTTGAATCCGTCGCCGGCCCCTTGTCCGGGCAGATTCCTGAGTGCGCTGCCCGACGCAAGTACGCTCATCGTCTATGGCGCATTGAGCCTGCAACCCTGTGCGATCCCGCCCGCCGAATTGATCTTCCGCAAAAAGCGGGTCGACGGGGTTCTGGCTCATCGACTGGCTGAGTGCTTCCTCCATGGAAACCCTGGTCTCGATTGTCACAGAGGTATTCAGCGCCGCCTAAAGTGACTACAAGACCGAGGTCCGCGCTCACTATCCCTTGCCCGAGGTCGCAGCCGCCATCAACGACTACATGAATCACATGACGGGCGGGAAAGTCTTGCTTGTGCCCTAATCCGCCCGCCAATTAGTCCCTGAAACCAGTTGAAAGAGTGTGAATTGTGTCTGCCCAATCCAACAAAGCCCTGATCGAGCAGTATCTGGAGGCTATCCACATGGACAAGTCACCGGCCACTCTCGACACTTACATCAGCGATGAACTCTTGAAAGAGCACATCGCAGTATCGAGGCGGCTTTCGCTGACTACTGGATCGAAGTGAAAGACATCGTCGCCGAAGGCGACAAAGTGGTGGTCAGGGGGATGATCCACGGCGTGCACGCCGGGCAGCTGATGAACATCGCCCCCACAGGCAGCGAAGTGTCGATTCAAAGCTTCAGTACGTACCGCCTGAAAACGGCAAGATTGTTGAGCACTGGATGCTGGTGGATATGCTGACCCTGCTCCAGCAAATCGGGGCAGTGTCCGCACCGTCTTTGACCTGATACATCAGCAGCCTGTTGAGACACCTGTGCAGTCGTAGATCGTCAGGAGTGGCTCATGGATGTCTCAACAGTGCTTTCCCGTTCAGCTGCTGCACAAAGGAAGAAATACTATGCGCTTACATCGCCGCCCAGCGACGCTAACGTCAGCCAGTCAGGATGTTTGGGAACTGCTTGAGCCCGCCGTTCCCGACTGCCTCGTACACCTTGGCGACAACCACTATCAAGCGAGTTGGTGGAAGCCTGTACCGACGGGCGATATCGAGATACTGCAACGCAACGAGAGAATCCGCATCCTGAACGGGCCGTATGAGCCGAAGAATCTCTCAGGCGGTCTCGCGCTCGATTTTCAGATCCTTACCCAATCATTCATCCATCGTCCGCGGACCAGAGTGGCGTGGACAGCGCAGGGTCGAACTGCTCAACCCATGAACTGAGCACCTCGGCGTTATAAATACAGCCCTCGCTGAGGGCCAATGGCTCGCTTGTTTTCGTTAACTTTGACCGCCTGCCCACCCGGGACCTCGCACTACTCGCCCCGGCAGCGCTCCGGTATGCTCACCCTCACTAATCACGGGCATCCCATTGACAAGGACATGCTGTACCCCGGTCGCGAGTTGATGTGGCTGCGTGAACGTCGCGTGATCCTGAATGGTCGCGGGGTCAAATACGACGAGATCAGCGTAGTAATTGGGCTGAATCAAGCCACGCTGGCGGATGCGCAGCACCGACGCGGGCAGCCCCGTGAGCCGCCGAATCGCATCCTCCAGTGTGATTATCTGCTGTTCGCGCACATATTCACCGAGTACTCGCGCGAACGCCCCATAGGCGCGCGGATGCGGATTAATCTTCAGGAATGCTCCCTCCGGCGCGGGCGCTTGCTCATCTGAACAGAAACTCACCCACGGCAGCGCCATCTGCTGCCGCAGATTCGCCTCGGAAATCGTGAAGTACACCGTATCAATCCGCGAATTGTCTTCCACCAGCAAATCTAGAATCGCTTCTTCTGGCGGCTGATTACGGTCAGCAGCGACGGCGGCGAGCGTCCATCCCGTGTACCTGCGCAGCGGCTCGGTGGCGAATCCGCACAAAAGCACTTTGTCTGCCCCGCCCGCCAGCCGGCGCATGTTCTCCCACGCTGTGGACTCTTCGCCCATCTCCTTGAGAATGCGTGCGCGTGTCTCCGGTGCGACTAACCGTGCGTTCAGCGCGGCCCGTCCGCCTTCGTGCGCCCAGGGCGGCACAGACGAGTCTAGTCCCGTCGCGCCAGCCGGATACGGGTACATATCCGCTGTGATCTCAAGTCCACTCCGACGCGCGTCCTCAATCCGTTCGATCAGCCAGTCGAGCTTGTCCCAGTTGCGCTGCCCCATCACTTTCAGGTGATAGATCTCGCCCCGAATACCGCTCTCTTTGAGAATCGTCAGGAATTCGTCGAAGGCTTCAGCCAGCGTATTGCCCTCGCTCCGCAGATGCGAGATGTACAGCCCACCATATTCAGCGGCTACCCGCGCCAGCGCGATCAGTTCATCGGTTTTGGAGTATGCCGCGGGCGGATAGATGAGCGCCGAAGACACGCCGACCGCCCCGTCCAGCATCGCCTGCCGGGTGAGCGCCTGCATCGTCTCCAGCTCGCTTGCCGTAGGCGAACGATCTTCGTAGCCCATCTGATGGAGGCGTAGCGTCGTCATGCCGACGAACGACGCGATATTGGGGCTGATGCCGCGCCGCACCACCGAATCGAGGTGCTCGCCCAGTGTCGTCCAGTCGATCTCGTATTGCAGTTCCTGTGCAGCCATCATCTCGCGGAAATAGGCTTTCATCGCATCGTTCAGCGGCCCGTAGGAAAACCCTTCGCCGACGACTTCAAGCGTTACGCCTTGGTGTACGTCGCTCTTTCCGCGGCCGTCGTGCAGCAGCGTCTCGGTCGCCCAACTCAGCATGTTGATGAAACCGGGTGCGACGGCGCGCCCGCGGGCATCAATTTCGTTCCGCCCGTGGTCCAGCGCCAACCGACCGATCTTGACGATCCGGTCGCCATCCACCGCGATATCGGCTTCGACGGGCGGCGCGCCACTGCCATCGTAGACCATTCCGCCCCGCACTAGCACATCGTAAGTTGTCACCGTGCCGCTCCTGTTACTTCTTGCTGTAGGGGTCAAGCGCGTCACGCAGCCCATCGCCGATGAAATTGACGCTCAAAACCGTCAGTACGATCAACACACACGGGAACAGCCACAGCCACCACGCGCGATCCATGCGCTCCATCGCCGCCTGCACCATATTTCCCCAGCTCGCCGACGGCGCCTGCACCCCCATGCCGAGAAAACTCGCGCTGGCTTCCGCGAGAATCACGCCCGAGATGCCCAGTGTTGTGGTCACAATGATCGGCGCGAGCGTGTTCGGGAGAATATGCCGCATAATGATCCGCCAGTCCGACGCTCCGAGGGCGACTGCCGCCATGACAAATTCCCGCTCTTTGAGCGATAACACATTCGCCCGTACGAGGCGCGCCAGCCCCATCCATGTCGTGAATCCGAGCACGAGCACGATGACCAGCACGCTGCCGCTCACCGTGCGTCCCAGAATTGTGACTTCGGCGATATTCGCGCCGAGGAACTTGGAGATCACCAGCAGCAAAAACAGCAGCGGAATGCTCATGAGTGCTTCGGTCACACGCATGATAATGCTGTCGAGCAGCCCGCCAAAATAGCCCGAGAGCAGCCCCAACAGCGTGCCGACCATGGTGGTCACCAGCACCGACACCACGCTGATCGCCAGCGAGATTTGGCCGCCGTAGATCGTTCGCGCCATCACATCGCGCCCTACCCCATCCGTCCCCATCAGATGCTCGGCGCTCGGCGCTTGCCACTTCGCCCGGATATTCACGTCGTTGGCATAGGCTTCGCTGAAGGCGAACGACCCGATCACCAGATACGTGATCACCAGCCCAAACAGCAGCACACCGACTAGCGCCATGCGGTGCGTGCGAAACCGCCTCCACATCAGGCCGCGCAGCGTATGCGGCTTGCCGCCTCTGTCGATAATCGGCAGACCGATGCGCGCGGCGGGGCTGCTGGTGCTCACTTCTGACATACCTGCACTCCTGTTGCGCTGGCTAACGGTACGAAATTCGCGGATCGACAATCCCGTAGACGAGATCGGCCAGCAGTTGAAACACGACGACCGCGATCGCCACCATCATCAGAATGCCCATCAACACCGGGAAATCCGACGCAGTGATGCTCTCAATGAACAATCGACCCATGCCCGGCCACGCGAAAATGCTCTCTGTGATTGCTGCGCCGCTCAGGATAAATGGCAAATCCATGCCGACGAGCGTCACCAGCGGCAGCGCCGCATTCTTCAGCACGTGCAGCGCAAATACGCGCCGTTCACTGATGCCTTTGGATCGCGCTGTCCGCACGTAATCGTGATTCATCACGTCGAGGATGCTCGCGCGCACATAGCGCATATAGCCCGCCGTACTGACCAGCACGAGACTCATGACCGGGAGGATCATGCTGCGCGCCAGATTGATCGGCGTTTGCGGTTCACCCAAAATATACATACCCGCTGTCGGCGTGGCGGGTAATCCGATTTGCCGGAACCACACGGAGAAGATGAAGATCATGGCGAGCGAGATGAAGAAGACGGGCATCGACCGCAGAATATACGCGATTGTCGTGAGGAGGTTATCCGCAGCTGAGTACTGGCGGAGCGCGGCGACCACGCCTAACCCGGTCGCCAGCACCAGAGTGATGATATAGACCGGAATCATCAGGATCAGCGTGTTGGGCAGTCGCTCCAGAATGCGCTCGCCGACCGGCTGCCGTGTCACCAGCGACAGACCAAGGTCGCCTCGCAAAATCCCTTGCCTCGTCCCATACAGCGCTTCGTCGACATCCCCGTCCCCGTCCGCATCGATCAAGGTCCAGTCGTTGCCCACCAACCAGTAGAGGTACTGCGTCAGAATCGGCTTGTCCAACCCCAATTGCCGCCGCAGCACGTCGAGCTGGGCCCCGGTCGGGCGGTTTGGTTCGCGCGACAGCACGGCGAGCGGATCGCCAAACGAGTTCATCAGCACAAACAGGAGGATGCTGACCACGAACAAGACAGGCAGCGCTTCCAGAATGCGGCGGAGCGTATACCGACCCATCAAATCACCTTAGCATTGAGCAGATCGCGGGCAGTATACCCGCGATCTGCCTGAACTCGACGGCTTACTCGCTGCGGCTCCACTCGTTCGCTTTATAGAACCGGGTGTTGCCCTGACCATAGACGATATTTTCCAACTGGTTGCTCAGAACCACCGCGTCCGGCAGCCCGACGAGGAAGTACACAAAGTTTTCCTCGGCCATGAAATTCTGAATCCAGTTCACAGCTTCCTGACGCACGGCCGGATCCAGTTCATTCGCCAGTACCGCCCACTGTTCATCCATCTCTGGATAGCATACGCCGTTGAAGTTGATCCCGGCGGGTACCGTCTCGCTCGGAACTTCCGCGCATGCCCACTGATTCGGCTGATTGATCTTGGTGATGCCCACGCCCCACCCGGCCACATGGATATCAAACTGCCCGTTCGGCAGGATACCGCCTTCGGTGAACGGGGCTTGCAGCGTGTCATACGGCTGCTCGCTCATCTCGATGTCGATGCCGAACTCGGTCAGCATGTCCACCAACGCCAATTGCGTGTTGCGGTACGGCCCCGACCATGAGTCCGAATATGTGTTGCTGCGCAGTTGCAGCGGCGTCCCATCCTCAAAGCCTTCGACGCCATGCGCTTCCATGATGCCATCGCCGTCGTCGTCATACCACCCGGCCTCGCGCATCAGTGCGAGCGCGCCTTCGAGATCATACGCGATCTGCGGCGTATCGGGGTTGAACCACGGGGTCCCATCCCAGTAGCTGCGCGGCACATGGGTCACGCCATTGAACAGATCATCCGTCAGCGACTGGCGATCAATCGCCATCAGTAGCGCTTGCCGCACGCGCGGATCTTGCAGCGCCGGGTGCCCGGTCTCCGCGAGGTTGAGTTGGAGTTCGATGCGCGTGCCGGTGAAGTTCGTCTGCACGTTGACCGTCGGCACTTGCGCGGCGAATTCCAGCGAGTCCAGCAGCGGCAGCCCCGCCGCCATATCCGCGCCACCCGTCGCCAGCGTCTGCGCCAGCACGGTCGGGTCCGGGTAGAACGCGATGTTCATTTCATCGAAGAAAATGTCTTTCCAGTAGTTCTCGTTACGGGTGAAGCGCATGAAGCTGGCCGACACCCATTCGGCAAACACAAAGGCGTTATTGCCGACGCTTGGGCTGCGCACCCAATCGGTCAGCGTGTCAAAACCTCTGCCTTCCGCCAACGCCGCCTCGTACATGGGGCGCAGGACGTGATCCGGCAGCGGCATAATCCATGTATTGATGATATCCGGCTGTGGCCCCGCAAATGTGACGACCACATCCTTGTCCGTTGCGCCCTGCGTCACGCTTTCGACCGCCGCACCGTTGGCGAAGCGATTCTGAATCATGACCGACACGCCGTCATTCATCATCTCGAACGGCAGGATGAAGTCCGCTGCGGTGATCGGCTCACCATCGGACCACACCGCCCAGTCGGCCAAGGTGAAGGAAACGGTCGTTTTCCCGTCGGCATTGACGACGCCGCCATTGTCGAGGCTCGGAATCGCTTCGACCAGGATGGGAATGGGCTGCGCGGTGTTATCAAGACCCCACGGCGGCTGGTTGTAGATTTCGTTGAAATACATCGCTGCCCCGCTCAACGCGACGTAGCCGACTAAACCGGGAGGTTCCACGAGAGATGCAATGCGTAGGACGCGCGGAGATGCGTCCTGCGCCTGCAGCCCTCCAGCGATCAGCATAAACACTAGCGACAAAAGACCAACAATCATAAACGGAGTGCTTCGACGCTTCATCACAAACTCCTCGTGCTGCCCGGAACGACGAACAGAAAGGCGGTGATCACGGCTCATGACTCCACTGGCACCTGTCCTATAATATCGCAGGGCACCTACCAGATCCGCCTCATGCACCATGACTTACGCACTATGTTAGCACCAAATCGTTGCATCACAACAACTTTTTGCATCAACATGTTGCAGACTTTTTGTGGATTTGGCATAATTCGTCTAAACGTGAGGCCGGATATGAATGATAAGCAGCGCTCCAGCGACATTGTCGAGCACTTACGCACACTGCACGACAGCCTGAGTGACAGCCAGCGCGCCGTGATCGAGTTTCTTCTGACACATGGGGTCGAAGCCATCTACATGTCCTCGTCGCAAATTGCTGAACACGTAGCGGTCAATCGTTCAACGGTGATTCGTACCGCTCAGGCGGTGGGCTTTGCGGGCTTCTCCGAACTGCAAACGGCCTTGCAGCAGCATTTCTCGCGCCAGTACGGCGGGCTGACCGCCCCGGACATCGGGTCGCACCAGCTCCTCTCGCTCATGGAAACGGGTGATCACACCCAGTCCGTCTTGCAGCGTATGGTCAGCATCGAACTGGAAAAACTGAAGTCGCTGCCGGATATCATCCCCGCCGAGGACTTTGAACGCGCGGTGCACCTGCTCGTCAGCGCCCAACGGGTCGGCATTGTCGGTCTCTATCTCTCCAAGTCCCTCGCGCTCAATCTGTACTACCCGCTTACCTTGATGCGCTCAGGTTGCCTGCTGCTTGAACCCGAGGCGACATCCTTTGTGCGCGATCTGGGCACGCTCACCGCCGGGGATGTGCTGTTCGCCATCTCCAACACGCGCTATGCGCGTGTCACCCTGCAATCGATGGAACAGGCGCGCGCCGCCGGGGCGACCGTCATCGCGCTCACGGACAGCCTGCTCTCGCCTGCCGCCAAACGCGCCGACCTGTCGCTGGTCGTGCCGCCCAAACTCTGGTTCTACGGCAATTCCGTCGTGCCTTCAACGTTGCTGAATGCCCTCTGCGCCTCACTGCTGCTGCACCATTCCGGCGGTCCCAGTCAGGAAATCAACGTCGCAAACCAGATCTTCACCCGCTTTAACACGTTCATCGACGGGGACGATTAAGTCACCCGGCTGAATCAAAGGGCACGCATGGATGATCTCTTTTTGCCTCGGCTGTCGAGCTGGCCCGCCTCATCCGGACGGGCGTCGTCTCCTCTGTCGAAGTGGTGAGCGCGCACATTGACCACATCGAGCGCATCAACCCGCACCTCAACGCCATTGTGCAGTTCCGCCCCGACGCCGCGCTCGCCGAAGCGCGTGCGCTTGATGCCCAGCGTGCGCGTGGTGAGATCGTTGGCCCGCTGCACGGTGTCCCCTTCACCGTCAAAGACTACATGGCCATCCCCGGGCTTATCAGCACGTTTGGTACGCTCGGCCTGGCGCAGAATGTGATGCAGCACGAGTGCGAAATCGTTGCGCGCTTGCGCCGGGCGGGCGGCGTGGCCCTCGGCTTGACCAATATGCCGGAGTTCGGGGTCGCTATTGAGACCGATAATCTGATCTATGGGCGCACCAACAACCCCTATGATCTCGACCGCTTCCCCGGCGGCAGCAGCGGCGGCGAGTCCGCGATCATTGCGGCGGGCGGTTCGCCGCTCGGTGTTGGTGGAGATAGCGGGGGCAGCATTCGTGAGCCTGCGCATTACTGTGGTATTGCCGGGCTGAAAATGACAACCGGCCGTATTCCGCGCACGGGTCTTCTGCTCGCCCCCAGCGGAGCGCTCGCCTTCAAATCCCAGAATGGTCCGATGGCGCGCTACGTCGAAGATTTAGCCTTGGGCATACAGATTCTGGCGGGCGAAGATGGTCGCGATCCGCATGTCGTCCCGATGCCGCTGCTCGACCCCGCTCAGGTCGACTTGAAGGCTCTCCGTGTCGCCTACTACACGGATAACGGCATCGTTTCGTGCACGCCCGAAATCGTCACGATGGTGCATCGGGCCGCCGCGGCCTTCACCGATCTCGGCGTCCCGACCGTCGTCGAAGCGCCGCCGCCGAATGTGAGCAAATCGCTTGATCTGTACCTGCGCTTGTCGATGGCTCCCGGCGCGACCGCGGCGCGTGCCGGCTTACAGGCGCTCGGAACCACCCAGATGAGCGATTTTTACACGGCGATGCTGCCGTTGCTGGAGCAGTCTGACAACCTGAGCGCTGCCGATTTCCTCAACCTGACCGAAGAATGGGATCAGTTCAAAGCGGACATGCTCGCCTACATGCGCGACTATGACATCATCGTCTCGCCGACCACCTCAATTCCAGCCATGCCGCACCGTTCGTCGCTCACCAACCAGACGATTATGCAGTCATTCACCTACTGTTCGCTGTATAACCTCGTCGGCTATCCGGCGGCGACCGTGCGCGGCGGCACCTCGCCCGAAAACCTGCCCATCGGCGTTCAGGTCGCGGCTCGTCCCTGGCGGGAAGATCTCGTCCTCGCCGCCGCTGCGTATCTGGAACGGACGCTCGGTGGTTACCAGAAACCCTCGCTGAGTTGGTTGTCAAACGCCTAAAGGGATCAAATCGTGAACGCACAGACTATCGCCGATGGCATTTACCAGCGTTATCTGGCCCGCACCGCCACCTCGCGCCGCCGTGACGAGGAAGCGCAGCAGGTGCTCCCCGGCGGGGATACGCGCATCGCCACCTATTACGCACCGTACCCGACTTATATGGTACGGGGATCGGGCTGTACGCTCTACGACGCCGACGGCGGCCAATACATCGACTTTCTCAACAACTACACGTCGTTGATTCATGGGCACGCCCATCCGGCGATTGTCGAAGTCGCGGCGGATCAGGTCATGCGCGGTACCGTCTTCGGTGCGGCGGCTGAGCCGCAGATTCAGCTTGCGCGGATGCTCACCGAGCGCGTGCCCAGCATCGATCTCATCCGCTTCGCCAATTCCGGCACGGAAGCGACGATGATGGCCATGCGCACTGCCCGGGCCTTCACCAACAGGAATGTCATCGTCAAAATCGACGGCGGTTATCACGGCTCGCACGACTTCGCTGAAGTCAGCGTTTACCCGGACACCACCTCCAACCGCTTGCCCGAACCGCATGTCGAGGGCCGCGGCGTGCCGCGCTCCGTCCTCAACGAGATCATGGTCGCGCCGTTCAACGATCTCGCCGGGCTGGAACTGATTCTGTCACAGCACGCCGCCGTGATCGCCGCCGTCATCCTGGAACCAATGCCCAATGCTGGTGGCATGGTGCCCCCGCAGCCCGGTTATCTTGCGGGCGTGCGCCGCCTGTGCGACCAATACGGCGTCCTGCTCATCTTCGACGAAATTGTCACCTTCCGCCTGCATTCAGCCGGGATGCAAGCCATTGCCGGCGTCCAACCCGACCTCACTGCGCTCGGCAAAATCATCGGTGGCGGGTTCCCGGTCGGCGCATTCGGCGGCAAACGCGAAATCATGAGCCAATACGACCCGCGTCATCCTCAGTTCATCATGCACACCGGGACGTTCAACGGCAACAACATGACCATGTCTGCCGGAATCGCCGCCCTGGAGCATCTGCCCCAGTCCGCCATCGACCGCGTCAACGCCCTCGGCGACCGTCTGCGCGACGGCATCACTGCCGCGTTCCATACGGCAGGCATCGCTGGGCAGGCGCTCGGCTTCGGCTCATTGATGCAAGTGCATTGGACCAATCAACCCATTCCCGCGCCCCGTGAAGCCGCACTCGCCGCGCGGTCTGCCGGACGACTGCAAGAGCTGCTGCACCTCGAATTGCTCAATCGCGGCGTGCATATCGGCCCGCGCGGTATCATCTGCACCTCGACCGCCATGACCGACGCCGACATCACCTTCGCGCTCGACCAGTTCGCCGCTGCGCTGGCGACTCTGCGCCCGTATGTCGCCGAAATGGCTCCCCACCTGCTCTTGAACCCTGCGCCCTAAGGACACTTGAACGATGGATTATGCAGCCCTTGAACAGTTTCTCTTTCAACAAATGTCGCAGTTCAATACGGCGGGCGTCAGCCTCGCGCTGATCGCCGACGACCAGATCATCTGGGCACGCGGCTTTGGTCTGCGCAGCATCGAACAGTCGCTGCCCGCTACCACGCGCACCATCTACCCGGTCGCCTCGGTGTCGAAATCCTTCACCGCCGCCGCGATTCTCCAGTTGGCGGAAGCGGGCAAGCTGAGTCTGGACGACCCCGTCGAACAGCATCTCCCGTGGTTCACCATCAAACCGGGCGGCGAATCGATTCGCATCACACATTTGCTCTCGCACACCTCCGGCATGGCCGCGCTCGGCTCGTCGGAGCGCATCGCCGGGGCGCTCAGCGGCGCGCGGAATGATTTTCTGCCGCTCGTCACCTATGCCGATGTGCCCCAGTTCCTGAAGGGCGCGGAGTCATGGACCGTTGGTCGCCCCGGTGAACGGTACATGTACAGCAACGAAGGCTATATGCTGCTGGGCTGCATCATTCAGCAGATCACCGGACAGCCACACGAAACTGTGATCCGTGACCAGATCTTCCAACCCCTCGGCATGGCCAACGCCTACTACAACCGCGCCGATGTCGAAGCCTACGACGATGTCGCCTCGCTCTACCAGCTCACCGCGGAAGGCAAGCGCCTCGCGCTGCGTTCCCCCTACCGTGAACTGAACGCGCACAGCGGTATCGTGACCAACGTGCTTGACCTCAGCCGCTACGTGCGCATGTATCTGCGCGGCGGCGAGCTCGACGGGGCGCGCGTCCTGCAACCTGAGTCGGTCGCCGCCATGCAGACCGCGCGGGTGGCGACCTCAAATGGCGCGGAAAACGGATCCCGCTTCCACTACGGCTACGGGTTGCTGAACATACCGGACTTTTTCGACGACACGCTCATCGGTCACGGCGGCTCCATCGGCATTTCGACCTCCTTCATTGGCTGGCTGACCCAGCGCAAAGTCGGCGTCGCCGTCTTGATGAACGGTACCGGCGTCCCGACTGAGTTCATCGGCATCGTCGCGCTGACCATGCTGGCAGGCGCTGACCCGTATCAACTGCCGTTTGTCGTCAACGAGGGATACTACGCGCCGCTGGTCGGCACCTACCGCACCTACATGAACACCGTAGAAGCGCAGGTCCGCCGTCAGGGCGATTTCCTGTCCGTCACCTTCAAATATGACGATTACCGCTCCGTTACGACCGCGCTCGCGCCCGACATCATCACCCGCGACTACTGCCGCTTCTACACCGTGGCGTTCGGCAGTCGGATGAATGTCGAGTTCCATATCCGTGAACAGGGACAGGTCGACTTACTCTACGAACGCTATTTACTGCGGAAGGCGCGCTCATGACTGCCGCGCTGATTGACCAGATCACGCACGATCTGATCGCCGAAACTGACCTCAGCCTTGCTGATCCGCCGCGCCGCACCATCGCCGCTGAGCAGGCGCGCCTGCACGTCCCCGGCGTCAGCGTCGCGTTGCTCGACCACGGTGAAATCGCGTGGGCGCAAGCCTTCGGCGTCCTCGATATCGGTGGCTCGACTCCGTGCGACGCCCAGACCGTCTTTCAGGCCGCGTCGATCAGCAAACCGGTTAACGCGGCGCTGGTGTTGTCGCTGGTCGACGCGGGCTTGCTCGACCTCGACGTCGATGTGAACACCTACCTGCGCTCGTGGCAGATCCCTTCCGTCGGCGACTGGCAGCCCCGCATCACCTTACGCCAGTTGCTCACTCACAGCGCCGGGCTGACGGTCCCCGGTTTTGGTGGCTATTCCCCTGGTTCGCCCATCCCGACCGTGCCGCAGGTCTTAAGCGGATCGCCCCCTGCCAACAGCGCGCCGGTCGTCGTCGATACTGTGCCCGGTTTGCAGTATCGCTATTCCGGCGGCGGCACGACCATCACGCAGTTGGTGTGTATGGAGGTCACCGGACTGCCCTACCCCGAGTTGATCCGCCAGCGCGTGCTGGAACCGCTCGGCATGACGCGCAGCACTTTCGCGCAGCCCCTCCCATCTGACTGGACGGCGAATGCCGCGCGCGGCGTCGACTATCGCGGTCTCCCCATCGACGGCGGCTGGAACATCTTCCCCGAATTGGCGGCGGCGGGCTTATGGACAACGCCCACCGATCTCGCCCGCTTTGGCCTCAGCTTGAACCACGCGCTCGCCACTGACGGTCAATTTCTCTCTCGGGCGATCCGTGCCCAGACCATGTTCAGCCGCACATCGCTGGGGATGCCGGCACGCTCTACAGCCTCGGCTTAGGCGTCTACCTGTCGCCGATCGGCGGCGGCACCGGTTACTGGCACAACGGCTCGAACCCGGGCTACAAAGCGGACTGGATTATGTTCGGTCAGTCCGGTGTGGGCATGGTCGTCATGACCAGCGGCGACAACGGTTTCATGCTCGCCCAGTCGATCATGCGCGCCTGTGCGCGGGCGTACGGTTGGGTCGGCTATCAGCCGCCGCCGCGCCTGCGTGTTTACAAGCCGCCCGTCACCCGTTTGGAACTCTACTGCGGTCGCTTTCTGGTCGATGACCGCCTCACCCTCAAAATCTACGCTGAAGGTGAGAACCTGCATGCGGTCTTCCCCGGTCAGCCTGCTGTCGCTCTCATCCCGGTGACCGAAACGCTGTTCAGCCTGCCCGGCCTGAGCAGTCAGATCGACTATAAACTGGATGTGGCGAGTGAGACTTTCCCTGAGCTGGTCATCAAGCAGAATGGGCGCACCTTTACCGCGACCCGCACCCCGGAGATAAACCCGTGAACCTACTTGAACACACGCAGCGCATCGAAGAGCAATTGATCGCGTGGCGGCGCGATTTGCATCAGCACCCCGAACTCGGCTTTGAGGAAGTGCGCACGGCCACGCTCGTCGCCGATACCTTACGCAGCTTCGGCATCGCCGTCCAGACCCAGGTTGGCAAGACGGGTGTGATCGGCACATTGGGCTCGGGGCATCCGGTTATCGGCATCCGCGCCGACATGGATGCGCTGCCGATTCAGGAAGCGAACGACGTACCCTATGCCTCGGCTACCCCCGGCGTGATGCATGCCTGCGGTCATGACGCCCATACCGCCATGCTGTTGGGCGTCGCGCGCGTGCTCAGCGAACTGCCAGATCGCCCGCCCGGCACGGTCCGCTTCCTGTTTCAGCCGTGTGAGGAGAAGCAGGACGCCGACGGTCTGAGCGGCGCGTCGCGGATGATCAGTGACCACGCGCTCGCCGGGGTGGACGCGGTAATCGCCCTGCACATTGCCAGTGAAGCGCCAACCGGGATCGTCATCATTGATGATGGCCCCATTCACGCCGCCGCTGATGCCTTCGAAGCCGTGATCACCGGGAAAGGCGGTCACGGCGCCTATCCGCATCAGGGTCTCGACCCCATTTATTTGCTCGGATTGGTCATTCAGGCGATCTATGGCATCCGCTCCCGCCGCATCGACCCGACGCAGCCCGCCGTCATCTCCATTGGCAGCATCCACACCGGCACCGCGTCCAATGTCATTCCCGATGAAGTCCGCCTCAACGGGACGATTCGCAGCCTCAGCGACGACATCCGCGCGCAGCTTCACACCGAACTGGAGCATGCCTTCGCCATTGTGCGCCCGCTGGGTGGCGACTACCAACTGACCATTCAGCGCGGCTACCCGCCGCTCCACAACGACGCCACCATCGCGGGCGCTATCCGCGCCGCCTCGGGCGAAATCGTCGGCGCAGAGCGTACTATTCGTTACGGTTTCTCGATGGGCGCGGAAGATTTCGCCTATATGACCCGCACGGTCCCCGGCGCCATGTACTTCGTCGGCGCGCAAATCGGCAGCGATATGCGTCCCCATCACAGCCCCATCTTCAATATCGACGAGAACGCGCTCAAAATCGGGGCCGCCGTGCTGGCCCAGAGCGCGGTACGCCTGCTCACACAGTTAGCAGGTCAATCATGACCGACATCCGCCTGGAACGACTGGCACATCTGCTGGTGCATTACTCGCTGGAAGTCAAGGCGGGGGAGTGGGTCGGCATCACCGGGGATGTCGCCGTGCTGCCCCTGCTCCGCGCGCTGCATCGTGCCATCCTGCGCGCGGGCGCTCATCCGAGCATCATCACGAGCGATGAAGCGATGGAGTTTTGCCTTGCTGCGCGAAGGCAGCGACGAACAGCTCGCGTGGAACGACCCCATGACCAGGTCCTTTATCGAAAACGCACAGGGTTACATCCGCGTTGCGGGCGTCCCCAACCCCCGCGCCAAAACCAACATCGACCCGGCCCGCATACAGAAGCAGCAGGCCGCGCAGGGCGCCACCTTTGGCACCTTCATGCACCGCACCAGCACCGGCGATCTCCGCTGGGCAGTCACCCTCTTTCCGACTCACGGTTGGGCGCAGGAAGCCGGGATGAGTCTCGAAGAATTCACCGATTTCGTCTACGGTGCCGCGTTTTGCGATTTGGACGATCCGGTCGGGGCGTGGCTCAGACTGCGCGATCTCCAGCAGCAAAAAGTCGACTGGCTGCGCGGCAAGCGCCAGATTCGCATTGAAGGCGCTCAAGTCGATCTTGAACTATCTATTGCGGGGCGGAACTTCGTCAACTCGCACGGGCGTCACAGCATCAGCGACGGCGAAATCTATACCGGCCCCGTCGAGAATTCCGCCAATGGCTGGGTGAAATTCAACTTTCCGGCTATGATGCGCGGTCAGTGGATCAAGGGCATTAAGCTGGTATTTCGCGATGGGCGCGTGGTCGAAGCCACCGCCGACGAGAACGAACGGGGACTGCTGGCGCTGCTCGATACCGACGAGGGTGCCCGTGCGCTCGGCGAATTCGCCTTCGGCATGAACGAACGGATACTGCGTCCAACTGGTCAGCTGCTCTTTGATGAGAAGATCGCGGGCACGTTCCACATCGCGGTTGGCGCGGGCTACCCGGACACCGGCAATACCAATCGCAGCGCCCTCCACTGGGATCTGGTGTACGACATGCGACCGGGCGGGCGCATGTACGCTGATGGCGAACTGTTCTACGAGAACGGTGCGTTCATCATCTAGCCTGTCGTGGGCACGGGTCGCGGGGAGGCCTTCTTTCTCCCCTCGCCTTTAGGAGAGGGGTTGGGGGTGAGGTTGCACCGCTTTACCAACCCTGACTTAACCCAAACGCCTCGTCTCCGCACAGCGTTCCCAATCTTTCTCCCCTCTCCTCTTTTCGGAGAGGGGTCGGGGGTGAGGTTCATTCGATCACCCAGCATGCATCGCCTCAGCGCGCGCTTTGAGCGCCGCCGCCATCGCTTGAAACCCGCGCTCGACATCGCTGCCAAACAACGTCACGACGACCAGTCCCAACCCGCCCCGAAATGTCTCCCACGTGTGATAATGCGTTCGCGTTGGCGTGACCGGAGTCAACACCTGATAGCGTGTCGCTGCAACCAACCAGTGCGGATACGCGCCGCGCCACGCAATCCGGTGAGGCGGCTCAATCAGGTGAAACACCTCCGGCGCATCGAGCTTAAGGGCAGCATTCATCCGCACCTTGAACACGAACGGTTCCCCTACGCCCAACGTACCGGAATACCCGTAGGTGAACGGATTCCATTCAGCATAGCGTTCCAGATCCACGAGGATCTGCCAGATCAACGCTTGCGGCGCCTCGATGTCGATTTCAGCGTGGCGTGTCCGCATCTGGTCAAAGCGAGATTGGGGCAGCATCGTTTTCCTCGAATCGTCCAGAACCACGCTATTCCGTCACGGTCACCTTCGTCAAACCTATCGGTTGATCAATCGGCAGCCCGCGCGCCCCTGCCAGTGACAGCGCAAACACCTGCCCCGGAATCACTGCGACAATGGGGCTCAGCCATTCCGGCACATCCGCCGGAATCGGCAGCACGCGCCGTGCCAATCCGGCACACTCGGTTGAGTTCGTCACCACCAAACACTCTGCACCCTTTTTGTGCAGTTGTTGCAGCAAATCATACTGTTTGGCGAACGTGTCCCCGGTCGGCGCGACCAGAATCACCGGGAACCCGGGCTGCACAACAGCAATCGGCCCATGCCGGAAATCCGCCTCACTGTATTCCTCGCCCGGGATATAGCACAATTCCTTGATCTTCAGGCTGATTTCAAACGCAGTACAGTAGTTATAACCGCGGCCAAGCACCGCGTAGCGCTCCATATAGCGATAGCGTTCCGCCCAGACCGGGGTATCCGCCGCACTATCGAGCGTAGCGCGCATCCATCCGGGCAGGCGCTCCAGCGCTTGCCAGAACTCCGGTCGATCGATCAGTGCCGCGCCAATCATCGCGACCGCGGCCAACTCCGCCGTGTACGTTTTGGTCGCCGCGACGCTCAGTTCTTTGCCCGTCCCTAGCGGCAGATGATACGCGGCCACCTGCGCCAGCGGCGATGTATCATCATTGGTGATGCTCACGGTCAACGCGCCCTGCTCTTTCGCATCGCTCAGCACGCGCCGCACGTCCTCCGACTGCCCCGATTGTGAGATACCAATCACCAGCGCCCGCGACAAATCCGGCGTGCTGCCGTAGAGTGTGTGCACCGAGGGCGTCGCCAACCCCACCGCCATTCGCGCGTGCACGCCCCACAAATACTGCGCATACCGCGCCGCATTATCTGACGTTCCGCGTGCGGCAATCCACACAAACGCCGGCTTAAACGCCCGAATCGCTGCACCAATCTCTTTGGCTTTCCCCTGCTGTTCCCGCAGCAACCGCTCTACTACTGCGGGTTGCTCGTAGATTTCATCGTGTAAATGGCTCATCGTCGCCCCCTTGACACCCTCAATTATGCTCCTTATACTACCACAAAGTGAGAAGTAAGTAAAGTTAACTAACTAACAAGTGAAGCAAACGAAATTCATACGCGCGAGTCGATTAGGGGTACGCGCGGACAGCGAAAGTGGAGACAGCACATGCGGCAGTTGATGCACAGTTTTACCGGGTTGCGGGCGCCGACGGACATTCTGGTGGGGGTGGAGCGCGGGCAGATAAGCAGCTTCTGCTTGTTCGCGTACATGAATGTGGAGACGCCCGCGCAATTGCGTGAGTTGAGTGAGGCGCTGCGCCACGCGGCAGCCAAAGGCGGCAATCCCACGCCGCTGATTGGGATTGACCAGGAAGGCGGGCAGCTCATTGCGATTACGGGTGGGGCGACGGAGCTGCCGGGCAATATGGCGCTCGGGGCGACGCGCTCGGTGGCGCTGGCGGAGAAAGCCGGGCGCGTCCTAGCGCGGGAACTGCTGGCGATGGGCATGAACATGAATTTTGCGCCGTCGGTGGATGTGAATATCAACCCGGCGAACCCGGTGATTGGGCTGCGGTCGTTCGGGGATGAGCCGGAAGTCGTGAGCGCGCTCGGGATCGGGATGATCCATGGGATGCAGGCCGAAGGGTTAATCGCGACGGCGAAACACTTCCCCGGGCACGGCGACACTGGAGCGGACACGCACCACGGCGATGCGATCATCCCGTATGACAGCGAGCGCATTCACCGGGTGGAACTGGCGCCGTTCCGCGAGGCGATCAAGGCGGGCGTGGACGCGATCATGTCGGCGCACATCCGCGTGACGACGCTTGACCCGGATTGGCCAGCGACGATGTCACGCAAAATCCTGACCGATCTGCTGCGGCGCGAACTCGGCTTTGACGGGCTGGTGATCACCGATGCGATGGACATGTGGGCAGTGGCGCGGCACGGTAACGAGGAAAGCATTCAGGCGGCGCTCGACGCGGGCGCGGACTTGATTCTGCTGGGACACATCAAAGGGCAGATGGAATTGATGACGCGCTTCACCGAGAATGCGGCATCGGTCGCGCGCATCAATGCGGTGCGGCAGAAGTTAGCCACTACCCTGCCCGCGTTCGACGTGGTGGGATGCGCGGAGCATCAAGCGATTGCGCGAGAAATTGCCGAGGCATCGATCACGCGGGTGAAAGGTGATGTGCGTCTGAATCCGGCGGATAATGCCCATATCCTCGTGATCACGCCCTATCCCGAAAACCTAACGCCCGCCGATACGTCAGCCACGGTGAAGATCAAGCTCGCCGAAGCGATCAGCAAGCGCCATCCGCACACCACGCACATGCAGATCCCGATGGGCGCGGCGGATGTGGCGGCGATTGTGCAGGTGGCAGAGTCGGCGGATACCGTGATCGTCGGGACGATCAATGCGTACCGGGATGCGACGCAGGCCGCGCTGGTGAACGAACTGCAGGCGCGAGGCAAGAATCCCATTGTGATTGCGCTGCGCGCGCCGTACGATCTGGTCGAGTTCCCGAGCATCGAGAACTATTTGTGCACGTACAGCATTCGACCAGTGAGCATGGAAGCGGTGGCGCGGGTGTTGTTCGGGGAGATTGAGGCGCACGGGGTGCTGCCGTGCAAGATTCCGCAGGAGCGGTTTTAGGGGAGGCAACTTCACCCCCTACCGCCCTCTCCGTGGGGAGAGGGGGAACCAACCTCATCCTCGAAATCTCTCGCCAAAACGAGGCGAGGAGACGTGAAAAGCGGACTCACCGAGGGGTGAGCGCAGATTTCATAGAGGAGGTTGCAGGGGGAAAGTCAACCTCACCCCTAACCCCCTCTCCGTGGGGAGAGGGGGAACCAAACTCATCCTCGAAATCTCTCGCCAAAACGAGGTGAGGAGATGTGAAAAGCGGACTCACCGAGGGGTGAGCGCAGGTTTCAGAGGAGGTTGCAGGGGACCCCTAACCCCTTCCGTGGGGAGAGGGAACCAACCTAAAATTTGAGGCGAGAGATGAAAGGTGAGGGTGAGGCAGGTTTCATAAGGAGTTCGGGGAGCAACCTCACCTAACCCCCCTCTCCGTGGGGAGAGGGGGAACCAACCTCATCCTCAAAATCTCTCGCCAAAACGAGGTGAGGAGATGTGAAAAGCGGACTCGCCGAGGGGTGAGCGCAGGTTTCATAGAGGAGGGAAATTCAACCTCACCCCTGCCCCTCTCCTAAAGGAGAGGGGAAAGGCACCTCGCCTGCTTGATCTTCGCTCCAGTGAGAGGAGCAGGACGTGCACTTTAACCAAGAGTGGAAAGTGGAGGCAAGTGAAGAAGGCGACGCGCGGGCAGATCCGAGGGCACAACCGCCAATTGGTGCTGCGTCATGTCTATGACGGCACGGCGACGAGCCGCGCGGCGCTGGCACTGGAAACGGGACTCTCGAAACCGACCATTTCCGAATTGGTCGATGGGCTGATTACCGAGGGGTTTCTGAGCGAGGGCGGCTTCGGGGACTCGACGGACAGCGGCGGCAAGCGTCCGCGCCTGCTGCGCTTTGTGCCGAGCGCCCGCGAGGTGATCGGTCTGTGGCTGACGCCTACGCAGATCATGGGCGTGCTCACCACGCTGGACGGCGAATTGATCGCCGCGCATGCCGTGGAGATCGGCACGCTGACGCCGTTCAATGACGCGGGTATCGACGAAGAATTCGTGCCGCGCTTAGGCGAAGTTGTGCATGGACTGATCGCGCAATTGGACGCACCGCTGCTGTGCATAGGAATCGGCAGCGCAGGCGAAGTGCTGCCGGATGGGGCAATCTACGCGCCGCGCTTCAGCCTCAGCCCAATCCTGGTAGGCGAAGCGGTCGCCGAACGACTGGAAGTCCCGGTGTACAGCGCGAACAGCAGCGCACTAGCGGCGTTCGCACTGTACAGCGCAAAACACCGCTTCAAGCACCAGAATCCACTGGAAGGCGTCAACGAGCGACTGGCGATGCTCACAATCAGCGAGGGCGTGGGGATGGGCGCCGTGCTGGAGAGCGCCGAGCAGCAGTTGGGCAGCGAAATCGGGTCGATGAGAGTGGGTGGCAGCACACTGGATGCCCGACTCGGGTGGTCGGGAGTCCGCGAACGAGCGCGGGCGTTGGGACGAGACCACGCGAGCCCGTATCTCCAGACCACAAGCCTGAATTACCTACACATCCGGCACGCCGCCGAACAGAACGATCCGGCAGCGCTCACGCTGAGTGATGAACTGGCGGCACAGGTGGCCGAGGTGTGCGGTTGGATCATCACACTGCTGCAGCCCAAGCATCTGGCGATCACCGGGGAGATCAGTGCCCTAGGCGAAGCGTTCCTCAAGAACGTGCGGAAGCGCCTGCCGCTGAGCACACAAGCCGGGGCGCGCGTGACGTTTTCGATTGACGAACTGCCGAATCTGGCGGCATTGGGAGCGGCTTACCGGGCAATCCAGATGGAACTGGGGTTGGTTTGATGCAGACCATCGGCGTAATCACCAACGACGAAACGGGCGTGTTTCAACAGGCGATCATCCAGGGCGCGTGGGTCACCGCCGACACCGAGCCGTGCGCGATTGAGGTCTTTTCGGGAAGCAGAGCGGCGCCAGCGCCAAACGCGGCGGATGGTTGGCTCGTGATCGCGAATGCCGCCACCCCGGAATGGCTCGCGAGGATACAGGAGGCGGGTAGACCGATCACGCTGGTGAGCCATGCCCTCCCCGGCTTACCCGCGGTGGTCTTCGACAACCGTCAAGGCATGTTGGAATTGGTCAAGCATGTGGCAGTCCAGTGCGGGCGGCGCAAGTTGGTGTTGGTGCGCGGCGCGGCGGGTCAATATGATACCGAACAGCGCGCGACAGCGTTCACCGATGCGCTGATGCGCTATTCGGTGAGCGCCGCGGGCACAATCAACGGAGAGTTTGCGCCCGACAAAGCAGCGGCGGCGCTCGAGGCATTTCTAGCTGAGGGGCACGACTTTGACGCGGTGGTCGCGAGCGACTATATGATGGCGCTGGCGGTGATCGACACGCTGAAGCGCAAAAAACGCCGTGTCCCACAGGATGTGTCAGTTGTGGGGTTCGGCGATGGGCCGGAAGCCCGCCGGGGCAAGCTGACCACCGTGGCGGCGGATGTCGAGGAACTAGGACGGCGGGCGGCAAAACAACTCGTGCACCAGATGAACGGCGCGAAGGTTAAAGGCGTAACGACACTGAGCGTGAAGCTGATTGAACGGAACACGAGCTATGATGACCCGCCGGACGTGGAACTCCGCAAAGAGAAAACCCCGAAATTCACGAAGAAGCGTTGAGGGCTGCGCAGTGGGTCGGAAAGCTAACCTCACCCCTAAGTCCCCTCTCCGAAAAGAGGAGAGGGGACTTAAGAACTCTGCGCTTCTCCCCACTCCTTTAGGTGTTCATGGCAGGACAGTTTTAGTAATCGGAAGTGCCGCCCGACCCTCAAAGGGTCGGGCTACGGGAAGAAAGCCCCGTAAACGGGGCTGCCTAGCCAGCTTGAGCGGGCTTGCAAGCGCTACGATTTGCCGGAGGCTGTTAGCCTCCGGCGCAAAAACACCCCAATTGTTCAAAGTGTCCTGCCCTCAAGAAAAGAGGAGAGGGGAATTAAGTGGTGAAGGTGGCGGTGAGGCCGAAATGGTCGGAGGGATAGAGGCGCGGGTCATGGGCGGCGGGCTGCGCGGCGACGAGTTCGGCGGCGGTCGGAGTGAGGCGAGCAGGATCAAAGAAGATGTAGTCAAGGGCGACCGGCGGGTAGTCGTAATTGACTAACGGCGTCGGGAAGGTAAGCGGATCGGCACCGTGGAGTGTCGCGTAGGCAGAGCGGAAGCGCGCCGCAATGCGCTGGACGGTGGTGGAGTGGGGCTGCGCGTTGAAATCACCACAGACCAGCCAATTGCGATCCGGTGAGACGTTCAGCCAGTCAAGGAGCGCGCGCATCTGTGGTTCGCGGATAGACTCTTCGAACTCTGGCTCATGGTGCAAATGGGTGTTCACAACGTCGAAAGCATGACCGTCTTTGAGCACACGTATACGCTGAGCCACCCGATTACCCACAGGCAAATCGAGGCTTGACGATTCGAGAACAGGCAAGCGGGAGAGCAAGGCAATCCCTTCGCGGTCAAACTCTGCGCCAGTTTTGGGCTGAACGCGGATCGTATAAACGGGCGCCCTCGTCAACGCAGCGAGATCCGCGGCAAGGAGATCGGCTTGCTGGATGGGAAGCGAAACTTCCTGAAACGCGATCACGTCCGCGTCGTGAGCGGCG
Source organism: Candidatus Flexifilum breve (assembly GCF_016713355.1). Lineage (NCBI taxonomy): Bacteria > Bacillati > Chloroflexota > Anaerolineae > Aggregatilineales > Candidatus Flexifilaceae > Candidatus Flexifilum > Candidatus Flexifilum breve. Next base: position 23,385 of record NZ_JADJPI010000004.1, read on the forward strand.
AGCGCGGCGGCGACGAGCGAGCGGCGTTCGGGCCAGCGATCCGCGTTATGGCGCAGGTTGAGGGTCAAAGCTTGAAGGTAGACATCGTTAGGCCGCTTCGAGTTCGGCGAGTTCAAGCCGAGCAGTCTCACGCACGGACGGATCAGGATCAAACTGCATCATCTGGCGCAGGTCGGCGCGAATGTCAACGCGCAGGCGGCAGCGATCCGGTTTGCATTTTTCGCAGGCGAGCGCGTGGATGGCATGGCGGCGATTCCTGGGCGTGGGGTCGGTGTAGGCGGCAGCCAACAGCGGAGCGACGTAGGTTTCATCGGCGATATGATCCAGCAACTGAATGCACCACCAGCGAACCTTGCTGTTGCCGTGCTTGAGGCCGCGGATGAGGGCGACTTGCGCGGCATCTGACACGTGCACGCGGCGCAGTTCGGTAGCAGTCAAGCCGCCGATGAGCGCACGAATAACATCGTTGCGCTGCGTTTTGTCCGCTAACAAGTCGACGAGTTGCTCGGGTGAACAGCCTGAATAGTCCATCAGCGCCCTCTGTGAACCAACGATAAAAGCATTATAGAGCGATTTCGGCGCAAATGAAAACATCCAGCGAGGCTGGATGTCGTGCGCGCCCAGAGGGATTCGAACCCACAACCTACGGTTCCGAAGACCGGCGCTCTATCCATTGAGCTATGGGCGCAACTACTCTTATTTTAGCGGAGACGCGGGGAAGTGGCAATATGGTGTGACCTCACTCCCGGGCCGATTCGGGACGAGGGCATTTCCAGTGGCTTTCAGACGAAGGGTAGCTTGGAATCGACCCCACCCCGAATTCAGGGAGGGGAGACAGCAGACGCGCCGTACCCGTGTTCGCGCAATTTGCTGGACTCCGAAATTACCAAGGTTTTTGGAAGACGACGACTCGGAGTATAAGGCGTCTGCGAACATCAAGTGTTGTGGAGGATGCTGCGATTGTGGCGCGTGGTCATGAGGCCAACCTGATCACCGAGGCGGGTTTGCGTGGTTTCGGCAGCGGTGAGCAGTTGGCGGGCATCGGCAGCGGCGTGGTCGCGCGGCAGGCCTTGATCGCGCATTTTGATGAGGAGCGCGGCGAGGTTGGTTTGCGCGCGGGCCAGCGCGTAAGGATCGTCGGCCTGTTCAAGCAGCGAGACAACCCGGGCTAAGTAGCTTTCGGCAACCAGCAACTGCCCTTCGCCTTCGTAGGTGCGGCCAATAGTGGTATAGAGGCTGACCTGAGTGAGTAGATCCCGTGAAGCGGTCACGAGCGCGGCTTCGGCATGGCGGCGGCTGGCGGCATAGTCGCCGAGCGCGAGATAGGCTTCACCTTGCACCATGAGCACACGCGAAACGTCCGGGTGCAGCGAGTCAAGCTGGAGGGCGTCGAGCAGCTGCAGAGCGCGACTGCCCTGCCCCGCTTCGATGAGGATTTGCGCTTCGAGGAGAGTCAGGCGCAAACGCAGATCAGCGTCCAACTGGCGCGAGCGACGCGCCTGCGCGATGAGATCAAGCGCGTGCTGGTAACGCCCCTGATATTTGACGGCGATACTCCATTCAAGCAGCACATAGGCTTGATCGCGAAATTTACCCGCGCGACCTAATTCGGTCGCGGCGTCGAGGAAGACGGTCTGCGCAGCGTCCCAATCCCCAAGGCGGCGGAGGATCACGCCGTAGAGGGTGCGCAGATGCACATCGAGCTGCGTATGGCGGGCGAGGTCTTCAAGGATGGCACGCCAGCGGCCGTGGCGTCCCCGTTCAAGGCCGATGAAGCAGAAACGACGGCACCACGCGATGCGCTGATCGATGGGGAGCGGCGGGAAGTTCGCGGCGAGCACGTGTTCAGCAATGGGGTAAATTGTGGGCGGGCTGAGGGTGGAAAGCGCGGCGATCAGGTCAGCGAGGGCAGCGGAGACGGCGGGCGTGGTCGAACGGAAGATGAGTTCGCGCGCGCCGTTGACGCTGAGCAGGACGTCCGCGCCGTGACGGTCGGCGAGATGGTGGCGCAGCAGCGGCGGCACGGCGAAGTCGGTCAGGGCGTCCCACGGGAGGCGGGGCGCAAGGGCGAGCGCGCACCACGCGATCTGCGCGGCAGAAGGTAGGGAGTCAAAGAGGCGACCAAAAAAGTGCTGCAGCACCCGGTCGGCGAGCTGCGCACCGTCTTCGAACGCCCAGTTGAGCAGCAGCGCCTTGAGCGCGTCCGGGTTGCCGCCGACATGGTCGACGCAGTAGGCGGCGATGGCGCGGTAGTCGGGCAGGTCAGCAGCGCTGTGGCGCTGGAGGAGATCGCGCACGAGCAGTTCGGCGTCCGCCGGCGCGAGATCGCGCAGGGTGAAGTGCGCCACATCAAGCGGGAGATGGACGGTATGCGTTAAGATGACGGTGGTCGAGCTGAGCGTGCGCAGCAGCGATTCAAGGTCGGCGGAGGGGAACGCGGCGAGGTCGTCAAGCACGAGGCCGAGACGAAAACCGTGTAAGCGTGCCGCGAGATCGACGCCTTCGGGCAGCAAATGGTCGGTGAGGTGGTCGAGGACGGCTTGGGCGGAGGTCGGCTGGTCAAGCCAGACGACCGCGTCGAGGCGGTCAGCCTCGATCCAGCGGCGCAGGAGTGCGGCGGCGAAGGCGGATTTCCCCACCCGAGCACGCCGCTGACGAGCAGATGCGCGGGCATGGTCGTGAGCAGAAGCTGCTCGGCGACGTCCAGATCGGCGGCGCGACCGATGAGCGGGACAGGCGCGGGCAGCGCGAGCGCGAGGTAGCGGCGCTTGTGATCGGCGCGCGCCTGCGTCTCGATCTGGATGAGGCGATACGTCAGTTGGCGCACGGCGTACGCCTGATAGCGGCGAAACGTGCGTTCCGTGGCACTGATGAGGTCAGCGAGCTGCGCCGTCGTGAGATTGAGGTCGGCGCGGATGTAGCGATGATAGAGCAAGCTCCAGGCGAGCAGCTCGGGGTTGCGCGGGGCGGCGTCCTCCCGCAGCCAGTCGGCAGCGGCAGCGAGCGGAAGATCGAGTGAGGGAAACGAGAGTTCAAGTGCGCGGCGGATGGCGAAATAGCTATTCAGAATCAATTCGGTGAGCAGATCGCGGATGGCGTAGTCGCGGTCAAGCTCGGTGCGCGGGAGGTCGCTCACACGCTGATCGACAATCAGCAGCCCGTGGAGATCAGCCGGAGGCTCGGCGTGCGAGTCGTAGAGGAGCGCATCGAGGTGACGCGCAACACTGGCGCGGCTGATGTACGGACGGACGCTCACCGCGGGTCACCAGCGCGATTCGGGGAAGGAGTTCACCCCGGAGTGATGACCAATCCGCTTGTACATCTGGAATCCGGTGAAGGGGTGGCCGAGAATGCCGTCGTGAATCGCCCAAGAGCGCCCGCGCACGGTCTGCCAAGCGTCGGCTGGACGGAAGGGATTGTCGCCGCCGAGCTTCATATGGAAGGCGCCACCCGGCTGGAATTCCCGGTTGATGTTTTGCATCTCCTGAAAACCGCGGACATAGCTGAACCCGTAGCGTTCGAAGACGATAGCGTTGTGGTAGGACATGGGCTCGATGAAAAACAGATCGTGCCCCATATTGGTGATAAACTGCTCGAAGACCGGGACCAGTTGGCGGAAAACGCGCAGCCCCTGCCGCACCTGCCCCGGCGCAAGGCCAGCCCGCATGGCTTCAATTTCCGCGGGGATATTCCGCGTGGTCGTGCCGAGATGCGTCGGGTTGCCATCCTCATCATGGTCGATATTGAAACGCGGCGCGTCGGGATCGTTGACCACAACGAGCAGCACCAAGAGTTGATTATTGAACGTATCCGCCATGTTGAGATAGAGCATGGGGTCGATGTCCCCCGCGTTGCGGCGGACGATGCTCTCCAACGCGCGACTGCCCGCCGGGCAGCGAAAGCGGACGACGCGCTGACCGTTGACGGTCAGCGTGTGCCGATCAATGCCGTAGGTCGTGTACAACCACTCGGGAAGCAGGGTCTGATAAATGGCTTCCTTCTCGTCTTCTGGCAGCGCGTTGATGGCACGAATCGAAGTTGGGTAGATCATGGTGGTCCTATTCGTACGAGCGTTCCTTGAGCGCCTTGCGGATTTCGCGATCGCTATCACGCTTGGCGATATCGGCGCGCTTGTCATACTGCTTCTTGCCTTTGGCCAACGCAATTTCAACCTTCGCGCGTCCATCTTTCAAATACACCATCGTCGGAACGACCGTGTAGCCGCGCTCCCGCATGCGTGACGCGATCTGCGCAATCTGCTTCTTGTGCAGCAGCAGCTTGCGCGTCCGCAGCGGATCGACCTTGCCATAGACACCCGCCTGTTCATAAGGGGAAATATTCACGTCGAGCAGCCACATTTCGCCGCCGCGAAACTCCACATAGCCTTCCTGCAGGCTGATGCGGTTGGCCCGAATCGATTTAATCTCCGAGCCGGTCAGAACGATACCCGCCTCGTATTTGTCTTCTAAACTGTAGTCGTGGCTCGCCTTGCGGTTGCGGGCGACCACTTTAATCCCTTTGCCGTCGCTCATGTCGTTTCTCTCCGCATTATGAGCTTCATTATAGTGGTTCATGCGAATGGCGGACAGCCTCATCCTGTGGGGGATGAGCCTCACCTGTCAGGGGGAGGTGCTTAATTGTAGGGACGAGGCATGCCTCGTCCTCCTTTGCCAGCATGGCTGTCACCGCATCCCCTAAAAGATCCTTTTGCTTTCACCGATGATAGATCGGTGCGCAATTCAGGGGGAAACAGGACGAGGCATGAGGGTTTTTAGAAAGCATCCCTTAAAACCCTTCCTTTCGTCAGCGGACGCAATGAATTGCGTCCCTACGAAGACGGATTCGGCTTGGCAGGCACTGTTGGCTCCCTCCCTGAATTCGGGGAGGGGCCGGTGGGGTCGGAATCTGACCTTTTTTCAACACCCTCATGCCTCGCCTCTACAGGAATTTTGGGTGAAGAAAGCCAACACTCCATTGGGAAGCATGAAATACCTACCCCTGTTAGGTGAGCCTCACCCCCGGCGCTCTCCCAAGGGCGAGGGCCGGAGAGATCAGATGGGTTGGAGTTCGTCTTGAAGGCGGCGGATGGCTTCGCCGAGTTCGACATCCCGCCCTGTGGCATCGGGGATCATGGGGATGTCGGGCGTGAGGCCGACGGCGTCGAGCGGCTGGCGGGACGGCGTGAACCATTCAGCAGAAGTGATGTGCATGGAGGATTGGTCGGAGAGCGTGAAAATCTGCTGGACGGTGCCTTTGCCAAAGGTGGTCTGACCGATGAGGATAGCGCGCCCCGAGTCGCGAAGCGCCCCGGCCACCAGTTCTGCGCCGCTCGCGGTCATGTTGTTGACGAGCACCAGCATCGGCAGATCGATCATGCCACCGCCAGACGTCCCTTCAAAGGTGCGCTCACCGTTGCGGTCCCGCTGGTAGACAATGGCCCCGGTGTCGATGAACTGATCGGCGACCTGAATCGATTCCTGCAGGAGTCCGCCCGTGTTGTTGCGCAGGTCGAGGACGAGCGCCGTGATATTGGCGGCGCGCAGGTCGGTGAAGGCGGTCGTAAGCTCGTCCGGCGTGCGCGCGGTAAAGCGCAGCACCTGAACGTAGCCGATGCGCTCGTCTTCCGTGAGGACGCGCCACGTCACAGAGGGGACGTTGATCACGGCGAAGGGAATGAAGACCGTAAATTCCGCTCCACCGTCGGCGCGCGTCACCGTGATTTCGACTCCACTCCCCTCTTTGACCTCACCGCGCAACAGCTGGTCAATGGCGTCCTGCGACAGCGCAGGATCGAGCGGCGTGCCATTGACCGCACGCAGGATGTCGCCATTCGCAATGCCCTGCGCGGCAGCGGGGCTATCGACAAACGGAAAAAGCGCGATCTCCCCGGCTTCGGTGCGTTGAATTTGCACGCCAATGCCACCATAGGTTCCGGAGAGGACATCGGCTTCACTGGCGGCCACGGGTGGATCGATGAAGAAGGTGAAGCGGTCGCCAAGCGCGCCGAGCACCCCACGCACCGCCGCGTACTGCCGCTGGGTATAGTCAGGCTGAGAGCGCAGATAATGCTGGTCGAGCAGCGACTGCATTTCGTCGAGCAGCGGGTAGCTTTCGGCATCCGACGCAAAAGCGGCGGGAAGCGGCTGCACTAGGTCGCGAAAGAAGAAGCCGGCGAGAAAAATCAGGGCAATCCCTAAGCCGAGCACGAGGCCCAAGAGAAGAGAGCGCCCCAGCGCGCGGTCGGTCGGATTGTGATAAGGCTGTTTCATACGTTGGTTTCCATTGGTTGGCGGTCACAACGAGTAGGCGCGATGGTGCACGCCCGTATCCAGAATGTTAGACGAGTTTTGGATTCGGACAAGGTCGGGTCGTTTAAAACACGGTGAACAAGCGCCAACCCCAACCTCACCGTTGGACAAACGAGAAGAGTTTTACGAAGAGTGGCAACGTTTTTGCAATCACCGAAAATTCGCGCATATGATTGATAAGTGGGATGGCATAGACCCCCAAGCTGCGAAAAATAAATTACCGCCACTAGACATGGATAAAGACCGATGGATAAAAATAACTCATCGCCACTGCTCCTCGTAGCAGATGATGAGGTGAATACCACGATCATGCTCCAGCACATCTTTGAGCGCGAAGGCTACCGCGTCAAGGCGGTGACCAACGGGATCGCCGCGCTGGAGACGGCGAAGAAACTGCTCCCGGATGTGATTTTGCTCGACATTCTCATGCCGGGAATGAACGGCTTTGACGTGCTGCTGAATTTGCGCGAAGATGAACGCACGGCCAATATCCCGACAATCATGGTCACGGCGAACGCCCGCGAACCCGCCGACGTGGCGCGCGGCCTCACGCTCGGCGCCGACGATTACCTGTACAAGCCGTTCGCGCCACAAGAACTGCTCGCCCGCGTGCAAAGCAAGATCAAAGCGCGGGCGCTCGAAGAAGCGCTGCACCGCCGCACCCAACAACTGGAAGCCCTACTTCGCGCCAGCGAAAAACTGAATGGGCATCACAAACTTGGTAATCTGCTGGAATTGATTCCAGAACTGGCGCTGCAACTGCTGCCCGGCGAGGTCGCCGTGAGCTATCACCTAGGCGAGAACGGCGAAATCCGCGACTCGCGGATTCTGAATCGCAGCGACAGCGAGACGATCACCCAGCGGATCGAAGAGTGCATTCCGCTGGCGCTAAAGGCAGAGACGGCCGTCAACTGGAACACCAAGACGACCAGCGGCATGTGCGTGCGCATGGAGCATGCGAATTTGCAGTTAGGCGTGCTGGTGGTGCTGAGTCAAGACCAGCCCTACGAAGAACATCACCTGCGCCTGTTCGAAGGTCTGGCGGGACAGGCGGCGCTGGCGCTGCGGAACGCTCAACTCTACGAGATTCAGGCAGACTATGCGCAGCACCTCGAAGAGAAAGTGCAGGAACGCACGGCAGAACTGCAGTCGGCACAAAAGCTGCTGATCCGCTCGGAAAAGCTGGCATCGATTGGGCACCTGGCAGCGAGCATCGCCCACGAAATCAACAACCCGCTGATGCCGATCAACATCTTCCTCGAAGATCTGGAAGGTGATTTGAAGGCGAAGGGCGTGAAGTACGACATGCGCGAGCTGCAGATGATCCGCGACAACGTGGAACGCATCAAGCGGATTGTGCGCAGTCTACTGGAATTTGCGCGCGACAGCGGGCCGGAACTGCGACCGCTGGATGTGGCGCAGCTTTTGGAAGGTGTCATCAAACTCAACCGCAAGTTCTTCGAGCATGAGCGCGTTGACATCAAGTCGAACCTCCCCACCCTGCCGAATGTGTACGGCAGTAAGGATCAGCTCGAAGCGGTGTTTATGAACCTCGCGCTAAACGCGGAAGCGGCCATGGAGGACGGTGGCACGCTGACGATCAACGCCAAGCATCAGGGCAATGAGGTGGTGATCGATTTCATCGACACGGGATGCGGCATCGAGCCAGACAAGATCGAACGGATTTTCGATCCGTTCTTCTCGACGAAACCGAATGGGACGGGTCTGGGTCTGTTCCTGAGCTACGGCATCATCGAGGGACATCACGGGACGATCACCGTGAAAAGCAAGGTAGGTCACGGCGCGAACTTCACGATTCGCCTGCCGATTCATCAGCCGAGTCAGCCACAGAAGTAGGGAAGACCTCACCCCCAGCCCTTCCCCGAATTCGGGGAGGGGAGACAACAGGGAAATAAAAAAGGACGAGGCTTATGGCCTCGTCCTGTGATTCACGGGGAAGTCTGGGTTAGCGCTGCGGCTGCCAACGCTGGCGGAAGTCAACGTACGGGAGTGTACCCGCGGCGTGATCGAGAGCACTCTGGCGGTCGACAGCCATGATGACGAACGCGCGGCCCGTGTTGCAGTCGAGCATGCGGACGCCAACGGCCTGCACGTCTTCGGGCAGAGCAGCGGTGCCATTAGCCAGCGCGCGCATGATGGGCCGGAGGAGCGTCGGGACTTCGCGGCGGTCATTCACGCACACGCCCGCGAGCAGCGCGTCGCCGACGGTCGTCGATTGGCGAACCAGTGGCTCAGCGGCGAGGGTGTAGCGGCCTAACCCGGCGAGCAGCGACTCTTCGGCGGCGCTCAGGGCGACCAGCGTGTCGGTCGCGGCGGGAGCGACGATTTCAGTCGCGAGAATTTCGGCGGTGGGCGTCGCGTCGACCAGCGCGACTTCAGCAGTCGGGGCTTCAGCAGTAGTATCCCCTATCAGCGCGGTTTCAGTCGCGGCGGCTTCGACAGTTGAGGCGGCATCCGTCGCTTCAGCAGTCGCAGCAGCGGTGGCTTCCGCCACAGGCGCAGATTCAGTCGCAGCGGCGGCTTCGGCAGTGGCGTCGGGCGTGACTTCGTCGGTCACAACGAGAGACGGGAGGGTAGCGAGCGCCACTGTAGTCGGCGTGGCGGGCGGGTTCTGCGAGCGCGAAAGCAGCGAGTAAGCCAGCGCAATGATGACGACGATGAGCAGGACACCCGCGAGGATCGGAATCAAGCGACTGCGCGACTCTTCTTCCTGGGGTTCTGGCGCGGGAGTCGCCACGGACGAAGGCGGGAGCGCAAAATCCGGCTCGTCGCCCGGCAGATCCGGGATGTCAATGGGCGGCGGGGGTGGCGGCGGCGCCTGACGGCGCGGCAGTCGGTCACGCAGCGTGGTCAGGAGTTCGGCAGCACCGGGATACTGGGGGTCGATCCGAACGACATTTTCCAAAGCATCGAACGCCTCCTGCGGATCTGTCACGGCATGGCTAAAAACCCACCACGCATCCACATTGTCAGGCTCCGCAGCGAGGACCGGCTCGAGAATGGTGCGGGCCGTATCCAATTCGCCAGCTTCTATCGCGTCAAAGGCCTGTCTCAACGCCGATCTGGTCTCATCGCTCATGCGTGCGTATCCTCCGGTGGCAATTACTCTCTTGGAGTGTACATCGAATGTCGGGGCATCGGCAAGTTTAGGAAATTCAGAAATAGGGGAGAAAGACGATGTGTCGACGGATCAAGACAATGAGGGGAGCAGCACAGACGCGGGAACGACACTTGAGCGGACTAGGAAAGTCGGAATCCAACCCCACCCCCGGCCCCTCCCCCGAATTCAGGGAGGGGAGACAACACTGATCGCAACGTCTCGCCAGTTGCCTGGGAGACAAGCTAGGCGGACACGATCAGCTGCGTCCCCACAAAACTGATTCTGGTGAGCCTATGGGAAACAAAAACATCCAGCGGGTGCTGGATGTTTTTGTATGTTGCCCCGGAGAGGACTCGAACCTCCACGCCCATAGGGCACAACCCCTCAAGCTGCTGCGTATGCCATTCCGCCACCGGGGCGTCAACATAAGCGTATTATACCGAAGGCGATTCGGCTGTCAATGGCGGAGTCTCGCTCAAATGCAAAGAAACTCGGTGCGTTCTGAACCTTTAACGGCGGGGGGATTTCCGCTACACTTCACAGGCAAAAAGCATAAATAGGCCGAGCGCGGCAAAGCACAAACACTCAAACTAACAAAGGATCAACTATGCGAATCGCTTTAGATGCGATGGGCAGCGATACGTACCCCGTCCCCGATGTAGCCGGTGGCGTGCTGGCAGCGCGAGAATGGCGCGACGATACGATCTGTTTGGTCGGCGATGAGAAAAGCTTGCAGGCTGAGCTCGCCAAACATGACACAACCGGCTTGAAGATCGAGATTGTGCATGCGGGTGACGTGGTCACGATGGAAGATAAGCCGTCGGTGGTGGGCAAAGCCAAGCCGAACTCATCAATGCATGTGGGGATGAATCTGGTCAAGGATGGTAAGGCGGACGGTTTCGTCACCGCGGGCAACACAGGCGCGGCACTGAGCATCGCTACCCTGTTCACGCTGCGGCGCATTTCCGGCGTCAAGCGCCCGGCGCTGACCACGATTCTGCCGCTGGGAACCGCCAACCCGATCATGTTGGATGTGGGCGCGAATGCCGACTCGAAGGCCGATTGGCTGGCGCAGTTCGCGATCATGGGCAAGTTGTACGCGCAGAACGCGGGCAAGATCAATGAGCCGCGCGTGGCACTGCTCTCGAATGGCGAAGAAGAAGGCAAAGGCACAGCCCTCATCCATGAGGCGGCGGCGCTGCTGCGCGACCTGCCGATCAACTTTGTTGGGAACATCGAACCGAAGGAAGCGCTGACCGGCGGCGCGGATGTGGTGGTCATGGATGGCTTTGTCGGTAACATCTTCATCAAAACGGCAGAAGCGGCAACGCGAACGATGGCGCTGCAACTGCGCGAGGAAATGATGCGGACGACGATCACGAAGCTGGGCGGCGCGCTGGCTCGACCGGCCTTCCGGCGCGTGCAAAAGATGATTGATCCCTTTGAGATTGGCGGCGCGCCCCTTTTGGGGGTGAACGGTGTTGTCATTATAGGTCACGGACGATCCAACGACAGAGCGATTAAAAACGCGATCGGCCAAGCACGGAAAGCAGTCACTGGCAGAGTCATCGAGTCGATTGAGTCCGGACTGAAGACCTTAGCGTGAATCTAGCTTAATAAGGAGGACGGCGGCATTCGCGCCGCTCAACGCACATGGAACTACTGCGTAACGGTCGCCCCCGCGTGGTCATCACCGGGATGGGCGCAGTCACCTGTTTGGGCGACGTGAAGTCGCTGTGGGAGAACCTGAAGGCCGGAAAATCCGGCATCCGCCACATCGAGACGATTCCGATTGAACACGTTCCCGTGCAAATTGGCGGCGAAGTGCGCGGTTTCGAGCCGACCAAGTATATCGAACATAAGGAAGCGCGCCGCATGGGCCGCGCATCGCAGTTCGCCGTTGCGGCGGCCACGATGGCGACGCAGGATGCGGGTCTGACGACCGAGATGATTGAGGCGGAAGGCGAGCGCGTCGGCACGGTGATCGGGACGACCCTCGGGTCGCACGAACAGTCGGAACAGAGCACGACGCGCTACAAATCCTCCGGCTACAAGAAGCCGAATCCGCTGATGCTGATCAATTCACTACCGAACATGCCCGGTCATTACGTGAGCAAGTTCATGCGGACGCTCGGCCCGCTGATCGCCCCGGCGACGGCGTGCGCGGCAGGAACGCAGGCTGTCGGCGAAGCGAGCGAACTGATTAAGAATGGGCGCTCGGATATGGTGATCACGGGCGGCGTCGAAGCGGTGCTGCAAGACTACGCCATCGCCGGATTTGAAGCGATGGACGCGCTGGCCACCGGCTACAATGATCGACCGGAACTGGCGAGCCGCCCGTTCGATAAGAACCGCTCCGGCTTCGTGTTCAGCGAAGGCTCAGCGGTTATGGTCATCGAGAGCTTGCAGCATGCGCTCAAGCGCGGCGCGCGGATTTACGCGGAAATTCTCGGGCACGCGTCGTCGTCGGATGCGTATCACATCGCGGCGCTCGACCCCGAAGGCAAGGGCGCGATGCGGTCGATGCGGTGGGCGCTGGAAAACGCGCATGTTAATCCCGAAGATATCCAGTACATCAACGCGCACGGCACGTCGACGCAGGCGAACGACGCTATGGAAACGCTGGCGATCAAACAGGTGTTTGGCGAGCACGCCTATAACATGGCGATCTCGTCGACCAAGAGCATGATGGGGCACGCGCTCGGCGCGTCCGGCGCGATTGAAATCGTGGCGTGCGTGATGAGCCTCGTCGAAGGCGCGCTGCACCCGACGATCAACTATGAGACGCCCGATCCCGAACTCGACCTCGATTACGTGCCGAACGTCGGGCGCGATATGAAGGGGTTGAAATACGTGCTGTCGAACAGCTTCGGGCTGGGCGGGCAGAACGCGTCGATTGTGCTAAAGGCGTGGTCGTAAGGGAGGGCTAGCCTCACCCCCGCCCTCTCTCCCAAGGGAGAGGGGCGAAAGAAAAAGCGACCTCACCCCCTTGCCCCTTCTCTGGGTGGCGAGGGGGTGTTTTTTTGTAAAGCAAACCTCACCCCTGCCCCTCTCCTAGAGGAGAGGGGGGAAAGCACGCCCGACGGAGTACCTTCACACAAAGTCTGAGTCGGCAGTCTCTACCCAAACGGCGGGATTTCTGCGATGATTTAGTGGTGCAACGGCGCGCAGCGCGGTTCACGGCTAGATTACCGGAGGGTGAGATGCTGGAACAATTACAGACGATTGACGACCTGCTGCTGAAGCGCGACATCAAGAAAGCAGAGGTGCTGATCGCTCGTCTCCTTCGGTCGGAACAGTCGCTGCAAGGCCGCGCACGGATGCTCATTTTGCGTGCTCGCGCCCGACTGTTCAGCGCGCGGGTCGACGATGCGCTGGAGGATTTGCAGAAGGCGCAGAGCCTCGCGCCGGATCTGTTTGAGACGCCGCGAAACTTAGAATTACTGGCAGATACGCATTTCGCGCGGTTTGAACTAGCGAGCGTCGGATTTGCCGACCGCGCGGATACGGCACATGCCCTGCTGGCCTACGAGAAGCTGCTCACCGAGCACACTACCTACGAAAATCTCGGCTGGATTTACTACCAGAAGGGGCGCGTGCTGCTGACCGAAAATCGCACGATTGATGCGGTCAAGTGTTTGCAGCAGGCGCTGCTGACGCCGAGCACCATCGCGCCGCTGACGGCGTATTGTTACGAACGTCTGGGGTTCGTCGCTTTCTATGAAGATCGCGATCCCAAAGGGGCACTCGCGTTTCTGAACAAAGCCATTGCCACCTACCCCACCACTGAGCCGCGCTTGTGGCTGGTGCAAGTTCATACGCTGCGCAGTCGCATTCTACGGGAGATGTACGATTACGAAACGGCGTTCGAAGTCGCAGCGACCGCGATCACGGTGGCGACGGCAGCGGGGGTCGAAGGGCGACCGGGCTTGAGCGACGCGCTGCTCACAGCGGCAGAAACGCTCTCGCACATGGCAGGGCGCGACAAAGAGATCATCGGGTATTTGCAGCAGTTCGCGCAGATCAACAAGCGACCGTTCGGCATTGACGTGACATGGTCACGCGCACAAGAGATGCTCGGCGATGCGTACTTCCGGACAGCCCAGTACGCGGCGTCGATCACGGCGTACCAGAACGCACTGCAGTTCAATCCTTATCACCCGTGGGAGATTTCGCTCCATTACCGAATGGCGCGCAGCTATTATCAACTGGGCGAGTATGAGAAGGCGATCAGCGCGATCAAGCGGTTGATGCAGTCGGCGAAGACGGATGATCAAGACATCTACGATTACCGCATCTACTATGTGCTGGGGAATGCCTACTTCGCTTTGGGACAGTACGCGAAGGCGCGGGAAGCGTATGGTGAGGCGTTGGAACTCGCGCCGCCGAGTGCGGAACATCTGGACAAAGTGCGGCAGTATTATCAGCAGGCGGGGGAATTGAGCTAGCCTCCCCCCTAGCCCCCTCTCCGAAACGAGGAGAGAGGGAAAAGATGGCGTTACTTAAGGGGAAAACGATCACTAGACTGCTCCTAAAGGAGCAGTGGAATTGGATGTAAGACGGATGGCGACGGTAAAAGTGATTGGCGGCGGGCTGGCGGGGTCGGAGGCGGCGTGGCAGCTCGCCGAGCGCGGGTTCGACGTTGAGTTGTATGAGATGCGACCGCGCAAAACGACGGGCGCGCACGTCAGTGACCGGTTGGCAGAGCTGGTTTGCAGTAATTCGTTCGGGTCGAAACTGGCGGATCGGGCGTCGGGCTTGCTCAAGACGGAACTCGATTTGCTGCGGTCGCTGCTGCTCGACGCAGCGGAAAAAGCGGCGGTCCCGGCAGGCGGTGCGCTGGCGGTGGATCGCGAATTATTCGCGGAAAGTGTGACGAGTGCCCTGCTCAACCACCCGCGCATCCGGTTGATTCGCGAGGAAGTGACGAGCGTGCCGGAAGGGCCGACGATCATCGCGACCGGGCCGCTCACCTCAGAAACGCTGGCAGCCGACATCGCGCGACTGACCGGGCAAGAGTATCTGTACTTTTATGACGCACTCGCGCCGATTGTGACCGCGGAAAGCATCGACATGAGCATCGCCTTCCGCGCGAGCCGCTACGGGCGCGGCGACGAGGACGAGGGCGATTACATCAACTGCCCGATGAACAAGGAAGAATACGAGCGCTTCATCGGCGCGCTGCTCGGATCGGAACGGGCGGCGCTGCGCGACTTCGAGACGGAAGATAAGCTGTTCTTCGAGGGCTGCCTACCGATTGAACAGTTGGCGTCACGTGGGGCGGACGCGCTGGCGTATGGGCCGATGCGTCCGGTCGGGCTGACCGATCCGCGCACAGGGCGGCGACCGCATGCGGTCGTGCAGCTCCGGCAGGATAACGTCGCCGGGACGCTGTACAACATCGTCGGCTTCCAGACAAATATCAAGTGGGGGCAGCAGGAAGAAGTCCTGCGCCTGATCCCCGGGCTGGAGAATGCCGAATTTGAGCGCATGGGTCAGATGCACCGCAATACGTTCATCAACTCCCCCACCCTGCTCCACCCAACGCTGCAATTCAAGACGCGCGCGGACTTGTTCTTCGCAGGTCAGATTACGGGCGTCCACATGCGGAGGCGAAGCACTTCCAGCCGATGAAAGCGAACTTTGGCATTCTGCCGGAGCTGGAAAAGCATGTCAAAGACAAGCGGATGCGCTATGCAGCGTATGTCGAACGGGCGCTGAAAAACATGCAGGCGGAGATCGACGGGTTGGGCGATCCGTATCTGGTTAAGGCGGTGGAGGGGTAGCGCGGCCTCACCCCTATCGAGTAATAAACCTCACCCCTAACCCCTCTCCTAAAGGAGAGGGGACACCGACCTCACCCCCGGCCCCTCCCCGAATTCAGGGAGGGGAGACGACATTGACTGCCGTGTCTGTTCTCTCGGCGAGGCATGGGCGCGGAGAAGCGGAGAGCAGCGGAAGCAATGATGCGATTTAACTTATGAAGGCGGAGTACCGACCCCACCCCCCGGCCCCTCCCCGAATTCGGGGAGGGGAGCCAGCAAAAGCGTCTTTTCTCCCCTCTCCCCGCTTGCGTGCTGAGGAGAGGACATGTTTGGGAAAGGGGTTGAAAAGCAGGGAGTTCATCGTTCACACTGGTAGCGACCAAGCAAACCGAGTATGAGCGATGAACTATCCATTACTGTACCAATGGGAGAGACTGTTGTCAGCCCATTTACCGGGTTTCAATAGTTGGCAACGAGCGAATGTGGCGCTGTTTAGCTACGGGGTGATACAGGCAAAAGCTGCCAGCAAGGGGCATTGCCCAAGCCACCAGCTGTGGAGAGCAAGTGGAAAGCACCGCGCGGCGGTTTCGGCGCTGGTTGGACAACGAGGCGGTGGACTTGGGGCGTTTTTTCGAGGCCTGGAGTCGCTGGGTGGTGAGTTGTGTCGGGGGCGCAGAGATCACGTTGCTCGTGGATGAAACGAAGCTCCACGACCGGATTGGGGTCATGCTGGTGGGAGTGGCGTGGCAAGGACGCTGTTTGCCGTTAGCGTGGCGCACCTACCGAGCCAACAGCGAAGCAGCGTATCCGGCCGAGGGACAAGTTGGGATGATTCGCGCCTTACTGCAAGCGGTGAAAGCAGGCATCGGCGATCTGGCGTCGGTCCTCGTCTTAGCCGACCGGGGGATTGGCTGTTCGCCCGCCTTATGCCGGGTGGTCGAAGCCTTAGGCTGGCGCTATCTGTTCCGCGTAACCTGTCAGACTAAAATCGTGACTGAAGATGCCGACTATCGCATCGCTCGCCAAGTCCAACCGGGCGAGGTGTGGAGGCAGGCGGGTCGGGTCTTCAAGCAGCGGGGACGGATTGAGGCGCACGCTCGGGCATTGTGGGGCGTTGGTTACGACGAACCGTGGGCGCTGGTGACTAATGATGAACGGCTCACCGGATACGAGTATGCGCGGCGCAATTGGCAGGAGCAAAGTTTTCGTGACCTGAAAAGTGGCGGTTGGCATTGGGGCGACAGTCGCCTACGTTCTCCCACCACGTCGCGAACCTGCTCATCCTCTTGGCCATTGCCTACACTTGGATGGTCGCGCTCGGCAGTCAAGCGGTCGCGGCAGGTTGCGCCCAACCCCTGGTCCGTCGCCCCAACGGTGCTTTCCGGCGCTTGTGGAGTCTCTTTCGGGAAGGACTGCGTTACTTCGCGCAAGTCGTTCAACGGCATACCGTGTGTCTGGGCTTTACCTTTATCCCAGACACACGGCTCACTTGAAAACGTGTCCTCTCCTCAGCCGCTTGCGTGGGAGTGGGGTTGGGGGTGAGGGGTAATCCGTATCGTTTTCTTAAACTGCATCATTGCGTCCCTACGAAGGGCGGCCTCACTCCTAACCCCACATCACAGGCAATCGGAACAAAAAGGACGAGGTATACCTCGTCCCTGCGAAAGACAGCCTCAACCCGAGCCCCTCTCCTAAAAGAGAGGGGGGATGAAGTGCCTTATTTGTCGCGGGTGAGCGCGAAACCGCTCATGAACTGCTTTTGCAGCAGCAGAAAGACGATAATTGGCGGGATGCTGGCGATCACGGCGCCGAGCATGAGCGGGCCGAAGCTGGTCATCTGGTCACCGCCCGCCAGTGTGCGCAAGCCCACCTGCACCACCTGCCCCTCCTGCCCCTGCATAATGAGCGCTGGCCAGATGTACATATTCCACATATACACAAACTGGATCACGGCGAGCGCACCAATAGTGTTCCAGCTCATGGGGACGAGCACGCGGAACAGGAACTGCAGCGGATTCGCGCCGTCGAGCTGCGCCGCCTCGGAGAGTTCCGCCGGGATGTTGGCGAAATGCTGACGGAACAGGAATGACCCGGTCGCGCTGGCGAGGAAGGGCACGATCAGCGCGAGGTAGGTGTTGCCCCAGCCGATCTGATTGACGAAGCGGAACAGCGCGATGATCAGGATTTCGGTGGGCATCATCAGCGTGATGAGGACAAACCCAAACACGATCCATTTGCCGGGAAAGCGGAAATAGACGAAGGCCAGCCCCGCCAGCAGCGAAAGCAAAGTCTTGCCCACAGTCACGGCGATGGCGATGAACACGCTGTTGATCATGTAGCGCCACAGCCCCGCGATGTTCATTACGACATCCCAGTTGAAGGCGAGCGAGTCGCCGGGGAGGAAGCGATAGGCGAACACATCGGAATTGCTCTGCGTGCCGACGAGCATGGCGTAGAACAAGGGAAGCCGATGAACAGGCAGGCGATGATCAAAATGAGGTGCACATACCAGCGTTTCGGGATGAGGCGCTCCCGCAGGCTCACTGTCGTGCTGTCCGCCGCGCGGGTGTGATCAAGCGTTGTGGCCATTGGGTTATGCTCCATAGGTGACGCGGCTGTCGGCGCTGCGGAACTGGATCACGGTCAAACCGATGACCATGACGAACAAAATGATCGACTGCGCGGCCGCCTTGCCGAGGTCGCTGTTCTGGATGCCGATTTCGTAGATCTCATACATGAGCGTGCTCGTCGAGTTGAGCGGGCCGCCATTGGTGAGTGTGTCGACCGTGCCGAAGCTTTCGAAGAAGGCGTAGGTCATGTTGGTGATGATCAAGAAGAAGGTGATGGGCGAAAGCATGGGGATGACGATGTGGCGAAAACGCTGGAAAGCGTTCGCGCCGTCAATCCCGCCCGCTTCAAGCAAATCTTTGGGGACGTTTTGCAGTCCGGCCAGATAAAACAGGATGTTGAAGCCCATTGACTTCCACACGCTGGCAAGGATGATCGCCCACGGAGCGGCAGCCGGGTCGTTCAACCACGGGATGGTGAAGCCAAATGCTCCGCGCAGGAAGTAGTTGATGATGCCGCCCGACGGATTGAACAGCAGCAGGAAGATCGCGCCGGCGACGACAGGCGAAATGGCATACGGCCAGATCAAGAGTGTGCGGTAGATCTTGGCGCCAGTAATCGGCTGGTAGGCCATCGTCGCGATGAGCAGCGACAAGCTCAAGCCGATGACGACGATCGCGATGGAGATACCAAACGTGACCAAAAGCGAGCGCCCATAGTCCTCGCTGAAAAAGCCGCTGGCGGCGTCAAACAGGAGGCTGTAGAGCACAACGCCGATGATGAGCGGCACGCCGTAGCGCAGCGCGACCGGGGCGCGGCGTTTGGTGCCAATGAGCGGCTGATCGGTGAAATGGGCGGCGAAGCGCAGCACCAGTACGCCCGCAATCAGCAGACCAACAGCGATGCCGATGAGGGTTAACAGCGACTGCCCGTCACCGGGGTCGCGGAGTAGTCGAGTGAAGTTATCCACGCAGATGAAGGCCGTGCGCCGCGCATCCAACCGGGCAAGCAGAGTCGACAGGCGAAAGGTTTCCAGCGACGGATAATACAGGAACAGCGCCAGAATGATCAGCGTGGGGGCAAGCAGGAACAGCGGCAGCAGACGGCTCTTGAACGCCCCCGGCGAGGTGGTGTCACCCGCGAGCGGCGCATTCTGCAGCAAGCGCGACACGATCCAGCGCAAAGGCAGCAGCACAATCGCCAGGCCGACGACGATCAGCACTAAGCCAAAGAGGACATCAGCGGGGTCGCGTTCCGCCTCAAAAGTGCAGTAGTTGAGCGGCAGCATGAAGAGCACCGGGGCAACCGCCCCGGCGACGCCGCCCAGCGCGATGCCGACCAGCGGATTACCGTGCAAACGCCGATACGTGACGTAGAACAGCGCTGCGCCGATGATCGCCGCCACGGCGCTGATCAGGATGGGGAGTACGGTCAGGTCGGTAAGAAACGAGGGCATAAGCAAAACCCCGGGTAGTTTTCGCGAAAAAAGGTAGGGGCGCAGCATGCTGCGCCCCCACAAATTACACTTTGGATCGGATCTATTCCACGTTGAGCAGGTTGTACTCTTCGAGGATGGTGTTAGCTTCCGCCGCCGCATCGTTCAATACGGTCGCGGGGTCGGCATCAGGCGTGAGCAGCACGGTATCAATCGCCTGCGTGACGACGTTGCGGATCTGCGGGAATGCGCCAAGGAGCGCGCCGCTGGTCGCAGGGGTGACGGTGCTGGCCGCAAGCTGATCCGACGCGACACGGAAGTTCGGATTTTCATCGTACCAACCAGCGGCGGTGAGCTGATCGACCGCGCTCTGGCGAATGGCGATGTAACCGGTGGTCTGGTGCCAGGAGGCCGCATTTTCGGTATTGGTCATCCAGAACAGGAAGCTCAACGCGCCATCTTCAACTTCGGTCGACAGGCCGTCGACGAGCCACAGGCTCGCGCCACCGATGAGGTTGCCAGTCCAGCCGGTCGCATCATTGTAGGGGAGGAACGACGCCACGACTTCGTAGCCATTGTCCACACCCGTCTGGGTGTAAACGGCGGTGTCGCTGCTGCTGTACGCGGCCATCGCGACCTGCTGAGCGCCGAAAGCCTGATCGACGGTGCCCCACGAGTCGCCGCCCTGCGCGCCGCTGTAATACAGGTAACCCTTGTCCTGCTGTTCGCGCATCCAGTTGAGGATCGCCACACCGGCGTCGCTGTTGAAGGCGACTTCGGTCGCGCGTTCGGTACGCCCGTTGTCATTGTTGGCGAACACGGCATCCTGCTGCGCCAGCCACTGTTCGAAGAACCAACCGTGATTCGGGAACGTCCAGCAATATTCCGGGGCTTCCGGCAGCGCCATAATGGCTTCACAGGCGGCGTCAATTTCGGCCCACGTCGCTGGCGGCGTGTCGATGCCCGCGGCGTTGAGGATGTTCATGTTCGAGAACCAAATGGCCGACGAGGTGTTCCACGGCATGGAGGTGAATTCACCGTCGAGGGTGTAGTAAGCGGCCACCGGGCCGATGATGTCATCGAGCGCGGTCGAAATGCCGTTGATTTCGGTGCGGTCACCGAGCGCGGAGGCAATCGACTTGAAGTAGCCGCTGTCACGCGCGACCTGGGTCGCCACTTCGAAGTACTGGACGACGGCGGGCAGGCTGCCCTGTTCCGCGGCGAGGGCGGTGGCGGCGAACAGCTCTTCGTAGTTCGCGTAGCCCTGAATGGTCACGTTATACTGCGGGAACGCGGCGTTAAATTCGGCAGCGCGATCCTGCGCCCAGCCGAGACGATTAGCGTCGGTAAACGCAATCCACACAGGGACTTCAGCCGGATCCTGGGCGAAGGCAGGCACAACGGCCAGCACTGCCAAGAGGGTGAGGCTCAACAAAACGACCAATTTACGATTCATGACGTAAGTCTCTCCTAGATGAACCACTAAACGCAATATTGCAGTGTAGTGGCGTTCGTTTAAGTGAATTACATCACTTGTTTAACGCCACATGATCCGCATTTTATCCCTAAACCAAGGGCAAAATCAAATCCGGGCGATCTGTGGTGATCACATCGACGCCGATGAGATACAAAATCCGGGCGATCCACGGCTCGTTGACCGTCCACACGATGACCTGCCGTCCACTGTGATGCGCGCGCCAGACGAGCGTCGGATCATAGAGCGCGGCACGCCATTCGACATCGACAAACTGGGCATTCGGGATAGTGTCGGCGGTCGGCATCCACGTCCAGAGGCCACCCACGCGCAGATCCGGCGCGGTCTCATGGAAGGCGCGCAGCCAGTCCAGATCGAACGAGATGATGACGACATTGTGTTCGGCGTGGCGGTCACGGATCATGCGCAGCATTTCCTCACCGATACCCGGATAAAGGTTCGGGTCTTTCATCTCAATGACCAGCGTCAGTTCGTGTTCCTGAATGAAGTCCAGCGCTTCGGTCAGCGTGGGGATGCGTTCCCCGGCGAATTCATCACCGTACCATGAGCCCGCATCCAGTTTGGCCAGATCCGCATAGGCGATATCTTTGACATGACCGACGCCATTGCTCGTGCGTTCCAGCTCGTTGTCATGCAGGACGACGATCGTGCCGTCGATGGTGCGCTGGACATCGACTTCCAGCCAGCGAGCGCCGACCGCGTAACCGTTCCGCAGGCTGGCCATTGTGTTTTCCGGCGCAAGCCCTGCCCCGCCGCGATGCCCGACCACGATCATGGGCTGGCGGTTCTGGTTGAGCCGTACAAGATAGATCACCACGCCGAAGACCAGCCATTGAAGCCAACGGGGAATTTTCATCGAGAGTCCTTTTACTGCCAACGTCACGTGGGAGAGTATACACAGGGAATGCGATTTAGGGGCGGCGGAAAGCTGGCAACCGAGCGGACGAGCACTCTAACAAACTTAGCCCATAGCCTAGATCTGCCAGTCTTTTCAATAGAATACCCGAATATACTAGAACAAATATTCTGACTTATCAATCCACCGCCTTATGAGTGAATGTGATACAATATGGGTCTTAACGTCAGTGTGGATGAAGGTAAAAATGCCAACTCCTGCCGCTCGTCTTCAAGCGCTTCCGCCGTATCCGTTCGCCTTACTCACGCAGCGGGTGCGCGAATTGAATCAACAGGGCTTTGACGTGATCGGACTTGACATCGGCAGCCCGGATATGCCGCCGCCCGAAGCGGTGGTCGAAGAACTGTACCGCTCGGCACGCGAACCCGATCATCACGGGTATGCGGGTTATAAAGGCACACCGGAGTTTCGCGTCTCGGTCGCACAGTATTATGAGCGCCGCTTTGGCGTGAAGGTCGACCCGGAAAAGCAGGTGCTGCCGCTGCTGGGGAGCAAAGAAGGCATTGTCAACCTGAGCCTCGCGTATCTCGACCGGGGCGCCATCGCACCCGTGCCCGACATCGGCTACCCGGCGTATTCGATGGGCGCGCTGCTGGCAGGCGGTGAAGTTTACTGGCTGCCGACTCGCGAGGAAAACGGGTATTATCCGGAGGTTGAGAACATCCCGGCGGACGTGCTCCAGCGCGCCAAACTGCTGTGGATCAACTACCCGAACAACCCGACTGGCGCAGTCGCGGACTTGGCCTTCTACAAACGCATGGTCGATTTCTGCCGCCAGCACAATATTCTGCTGGCGTCGGATAACCCGTACTGCGAAGTCACCTTCGATGGCTATGTGGCAGGGAGCGCGCTGCAAGTCGAAGGCGCGATGGACAGCACGATTGAGTTTGTGTCGTTCTCCAAGTCGCACAACATGGCGGGCTGGCGGCTCGGCGCAGCGGTGGGGAACGTCGACGCGATCAAGACGCTGCTGACGGTAAAAAGTAACGTGGACAGCGGGCATTTCCAGCCGATCTATGATGCGGGAATTATGGCGTTTGATGAAATTCCGCAAGAATGGATTTATGAGCGCAACCAAGTGTATCAGCGGCGGCGGGACAAGATTGTCGCTGCCCTGCCCCAGATCGGGCTCAGCGGGCACACACCCCAAGGATCGCTGTATGTGTGGGGGCGCGTTGAGAATGGGTTGGGCGATGGCACCAAGTATGCCGAAGAAGCGCTGATGAAAGCGCATGTGTCGGTGGCGCCGGGCGGCATTTACGGGCCGGGGGGCGCGAATTACGTCCGCTTTAGTGTGGGCGTGCCCGACGCACGTCTGGACGAAGCGCTTGAACGTTTAAAGAAGTGGTACGGGACTCGATGAATCAACTCCAATTTGAACAAGAACAGGCGATCGCAGTCGGCGTTAACCTCAAGGGAAGCCGCCCCCTGCTGTCGATGGAAGACTCGCTTTCAGAATTGAAACTGCTCGCCGATACTGCCGGAATGGCGGTAGTCGGACAAATAACTCAGAATGTCGGCAAAATCGACGCGGCCACGTTCGTCGGGTCAGGCAAGGTCGAAGAAATCAAAGATGCGCTGCTGGGGACGGGCGCAAAAACGGTGCGGTTCGACGACGAACTGTCGCCGCGGCATCAGCGCGAACTCGAAGAAGTGTTTGGCGAAGAAGTGAAGGTACTGGATCGTTCAGCGCTGATCCTCGACATCTTCGCGCAGCACGCCAAGACGCGTGAAGGCGCGCTGCAAGTCGAACTGGCGCAGTACGAGTATCGCCTGCCCCGGCTGACGCGCATGTGGACGCACCTTGCCCGACAGGCGGGCGGCGGCGGCGGTCGCAGCGGCAACGGCGGCGTCGGTTTGCGCGGCCCGGGCGAAACGCAGCTCGAAGTCGACCGCCGGGATATTCGGCGGCGCATCAGCAAGCTGAAGGAAGACCTCGAACACGTGCGCGAACATCGCAGCCGCCACCGCACCCAGCGCGAACGCACGGGCGTGCCGCTCGTGGCGCTGGTCGGGTACACAAACGCGGGCAAGTCAACGCTGCTGCGGGCGTTGACCGGGGCGGACGTGTATATCGCGAACCAGTTGTTCGCAACACTCGATCCGACGACGCGGCGCACCGATTTGCCGAGTGGGCGACAGGCGCTGATCACGGATACGGTCGGCTTCATCCAGAAGCTGCCGACGACACTGATCGCGGCCTTTCAAGCGACGCTCGAAGAGATCAAAGATGCCGATGTGATCCTGGTCGTGGCAGATGTGAACCATCCGAACGTCTTGCAGCATCTGGAAACTGTGGAAGACACGCTGGCGGAGATCGATGTGCCACCCGTGCCGCGCGTGCTGGTCTGGAACAAGGTTGACCAGTGGAAGGGTGACAAAGCCGAACTGCCGAAGCCGGAAAACGCGGCAGATTACGTGGCGCAGGTCGCGGTTTCCGCGACCCAAAACATCGGGTTGGAGAAGCTGCTCGGCGCGGTCGAAACGGCGTTGAAGGCGGCACTGCAAAAGACGAAACTGCTGATTCCGTATGAACGTGGCGATCTGGTATCGCTGCTGCACGAGACGGCCTCAGTCGAAAAGCAAGAACATACGGAAGGCGGCGTGCTGCTCACGCTCAAGCTGCCGCAAGATATGCATGAACGGTTCAAAGCGTACCGCGTTTAGAGGAGTTGCATCGTGTTCAAAGGCATTGACCGCTCCAGTACCCTGGCTCGCTTCCTCGAAGGCCTGTCCGCTTGGCTGGCCAAACGGCGCGGCCTGCCGATCGTGCTCGGTGTGCTGCTGATCATCGTCAGCTTTGTGGTATCGCTGATCGGCGTGAATTCACCATCGCCGCTGCTGGATGTCGTATGGTCGGTGACGCACCATCTGGGGATCATCATTGCGCTGATCGGCTTGCTGCTGGTGCAGCCGCTGGGGAATTAGGTAACCTCCCCCTAGCCCCCTCTCCGAAAAGAGGAGACGGGGAATCGGCTGGCACGCGGGCGAGGCAAGCCTCGCCCCTACAGACGCAGTCATTAGGAGAATGGCCTCACCCTCATTCCCTCTCCCAAGGGAGAGGGAGGAAAGATAAACCTCACCCCCAGCCCCTCTCCTAGAGGAGAGGGGAGAAAGAAACTAACGCCCCTCTGATGAGGGGTGAATTGTGTATGGAGCAAACGGAAGAACATGGCAGCAGACATCGCATACCGAGTGCTGAGCGAACCGGAGCAGTTTGAACACGTCATCGATCTGGAGATTCGCGTGTGGGGCATTGAGCCCCGCGATGCCGTGCCCTCGACAATGCTGCGAGCGCTGCAACATGGAGGCGGGCTGATCAATGGCGCGTATTTGGGCAATCAGCTGGTCGGCATGGCGGTCATGTACCCGATTCCGCTGGCGGGACGGCTGGTGCAGTGGTCGCATATGGCGGGCGTGCATCCTGAATATCAGAAATACGGCATTGGGCGCGGACTGAAGCTGCAGCAGCGCGCATGGGCGCTGGCGAACGGCTACGATGAAATCCGCTGGACGTATGATCCCCTGCTCCGTGGCAACGCAAACTTCAATCTGCGCAAGCTCGGCGCAACATTTGACACCTACCTAATCAACTTTTACGGCATCATGACGGACGCAATCAACGCCGACGGGCTGCCTTCGGATCGCGTGGAGGCGGTGTGGCGACTGAATGATGCGCGAGTGGTCGCGCTGGTGAACGGCGAAGCACTCGAACAGACGGTGGACTACCCGGCCTTGCTGCAGCGCGACGAGCACGGACAGCCTCAGATCGTCGGCGTGGCGGATGGCAAGGCCGTGGGCTATCGGGTGCAGCTCCCGCAGCAGATCAAGGGGCTGAGTCACGATACGCTGGTGGCCTGGCGCTTGGCGCTGCGTGCCACCCTGCAGACAGCCTTTGCCACAGGCTATGCCGCGGTGGACTTTCTGGCAGATGAAGCAGCCTACATTGTGCACAAAAGATAGCTTCAGAACTCGGTACGCCTATCTGTTGCATGATCCCCCAAGCTTCGTATAATTCATCCTCTGTTGTGGATTAGCTACAAAAGTGGAGTTCAGGAAGATGCAGAAACGTTGGCTGGTGCTGCTCACCATTGCGCTGCTGCTGTTCGTCGTACCGGCGATCACAGCACAGGACACCCCGCTCCCGGATCTCGGGGGACGTGAAATCACGATTGCGGTCGAAAACGCCTACCCGCCCTACAACTTCATCAACGAAGACGGCGAAGCGGTCGGTTGGGATTACGACACGTTCAACGACATTTGCGAATTGATCAACTGCGTGCCTGTGTACGTCGAAACGGCGTGGGATGGCATGCTGGTCGCGATTGCCAACGGCGAATATGACGTGGCGGCGGACGGCATCACCTACACCGAAGACCGCGACGAAACGGTCGATTTCTCGTCGCTGTATCAGGCGTACGATGAAACACTGCTCGTCCGCGAAGGCGAAGACCGCTTCACCAACGCCGACGAATTGCTGGCCATCGAAGACGCCTTCGTCGGCACGCAGATCGGCACGACCAACGAAATCACCGCGCTGAGCTTCTTCCCGGCGGAACGCGTGAACTCGTTTGACACCTTCGGCGCGGCGATTCAGGCGCTGCTCAATGGCGATGTCGACGCGGTGCTGGTGGATCGTCCGGCGGCGGAAGGCTGGATCGAGTCACAGGGCGGTCTGATGACGCTCGAATCCTCGATTGGCGATCAGCAAGGTCTGGCGTTCGCCTTCCCCAGCGGCAGCGACCTCGTCGAACCGATCAACGCGGCAATGGCGGCTCTGCAGGCCAGTGGTCGCTGGGATCAGATTTACACCCGCTGGTTCGTGACGCCGGAAGTGCCGGACCTTGAAGGGCGCGAACTCACGATTGCGGTCGAAAACGCCTACCCGCCCTACAACTTCATCAACGAAGACGGCGAAGCGGTCGGTTGGGATTACGACACGTTCAATGCCATCTGCGAACTGCTGAACTGCGTGCCCGTGTACGTCGAAACGGCGTGGGATGGCATGCTGGTCGCGATTGCCAACGGCGAGTACGACGTGGCGGCGGACGGCATCACCTACACCGAAGACCGCGACGAAACGGTCGATTTCTCGTCGCTGTATCAGGCGTACGATGAAACACTCCTCGTCCGCGAAGGCGAAGACCGCTTCACCAACGCCGACGAACTGCTGGCCATCGAAGACGCCTTCGTCGGCACGCAGATCGGCACGACCAACGAAATCACCGCGCTGAGCTTCTTCCCGGCGGAAAACGTGAACTCGTTTGACACCTTCGGCGCGGCGATTCAGGCGCTGCTCAATGGCGATGTCGACGCGGTGCTGGTGGATCGTCCGGCGGCGGAAGGCTGGATCGAGTCACAGGGTGGCCTGATGACGCTCGAATCCTCGATTGGCGATCAGCAAGGTCTGGCGTTCGCGTTCCCCAGCGGCAGCGACCTCGTTGAGCCGATCAATGCGGCAATGGCGGCTCTGCAAGCGAACGGCGTGTGGGACGACATCTACGAGACGTGGTTCGAAGCAGAATAACCTCCTAACATCGCCTGAGGCGGATCAAGCAGTTGATCCGCCTCTTTTTCTAGGATCGCACAATGGCCCAAAACAACCCTGACCTAGCCGCACCCAGAACCTTCTTCGACGGCAGAGGCCTCGTCCGCAACATCATCATGCGGCGGAGCTGGTTCATCGCCTTCATCCTGATCGACATCTTTGTGCTGTATTCCATCTTCAACAGCGAAGTGATGATCGAAGCCTGGGATTACATCGTCGTCGGGATCGGCGTGACTGTGCAAATCACGATCTTGTCGTTTCTCCTATCCCTGGTCATCGGTTTGATCGTGGCGCTGGGTCGCATCTCCAAAAATGTCATTATTTACAACGTAACTACCCTTTATGTGGAGCTATTCCGCGGGCTGCCGCTGCTAGTGATCATCCTGATCTTCGCCTTCGTGGTCACGCCGGCGCTGGTCGATTTGATCGCAGGTACAGAAACACTGCCCGGCATCCCCTTCTTAGACAATTTCATTCAGAGCATTGTGGGCATTGACCCGGCCGTGATCGATACGACGACGCTGCGTGCGCGCGATATTGACCCGGTGGTGCGCATCGTACTGGCGTTCGCGGTCACGTATGGCGCGTTCATGTCAGAAGTGTTCCGCGCGGGCATCGAAAGCATCGGCAAGGGACAAATGGAAGCGGCGCGCTCGCTGGGTATGACGTATGTCGAAGCGATGCGCTATGTGATTCTGCCGCAGGCGATTCGCAACGTGCTGCCCGCGCTGGCGAACAACTTCATCCTGCTGCTGAAGGACACCTCGCTAGCTTCAGTGGTCGCCGTGCCGGAAATTTCGCATCTCACCCGGCAGTACGCCAGCAACCGCTTCCGCTATCCGGAAGGCTTGCTGATTCTGTCGTTCATCTACGCCAACGTCACGATCCTCATGTCGTTGGGCGTGATCTATCTCGAACACCGTTTGCAACAGGATAAACGCGATGAATGAAGCTGCCGCCATAGAAAGCAAGCCCGGTCAGATCGAAGAACCGATCATCCGCATTCGCAACGCGACCAAGCACTTTGGCGCGGTCAAGGCGCTGCGTAACGTCAGCCTCGACATCTACGCGGGCGAAGTAATCGTCATCATCGGGCCGAGCGGCTCGGGCAAGTCAACGCTGCTGCGCTGCATCAACCGGCTGGAAACGGTGAATTCCGGCGAAATCTGGGTGGAAGATGTGCAGGTCAACAGCCCGAAGTGCGACATTAACCGCGTGCGCGAAGAAGTCGGCATGGTGTTCCAGTCGTTCAACCTGTTCCCAAATTTGAGCGTGATGGGCAACCTGATGCTGGCGCAGACGGTGGTGCGCAAGCGCAACCGCGCCGAAGCCGAACAGATCGCGCGGCGGCTGCTGGTCAAGGTCGGCATTCCGGAAAAAGCCGACGTGTTTCCGGCGAAGCTTTCCGGCGGGCAGCAGCAGCGCGTGGCCATTGCCCGGGCGCTGGCGATGAACCCGAAGATTATGCTGTTCGACGAGCCGACCTCGGCACTCGACCCGGAAATGATCAAAGAGGTGCTGGATGTGATGCTCGACCTCGCCCGCGAAGGCATGACGATGGTCGTGGTGACACATGAGATGGGGTTTGCCCGCGCGGCGGCGAATCGCATTATCTTCGTGGATCACGGCGAGAAGATCATCGAAACGACGCCCGCGGATTTGTTCGAAAATCCGCAGCATGATCGCCTAAAGCAATTCTTGGGGAAGATTCTGTAAAGACAAACCTCACCCCCTAACCCCCGCTCCTAACAGGGGTAGGTTTTCAATTGTAGGGACGAGGCATGCCTCGTCCTCCTTTGCCAAAACAACCGTCACCCTATTGGCTAAAACCTTCTTTTGCTTTCACGGATGGCAGGCTTTTCATCCAATCCAGAGAAAAACAGGACGAGGCATGCCTCGTCCCTACAGGGGTTTTGGCGAAAGAAACGCGCATTCCATTGGGAAGCATTAAAAACCTACCCCTGACAGCTAATCCCCTCTCCTAGACGAGAGGGGGAAAGACGACCCCTCCCCGAATTCAGGGAGAGGAGAAAGCAACATCCGCACAGGCAAACGTTAGTCAGAATCCGCGCAGTGTAGAGCGAACCTCACCCCTGCCCCTCTCCCAAAGGAGAGGGGTTTTGTTTGACTGGGTTAGTTTTGGATTTGCGCCCAGTAGAGTTCCGGGGCGAACATGGTGTGGACGAAGATGCGCATGTCTGGCGTGATGACAAGGCCAGCGAGCGGCGCGGTCAGGTCGGTGTAGAGGACGATTTCGACGTCGGCGTTGGAGCAACCGCCGTTTTCAAGGCAGGTCTGCGGGTTGACGCGCCCGACGACACCGCGATTCGCCAGCGAGTAGGCGAAGTAGAGATTACCATCCGGCGCGAGTTGAAGCCCCGTTGTGTTCTGCAAGCCGCTGACGAGCACCTGAGTCTGATCGGTGGGCGCGGCGGTCGGCGTGGCGGCAGAAGCCAGATCGTCCAGCGCGTACCACTCAATGGCGCGGCGGGCGCTGCCGTTGTTGGCGACAAACACATGTTCGTCGGTGTTCACGATGCCCGTGGGCGAAGAGAGACCTTCGAGCACGGAGGTGACATCACCTGAACGCGACACGCGGGTGATCGAGTTGCCAAGCAAATTGGTGATGAGGAAATCCTCGTCACTGATGGCGGTGATGCCCCACGGCCCGTTCAGGCCGGAGGCGACACGCTGCATGCCGAGGCGAGTCACCTGCTTGAGGTTGTTCTCCTGATAATCCGGCACCCACAGATGCATCTGGCGGTCGGAGCCTTCATCAATGTACAGGGTGTGAGCGTTCATGACGCCCCAGATGTAGGTTGCGGTCAGGCCGCTCTCGGAATTGATCTCGTAGAGCGTGCTGTCACCAGTACAGGCGACATACAGGTTGTTGTTGAACAGCCCGATCCCGTTGGGGCGCTGCACGTTCCCGGTTAGGATGTGCAGTTCATTCTGCGTGAGCGGTTCGAGTTCCGCTGATGCCGAAGCGATTTCGGTCACTTCGGGCGCGGGCGTAGGGGTTTTGGTGGGCGCGGGCGCGCTGTCCTGCGCGTAGACGGTCAGCAGACCAAAGACAAACACGAGGCAGACTGCCCCGATCAACGTGAAGCGGCGCATACGACTCCTAATTCTTGACGGCGGTGAGCGGCACGGTGACGGTGAACGTCGTACCAACGCCCACCTGACTGGTGAGCGTTACTTTGCCGTGGTGGTTCTCCACGATGGTCTTGACCAAGCTCAACCCCAAGCCCGACCCGGTGACGTGTTCTGTCCCCTTCTGGTTGGCGCGATAGAAGCGATCAAAGACCCGCGGCTGGAGTTCCTCCGCGATACCGACTCCTGAATCTTCAACTTGAAACACAAGCGTACCGTTTTCTGCGCGAACGCGCACCCCTACCGAGGCGCCTGAGGGAGAGAATTTAATCGCATTCTCAACTAGATTGATGATGGCACGCTCAAACTGGTCAGGATCGCAGGCGAGCGCAGGCAAGTCCAGCGGGACATCGGCGACGAGTTGGATGCGGCGGTCGGTGGCGAGCGCGGCCATTTCGTCGAACGCGCGGTCGACAATCTGCGCGGGGGGGCAATAGTCAAAATTACGCGCGCCGATTTTGACGCGTTCCAGGTCGAGGATACCGCGGATAATGCGGTTCATGCGCGACAACTGCTTGTCGATTTGCGTGATGGAGTCGTCGATTTCGGAGTTGTGAATATCGGCGTCGGTGAGTTCGTCCTGCAAGAGTTCGAGGTTGGCCATCGCCGCTTGCAGCGGGTTCTTGAGGTCATGACTGGTCATGCGCACCATCTCGCTCTTCATGCGATCCAGCTCTTTGAGCTGGGTCACATCGTTGAGGACGGCGACCCACCCGCTGATGCGGCGCGGCGGGTAGCCGAGCGGCGCGAGATGGCAGAGGTAGAATGTATCGCCGAGGGCGAGTTCGTAGGTGTGCGCGCGGCTGCGGCGAATATCGCGGAAAAGCTGGCGGGTGGGCAGCGCATCCGGCGGAATTTGCCCGACGAGGGGGAGATCGTCGCGCACAGGGAACAGGGCGCGGGCGGCGGGGTTGGCGAAGATCAAGCGGTAGTCGCGGTCGACGGCGACAACCGGGCTCTCGGTGCTGGAGAGCACCGTTTCAAGCTGACTGCGCGCGTATTCGACCTGCCGATTCAGCTCCTGCTGTTCTTCGAGCAAATTGCTATGGACGATGGCGACGACAGCCTGGGCCCCGAGCAATTCGAGCAGATAGACATCTTCACGTCCGAATAGGCGCCCCTGCCGACCCGCGACGACCAGCAAAGCGCCGACGGGCTCATCGCCATGAATGAGCGGCGAACACACGAGCGAGCCAAAAGTCTCTTTGGCGAGGGGGAGATCGTCGGAGCCACGCCAATCACGCGCATAGTCGTCGAGCGCGACGGATTGGCGGGTCTGCACGGCGCGTCCGGCGATGCCCTGCCCTAGCGGCATCTGGACGGTCAAGTAGCTCGACGGGAGGTTGTAGACATTCGCCAGTTGAAATACGCCGTCATGGTGGAGGAAGATGCCCACGCCATCGGCTTGTAACAGGGAGGCGGCTTGCCGAGCGATCTGGTTGAGGAAGCGCATCAAGCGAGGCCTGCCGGGTGATCGCGAGGTTGAGGCGCTGAATCGCTTCAACCTGCGAATTGCGTTCCGCCAGCGGGCGCAGAATCTCCAGCTGCAAAATGGCAAAGCTGATGATCAGCGAGGCAAAGGCAGAGATGCCAAGCGAGAGATCGGTGATGGTCAGTTGGGGATTGAGGAAGCTGACGCCCTGCCCCACGACGAACAGAATTAGGCCGAAGCGCAGCATGCTCGACCGGATTTTGCGGTAATAGCGCCAGAGCAGGAGCAGCGTACCGCCGCCAAACAGCACAAAAAACACGGCGGGCAGCACCTGCGGTTGTTCGGGCATGGCCGTAGACGGGACGACGAGAAACAAGCGATAGACGAAAATGACCAGCAGCGAGGCGAACGTCAGCCAGCGGAAGCGCAAGGCAAAGCTGCGCACGAGCACGACAGTCAGCGCGTACAGAGCGACGCTCGACCCGGCAAAACCGAGTTCGACAAAGAGCACCGCCGCATTTCGCAAACCGGGATCGACTTGATCGAGGAGGCCGAGCGCCTGATAAATGAACGAGCCGCCGTTCCAGAAGCACACGAGCAGCATGAACACGCCGAAAAACTGGTTGAGTTCCTTGCGGCGGTCGCTCCACAGCACGATGAGCAAGAAGCTCAGCGCGAGGGGGAGCGTGAGACCACTCAGCAGGAGGGTAGGCGTGTTGAGTTCAGTCGCAGGCGCTAAATCCGATCAATACTTGGCGAGGCAAGATCACGCTAACCCCCCGAATAACGGGAAGTCGGTTTGATGCCAGTAGAGCATGGAATTGCGTCCCTACGAGAAAATTATCTTGTCACGCCTCAGGATCGCGATAAATCGCGTCCGCAAACTCAAAAGCCGACCAGGACAAGCTGCTTCATAGTGTTCTACGCACGTACCGGCAAGCGCCTCGTCCCTATATTCAGAACAGCAGGCTGGCGCAAAAGGGATTTAGCCTCACCCCTAGCCCCTCTCCCCAGGGAGAGGGGAACACGAAGCGCCGGGTCAGGCTTTTTTGGACTGCTTTTCGAAGCGGTAGCCGATGCGATGTTCGGTCAGGATGTAGAGCGGGTTGGCGGCATCCTTCTCAATTTTGCGGCGCAGTTGGCTAATGTAGACACGCGGGTAGTACACGTCGTTGACGTATTCGTGTCCCCATACCTGTTCCAGCAGATCCCGCTGCGAGACGACCCGCCCGGCGTTTTCGAGCAGCACGGCCAACAACTTGAACTCGGTGGGCGTAAGATGCTCTTTGCGGTTGTTGACGTGCACCTGCCGCCGATGAAGATCGACGCTGAGGTAGCCGTCATCATAGCGCTGGTCGCTGTCAGAGCTGGCGAGGCGCATGCGGCGCAGCAGCGCGTCGACGCGGGCGACGAACTCGTCCAAGCGGACGGGTTTGATCAGGTACTCGTCCGCGCCCGCGGTTAAGCCGTCGATCACATCCTCTTCGGTGACGGCCTGCGCGGAGAGCATGAGGATCGGGACATCGGAAACGTCGCGAATCCGTCGGCAAACCGTCAGGCCGTCAATGTTTTCTGGCATTACAATATCCAGTATGACGATATCAGGCCGTTCGGCATAGAAGACCCGCAGGGCTTCATTGCCATCCTGACACAGAAAGACATCATACCCCGCGCGCTTCAGCTTCTTGCCGAGCGCATCGCGGATCGCTTGCTCATCATCTACAATCATAGCTTTCATGGCGCTTACCCCTACGACGAACGGTGCTTATGGCTATAATCTTGCTCAAGAACGCTTGCTTTTTCGATTAAGAAAGGGACGTGATTGATGGTACAGTACAGGAAAATTGTCCTGGTGCTGCTGGTCGTGCTGGCGCTCATCCTCAGCGCGTGCAATCTCGGCGCGGGTAATCCAGCCGAAGAAACGCTGCAGGCGGCCACGACAACCGGCGGTCCAACCGGACTACCAACGCGAACGCCAGCCACAACGAGCGGCGCGCCCACCACCTTGCCGCTCACAACGAACCCAACGCGGGTCAATCAACAGATTCCGCCGACGGCGGTCGTAATCGTCCCAGCGACTGTGCGTCCGCTCCCAACGATCCCGTCTGTGCCTGTCAATATCGTAATCCTATCGCCCGTTCCCGGCAATGTGGTGGCGGGTGGGATCACGATCTTCGGGTCGGCAACCCACCCCAACTTCCTCCAGTATCAAGTGGAATATGGGCCGGAACCGAACCCGGGCAACCTGTGGTACCCGGCGACGCCGGCAATTACCACACCCGTATCGAACGGCGTGCTCGGCGGGTGGACCACATCGTCGATCCCTGACGGCACGTACCAACTGCGTCTGCGCGTGTTCCTGCGCGATGGCACGCTGCTGACGACGGTCGTCAATGGCATCCGCGTGCAGAATTTCCGCCCGACGCCCGTGCCGTCGAATACGCCGCAGATCGAACGGCCGATTGCCGCGTTCAACGTGAACACCGCGACCGGCCAAGTTCCGCTGACCGTGAACTTCACGAACCAATCGAGCGGGCAGATCAACTCGATTCAGTGGAATTTCGGCGATGGCACCACATCGACGGAGGCGAATCCGAATCATGTGTTTGCCAATCCCGGCCTGTATACCGTGACACTCACCGTCTCGGGTCCCGGCGGATCAGCCAACGTATCGCGACAGATCAGCGCGCAGAGTCCGAGTGCTCCGGTCGCGGGCTTCACGCTGGATCGCACCAGCGGGGTCGCGCCGCTGACGATCCAGTTCACGGATCAGTCGACGGGGACAATCAGCGCGTATGCATGGAACTTCCTCGACGGCACGGGCAGCGCCGAACGCAACCCGGCGCACACCTTCAACATCCCCGGCACGTATAACGTGCTGCTGACAGTGATCGGCCCCGGCGGTTCGTCGACCGCGGTGCGGCAGATCACGGTAACCAGCCCGGTGCCGCCGACACCAACATGGACACCAACGTTCACCTGGACGCCGACGACCGTGCCGCCGACGCTCACCTTCACGCCGACTACAACCACCGTGCCGCCGACGTTCACCTTCACGCCGACGAATACGGATGTGCCGCCGACCGCCACGAACACCGATGTGCCGTCCACGGCGACCGAAGTCCCGCCCGATGCCCAGTACAGCTTCGCCGTCGACGCGGTCAATCCGCTGGCAGTGCAGTTCTTTGATCTGTCGACAGGGCCGATCACGTTCTGGCAGTGGGACTTCGCTGATGGCACCACGTCGAACGAACAGAACCCGATCCATGTGTACGCGGCAGGCGGCACCTACAATGTACGCCTGACGGTCGCGAATTCCAGCGGCGCGTCCGACTTCATCGACCAAGCCGTGACCGTCGTCGCGCCTCCGACCGCGACGCTCGAACCCACTGCGACCAACACGGATGTACCTGCGACGGCAACCGAAGTCCCGCCCGATGCGCTCTACAGCTTCGTCGTCGATCCGGTCAACCCGCTGGCGGTACAGTTCTTCGATCAGTCAACAGGCCCGGTCACCTTCTGGCAATGGGATTTCGGCGATGGCTCGACCACTAACGAGCAGAACCCGATCCATGTGTACGCGGCGGGCGGCACCTACAATGTGCGCCTGACGGTCGCCAATTTCAGCGGCACGCCCGACTTCCTCGACCAAGCCGTAACCGTCGTCGCGCCGCCAACCGCCACGCCTGAACCGAGCGCAACCAACACGGAAGTCCCGCCGGTGGCGAACTTCACCTTTGCCCCCGTGGGTGGTGACCCGCTGACGATCCAGTTCACAAACCAGTCGACAGGCAATATCGGCTACTATGAGTGGAATTTCGGCGATGGCTCGGGCGTGAACGAACAGAACCCGATTCACACCTTCCCGACACCGGGCACGTATAATGTGCGCCTGTTCGTCGCAACATCGGCGGATCCGGGTGCGCCGAGCGCGGAGACCACGCAGGTGGTCACAATCGAGACGCCGCTGACGGCAAGCTTCAGCTTCGCGCCGGTCGAAGGCAGCCCGCAGTCGATCCAGTTCTCCGACCTGTCGAGCGGCAACATCGCGTTCCGCCAGTGGGACTTCGGCGACGGCACGACCTCGAACGAACAAAGCCCGCTGCACGCATATGCGGCAGGCGGCGATTACACAGTGCGCCTGACGGTCAGCGACCCGAGCGGCGCCTTTGACACGGACGAACAGTTGGTGTCCGTGACCGCTGCGCCCACGCCGACGGAAACGCCGACGACGGAGCCGACGGTCGGCGCGCCGAGCATCGTCATGCAGACGCCAGTGCTGCCGGATCTCAGCCAGATTCTGGCGAACCTCGGCAACATCTTCAACAACGGTGTGGCGATGGGCAACTCCGCGCAGGTGTTCTCGCTAGCTGGTGACGACCTGTTCGAAAATCGCTTCGACGCCGGGCTACCGCTGCTGACCCCGTTTGGCACAGCCCAGTTCAACCTCGGCGAGAATGGTGACCTGCAAACCGTGATCAACTGGTATAACGCGGTCACGCTGGCGGATGGCACGAACAGTCTGGTGCATGAGTCGCAGGCGATTGGCAGCGACCGCCGCTCATACGACCTGCTCGACTCGGGCAACGTGAACCAGAGCCTGTGCCCCGGCGGCGCCAACGTCCTCGCCTGCGAACTGCAAGCGGTGAAGCCCGCGATCCTAATCATCTCGGTGGGCGCCAACGATGCGCTTGATCCGGGTCGCGATATGTCGGCGTTCCGCAACGACCTGCAGCAGATCATCAATACCGTGATCAGCAACGGGACGATCCCCGTGCTGATGACCACCCTGCCACGCAATGACGGCTTCGTGTCACAGGAGACACTCAATGCGATTAACGAGCAGATCATCGACGCGGCGAACGCGAACATGATCCCGCTGATCAATGTGTATCGCGGCCTGAGCGAACTGCCGAATGCGGGTCTGGACGGCGACAATGTGTCGCTGAGCGTCTCGCCGAACGGCGGCGGCAGCCTCGCGGTCAGTGATGTGACGACCTACGGTGTCAACGCGGTCAATCTGTACATTTTGCGGACGCTGGAGCTGCTGCGCAGCAGCTTGTTCCCGGCGTAGTACAACCTCACCCCCTTGCCCCCTCTCCGAGTGGAGAGGGGGATTAGCCTCACCCCTCAGTCCCCTCTCCCAAGGGAGAGGGGAAGAACAAGCACCCCATGGCAGCGCTGGCTGACGACATCCATACGCTGACGGGGAGGCTCTATCCGAAGCTGACAACTTCAGGTATAAAAGGACTCCAATGCACGATGGAGTTCCCTATGCGACGATTCACTTGGCTGATATTACTGACGTGGGTTCTGCTCGCCGGATGCACAACCAACGATCAACCCTCACTGATCGTGTCACTGGTGGTCGATGGGCAGGAACGCGCCTACCCGCAGTCCAACCCGATCACGGTGGGCGAGTTCTTGACGCAGGTTGAGGTCGAACTAGGCACGCTGGATGATGTGACCCCGCCGCTGTACACCCAGATCAGCGATGGGATGCGCGTCACGGTGGTGCGCGTCAGTGAAACCGAGGACTGTTCCACGACAGATATCGCCTTCCAAGAGCGGCGCGTGCCGAATGAAGGGCTGCCGCCGGGTGAAGAACGCGTCGTGCAAGCGGGACAAAGCGGCGTCGAAGAAACATGCTACCGCGTCCAGATTCGGGATGGCGTGCGGCAGGAACCAGTGCCGATTCGCAGCACGATCATCACCGCGCCCGTGGATGCGGTCGTCTCGTACGGGCCGACGGGCGAACTCGACCCGGTGCAAATCGGCGGGACGCTGGCGTATATCAGCAATGGCAATGTGTGGATTATTCGCGGGAGCAGCATCGACAAGCGCCCACTCACGACGACAGGCGATGCCGACAACCGTGTGTTCGCGCTGACGGACGATGGACGACAACTGCTCTTTAGCCGGGAAACTTCAAGCGAGGACGGCGGGACATTCAATCAACTGTGGCTGATCAACGATACGACGGGCAGCGGCGACGCGATCGCGCTGGTGCCGGAGAACATCATCTCCGCGGATTGGGTGCCCGGCGAGGAAAACACGATCAGCTATTCGACGGGCGAAAAGACGGGTGAAGCGCCCGGCTGGCGCGCGAACAACGACCTATGGATGATGCGGATTGACACCAACAGCGGCGAATCGCTGAATGCGCGGTCGTTGGTCGCGGCATCGACCACGGGGCTGCTCAGTTGGTGGGGCACGACATTCGACTGGTCACCGGACGGGCAGCGACTCGCCTGGGTGCGCGCCGACTCGATGGGGCTGGTCGACCTCAGCTCGGGGTTATTCAATACGCTGCTGACGTATCCCGTGTTTAACACGCGGCAGCCGTGGTCATGGCGGGCGACGGTGTCATGGTCGCCGGATGGCAACCTGATTTTGACGACCGTGCATGGCCTCCCCATTGGGAGCGAATCGGCGGAAACGAGCCCGGCGTTTCATGTGGCGATCACCGAGACGGCCGGAGCCTACAGCGCGGATGTCGTGGAAAATGCGGGCATCTGGTCGAAGCCGCAGTATTCCCCGCTGGTCGCGGAGAACACGGGTTATATCGCTTATCTGCGCGCGCGTGATCTGTCGAACAGCATCAGCGGGAGCGCGGAATACGATCTGGTGGTGGCGGACCGGGATGGCAGCAATGCGCGGGTGTTGTACCCGGCGGCAGGGCAAGCGGGAATCACCGCGGATGCGCCGTTCTTCACGTGGAGTCCCGATGGCCAGCAGATCGCGTTCATCTACGGCGGCAATTTGTGGGTTGTGGACGTGGAGTCGGGCATCGCCAACCAGATCACGCTGGATCGCGGGGCGAGTCACCCGGTGTGGACGCGGTAGCCGATGAAGCCCCCTCACCCTCTCCGAAAAGAGGAGAGCAAGCAAAGAGGACGAGGCATGCCTCGTCCCTACCACCCCTAACAGGATTTCCCCTCAGAGGATGGCATGAGACGAGACATCATCATTGCGCTGGTAGCGCTGATGGCGCTGTGCGGCAGCAGCGTCGCGGCGGCAGGTACAGCGCGCGAACGCGATGAACGCCTGCGCGGCTATGTCGATGCGACGCAGACGGCGGATTTGCCGTTTCGACAACCGCTGCTCGGCGTAAACGCGGAACTCACGCAATACAATGAGCAAGAACTCGCCCAACAGCTCGATTTGATGAAAGCAGCGCAGGTGCACTGGGTGCGGCAGTTTGTGCGCTGGGATGAGATTGAGCCACAAGCGGGTGCCTACGATTGGTCGGCGTGGGATCGGATTGCGGCGGCGTTTGCGGGGCGCGATCTGAAGCTGGTCGCGGTGCTGATGAATAGTCCTGAATGGGCTGCGGGCGAGGCAAGCCTCGCCCCGACAGATGCCTCTCATAGATCGGCGGCGCCCGACGATCCGGCGGCGTTCGCGCGGTTTGCGGCAGAGTTTTCAGCACGCTATGGGCAGACATTTGATTTCTATCAGATCTGGGACGAGCCGAACCTTACAGCGGCCTGGGGAGGCTATGAACCGCGTGCAGCAGACTACGCAGCGCTGCTGCAGGCCGCCTATGCCGCGATTCACAGTGCAGACGCCGGGGCGACGGTAATCGCGGCAGCACTCGCGCCGACGACGGAGAATACGGCGCTCAACATCAGCGATGTGACGTACTTGGACGATCTGTATCGCCTTGGCGCAGCGGACTTCATGGATGCGGTCGCCGCGAAGCCGTACGGCTTTGATCGACCACCAGAGGACTACACGGTAGATCCCAACGTATTGAATTTTTCAAGGATCGTGGCGCTGCGCGACATCATGCTGGAGTACGGCGACGGCCAGAAGGCGCTGTGGGCGTCGGCGTGGGGCTGGAACAGTCTGCCAGCTGATTGGACGGGCGCACCGTCGATCTGGGGGCAAGTCACAGCCGATGAGCGGGTGGCGTACACAGTCGGAGCACTGGAGCGCGCGGAACGAGAATGGCCGTGGATCGGTGGGATGATCCTACGACAGTGGCAGCCAGTCGCCCCGCCCGACGATCCGCAGTGGGGGTTCGCGCTGGTGGATCAGCGGGGAGAAGCAACGCCGCTGCTCAACGCGCTAATTGATCGTCCACAAGTCAATGCGGCGCAGAACGGGCTGTACTTCCCAGCGAATCCGTATACCCGCTACAGCGGCGTGTGGACATTCGGGGAACTGGGCGCGGATATCGGGTGGATCAACGACAGCCAGTTTGAGGTCGACTTCGTCGGATCCAGCGTGGCGCTGCTGCTGCGGCAGGGCGATTATCTGGCGTTCCTCTACCCCACGATTGACGGACGGGCGGATCTCGCCAACGCCGCGCCGCGTGACCCGAACGGGAATGCCTTTATCAACCTGCGCAGTGGATCGGAACTACCAGAGTTAGCCCTCGTAGCCGTGGCACAGGATCTCGGGAATGAAGCGCATACGCTGCACGTCGTGGCGGATCGCGGATGGGATCAGTGGGCGCTAGCGGGCATTGCTGTGAGTTCGGGCGATCTGGCTGCACCGTATAACCGGCAGATCGGCGTCGCGCTGGTCACGGCAGCGGTGAGTTTGGTCGCTGCGGGGCTAGCGTTGGCGCGGATCAACTGGTCGCCGCTGTGGCAGCGGCTGGGAAAGCTGTGGTCAGCGCTCGGCGGCGTCGGGCAGTTGGTGCTGAGTGTTGTCACGTCGCTGGCGGTGATGATCGGCATGCTGCTGACATGGAACGACGCCGTACCGAACGTGTTCCGGCGCGAACCCGTTCAGCTCGGGCTGGCGCTGGTTACAGCAGGTCTGATCTATATACAGCCCCATATGGTGGTGACGATCCTCGCGTGCCTCGTGTTGTTCGTGATCGTGTATCACCGCGTGGAACTCGGCGTAATGCTGGCGCTATTTTACGCCCCGTTCTTCCTGTTCCCGGT
The DNA here is from genome assembly GCF_016713355.1 of Candidatus Flexifilum breve. Lineage (NCBI taxonomy): Bacteria > Bacillati > Chloroflexota > Anaerolineae > Aggregatilineales > Candidatus Flexifilaceae > Candidatus Flexifilum > Candidatus Flexifilum breve. The sequence goes on from NZ_JADJPI010000004.1 coordinate 64,029, forward strand.
GGAGCTGTATCTGTTCGCGTTTCCCATGGCGGAACTGGTGATTCTCATCACGGCAGCGGCGTGGGGCTTGAAGATGGTACAAGCGTTAGCGCCGAAAAAAGCGAATTTCACCCCCGGCCCCTCTCCGGAGGGAGAGAGGGAATTAGCCTCACCCCCTAACCACCTCTCCGAAATGGGAGAGGGGGAAGACGCCTCACGACGCTAGATTGGGGGGTGGTGGCGCTGGTGGTGTGGAGTGTGCTGTCGGTGCTGTGGGCGGCGGATCGCGGTAAAGCGATCACCGAGTTGCGCGTCATGGTCATTGAGCCCGCCCTGCTCTATCTGATGCTGCGAACGACAGCGCGCGAAATCAAAGATCTGCTGCGGGTAGTCGATGTGTTCGTCATCGCGGGCGTAATTGTGTCGGTCATCGGCTTGGTGTTATTCGCCAGCGGGCAAGGCGTGATCACCGCGGAAGGCGGCGCGCAGCGGTTGGCGAGCGTGTACGGGTCGCCAAACAACGTCGGCTTGCTGATCGGGCGGTGCTTTCCATTCGCGCTGGCGTTCGTGCTCGCGCCGCTTGACCGAGCGCGGCGGCTGTTCGGCCTGGGTGCGCTCGGCGTGATGGGGATCGCGGCGGTATTGAGCCAAAGCGCGGGCGCGCTGTTCATCGGCATTCCAGGGGCGGCGCTGCTGGTGCTGCTGCTGGCGCTGCGACGACGGGCACGATTAGCGGTCGTTGCGCTAGCAGGCGTAGGCGCGGCAGTGTTCGCGTTGGCCATGCAGTCGCCGCGCTTCGCGCGGGTGGTTGATTTCGGCGAGGGCACGAGCTTTTTCCGCGTGCGGGTGTGGCAAAGCGCGCTCCAGATGATCGCCGAGCGGCCGCTGACGGGTTGGGGACTGGACCAGTTCCTGGATGCGTTCCGTGGGCAATATATGATGCCGGATGCCTGGCAAGAGCCGAGCCTATCACATCCGCACAACTGGATCCTCGACTGGCTGGTGCGCTTGGGCGCGGGCGGGCTGCTGATCTTCGTCGCGGTTCAAGCTGCCTTCTGGCAGACGACGATCCGCGTGTACCGCGCACAACCGGAGATACTGCGACTGGCGCTGATCATCGGGGCGATGGGCAGCATGCTCAACTTGCTGGCGCACGGGCTGGTCGACAACAGCGTATTCGTCCCCGACCTCGCGGTAATTTTTATGTTTTTGTTGGGGATCGCGAGCAATCTACACAGACAACCGCCCAGTTCTCTGGTAGACTCGACTCAGGTAATCAGTCAGGAAGGATAGGTCCGACTTGCGCGTTCTCATCACTGGAGCAGCCGGATTTCTCGGCTCTCATCTCTGTGACCGCTTCTTGAACGAAGGTCACACGGTTATCGGCATGGATAACGTAATCACGGGCAATCAGCGAAACATCGCCCATCTGGCAGGCAATGCCAATTTCAGCTTCATTCGCCACGATGTGTCCAACTACATCTTCGTCAAAGGACCACTGGATGCGGTGCTGCACTTTGCTTCGCCCGCCAGTCCAATCGACTATCTGAAATTCCCGATCCAGACGCTGAAAGTCGGCGCGCTGGGCACGCATAACGCACTCGGGTTGGCGCTGGCCAAGGAAGCGCGCTTCCTGATCGCGTCGACATCGGAAATCTACGGCGACCCGCTGGTGCATCCGCAGCCCGAAACCTACTTCGGCAACGTGGATACGATTGGCCCGCGCGGGTGCTACGACGAAGCCAAGCGCTTCGCCGAGTCGCTGACGATGGCGTACCATCGCGAACACGGGCTGGCGACCCGCATCGTCCGCATTTTCAACACCTACGGGCCGCGCATGCGTCTGGATGATGGCCGCGTTGTGCCCAACCTCGTCGGGCAGGCGCTCCGGGGTGAACCGCTGACCGTGTACGGCGACGGATCACAGACCCGCAGCTTCCAGTACGTGAGCGACCTCGTCGAAGGCGTGTACCGTCTGCTGCTGAGCGACTTCGCCGAACCGGTCAACATTGGCACGACCGAAGAAATGACCGTGCTGCGCTTCGCGGAAATCGTGAACGAACTGACGGGCAACAAGGCCGGGATCATCATGAAGGAGAGCGAACGCATCAAGGGCGACCCGCAGATGCGCCGTCCCGATACAACTCGCGCCAAAGAAATCCTCGGTTGGCAGCCGAAAGTCACGCTGGCGGAAGGTTTGCCGCCGACCGTGGCGTACTTCCGCGACGTCATCTAAGCTGCGTATGACCACGACCCGCTCGCGTCACAGCGTCCTATGGGGAATGCTCGCCTTGCTGTTCGGCATGGCGAGTGCCCTGTTCCCGGCTCCGATTTCCGGCGCGGGGTTGGCGCTGGCAGCACTGATCACCTGCATCGTGATCACACCCTATGCGGGGCTGGTGTTCCTGCTGGTCTTCGCACCCTTGCGCACGCTGATCGCCACCGAAGCGCCCGTCCAACTGCCCCTCGACATCGGTCAACTGAGCCTGATTCTGCTGATCGGCGTGTGGGCGAGCGCGGCGCTCGTCAATCACCGGAGGCTGCCGCGCATCCGCTGGACGCCGATCTACCTCCCGGTAATCGGGTTTTTCGCGGCGGCGAGTCTGTCGGCGTTCAGCGCGTGGAGCATGAGCGCATGGCTCAACGAATGGCTGAAGTGGGCGCAGATTCTGCTGCTGATCGCCATCGTGTACGACCTTGGGCAGCAGAAGCAGGGACGCGAGTGGATTGTATTCGCGCTGACTGTAGCGGGTATCGGCAACGCGTTGATCGGCATCTACGAGTATTTCGGCGGGAGCGGCGCGCTGCATCTACTGGTGAATGGCAACCATTTCCGCGCCTTTGGGACGTTCGGACAGCCAAATCCGTTTGGCGGCTTCATGGGGCTGCTCGCCCCACTGGCGCTGATGTCGGCGGGCGGATATGGGCTGCGCCTATGGCGCAAAGGGCGGCGCGAGCCGATCGCGCTGGCGGATATCGTCCCAGTGGCGTTTTACGGGATCGCATTTGGGTTGATGGCCATTGGCGTGTACGTGTCGGTGAGCCGCGGCGCGTGGTTGGCCTTCGCTGCCTCGCTCGGCATGATGGCGTTCGCTCTGCCCCGCCGCACGGGCTACGGCCTCGGGCTGATCGTCGTCGGCGCGGCGCTCGGCGTATTCCTGTGGACGACAGGGCGCGTCCCCGCGTCGATTGTGGCGCGCATCAACAGCTTCACGCAGGAGACATTCGCGATCAGCGATGTGCGCGGCGTGACGATCACAGCCGAGAATTACGCCGTGATCGAGCGTTTGGCGCACTGGCAGGCGGCGGTCAACATGGCGACCGCCAACCCGCTGCTCGGGGTAGGTTTCGGCAACTATGAGGCTGCGTATCCGGCTTACAGTCTCATGAACTGGGAGCTAGCGCTCGGCCATGCGCATAATTACTACTTGAATGTTTTAGCAGAGACTGGCATGATAGGATTGCTCAGTTATGTGGCACTTTGGGTGATGATCGGGTGGATCACCTGGCGCGTACGGCGTCACCCCGATCAACTGAGCCGCTTCACAGCTGTGGGTTTGCTCGGTACCTGGGTCTATTTAGCTGTCCACAGCTTCACGGATAACCTGTGGGTGAACAATTTGTTCATGCACATGGGCGTGATGCTTGGCATCCTCGCCCTACTCCAGCACGAAGTTAGAGGACAAGAGAATCTAGGTCTATGACGCATATCCGACGTATCGCCGTTCGTAACCCGCTGGATGCACCGATTCAAACCATTGCCTCCCGCATGGGCGGGGGCAAAGCGAAAGAACTCGAGCGCTTCCTCAAATTTGCCATTGTCGGCGCCCTCGGCGCCATGATCGACGCCGGAACGCTGTTCATCCTCCAAGCGACGATCCTCGCCCCGGTCGAACCGAGCAAAGACCTCAAGGTCGCTGTGGCCAGCAGTATCGCCTTTATCATCGCCGTGGCCAGCAACTTCATCTGGAATCGCTACTGGACCTACCCGGATTCGCGTTCCAGTTCAATCCGCAAGCAGTTGGCGCAGTTCTTCGGGATCAGCTTTGTCGGATGGTTCGGGCGAACAATCTGGATCAGCAATGCGTATCACTGGCTCGGGACAGCGCTGATGCCGGTTTTCCTGCCGGAAATTCAACTGCTGCGACCGGGCTATGTGCCGTCGGAGAGCGCCGAAGCGAAACTCGGCACGATGGTGGCCTGGCTGATCGGCGTGATCATCGTGATGGTGTGGAATTTCCTCGCGAATCGCTACTGGACGTACAAGGACGTTAAGTAGGATCACCCTCTCCCTTCTCCCAAGTGAGAGGGGAACGAAACCTCACCCCCGGCCCCTCTCCTAGAGGAGAGGGGTGAAACATACTCTCACCCTGCGATCTGCGGGAGTCAGGTTAACCCCAATGCCAAGCATCGGAATCGACTATACAGCGGCCTATGAGCAAGGCGGCGGCATCGGGCGGTATGTGCGCGAGCTCGTCACGGCACTGGCGCGGCTCGACACAGCGACCGATTACCGCCTGTTCGTGAGCGGGGTCACGGCGCAAAAGCCGCTGCCCGCTGTGCCGGGCAGCAACTTCACGTGGCGGGGCACCTCGATCACGCCACTGTGGCTGGCGCGGCTGTGGCAGCGCGCCCAAGTGCCGCTGCACGTCGAGCTGTTCACCGGAACAGTCGACCTGTACCACGCAACGGATTTCACGCTGCCGCCGACACGCTCCACGACGCGGCACGCTGCTCACCGTGCATGACCTGTCGTTTGTGCGCGTGCCCGAGGCGGCGAGTCCATCCCTGAAAGCGTATCTCGATGTCGTCGTGCCGCGCTCCGTGCGCCGCGCGGATCATGTACTGGCGGACTCACAGGCGACGAAAGATGATTTGATCGCGCTGTACCAGACGCCCGCCGAGAAGATCACCGTGCTGTTGAGCGGCGTGGATGCGCGATTTCAGCGCACAGAAATGCCGTCGATCCGGGCGAAATACCAGATTCCGGAGCGGCCGTACATTCTCTCAGTGGGGACGGTGCAGCCGCGCAAAAACTACGCCCGGCTGATCAAGGCGTTGGCAGCCCTGCGGGCAAGTGGCCATGATGTTGGTTTGGTGATCGTCGGCGGGAAAGGTTGGCTGGAAGATCCGATCTACGAGACGATCCGGTCGACCGGGATGACCGACTACGTGCGCATGACGGGCTTTGCGGATGATGCCGACTTACCTGCCCTGTACAGCCAAGCGCTGATCACGGCCCTGCCCTCCCTGTACGAAGGTTTTGGCATCCCCGTGCTGGAATCGATGGCGTGCGGGACGCCGGTGCTGACTTCCAACGTATCGTCGCTGCCGGAAGTGGCAGGTGACACGGGGATTATGGTCAACCCGAGCGATCAGGACGCAATCACCGGGGCGCTGGAACGGCTGATTACAGATGCGGCGTTACGCGCGGAGTTGTCGCGGCGCGGGTTGGAACGCGCGAAGACGTTCACGTGGGATGCAGCGGCGCAGCAGTTGGCGAGCGTGTATCGGTCGATGCTAGGGTAAAGCAACCGCCTCTCTGCCCGTCTTGGCGCGGCAAAAGATAGCCTCACCCCCCTCTCTCCTAGAGGAGAGGGGAAAAACCAACTTCACTCCCGACACTTCTCCGAAACGAGGAGAGGGGAGAAAACATCGTTTGCAGAAGCAAGCAGATTTGCGTAACAGTGGTACAGACAGCGGACGCGATGAATCGTCATCGCGGCCCTACGAAAACTATTGATTTGCCCAAACTGGCAATTCTGGCACACAAACAAAAACTTCCCGTTCTCCCGCAGGTCTTTCTTAAGCCGCACGCGAGTTTATCCCCATATATAATCCAAGAGCATTGTAATCATGCCAAGGAAAGTTCATGTCCCGCAGATTCGTCATTGATCCGAACAAACCGTTCTTCATCTTCGACACGGCTGGTGATTGGCAAGCGACTAAGCTCGGCGAATATCTCTTCGACGGGCGCGGCGACTATATCGGCTTTGTGCGTACCGAATACTACGACGTGTACACCAAGTATGGCGAATGGATCGGCAACCTATTCCCGGATGGACGCATTGTGCGCAAACGCAGCGCCAAACGTCCGCCCCTGCTCCATTCCAGCGAACTCCCGTCTGTGCCCCCCAAGACAAAAGTCCCCGGTCGTGCCCCCCTCCCCCCCATCAGCGGCGATCTCGGCTATGACAAGATCGATGTGCTAGAATGGGATCCGGATATCTTCAAGCGCGTCTCCGACCTCGCGCCGGACGCGGGCGAAGATAACGCTTAATCGGATCAACAAACAGCAGATGGGATAAGGTGGCTTGTATCTCACCCTACCCCCGACCCCTCCCCAAATTCGGGGAGGGGAGCCAGCCGAGTCGACGAGGTCGACCAGCAGGCTATATATTGGGGCAGCGACCCGAGCAGTCACTGACTCACCTGCCACACAACAGAACAGGAGAGCAGCCGAGTGGAACGCACGCGCAAGAAAGTCGCGGATTCCCGGTTTACGCTGAGCGCGTTGATGGGGCCGCAGGACGCGAATGGTCACGGCAACGTACACGGCGGCGTGATCATGCGGATGGTCGATGAGGCGGGCGCGCTGGTCGCCATGCGGCACGCGAATCGCCCAGTCGTGACGGTCGCCATCGACAGCATGACGTTCGAAGAACCGATTCTGCTCGGCATGCTGGTGATGTGCAACGCGGAACTGACGTATGTCGGGCGGACGAGCATGGAAACGCGCGTCGAAGTCGTGACCGAGCACCCGCTGCATGGCACCTCCAAAACCACTAATATCGCGTATCTGGTCTACGTGGCGCTGGATGAAGATGGTCGCCCGGCGGTTGTGCCGGAGATCGACTACGTCAGCGATGAGGAACGCGAACGCGCAGAACGAGCCAAAGCCCGGCAAGAATTCCGCAAGCAGCAGCGCGCCACCGAAAAGCGGCGCCATGACTGACGATCAATTCCTCCCCGATCTCGAAGGCACAGGCGCATCGACCCTGCTGCGCATCCTGAATCAAGCGGGGGCGCGGCGCGTACTTTCGGCCAAAGCGCCGGAGCTCGGCATCGCCGATGCGCGCCCTTACCCCTTCACAGCGGTCGTCGGACAGTACGAGATGCGCGTCGCGCTGATGCTGGCGGTGATCAACCCGGCGATTGGCGGCGTGCTGCTGATTGGACCGCGCGGCACGGGCAAAACGACGGCGGTGCGCAGTCTGACCGAAATTCTGCCGGATGTCGAGGTCAGCGACTGCGAAGACGGCGCGCTCCCCTACGAACTCCAAAGCGAGAACGCGAAGTATCTGTACCCCGACTGCTGGGAGAAATTTCAAGCGGGTGAGGCGATCTCGCATTATGAGGCGGTCAAGCTGGTCGAGCTACCGCTGAACGCCCGACTCGAGGACGTGGTTGGCGGGATCAACGAGCGCATCGCCGTGCAGCAGAACAAAATCCGACTGGAACGCGGCATTCTGGCCCGCGCCGATAACAATCTGCTGTACATCGACGAGGTCAACTTGCTGAACGACGAAATCGTGGATGCGATTCTCGATGCGGCGGCGGCGGGCAGCTATACCGTGCGGCGCGGCGCCATGGCGGGGACGTATCGCTCGCGCTTCGTGCTGATCGGATCGATGAACCCGGAAGAAGGTCGCCTGCGCCCGCAAATCATGGATCGCTTTGGGCTGCGGGTGAACGTGCGTGGGCTGATGGAGACCGAAGAGCGGCTCGAAGTGTATCAGCGCGTACGGGCGTACCGACAGAACCCGAATTCCTTCGTGCGGCAGTGGGAAGAAGAGACGGCGATTGTGCGCGAAGAAATCCTGATGGCACGTGACCGCCTGCAAAAGACCACGCTGGCGGACGATGCGGTCAAGCTAGGGCTGAAGCTGGTCAATGAGCTGGATATTGATTCGCACCGCGCCGAATATACGATGTTCGAGGCGGCGCGCGCCCATGCCGCGTCAGACAGCCGCGACGTGGCGACAGTGGATGACATCCGCGCGGTCGCGCCGATGGCGCTGCGGCAGCGGCGGAGCGAATTCATGGTCAACTTCTTCGAAGCGCAAAAGGCCGAAGATGATCAGATTCGCCAGCGGATTGATAACCTTGTGAGTCAAGGATAAGCGCCATGCGATTCCGATTCTGGCTGCTGATTGGCGTGATGATCGCCTGTTACGTGCTGCCGTGGGTGATCAATCCAGGCGTCAGCCTGACGCTCGGCGGGTATGATCTCGGCGAATGGACGAGTCTGCATGAGGCTGTGCGCGGGGAACAACCGCCGCTGCTGACGAGCTTTCTGCTGCGACTGCCGCTGGCACTGATCGCGATGCTGGTGGGGATGCAACCTCACCCCCCAGCCCGCTCTCCGGGTGGAGAGGGGGCGAAGAGATTAGCCTCACCCCCTAACCCCCTCTCCCATGGGCGAGGGGATGACAAGCAGCCTCACTCCCTAACTCCCTCTCCCAAGGGCGAGGGGGTACACCGATGGCTGCTGCCTGTGCTGGTGATCTTGCTGATTACGGTAGCGCTGCTGCCGCCGCTGGAAATTCTCGATTACCCGAACGACCCGAATTATCAGCAGCAGGCGCTGGTCGCAGGCATCGCGCTGGTCGGTGGATTCATTGGCGTGAGCGGGATAGTGCGGCGGGTGGACTCAGGGCTGCGCGTCGGGATCAGCGTGGCGGGTACGGCGGCGGTGCTCATCGGACTGAGCAAAGCCTACCAGTTGATGCAGGGGTTCAACCTGCCCGTGAGCGTGGGACTCGGCGGGGTGCTGCTGGCGGCGCTGTTTGCATCAGTAGCGGTGATCACGATGATCGGGTTCTGGACAGGGCGACGCATAGAGTAAGAAGTCGCGGTCACACCTCACCCCACCCGCTACCCCTCCCCGATTTCAGTTGAGGACAGGACACTTTTAATCTTGGGACCCATTAAGATTCGCGCCTGAGGGCAATCGTATTTCGTAGGGACGCGCAATGGCGCATCCGGCGGACGCCCCGTTGGGCGTCCCTACAATTCCCGCGATTGTTAAAACTGTCCTGCCGTGAACCGAATTCAGGGAGGGGGTGCCAACATCGCGCGCCGAACCGGATATCTTGCCGCCTACGTGGACAAGAGGCAAACGCAGGTAGTGAGCCGCGAATCAGGCAACAAAAAGGACGAGGCGAGGCTCGTCCTGATTGGTGCAAATTTCCGCGCTGAGAGCACGGACAAGGCAAACCGCGCCCGTCCCTACTTGATCATGCGCTCATTGATATAGGTGACAGCTTCACCCACGGTGGTGATCTTCTGGGCATCTTCGTCGCTGATTTCGCCGCTGAATTCTTCTTCAAAGGCCATGATCAGTTCGACGAGATCCAGCGAGTCCGCTTCGAGGTCTTCGCGGAAACGCGCGGGCGGCACTACTTTTTCAGGATCAACGCCGAGCAGGTCGACGACAATATTACGGACACGTTCATCGGTTGACGCCATGCTTTATCCCCCTCCATACGGAGCAAGTCAGTAGATCGAGTTCAGATGCCAAATTATACAAAGATTATCAAGCCCTGCCAGTGTTGTTTATGTTGACACGGTTTGACGTGATCAGGTACGATTGGCTCGTTCAAAATGTGGAAACACGCGAGTCGTGTAAAAGTCACGCGCTTGCGTGAGCAAATTCTCAGAAATACACCATCGCTGCCCCAACATGCGTATATACTCCAGTGGCACAGGCCAGTTTATTTAAAGGAAATCCTCGTCTATGACGACACCCTCGATTGAAGATCGGAAAGCCGATCACATTCGCATCAACCTCGAACGGAATGTCCAGTTTCCCCATTTGACGACCGGACTAGAACGCTATCGCTTCGTGCATCAGGCGCTGCCAGAACTCAACCTGAGCGAAATCAACACGCAGGTGACACTGTTCGGCAAGACGATCAGCGCGCCGATCCTGATCTCGTCGATGACCGGCGGGACGGAACTCGCGCTTAAGCTTAATCGGAACCTAGCAGAAGCGGCCCAGACGCACAAGATTGCGCTCGGACTCGGGTCACAGCGCGCCGGGATTCGCAACCCGGAAGTCGCATACACCTATAAAGTGCGTGATGTCGCGCCGGATGTGCTCTTGTTCGGCAATCTAGGCGCAGTGCAGTTCAACTACGGTTACGGGTTGGACGAATGCCGCCGCGCGGTCGAGATGATCGGCGCGGACGCACTGATTCTGCATTTCAATGTGCTGCAGGAGGCCGTACAGCCTGAAGGCGATACCAATTTCGCCGGGCTGCTGCCCAAAGTCGAGGCGGTGTGCCGGATGCTGGAAGTCCCGGTGATCGCTAAAGAGGTCGGGTGGGGCTTCAGCGAAAAGAACGTGCGCGACCTCGCGAACGCAGGCGTGAGCGCCATCGATGTGGCCGGGTCGGGTGGGACGTCGTGGAGTGAGGTCGAATACCACCGCGCGCCGAACGATTTCCATGCGCGCGTCGCGGCGGCGTTCGCCGACTGGGGTATCCCCACATCGGAAGCGGTGTGCTATGCGGTCGCGGGCGCGCCGCACCTGCCGATCTTCGCCAGCGGCGGTCTGAAGGATGGCATCGACATCGCCAAGTCGATTGCGCTGGGCGCGACGCTCGGTGGACTGGCAGGCGCGTTCCTCAAGGCGGCGGACGTCTCCGTCGAAGCCGTCGACCAACTGATTCGTGAACTCAACGCGCAGCTGCGCATCGCCATGTTGTGCAGCGGCGCGGAAACCATTGCTGACTTACAGCGGACACCACTTCTAAAGGACTAAGCCCTCTTGATAACCCAGCTTGCCAGTCGTTACCTTGCAGAACTCGACGCGACCATGCGCCGAGTCGTCGATGATATGGTCACCGCGCCGGACTTTGGTGTCATGCTGCGTTACCCACTCGGTTGGGTTGATCAGAACGGGCAGCCCTACAATCACCCGACCGGAAAGCGCATTCGCCCCATACTGCTGCTGCTGGCGACGGAGGCCACGGGCGGCGATTTTCGCTCCGCCCTGCCCGCCGCGGCGGCGGTGGAACTGCTGCACAACTTCTCGCTCGTCCATGACGATATCGAAGACGACAGTCCGACGCGGCATGGTCGCTCGACGGTGTGGACGATCTGGGGACGCGCAAATGCTATCAACGCGGGCGATGCGCTGTTCGCGCTGGCCTACGGCGCGATGCAGCGCCTGCCGATCCCGGCGGAAGTCGCGCTCAAAGTATGGGGCATCTTCAACGCCACGAATATCGAACTAACGCGCGGTCAGCACATGGACATGCGCTTCGAGAAGCAAAAAACGGTAAGCGTTGATGAATATATCTCGATGATCCGCGGCAAATCGGCGGCGCTGGTGGCAGCGTGCGCCCAAATGGGCGCGCTGATCGGGTCACACGACGACGAGACGGCGGCGCATTTCGCCGAATTCGGGCTGAACCTCGGGCTGGCGTTCCAAATCCGCGACGACATCCTCGGCATCTGGGGCGACCCGGCGGTCACGGGGAAATCGGCGGCGACGGATATCCTGTCGCGCAAAAAGTCGCTGCCCGTGCTCTATGGGCTGTCACAAAGCCCGGAACTGGTCGAACTGTACGCGCGCGAGCCCTTTGGCGCGGCGGAAGTCGACGCGGCGGTGAGCATCCTCAACGCGGTCGACGCGCAGGCGAAGACGTTGGAATATGAAACGGACTTCTATCAGCAGGCGATGGCGGCGTTGGAGCGTGCCCAACCGCAAGGCCCGGCGGCTGTCGGTTTGAAGAAGCTGACCGAGAGTCTGTTTCAGCGAGCGTTTTAAGAGATAGACGCCTCCCTTCCCCCTCTCCCAAGGGAGAGGGGGAATCTGTGTGCTACACCAATTCACGAAAGACGATGTTGCTGAGCAGGCGACCCTGATCGGTAAGGGTGACGCGCTCATCGGTCACGCTGAGCAGACCGGAGGCGGTGAAGCGGTCGATGGCAGCCCGGTGCACATCCAGCAGGTCGACGCCGAAGCGCTGGCGGAAAGTCTCGCGGTGGATACCCTCGCGCACGAGGCGCAGCCCCATAATGAGCGTGTCGGCGATCTCCCCTTCTCGTGTGACGGGATCGAACATGTCGGTGACGGGCGCGCGCGGGAACTGGTAGTCCTCCGAGACATCCTGCAGAAGCTTGATGTAGCGCTGTGGTGAGAGCAGCACCGAGTAACGCGCGCCACCCGCGAAGCCGTGTGCGCCGGGGCCAAACCCGAGGTACGGCAGATTGCGCCAGTACTGGAGATTGTGCCGACAGGCATAACCGGGACGCGCCCAGTTGCTGATCTCGTACTGGTCGTAGCCCGCCGCGCCGAGCACCTCGGTCGCCAGATCGTACATGTCGGCGGCGAGATCATCGTCAGGCGCGGGCAAACGCCCGGTATTCACCCAGTGATCCATGGCGGTGCCCTCTTCCAGACCAAGCGCATAGAGCGAGATATGCTCCGGCTTAAGCGCAACGGTCTGCGTGAGCGTGTTGCGCCACCCGTCGAGCGTTTGGTGTGGGATGCCGTAGATCAGATCAAGGTTCAGGTTAGCGAAACCGCCCGCGCGCGCCGCGGTCACAGCCCGGGCGACGGCGTCGTTATCGTGACGGCGGCGAAAGAGCTGCAGCTCGTTCTCGTTGGCCGACTGCATACCAATACTGATGCGATTGAAGCCCACCTGCCGCAGCGCGGTCGTGTAATCGCGGTGCAGGTCGTTGGGATTGGCTTCCAGCGTGATCTCCGCGTCCGGGTAGACGTTGTAGACTTCACGGAGCGCGGCAAAGATGCGCGCGTATTGTTCGGGCGTGAGCAGACTCGGCGTACCACCGCCGAAGAAGATCGTATGCACGTCGAGACCGGGCTGGCTGCGCCCGACCAAACGAATTTCAGCAATCAGGGCCGTAACAAACGGTTCGATGAGATGTTCAAGCTGAATATAGGTATTGAACGCGCAGTACGTACATTTTGTCGAACAAAACGGAACGTGAAGGTAAACCGCAACAGGGGTCATGTTAGAATACACCAAGAGCCTCATGATTGCGGTATTCTGTCAGGTTCAATATACTATTTCAAGACTATGATGCCTTGGGTTATAGCTCTGTGCACGTCTGTAAAGTGAGGTCGAATGCCTGAGACGACACAATTCACGGGTGGAGGCGACAACAGTCAAGACACCTCGCTTAAGCCAAATCACGTGCTTCACAACCGTTACAAAATCCTCGGCGTGCTGGGCGGCGGTGGCATGGGGACTGTTTACCAAGCCCGCGACCTCAACTTCTCCGATGTCAAGAAACTGGTAGCGATCAAAGAGATGCTGGCGCAGGTGACTGATTCGGCCCTGCGCGCTGGGATGCTCAAGACGTTTCGGCGTGAAGCGAATATTCTGGCCTCGCTGAGTCATCCGGCGATCCCCAGATCTATGATTTCTTCGACATCAACGACCGCGCCTATCTGGTGATGGAGTACATCAACGGGAAAGACCTCGAAATTCTGCTGGCACAGCTCAAAGAGTTCCCGATTGATAAGGTGATCGAATGGGCGATTGACCTGTGCGACGTGCTGGATTACCTGCACTCGCAGAAGCCCGATCCGATTGTGTTTCGCGATGTGAAACCGCCGAACATCATGATCGACAGCCTGGGTAAGGTTCGTTTGATCGACTTCGGGATCGCCAAAGCGTTCGTGACAGGCGTCAAGAACACGATGATCGGCACGGAAGGCTACTCCGCGCCCGAGCAGTACAAAGGCGATGTGTCGCCGCAAAGCGACATTTACAGCCTCGGCGCGACGCTGCATCACATCCTATCCCGCAAAGATCCGCGCCTCGAACCGCCGTTCAGCTTCCATGAGCGGCCGCTGGCCACGCTCAATCCGAAAGTACCGCCGGGTTTGATCGCCGTGGTCGAGCGCGCGCTGGCCTTCAACGCCATTGATCGCTTCCAAACCTGCCGCGAGATGAAAGAGGCGCTGGAAGGTTTGCGCCAGCGCCCCGGTCTGGTGGTCGCCACACCGCAGACACCCACGCCGCAGCAAATGCCACCGCAGTACCAGCAGCCCTACCCGCCGCCGCAGTACTATCCGCCGCCACAGTACCAGCAGCCCTACCCGCCGCAGTATCAGCAGCCGCCGTATGGGCAGCCGGGTTATCCGCCGCCCCAGCAGCCGCCACCCGCGCAGATACCAACGGAAAAGGCGACGGAATTCTTCAACGAGGTGACGGACAGCACGGTTGAACCGAAGTGGCAGTTCAAGACCGAAGATGAGATTCGCTGCAGCCCGACCGCCCTCGGCGAGACGGTGTTCGTCGGGTCGTATGACAGCAATGTCTACGCGCTCAAGCTGGACAATAAAGAGATGCTGTGGAAGTTCGCGACCAAGGGCGGTATTGCCTCGTCGCCCGTCATCGATGATGTGAATCGCAACATCGTGTTCGGCTCAGAGGACTTCAGCCTGTATGCGGTCGATTACCGCTCGGGTCGCGTCAACTGGACCTTCGCAACCAAAGAACGCATCCGCAGCACGCCCCGCGTCGCGCACAACTTTGTGTTCTTCGGGAGCGACGACGGCAAGCTGTACGCGGTCTCGGCGCCCAATGGGCGCCAACACTGGGCTGTGAACATGGAATCGCCGATTCGGGTGCGTCCGTTCGTGACGAACGAACTGGTGATCGCGGGCTGTGAGACCGGCGAAGTGAGCGCCTACACGCTCTCGGGCAACCGCAAGTGGACGTACCGCGCCCGCCGCAACGTCATGTCGTCGCCGTTTGTCAACATGGTGGAAAGCATGTGTTACATCGGCGCAAGCGATGGCTTTATGTACGCGCTGGATGCCAACACAGGTTACAACTCGTGGCGCTTTCGCACAACCGGCGCGATCATCTCGTCGCCGATGGAAGCCAAATCGCTGCTCTATTTCGGGTCCACGGACGGAAATTTCTACGCCGTGAACACGCAAACTGGGCGCGAAAAATGGAAATTTGAAACCGGTAAACCGATCGTTGCCTCACCACTCGTTCACAAAGACGCCGTATATTTCGGCGGAACAGACGGTTATTTCTACTGCTTGAATGCCGACAACGGGCGCGAACGGTGGAAGTACAAAACAGGAGGTGCGATTACAGCAACGCCATTTGTTGCCGGGGATGTCGTCTTGATCGGCTCGCTCGATCACAACCTGTATGCCTTCCCAATCGGCACTTAAGCACGCACTTCGGAGAAAATGATGAATCTGTTCCGACGCATATTCAGCAACGACCCCAGCAAGCCAACGGCTGACTCTGGGACGCCGACCACCACACCCGCGCCGCAGCCGATCACCGAACTTAAGGTTGAAGCGCCGTACGAAGCGCCTACGACCGCACCGGATATCGCCCCGCACATCATTGCGGACGGTGCGACGCGCCCGCTGTCACAGGAATCCCTGCTCAGCTACCTCGGAAACGATCACCTGATCTTCGGTCAGTTGAGCGATGTGGGCATGGTGCGCAATAACAATCAGGATGCCGTGCTGTGCTATTTCGTCAGCAGCCGGAGCGCGGATGAGCGCCCGGATTTCGGGCTGTTCATGGTCGCCGATGGTATGGGCGGACATCATGATGGCGAAAAAGCGTCGGCCTTAGCCATCAAGACGGTCGCGGCAACGGTCGCCACGACGATCTGGCTGCCGATGCTCAGCGGGCAGACTGAAAACCAAGCGCCGATTACGGAAGCGCTGACCGAAGCAATCCAGAAGGCCAACGGTGATATCATGGTGCAGGTGCCGGACGGCGGCACAACGTTCAGTTCCGTGATTCTGATCGGGGATCTGGCGTATGTCGCCCACGTGGGTGACAGCCGTGTGTATATGATCTCGAAAGACGGGGTGATCGAGCAGCTCACCCGCGATCATTCGCTGGTGCAGCGGCTGATCGAGCTCGATCAGCTCACGCCGGAAGAGGCCGCCGAGCACCCACAGAAGAACGTACTGTACCGCGCGCTCGGTCAGAATGATGTTGTCGAAGTTGATACCATGTTCCGCCGCGTGCCGCCGAAGTCGAGTCTCGTGGTGTGCAGTGATGGGCTGTGGAATCAGGTGCAGGACAAAGAAATCGTCGACATCGTGCGCCAGAACAGCAACCCGCAAGACGCCTGTAACAAACTGGTGGCACTCGCCAACAAGCGCGGAGGTTTGGATAACGTCACCGTCGTGGTTCTGAACTTGCCAGGATAGCCTCTCGCCACTAGACTAGAGGTTGGACGTTAACTTTACTTAAGCTCACTAAGAGTTCGCTCGGATAGCGCGGCCTATGCCTGTCGACTTTGATCCCTATGTGTTGCTAGGCATCGCCCCAGATGCCTCAGAAGACGAGATACGTGATGCCTACCGGCGGGCAGCACGGCGACTGCATCCGGATACAAACCGGAATAATCCCGGTGCCGCCGCGCAGTTTCAGGACATCACCGCCGCGTACAACACGCTCAACAATGCACGTGAGCGGCGCGCCTATGATGACGAGGCGAAACTGCGGTCACCGGATGCGCTCACCTTCTCGCTGCGTGTGACGCCGAGCAAACGCAACATCTACCCGCTGAGCGAGACGCAGGTGGTGTACATGCTGGCTGAGATCCAGGCGGACCCGCGCGCTGAGGAAGTGCAGGAGCTCATTCGCGCCCAAACGCATTTGAATCTGACGCTCGTGCTCGACAAGAGCAATTCAATGAACGCGGGACGCATCGAACGGGTGCAGATCGCCGCGCACCGGATCATCGACCAGCTCGGGCCGCAGGATATTCTGTCGGTAGTGGCCTTCAATGACCACGCGGAACTCGTCATTCCGGCGACCACGGTAGCTGACAAACCGGCGCTCAAAGCGCGCATCAGCATGTTGAAGGCATTCGGCGGCACGGAGATTTACAAGGGTCTAGCGCTCGGCATTGAGCAAAACCGCAAATTCCTCGCGCCGCGCCTGATCAATCATGTCATTCTGCTGACGGATGGCAACACCTATGGCGATGAAGAACGCTGCCTCGCGCTGGCCGCGGAAGTCGAAAAAGAAGGCATCAGCATCAGCGCGATGGGCTTAGGGCACGAGTGGAACGACAAATTCCTCGACGACCTCGCCTCGGTGACGGGGGGCGCGTCAACGCACATCAAAACCCCCCGCACCGTCGTGCAGTTCCTGAATGATCACGTGCGCGGACTCGCCAACGGCTTCGCCGAACGCTTGATGATCTCGATTGCGCCAGATTTGGGCGTCAAGCTGGAATCGGCCTTCAAATTGATGCCAAACCCGCAGCCACTTTCAATTGACACGGGCTATATACCGCTCGGCAGCCTGCAAATCGGACGCCTGACGACGGTGCTTCTGCAATTTGAACTGCCCCCCGATATGACGGAGGGCTACCGCTCGATCGCGCGCATTGTGGCGGTCGGCGACATCATGACGAATGCGCAGCGCAAGTATCAGACACTGAGCGACATTTCGCTGGGGATCACACAAGCACCGGTCAATGAGGAAACGCCGCCCGCGATCATGGATGCGCTCGGACGGCTCACGCTGTACCGCATGCAGGAACGCGCGCAGGAGGCCATCGACCAGGGTAACATCGCCGAAGCGACCAGCCGCCTCGAAAAGCTGGCAACACGCTTGTTCCAGCTGGGCGAAGGCGAACTGGCCGAGGAAGTCCGGCAAAACGCGATTCATGTGCAAAACACGGCGGTGCTCTCCGATGAAGCGCGAAAAAATATCAAGTATCAAACCCGCACGCTCGTGAGCGGAATGATCCGTAACAGCGAACTCGAAAGTTAGGCAGGCTGTATGAAGGAGTGCCGGTTCTGCAAACATGCCAACCGCGAAGGGTTCTTCTTTTGTGAAGACTGCGGCCAACCGCTCGCCGAGGATAAGCCCACAACGGTGTTGACGACCCAGAAGATCGATGAGGAAGCTTACGAGTGGCGCACCAGCTACGGGACAGCCGAATTCAAGCCCGGCGCGAGCATTTTGCTGCGCATTGTCGGCACATCAACGCCGCTGGTGCTAAAGCCTGCTGACCAGATCACTATCGGACGGCTTGATGCCGAGCACAACATCAGACCGGATGTTGATCTGATGCCCTATGATGCGGTGGAAAAAGGGGTGTCTCGTATCCACGCCGTCATTGTCCGATCCGAAGACGGTCTGCTGCTTATCGACAAAGGCAGCGCGAATGGGACGCACCTCAATGGTCAGCGGCTCGTCGCCCAACAACCACGCGTCCTGCGGGATGGTGATGAGATTCGCCTCGGCAAATTGGTCGCTCGCATCTTTTTCAATACGTAGTTGATATAGGAACAAGCCGCTATGCAGACCGTTCTTGTCCATGTAACGAACGAAAATCCGATCAAGTGTGATGTTGATGAACTGCCCCGTCCGACCGATAACGTGTTCGTGGGTAAGAATGTGCGCGATAAAGCCGACAAAGACCTAGACAACCTTGAAGATGGCGTCAATACTCTGATCATTCCGTGGTGGCGGATCACCTTCATCGAAGTGCTGCCGTCGGCAGATGATATCGATGCCTTCCCGCTGCCGTTCCGCAATGATTAGCCGAGAGCTAAAGAGTGTAGCCTCACCCCTGCCCCCGCCTAAAGGCGTGGAATATAGTCGGGGTAGGAAGAAGGAACGTTATGACGAGTAAAGTCCCTAAAGCGACTGGACGCGACGGCAAACGCATCCTCGTAGTGGATGACGAACCGCGCATGATCAACTTCATCCGCATGAACCTCGAGCTCGAGGGGCATCAGGTGGTGGAAGCGCACAACGGACTTGAAGCGCTGGAAGCGGTGCGGACGAAGCTGCCCGATATTGTACTGCTCGACGTGATGATGCCCGAACTCGACGGGTTTGAAACGCTGCGAATGCTGCGCGAGTTCACGAACATCCCCGTGATCATGCTCACGGCGAAGGGTGAAGAAAACGACAAGGTCTACGGGTTAGAACTCGGCGCGGATGATTACATCCCCAAGCCGTTCGGCCCGCGCGAATTGTCGAGCCGCATCAAAGCGGTGATGCGCCGCTTCGACATGCCGTCCAGCTCGCCCGATCAGGCCGTGCTGCGCATTGACGAGCGGCTGAGCGTAGACTTCAACCGGCGCGAAGTGATCGTCAACGGCGAGCGGATCAAGCTGCGCCCGACGGAGTATCGCCTGCTCTACCACCTGATCGAGAACGCGGGCTGGACCGTGCCGCACGATCAACTGCTGGCGAAGGTGTGGGGCTACGAGTACCGCGACGAGGCGCATTACGTGCGGCTGTACGTCAACTACCTGCGCGAGAAGATCGAAGAAGACCCGAGCAACCCGAAATACATCCTCACGGAGCGCGGGGTCGGGTACCGGTTTGTCGATTTCAAGCGGCAAGTGGAGAAATAGGACTGAGGGATGAGGACTGAGGACTGAGTAAGAAGCCGCGTCAGCCTCCCGAAGAGATCGGCCTCGCCCCTACCCCCTCTCCCAAGAGAATTGAGGACAGGACACTTTTAACAATTGAGCCATTGTAGGGACGCGCTTCTGCGCGTCCGTGGTCAGCGGACGGCCAGAAGGCCGTCCCTACAACGTATCGTTTAAGGGAAGATGGTCTCGAAGCATTAAAACTATCCTGCCGTGAACCCAAGAGAGAGGGGGATCTGACCTCACCCTGATCATTGTCCGGATGTAGAGGCTAAATGTTCACTGGTGAAAGCAGTCGTTTCTTCGAGTTATACCTGGATATTCCTGAACAGGATGACGCTCCACCGATTGGATGGTTCCCGGGCGACGCGGTCAATGCTGACGGACACTACTACACGGTGGGTGCCTTTGGTCAAGGAACCTATTTCGAGTCGATCCCCTATGTCGCACTGAAGAACACGCGAATTTTCACACAACCAGATGACTTTGCCTTCAAAGCGGCTTCGTTCACACCCCTCGTCAGCCGACGGTTTGCGGATCTTGTGTGCAAAACAGATCCAACCGCTGTGCAACGCATTCCGGTAGCGTTTCTCGACACAGACATCACTGGTTTTGAAATTCTCAATATCATTCGCAGCATTCAAGGGATCGATTACGAACGTTCAGGACATATCAGCCGATTTAACGCGAATCTTGAACCAGATCGAGGTGGAGAGATCAAATCGATCATTGATCTCAAAATCCGGTCAGATGTCCCACAGGACTATCACATTTTTCGATTGCAGGATTGGCGGCTTCCAGTCATTGTTTCTGCCCACCTGAAGGCGCTTGTCGAAGCAAGTGGCTTTACAGGGGTTCGCTTTTTGCCGTGCTGATCGCGCCCTACTCATCGGTAACCGTGAGTTTCACCTCTTATACCGTTCCTACGTTTTTTTGACAGTCGTCATATACACCCCACCTATAATGAAGCTCGTAACGTAAAAAGAACGAGCTAAAAGGGAAAAGTTAAAAGTAAGGACGGCATAGAAGCTTTCCACTCTTAACTTTCAATTTCGGCTTTTAACTCCTGAATCAGGGGTGTAATGGATATGGCGAAAATTGTCGGTATTGACCTTGGTACGACGAACTCGGTGGTGGCGGTGCTGGAAAACGGCGAACCGGTCGTGATCGCCAGCGCGGAAGGCAGCCGCACGGTGCCGTCGGTGGTGGGCTTCACGAAGAATGGGGAACGGATCGTCGGGCAGGCGGCCAAGCGGCAAGCGGTGGTGAACCCGGAAAATACGGTCTTCTCGGTCAAGCGGCTGATGGGCAAGAACATCAGCGAGGCGGGCGCGGAGACGAAATATCTGCCCTACAAAGTAGAGGGCGGTTCAGCGAACGACGCGCGGATTCGCATTCCGGCGAATGACCGCACGTACACGCCGCAGGAAATCAGCGCGATGATCCTCGGCAAGCTGAAGAAAGACGCGGAAGCGTACCTCGGCGAGACGGTCACCCAGGCGGTGATCACGGTGCCGGCGTACTTCAATGACGCGCAGCGGCAGGCGACCAAAGACGCGGGCAAGATCGCGGGGCTGGACGTGCTGCGCATCATCAACGAGCCGACGGCGGCAAGCCTCGCCTACGGGCTGGATAAGAAGGAAACCGAGACGATCCTCGTGTTCGACCTCGGCGGTGGGACGTTCGACGTGTCGATCCTCGAAGTGGGCGACGGCGTGATCGAAGTCAAGGCGACGAGCGGCGATACACACCTCGGCGGCGATGACTGGGATCAGGTGATCGTCGACTGGCTGGCGGACGACTTCAAGCGCGAACAGGGCATCGACCTGCGCGGCGACCGGCAGGCGCTTCAGCGTCTCAAGGAAGCAGCGGAAAAGGCCAAGATCGAGCTGTCGAACACGGTGCAGACGGAAATCAACCTACCCTTCATCACGGCGGATGCCTCCGGCCCGAAGCACCTGACGGCGACACTCACCCGCGCGAAGTTCGAGCAGTTGAGCGCGGGGCTGGTAGAACGCCTGCGCGGCCCGGTCAACCAGGCGCTGAGCGACGCTGACATGAACAAGAGCCAGATCGACGAAGTGGTGCTGGTCGGCGGTTCGATCCGCATGCCGATGGTGCAGGAGCTGGTGCAGCAATTGATCGGCAAAGCGCCGAACAAGAGCGTCAACCCGGATGAAGTGGTCGCGGTCGGCGCGGCGATTCAGGCGGGCGTGCTCGGCGGCGAAGTGAAGGATGTGCTGCTGCTCGACGTGACCCCACTGAGCCTCGGCGTGGAGACGATGGGCAGCGTCATGACGAAGCTGATCGAACGCAACACGACGATCCCGGTGCGCAAGAGCGAAATCTTTTCGACGGCGGAAGACGGTCAGACGGCGGTGGATATCCACGTGCTGCAGGGCGAACGGCCGATGGCGGCGGATAACATGACGCTCGGTCACTTCCGGTTGGAAGGGATTGCCCCGGCGGGACGCGGGATGCCACAGATTGAAGTGGCGTTCGACATCGACGCGAACGGCATCCTTAACGTGACGGCGACCGATAAGGCGACCGGGAAGGCGCAGAAGATCACCGTGACGGCGTCGACGAATTTGAACAAGAACGAGGTTGACCGGCTGGTGCGCGAAGCGGATCAGAACCGCGCGGCGGACGAACAGCGGCATCAGTTGGTGCAGGCACGTAATGAAGCGGATGCGCTGGTGTATCAGGCGGAGAAATCGCTCATGACGCTCGGCGACAAAGTGCCAGCAGCGGATCGCAGCGCGATCGAAGAGCAGATCAACGCGGTCAACGAGGCGGTCAAGCGCGACGACGTGAACGCGATCAAGCAGGCGTCGAGCGCGCTGCAAAATGCGACCTACGCCCTGTCCCAGCAGATGTACGCGGCGGATAACAGCGCGAACGCGGGCGGCAGCTACAATCCCGAAGGGCAGCGGAATGGTCGACCGGAGGATGTGGTCGAAGGCGACTTCACCGAAGCGTAAATCGGCAAAAGCAGAAAATCGATCTAACGCAGAGAACGCGGAGAGCGCAGAGGAGAAGGTAAATACTCTGGTACTGTTTGCCTCTGCGGTTTTATTTGGCCTGGGGTTCGAGATGTTCGGCGCGGAGGGCGGCGAGTTCGTCGGTGACCTGCGCCAGCAAATCTGACTTGGCGTCTTCCGGCAGGAAGCTGGCGCGTACGCCGTTAAGCGCAATGTCTTCCGCCTCTTCCACCGTGAAACCAAGCTGATCAACAAGCGCAGTGAGTTCGTCCGCCAGCGTGGTTTTGTACATCAGCGGCATATCGGAACCGACCACCAGCGACACATTCTCGTCATAGAGGCGGCGCAGCGGGTAGTCGGCGAGCGCCGTGACCCAACCCTGCTTGAGCGCACGCGTCGGGCAGACGGCCAGCGTGATCGCCTGATCACGGAAGTCGTTGAGCGCTTCCGGTGAGCCGGCCACGCCCCACCCGTCGACGACGCGGTTGGGCACGAGGTGCTCCACCGCCTGCCGTACACCTTCCGCGCCCGCCAGTTCACCAGCGCGAACCACACGCGGAATTTCTTTCTTCTCCACCGCGCGGAACGCCCGTTCAAACGAGGGCAGCGCGGCCATATCTTCACGACCACTCAAGGCCAAGCCGATCACCCCGGCGCGTTTGGCAACGGCGGTGCTCACCCAGCGGGCATAGTCGTCAGCGCGGCGCGAGTCTTCACGAGGGGCGGACAGAATCCAGGCGATGTCGATGCCCCAGGCGCGCTTGGCGCGATCCCGGCCATCGTTGAGGGCGGCGAAGAATGTTTCGATCTGCGACGGCAGCTCGACGTAGAACGTCGGATTAACCATGATTTCGGCATAGCGCACGTTCTGCTTCGCCAGCCAAGTGCCGAGGTCATAGGCGGCACGCGTCAGGTCTTCGCCGTGGAGAAACCACGTGCTTGTGACCTTGAAAATGTCCTGCATGCGCTTGGGATCAGGCTGGTCAAGCAGCTTGATCCAGTCGTTGAAATGCTTAAGCGTTTCGGCGATGTCATTGCGATCCGCCAGCCCCACGAGACTGGCTTTCGGCAGCGCCCCTTCAAACTGGATCAGGACTTCGGCTTTGGGGATCGCCTGAAAGTAACTTGCGACCGACATAAATTTCTACCTCACTTTCCGGTAACGTTCTCTGGTTCGCGTTCATGTGTAGGCGTGTGGCTCGTCTGGATGGCCGTCTGGATGAGCCGCAGGAACAACGGGTGCGGCTGATTCGGACGGCTGAGAAATTCTGGATGGAACTGGCTGCCCACCATGAACGGGTGATCGGCAATTTCCGCGATTTCGACCAGCGTCCCATCCGGGCTGAGGCCGCTGAAGACCATGCCATTATCCTGAAAAGCCTGCCGGAAGTTGTTATTGAACTCAAACCGGTGGCGATGACGTTCCTGCACAGGCTGATCAATCGCGCCGACCGCGCTGTAGGCGGCAGCGGCGGCTGATCCGGGCGTCAGATGGCACGGATAGATGCCGAGACGCATTGTACCACCAAGATCGGTGATGCCGCGCTGTTCGATCATCATATCAATAACATGTGTATCGCCACTGCCTTCGAATTCAGAGCTGGTCGCATCTTCCACGTTGAGGACGTTGCGCGCGAATTCAATGCACATGGTCTGCATGCCTAGGCACAAGCCGAGATACGGAATTTTGTTATCCCGTGCAAAGCGCGCCGCCAGGACTTTACCTTCGACGCCACGATAGCCGAACCCGCCGGGCACGACAATCGCATCGACGCTGCGCACGAGATCCCAACCCTTGTCTTTTTCGAGGTCACCCGAAGGTATCCACACGATTTCCAGCTTGTGATCGCATTTACTGGCAGCGTGGAACAGCGCCTCTTTGACGCTCATATAGGCGTCGTGCAGTTCGACATACTTGCCAACAATGCCAACGCGCACCACCTCTTTGACTTCGCGCATGCGGCGAACCATCTTGCGCCATTCGTCCAACTGCGGCGCAGGCGGCTTGAGACCGAAGTGATCCATGATGAAATCGCCTAAGCCGAGGTCTTCGAGGATGAGCGGCACATCATACAGCAAATCAACGGTCTTGAGAGGTATCACCGCGCGTTCGTCTACGTCGCAGAACAACGCAATCTTGTTGACGACATCTTTGGTCACGTCGTGGTCAGTGCGGGCAATGATGACGTGCGGCTGGATGCCGATGCCGCGCAGTTCCGCCACGCTGTGCTGCGTGGGCTTAGTCTTGAGTTCGTCGGTCGCGCCGATGTGCGGCAGGAAGGTCACATGCACATAGAGCGTGTCAGCGCGATTCATACTCTGGCGAATCTGGCGGATGGCTTCGAGGAACGGGAGGCCTTCGATATCGCCGACCGTGCCGCCAACTTCGACGATGACGACATCCGCATTGTTCTCGCGCCCGACCAGCACGATGCGACGCTTGATCTCATTGGTGATGTGCGGGACGACCTGAATCGTGCCGCCGAGGTAGTCACCGCGCCGCTCTTTTTCAATAACATAACTGTAGACCTGCCCCGCGGTCACATTGCAGCCCCGGTTGAGGTTTTCGTCGATGAACCGTTCGTAGTGGCCGAGGTCGAGGTCGGTTTCCGCGCCGTCCGCGGTCACGAACACTTCACCATGCTGAAACGGACTCATCGTCCCCGGATCGACGTTCAGATACGGGTCAAGTTTCTGCACGGCCACTTTCAAGCCGCGCGCCTTCAAAATCGTCCCGATAGCGGCGGCGGTGACACCCTTCCCTACGGAACTGACCACCCCGCCGGTGCAAAAGATATACTTGGGATTCGCGCTCATCGTCTCCCCGAAAAGATCATACTCAGCGAATACAAGAGAAATTCCGGTGGGCGCAGGAGCGCCACCGCCTAGACACAGCCACAATACAAAAATGCGGCGGGGTGGATGAGTGCCCCGCCGAACTGACTTCTGTGAGGGTTAAGGTAATGACCTCGCTAAACGAGGCGTTCGAGATCGTCGGCGGTCCGGCGCATATCAAGAAGGATCAAACCGAGGCGCGCGCCTTCACGCACAAGAGTCGTCAACACCGCTTCTTCCCCGACGGACATCAGGATGACGAGTCCGTCTTCACCACGAATGTACACCTGATCCAGTTCACCGCGCCCGAGTTCCGAAGCAATTCGTTCGCCGAGCGAGAGCATCGCCGCCGACATCGCGGAGACACGATCTTCTTCAATGTTAGCAGGGAGCGACGAGGCCATCGCGAGTCCATCAACACTGACGACCGCTGAAGCTTCGATTTCCGGCGTGGTCGCCTGGAGGTCTCGAAGCCGATCAACCATCAACTCAGTCCGCGATCTTGGCATAGGGTGCTGCTCCTGTTCGGGGTCGATACTGTCAGAATTATTATACAGGAGGAGGTTCAAACGGCAAGTTAGGGTTCTTCAGATGATGAGCCGATCTGCGAGCGTAACGAGATCATTGGGGCTCACCGGCTTGATCAGCATGAGGTCAGCGAGCGCGGCTTCCGGCGCATGTTCAACTGTCGAATTGCCGCTGACGAGAATCACCTGTACATGTTTCATGGTGGAGGTGGCCCGCACGTGCTGCAGCAGATCTAAACCGCTCACGTACGGCATATTGACATCGAGGATGATCACATCCGGGAGTGGCTGCGTATTGAGGAAATCGAGTGCCCGCTGCCCGTCTGCCGCCGTGTGCACGGCATAGCCGCTTTTCTGGAAGACATACGAAAACAACTTGCGCAAGTCGGCATTATCTTCGGCAATCAGGACTCTTTTGGCATTTACGGGGGCAGCAGTTTGAATTTCAGCAGGCATCATTGAGATTCCACAAACACATCCGAATACCTTAATTCTAGACGCGTTTGTGGAACATCTCAACAGACAAGCATAAAGGTTTGGCCGTCAGCAACCCTACTCAGAGCACCAATTTCTGCTGATGCGCGATCGAGACAGCTTCGGTGCGGGTCGCCGCGCCGAGTTTGCCGAGAATGCTGCTCACATGGAACTTGATGGTCGATGAGCTGACCGACATGCGATCCGCGATTTCGGCATTGCTCAGGCCATCGACGAGCAGGCTGAGCACTTCGAGTTCGCGCTTGCTCAAGTTGTAGTCTTTGGGGCTGCGCTGCGTCTTGGCCTGAATGAGCATGCGGGTGGCTTCCGGCGCGAGCACCGGCGTGCCGTCATAGGCAAGACGGATCGCTTTAGCGAGGTCGGCAATCGAGACATCTTTGAACAGGTAACCGATGGCACCCGCGTTGAGCGCGTCCTGCACCAACTGCTTGTTATCGGTGAAGCTGGTGAGCGCGATAACCTGAATGTTCGGATTCGCATCCCGAATGACGCGAGTCGCATCCACGCCGCCCAAGCGCGGCATGATCATATCCATGAGGATCACATCAGGCTGGAGGCTGCCCGCGAGTTCGACAGCTTCTTCACCGTTGACCGCCTCGCCGACAAATTCCAGATCAGGAAATGCCTTGAGGAACACGGCGAACCCTTGCCGGACAACCTGATGGTCATCGACGATCATGATACGGATTTTGTGTTCATCGCTCATAAGACTGCGCTGCTCCGTTTTTCTGCAAATGGACCTGAGTGCCCTCACCCGGTACGCTAATAATGTCAAGTTCAAGACCGCTGGATTCGGCGCGTTCATACATGATGCGCAGCCCCATGTGGCTGGCAGATATGCCGCGCGCATCAAAGCCAACACCGTTATCGCGGATGTCCAGTTCCACCAAACCCGGCCTACAGTTCAATTCGACCGAGACGAAGGTCGCGCGGGAATGGCGCACAATGTTGTTCATAGCTTCTTGTGCGATGCGGTAAATGCTGACCTTCGTCTCTGGGTCGATGCGCTTGGCACACCCGGCGTTTTCAAACACGATCTCACCTTCCAGACGAGTGCGAAAGCTGTTGACAAGATACGTGAGCAGCTGGCTCAATTCGATCTCCGTGAGCGCGCCGGGGCGCAGTTCAACCAGCAGCGTGCGCATTTCGGCGAGCGCGCCTTTAGTCAACGCAGAGAGTTTATTCAGCCCCTTCATGACTTCGTCGGGATTGGTGTCGTACAGAATGGGGAGCGTTTCCGCGATGACGCTGGCTGAGAACAAGGTCTGGCTGACAGCATCGTGCAAATCGCGGGCGAGGCGCTGCCGTTCTTCCATGGCGACCAACTAGCGCGCCTGTTCAATCGCCTGCTCGCTGACCGTCTCCATGACCGGCGCGCAAATGATCCAGGCATCTTTGCCATGTTCATCCTGCTGGACCGTCATGGTGTTCTCGACCACGACATAATCGCCGTTCTTGATACGAACCCGGTAGCGGAGCGAAGTGGCCTGCCCGCTGCCCTGCGCGAGCTTCTGATACGCATCCAGCGCGATATGGCGATCATCGGGATGGACAAGCTGCACGGGAGTACAATCGCTCAGATCTTCCAGTACATAGCCGGTCAGTCGCTGAAAGAAAGGATTAAGGTAGACAAAGCGTCCCGCGACAGATTGGATCACGAGGGGATGACGTAAGCGGTCTGCCATCAGGCAGAAGTCTTGGAAGCGTATGAAAGAAGTCATTGGATCGTCGCTTAAACACCGTACACATATGCTAGTATAGCGGCTAATCGCCTCGAAAATTATCACAACCTGTGTTACACTCGACGGATACGCAGGTGTAAGGTGAACGCATGCCCGATCAGAATCAGGTCTACAATAACGCCCGTCCGCGCCAACGACTCGAAGTCGTCCAGAACGTCGCAGAACGCATCGTCCACAGCGTCAGCCAAGTGATTGTCGGCAAACGCAATGAAGTCCGCATGACTGTGCTCGGCTTGCTCAGCCAAGGACACATTCTGATTGAGGACATCCCCGGCGTCGGCAAAACCATGATGGCGAAAGCGTTATCAAAGTCGATTGGATGCAGTTTCAGCCGCATTCAGTTCACGCCCGATATGCTCCCATCAGACGTAACGGGCGTCTCCCTGTTCAATCAAGCGACCCGGCAGTTCGAATTCCGCGCTGGACCGATCATGGCGCAGATCGTCCTCGCCGATGAAATCAACCGCGCAACGCCGAAAACGCAAGCCGCGCTGCTGGAAGCGATGGAAGAAAAGCAGATCACGGTGGATGGCGTCACCTATGCGCTGGATCAGCCGTTCCTGCTGCTGGCAACGCAAAATCCCATCGAGTATGAGGGGACATTTCCGCTGCCAGAAGCGCAGCTCGACCGCTTCATCATGCGCATCCAGTTGGGCTACCCTACCCCACACGAAGAAATGAGCATTCTCACGTCGCAGCAGTATGAGCATCCACTCGCGAATGTGCTGCAAGTGGTCTCAGTCGAAGAATTGATCGCCGCGCAGAACGCGACGCGCCAAGTGTATGTGTCGGAATACGTCAAGCAGTACATCATCGCGCTGGTGAGCGCCTCGCGGCAGCACCCGGATGTGTACCTCGGCAGCAGTCCCCGCGGATCACTGGCACTGTTCCGCTGCGCGCAGACCCGCGCGGCGATGGCGGGGCGCGACGCAGTCGAACCGGATGACGTGAAGGCGCTGGCAGAAGCGACGCTGGCGCATCGCATCATCGTGGGGCCAGCAGCGCGTATCCGCGATATTTCGGCGCGCACCATCGTGCAGGACATTCTGAATGCGACGCCTGTCCCCGGCGGTTCAGCGCTGGGTATGCGCCCATAGCGTCGAACCCCATGCAAAATCGCCGCAACACGATCTATTTGCTGCTGATCGGCGCGCTGCTCACCGGGTTGTTCACGGGGCGCGCCATCTTCTTCAACCTTGCGTATTTGCTGGGCGGTTTGCTGATCGTCTCGCTGCTGTGGGCCTGGGTGTCGGTGCGCTGGGTGAGCGTCGCCCGCAAGACGCGGGCGCGCCGCGCGCAGGTCGGGCGCAACCTCGAAGAGGCGTTCGTCGTGCATAACCGGGCGTGGCTGCCCAAGTTGTGGTTGGAAGTTCGCGACGAATCCGAGCTGCCGGGACACCGCGCGAGCCATGTGGTGCCGTCGCTCGGCATCCGGGGCAAGTATCGCTGGTACGTCGAAACGCCGTGCCTGACGCGGGGTGAGTTCCGACTTGGTCCGTTGACGATTATGAGCGGCGACCCGTTCGGCCTGTTCATTTCGCCGCGCAAGTTCGCCGCCACCTCGCGCGTGACCGTGTACCCGGCGACCGTGCCGATCAGCCGCTTTCAACTGCCGATGGGTGTGCTCTCCGGCGGTGAGGCGCAGCGGCAGCGGGCGCAGAATGTGACGACCAATGCGGCGGGTGTGCGCGAATACGCCTCGGGCGACAGCTTCAACCGCATCCACTGGGCATCAACCGCACGCAAAGATCGGCTGATGGTCAAGGAATTTGAGATCGACCCGATGGTCGACATCTGGTTGTTCATGGATTTCTCGCGCGGATCCCTGGTCGAAGAGCCAACCGTACAGCGCCTTCGGGGGAACGGACCGGTTATTCCCAATGGGATCGGCATTCCGCCCTCAACCGAAGAATATGGCGTGGTGATCACGGCGTCGCTGGCGCAGCATTTCATCGAGCAGGAACGCGCGCTCGGGTTCGCGGCGTATGTGCCGCACCGCGAGGTGTATCAACCCGAACGCGGCAACCGACAAATGCTGCATATATTGCAGACGTTGGCCGTCGCGCGGAGTCTATCATCGTACACGCTCGGTCAAATGCTGACGCTGGAAACGCCCTACCTGACGCGCGGCACAACACTGGTGATCGTCACGTCGTCGCTGGATGCGTCGTGGATTGGCGAAGCGCAGATATTGGCGCGCAAAGGCATCCGCCCGGTGTGCGTACTGATCGATCCGTATTCGTTCGGCGGCGGCAGCAAAGTGGATGACACGCGCGCGATGCTGCGACTCGGCAAGATTCCGAGCGTGGTGGTGCGCAAAGGCGACGACATCGCCAATGCGTTGGCGCAGCCACTGAACTAAACAAGTTTTCGGCGAGTCATGAAGCGGACGCGATAAATCGCGTCCCTACAAAAGATATTTTCCCCTTCAGTAGCGCAGCACGTACTGGCGGTAATTGGCGACGTGTTTGTAGCCTTCCGCCTCCACCAACTTGAGCAGTTTGCGGTCGCTGCGCGGGATGAGCGCCCCAGCCGCATGCCAACCGCGCACACCGATCACATAGCGCGCTTGCTGCAGGACGCGGTCGGTGATTTCACCTTCGATCCAGATCGCAGTATCGTTGAGGCGATTGACCGTGATCAGGTAGGATTGGCGGTGATCGGCGACGGAACGCAGCTCTTTGAGCGGCTGATCACTGATATAGAGCGCGAGCACATCCGGCGACGGCTTATAGTCATTCTTCTCGAAGGCTTTCTCTGAAGCGACATTGCCGATACGCACCAGCGCGCGCGCCACGGTCGCATGGGCGGCGCGCCCCGCTTCAGTCGCGGCGGCAATGAGCGCCGTTCCCGTGCCGTGGCCATGATTTTTCGGATCGACGGCGAGCCAGTCGACTTCCCAGCGGATTTCGGCGTCGTCTTCGTCGCGCTGCGTGGCGAACGAATCGACAAAACCGATGATCCCGGCCTCGCCCCGCTCAGCAACAAAGGTCATATGTTTGGGAATCACGTTCGGGAAAACGTCAGGGTTATATTCTTGCCACGCCGCGCGTATAATTCGGGTAATTCCCGGCGCATCCGCGGGTTCAGCACGGCGAATGTGGGTGTTCATTGATTTAGGATTCTCAGTCATTGGCTTACCTTTACCTCGCAGTATTCACCAGCGGCATGACGACCCTCGCGGTCGAAATGCTGGCGTCGCGTCTGTTGGGCAGTGTCTTCGGCACAAGTAATCTGGTCTGGGCCAACGTGATCGGCTTGATGCTGTTATACCTGACCGTCGGTTATTTCGTCGGCGGGCGCTGGGCCGACCGTTCACCTCATTTTTCCACGTTTTATCGCATATTGGTATGGGGCGCATTTCTCAGCGCGGTAATTCCGCTGGTGGCGCGTCCGGTATTGTCGGCGGCGGCGACCGCGTTCAGCAACTTCGACGGGGCGCTGTCCATCGCATCGTTCGCCTCGGTGCTGGTGCTGTTCGCCATTCCCATCACGCTGCTCGGCACGGTGTCGCCGTTCGCGATTCGCCTGACGGTCGCGGACGCACAGTCAGCGGGCAAAACGGCCGGACGCCTATACGCGATTAGCACGCTCGGCAGTCTGGTCGGCACTTTCCTGCCCGTTGTGATCCTCCTGCCCGAACTCGGCACCTTCCAGACGTTTCTGCTGTTCGCGGGCGTGCTGTTTCTCGTCGCACTGATCGGGTTGTGGCGCGTAGAAGGCACACGGGCGCTGCGCTTTTTGTGGATGCCTGTGCTAATCGCAGTGCTGTCACTGTTCGTGCTGAACGGTTCGCCCCTGCGGGCGGCGGCGGAAGGCGCGCAACTAATCTATGAGGATGAGAGCGCGTACAACTACATTCAGGTGCAGGAAGATGCCGCGGGCAACCGCTACCTGTATCTGAACGAGGGGCAAGGCATTCACAGCCAGTGGCACGCAACCCAGTATGCCTACGGGCGCACGTGGGACTTCTTCCTGACCGCGCCATACTTCAACCCGGACACCCAGCCCGACGATGTAGAATCGCTGGCGCTGATCGGGTTGGCGGCGGGGACGATTGCGCGGCAGTACACGCACATCTACGGTGACATTCCCATTGACGGAATCGAGATCGATCCGGCGATTGTGGAAGCGGGCGCGCGCTACTTCGACATGAACCCGGAAGCCATGCCGAACCTGAATGTGATCGTCGAGGATGGACGCTACGCGCTGAATCAACTCGAACGGCGCTACAGCGTGATCGGCATCGATGCTTACCGTCCGCCATATATCCCGTGGCAGTTGACGACCGTCGAATTCTTCAGCGAAGTGCGCGATCATCTACTGGATAACGGCGTGGTCGCGATCAACGTAGGGCGCACCGATACGGATCGGCGGCTGATCGACGCGCTGACCGCGACGCTGCTGCAAGTCTACCCGACGGTGCACGCGATGGATGTCCCCTACTCGTTCAATACGATCCTCGTCGCGTCCGTGCAGCCCACGACCAGCGAAGACTTCATTCGCAACGTGGCGCTCATCCCACAGGACGCGCCGGATGACCTAAAAACGACGCTCAACCTCGCGGTGTCGGCGCTCGTCCCGGTGACAGCGTCAGAAACAATCTTCACGGACAACCGCGCCCCAGTTGAAACAATGGTCGACTCGATGGTGCTGAATTTCCTGTTTGGTGGCGGCGTGGAGCAGCTTAGATGACGGAGACGACCGAAGCGCAGCGCATTGATCGCCCAGCACTGCGTTGGTTGGCGCAAGCCTACTTAACGATCATCCTCGCGCCGCTGATTGTGCTGCTGATCGTGCGCATCGTCATGACGCCCGCCTTCCTGTATTTCGAGTACACGCGCCCCGGTTTCCCTGATGACCCCTATTGCTTCACAACCGAAGAACGTATGAACTACGCACCGTATACGCTGCGCTATCTGCTCAACGGCGAGGATGTCGAATACCTCGCGGATTTAACGCTGAATGATGGGCGCGCTATGTATACGCTGCGCGAACTCCAGCATCTGCGTGATGTGAAGCTGGTCACGCAAATCGCGTTTGCAGCCGCGTTGATCGGCGCGGTGCTGGCGCTGGTCGCCCTGCTCTACCTGTACTATCGCGGCGCGGCGAATCAGGTGGCGATGAGCATCCGCAATGGAGCGCTGGTGACGGTGGCGCTGCTGGTCACAATCGCGCTGACGGCGGTCTTCAATTGGGAGTTCTTCTTCACCGGCTTTCATCAACTGTTCTTCGAAAGCGGGACGTGGCAGTTCTACTACTCGGATACGTTGATTCGCCTGTTCCCGGAACAATTCTGGTTCGACGCGGCGATCACCATCGGCGGGTTGACGATCCTCAGCGCGATCACCCTGTTCTTCATCACGTATCGTGTTAAATCCGCCTAAAAATTTTGACAGCCCGCGGACGTGGTGTTACTCTCTTTGATCAGTGTATGGCGGGTTACGACTAGATGAACCTGGCAAATGCGCTCCAAAAGTGGTTTACGGTGGGGCTGGGAGTTAAGCGCTGGCTGCTGCTCCTCGCACTCGGAATCGGAATCATCGCGCTAAGCCTCGCCTTTGCGATTTTGGAGCTCGCGCAGCCCACGCTGGCGGCGCGCAGTGTGCCAAGCATCGGTTGGCTGGAAATTGGCGCAGGCGTATTCGTGGGGCTGCTGCTCTGCGGGATTGCCGAAATCAAACTGTCGCGCAACATCCTCGCGCCATACCGGAAAATGGTTCAGGGTCGAGTGATTGACGCCGTGTACCGACACAGCATGACGCAGAAGGGCATCAAGGTCGTCGCCGTTGGCGGCGGTACCGGCCTTCCGTCCGTGCTTAAAGGGATGAAACCGTACACAGGCAATATCACAGCAATCGTCACCGTCGCAGATGACGGCGGAAGTTCCGGGCGACTGCGCCGCGAACTCGGCGTGCTCCCTCCCGGCGATTTACGCAATAACATCGCCGCGCTGGCCGATGACGAAAGCCTCATGACCCAATTGTTTCAGTATCGCTTCAACAGTGGTGATCTCGGCGGACACGCCTTCGGCAACCTGTTCATCAGCGCGCTGGCGGGCGTGACAGGCAGCCTCGAAAAGGCGCTGATCGAGACCGAACGCGTCCTCAACATTCAGGGGAGCGTACTTCCGGCAACGTTGGAAGATGTCACCTTAGTCGCGAATGTGCGACTGGCGAGCAAGACCCGCCTGCTGACAGTGCGCGGCGAGTCAAACATCACCGAGGCGGGCGGCGTGATCGAGAAACTCTCGGTCGAACCGGCAGACGCCGAAGCGTATCGCGGCAGCGTACAAGCCATTTTGCACGCGGACATCATCTGTCTGGGTCCGGGCAGCCTGTACACGAGCATCCTCCCCAATATGTTGGTCAAGGGGATTGCCGAGGCGCTGCGGGCAACATCCGCTTACAAGGTGTACATCTGCAATATCGCGATGCAACCGGGAGAAACGAGCGGGTATACGGTGGCCGATCACGTGCTGGCGCTGGAGCGCCACATCGGGCGCGGTGTGTTTCAAGCCGTGCTGGCTAACAATGCCTATCCGTCGGAGAACGCCGGGGCGAACACGCGGTACGTGCAGCCTGCGCCGGAGAACCACGAAATATTGCAGCGATACCAAGTGCATCACACCGATCTAGTGGACTCTGATCGCCCTTGGCGGCATGACCCGCAAAAACTTGTACGGGCGATCTTGTGGCTGAGCGAAACGGAGCGTTCCGGTGGAACGCCGCCCAAAATGTCCATCGCTCAAGTGCCGTAATACGTAAGGAGACAGCAAACATGGCAATTCGTGTAGGTATCAACGGTTTCGGTCGCATCGGTCGTCAGGTCGTGCGCACTCTGCGTGAACGTTATGCTGGCGAAATCGATCTCGTCGCTTTCAACGATCTCGGCGATCTGGATACGATGACGCATCTGTTCAAGTATGACTCGACCTATGGCCGCTATCCGGGCACGGTCGAAAAAGGCAACGGCTCGATCATCATCGACGGTGACGAACTGAAGGCGCTGGCGGAAAAAGACCCGGCGAAGCTGCCGTGGGGCGACCTCGGCGTGGACATCGTCATTGAAAGCACCGGCCGCTTCACCGACAAAGAGACGGCGGGCAAGCACATTGAAGGCGGCGCGAAGAAGGTCATCATCTCCGCCCCCGCGAAGAACGAAGACATCACCATCGTCATGGGCGTGAACGAAGAACAGTATGACCCGGCCAAGCACACGGTCGTGTCGAATGCCTCCTGCACCACCAACTGCCTCGCGCCCGCCGCGAAGGTGGTCAACGATGCATTCGGCATCAAGCACGCGCTGATGACGACCATCCACAGCTACACCAACGATCAGCAGCTCCTCGACCTGCCGCACAAGGATCTGCGCCGCGCGCGCGCTGCCGCTCTGAGCATGATCCCGACGACGACGGGCGCGGCGAAGGCCGTGTCGCTGGTCGTCCCGGACCTGAAGAACAAGTTCGACGGTTTCTCGGTGCGCGTTCCCACCCCGACGGTCTCGCTGGTCGATTTCGTCGCCGTGCTGAACACCCCCACCGATACCGCGACACTGATCGCGAAGTTGGAAGAAGCCGCGAATGGCCGCATGGCGGGCATCCTCGGCGTGTCGCACGAACCGCTGGTTTCCATCGACTACAAGGGCGACCCGCGTTCGAGCATCATCGACGCGATGTCGACGCAGGTGCTCGATGGCACGCTGGCCAAGGTCGTGACCTGGTACGATAACGAATGGGGTTATTCGTGCCGCGTGGCCGACCTCACCAAGTACATGGGCGACCGCCTGTAACACTCAACCTCACCCCACCCCCTCTCCAAATGGAGAGGGGTGCTTGCTAAAGGCGCGCCCCCGTCACACTGGGAGAGCTGCGCCTTTTTTACGCAACACACCCAACTGCCTATCCCGTAGGGGCACGGCACGCCTTGCTCCTACCATCAACAGGAGACACAACCATGAACAAAATGAACGTGCGAGACATCGATCTGAAGGGCAAACGCGTGCTGGTACGCGTGGACTTCAACGTGCCGCTGGACGGTGACAAGATCACCGACGATACGCGCATCCGCGCCGCCGTGCCCACGCTCAAGTACATCCTCAGCCAGGGACCGAAGTCAATCGCGCTGATGTCGCACCTCGGTCGTCCGAAGGGTGGTCCCGATCCGAAGTACTCGCTCAAGCCCGCCGCGGCGGCGCTGGAAGCCCAGCTCGGCGTGCCGGTCAAGTTCGCCAGCGCGACGGTCGGCCCAGAAGCGGAAGCGTTGGTCGCGGAAGGCGGCGTGATTCTGTTGGAAAACACGCGCTTCTACCCGGTCGAAGAGAAGAATGACTTCGAGCTCGCCAAGCAGATGGCGGCGCTTGGCGACGTATTTGTGATGGACGCGTTCGGTTCGGCGCACCGCGCGCACTCGTCGACGGTGGGCGTGACGCAGTTCCTGCCGTCGGTCGCGGGCTTCCTGATGGAAAAGGAAATCGACTATCTGGCGAACGCGGTCGAAAGCCCGAAGCGTCCGTTCGTGGCGATCCTCGGCGGCGCGAAGGTGTCGGACAAGATCGCGGTCATCGAATCGCTGCTTACCAAGGCCGACAAGGTGCTGATCGGCGGCGGTATGGCGAACACGTTCTTCAAGGCGCAGGGCTACGAAATGGGCAATTCGCTCGTCGAAGCGGATGCGATTGAAACGGCGAAGTCGCTGCTGGCCAAGGGCGGCGACAAGCTCGTGCTCCCGGTTGATGGTGTGCTCGGCGACAAGTTCGCGGACGATTCGCAGGTGCAGACCGTCGACGTTGGCACGCCCATTCCGGCGGGCTGGTCGATGTACGATGCGGGGCCGAAGACGATCGAACTGTTCGCCAAGGTGATCGGATCGGCGCAGACGATTGTGTGGAACGGCCCGATGGGCGTGTTCGAAAAGAAGCCGTTCGCGGCGGGCACGAAAGCGGTTGCGCAGTTGGTGGCGGATCGCACCAAGCAGGGCGCGGTGTCGATCATCGGCGGCGGCGACTCGGTCGCGGCGATTGAGGATGCCGGTCTCGCAGACCAGATCACGCACATTTCGACGGGCGGCGGCGCGAGTCTCGAGATGCTCGAAGGCAAAGTACTGCCCGGCGTCGCGGCGTTGAAGGATAAGTAATCTGCGCCCCCTAGTGGGACAACAACCTCACCCCTAGCCCCTCTCCTAGAAGAGAGGGGGATTTGCCTCACCCCTGCCCCTCTCCTTTAGGAGAGGGGTTTTATTTTGCAGTGGCAAACATTCGTTACAATAGAAGAGGATTCGGGCAGGCCGATGGAGCACGCATGGAACAAGTCGGGGCTTACGAGATCAACGCGGTGGTGGGACGCGGCGGCATGGCGACCGTCTACAAAGCGTATCACCGCCGCCTCAACCGCTACGTCGCGATCAAGATGATTCATCAGGGCATGCACAATGATCCGGCGTTTCGCGGACGCTTTGAACGCGAAGCGCAGATCGTCGCCCAACTGGAACATCCACACATCGTCCCCGTGTACGACTTTTCCGAACACGAAGGCAACCCGTACCTCGTCATGAAGTACATTGAGGGTCGGTCGCTGAAAGACATCCTGAGCGCCGGGGCGCTCGCCATCGGCGACCTGGTCAAGATCATCAAGCCGATAGCCGCGGCCATCGATTACGCTCACAGTCAAGGTGTGCTGCACCGCGACATCAAGCCATCAAATATTCTGCTCGACAAAACGGGTGTCCCGTATCTCTCCGATTTCGGGCTGGCGCGGTTGGCGCAAGCGAACGAAAGCACCCTGAGCGCCGACATGGTGATCGGCACGCCGTTCTACATTTCCCCGGAGCAGGCGCTCGGCAAAGGTGAAGTAACCGCGAGCGCGGATCTGTACTCGTTCGGCGTGGTGCTGTACGAGCTGATCACGGGGAAAGTGCCGTACAGCGACGGCACCCCCTACTCTATCATTCACGATCACATCTACCGCGAGCTGCCCCTGCCGAGCGCGATCAACCCGAATGTGCCGAAAGCAGCGGAAGCGGTGCTGCTGCGGGCGCTCGCCAAAGACCCCACCGATCGCTACCCGACGGCAGCGGTACTCGTTGGCGAACTGGAAACAGCGCTGGCGGGCGAGAACAGCCTGGCGCTGCGGCAGGAAGTACGGCACGGCGCTAACGAAACGCTGGCTAAACCGCGCGCCTTGCTGCCCATCGAAGCGAATGTCGCGACCACCATCGAGAAAGCCGCGCGCGCGCCCAAGCAGCGATCGTGGGGGCTCATCGCGGCGATCAGCGTGATCGCGGTGCTCGTGCTGGTGATCGCCGGGCTGCTGATCCGCGGGCGACTGCTCGCACGGAATGCAACCGCGACGGAAGTCAGCACCAGTACCGAGATCGGCGCGGGCACCTCTGGCCCGGTCGCGACCCGCCCGCCGCCCCTACGACCGATTACCCTGTATGATGTCCCCGCGCTGCGACTGCCGGACGCCCGGACTAACCTGACCAGCAACCCAACCGATCCGCTGGCTTACCTCGCGCTGGCGCGCGCGCTGATGGAACAGCGGCGGCTCACCAGCCAGACAGAGGCGCTGCAAACAGTCGTCGATGGGCTGGCGTATGCTGATGATCCCGTGCGCTACGCGCTGACGGCGGGGCAACTGGCGCAGGATACGGGACGACAGGAAATCGCCTTTGAGATTTATCTGGAAGCGATTCGGCGGGCAGAAGGCACTGACCTATATCCGGCAATCCGCGAGCAAGCGGGCGCCCCCGCGTACCGTATCGCCAGCGATGAGACCTTCCCGCGGGTGGTGATCATGGCGGAAGTCACGCGGGCGGTCGAAGCAGAAGATTCGCCGCTGGCACTGAGTCTGCTGGCGCGGGTGCTCATCGAGAATGGGAACGCAGAACTGGCGAATGCCGCGCTCGGACGGGCACTCACGCAGAACAGCGCGCTCGCTGAGGCGCATCTGGTGCTCGGAGAACTGTACGCCCAGCAGAACCGCGCGGGGGATGCTCGTGCCGAGTGGGAAGCAGTGCTCGCCAGCCCAGATGCACCGGGTTGGGCCAGACAACGCGCCTCGGCATTGCTGCAAAGCGCGGTACAATAAGCGGCATAAGATCCACAATCTAAGGAGCTATCACACAATGCGTCAAACTATCATCGCTGGCAACTG
Organism: Candidatus Flexifilum breve; assembly: GCF_016713355.1. Classification (NCBI taxonomy): domain Bacteria; kingdom Bacillati; phylum Chloroflexota; class Anaerolineae; order Aggregatilineales; family Candidatus Flexifilaceae; genus Candidatus Flexifilum; species Candidatus Flexifilum breve. Next base: position 103,130 of record NZ_JADJPI010000004.1, read on the forward strand.
GAAAATGTATAAGACCGTCGCGGAATCAGTCGATTTCGTGCGCCAACTTCTCCCGCGCCTCGAACCGTTCAGCAATGTCGAACGCGTCGTGTGTCCGACGTTCGTCGCGCTCGCCCCAGTCGCCGATGTGCTGCGCGGCAGCGCGGTCAAGGTCGGCGCGCAGAATGTGGCGTTCAACAAGGAAGGCGCATACACCTCGCAGATCGCCCCCGGCATGCTGCAAGGGCTGGTCGAATACGTGATCATTGGGCACAGCGAAGCGCGCAAGTATCTTGGCGAAACCGACGAGGACATCAACAAGAAGGCGAAAATCGCGCTGGAATACGGCCTCAAGCCGATCATTGCGGTCGGCGAGAGCCTCGAAACCTATGAAGCCGGGCAGACGGCAGCGTTCGTCGGCGGGCAGGTGCGCGCGGCCTTGAACGGCATCAGCGCGGAGCAGATGGCGAGCATCGTCATCGCCTACGAGCCGATCTGGGCGATTGGCACGGGCAAGAACGCCAGCGCCGACCTCGCCAACCAGATCATCAGCGGCGCGGTACGCGGCACGGTGCGCGACTTGTACGGCGATGCGGTGGCGGGCGCGCTGCGCATTCAGTACGGCGGCAGCGTCAAGCCGGACAACATGGCCGATTACATGAGCCAACCGGATATCGACGGGGCGCTGGTCGGCGGCGCGTCACTCAAGCTGGATGATTTCACCAAGCTGGTCGAAGCGGCGGCGCAGGTCAAGTAAATCCCCCCCTACCCCTCCCCGAATTCGGGGAGGGGAGCAGACATTGCACGCAGGCAGTGAAATGCGCCCAAAGGGTACAGATGCGGTAAGGTTGAACAATGGACGCGATGAAGCGCGTCCCGACGAAAGAACAGATTCAGCGGTAGGTTGAGAAAGGTAAGCGGCTCTGGGTATTCTGGAATTGGTCTTCCCGTGGCTGCTCGTGATCGGGCTGCTGGTCGCCATGCGACGACTTGAGGGATGGCTGCACCAGCATATCTTCAAGGTCGGGTGGCTGATCACCAAGAATCTGCACACCACCACGATTTTGTACTACACGTTCTTCCTCCCTGGCGTCGTCTTTCATGAGTTCGTGTTGTGGCTGGTCGCCGGCGTGTTCAATGTGCGGGCCGAACGAGCGATTGCGTGGCCGGAAGCGCAGGCGATTGCCGAACTCAAACTGAACTTCATTCGTCTATCCAAGAACACGTCCGCATTCAAAGTCGCAGTGATCAGCGTCGCGCCGCTGCTGGCAGGCATCGCCTTGATTGCGTTCGTGCTGACCAGTGTGATGGATATCAGCGGTATCCGCATTCTGATTGCCTCCGGGTCGCTGGACGATGTGAACGTTGCGATTGGCCGACTGACGGCAACGCCGGATTTCTGGCTGTGGTTTTACCTCATCTTCGCCGTCGCCAACACAATGATGCCGGAATGGGACAAGCTGAAAGGCTGGCGTCCGGTACTGATTGTGCTCGGCGTAGGCGTGGTGCTGCTGTTCCTGCTCGGCGTGGGCGATGAGCTGTTCGTCGAGGCGTTCACCGGGCCGCTGGCGACGCTGCTCTCGCTGCTGGCCGGGTCGCTCATCGGTGTGATCGCCATCAATCTGGTGATGACGGGCGTGCTCGGCGGCATCGAATCGTTGATCGAGCGCGTCACCGGGGACAGCGCCACGTTCCAGAACGGCAAGCTGGTCGCCATGCGCCGCGAGGAAATCCTCAAGCAAAAGGAGCAGGCGCGGCAGAAACAGCAGAAGCAGTTGGAAGCGGCGAAGAACGCGCCGAAAACACCGGGCGGCCCACCCTCGATTTACAAGCTGCCGCTGCCGATCCCCGGAGCACCCGGCAAAGAGCCCGAAGCCCTTCCCCGCCCGGCCCCCGTGACAGCGCAGCCCGCACCCTCCGATGATCGCGCAGGCCCAGTGATGATCACCGGGACGGCGATGCCAAAACCGCCAGCGGACGAAGCTGCAGAAGAATAGAGCGAAACCTCACCCTAACCCCTCTCCTAGAGGAGAGGGGAGAAAATCATTTATCTGATGATGCAGGGTGGGAGCGATTGAGGCGCGTGAGGATGACGAAGCCGAGGGCGACGAGCAGGAACATCATCGCGAGCGCGATGAACTTGAACAATTGGCTGGCCGTCACCAGCGTGAGCACCCCGAAAAACGCACAAAACAGGTAGTAGGCGACGACAATTTGCCGCTGCGTGAAGCCGATATCCAAGAGGCGGAAATGCAGGTGTCCCCTGTCGCCCGAGAACGGACTGCGGCCATCGCGAATGCGGCTGACGACCTGCCAGACGGCATCGACGAGTGGGAGGCCAACCACAAGCAGAATGGTCGCCATCTTCGCGCCGCCGATGATGCTCAGCGTGCCGAGCGCGTAGCCGAGGAACGGCGCGCCACCGCCCATGATGATCCGCGCCGGATGAAAATTGAAGAGCAAGAAGCCAAGCGACGCGCCCATCAAGGCGAGATGCAGCAGGCTGACGCTGGTCTGCGCGGGTTCGACGCGAAAAGCGCTGTTGACAAACAGCATCGTCCCGGCGATGAAGGTCACGCCCGCGGCCAGGCCATCCATGCCGTCGAGCCAGTTCATCGTATTCATCATGCCGACGAGCCAGAACAAGCTGAGCACGACCGTCACGATGTACGGGAAGGGATCGGTCTGCGCGCCCGTGAACGGGTTATTGAAATACTGGATGAAGATCTGAAACAGGATGGCGATAGCCGCCGCCGCAAACTGAAAGAGGAACTGTGGGAGCGCCTTGAGCTCGATGAGGTCGTCCAGCAGACCGCCGACGAAGATGATGAGCGAGCCGAGGATGAGCCCAGTCAGGCGGATGATTTCGTAGGAATCCAAGCGCGGCACAGGCAAAAACTGCGCCGCGATCACCGCGCTGATGAAACCGCCGAACAGCGCGATCCCGCCGAGGCGGGACAGGCGCTTATGGTCGGCTTCACTGCTGCGCCGACCACCCGCTTTCGCGACCGCCCCAATGCGCTTGCCCAGCCAATCGGCCAAGGGGATGAGCGCCAGCGAGACACTCAACGCCAGGCCAAAAACCAGAAGATAGGCGTAGCCTTCCGACACAGGCGGCTACGTCCCGAACTGGCGATCTCCGGCATCGCCCAGCCCCGGCACAATGTAGCCGATTTCGTTCAACTTTTCGTCAATTGTGGCGACATGGATCGGCACGTCCGGGTGCGCGGTGGAGAGGCGTTCGACGCCTTCCGGCGCAGCGATCAGGCCAATGTACTTGATGCGCGGAGCGCCCCATTTCTTGAGCACATCGACCGCGGCCACCGCCGAACCGCCCGTGGCGAGCATCGGGTCGAGCACGAGGCAGAGCTGGACGGTCGGCGCATCCGGCAGGCGATTGTAGTAAGCGACTGGACGCAGCGATTTCTCGTCGCGGTAAAAACCAAGATGCCAGACCTGCACATTCGGCAGGAGCGCGAGCGCACCTTCGACCATGCCCAAGCCCGCGCGTAAAATCGGCACGAGGCCGATGGTTTCTTCGGCTTTGCTGCCCGTGGTCGTGGCCATCGGCGTGGTGACCTGCTTGGGCGCGAGCTTCAGGTCGTGTGTGGCTTCGTACATCAGCAGCAGGCAGAGCTCGCGCGTGAGTTCACGAAATGACCGATGATCGGTCTGGACATCGCGCAGCAGGGTCAGCTTGTGCTGCACGAGGGGGTGTTTGGACACGAAGACTTGGCTCATGGGGTGAAATCCTTAAGTTCTGGTGTGAGTGTAGCGAAAAACCATTTTCGGGCCCTTCCCCGTATCCGGGAAGGCAGGCGCGCAAACGCCCCGATTTTACGTCCCCACTACCGCCGTGTCAAAGCATCGGCTATACTACAATAGAACATTTATGCAGAACCAGCGGAGAATTCTATGTCCGATGACGACCGCTTAGTGAGCGGCAAAGCCCAACGCGATGACCGCGAAAATATCGCTTTGCGCCCCAAGCTGCTCCGCGACATCGTCGGGCAAGATCGCGTGCGCGAAAACCTCAAGATCATCATCGACGCGGCGAAAGCCCGCAGCGAACCAATCGATCATGTGCTGTTTTACGGACCGCCCGGCTTGGGCAAGACGTCGCTGGCGTTCGTGATCGCCAATGAGATGAACAGCAACATCCGGATCACCGCTGGACCATCGATTGAACGGGCGGGCGACCTCGCGGCGATTCTCACGCATATGAAGCAGAATGACGTACTATTCATTGACGAAATCCACCGCTTAGGGCGGGCTGTCGAAGAAATTCTCTATCCGGCGATGGAAGACTTCGCGCTCGACATTGTGATCGGCAAGGGGCCAGCGGCGAAGAACGTGCGTCTCAACCTGCCGCGCTTCACGGTGATCGGCGCGACAACCCAGCTCGCGCTGCTGGCGGGGCCGTTACGCGACCGCTTCGGCGCGCGCTTCCGCCTCGACTTCTATGACCAGAAGTCGATGGAGTTCATTATTGAACGCGCCGCCGGAATGCTGAAAATCGAAATCACGCCGGAAGGCAAAGCAGAAATTGCCCGCCGCGCCCGCGGAACGCCGCGTGTGGCGCTGCGTCTGCTGCGGCGCTGCCGCGATTACGCGCAAATCCGGGCGGACAGCATCATCAACGGCAAAGTAGCGGGCGAAACGCTCGAATTGATGGGGATCGACTACCTCGGCTTGGACGACATCGACCGCCGCATTCTGAACGCGATCATCCTGCATTATGAGGGTGGCCCGGTCGGTTTGCAGACGATTGCCGCGTCAATTGGTGAGGATGCGTCCACGATTGAAGATGTGTACGAGCCGTATCTGATGCAGCTCGGCTTCCTCAAACGGACGAAGAGCGGGCGCATGGCAACCTTCCGCGCGTACGAGCATATGGGCATCCCGTATGCGTCGCGGGAAGAAGACAATCAGAAGCCGCTGTTTTAGGTAAGAACTCCTGCCCTGCCCCTCTCCGATCAGAGAGGGGTACAAAACCCACAATTGACACAATTCAACAGAACATGAGTACGTCCATGAAGCTAGCTGATTTTGATTATGAACTGCCGGAGTCGTTCATTGCGCAGACGCCCGCCGAGCCGCGCGATTCGTCGCGCTTGATGCGGCTGAACCGGCAAACGGGCGCGCTGGAGCACCACGTCTTTCGCGACATTGTGAATTACATCAATCCCGGTGATGTGCTGGTGCTGAACACCACGCGCGTGATCCCCGCGCGGCTGCACGCCACCAAAGCCGACACGGGCGGCGCGGTCGAAGTGCTGCTGCTGCGGCAGATGACCGACGTGCGCTGGCACGTGCTGGTCGGCGGGCGGCGGATTCTCCCCGGCACCAAGCTCGTGTTTGGCGACACCGGGCTGACGGCGACCGCCGTCGAGATGCTGGAAGAAGCTGAGCGGATTATTGAGTTCAATGAACCCATTAATAGTCGGCTGGATAACATGGGCGAGATGCCGCTGCCGCCCTACATCCATGCGCCCCTGATCGATCCGGAGCGCTACCAGACGGTCTACAGTCGACAGGAAGGCTCCGCCGCCGCGCCGACTGCGGGTCTGCACTTCACGCCGGATCTACTGCTGGCGCTGCGCAACAAGGGCGCGATCTTCGCGCATGTGACGCTGCATATCGGCTTAGGGACGTTCCAGCCTGTGAAAGCTGAAGACATCCGGGATCACCATATTCACAGTGAGCTGGCGATGCTGACCGCCGACGAAGCCCGCGTGATTAATGAGGCGAAGCTGGCAGGCGGGCGTATTATCGCTGTGGGCACAACCGCAGTGCGCGCACTGGAAACAGCCGGAATTCTGAGCGCAGGCGGTGATCCCGCCCACCCAGAGATCACGCCGAACGCATGCCCGTGGCGTCCGGTGACGGCGTTCAAGCAGGATACGAATTTGTTCATCTACCCCGGCTACCGCTGGCGCGTGGTCGACGCGATGGTCACGAACTTTCACCTGCCCAAATCGAGCTTGTTGATGATGATCAGCTCGTTTGCCGGGCGCGAGCACGTGATGAACGCTTACGAAACAGCCAAGCGCGAAGGCTATCGGTTCTTCTCGTTCGGGGATGCAATGTTCATTGAGTAGAGTTACATGAGGCTAGACGAGCAGTTGTTGGCGGACGATCAAGCACTCATCAAGCGGATCAAGGCGCAGGTGATGGGCGGCACGATCACGACTATGCAGGAGAAATTCGGCATGGGAGCGCAGATGAGCACCCCGCCGCCGCTGGATGAGATTGCGTGGGCGGAAGAGCAGATCGGCTTTCGGCTGCCAGCGCTCATCCGCGAAATCTGGCTGCAGGTCGGCAACGGCGGGTTTGGTCCGGGCTACGGGATTACCGGGGGGCGCCGGTACCCAGCGCTGGTGGAGAGTGCGGTCCACGCCACCAGGGATTGGCTGCTGCAGAGCGCCCAAAGGGGGGCCGCGCACACGCCGCGTCGGTGGAGCGACTGGCAGATGGACCCAGCAGCGTAAAGCGGCGGACGCGATAAATGCGCGTCCCTACGAAAGACGTGTCAGTCGTTTGGCGCTTACCTCAGGATTGACGTTCGCCGCGTGCACCGATACAATACCCGTTCTGTTAGCCAATTTTCCCCGTATTGCGCTACCCGGTGGCGGATGCGGCGGTAAGCGAAATTGGAGTCTCGCGCATGTATGCAATTGTTCGTACCTCTGGCGGCAAACAATACCGCGCAGAACCCGGCACGGTCATTGATGTTGAACGCCTGCCGAATAACGTCGACGAGAAAATCGTCCTGAACGAAGTCCTCTTGATCGGCGACGGCGATAATACGCAGGTCGGGATGCCGACAGTGGCGGGTGCCAGCGTCACGGCGACCGTCGTAGCGCAGTATCGCGCGGCGAAGATCATCGTCTTCAAGTATCGTCACCGCACCAAGTACCGCCGTAAGCGCGGTCATCGCCAGTACTATACCCGTCTCCGCATTGATGAGATTACGGTTTAGGTCGAGGTTAACTAAAAATGGCACATAAAAAAGGTGGCGGCAGCAGCCGCAACGGTCGTGACAGTAATTCGCAGCGCCTCGGCGTGAAGCGTTTCGGCGGTCAGCTCGTTCAGCCCGGCACGATTATCGTGCGCCAGCGCGGGACGCAGTTCCACCTCGGCGAAAACGTCTTCATGGGCAAGGATCACACGATCCACGCCAAGATCGAAGGCTATGTGTACTTCGAAGCGATCCCCGGCAAGACGGGCCGCAAGAAGATCAGCATCTACACCGTGAACCCGAATCCGCCCAAGACGGAAGCGGTCGTTCAGTAAAACCCAGCACGTAAGGATCGCCCCGCTGGGGCGATCTAGATTTCATAGAGCGTACGGACAGACCGTGCGCGTTAACCTAAGGACACCCTCTGATGAAAGAAAAACTTCATCCGGCATGGTTCCCGGAAGCTCGCGTGACCTGCGCGTGTGGTAACACCTGGGTCACCGGTGCCAGCCAGGCGGAAATTCGCACGGACATTTGCTCGGCGTGCCACCCCTTCTACACCGGCGAACAGCGTATCGTCGATACCGAAGGTCAGGTTGACCGCTTCATGAAGCGTCTGCAAGTGCGTGATGCGCGCAAGCAGGAAGTGGAAGATCGCGCCGCTGCCAAGACGCCGCTGACGCTCAACCTGTCGGAAATCGGCCTCGACAAGCGCACGGTCAACCTGCTGACGGAAAACGGCGTGGCGACCGCGGGCGACGCGCTGGCCAAGCTGGAAGGCGGCGATGACGCCCTCCTGAGCATCCCCGGCGTGGGCCGCAAGGTTCTGTCGGACCTGAAGCGGGCGCTGCGCGCGCGCGGCTTCGACGTTCCGAAATCGGAAACCGCAGCGGAATAAGCTCCGCAAAATGAAACCTGAAGGCAGGCCGCATTTGACGATGCGCCTGCCTTTCTTTTTGTATAGACTCCGTGAGGTTGATTGATGATTCACAAATCCGGACGCATTGAAGTGATCTGCGGGAGCATGTTTTGCGGCAAAACTGAGGAATTGATCCGCCGTGTACGCCGCGCCGTGATTGCCAAACAAAAAGTGCAGGTCTTTAAGCCGTTGATTGATAACCGCTTTGCGGTCGAAAAAGTCACCAGCCACAGCGGGCAAAACCTGGAAGCCCAGCCCATCAGTGCGCCCGCCGAAATCATTCCCCTGCTCCACCATGACACCACCGTTATTGCCATAGACGAAGTGCAGTTCTTCGATGAGTCGATTGTCGCGATGGTGGATGAACTGGCCGATCGTGGCTTGCGGGTGATCTGCGCGGGGCTCGATATGGATTTTCGCGGCGAGTGCTTCGGCTCGATGCCGGAACTGCTGTGCCGCGCCGAAGAAGTCACCAAACTGCACGCGATTTGCGTGGTGTGCGGCGACTCGGCCGCCCGCACGCAGCGACTCGTCAACGGGCGCCCCGCGCGCTACGACGACCCGATCATCCTCGTCGGCGCGCAAGAAGTGTACGAGGCACGCTGTCGTGAACATCATGTGGTGATTCGCGAGGAAATAGGTGACAGAACCTAAAAAGCTTGCTAGAATTCTTTAGGTACGCTAAGTAATTAGGAGGATACCTATGAGCGTTGCAAGTGCAAGCTTCTCGACAACGCCGTCTCAGACCGTCCAACAGTCAGGCTTGTGGCTGCGCAGCCGCAACTGGGATCTGGCGTTCATCACCTTCAGCGTAATTTTTGTCCCCCTGCCCTATCTGGTGTATCTGCTGCTCCGCGATGTGTTCGGCGTGCAGGATGACGTCAGCCGTAATGCGGTCAACGCGTTTGTGGCGATTGCGGTTGGTGGACCGCACATGATGTCGACCTTCCTGCGCACGGGCCTGGACAAAGATTTCAACCGCCGCTACCCGATGCTCATCCGTTCGTCAATTATCATCCCCATCGTCGTAGTCTCACTGGCCTTTTTGAGTATTGAGCTGTTATTGACCGTCTTCTTCTTCTGGGCAGCGACACACGTGCTGCACCAGATCATTTACGTGGTCGAACTCTATGCCCACAAAGAGTCGAAGTTTGTCCGCCACACCAAGATTCAATTCTGGTCGCGGATGATCGACTACGGCGTGATCATGACATGCCTGTTCCCGTGGGCGGCGTACAAGATCAGCCAAGGAGAGCAGGGTTTCATGGTCGGCGTGAACGACCTGACCACGGTGATTCCGAAGCTGTTCCAAGCGCAGTGGTTCTTCCTGCTGATGACAGGCATTTTCCTGATCGCGCTGGTGCTCTTCCTCGGCAAGACGGTGTGGGAATTCCGTACGAACCGCCTCAACTGGCCGAAGACAATCTTCCTGCTGCTGACGGTCACGGTCGCGTTCATCATCCCGTCGCTGCCGAATCTCGACACGGCCTTCCAAGGGCTGAACACGTGGCACTCGTTCCAGTATCTGGCGCTGACGTTCTACATCGTCAAGCTCAAGCAGAAGTCGGGTGAACTGGAAACGGACGCCCCGATTGTCGCGCGTTTTGCCAAGCGGACAAAGGACTCAAAGGGGTTATTCCTGCTGAGCACCATCATGCTGGTCGGGTCTCTGGTGGTGTTCTTCATCGTGTTCGCGCTGTCGAACGTGCTGCGCGCGGGCGTCGACACGAACCTACACTTCGACACAGCCTATTACACAGGCATTCTCTCGTTCCTGTGGATCCACTACTACCACGATCACTTCCTGTTCACGAACTTTGAGGCGCTCGACAAAGCGTACACGTGACGCTCGTCAGCATATCAGATCTGAGAAGGACGCACTGCGGTGCGTCCTTTTTATTTTCCACCCATCCTCACCCCACCCCGAATTCGGGGACGGGAGACCGATGGGCGCTCATCAAACCAAAGTCGTTTTCGTGGGGACGCGCAGCGGATGCAATTCATTGCGTCCCTACAAACCTGCAGAGGTAATCAGCGCGGGCGGCGCTGGAGGGTCGGTTCGTTGGGGAGCAGCGTGCGGGTGATTTCGATGCGATTGACGGTTTCTTCGGCGTTGACTTCGAGCACGCCACCATCGTAGTACCACACGGGCGCGCGCTGCCGATCCAGCTTTACCTCAGACGGTTCGCTTTGCATGCCCGCAACTTCGATGCGAATGCGTTTGTACGGCGGTTCAAAGCGCCCGGCACTGCGCCGGGTGATCACAAAGCGGGCATCGCCGCCTTCCCACAGACAAGACATGTAAATCCAACGGTAATTGCCCAGCTCAAAGTCACGGCCATCGCCCGCGTCCTCATAGTGGACATTTTCCCCGTTGCCGGGGAACACATGCAGATGCAACGTATCCGGTTCAGGCGAGATCATGGGCAGAATCGTGCCGCCGCGAATGAAGAGCGGCAGGCGTTCCAGCGGCGCGGTGACTGCAAAGGTCGAACCGCCGCGCACGGGTTCATTCGACCAGTAGTCGTACCACAGCCCCTTGGGGAGCGTCACGGAGCGCGTCACCGCGCCCTTTTCAACGACGGGCGCGACGAGGATGTCGCCAACGAGGTAGCAATCATCGACGTTACGCACGCCGGGATCGCACATGAACAGCGGGCGAATCACGGGCGTCGAGTACTGGCGGCTGTAGGCGATCACCGAATAGAGATACGGGAGCAACCGAGCGCGCAGTTCAAGCGTGAGCCGATTGATCAGCTCATACGGCTGTCCAAAGGTCCACGGCGATCCACTGCCGCACACCTGCGGCACCAACAGCATGGCCTGCAGCCAGCGTGTATAGAGTTCCGGATCACCGCCCACTTCCACGCCCGCGAGCATCACACCGGACAAACTGAGGTTGATGATCTGGCCGATAGACATCTTCAGGTTGTCCCACGTCGGCAGGCCGCCACCGACGCGCACGAAGACGGAGCGCGGCGTATTGAGACCGCCGGAGCGCGTCGTGATCAGCGGGCGGTGCTCCGAGCCAAACGCAGCAACCGACGCCTGCGCCATCAAGCCGCTGAAGAGATTGTGCTGATCGGCGTGCGGTTGACCGTTCGCGTGCAGCAAGTCTTCCGGCAAAGGGATGGGTTTGCCCGACGCGTTCAGGATCGTCGGCTCCGCACCTTCGAGCGCAAACCCGTCAATGCCCACGCGGATGAGCGTGGCGAGGCGATTGCTCCACCCCAACTGCGCCACGGGATCGGTGAAGTCCGGAATGATCGTCACCCCATTGGGCGAGTACAAGCGATCATCGGTCAGCCGCAGGGCTGGCAGGCCATCGTTGAGGGGAATGGCCGGCGAAAGTGAGGCGATCACTTTGACGCCGCTGCGATGAAACTGCTGGATGGTCTGCTGCTGGACATCCCCGGTCAGATACACGACGCTGGTCGGCACACGCTGATTAGGGGCGAGCAGCTGCGGGAGGGTTTCCGCTGTGACGAGATGGCCATAGCCGAGCGCCCACAGCGGCGGCTGATCGAAGCGCCCGAGCAGTTCGTTGTAGCGCCGCTCGACGAGCGTGGCATCCGCGCCCACCATGATGGTGTAGTGCAGATCGCCGCCATCCGCCTCAAACACAAGCTCGCTGCCCGTCAAATCGACTTGGCCGCGCTGCGGGTTGTCCCACAGGATGCCGTAGGAACCGTGCGCATGCACGCCCAGATAGAACGGAAGCGAAAACGGCACGGGGTCGACATCGCGTTTCAGCGGGCCGGGGTCGGTATTCCACAGCTTGTAGCGTCTGCCGCGCAGGTTCAAGCGCGCCGCCCGCGCCCCCAGACCAAAACACTGTTCGTCGGAATGCAAGCTCAGGCTGAGCGCAATCTCGCCGGATTCGCGCCAGCCGATGCCGCTCGCATCCTGACACACCATATGGTGATCGGGCAGCAGTTCCACGCGCAGGCGATAAGGTCTGCGCGCAATCCGGCAAAGCATCGAGCGCGTGCTGAGTTCGATACTGTCCTCGGTATCGGCAAACTCATTTTCGACTGCCAGCCACTGTTCGGGCTGGAAAGTGGTGAAGCGAGGCGGCGCGTGGTCATCGCTGAGCCGCCACCACACCCGCACCGCGTCGGGCGCAAGCAGCGTAAGGTCGACCCAACCGTTTTCACACTGCAAGAGCACCCCGCGTTCGTGCCGGTAAATCTGGCGGACGTGCCCGGGTTGATACCAGACAGGATTAGACCGCGCGCGAAACCCGAGACGTTTCATCATGAAAAGGACTGCTGAACCCACTGCATCGCATCGACGGGGACGCCATTGACCCACACTTCCCAATGGAGGTGGGCGCCCGAGACACGTCCGGTGCTGCCGACCGCGCCGATCACCTGCCCGGCGGCGACGGTATCGCCCAAGCCGACATAGCGATCTGACTGATGACAGTAGACGGTATATACGCCCCACCCGTGATCGATAATGGTGGTCATGCCGCGCACGTTGAGCAGATCGGCGAGCACGACAGTTCCGGGCGCGGTCGCCAGAATCGGCGCACCCGGCGCCGCCGAGAAGTCGGTACCGATATGTATGGTCTGAAAGATGCCGCCGTTATACGAGCGCAGATTGCCGAAATGTGACGAGAGCGGCGCAGCGGCGGGCAAGCCCATCGGCGCGTCGAAATAGCGCGTGGGCGTGAAACCGCTCATGGCGTTGGTGAGGAGTTGAATCTCGGCATCATTGACCGCCGGATCGAGCAAATCGAGGCGATCCGCCAGCACAGTGATGTATTCCTGCCAATAGCCGCCGCCGATCACCTGCACGTTGGTGCTGAAAGCCGTCTGCACGCCAGCACTGTCAGTCAAGGTGAGCGAAAGCGGATAAATGCCCGGCGCCGTGCCCACGGGAACGCCGACCAAGAGCGTGTGGCGGGTGTTATCCTGCTCTGCTCCATCCCGGAGCGCCCGGTCGAGCAGCATACCGCTCACCGTCACCCCGCCGCTGGTCGTCAAGCGAATGCGCCCGGTCTGGCCTTCGGTCAAGACGAGCGGGAAGACATCAAAGCTGGTAAGCGGCGCGGGCAAATCGAGCGCCAGTTCCGGCGATTCAAAGCCGGGGATAATGAGCTGCTGGCCCGCGTAGATCGTCTCTGGATCGGCGATGCCGTTGGCGGTCGCCAGCTCGTTGACGGTCGTGCCGTACTGCGTCGCGATACGAAATAAGGTTTCGCCGGATAGGACGGTGTGAATCAGCGGCGTGGACGCAACCGCGGGCGCCGGCTCCACGGGTGGATCGGCGGCGGCGATGATGAGGCCGAGGCCGACGTAGAAACCGGTCTGATCGGTGATGCTGTTCTCGGCGGCGAGCGCCTCGGGAGTGATACCGTAGAGCGCGGCGATGCTAGCCAGCGTTTCGCCCGGTTGCACCACATGCGCCTGCGCGCTGCCGGTCGTGCTGGTGGGCACAAGCAAACGCTGACCGACAGCGATGCTATCGGCCAGCGTGATGCCATTCAGTTGAGTCAGGACGTCGACGGTCGTCCCATATTCAAGCGCGATGCGAAACAGGTTTTCGCCACGCTGCACGACGTGGATGGTGACATTGGTGGTTTGCGGCGTCTCTTGCGCGGTCAGGCTGGTGGCCATAACCAACAAGGTCAAGAGAAGAGCAGCACGGAGCAAGCGACGCGTCATACAACCTCATCAAACCGCAAGCGATCTCCGATTTGCACCCGATCGAGCAAGTCGGGATTCGCCTCGACATAGTACATAGCTGGCGAGCGCGGCGCGTACATGGGTCGCCACGGCTTCGCCAGCGCTTTATCCACCACTTTACCCGACGCATCCAGCCACACGACGGCAATGGTGAAGAGCATGAAGAACATGTGGATCGCCGTGTGCGACCGGCCTTCGCTGCGGGTGACAAACAGCAAACCCGCATCCGCGGGCAAACGCGGGGTGAGCATCAGGCCTTTGAAATGACACCAAAAGCTCGCACACCACCGCGTCCGCCCTAAGACCACCGCGCCTGTATCCGCATTCCGGAGGACGCGGTAACGGCTCATGGCGCCGGAATGACCAGGACTTGCCCGACATAGATGCGATTCGGATTCGACAGGTTGTTCGCCTCGATCAGGCGGGACACCGGGATGCCGAAGCGCAGGGAAATCGTGTACAGGTTATCGCCGGGCAACACGCGGTACGTCTGACCACTTACGGAAGTCGGAACCGCTGTCGGCGCAACAACCGTCGCCGGAGCGCTGGTCGCCGGAGTGGGCGAACCGAGCGAGATCACGAGCAGTTGGCCGTAGTAGATCAGGTTGGGGTTGGTGATGCCGTTGAGCTGCGAGAGCGCGCGCACGGTCGTGCCGAAGCGGAAGGCGATGGACGACAGCGTATCTCCAAACTGGATCACGTAGGTCACGGGCTGCGAGGCCGCGGGCGGGTTGACAGCGACACTACCAGTTGTCGGCACCGGCGACGCGGTCGGCGCGATGGCCGTCGCAGTCGGGATCGCCTCAACCGGGGTCTCCGACGGCACAGCGGCGGTCGGCGCTTCGACCGTGGCCGTTTCGACTGTAGGCAGCTTGGACACCGGAATCATCAGCGTCTGCCCCACCTGAATGAAACCAAACTGATTCAGCCCATTGGCGGTGATGATGGCGTCAATCGTGCTGCCATAGCGCAGCGCGAGATCGTTCACCGTGTCACCCGTCTGGACGGTGTAGGTGAAAGACTGCGGGAAGGCCGTGGTGTCCAGCGTCGGCGACGGCACGGGCGACGAAACGGTCGTCGGTTCAGCCGTGGCTTCCACCGCCGCTTCAGTCGGCACTTCGACGGTCGGTTCGGTCGTGGGTACGGCTTCAGTCGCGGCGGGCGCAACCTCGGTTGCAGCTTCGACGGTCACCGCTTCGGTCGGAACGGGTGCAGCTTCAGTCACTGCTTCGGTGGCTTCAACAGTCGCAGGGGCTTCCGTTACGACCGGGGCGGCTTCCGTCACTTCCGCGGTCGGAGCCGCTACTTCGGCAGTCGGATCAACAGCGACCGGCACTTCGGCGGTCGCCGCGTCCGTGGCAACCGGAGCGGCTTCGGTGACAGCCGCGCCACCCGCCGCAGTGAGGCTGGCATCGTCCACGTAGATGACGTTGTTAGCGATTTTGGCGGTCGCCGTCGAGCGAATGAACACGGTCACCTGCTCGCCAGCCGCGGTCGCGCTCACACTGGACTGGCTCCAGTCGTCGTACACGGACGCAGGTTCCGACCAGACGATGCTGGCGCTCTGACCATCCGTGCCGCCTGTTGGGTCGATGCCGACGCTAAAAGCAATCTCGCCCGAGCCATCGCTCGTTTCGCTGGCGTCCGATGCCCACAGATAGGCAAACACGCTGAAGGTCAGCTCGGTGCCGGGAGCGATCCCGCTCACCTGCTGATAGAGACCGCCCGTGTGCGTTGAGTAGTAGGAGAAATATTGCTGAGCATCCGCCCCGCCATGGATGCGCGTGGTGAGGCTCAAACCGTTGACCGTATCCGTTGCGGCGAAAAACTCCGGCATCACGTTGTCCGAGGCACTCTGCCCTTCCGTCGCGGGGACATACCAAGGTGACCACCCGGCGGCGACGTTGCTTGGAATATCGCCGCTCAACGGGAGAAACGGCGCTTCAAACCCACCATTCGTCAGCAGATCGCCCGACTGGGCGGATAGCACGCCAGCAGACAAGAGCAACAACATACATAGAACGACTAGACGATACGTGTTTTTCATCTGATAGACTTCCCCTCGAAGCAAGGTCGGTTTCGGTTTGAAAAAAGTTTACACTGTTTTTAGGTTTTACGCTTGCGACAGTGTTCTGCGAATGGTACTGAGTAATACGCTCGCCGTGAAAGGTTTGAAAATGAATTGATCGTCGCGCGACACCCGCATCTCGATCAGCTTCTCGTCGCTCTGCGCGGTCGCGGTCACGATGATGATGGGGATATGGCTGGTTTCCGGGTCATGCTTCAGTGTTTCGTAGACGTTCCAGCCGTCCATGTCGGACATCATCAGGTCGAGGAGCACAATATCCGGTTTTGAATCAAACACTGCTCTGAGGCCGCGGACGCCGCCGCGCGCCCCGATATAGTCATAGCCCTCACGAACCATAAGCAAGCGGAGCAGGTCAATCATTTCAGCGTCATCTTCAATACAGACCACGCGATAGGCCATGCTCATCCTTTCCGAGGGCCACACATCTGAACGGCATTGCTTATTATGCTTCAAGTATTGCGATTTGCGCCTTAATTTCAAGATAAAATAGCGCAGATTGCCAGTATCGCAATTTATTCCGCAAGCCCGTATACTAAATGTTACTGATTCGGTTATCCTATCCATAAACCCTATGCCTCGGATTGCCATTGGCTTGTGTACGTTGGAACTCCACCTACCGGGAGTCGAGTCACTCAAAGAAAAGCGCAGTATTCTCAAATCCCTGCTCAAGCGTCTGCATAACACCTTCAACGTCGCCACCTCCGAAGTGGATTACCACGACGTGTGGGAGTCTTCCGTGATTGCGATTGTGACCGTCTCCACCTCGAACCAGCACATTGATCGATCCATCACCGAGATCATCAAGTGGATCGAGCAGCACTACCCGGATGCACAAATCGTGAATCAGGAGATCGAAATTGTCTGACGCATGAATGTGAATGCGCTGCAAGCTTACCTAGCCAGCTTCGATATTGCCATCGCTACCCCTACCCCGCAGTCGGCATCGCTGCATTTCGGCTTGCGGATCGCCGCTGATGTGATCATTGGCGCGCCGGTGATCGCCGTCTTCCAAGGTCAACATGAAATCGCGCGGGAAGTGATCAGCCCCCTGCTCGGGCTGCGCGCCTACCAAGCGCGGAATCTCGGCAATACCGCCAACCTCGCCCGCGAGCACTGGGATGAGTTCATGCAGTTGGCCGCGGACTTGTACCGCTGCTATCTGGCGGCCAACGCGCTGCTGATTCAGCTCGAAGCGCTGCATATCAGCGAAGGTCACATCACGGCGACACACTGTACGCTGCACCTCGATCAAGCCGCCGAGGTTGGTCAGGCCCCCGAACTCGTCGAGGTGGAGTCCGCCGACGCGCCTAATTTCCGCGCGGTGACGCGCGAAACCGGGATCGCGTTCCTGCCCCTCAAGGGGCAGATTGGCGTGCTGGCGAACGGCGCGGGCTTGGCGATGGCGGCGATGGACATGATCGCGCACTACAGCGGCGACAGCGTCCGCGCGGCAAATTTCATGGATATTGGCAACGACCTGCGCATCGACAAGCTGGCGACGGCGCTGGAGATTTTGCGCGAAGAGACGCAAATTCGCGCGCTGCTCATCACCTTGTTCGGCGCGGCCCAATGCGTGACGGCGGCGCATACCCTCACGGCGCTTGATCATGTGGTGCCGACGGTGGTGTATTTGAGCGGCAGCGACACGGAGGCCGCGCGGGCGATCATCGAGCGGACGAACAGCCCAATCCTGCTGACGGCGGGCACGCTACGCGAAGCGGTGCGGCGGGCGATTCATCTGGTCAGCGGCGCGCAAGCCGAGGGAGCGTGAGATGTCGATCCTCGTGAACCGCGAGAACTACGTGATCGTGCAGGGGATCACCGGGCGCGAAGGCAGTTACTACACGCTCGAAATGATGCAGTATGGCACGAACATCGTCGCCGGCGTGACGCCCGGCAAAGGTGGCGACTGGATCCACGGGAAACCCGTGTTCGACAGCGTGATCGCCGCCGTCGACGCGACAGGCGCGAATACCAGCGTAATCTTCGTGTCCGCGCCGACCGCGCCGGATGCGATCTACGAGGCGATTGACGCGGGCATCGGCCTGATCATCTGCGTGACCGAGGGCATCCCGATCATGGAGATGATGCGCATCCGCGAGTACCTCAAGCAGACATCGACGCGCCTAATTGGTCCGAATTGCCCCGGCGTGCTCACTCCCGGCGACGCGAACATCGGCATCATACCCGGTTATATCAGCAAGGCGGGCAGCGTGGGTGTGGTCTCGCGCAGCGGCACGCTGATGTACGAGGCCGTCCACGCGCTGACGAACGCCAACATGGGGCAATCGTCGATTGTCGGCATCGGCGGCGATCCGATCCTCGGCACATCGTTTGTCGACGTGTTGATGCTGCTGGAAGACGACCCGGAGACGGAGAAAGTCGTGCTGATCGGCGAGATTGGCGGGCGCGGTGAAGCGGAAGCCGCCGAATTCATCAAAGCGCGCATGACCAAGCCCGTGTTTGGCTATATCGCCGGACAGACCGCGCCACCCGGCGTGCTGATGGGGCATGCGGGCGCGATCATCGTCGACGAGAAGTCGACGGCGCGCGCGAAGGTCGCTGCACTACGCGCGGCAGGCGTCCGCATGGCCGACAATCCGCAGGAACTGCCGGAGTTGATGCGATACTGAGGTCAAGCCTCCCCCCCAGCGCCTCTCCAATCGGAGAGGGGACATAGAGACGGCGGGTCAGGGTGTGGGACAGGCGGACGTTTCGGTGGTGGTGGGAGTCCACGGATCGGACGCGCTGACGCGGGTGAAGGTCTCGCAGTAGATCAACGCATCGGCCTGCCCTGACCAGAGCAGAAAGTTGATGTTCGTCTGCAAGCCAATTGTGTTTAGGTCGAGCTGCTGGGTCGACGTGCTGGAGACACCGAGACCACGTTCGTCCGCCTCCATAATCAGCCACAGGCGAATCTGCTGCCCCGGCAGGTTGCCCTGCGAAATCGTAAGTTCACCCTGTGTCGCCATGACGATCAGGAAACAGGGAGCGAGCAGCAGCGTAAACCAAATGATCAAAGCGATGGTACAGCCCAACCGCCGAAGTGGACTGCGACGGCGAACAGTTGGCGGATTCAAGGAGTCGGTCATTCGGTTACCTCGGCAAAACGCAGTTGAATCACATCATGCTCGTCATAGCTCAGATGGGCGAACAGCGGCGCGGCGGGCGGATTATCCAAGATGCGCGGCAAAATCAACGGCAGGTCTTCGACGAGATCCAGCGCGTAGACCTCGGAGCGCGGTATCCAGTGGAGTGTGCCTTCGCTGTTCGCGACGACCGCGCGCTGATCGGCGTAGGCGGTGAAGACGAACAGCATAATCCCGGTCGCTTCGCCCGCGTCAATGTTGTAGACGATGTGCAGACGCACATCATGAACCTGTAAGCCCGTCTCTTCGAAGATTTCACGGCGGGCGGAGGTCAGCGGGTCTTCATCACGCTCGATGTGCCCTCCCACCCCATTGTAGCGATTCGGGAAGACCCGTTTGTGCGGCGCGCGCTTCATGAGCAAAATGTCATCGCCGCTGAGGACAAAGCACAGCGTACGCGGAATGGTCAACCAGCGACCAGCGGTCGCATTGGCTCCCTGCTCGTTTGCTCCCATCACAGACATCCTTCATGCTGTACAATCTAGCTAATCTGAATTGCCGCCCGTGAGCGGGCATGATAACCTTAGCGATGAGCGCTGTCTTAACCTGTTAGGCTGAAAACCCATGACGAATAAAGATGTGCCTACGCCGGATCTGCGAATCGTGCCGACTGCCAGTCTCAAGCCGCACGAAGAACACGATTCACAGCGGTCGCTGCCATTGATCGAGAGCCTCAAGACTGCGCGCTATATGATCAACCCGCCGCTCGTCGCCCCGATGGGCAACGGCGATTACGTCATCCTGGACGGCGCCAACCGCGCCTACTGCTTCTCCGCACTCGACTACCCGCATATTCTGGTGCAGGTCGCCAGCTATGAAAGCGGGCTCGTCGATCTGGACAACTGGCAGCATGTCGTCGCCGGGTGGAACATCGACGCGTTCCTGCAGCAGCTCCGCGCCATGCCGGAAATCCGCCTCGCGGAAGGCGACGCGACCGATGTGGTCGACGATATCAGCGAAGGCGATGCCGACCTCGCGCTCACGCTCCATGAGTATCACCCCGGCGACGATGACCGCGAAGAAGCGCTGGCGCAGATGTACCTGCAGGATGGCCGCGTGGTGTCGATCTATGCGCCCAACAGCTCGCTGCACGAACGAAACGCCGCCCTGCGCAAGGTGGTCGCCGTTTATCAGAAAAACGCCGCGCTCCACCGCACCACCCTCGTCGATACGGACGAAGTCTGGTCGCTCTACCCCGACGCCATCGCGCTGGTGATCTTCGCGCGCTACACCCCGCGCGATATCATCGCCGCCGCGCGGGAATACGCGTATCTGCCGCCGGGAATCAGCCGCCATATTGTGAACGGTCGGGCGATCCGCGTCAACTACCCGCTGGATAATCTGCGTGACGACAGCAAGAATCTGGATGAGAAAAACATGATTCTGCGCCAGTGGATGCAGCAAAAGCTGGCAAATCGTCAGGTAAGATTCTATGCTGAAGGCACTTACCAGTTCGACGAATGATTAAAGGGCAACCATGAGCCAGACCGTCGAGGATGCGCTCAAAGCAGCAAAGCTGTACACGGATAACCAGATCTACCGGATGATTAAACTGCCCGCCCGTGGGGTCGTCGCAGCGGCGGGCGTACTGTCGGAAATCAACGAGCCGTTTGGCGCGGTGATCCTCGACAAAGATGAGGTCACGCTGGTGCTGCCGGACGAAGCGCTCACCGATTTTGCCCGGCGTTTGTATGGTCACACAGCCAGCGCCGCCACCTATCGTCTGATCACCTTTGATGTCGAACTTGAACCGACGCTGACGGGCTTCATGGCGCGCGTCGCGGCGGCGCTGGCGCAAGCGGGCGTGACGATTCTGCCCTTCGCCGCGTACAGCCGTGATCATCTGCTCGTGCCGACGGAGCAGTTCAACACAGCGTGGTCTGCGCTCCAAGGGATCACCGGTTAGCCTCACCCCTTACCCGTTCTCCCAAGGACTGGGGGTGAGAGAAACAGGAATTGACGCATGAACATGCAGTTTTTCGATGAAGATCACGCGCCCCAGGCGCGCGAGAACGTGAAGATCGAACAGCTCGAAGTCGTGGTGTACCCGGATCGCTTCCGCGTATATATTCACATTCGGGTCACACCGTTTCTGGAGCGCCCCAACCTGCTGCTGGCGGCGCGGTCGGAAGCGGGCAAGATCGTGAGCGAGTTGAGCATTATCGAAACGATGCATCACGATATGGAATTCACCATGCATCTGCGCGGTTTGCAAGACCCGGTGGGTACCTACACGCTGACCGCCGATTTGTTCTACGAGACGCGCAACCCGCCGCTGCATCGTGTGGAGCAAATGTTTGTCGTGCCGAGCGAGTCTGAGGTTGAAGAAGAGTAGCCTCACCCCCTCTCCCAAGGGAGAGGGGAGAAAAGCTGGCCTCACCCCTAACCCCTCTCCCAAGGGAGAGGGGAACAGACACTAGGAGTTCAATGTGCGGTTGTGGTTGAAGGATGCGCGGGCGCGGGAAGTCGTCGAACATGGGCAGGCGGAGCATCCGCGCGAAGCGTGCGGCGTGCTGCTCGGTGTTGGAGACGAAGTGCGGCGTGTCGTGCCAATCCGCAATGTGGCAGATAACCCTCTGCATCAGTATCGACTGGATGAGCGTGAACTCGCGCGGGTAATCGGCGGTGCGGATGGGCTGGAGTTGGTCGGTTTCTATCACACCCACCCCAACGGCGACCCGATTCCCTCGCCCGTCGATGTGGCACAGGCAGCCTACCCCTCTACCCCATTCCTGATTATGGGGCTGAAAGATCGTAACTCTCCCCAATTCGCAGTTTGGCTTATTGACTACACGCAAGTGAGTCGTGTTGAGCTGCATCTGAGCGACTCGGCGCCCGACTGGGAGGCCGCAAAACCCCTTAACGGGACACCGCGAATCGCCATATTGACAAGCGCGCTGATCGCCTTCATCCTCATGATCATACTGTCTCTTGCCTTGCTGCCGCCCGCGCCGCCGATTCCGAAATAGGCCGTCCAGCGCTGGCAGTTCACCGGAGTTGACCTTATGGCTTATGTTCTCATCGCGCTGCTCGGCATTATCGTGGGCGGCGTGATCAATATGCTCGCCGATGATTTGCCGCACCGCCGCCGTGTCCAGTTTCCCCCACGCTATCCCGATCTCAGCCCACGACCGCCAAGTGCCTGGCTCGGGTTGACGGCATACCTATTCAATAAGCGCGTGGCACCGAGCGGCGCCAAGCTCAACTGGCGCTACCCCGCGACCGAACTGCTCACCGCCGGATTGATGCTGCTGGCGCTATTCAGCACGGAAAACGACCCAAAAATGACGGGTTTGCAGTTCGCCTTCTGGCTGATCTATATGGCGATTTTCACGCTCATCACGGTGATCGATCTCGAACATCGCCTGATTCTGTTCGTCGTCGTCATCCCGTCGTATGTGGTCGCGTTGATCGACGCGGCGACGACGGGTTACGGCGCGGATCTCGGCGAGGCAATCCTCGGTGCGCTTGTCGGTTTCGGCGTGTTCTTCCTACTGTATATGGGCGGATTCCTGTTCACGTACATCCTCGGCAAGCTGAATGGGCGGCAAATCACCGAGGTCGCCTTCGGCTACGGGGATGTGATGCTAATCACGCTGTCGGGGTTGGTGCTCGGCTGGCAGCCGCTGATCGCGACGATGTTCATCACCGTGTTCCTCGGCGCATTCGGGGCGATTCTGTATCTGATTGTGCGGCGCTTGGCGGGTCGACACTATTCGCTGTTCACGCCGCTGCCGTATGGGCAGTATATCGTGATCGCGACCGTGCTCATGCTGCTGTTCAGCACGGAAGTCACAGCGATTTTGTTCCGCCCGGGCGTGTAGCCTCACCCCGAGCCCCTCTCCCAAGGGAGAGGGGAATAACAATGGCATAAGCGGCAGACGCGATAAATCGCGTTCCTACGAAAGTCAGTTGTGGGTTGCCGCAGGACGGGTGATGACGCCGCCGCCGAGGCACAGATCACCATGGTAAACGACCGCGCCCTGCCCCGGCGTGATATCGCGCAGCGGCTCGTCAAAGGTGACGCGCATCCGCGCATCCGGCAGCGGCTCGACGAGCGCGGGCGCGGGCTTAGCCTTATAGCGGATTTTCACCTCCGCGCGGAAGGGCTCAGTCGGTGGTTCCCCGCTCACCCAGTTGACGCGCTGGGCAATCAGTTCGCGTGAGCCGAGTTCATCGGCTGTGCCGACGATCAATGTATTGGCGACAGTTTGAATGTCGATCACATACAACGGCTCCGGGCTGGTCACGCCTAAGCCTTTGCGCTGACCAATCGTGTAGTTCGAAAGGCCGCTGTGCTCACCGAGCACCGAGCCGTCACGGCGAACGATGATACCGGGCGTCATCATTTCCGGCGCGTGCTCGCGCAGGAAGCGGCGATAGTCGCCATCCCCCAAGAAGCATAAATCCTGACTATCTTTCTTACTGGCGGTTGGGAGGCCGAAGCGCGCGGCGATTTCGCGCACCACCGGCTTGGCGAATTCGCCCACCGGGAAGAGCGTATGGCTCAACTGGGCCTGCCCCATCACACTCAGGACATAGCTCTGATCTTTGGCGTCGTCCAGCCCCTTACGAAGCTGAAACTTGCCATCGTCACCCTGCGCGATGCGGGCATAGTGCCCGGTCGCGAGGTAGTCGGCATCGAGCGCGAGCGCGTTTTTGAGCAGGAAGTCGAAGCGAATGTGACGATTGCATTCCATGCACGGATTCGGCGTCACCCCGTCACGGTGACCGTCGATGAAGAAGTTGACGATGATGTTGCGAAAGACTTCTTTCGTGTCCAGAACGTAGAAGGGGATCTTTAGTTTGTCGGCGATGCGCCGCGCATCGTGCATCTGATCAGGCGTGCAGCAGCGGTTGTGCGCGGTGATCGTCTCTTCGGACCACAGCTTCATCATCATGCCGATCACGTCGTAGCCGCGTTCGACGAGCAGCGCCGCCGCGACCGATGAATCAACGCCGCCGCTCATGGCGACGACGACACGTTTGCGTTCAGTCACAGTAAAACCTCAACTTAGGACTGAGGACTGAGGGCAAAGGACTGAGTAAAATACGCTAACGCAGCAACAGATCGGAAATGGTCAACCTCTCCGTATGCGTCAAAGCAAATGTTTTGCTCAGTCCTCAGTCCTTGTTTGACTCAGTCCTATGCTTTCAGGATGTGCAATTTGGCGACGACGGCGGCGAGGGTGTCCACTGCGTATTCGATGTCTTCGGCGGTCGTATCCTTACCGACGGTCATTCGCAGGCTGCCGAGCGCTGCTTCCGGCGAGCAGCCGAGCGCCAGCAGCACGCTGGACGGCTCCGGATTGCCCGTCTTGCAGGCCGATCCGCTGCTCACGGCGACGCCGCGCACATCCATGTGCATCACGAGCGTGTTACCGTCCACACCATCGAGGATGAAGCTGGCATGGGAAGGTAAGCGCTGCGTCGGATGACCGGTCAGATATGCGGCGGGAACGGTCGAGAGCACACCATCGATGAGCAGATCCCGCATAGCCTGCAAATGGGCAGTACGATCGTCAAATTCGGCGTAGGCGAGTTCCAATGCCTTCGCCATGCCGACGATCCCGGGCGTGTTGGATGTGCCCGCGCGGCGATTGTTCTCGTGCGCGCCGCCCGTCTGCACAGCAGCGAGGTCGACGCCATCACGGAGCACCAGCGCGCCGACGCCCTTCGGCCCGTAGAACTTGTGCGCGGACAGGCTCAACATATCCACGCCGAGTGCGTTCAAATCGAGTGGAAGCTGACCGCCCGCCTGCACCGCGTCGGTGTGCATCAGCACGCCGCGTTCGCGTGCCAACACCGCGATCTGCGGGATGGGCTGGATCGTGCCGATCTCGTTATTGGCATAGACAACGCTAACGAGCGTGGTATCCGGGCGCAGGGCGGCGACAACGTCCTCAGGATCGACTAGCCCATGCGCGTCAACGGGGAGCAGCGTCCGCTCGAAGCCCAGCATATCGGCGAGCTGGTTGACGGTGTTGACGACAGCGGGATGTTCGATGGGCGTGGTGATGAGATGCCGCCCCTGCCCCACCCGACTCCACGCCGCGCCGCGCACGGCAAGGTTGTCACTTTCCGTGCCGCCGCTGGTAAAGATGATGTTCTCCGGTTCCACGCTCAGAATCCGCGCCATGCTCTCGCGTGACTCTTCAATCGCGCGCTCTGCCGCCCGTCCAAAGCGGTGCGCGGACGAACCATTGCCGAAGTCCTGCGTGAAGTACGGCAGCATGGCTTCGAGCACGCGCGGATCGGTCGGCGTGGACGCCGAATGATCCAGATAAACTGAACGTGACACCGTGTGATTCTTTCCCCTAGAGAATTTCGTCTATTTTACCTGAGAATATTCCCTGTGTCAGGATCCGTCATTCGGGCGCTTTCGACATGCGTAAATCGAAAGTCGCGGTATCATAGATACGTTTTGTTCTGAAAACGATCCCATAGGAGATCAATCATGTCGATCATCGAACGCATTCACGGGCGCGAAGTACTGGATTCGCGTGGCAATCCTACGGTAGAAGTCGAAGTTACGCTGGCGGACGGCGCGTTTGGCAGCGCGATTGTGCCGAGCGGCGCCTCGACGGGCGAATATGAAGCGCTGGAACTGCGCGACGGCGATAAAAGCCGCTACGGTGGCAAAGGCGTCTTGAAGGCGGTCAGCGCCGTCAATGGCGCGATTGCCGAAGCCCTGACCGGCGAATACGCGCTAAATCAGGTCAGCGTCGATCAGATCATGCTGGATCTGGACGGAACGCCGAACAAAAGCAACCTCGGCGCGAACGCCATCCTCGGCGTGTCGCTGGCAGTGGCGAAGGCCGCAGCGGAATCGGTCGGCCTGCCGTTGTATTCGTACCTCGGCGGCGTGCACGCGCACACCCTGCCTGTCCCCATGATGAACATCATGAACGGCGGCAAGCACGCCATCGGCGCGACAGACTTTCAGGAATTCATGGTCATGCCCGTGGGCGCGCCGACCTTCCGCGAAGCCCTGCGCTGGGGCGCGGAAATCTATCAGGCGCTCAAGGGCATCCTGCACAAGAAGGGCTTCCTGACGACGGTCGGCGACGAAGGCGGTTTCGCGCCCTCGCTTGGTTCGAATCAGGCGGCGCTCGACGTGATCATGGAAGCCATCGTCAAAGCGGGTTACACCCCCGGCGAACAGATCCGCATCGCGCTTGACCCGGCGACGTCGGAACTTTTCAACAAGGAAGATGGCAAGTATCACCTCGACATCGAAGGGCGCGTGCTCTCCGGCGAAGAGATGGTAGAATTCTGGGCCGACTGGGCGAATCGCTACCCGATTATCTCGCTGGAAGACGGCCTCGCGGAAAACGACTGGGCGAACTGGTCGAAGCTGGTGGCGACGATTGGAGACCGCGTGCAGATCGTCGGCTATGACCTGCTCGTCACCAACGTCGAAAAGGTCAAGCGCGCGATCAAGGAAAAGTCGGCCAACGCGCTGCTGTTCAAGCTGAACCAGATCGGTTCGCTGACCGAAGCGCTCGCCGCCGCGCAGCTCAGCCAGCGCCACAACATGACCGTCGTCAGCAGCCACCGCAGCGGTGAATCGGAAGACACGACCATCGCCGATCTCGCCGTCGCGATGAACGCCGGACAGATCAAAACGGGCGCGCCTTCCCGTACAGACCGCATTGCCAAGTTTAATCAACTGCTGCGTATTGAAGAAGAGCTAGGAAGTGCGGCAAAATATGCGGGACTAGCTGCGTTCAGCAACCTAAAACTAGACATCTAGCCCGTAGAAGAGAGGCGTGGAATTGATCAGCAATCGCATCAACGGTAAGCGCACAAAGGTCGTCGCCACGATTGGACCGACTTCACGCGATGAAGAAACTATCCGCCAGATGATTCGGACGGGTCTGGACGTCGCCCGAATCAACTTCTCCCACGGCGATCACGAGACGCACAGCAAAGCCATTGACGATGTGCGCCGCATCGCGTATGAAGAAGGGGCGGTCGTCGCGATTCTGTGCGACATTCAGGGCCCGAAAATCCGGATCGGCAAGATCGCCAACGAACCGATCGTGCTGCAAACCGGAGACAAGATCACCTTGACGCTGGACGAAGCCGACGGCACGAACAATGTCGTCAGCCTGCCCCACCCTGAATTCGTGCGCGACATCAAAGCCGGAATGCCCTTGCTGCTCGACGACGGCAAAATGGAATTCGTCGTCCGCGCCACGACGGGTCGTTCACTCATGTGCGAAGTGGTTGTCCCCGGCAACCTGACTTCGCGGAAAGGCGTCACCGCGCCAAACGCGAAACTGACGCTTTCGGCCATCACGGAAAAAGATCGCCGCGATGTGGAATTCGCCATCTCCAAGAACACAGAATATCTGGCCATGTCGTTCGTCCGTTCGGAAGACGACATCCGCGAAATGCGGTGGCTGATCCGGCACTTGGGTGGTAACGCGGCGATCATCGCCAAAATCGAAAAGCACGAAGCGCTGGAGAACATTGAGTCCATCGTGGACTCCAGCGACGGCATTATGGTGGCGCGCGGCGACCTCGGCGTGGAAACGCCTGCCGAAGAAGTGCCGTTCCACCAGAAGCGCATCATCCGCCTCTGCAACGCGACCGGCAAGCCCGTCATCACCGCAACGCAGATGCTCAACTCAATGGTGGATAACCCGCGCCCAACGCGCGCCGAGGCGAGTGACGTGTACAACGCCATCCTCGACGGCACGGACGCCGTGATGTTGAGCAATGAAACGGCGAGCGGCATGTACCCGATCCGCGCGGTCGAAACGATGGTCAACATCGCGGCGATTGCGGAACAGCACATCATTCGCGGCGCGGCGCAGGATCGGTCGATTGTGAAGACCGAACTGGAAGGCCGCGAGGCGATTTCGGATGGGATCAGCCAAGCCACCTGTCAGATCGCAGAGACACTCAACTGCAAGGCGATTGTCACCTCAACGCTGACGGGTTACACCTCGCGGCGCGTGGCGAAAGAACGCCCGCGCACGCCGATTCTGTGCGTGACGCCGAATGAAATCACGTATCGCCGCATGGCGCTGGTGTGGGGCGTCTTCCCGCTGCTCGTGCCCGAATTCAACACCATCGACGAGATGATCGGGATCGTGGTGCGCGCCGCCGTCAATGCGCGGTTGGTGCAGCTCGGCGACTTGCTCGTGATCATCGCCGGTGTGCCGTTCGGCATCGGCGGGCAGACAAACTTCCTGAAGATTCACACCATCGGCGAAGCGGGCGAGCTGGAACTGCGGTAACAACACCTCACCCCTAACTCCTCTCCGAAGGGAGAGGGGTAACAGGAATAAAGACGGACGCTCTAAGAGCGTCCGTTTGTTTTGGCGGGAATGAAAAGAGGACGACGGTTACCTCGTCCTGTCCAGACTAATCAGTTGCTTCAGGCGTCGTCGCTCTCGACGAATTCGAGCGAAGCGCGCGGGCGCACATGACTCGACGCGGCGCTGGTCGGCGCGGTGCGTTCGCCGCTGTAGTTCGGGAGCGCCGCCGCGCAGTGCGGGCACAGATCCCACGAGAGTTCGAGCATGCGACCACAGCGCGGGCAGGGTTTCTTCAAGCGCGTGTGGCAATTTGGGCACGCCTGCCAATCATCGCGGACGCGCTGTTTGCAACCGGGGCAAATCGGCTTTTCCTCGATCTCCTGCAGGAGCGCTTCTTCTTCGAGCGAGCGCTCGTAAGCCTCCGACAGCGTTTCGCGCGGACGGAGGAACAGATAGATCAGCAAACCGGGAAACGTGAGCAGCGCCACCATGAGCGCTACGAGAATGTGCGCCAACGCGTCACGAGAGCGGGCACGCATATCGCGGTACGTCCATATGATCATCGCCAGCCACGCCGCTGCCAAAACCATGCCGCCGTAGACGACAATGCCTGTTAAAATTCCGTCGTTGATAATCATCTACACACCTCAAGCGTACAAATTCAGTATAACAGCGGCCCTCCAGTGGCGCAATTGCCCTCACCTTCACAAAGAATCATTTCATAGTAGAATGACAAGCATATATTTCCCGACTTACTAAGGGACATTCATCGGTGACACCTTTGACCCGCTTACTCGCAGATGGTGCCAGCGGCCTGACCAATGCAGAACTCATCGCCGTCTTCTTCGACGGTGAAACAGAGACCACGATCACATTCGCCCAGCAGCTTTTGTCCAGCTATACGGACTTACACAATCTGGCCCAAGCAACCCCGATCGATTTGCAGCGGCTGACGCCAGCACCTACAGCGGGTCGCATCCTCGCCACCTTCGAACTCTGCAAACGACTGGCGCGCGAACAGACGCAGGAGCGCCCGGTAATCGCCAGCGCCGCCGATGCGGCCGCCCTACTGGCAGATATGGCGTATCTGGCGCAGGAGAACGTGCGCGTACTGCTGCTGGACATTAACCGGCGGGTGATCGCCGCGCCGACGGTGTATATCGGCACGTTGACAACCTCGGTTCTGCGCGCCTCAGAGATTTATCGGGAAGCCATCGTACGCGGAAGCGCCATGCTAATCCTCGCGCACAATCACCCATCCGGGGATCCAACGCCGTCGCCCGAAGACGTCGAGATGACCCGGTCACTGGCGGCGGCGGGTCGTCTGCTGGATATCGCGTTGGTTGATCATCTGATTATTGGGCGGGGGAAATGGGTATCGCTGCGGGAAATGGGGTTTAGTTTCTAGGAACATCTTCGCCTGAAACCAACGGCAAACCTCACCCCTAGCCCCTCTCCTACAGGAGAGGGGAATACCGCAGAGCGTTAGCCGAGAGGAATTTCGTGACCATCGGCGAGCAGCGAGATCTCACTCACGTACACATCGTATTCGTGACCGGAAGCGTAGAAGCGAAACACGGTGATCGCATCCGGGCGGGGCAGCAGCGGCTGCGTGAGCAGGTTGCCGCTCTCGTAGATGTACCACGTATCCTGATTCACAATTTCGTGCTGGGTGCAGCCCGCACTGTCACAGTTGAGCGGGTAGTTCAGCTCCGGCCTGAACGTCGAGAAGAAGCCGTGAATCCAGCTCACGAGCTCACCGCCGCGCTCATTGGTGGCCGAATCGACGGGATAGTAGTCCATGCGCAGCATGAGCGGGCATTCGCTGCCCTGTGACCCACACGTACTCAGCGAGTGCCCGGCGACTTTAAACGTCGCGCGAACCGACAGATAGGTGAGCCTGGACACGTCAAAGCCCTGCGTGCCGAACGACAGCGAGCATGACGTTTCAGCGTGCGACACCGCGCCATCGTCGCGGTAGAAGTTCATGGTAGGGCGGCTATCTTCGGTCAGCAAGCGATAGATACCGTCCGGCGCGTCGTTTTCGACGCTGTTGCAGCGCCAGGTATAGGCTGAACGCGAATTCGGATCGTTGTAATCGGCAACGTTCTCGGGTGTGAAGGTCCGCGAACCAATCAAACTGGTGAGCGCGAGCGATGTGTCGAGCGTGTCGGTGTCAACCTGATAGATGATCGTTTCGCCTGCGGGAATGCGATCACTACCCTGCTGTCCCGGTCGAATGAGGACCGCCTCGCCCCCGTTGTTGGTCACCGCGACCTGCGTCCCCACGGCGACAATTGAGTACTGCCCGGGCGCGGTCAGCCAGACGGCGGTCCCCTGCGTCGTGCGCAAGGTGATCAGGATATCGCGCCCCAGATTTTGTGGGATGTACACGTCGATATCGCCATACACCGAGGCAAAGTCCATCCAGTAGGCTTGGGTGCCCCAGTCAAAACGCGGGCGAGAAACGTTTTTCATGTCGACAGCCGAACCACTCTTGAGAGTGACGGTGGCGACAGCCAGATTATCGTGATTCTGGTCGAACACAGTGAGCGCCGCCTGCGAAATGGCATCGGTGCTGATGAGCGCGCTGTTGAACAACTGTACGCCTGTGCGCACGCCCTGCTCCAGCATATCGGAACCGACGACGACGGCCGTCCCGCGGCTGACGCGAAGTTCGGACTCCATCGGCATCGTCGATTCGAACAGAAAGAGGTACGCACCAATCACCGACGCGACACAAAGCAGACAAAAGATCGCGAATGAAATGAGCAGCACACCCCACGCCACCCGCTGCGTGCGATCAAGCGATGCTGATGGAATGATCGACTCTGCCACTAGCTTACCCCCGTTCCATGCGCGGGCATTATAACACAACGTCCGCGTGGAGGGCGGCGATGAGCCAACAGCGTCGAGTGATCGGTGGCTAGTGCACACCAGAGTTTTGATGTTCACACCCCACAGCGGCGTGGATGCATAAATAACAGGATCCCTCTACCTAGAGAGGATAACGGTCAGGTATAATAGAATGAAACAGTTGTGGTACGTGGAGAAAAAGCGGTCATGTCGGGTCATAGTAAGTGGTCAACGATCAAGCGCAAGAAGGGCGTGGCGGATGCGCAGCGCGGCAAAATTTTCACGCGCATCGCGCGCGATATTGCACAGGCGGCGCGTGAAGGCGGCAGCGACGAAAATTCGAATGCCAAGCTGAAGCTGGCGATCCAGAAAGCAAAAGCCAGCAATATGCCCAAGGAAAACATTGAACGCGCGATTCTGCGTGGCACGGGCAAGCTCGATGGCGCGGACATGGAAGAAGTGACGTATGAAGGCTACGGCGTCGAAGGCGTCGCCTTCCTGATCGACACGCTGTCGGATAACAAGAACCGCACGCTAGCCGAAATCAAGCGGGTGTTCAACAAGGCGGGCGGCGCGCTGGCGTCGGCGGGGTCGGTGGCGTGGCAGTTCGAGCAAAAAGGCTCGATTGAACTGGCCGGCGACAACCTCGACTTTGACACGGTGTTCATGACCGCCGCCGAAGCGGGCGCGGAAGACGTAGTCGACGACGAGGGCGCGATCACGGTGGTCACCCCGCGTGAAGCGCTCGCGCTGGTCGAGGAAGCGCTGACCGCGGCGGGCTATGTCGTGGAAAACAGTGAACTTAAGTGGATCGCCAAGAACGAAACAGAAGTCAGCCCGGACAAAGCGGTGGCGAACATGCGCATTATGTCCAACCTCGAAGAACTGGATGATGTGCAAGCGGTCGCCAGCAACCTGATGATCACCGATGCGGCGCTTGAGGCTTTCGAGACCGCCTAAGCGATGCTGTCATTAGGGATCGATCCGGGAACAGCCACGGTCGGGTACGGCTTGGTCAGAGAACTGAATGACGGTTCTCTCCAAGCCGTCGATTACGGCGTGATCACCACGCTGCCGTCGATGCCCATGCCCGAACGCCTCAAGTTGATCTACGACGGCGTCACGGCGCTGGTCGAACGCCATCAGCCGGATCGCGCAGCGGTCGAAGATTTGCTCTTCGGCAAAAATGTGACGACGGCGATCACGGTGGCGCAGGGGCGCGGCGTGATTCTGCTGGCGCTGGTCAACGCGAAAGTGCCGACGCAGGAATTCAAGCCGACGTTCGTCAAACAGTCGATTTCCGGGTATGGTGGCGCGAAGAAACCGCAAATGCAGGAGATGATCCGCATGCTGTTATCACTGGAGACCATCCCCCGCCCCGATGACGCCGCCGACGCGCTCGGCATCGCCATCACTGACTTGCACACAGCTCGATATAATTCATACTAAATACAGCACGGATCGCCGCGAGACGCGTCGAGTTAACGCGCGTCTCGGTAGGGGTGAGGCACGTCTCGCCCAGAGGTCGCTATGATCGCCAGTCTGGAAGGGAAAGTGGCCGTCTCCGCCTTCGATCATCTGGTCGTGGTCGTGAACGGCGTCGGTTTCAAGGTCTTTACGCCGCGCGGCACGGTCACGGCGCTGGAAGGCGAATCGGTCTATCTGCACACGGAGATGATCGTGCGCGAAGATGCGATTACGCTCTATGGCTTCAGCTCAGTGGCGGAACGCGACGTATTCAACAAGTTGATCATGGTCAGCGGCGTCGGACCAAAAGTTGCGCTGTCGGTGCTGGGCAGCGTCAGCATCGACACGCTGCGGAATGCAGTCGCGACCGGGCAGCCGGATCTGCTCGGGCGCATCCCCGGGGTCGGCAAGAAGACCGCCGAGAAAATCGTGTTTGAACTCAAGGATAAGCTCAAGGGCGCGGACGGCATCATTGCGGCGAGTTCAGCGGGCAACGTCGACAAGGATGTGATGGACGCCCTGATCGCCTTTGGCTACAGCATCGCAGAAGCGCAGGCCGCCCTCCAGTCGATTCCGCCGGAGACGCCGAAGGACTTCGACGAGCGGATGCGCCGGGCTTTGCAGTATTTCATTTAGCTAGCAACCTCACCCCCTGCCCCTCTCCTAAAGGCGAGGGGAGAAAAGCAGGAATGAAGTATGGCTACACCAATTGTAAATCTCGGCGTGCGCGCCGATGTGTTGGATAAGGGCTTCGTGGAGCTGCTCGACTACATGCCGCACCCCGCGACCAATGTCTCGGGCGATCTGGCGATCGTCAACGCAGCCCGCGTCAGCTTTATGGGCGAGAGCAAAGGCGAAGACGCCGACCGAAAGCTGCTGTTCTATCTGCTGAAGCATCAGCACACCAGTCCCTTCGAACAGGTGCAGTTCAAGTTTCGCGTCAACGCGCCGCTGCTCACCTACTGGCAGTGGATCCGCCATCGCACATTTCACTATCAGAGCGTGAATTCGCAGTCGGGGCGCTACACGCCATTTGACGAGAATGACTTCTATGTGCCGAGTGTCTGGCGGCAGCAATCGAAGAGCAATAAGCAGGCAAGCGAGGGCGAGATCGCGCCCGAGAAGTCCGCCGACCTGATGCAGAAACTGCTGGCACACTATGATCAGGGCTACAAGCTGTACAGCGAGGCGCTGGAAGCGGGTGTGTCGAAGGAAATGGCGCGACTCTTCCTGCCGGGATTCAGCGTGTATTACACGTGGGTGATGTCCGTTGACGCGCTCAACCTGATGAACTTCCTGCGCCTGCGCATGGCCCCAGACGCACAGTATGAAATTCGCGTCTATGCCGAGACGATTTACGAGAAGTTCTTCAAGCCGGCGCTGCCGTGGACGGCGCAAGCCTTCGATCAGTTTGTGCTCGGGATTGGCGAGGCGAGCGATCCGACGTCGGATTGAATGCGAACCTCAGTTTTAGAAACACCCGCTTGCCGCGCCCAGTAGCGGGAGGGGCAAGTCCCTCCCCTACATTTCCGTCTTTGGGTTGTCAGCCAATGACCGGTGTGAGCGGCGCGCCGCGGGAAACGCAGATCTGGTTCCCGCTGACATCGAGCGGACGCACTTCCCAGGCATAATTGCGCCCCTCGGCAAACAGTCCCTCATCAAACGTGTAGCTGGTGCCACCGCTGGTCGTCACCAACAGCACGTTGGATTGATCATCGCGCAGAATGATGCGGTAGGTCAACGCGCCGGACACTGCCCGCCACACGACTGTTGGCTCAGTACCAATGGTGAAGGTGGACGGCGTGCGCCCGAAATCGACCCCGAAGGTCGCGCATTCGGCGCGGGTAGGCTGCGCCAGGAGTGTCGCATTGGGATCGACGGTGGGCGTAAACGTCGCGGTCGGCGCGTCAGTCGCGCGGACAGTGGTGGCGGTGACCGCCGGCGTCCAGGTCGGTGGCAGCGCCGGGATGTCCGTCGAAGTTGGCGGCGGAGTATTCGTCGGGCGCGGGGTAAACGTCAGGGTCGGCGGCGCGAGCGTCACCTCGGTGGTCGGCGTGGGCGTCGGCGCTGCCGTGCAAGCCGCAAGGGCAATCAGTAGGAGAAGACTAGCGAACCGGCGCAGCATAGTTTTTCCTCAACGACGTGTCAATCCGAAGATAAAGAGAGTCAGCGCAAACACGGTGATGAACACACCGATCGCTAAATAGATGTACAGTGCCCGGGTGAAGCGCGGACGCTCCCCGGCGAACCCAACGAAGACCCGCCACCCAATCACGTAAACCACCACGCCCGCGGCGCTCGAAAGCAGGGCGGGCAGCATGGCCGTCTCCGGGCTGTAGAAGTTGTTCAAGTAGATGTTATCAACCACCGGGGATATGAGCGCTGTCAGCATCAAACCGAACAACGCGCAGATGACGATCCGCGCAAAACGCGGCAGTTCGACCACCCACCCCATTACAACTGCTCCACGTTGATCATGTGCGTTGCGGCGTTTTCGAAGTACTTGTGCATCTCGGCGCGCGCCGGGTCGGTGATGCCGACTTCGTCCACCGCGGCGAGCATGTGCTCTAACCAGTGATCGCGCGCCTGCTGGTCGATCTTGAAGGGCATGTGCCGCCAACGCAGCTTCGGATGCCCGCGCAGTTCGGAATAGGTGGTGTCACCGCCGAACAACTGCATTAGAAACAGATACTGCCAGCGCTTCCCATCGGCGAGATCTTCGGGAAAAAGCGGGCGCAGCACCGGGTCAGCTTCGACCCGCGCGTAGAAGATGTCGACTAGGCGTTTGAAGGTCGGTTCACCGCCGACCACTTCGAAGATGGTCATGAGCCTCACACAGTCCAGATGAATGCGAAGGTCTGCCGCCAAGTTGTCAGCGGACTTGAAACAAACTACGTCTGGAAAAAGCCCCACGTCACGATACAATGGGTAGGGTTTGATTTAGACCATTATACGCTATCCACAAGGAGCAACCACTTATGAGTTTTCTCCCGCGCCGTGTTGGAGGTGGGATGCTCGCCCTACTTGCGCTGCTGATCGCCCCTGTACTCCTCTTAGCTCAAGAGGACGTGACTATCAGAGTTGTGGGATCCGGGGTTGTCACCCCGCTCCTTGAACAAGCCGGGGCGACTCTCGACGTGACCGTGACAGGCACGAACGACGGTTTTGCGCGCTTCTGCCAGGGTGCAGCTGATATCGCAGCGACGACCCGTCCGATTTCCGCCCAAGAAGAGGCGAACTGTGTGGCCAATGGCGTCACGTACCTCGAACTCGTGGTGGCCCACAACGTCGCCGCCGTCGTCACCAGCAGCGAAAACACCTTCGCGCAGTGCTTGACCATCGACGAACTCGGCGCACTGTTTGCTCCGTCCAGCCAAAATACGAATTGGAACCAGATTAACGCCAGTTTTCCGGATAGCGCTTTAAGCCTGAGCGTCCCCGAGTTCAACACCGCGACATTCGCGCTGCTGGACGCGCTGGTTGAAGGTGAAGGCGTGCGCAGCGATGCCACCGCCCTGTCCACCGAAGAAATTCTCGCCGCGGTCAGCGCCAATCCCGGCGCGGTCGGCGTGGTTCCGCTCCCGGCAGCGCTGGCGGGCGGCGTCAAGATTGTTGAATTGAACGCAGGCGACGCGGGTTGTGCCGCGCCGTCGGCGGAAACGGTTGAAGGCCGCACCTATACCGCGGCGCAGCGCTTGTTCGTGTATGCGAACGTGGCGAGCCTGAGCAAGGCCGGGCTGACCGACCTGCTCAACACGCTGGTGGGTGAGAATGCAGGCGCGAATGCCGAAGCCGCGGGTTTCACCGCCGCGAGCGCGGAAGCGTACGAGAATGATCGCGCAATCATCGCGGAAGGCCGCGCGGGCCGCGCGTTCAGCGAAGACGTGAGCGCCTACACCATCCCCGCGGACGTGAGCGGCGCAGTCACAATTGGCGGCGCGGCGGCAGGCGCGAACTACCTCACCTCGGTGACGAGCGCATTCGCAACTGAATTCCCCGGCGTAACCGCTACGACCACGATTGAAGGCGAACAAGCTGGGATCCGCCGCCTGTGCAACGGCGAAGTAGATCTGATCGCCGCGACGGGCGAACTCACGCAGGAACAGGCCGACAACTGCGCGGCGAATAACATCAGCGTGACCCCGGTCGACCTCGGTGAGCAGGCCGTGGTGCTGGTCGCCAACGGCAGTAGCTCGTACCTGCAATGCCTGACCACCGCCGAACTCGGCGCGGTGTGGAATGCGACGAGCACTGGTTCAATCCTCACGTGGGATCAGGTGCGAGCGGACTTCCCCGCCACGTCAATGACGCTGTTCTCGCCGGAAAGCGTGACCGCGCTGACCGACCTGCTGCTGAATAAGACGGCGGGCGTCGGCACGATCAACCGCGTTGACATTCAGTTGAACGATGATCCGCTCTACCGCGCGGCGGCCACGGCGAACGTCGAAGGCGCGCTGACGTTCATGGATTGGGCGGAGTACCAGACGGTGCTGGCCAACAATCAAGCGAACATTCAGCTCGTGGGCGTTGGCGAAGGCTGCGTCCAACCGAGCGAAGCGACCATCGCCGATGGCAGCTACCCGATCAGCCAACCCCTGCGCCTGCTGGTGAACAACACGGCGCTGGCGCGCCGGGAAGTGCAAGCGGTGCTGTATTACGCCGCGAGCGATGCGCAGTACGGGCTGATCACCGCGCAGGGTCTCGTCGGCTTGGGCTTTGACGAGCTCGCCGGTCTGCGCCAGTCGCTGCAGGAAGCGTTCACCGCGGCGGAATTCGCCGTCGCGAACCCGACGCCAGAAGCCACGGCTGAACCCTCAGCCGAAGCGACCGCACGAAGCGACTCCGGAAGCCACCCCGGCGAGCTAGACACGACCTCGGGGTTACGTAGGAGCGCACGGCCGTGCGCCCCTACACAAACCAAATAATCCAGCAGGGGCGCAGCATGCTGCGCCCCTGTCATAACCGCAGGTGTACGCCGGGTCGTCCGGCAGGAAAAGGACTGCTATGCGCGGCGAACTCGTCGCCCTTGATCTTGAAACCACCGGACTCGACCCCACGCAAGACCAAATCATCGAAATCGGCGCGGTTCGCTTCCGCAACGGCGAAGTGATTGACGAGTTCAACGAACTGGTCGATCCCGGTCGCCCGATCCCCCCGATCGTCTCCACGCTCACCGGCATTCAGAACGACGATCTTGTCGGCAAACCCCGGCTGGCGACGGTGCTGCCCAAGCTGAAGGAGTTCGTCGGCGACAGCCCGTTCGTGGGGCACAATATCGGCTTTGACGCGAGTTTCCTGTATAAGCAGGGCGCGCTGCAGGACAACCTGCGCATCGACACCTATGAACTCGCCTCGGTGCTGCTGCCGACCGCCCCGCGCTATAACCTGACCAGCCTGACACAGATGCTCAATTTCGACATCGAGTCGGCGCACCGCGCGCTGTACGATGCGAAGGCGACCGCCTTCCTGTACTGGAAGCTGTGGGAGAAAGCGCTCACCCTGCCCTATGGGACGCTGCGGGAAATCCTGAATCTCACGGGCGAGTTGACGTGGGACGGGCGCCCAGTCTTCGAAGCGGCGCTGCGCGAACGGGTGCTGGACGAAACGGAAGCGGTCTACACGCTGTTCACGCCGGATATGACGGAGCGCAAACCGCTGCGCCCCAATGATGCTCAGACCAAGATCAAGCCGGAAGAGATCGCGGCGACGCTGGATGACGGCGGTTCGCTGGCCGCGGCATTCCCCGGTTACGAACATCGTCCACAGCAGGTCAGCATGGCGCAGGCGGTCGCGAAAGCCTTCAATCAGACGGATCACCTGATCGTCGAAGCGGGCACGGGCACGGGGAAATCGCTCGCCTACCTGATCCCGGCGGTGCAGTGGGCGCTGCGCAACAACGAACGCGTCGTCATCTCCACCAATACGATCAATTTGCAGGATCAACTGCTCGAAAAAGACATCCCCGCGGTACGGGACGCGCTGGGCGTCGATTTCAATGCGGCGATCATGAAGGGGCGCGGCAATTACCTGTGCCCGCGGCGGCTGCTGACCGTGCGCCGCCGCCGCCCGTCCAGCGTGGACGAACTGCGCGTGCTGGCGAAGATCCTCGTGTGGCTGCTGGAAAGCCCGAGCGGTGACCGCGGCGAGATCAGCCTGCGTGGGTCAGAGGATTATGTGATGTGGTCGCGGCTAAGCGCGGAGGATGAAGGCTGCACGACGCATCGCTGTTTGGTCGAAATGGCGGGTGCGTGTCCGTTTTACAAGGCGCGCAAAGCAGCAGACGCGGCACACGTGCTGATCGTCAACCATGCGCTGCTGCTCTCCGACGCGGCCTCGGATAACGCGGTACTGCCGCCGTATGACTACGTCGTGATCGACGAGGCGCACAACCTCGAAGAAGCGACGACCAGCAGTTTGAGCTGGCGCTTGGATGCGCCGACGCTCTTCCGCCGTTTGATCGATTTGGGCGGGGTGCGGCGGGGGCTACTCGGTAACCTGCTGACGAGCCTGAGCGCCAGCCCAACGATCACCGAGAAAGACACGAAACGGCTCAACAAGTACATCAGCATCATCGAAGAAGCAGCGACCGACATGCAGGCACAGATTGACAAGCTGTTCGCGGCTTTCCGCGCGCTGCTCGCCGAAATGAACATCACCCGTTCCGATTTTGCGATGCAGGTGCGCGTGTTGGAGTCGGTGCGCAAAAAATCCGGTTTCGGCCAGCTTGAATCGACGTGGAAGGTGCTGCGCGAATACTTTGACGCGGTCAGCGAGGCGATGGGCACGGTGGCCGCGGCGGTGCGGCGCTTCGAGGATATCGACCAGCACGCCGAACTGCTCAACAGCACGGAGACGGCGGCGCGCTACCTCGACGAAGTGCGCGCACAACTGAACGGGTTCATCGCGGAACCGGATGACAATACGATCTACTGGATTAACTTAAGCCAAGATGACGCGCTCTCGCTGCATTCCGCGCCGCTGCACATCGGCAAACTCGTGACCGAGAAGCTGTGGGACAGCAAGAAATCGGTGGTGCTGACGAGCGCCACACTGGAAACGCGCGGCAACTTCGACTATCTGCGGGACCGCCTGAGCGCACAAACCATCAAGACGCTGGAAGTCGGGTCGCCATTCAACTATCGCGAGTCGACGCTGATCTACGTGCCGAACGATATGCCCGATCCGAACGAAAAGAGTAAGTATCAGCAGGGCGTTGAACGGGCGCTGATCGAGCTGACGACCGCGCTTGATGGGCGCGTGCTGGCGCTGTTCACGAGCTATACGCACCTGCGGACGACAGCGCAAGCGATCACGCCGCGGTTGGCGCTCGGCAACATCGCTGTATACGACCAGAGCGATGGGTCGAGCCGCCAAGCGCTGCTCGAAGGCTTCAAGGCGTCGCCCAAGGGGATTCTCCTGGGCACGCGCAGCTTCTGGGAAGGAGTCGACCTGCCCGGCGATTTGCTGCGTGCCGTGGTGATCACCCGCCTACCCTTTTCGGTGCCGACTGACCCGGTGTTCGCCAGCCGCGCTGACACATATTCTGACGCCTTCAACGATTACACGCTGCCCGACGCGATTCTGCGCTTCCGCCAGGGCTTCGGGCGGCTGATTCGCACGCGAACGGATCGCGGCGTGGTCGTGGTGCTGGATGCGCGGGTGATCACGAAGAGTTACGGGCGGGCGTTCATTGAGTCGCTCCCTGACTGCACGACCATGAAGGGCGCACTGAGCAACCTACCGACCGCAGCGGTCGATTGGCTGCGGAACGAATAACCTCACCCCTCTCCGGCGGCCGCATGAAGGGGTGTTTTCCGCGCAGGATTCAAACGAAAGTAATGTGCGCGTCATACAAAACTCAAATCGACACCGATCAATTTCATGCTATGCTAGTCACGTAAGAGAAGTCGGGAACCAAGATCTATGCGGACGCCAGCCGGAAAAGAATGCAAATTCTATTACGCTGATTTCAATCGCGGGCGCAACCTTCAGGAATGCCGCCTGATAAAAGCGAACCCGGACTCGCTGCCGTGGCAGCCGAGTACATGCACCGCCTGCCCGGTTCCGGATATCCTGTACGCTAATTCCAGCCCGAACCTTGAACTCCAGCTCAGCATCCGTCCACGACTGCTCGGTCTCGGGCGCAAACTGCACCTTGAGGCGAGCTGCGTGAAGCATCGCGTCGCGGTGGCTGACCCGTACGTTGGCTGCCCCCAATGCAATGCGGAACGTCCCAGTCTGGATGCATTTATCCAGGCGCTGGAACAGGGTGACAACGACCCCGCAAAACCGGAGTAAGGCGACGGCGTGTGACTGAGACCCAGCATGTTAGCAGCGTTGAAGATCAGTGGGCTTTGCTCGCGCTCGCTCAGTTAGCCGCCGAGAATGCTGCCCTGCGCGCTCAGCTCGACGAACAGAAGCGCATGACCGATGAAGTCGATGTGCTGCGGAATGCCATCGTGCGCAATGTTTCGCATGAACTGAAAACTCCACTGTTACAGATCAAATCGGCGGTGGCTCTGCTCGCCGAAGAACAGCGCGGTGAAAGCAAATTAGCCGATTACGCGATGGAAGCTACCGTGCGGCTCGAAGCAGTGGTCAGAAACATCACGCAGTTGGCCGATACGCTGGATATTCAGCCCGAACCCATGCCGATCATGGATGCCATCGATCAGGCACTGCGCAATCTCCGCCGCAGTTGGGAGTTTAAAGGCCAGACCGAGCGCATCAAAGTCGAATTAGGTGACGATTTGCCGCTCGTCCTCGCGGATAAGCAGGGTTTGGGCGTGACGCTGCAGCTCCTGCTCGACAACGCGCTCAAATTCAGTCAGAAACCGGTGCGCCTCACCGTCCGGCGTAAAGCGCGCTGGGTGATCTTCACGGTGCGCGACTCGGGCATCGGCATTGCCCCCGATAAGCTGGACAAAATCTTTGACCCCTTCTATCAAGTTGACAATTCCTCGACACGGCGATTCGGCGGGACGGGCGTCGGTCTGGCGATTGTGCGCACAATCCTCGAACGGCATCAGACCGAGATTCAGGTCAAGAGCGAGGTCGGCAAAGGCAGCACGTTCACCTTTGCGCTGCGTGTGGCGGAGCTGAAAAGCCAAGTTTCGTAATAATTAACCGATCGCTCAGCCATCTTTCGTTGACTCTGGGTAGAGATTTAGGTAGAATCAATTCAATAAATTTAGATAGTTCTAAACGGAACAATCGAAATATAAGCATAGGGATTTCCCAATGACCATGCAACACACGTCGGTCGCCGCCGTACAGCCCCGGACAGAACTTGCTGAGACGCTGCCCGCGGCGTTTCAAGCAGTTGAAACCCTCTTGGTTGACGCCGTGGACAGCGAAGTCGCCGTCCTCCGTGACGCCAGCCGCCACATTATCGCGGCAGGCGGTAAGCGATTTCGTCCGCGCCTGACGCTGCTGGCCTACGCTGCGGTCGGCGGAGAAGATCCTAACCACGCCGTCCCAGTGGCCGCCGCGGTGGAACTGGTACATACCGCGAGCGTCGTCCACGACGATATCAACGATCATGGTGTGGTGCGGCGCGGTCGCCCCTCGGTGAACGCCCTGTTTGGCCGCACGTTCGCCCTGCTGACGGGTGATTATCTGTTCACCAAAGTCTACGAACTGATGGCGCCCTACGGCGACCTCAACATTCTGCTGGCTGAAGGTACGAGCGCGCTGGTCGAAGGTGAGACGCTGCAAGCCGCCGCGGTCAAAGAAGGCAACTTCACCCGGGAAGTCTACTACCGCGTGATCGCGCTCAAGACGGCGGCGCTGTTCAAGTCGGCGGGCGCGATGGGCGCGAAGCTGGCGGGCGGCACCACCAAGCAGATCGACGCGCTGGCGAATTTTGGTTTCAACATCGGCCTCGCCTTCCAGATCGTCGACGACATTCTCGACCTGATCGGCGATGAAGAACAGCTCGGCAAGACAGCCGGACTCGATCTCGAACAGGGTCGCGGCTTCGCCACCGCCTACGCGCAGGAAGGCACGGAACCGTCGCTGGACGATAAGGTCAATGCGATCAAGCGCAAGGCGATGGAAGGCGACGCGCTGAATCAGGCGCGCACGCAGGCACACATGCTCGTGCAGCAGGCGATCAACGAATTGGAGATTCTGCCGCCCTCGGCAGCCAAGGACGAGCTCGCCAACCTCGCCCACATGATCGTCGACCGCTCGTTCTAACTATACAACCCCGACTGAAAGTTCCAAAGGGCGCGCCGCGGTGCGCCCTTTTTGATTCAACCCCCACTCCAACGTTACACTCATACGGAGACTGAAACCAAAGAAATGGTGTTACGCGATGATTAAAGTTGTTTCGGTAGCAAAAACACGAGAAATCGAAGCGGCAGCGGACGCGGCCGGAATCACCTACGCCGACATGATGGAACTCGCGGGACGCGCGGTCGCGGACCGGGCACTCGCATTTCTGGCGACGCTGCCCAAGCCGGAAGAGGCGCGGATCACGGTGCTGATCGGCCCCGGCAACAACGGCGGCGACGGCTTGGTCGCGGCGCGACTGCTCGCCGAAGAATCGCCCGCGCTGGTGCGCCTGTATCTGCTCAAGCGGCGCGATGACGAACTGTTCAAGGCGGTGGAGGGCAAGGGTCTGTTCATCGCCCATGCCGAGGACGATCAGCGGAACCGCGTGCTGACAAACATGATCGCCAGCGCGGCACTCGTGATCGATGCGGTGTTCGGCATTGGCGTGGCGCTGCCCCTACGCGACGATGCGGCGAAGTTCCTACGGGCGGCAAAGGCAGCACTCAAAGCCGAGGATGAGAGCGCCGAAGGTGAAATCATCGTGCGCCCGACCGAAATCCCCGCCCGCCTCCCCCACGCCTACGTGATCGCCGTAGACTGCCCGAGCGGTCTGGACTGCGACACGGGCGACATCGACAAGACGGCGCTGCCCGCCGACGAAACCATCACCTTCATCGCCGCGAAGCCGGGCTTATTCGCCTTCCCCGGCGCGGCCAGCATCGGTCAACTCACGGTGGCGACGCTCGGTCTGCCGGATGCGCTCGAAGGACTGAAGTCCGAGAAACGCGTGATTGCCGATGCGGTCACGGTGCGGGATCGCCTCCCGGAGCGCCCGCTCGACGCGCATAAAGGCACGTTCGGTAAAGCGCTGATCGTCGCGGGATCGGTCAACTATACAGGCGCGCCGGGTCTGGCCGCGCGCGCCGCCTATCGAGCGGGCGCAGGCCTGGTGACGGTCGGTGCGCCCGCCCCGACGATCAACGCGCTGGCGGCCAGTCTGCTGGAGGCGACATGGCTGCTGCTGCCGCACGACATGGGCGCACTCGCGGAGGGCGCAGCGCCGATCCTCCGTGAGGAAGCGGCAGAATACAGCGCGCTGCTGCTCGGCTGCGGCTGGGGGCGCGACAAAGCGACGAAATCGGCGCTCGAAAAACTGCTGAACAAAGCGGAGACAGCGCGCCAACGCGGACAGATGGGCTTTACCAAAGCGCCGCCAGCAACGACCATCACAGAAGACAAAAAGCTGCCGCCGCTGGTGATCGACGCCGATGGGCTGAATCTGCTGGCGGAGATTGAGCATTGGTGGGAACGGCTCCCGGCGGAAACCATTCTCACGCCCCATCCCGGCGAGATGAGCCGTTTGAGCGGGTTGGCAACGAGCGAAATTCAGGCGGATCGCTGGAAGATCACGGCGGAAAAAGCGGCGGAGTGGAACGTGAT
Source organism: Candidatus Flexifilum breve (assembly GCF_016713355.1). Classification (NCBI taxonomy): domain Bacteria; kingdom Bacillati; phylum Chloroflexota; class Anaerolineae; order Aggregatilineales; family Candidatus Flexifilaceae; genus Candidatus Flexifilum; species Candidatus Flexifilum breve. Next base: position 147,233 of record NZ_JADJPI010000004.1, read on the forward strand.
CCTTGTGCTGAAGGGCGCGCACACGATCATTGCGCATCCCGACGGACGCGTCGCCGTGCTGCCGTTCAAGACGTCGGCGCTGGCGACTGCGGGAACGGGCGACATCCTCGCCGGGCTGATCGTCGGCTTGCTGGCGCAGGGCCTCAAGCCGTTCGATGCGGCGCTGTGCGCCGGGTATGTGCATGGTCTCGCGGGCGAAATGATCGGCAATGTGTACCCGCGCGGCGTCATGGCGAGCGATGTACTCGACATGATCAACGCAGCATGGTTAGCGCTCGAAGGCTAAAGAATAAGGTATTGGTCACCCATGTGTCGGGATGCAGTGTATCCACCCATCCCTATGCATGGGTGGCGGTTATTCCAGACCCAGTTCGGCACGACGGCGGCGCGCGGCGGCTTTGCCTTCGGCGAGGCTTTCGGCGACGGGATCCGCCGGGGTGACCGTCGCTTTGATCTGCTGACCAGTTTCCGTCACCGTTTCGGAGACCTGATCGCGGAACTCGCGCCCGCTCTTCGGGGCGGCAAACAGCGCGACGAGCGCCCCGGTCGCCATACCGAGCAGCATCCCCATCACCAACAGGCCACCGTCGAGTCCAGAATTCGCATCACGCCGCATTACTCAGTCTCCTCTTGAATGCGCTTTAAAGCGCGGCGAATGCCGAAGACGTTGCCGACCAGCACAGACATGCCCGCCATAAAGCCGCTGGCTGCGATCACCGGTTCGGCGAGGTTGCTGCCCACGAATTCGACCGTGCCCTGTGCGGTCTTGACTGTTTCCTGCGTGTTTTCGAGAATCGGCTTGACTTCGGTTTGCAGCAGGTTGACGAGACGCGCAACCTGAAGCGTGAGCACGGCCAAGCCGAGAATAATCAGTACACCTTCGAGCGCGAGGAAGATGATGACCAGATCGCGAATAATACGCACAACGCTGCCCACCGATTCGCCGCCCGTCGAAATCAGCAGTGCAATGAGGAACAGCAGCACGATCAAGCCGATGATCACGCCAGACGCGATCAATACAATCCGCCGGATGTCGAAACCCTGTCCTTGTTCCGTTTGAGGTTTGTCCGTCATGCCAGTCCTTTACTTTGCGCTCGTGCGCGCACGAGCCAAGAGCCAAACGGCTACCAGCGCCGCGATTGCACCCAGCGCAGCCGAAAATAAGCGCAGCGTGCCGACGTTCAATGCGTTGATTCCAAAGAAAACGCCGATGAAATGTCCGAGCCCGAAGCCGACCCAGCTTGCCCAGATGTAGAGGAGGAGTCGGCGTAAACTGCCACCCATGATAAAATGGAACGCGGCGCCAAGGAGTGTGGCGAGGATGGCAGCAAAGACGAGCGTCGGCGTTGGCAAGCGCGGTACTCCTTCATAGAAAGATCGTTTGTTATTGTAGCGCAAAAGCGAGAATTTGAACACAGACGCAAAGCGTTTATAATCAACCTGTTATGACTACGATTGACCACAGAATCTTAATCGCCGCAAACCCACCCGTGGTTTGGGACTATATCAGCAATCTGTCACGGAACTCCAAGTGGCAGGTCGATTGCAAGAACGTGACCTTCCTGACCGGTAAGCATGAAGGCCCCGGCACACGTTGGCGTCAAACGAGCGAGAGCGGACGCGAGTACGTACTGGAAGTCACCGCGTGGTATAACGGACTTGGCTACGAGTACGTGTTTGTCGACGGCCCCGGTTACGAGGAGAACATCGGGCGCATCCGCTTGCAGGAGATCCCCGAAGGGACGATCGTGCAGTGGACGTTCACGTACAGCTTGCCGGGCTTATTCGGAGGCATGCGCGACTCGCTGAGCACCCGCCGCCAGATCGACAAGTCGATTGCGGACAGCCTGCGTAAGCTCTACCTGCAGATCAAAGCGCACGGCGCGACGTCACCGCTGGAACCGAAATCCTTGATGCGGGATGCGCCGAACGCCGAAGAACGCGCGCAGTACCAACCGCGGCATCCCAGCCAGCCCAAAGAGGGCGAAAAGCCTGCCGAACCCGTCATCGTGCGCACACCCGGCTTACCGATCATCGACGAGCCGCCGCTCTCAGATGACGACGCGCAGTCGCTCAAGCCGTTCACGCCGATCAGTGAGCGCGATTTGCAGCCTGCACCGCCGGCACCAATAATCGATGAGCCGCCGCCGGCAGTGGATGACACGCGACCGAATCCCGTCATCAAGCCGAGCTCGGAGCCGACAGTCACCACGCCGCTGCCGCTGGTGTCTGAAGTTGACTCATCAAGTAGTGACAAGCTGAGCACCGCCGAGGTCGAATCGATTCCGCCACACAGCGAGCCCGATTTCGATTTCAGCTTCGAGATGGAGAGCACGCCGCCGCCCGCCTACGTGCCGCCCGTGACGAGTTCCGCGCCCGTCGTGATCGCCGAGCCGGAACCCGACCCGCTGTACGATACGCAGCCGCGCCAGCCCGTCGACGACGCGCCGCCAGCAAGCGCGCCTTACGCCGAACCGACGCTCACACATCCGGTCGCGCCCGCGGAACCCGAAGCGATGCCCGTGATCGACGAAGCGCCGCCCGTCACCGCTATCAACGAGCCGACGGAAGAACACGCGTCGGAACCGATTGAGGTCAAGCTGGACACCCCGGTTGAGCGCCCGAAGACGGCGCTGCCGCCGCAGCCGGAACCCGAGCCCACCAAAATCCTTGCGCCCGAGCCGGAGCTTGAGGTCCCCGCCCCGGTAATGGATGAGCCGGTGGTCGAAGAACCCGTCATGGCGCTGCCCGCGGCAGTGGAACCACCACCAGCGCCGGAACCCGTCGAGGTGACGAAGCTCAACGAGGGGCCGACCAGCCGACCGTGGGAAGAGCCGACTATTTCACCGAATGCGACGATGGCGCAGCCGACCACGCAGGATACGGCGAACATCAGCATCTGGGAGATCTTCGGCGTGCAGCGTCCGAGTGATACGCAGCAGATGAAAGCCGTCAGCGACGTGAAACCCGAACCGCTGACCAAAGCCAACCGCCCGGATATGACGCCGCTGCGCATGGGTCTGCGTACGGCGCTGCGCCGCCAGCGGAAGACGATCCGGCGGATTAAACCAACGCAGCAGTAGCCAAACAAAAACAAAAACGGACGGGAGACCCCGTCCGTTGTGTTTCAGGTTGAAACGCTCTGTTCAGCCGCTGCCGCGACTTCGGCCTCTGGCGCATAGGATTTGTGCAAAGCCCCCATGCGGCGCAGTTCCGGCGACAGCCACGCGACCGCACCGACGACTGCCAGCGTCCCAAAGCCACCAAAGACCACCGCCCCCACCGGGCCGAGCAGTGCCGCCGCCAACCCCGATTCGAAACCGCCCAATTCGTTCGATGCGCCGATGAACGTACTATTGACCGCATTGACACGTCCCCGCATGTCGTCAGGGGTGTGGGTGAGCACGAGCGTATGGCGGACAACCACGCTGATGTTATCGAGCGCGCCCGTCAGCGCCAGCATCAGCAGCGACACCCAGAACGAGGTCGAGAGGCCAAAAGCAATGGTCGCCACGCCGAACCCCGCCACGGCCCATAAGAGCGTGCGCCCCGCGCGCTGAAACGGCGGTCGGCGCGAGAGGAACGCCGCCATCATCAATGCGCCGATAGAGGGCGCGGCCCGGAGGAAACCTAACCCGGTCGCATCCACGTGCAGAATGTCTTTGGCATAAATCGGAAGCAGGAAGGTCGCGCCGCCAAAGAGTACCGCGAACATATCGAGCGAGAGCGAGCCGAGAATCACCTGCGTGTTGCGAACGAAATGCCAACCCGCGCGCAGTGCCTTGAGCGGCGGCTCGTCGGTCGGCGTGTAAGTCTGGGGCTTGAGGCGGAGCATGAGCAGCACGATCACCAAGACCGCACCTGCCGCTGCATTCACCATGTAAACCGCCGCCGCATTTCCGGCCAGGCCAATGATGAAACCACCAATCGCCGGGCCGGTGATGGCGGAAGTCTGCCAGACCATCGAACTCCAGGTGGTCGCATTGAAGTAATGCTCAGGCGGAACGGTCTGCGGCGTGAGCGCGCCTTCCGCCGGGTTATTGAAGGCCCGCGCCGCGCCGATCACCGCGAGAACCACATAGAGCAAAGGTAACGGCCCACGGGTCAAGGACAGCCCGGCCAGCGCCAGGGAACAGACGATCAGCACAACCTGCGACCAGAGCGTAATCAGCTTGCGGTCGTAACGGTCGACGATGTAGCCCGCGGGCATCGAGAGCAGCATCACGGGGATGACCTGCACCAACCCGACCAGGCCGAGCGCGAAGGCATCGCCTGTACGGTCGTACAATTCCCAACCGACGGCAACGCTGACCATCATCTCGCCGACCTGCGCGACAAAGCGACCGCTGAACAATAACCGGAAGTCGCGAAAACGCAGCGCGGCATACGGATCGTGTGGAGTTACAGCCATGTTTCTAAAAACCTCATGATTTCCCAACGCATCGCCGCTGTCTCAAGGTGACCGCACGCATAGCGCTTGAGCTGCCAGCGGTCCGGATGAGCGGCATAGACCGCCTGTAGTTCGCGGTCAATGCGATCCAAGCCCGCGACCGGAGTCAGCGGATCGTACAGCCCGGCGAGGCTCAAATGCGGACGAGGCGCGATCAAGGCGTTGATCTGCGCGGTCGTAAAATGTTTGAGTAGTGACGGCACGTAGTAATAAACGCTGTGCCCATCGAGGTTCGCACTCTCGATGAGGGCGTCAAAATCGGTCAGGCAGCAAATATCAACGCATACGCGAATGCGGGGATCAAGCGCGGCTATCCACCAAGACATCGTACTGCCCATAGATAAGCCTAACGCACCTAACCGCTCCGGATCAATATCCGCCCGTGAGACCAAGTAGTCCACCGCGCGCAGCGAATCGTAGACCATCATGCCCCACAGCACCTGCCCGCGCCAGAGCATTTCCTTGAAGACGGCGCTTTCCGCCCGCCCGCGGCGTTCGCCGAAGCACCAGTGATCGATGCACAGAGCGGCATAGCCCCGCTGAGTCAACGCGGCAGCATAGGGTGAAACGAGCGCTTTGCGTCCGGTGAGCAGCTCGCGTTTGCCTAATTCGTAATCGCCACCGTGCGCATGCGAATAGACGATGCACGGTAGGCGTCCGACGGCGGTCAAAGGTTTGACAAAGTAGGCGGGAACGGTCTCCAGACCATTCAGGTCCAAGACGAGGGTTTCGAGCAGATAGCCGTCACGCTCCGTCTGGTCGACGACCTGTACAGAAATCGGGTAATCGCGCGGCGGCAAGTCACCAAGCAGAGCGTAGAGCTGCATTCGATCAGACATAGGCGGTACATCCTCGCATCGGGAGCATCTGGTAGAATAACGCGAAATATGGATAACGCTTCTCTGACCCCACCCCGGCCCCTCCCCGAATTCAGGGAGGGGAGACAACATCACTCGCCATTCCTTTCCTCTCCCCGCTTGCGCGGGAGAGGGGTTGGGGGCGAGGGGACGCGTGAATGAGGCTTATCCCTAACTGACGTTAGAATACTAACTTTCTCACGGACACCAGCGCAATAATCCGATGACGAACAACGAACATAACAACAATTCTGCGGAGCGACGGTGGTGGATCGGTCTGCTGGTGATCGTGGCGGTCGCCGCGATCTTCCGCGTGGTCGGCTACAATTTCAGCCTCCCCTACGTCGATCACCCCGATGAACCGGTCTTCTATCTGACCGCCCTCGAATGGCGCGGCCTGTTTGACAATCAGGCGTACCTGACCGGGTATCCGCCGCTCTATATCTGGCTGATCATGGGCGTACAAGTCGTCATGGAAACGCTCGGCATTACGTCGATGGCGGCGGCGGTCGCCGTGCTGCGGCTGATCAGCGCCGGGTTCAGCCTGCTGACGCTGATCTTGAGCGCGCTCACCGCTCGCTCGCTGTTTCCACGGGGATCGCTGGCGGGCGATGCCGCGGGCTGGATCGCCGGAAGCGCGTGGGGAGTCGCGCCGCTGGTGGTCGAAAACGCGATCTACGCCACGCCGGATCCCCTGCTCTACCTGCTGGTGAGCGCGGCGCTGTATCTTGGGGTCAGAGCGCTGACCGAACCGAATGCAACCCGACTCGCACTTTGGAGTGTAGTCGGCGGCGGACTAGCGATTCTCGCTAAATATTTCACCCTCACTGCCGTGCTCCCCAGCCTGGTCGCTGCAGCGGTGGTCTGGCGGACGGATCGGCGGCGCGGTATACGGTTGGCGGTGATCAGCATCGTCATTCTCGCGGCGGTCATCGCAATCGCCGTGACGGGCATTCTGGTCGTCCCCCGCGAAGGTGCGACGGCCCGTGAAGGCGGGTTCGCGAACATCCTGAATGTCGGGCGGGTGGCGAACAACATCTATCACGCGCTTGTGCCGTTGAATTTCACCGCGTTCGCGCTGATCGTCGGCTTGGGCGCGGTCTCGTGGTTCGCAGGCAAGACCCGTGCCAAGGTGCTGCCTATCGCAGTAACCGCAGCTCTCATTGTTACCATCCCGTGGCTGGCGGCGACCTTCAGCGAAGTCAACGTGCGCGAACGCATGAAAGATGTGCTGCCCGCGACCGCCGCCGCGTGTGTGCTGTTCGGCGTGGCCGCGGCGCAAATCATGAGCACGCTGACGGAATTCAGCGCCAGGCGCGGGCCAAAGCTGGCACCACTGGCAGCGGTGATCGTGCCGCTGGCACTCGCTGTGGGCGTGTTGTTCCCGCACATCAGCGCCAGTACGCCGATCCTGCAAAATCGCCTGCTGCCGGATGCACGGGTCGCGCTGCGCCTGTGGGCAGACGAGAATCTCGAGTCGGGCACGGTGCTCGTGGGCGAAGACAATCACAAGACGTTTAACCCGTTCTGGGGCGGCATCGTCGGGCGGCAGTGGTTCGACTGGTGGCTGAACGACGATTGGGCGGCGCTCCCCCCCGCTGAATGGCGCGCCCAGCACGGAATCAGCTACGCCGTGATTGAGCGCAACGCGTGGGCAGCGCAAACGAGCGGCGCTTGGCTGACCGATGCCCTCCCCTTGCGTACATTCGGCGCACCAACGCGGTCACCGGAATATGTGGTCGTTCGGTTGTGGACAATGCAGCAGCCGCTTGAGGCACGGTTCGGCACGGCGATCCGGTTAGTCGGCGCAGACTTACCCGCTACCACGGCAACAGCAGGTGCATCGCTCCCGTTCCGGTTCTACTGGCAAGCCGACAACACGCCCCCAAGCGATTATTCGCTGTTCATCCACTTCACCCCATTGGACGCCGATCAACCGCTGGCACAGGTCGATGGTGCTCCCGCTGCACCGGCCCGCCCCACCTACGCATGGAACGAACCGAAGTGAGACGCTGATCGGCACGCCGCTCACGCTCACGCTGCCTGCCGATCTGTCTGCGGGACGCTACCGGGTACGCATCGGCTTGTATGACTATCAGACTGGCGTGCGGCTGCCGCTCAGCGGCGGTAGGGACGTGTACGAACTGATGGAAATCACGGTGGAATAAAAGCCCGCCCCGAATTCAGGGAGGCGGATAGAGTAGGAAGCGGCGGACGCGATAAATCGCGTCCCTACGAAAGTCGCTGCCCACATCAATACCCGACCTGCGCCTGCACGGCGGCCAGTGCCTGCAAGACGGTGAGGTTACGCATGGTCGTACCATAGGCGAGATTCGCCGAGTTGAAGATCAGCGTGGCGGCGGGCGCGCCGGGTGGCTCGGAGAGATGAATTCCATCCGGGCTCAAGCCCTGATTCGGTAAAGGCAGCAGCGCGGTATAGAGATCGGTGATCGGTAAGCCGTAAAGCTGAGCGAGCTGCGTGATCACGGCATTGTATTCGAGAATGCGGTCGTTGTACTGCGTGCGCGGCGGCAGCGTGCTCAAAATGGGCACGACGCCGTGCGCGATGCTGATCTCGATGATGCGCGTCATATTGGCACGGTACGTGTCCGCCGGGAAAGCGGGCGCGTCGTTCGTGCCAATCATGATGATGGCGTAGGCAGGCTGGGTGAGCCGATATTCGCAGTCGAGCGCGAGTTCACCAGCGGCACACGTTCCCGAAAGTTCCGGTCGCTCTTCCACCACGACGCTGAAGGTGCTCCACCCCGCCTTGGCCGAAAGCGCCCGCCGCAGAAAAGCATTCCCCTGCCCCGTATCAACATTGAAGTAGTTGATGACGGGCAGCAAATAGCCGTACTGTCCGAGGTCATACCCGTTCACGATGTGGCGGAGGAAAGTTGGGCGTGTCGGTCAGGCTGTCGCCGACCGTAGTAAATACGTTGGCGCGATTGCCCATCTGCCGCCCCGACTCAAAGATGCTGCGAGCGCCCCCGCCGATCAGGGTGACGGAGGGAGCATTGGCGGGCGTCGGCGGCGTGAAGTAGGCGACAGGCTGCGGGTTCGGGTTAGCCGTCACCGCGTCGAGCGTGATGTCCATGAGTTCGACGTACTGCGCCGACACCCACCCGCGATACCCTTCCCTAAGCTGTACAAGCAACCACGCGTTGTCGGTGGTGCGTTCGGCGACGGCGAGCTGGGTGCCCGCCATGAGATTGAGCAGCACGGTCGCATCGATGTTGGGGGCTTGGCGCAAACGCAGCCCGCCGGATTCGAGTTCGACCCGTGCATTCATCTCCGGCACCGCATTGATGGTCACTTCGCGAGTATCCAGCGACGCGATCTCGAAGGTGAGCTGCACACCGTCGGCAGCCACCCACCCCATGCGCCCCTGTTGATCCGTGCCGTGCAGCCACGCGTTGTCGCTGGTGCGCGCATCGATGCGCAACGCGGACAACTGATTGAGCGTATCCTGCAGCGCGTCACCCGCCTCCACATAAAATTGGAGCGCAGCCGACGATACCAAGGCCACCCGGTCATACAGACGCGATTCCCCCGTCACCGCCAGCGACTCGAGCGCGACGGTATGCGCATCCGGCAGATACACCAACCAGCCGACAAACCCATCATCGAAGCGAACTTGCAGCCACTGATTGTCTCCCGTGCGCCCAATTGCCGACCACGGCGCGACCACATTCACGGTGCGCGTAACGGGTGCGAGCAGATCCGGTTCGTCACGCACGTACACCATGTCACCGGCGACCGCCAGATCGCGGGGAATCAGTGAGACAAGCGGTGTCGGCGACGGAACAGGCGTTTCAGTCGGGACGACCGTCGGCGTGGGCGTAGCGCTCGGTTCAAGCGTCGGTGTGACGGTGGGTGTGGGCGTTGGGGTGGGCTGCGCCAGCGTACAAGCACTGATCAGCACGGCGGTGAGGCCAGCGCTGATCAGTGCCCGCACTCCGGCGGGACGGAGGCAACTCATGAGTGAATAGAGGCCGTCCGTTAATTCATAGCAGACATGAGATCGTACAGAATTTGCAGCGATTGCAGTTCACGGTAGGTGCGGCCGTAGGTCAGCTCATCACCGCCAAATTCGCTGCGCGTGGTGTCGCGCACCGACAGATGATAGCCATCCGGCCCGGTGCCGTGATTGTCGTAGTTGAACAGCGCCGCGCGGAAGTCGAGCAGCGGCACGTTGAGCGCATGCGCCACATCGCGGATTTCCTCGTTGAAGAGCTGCGGGCGATTGTTGGTGTTGAAGCTGTCGGCGGTCGGCCACGTGCCCAGGATCGGCACCACGCCGTTATCGCTGAGATAGCGCACAATTTCGCGCAGATTGGCGTTGTATTCGGCTGGGGTGAGGATGCCCGTATCCGCTAAACCGATGTAGATGAACGCGAACGAGGCGCGCGAGCGGCGCACTTCGCACGCCAGCGGCGATTCGTTCGGCTGGCAGATGTCGGCGGGCGCGAACATCGGGTCGAGCGCGTTAACGGTCGCGAAGCCGTTTTGCGCGGAGGCATTCACGCGGCAGAACGAACCAGTCGCGCTGAAACCGTCGACGATGCCCTGCAGATGGGTATACGTGCCGAGGTCATAAGCGCGCCATTCAAAGTTGCACAGGTAGACCGTGCCGGCGGTGTTGCTCTCGCCGACCTTCATCAGCACCCACGGGTCGTTGCCAAGCTGGCGACCACGCGCCCAGATGTTGCGCACATTGCGCCACACGGCTTCCGGCATGTAGACGGCAGGGTAATCGATGTTGTCCGGGATGATGGCGACCGGAGCGGCTTCACCGCCCGCAGGTGCGCCATTGGCATTCATGGTCGTCGTGTTGACCTGTTCGGTCGACACGGGAATTTCCTGACTCACGCGCACTTCGCGCTCAAACGTGACAAAGCCGATCGCGATCCAGCCGCGCAGGTTGAGCGCGGGCGCGGTGACCAGCAGCCAATCGGCGGCTTCGTTGCGCGCTTCGACGATGAAGTCGGTGTGGGGTGGGAATTGGGCGAGCGCCGTACTGGCCCGATCCGGCAATTCACGGACATTCAAAACCTGTCCGCTCGTCGTACCACGAATCACATCCTGCGCGCCGACCAATGAACTGCTCACCAGCACCAGCAGTAGGATGACGAAAAGCCCAAAACGCTGTTTAAGCATAACTACGATCCCCGTCAAGCTGACACATTCGCGCCCATTATAGGGTAAACGTCCAGACCTGCCTAGTGTTCGGACGCTCGGAGAATACGCTATAATGGACGCGTTTTCTGGCTGGGAGAAGAACTGCATCTATGCTGAAACAACGAATTTTGCCGCTCATGGTCGCTGGCCTTTTCATGTTCAGCGCGACGAGCTTGTCCGCGCAAGAACCGATCACACCGCCTGAACTCGGCGACTTTGACCCCGCCGCACTGGACGCCATCGATCCGGCGGATGTGCCGCTGCTGCCCGCGCTGACGGAGCGCGCCCGCGCCATTTTCGAAGCGGGGCAAGCGCTCGACGTACCGCACAACCCCCATGCGTTCTCGAAAGTCGGGGACTCGATGACGGCGTCGGAACACTTCCTCGTAGATTTTGGGAATGGTGAGTACGACCTCGGCGCGTACGCCGACCTGCAAGGGGTGGTGGATTTCTTCGCCGCGGACGACGTGAATGCGTTCAACCGGGAGAACTACGCTAACGCGCTCGGCTTCTCGACCGCCAGCGCGCTGGACACGACGTGGGCGATTGCCGACGTCTGCCAACCGAACGAAACGCCGCTCGCCTGTGAGTACCGCGAATCGAATGCCGCCTTCGCGCTGATCATGTTCGGCACGAACGATGTGATGGCCTTCGACGCGACGCTGTTCGACTACTTCATGCGTCTGGTGGTGATCGAGACGGTCAATGCGAACGTCGTGCCAGTGCTGTACACGATGCCGATTCGACCGGAAGCGCCGGAACTGAGCGTCACCTTTAACCAGATCATCCTGAAGATCGCCACCGACTACGATCTCCCCGTGATTAATCTGCTAATCGCGCTCGAACCGATGCCGAATTACGGCGTCGATTTGAATGACACGCTGCACCTGACGTCGCCCGAAGCGCCGGACAACGCGGCGACGTTCACCGAAAGCGGGCTGACGGCAGGCTATACCGTGCGCAATCTGGTCACCTTGCAGGCGCTCGACGCGCTGCTGACTGAACTTGAACTGTTACCGAGTGAGGGATAACCATGCTCAAGCGTTTTTCGATCCTCCGCTGGCTGACCTATGCCCTGCTGGCAACCCTGGCGATCAGCACGGCAGTCGCGCAGGAAACGTGCGATGTGCCGCTGCTGATTAGCGCGTGCTCTGAAAGTGCCATCGGCACAGCGTGTCTGGCGGACGGCACAAGCGTGCCGCTCGAAGAAGCTCTCAGCGCAACCGAACCGCAGGTGCTGCGCTTGAGCGATACGCTGACCGTGACACTCATCGGGGCGCGGCTGACCGCGTTCGAACAGGGCGAAATCGCCAGCACCAGCGTCGAGATCGGCAATGCTGCCGGGTACAACGTCAATCTGCGCAGCGGCCCCGGCTCAAACTTCGATCAAGTGGGTATCTTCCGCTTCGATGATCGGCTGACGGCCGATGGTCAAAGCGCGGATGGCGCCTGGCTGCGCGTGCAGTTGGAAGATGGTACAGTCGCGTGGGTCGCCAAAAGTCTTGTCATCGTCGATCCAGCGCTCGATACGCTGCCCGTCGTGGAGCAGGGTGCGACCGGGGGTGTCGTCGGTTACGGGCTGACGCTCGAACCCGCTGAGACAGCCTGCGCGCAAACGGGCGCAGTCATCGCCACGAGCGGCGACGCCCCGCAGCGGCTGACGGTCAACGGCTTTGAGTTGGCGAACACCAATGGCGCGCTCTACCTCAGTGTGGGTCCGCTGGGCTTCACGACTTACGCCCTAGCAGGCGAAACGGCGGTCGGTACGGGTGAGAACCGGCAGGTGCTAAACCCCGGCGATGTGGTCGCACGGGTGAATGACGGCAGCGATCCGGCGTCCGAGATCTTCGCGCCGTTCCCGGCACTCTCCCTGCTCGATAACCTGAGGATCGCGCCGAGTGTCTGCCTCATCAATGGCTCCGTGGCAGCATTCGCTGAACCGGACATCAATGCCACTGTGGACACGAACCTTAACGGGGGCGGCAGCTACCCCGTAATTGAAACAAGCGGCGATGGCTGGTATCACCTGACCGAAGCCTTTGGTGGTGGTTGGGTGGAAGCTGACGCAGTAACGACGCTCGGCCCGTGCGCCGACCTGCCAGATGCAAGTGCTGCGCCCGTCGTGTCAGTGATCGGAGGAGGCATGACGCCGGATCAGGTGATGTACGAATATCTCTTGGCACGGTTGGTCGCCGATGGCGGACGGATGCAGGCGCTGTCGTGCGCGAGCTGGGACTCGCAGGCCCTGCTGCAATCGCAGTCGTTCCGGGCAATGCGCGCGGAACTGCTCAATGTGGCGTGCTATACGGCGTCCCAGAGCGGTGCGAACGCGACCGTGCAGTGCGATGGTCAGATCCAGACCGAGTACAACGGCGAATTTCGCCAGTGGGAACTCGGCGCGTACGCCATGAGTCAGGGAAATGGCGCGTGGCGCGTGTGTGGCGAAGCGCGGTAAAGACTAACCTCAGCCCTACCCCCTCTCCTAAAGGAGAGGGGAAGGAAGCGGGGGGAGGGGGGGGGGGGGGGGGGGGGAGGACCGAAAGAATTCGGCAGGCGAGGGGCGGGACAAGTCCCGCCCCTACAAAAGCAGCTGTAGATAGACGGTGCTTTACTGCCCGACGAAACCCGGAGCGTCGCAGTTGGTGCAGGCAACGGTATTGACGTTGCGACCAGCGGCGATGTCCGCGACCCAATCGCGCAGGCGCACCCCGTTGACGGCATACGAGTAGAATTCGCCGCGCGGGAGCATACAGTGCAGGTTGCCGCCCTGCGTATATGAACGGAAGTTGCGCGCCCGGTTGCTGATCTCACGCAGGTTGAGGCGCAGCCCTTCGCGGAAGGCGTAAGCGGCAAAACCGACATCGTGGAAAAAGGTCTGCGTTTCGTCCCAGGCGGTGTTGTACTGCGCGACCCGGCTGTTCGGAAAGCTGCGCGCCGTCGAGCTGTAAAAGGTTTCGATGCTCAGGTTGTTCCCGGTGATGCCGTTGTAGTTCGTGCCCCACAGCGTCCACGCCGCGCCGAGTCCGCGCCAGCCTCCCCCAGAATCGCCGAGTAAGGCGGCGCGTTCGCCCGGGTAGTGCGTCATAATGTCGCTCGCCCAATAGGCCGCGCCAACTGATCCCGCGCTGCAGCCGGTCACAAAAACGGAGTCCGGATTGGGAAAGTTGTTGTAGACCCAGTTCAGCACCGCGGAGGCGTTCACCACCCCCTTGTGCCGGGTCTCAAAATAGTTGCCCTCGAAGTTGTAGCCGACGACGGCGTTCCCCGTGTGCATATCCCCGGTGCAGTAGTTAACATAGACCATGTCATAATTGAGGAACGGGTTCTCCGGGTTGCTGAAGTCGGTGATGCCAACCGGGAACAGCGCCGGGTTATCGCTCGGATCGCCGGGGTTGATCCAGTCGTCGAAGGTGGTCGTCGAGACGTTGCAGGTCTGCGCGTTCCAGCACATGCCCCCACCTTGAAAATTGATCAGCAGGTCTTCGCCCGGGCCTTCGCGATAGTAAAAGCTGTAGGGCGCGCCATGTCCGCACGTGGTTTCGCCTCCGGGCGAAATCTGATTCCATGTGCCAGCGGGCAGCTGCCAGCGCGCGGGCACCTCTTGGGCATAGACCTGCCCGCTCAACGTAAGCAGCAGGCCGACGATCAAGACGAGTCGTTTCATCAAGAGCCTCTATTCCAGTTTTGCGTCTATTGTAGCGTGTTCCGCTTAGATCGACTGGCGGGGCACCAACGCGCATGCGATCTGATGCTGTACGGGCGGGGACGCCCCATTATGGGCGGCCAACAGATACTCGGCGGCCCACCGCCCCATCGCATAGTGCGGGAGCTGCACGCTGGTCAAGCGCGGGTACATCGCCTCGCAGATATCCACCTGATTATCAAAACCGACCACGGCGACATCATCGGGGATGCGCAGTCCGAGTGACATCAAGCCGTTGTAGCACCCGACAGCCGTGCGATCATTGCCGCAGAAGATCGCCGTCGGCGGTTGGGAGCGTCGCATCAACTCCAGCGTGATGGCGTGATTGGTCTGCGGGCGCTGATCCGTGTAAATCAGCAGCGCGTCGTCGAAGTGGACGCCGAAATCCTCATGAGCACGAAGAAACCCTCTGAGCCGACCTTCCGCAGCGGGTGTGGGCGCAATCGGCGTGCCATAGGCGCGGTTCAGGTTGATAAAGGCGATCCGTTTGTGCCCCTGCTCCAGCAGCGCGCATGCGGCATTGTACCCACCAGAAAACTCGTCCGGCACGACCGACGGCAGGTTGCGATCTTTGGCGTAGCAGTTAGCGAGCACGGTCGGCAAGCGCGACATCTGCGGCGGGAGTTCGACTTCGCGGTGAAACATGGTCGCGTAGATGATGCCTTCGACGCGGCGCTCGATCAGCACTTCCAAAGACGACTGCGTCGTCTCGAAATCATAGCCCGCGCTGATGACGAGCAGCACTTTCCCGTTCTGGCGCAGGGTCTCCTGCGCGCCGCGAATGATGTCGACCGCGTACGGCGTTGTGCTGACTTCGTCCGTCTCGAAGCCAACCATATTCGAGGTCTCGGTGCGCATATGGCGGGCGCTGTAATTGGGGCTGTAGTTGAGCCGCTCGATCACGTCGAGGACGCGGGCGCGGGTGTCATCACTGACAGCGGGATGATTATCGAGCACGCGCGATACCGTCCCTCGGCTGACCTCAGCAAGGCGAGCAATATCTTCAATCGTTGGTTTTTGCGTCATGAAGTGCAACCTTTAGTCAGCCCAAAACGGTCTCGTCGACGCAACGACGTTGCGTGAATATAGTTTAATGGAGACCTATTGCAATTTCACAAACTTGTGTTATTGTCGTGTGCATGTGATCGATCCCACGCAAACAGTATAGCTGATTGCTGGCGCGAATTAAACCGATGATCGATGGGAATAGATGGTTCCGGTCGGTCGATTTTTATAGAAATTGTATTTGGGATCGATCCCACAACATAGATTGGTGAGATGATCTTGACAGATATTGCGCGTTCTTTTGTTGATCAAGCTGCGGCCAAGCGCCAGCAACTGGCGACTGATATCCACCGCCCCCGGTATCATTTCTTGCCGCCGTCCAACTGGATGAATGACCCGAATGGCTTCATTCAGTGGGCAGGTCAATACCACCTCTTCTACCAATACAACCCGTTTGGCGCGACCTGGGGCAACATGCATTGGGGTCACGCCGTCAGCACCGACCTCATTCACTGGACCGACCTGCCAATTGCCATCGCCCCCACGCCAGGTTCGTACGATGAAGCGGGGATCTTCTCCGGCTGCATGGTGAATAACAACGGCGTGCCGACGATCTTCTACACGGCGACGGCTGAACAGTGCACCGTGCAAACTCAAGCCATTGCGACCAGCGCCGACAGTCTGATCACATGGACGAAACATCCGAGTAACCCGGTGATGCGCGACGTACCGGCAGAAGCGGGCCAGACGCGCGACTTCCGCGATCCGTTCGTATGGAAAGAGGGCGACACGTGGTATATGGTGGTCGGCTCGCGCATTCAAGACGTCGGCGGCGTGATCTTCCTCTATCGCTCAGCGGATCTGCTCCACTGGGAATTTCTGCATCCCATACTCACCGGCGATATCAAGCAAGACGGCGTCATCTGGGAATGCCCCAATTTCTTCAAGTTAGGCGATGAATGGGTACTGATCATCTCCATGCACGACGGCCGTGCCACCGGCACCGTGATCTATGTTGTGGGCAGCTACGAAAACCAGCAGTTCACGCCCGTCTATCGGGGCGTACTAGATCATGCAGTGTTATACGCTCCCCTTTCGACGTTGGATGATCAGAACCGCCGCGTGCTCTTCGGCTGGCTGCGCGAAGATCGGACAGGTGCTGAGATGACCCGCGCCGGATGGTCCGGCGTGCAGTCGATCCCGCGCGTGCTGACGCTCGATGCGCAGCACCGCCTGCACATGACTCCCGTCCCTGAACTGAAGGCGATTCGCGGTCATCACCAGCAGTTGACCGCGGCAGGCAGTCTAAACGTGAGCGCCGCAGCGGTGGACATTGAGGCGCAGATCGCCGCGGACGGAAACAGCGGTCTCAGCTTCGTGTACTCGTCGGTTACGGAGGAACAGATCGAGATTCGCTATAACGCAGCGGCGCAGCAGTTAATCATTCACGCAGACAGTGCGCGGCGCCGACAGCGCGCCGATCACAAAAGTCAAACAAATGCCGCACAGCGCCGGTACAACACTCAATCTGCGTGTGCTGGTCGACGGTTCGGTGGTCGAAATTATCGCCGATGAGGTCACAAGCAGCACGCACCGCATCTACGCAAGCGGTGTCGGAGATTGTTCGGTGCAGCTCACGGGCAGCGGCGCAGTGGATGTGTGGGAAATGCCGTCAATCTGGCAATTGAGCCAGTGAACTAAGTCTTGGGAGATCAAAAAAAGGAAAACATTGGGACGTCGACGCTCATATCGTGAAGCTTTGCCTCTAGTCGTTTTTCTTATTTAAGGAGATCCAATAATGGCTGAGAAGATTAGCCGTCGTGATTTGCTCAAGATGATTGGCGTGAGCGCCGCCGCTGCTGGCGTCGCCGCCGCGCCGCTGGTTAAGGTCTTCGCCCGCCCCGCTGGCCAAGATGCCGTCACCCTGCGTTTCCAGGAAAATGCCGACGATTACGCCGCCGTCGTGGCCGCGTTCAATGAGCTATTCCCGAACGTCACCATCGAATTCGTCAATGTCACCGGCGTCGACCACGCCGAAATCGCCAGCAAGATTCTGGCGCAGCTCGCCGCTGGCACGCCGGTGAACATCGGCTATGCGGCGACGGAAGCGACCCAGTTGTACGCCGGTGAAGGTCTGGCGATGCCGCTGACCGAACGCGCGCTGGCCGATGCCGACGAAATGGCCGAATACTTCGCGGACGTCAGCCCGACGCTGATCGAAGGCATGATGTACGAAGGCGACCTGTACCAGCTTCCGCGTGACTTCAACGCCGCGCACATTTATTTCAACAAATCCCTGCTTGAAGAAGCGGGCTTCGAAGTCCCCGGCGAAGACTGGACGAAGGATGATTTCCTCGCCATCGCGCAGGCGACCACCGGCATTGGCCCGGACGGCGACAGCTTCGGCTTCGGCTGGACGAATCGTCTGTGGGGCAGCTGGACGCCGTGGTTCTTCGTCAATGACACCAACCTGCTGACCGAAGAACGCGCGCCCGGTGGCGAAGCGATCTGGTCGACCTTCTATGCTGACCAACCGCTGGCTGAAGGCCGTGGTGGTGGCTGGCGCTGGCCGGCCCCGCAGGCGAATAACCCGGCGATGGTCGAAGCCCTCGAATTCGTCGTCGGCCTGACCAATGACGGCTTGACACCGCAGGTGGAAATTGGCGGCGGCGATCGTCTGCAAGGTTTCTTCACCAGCAACAAGCTCGCCATGACGATCGCGGGCGGCTTCTGGGCTGGTTCGCTGAACAATGCCGGCATGGAAC
The DNA here is from genome assembly GCF_016713355.1 of Candidatus Flexifilum breve. Lineage (NCBI taxonomy): Bacteria > Bacillati > Chloroflexota > Anaerolineae > Aggregatilineales > Candidatus Flexifilaceae > Candidatus Flexifilum > Candidatus Flexifilum breve. The sequence continues at coordinate 165,194 of NZ_JADJPI010000004.1, forward strand.
CCGGTTCGTTTGATGTCCAGTACTGGCCGATGTGGAAGTCGCAGCGGCACCAGTTTGGCACGGGCGGCGCGTGGATCCTCAACGGCGGCGGTGGCGAAGATCAGGCCTGGGAATTCGTCAAGTTCAACAGCCAGACCGAAGTCATGCTCATGATCCCGTGGATGGCGAATGCCTCGACGACGCCCGTGCGCCGTTCGATGAACACCGCCGAATACTGGGGGCAGACGGGTATGGAAAACTGGCACGTGTTCTATGATGCGCTGGATCAGCGCCCGGACACCGCGCCGATTCCGGCCCCGGTCTTCTCGATTGAAATGACCAACATCTACACCCGCTTCACCAGCCTCGCGACCAGCGGCGAAATGACCCCGCAGGCGGCGCTGGATGGCATGCAGGCGGAACTCGAAGCCCTGTACGCGCGCAACGCCTAGGCGTTTACAACTCCAGTAACTGTTGGGGGACTCGTGTGAGTCCCCCAGCCTAATTATTTCGAGGTGGGGTATGGTTTCCAAAACCGCAGCATATTCTGAACCGCCACGCCGCAACTTCATCGGGCGTTGGTTGGCGGCAGACACGTTGAGCGGCATCAAGCGCCAGCGTGCGATCCTCGGCTATCTGTTTTTGCTGCCGACGATCATCGGTTTGATCGTTTTCATCATTGGCCCGATGATCGGCTCGCTGGCACTGAGTTTCTATAAATGGAATGTTTTTAGAGCCCCGGAATTTATTGGTTTTGACAATTTTGAACGTCTGTTTGCCGATGCGCGGGTACTCGTGGGTTACCGCAACACGGCCATCCTCGTCTTGATGACGGTCAGCTTGCTGGAAGTGCTGGCCTTCACACTGGCGATGCTGGTGCATAAGATCGGCAACCGTTTCCTGTCGACCTTCTTCCGCACCGCGTATTTTCTCCCGGTGCTGCTCTCCGGCGCGGCGACCGCCGTCACGCTCGGTTACCTGTTCCACTATGATTTTGGCGTCATCAACTACTACCTCGGCTTCTTCGGCATCGACAAAATCAAATGGCTGACTTCCAGCGACGTGGTGTTGATCGCCATTTCGCTGACCACGGTGTGGCGTAACCTCGGCTTCACGTTCATCATCTATCTCGGCGGCATCGCCAACCTGCCGACCGAAGTTCTGGAAGCGGCAGAAGTCGATGGCGCGAGCGGACTGCGGCGCATCCTCCGCATTGTGCTGCCGCTGCTCAGCCCGACAATTCTGTTTGCGACGGTGACCGACATCATCAAGATGCTCCAGTTCTTCGACGAACCGTTCATCATGACGCGCGGTGGCCCCGGTGACGCGAGCCGCACCGTCGTGATGCTGATGTACGAATCCGGTTTCGGCAATCTGGAATTCGGATATGCCTCGGCTATCGCGCTGTCGCTGTTCATCGTCATCCTCGGCGTGACGGGCATGCAGTTCTATCTCAGCAAGAAGTGGGTTTTCTACCGCTAACGAGGAATAGGAGCGAACAATATTATGGCTTCGACTAATGTCATGTCGGCGTCAGCGCAGCGCCCAGCCTCACGGCGGAACTTGGCATGGTATCAAAAACGACTGGGGCGCGTGCTGTCGTGGGCATTCCTGCTCTTCATCGCGATGCTCACACTCATGCCGTTCCTGTGGGTCGTGTCGACATCGCTGCGCACGCCCGCGCAATCGTTCAACCTGCCGCCGGAATGGATTCCGGTGGACATGGATTTCACCAACTACAACCGCGTGTTTGAAGAGATTCCCTTCTGGCAGCAGATGGCGAACAGCTTCTTCATCACGCTTTCAGTCGTCTTCGGGCAGTTGCTCACCGCCTCGCTAGCGGGGTACGCGTTCGGGCGCTTGAAATTTCCCGGGCGCAACATCCTGTTCTGGATCGTGCTGGCGACGATGATGATTCCCGGTCAGGCGACGATTATCCCGGTGTTCATCGTGATTTCGCGCGTGCTGCACCTGAACGACACGCTCGGCGCGCTGATCTTCCCCGGTCTGGCGACCGCGTTCGGCACGTTCCTGCTGCGCCAATACTTCATGGGCATCCCCGATGACTTTGAAGAGGCGGCGCTGGTCGAAGGCGCAAACCAGTGGCAGATCTTCACCAAGATTTACTTCCCGCTGGCGTCGCCGGGCATGGCGATCCTCGCCGTGCTGACGTTCAACGCCAAATGGAATGACTATTTCACGCCGCTGATCTTCATGAGCACGAAAGAACGATTCCCGATTACGCTCGGCATCGTCGACTTGCAAGGGTACATGGCGACGGGCAGTATCTCGGTCGTATTGGCGGGTATCGTGCTCTCGACCATCCCCGTGATCATCATCTACATCCTCGGACAGCGGTATCTCGTCGAGGGGTTGATGATGGGCGGCGTTAAGGGCTAATTATGAAAGGTAAGCAGAAACCGGGAGTTCTGTTTCAACCGCAGGTGCATCACTGTTTGCAGCGCGGCATTCACCAGATGGTGAGCGCCATCCGCCCGACCCTTGGACCATTGGGGGGCGGCGTTGTCATCGATCACTTGTACGATACCAAGCCCCTCCCGGAATTCATCGAAGATGCGGGCGTCATCGCGCGGCGCATCATCGAACTGCAAGACCGGGACGCGGATGTCGGCGCGATGTTGGTGCGCTCGATGCTCATCCGCCAGCATGAGCGGCTTGGGGACGGCACGGCGACAACCGCGGTGCTGTTCGAGGCGATCTTCAACGGCGGGCTGAAGTATATCGCCGCCGGAGGGAATGCTATGCAGTTCCGGAAGCATCTGGAACACGCTTTGCCCCACCTGCTCGACGCCATCGACGCCATGACCTTTCCGCTGGAAGGCCGCGCCGCACTCACGAACATGGCGCACTCGCTGTGTCATGACGCCGAACTCGCGGATTTCATGGGTGAAAGCTTCGACCTGCTGGGTGAGTACGGGCGCTTGGCGCTGCGCGAAGGCTATGGCCGCCGCCTGCTGAAAGAATATGTCGAAGGCAGCCATTTCTACGCGGGCGCGGTGGCGCGGTCGCTGCTGCCGGAAGATGCGGAAGCGACGCTGCGCCTCGAAAACGCGGCGATCTTCCTGTGTGACCACACGGTTACCGAGTATCAGACGTTGTTCCCCGTATTACAGGCGGCGAACTCCGCGAATGTCAGCGCATTGGTGATCGTCGCCCGTGACTTATCGGAGAAAGCTGTCTCGCTGCTGCACGCGCACAACCGGCTCAATCGGTTCCCAGTGATCGCGGTCAAGCTGCCGGGTCTGAACGCGGATGATCGCGTGGCGGCGCTGGACGATTTGAGTCTTATGACGGGCGCAACGCCGATTCTGGCCGTCATCGGAGCGACATTCGAGAACGTCAGCGCGCGTGACTTCGGCAAGGTGCGGCGCTTCTGGGCGAGCACCCACGAGTTCGGGTTCGTTGGCGGGCGCGGCGATCCACGCAAGCTGCGCACCCATGTGCTGAAGTTGAAAGCCCGCGCGCGTAAGGTGTTAGACGTGGATGAGCGCAAGAAGCTCCACGACCGGATCGGCGCGCTGCTCGGTGGATCGCTCACGCTGTGGCTCGGCGGCTACTCCGAACCGGAAATCAAGATGCGCAAGGCGCTGGCCGAACGCACAGCACTCGCGATGCGCGCGGCGCTGGAAGAAGGCGTCGTGCCCGGCGGCGGGATAGCGCTGCTGAACTGTCGTCAGGTGCTGGCGGGCCAGATTGGAGCGGACGCGGACGAACGCGCGGCTTACCGCGTGTTGATCGAAGCACTTGAAGCCCCAGCGCGCACCATCTTCCAGAATGCGGGCTGTGACCCCGGTGACATTATGGGGCGCCTGCTGTATGCGGATGTCAACGCCGCCTATGACGTGATGACCGACAAGGTCGTCGACGCGCGGACGGCAGGCATCGTAGACAGCATGTCCGTACTCAAGGCGGGTCTGCGCAATGCGATCAGCACGGCGGCGCTGGCGCTCACCATCGACTCGGTGGTGCATCTGTCCCACCAGAAATGGTAGGCGAACCGGGATGACCCTGCAAGTGAATCTCACCACTGACGCAGTAACTGGATTAGCACGCTCCGGCGCGACCCTCTACGCGGCACGGACGTCCGGCCTCTACCGGTCGGTAGATGGCGGCGCGACGTGGCAGAATACCTTCGCAAAACTGGATGAGGGCCTCGCGGCAACGGCGGTCGCCGCGCTTGACCAAACCGTATTCGTCGGCACGAAAGGCGCGGTCCTGCGCTCAGAGGACGCGGGCGACACGTGGCACATCAGCGGATTAGTCACGCCGCCGCCGCTCGTCGTCGCGCTGGCGGTCTCGCCAAACTTCACCGAAGATGGCACGGTGCTTGCGGGTACGGCTGAAGACGGCGTGTTCGTCTCGACGGATCGCGGCGCTTCGTGGGTGCCTTGGAACTTCAGCTTGCTCGATCTCAATGTGTATGCGCTGGCGCTCTCCCCCCACTATGCGCAGGATCACACCGTCTATGTGGGCACGGAGAGCGGCATCTTCCGCAGCAGCAACGGCGGTCGCGGCTGGCGCGAACTACTCTTCCCCATGGATGTAGCCCCGGTGCTGGCGCTCGGCGTCAGCGCGAACGGGACGATCTACGCCGGGACGGAAGACCATGGCCTGTACGCTTCGACCGATGGCGGCGCTGTGTGGACGCAAATCAAGGCGAGTGGTTCCGTGCAAACGCTGGACGTCAGCGCGGCCCTGAACGTGCTGCTGCCTGACCAACTCTGGCATTCGACCGACGGTGGCCAATCATGGAGCGAGCACCACTTCGCGACCACCGAGTCGGCTTTGAGCCTGCTTCCCGACGGAGAGAACGTGTTCGTCGGGTGGTCAGATGGAGCAATTACCCGCGTTACTCCATGATGTGGTCCCAAAATTAAACCGGGAGCCAGCGTGGGCGTTTGAAACACTCACCTCTCCCACGCAAGCAGGAGAGAGGGCAGATGGCTGCCCGAATTGACATGTCCAAAATCTGGCTGCTCATGTTCGGCCCGGTCATCGTCCTCGTCATTTCAATTATCGGATTGTTCGCGATGCAAACGAGCGTTCCCGTGTACCAAGAAACGTTCCGTCCGCAGTATCACTTCAGCCCGCCCGAAAAGTGGATGAATGACCCGAATGGGCTGGTGTACTTCGACGGTGAGTATCACCTGTTCTACCAGTACCACCCGTACGACGTTATCTGGGGGCCGATGCATTGGGGTCATGCCGTCTCGACGGATCTCGTCCACTGGGAAAACCTGCCCATCGCGCTGGAACCGGACGACAACGGCACGATCTTCTCCGGCAGCGCGGTCATCGATGTGAACAATACGGCAGGTTTCGGTGCGAACGCGATGGTCGCCATTTACTCGTACAACACGCAGACGCAGGGCGTCGCTTACAGCACTGACCGCGGGCGCACCTGGACGAAGTACGCGGGCAACCCCATTATGCCCGCACTGGCGACACCCGATTTCCGCGATCCCAAAGTCTTCTGGCACGAGGAAAGCGGCCAATGGGTGATGGTGATCGCCGCCGGACGTGAAGCGCAGTTCTATACATCGCCCAATCTACTGGATTGGACGTTCGCCAGCAGTTTCGCCGCCGGACATATCGTCGCAACGTGGGAAGTGCCGGACATCTTCCCACTGGATATCGACGGTGAGACGAAATGGGTGCTGCTGGTCAGCGTGGGCGCGTATGCCCCGGCGGGCGGCAGCGGGATACAGTATTTCATTGGCGACTTTGACGGATCCACGTTCACCAATGACAACCCGACCGGGACAACGCTGTGGCTGGATTACGGCGCGGACAATTACGCCGGGACGACTTGGAACGATGAACCAAACGGCGAGCGGATTTACATCGGCTGGCTGAACAACTGGACCTATGCCAACAACATTCCGACCTCAACGTGGCGCGGCGCGACCACCCTACCGCGCACTCTGCGGCTGGTTAACACCGCGGAAGGCGTGCGACTGGCACAAGCCCCGGTCGCCGCGCTCGAAAGTCTGCGCACGCCGTTGGGCACCTGGGATGATTTGACCATTTCCAGCACCGAACAAGTCATCGACGGGGTGGCCGGACGCACGCTGGAAATCATCGCAGAGATCGAACCGAGCAGTGCCGAACGCTGGGGGTTGAAAGTCCAGCGGAGCGACGAGACGGGCACACGCATCGTCTATAGTCCGGCGCGTTCGAGCCTGCTGATCGGGCGTGGAGACACTACCTCCGCCGGACCAATCTACAGTTTCAGCCCGGCCTTCGGCGCGCCGCTGGAACTGAACGGCGACACGCTGCGCCTGCACATCTTCGTCGACGAGTCATCAGTCGAAGTGTTCGCGCAGGACGGGCTGGTTACGCTGACTGCGCAGACGTTCGTCGAGCCGCCCGCGAATGGGCTGTCGTTCTTCGCAGACAATGGCGACATCACCGTGAAGCATCTCGAAGTCTACGCGCTGGACAGCATCTGGTCAGCGCCGGAATAACGTGAACGAGCTATCCCGCCGCCGTGCAGTCACTCCTCGGCCACCTTGTGGCGGGCTTTGAGCGCGTGCTCGGGAGCAATCTGGTCGGCATTTACCTACATGGTTCGCTGGTGCTGGGGTGCTTCAACTACCGCACCAGCGATGTCGATTTGTTGGTGGTGATCGAGCACCCATTGACGCCAGAAACGCACGAAGCATTGATCGCGCTGACGCTGCAGCTCGCGGCCGAGGCGCCGACCAAGGGTCTGGAGTTCAGCATCGTGCTGCGCGAACACGCCGCGCATTTCACCTACCCCACCCCGTTTCAGTTCCATTATGGATTAAACTGGCACGAGCGCTTTGTGGCTGGCGACGTCGACTATGGCGCGGATCCGCGCGATCCCGATCTTGCCGCGCACTTCACGATCACCAAGGCGCGCGGTCACTGCTTGTCTGGCGAACCGATCGCAGCGGTATTCGGGGACGTGCCCGACGGTGATTACTGGGCATCGATCCGCGCCGACGCCGCCGACATTCTCGACAATCTCGCTTATAACCCCGTATACAGTGTGCTCAATTTATGCCGAGTTCTGGCGTACCGCCAAGCCAAATTAATCGTCTCCAAAGCCGAAGGCGCGGCATGGGCACTTGAGCACATCCCCGCCATATATCACGCCCTCATCCAGCAAGCGCTCCACAGCTATACCGCTGAAATCGAGCCTGCTGTCGACGTGGAATGAGGCGGAACTGCGCCAGTTCGGCAGCTATGCCCGCGCTGTAATCTTCACATAGCCTGCGACATTCGATCCATTCGCGCGATTCTTCAATAATGAATATGCGTGCCCTTCTGACTAGACCTTAACGTCAACGCCAAGCCAATGCTGGTGTACACTGTAAGCAAGTTTGTCATCATGAGGTTCTATCGATTATGCGTAGGCTGATCTTTTTGGTGTTCGTACTGCTGCTCACCACAGCGCTCTACCCGGCCCTCACGCAGGAAGGCGAGTGCCCGGCATTCATTGCGACCGCGCTCGACCTGGCGCATGAAACCTGCGACGGCACCGAAACCAATTTCGCCTGTTATGGCCATGCCAGCCTGGAAGCGGAGCTGTTCTCTACGGCCAACAGCGTCGCGTTTGAACAGGCGGGCGATATGGTCGAATTGTCGGATCTGCGGTCACTGCGCCTAAGCGCGCTCGACACCGGTAATCAGCTCTGGGGGGTGTCACTGATGCGTGTGGCGGCGGTGCCGCAGCTCAATCAACCGCTCGAACCGCTCACCCTGCTGTTCTTCGGAGATGTATCCGTCGAAAACCGGGTCGCTGTACCTGTCGAATTCCCGGTGACAGTGGCGGGACGCCGCAATGTGAATATCCGCTTTGCGCCCAACGGCGATGCGGTCGTCCTCGGCACGCTGAGCAGTAGTGCGACCGCGCTGGCACAGGGGCGACTGGCCGACAACTCGTGGATCTACATCAAACAGGAGGCGACCGGGCTGACCGGGTGGGTCTCCGCAGCGGCGCTTCAGATGGATGGCGATCTGGAAGCGCTGCGCGTGGTCACAGCGTCCAATGCCTACTTTGCCCCAATGCAGGCGTTCTATCTCGAAACGACCAGCCCGACCGCTGCTCCGAAGTGCCGGACAGCGGTGTGCTCGTCCAAACGCCGGAAGGCGTGGCGGAGATCAGCGTGTGGATCAACGAGGTGAAAATCAGCCTCGGGTCGACAGCTTATGTGCGCGCCCAACCCGACGGCGACCTCACCGTCACCATGCTCGAAGGCCACGCCAATATCGAAACCTTCGGCGTGACGCAAACCGCTATCGCCGGAACCGAAGTGCTGGTATCGCTTGGTGCCGACGGTCTGCCGGATGCCGTTCCGGAACCACCGCGCGCGCTCACTCCCGAGGAAATCGCGAACCTCCCGGTGACCCTGCTCCCACGGGAAATTCCGCCCGTGCAGCCGGTCACCCCACCTCCGGCAAGTCAAGCAGGCGGCAGTGAAGCGAGTCAAGGCGGTGGCAATGGCAACCAGAATGATCCCTGCCCCGGCAACAGCTGCAATGCACCCGGTCAAACGGACTGCCCCGGCAACAGCTGCAACGCTCCCGGTCAAACGGACTGTCCCGGCAACAGCTGCAATGCGCCGGGTCAGGGTGGCAGCGGTAATGGGAACGGCAATGGCCAGGGCGGTGGCTAAGACAACTAGCCATCTCCGGTGTATAATGTGAACTGTCATACACATCACTCCATTCTAGAGCAACGCTCCGAACGCCCCGCACTGACGGGGCGTTCGCCTTTTTAGCCAACTGTGTAATATTCTGCAATCTAAACATGAATTGTAACAGTGAGAGGAGCTGGCTGAATGAAGCACCGCTGGATCGCCCTATTGTGCGCATTTACGCTGTTTGTGGTCACAGCAATTAGGGCGCAAGACAGTTACCCTCCGGAAGTGGATATCGCCATGGCTGACCTTAACACCCGCCTGGGAACCAATTATCGACTGGGAGCGCTGGTCAACTGGTACTGGGAGGAGCGCGTCTTCCCCGATGCGAGCATGGGCTGTCCTCTGCGGGGCGTCGACTATGCGCAAGTCGAAACAGGCGGGTTTGCGATCTTCCTCACGCTCGGCAGTCAGATCTACGAATACCGCGCGGCTATCAACAGTAACGCCGTCACATTTTGCGGGTCACAGCGTGCCCAACCGCAGCCAACGCCTGTGGGTCGCGCCACCCGCACGCCGGGCAACTGGGAGTACTCGGCGGTGCGCGGGCAGTATCACCCGGCGTTGGCATGGTCACCGACGGCAAGCTGGATCGCGGTCGCCGGAGCTACGAGCGATGCGACGGGCACAATCTATCTGTACGAGCCTGACGATTTGGACCTCACGCCCACGGAACTGACGTTTCCGCAGCCGGTCACGGCGCTCGACTTGTGGGCAGCCGCCAATGGCGTCTACCTCGTGACGGGTGGAGCAGGCGGAGCGCTCGGCCTGCTGCCAGCCGACCCCACCAGCGGCGCACTCATCGAGATGCGCACCGAAGCACTAACCACGCGTGTCAACGCGGTCAGCATCAGCCCGGATGGCAGCGTGATCGCCTCAGCCAACCTGGCCGCTGATCCCGCTGAATCGGCACGAATCAACTTATGGAACGCAACAAACGGCGAGTTGCTTACCAGCATCGATGCGCCTTCACCCATCACATCATTGGATTTTGGCGGCGCACTGCTGGCAGCGGGCACAGCGACTGGTCGTTTGCTGCTGGTAGACTACGCGACGGGCACCACCATCGCGGAAATCGGTCAAAGCGCCGCGGCGTCGGCGCTGGTCAGCTTTAGCCCGGATGGAATGACGCTCGCCGTTGCCATCGACACACAGGTGACGCTGTGGGATAGCACCGATCCCGCCAATATCAGCGCGCAGCAGACGTTCAGCGCTGATTACCCGATCCACACGCTGACGTTCAACCCCGACGGCACGCGGTTAGCCACAGCCGGTGGCGATGAGAACCTGCCGAGCGTCAGCGCCAGCGTGATTCGCGTGTGGGATGTCACTACCGGCGAAACTGCCGCGACCCTGCGTGCGCACACCAACACGGTGAACGGCATCGCTTACAGCCCGGACGGCACGCGCATGGCGTCGGTTAGCGCGGATGGGACGCTGCGCGTGTGGCGCTTTGGGCCAATCCCGTAAGCAGAGTGAGCGTTCGGCTCGTCCGTCGGAATCGGGCGAGCCATGACGGTTCAATGCCCGTGTTCGGCAAACTGCCAATTCAGACTCGCGGATTCCCCTGTTATCATCTGCTGTATCACCCGTCGCGGCACCCCAAAGCGAGGCAGCTATGCACAGGCAGTTCGACGGCACGCTGAAGCACCAGCACGACAAAGCGCACATTCCCCACTCATTCGCCGTTCCCGACGGGACGACAGCGATCAGCATCACGCTCGACTACACATGTGAGAGCCAAGCCGTTGTTCCGCCGCAGATCAGTCTGAGCCTGTTCGATCCGGCGGGGGCGCGCGGCACACGGCACAACAATGGCGATCAGTCGATTCGGCTCACGCAATCGACGGCTTCGCCGGGTTACATGCCAAGAGCGATCCGCCCTGGGGAATGGACCGTGTGGATCGATGTGCATCGCCTGCTGGAACCCGATGTGATGACCTACTCGATCAAGGTCGAGTTGAGCGCTGCGCCAACCGACGAGGCTCCGGTCGCCGTCACTCGGACACCCACGACACCGCGGGGTCGTGGGTGGTACCGCGGTGATTTGCACGCCCATTCGCTGCACTCCGACGCGCGCTTTGAAGTCGCGGAGTTGGTGCAGTTCGCCCGTGACTATCATCTCGACTTTGTGACGCTGACCGACCATAACACGGCCTCGGGTTTGGCCGAATTTGACAGCCTCGCCACCGATGATGTCCTGACGATGGGCGGCGTCGAACTCACGACTTACTATGGGCACGCGCTGGCACTCGGGGTGCGGGAATGGCAGGAATGGCGTGTGGGTCTGGAGGGCTTGACGATGTCGGAACTAGCGCGGCGCGTCATCGACGGCGGAGCGCTGTATGTGATCGCCCATCCGACGAGCGTCGGCGACCCGTGGTGCACAGGCTGTGACTGGCAGTTCGCCGACATGCAGCCCGGCAGCGCGCGACACATCGAAATCTGGAACGAATCGTGGGGCGGTATGGGCAGGAATGAGCACGCGCTGGCGCTCTGGTACCAATGGCTCAACGAAGGCTACCGGATGACGGCCACCGTTGGCACCGATCTGCATGCCCCGCTGACTGATCCGCGCCCCGGTTTCAATGTGGTCTATGCGGATGAGTTGAGCGAACAAGCAATTTACGCGGGGCTTCGGCAGGGGCATAGCTATGTCAGCGCGGGGCCACGTTTGGAATTCACGGCGACCAGTGATCGCGGTGCACAGGCCATGATGGGCGATGTGCTGGCAGGTGAAGTGCTTGACATCACGGTGATGTGGTCACAAGCGGAAATGGGCGCACGAGTGCGCTTGATCGAAGACGGGCAGATCGCAGACGAACAAGGGATTCCCGCTGAAGGTCAACGAGCATGGCGGCGGATCAGTGGTCGCTGGTATGTGATAGAAATCAGGGCTGCCGACGGTGATTTACTCGCGGCCACGAATCCAATTTTCCGGGGCACGGCTGCCGACTGGCGCTAGTCTTTGCGCATGACCAGGACGCGCACGCCAAACAGGCGCAACACGGTGGTCGGCGCAAGTTTGACTTTGAGCGCGGTCGGCGCGTCCTTCCAGCCAATCGTCTGGTAGCCAAAGCGCTGGTAGTAGGGTTCCATTTTGCTGGCGCACAGCAGATACAGCGGTCGGCGTGCGCGCGCCTCAAGGGCAGCGATGAGTGCGGCAGCAATACCGAGGCCGCGATACTCCCGCAACGTGATGAGGCTCCCCAGTTCCTGACAGCCGGGGTACTCTTTGACTTGCCCAATGCCGACGATCTGGCCGCCGACCTCGGCCACGAGGAAGCGTGACCAGTGCGTGCTGGTGGGGTCAAGCTGTTCCTGCCGGATGAGACGGCGAATGGTCGCCTGATCCTCGGCGGTCGCCGCCCGTATCGTGAAATCAGTCATGTTCGCCCCCGTGCGGAAAACAAAAACGCCTCGTCTGCACGAAGCGTTTTGAGAATGGGTGGGAGAAGGGACTTGAACCCTCGACCTCTTGTTCCACAGCTAACCGCTTTTGCGGATAGTCTGCCCCGTGACGCTTTCGAGCACGAAACCAAAATCGATTGTAGCAGATCCACCTATCAGTGAATTACCGCTTCGACTTCTTCTTGCCGCCGCTTTTCTTCTTGCGCATGAGTATCACCCCCTTTCAAAAGCCCAGACAATCAAATACGCAAGCCCAATACAGAACGAGAGCGCCACAACCACCGCTCCCCAACCGAGCATTAGTTCCCGCCGCATTCGCGCCACGTATTCCTTTGGAGCAACGCGCGCGATCAACTCTTTCTCTGCCTTAAGCCAAGCCGTAGTTGGAGTGAAGGCCATGCGCAACCAATCCCCGGTCTGCGCATCCGACAAGACATAGTATTCATCGTCCCAGCGATCGCGCGGCTGCAGCGGTGACTCGGTGACTTCGAACATTGAGGTGAACTCGTCATAGGTAAGGCCGCGGGCTTCGACTCGTTTGCGCAGCGCCTGCATCGTTCTGCGATCATCAGCTTCCACGAGCTTGGTGAGTGCCCATGTGAAGAGCGCCGTGATCCCTAGAATGACGGCGTTGCTCAGCACGATTGCGCCGAAGAATTTGACAAAGAACCAAAGCCAACCGATGGAGGCAAAAACTGGCAACTGGTACACGCCAATGTACGCACCAATCAGTACAGCGACACCAATCTGCATCTCAACAACCACAGACAGCCGCCAATCCGTGAGTCGCTCGAGCATGTAAAGCCGGGCAGCATGGTGAAGATCAATGCAAAGGCCAGCTCATCGCTGATCCTCGCGCCTTCTGGTTGCGTTTGAATCAACCAGATGAGCACGTAGTACCCAAAGGGCAACTACCATCCCCGTGAAGAGCGCAAAGTCCAGACGGTCAATCAACCAGCCCCAGTTGGGCTTAAAGCGCAAAGCCCACCCGAAATACGGATCAGACTGCAATGTTTTGAGACTTACCCCCATTCTTCACGTACCCTTCACTAAGCTGAATATCTGCCACGCAAACAGCAGCGAGCACGCCAGGCTGCTGAGTCCACCAACCCATGAGGCCATGTAATTCAGCGCGACCGCGCCGCGCTCGCTCACCATGAACAAGTTGATCGGACACGGGGACGGCCCGACGAACGACAGGTCACATGCTGGCACCGGACGCCCGCGAAACAATTCCTGACGCGCGCCCAGAGCATAAGCAGCCGCTTCATATTGACCGCTCCAGCGTTTTGACCAGCGTGCTCACCCGGCGGCGCATCTCCATCACCTGCAGGTCGTTGCGGTCGCGCAGCTCGCGGCCCAGCTCGCGCATCTGGGGCGCGTTGGGATCGAAGTTGTGGCTGTTGGTCATCCGACAGATCAGCGCGCTCAGCCGCTGGCGAAACTGGCGATCAACCTCGTGATGCTTCAGCAGCTTCACCAGCTCATCAATGCTATCGACCTTGTAGCGCTTCATGGCGACGGCAATGCCGCGCGGATCGCGCGCGCCCAGCCGGGCCAGCACGCGGGCTTCATCGGGTGACAGCCGCGCATACTCTCCGCTCAGCAATCCGCGGGGCAGCTTGGGGATGCGCTGGCGTGGCAGTACACGCCAGAGAATAGAATGCAGTTTACGTATCATCGGTTTCGTTACTCAGTGACCGGACATACACAAACAGGATGATCATGGAAAGCAGCACTAGCACGACAATCGCGGAGACCCTGGATCACCTGCGTGGGCGTAGAGCCAAAGCGATTCCACGCGCCGACAGCATCGTCTGCGAATTGCCAAACGTTCCATGTCGGCACATTGATCGGCGGCGCGACCGCTGCGGGCATAGGCGTAGGAGTGGGCGGAATAACCACAGCCATTGTTGACCTCGCTAAATGGGCAGTAACGAGCGGGCACGGCTGATGAGCCACACCACACCGCGGAAAATAAGCACAGCCACCCGGATAGTGAAATAGACACTGGTGATGATCACCAGCAAGGTGAAGACAGTTAGCACGAACGTTCCGAGCGGCGCGACGGTCGGACCAAGAAACTCATACATGGACGAACCGGAGAGCAGCCATCGGCCATACCCAAAAACGATACTGGTGTTGGCGCTGGCCAGCAACGGCACACCACCGGGCCGGCTGATGTCATCCGGCAGGTTGTTGACGTTGGCCGCTGTCGTAGCGAGAAAGTTATAAACATCACGCGCGGCACAACCGATTGACTGGTAGGCAGCGGCGTGATCGTCGGGATCGCCGTTGGCGGTGGCAGCACTTGAAGCAGAACTGCGAACAGGATATTACGCCACATCGGTTACGGTTTCTCCTCTGCGGACTAGCTTCATCACCAGCCGGGCAAAAAAGATGATCGACCAGATCACCTCGTCGACAACAAGAATGGGCACGATATAAGCGCCAGGAGTGCCGGGAGCAAGGAGCGTGTAATCAAGGATGTACCAGATCGCGCATAGGTCATGACTCATTGGCGCGCTGGCACACATGGGCAGGCCGGGGATTGGTACCGGTGCTGTGGTCAAGAAGCCGGAAAGCAGGAAATGATTAAGCCGATGATCTGGAATATCCACCCAAAGATGAGGGTGAAGAGTCGCACCGCGATCTGAATGACCAGCAGCACGATGTCGATCAGCTCGCGCAGCGCGTCCAAAATCGAATTAATGATGGCCAGCAGCGAAGCAAAAATCTTGAGGATGGAGCCGATCAGGTTCTGGAAAGTCAGATTCAGCCAGTTGATGAATTCTTGGAAGGTATTCTGAACCCAATTGAAGAAGCCACCAATGGCGTCCAAGATGGCCCATTCACCGTCATTCTCGCCGATGGGATTTCCCATCGGCACCGGGCGTCACGGCGGGATCTGGTGTGCTCGTCATGAACTTGGTGGGGGATGGAATCGGCGTCAGAGCCGTCGCCGTGATATAGGTAGGTGTCACGTTCATGGTGGGCGGTGGCGTGGTGGGCGTCGGGCTGGCTGCGTTTAGCGGCGTGCGGGTGGGCGTCGGGCTAGGGCCTGATGTGCGCGGAAATGGTGTAGATGTTGAAGCGGTCACAGCGGTGTCGAAGTACGCGTATCTGTTGGTGTTCGCGTATTGAGGCGCGTGCGTCGTTGGTGTTGATGTCGGAAGATCGCAATTATGCGCGCCAAAAGGTGAAACACCACCCGAATTACCACGAAATGTGATTGATTGAAAGTGTTATAGTAAGTTGGAGACGTCGGAACTGGATTGTTTTGGATACCAACCGTCAGCGTTCCGAGACTTTGAGTCCCTGACCATGTGTAAGTATGTAAGCCGCTTACGGTTGATGTTAAATAGAAGTTACTCCCATTATTGTTAAGGTAAACTGCTTTAGCAGTAACTGTCCGGGATGTCAGCATCGATAACCAGTTCAATTTGATTGACTGTGTGTGCTACAGCTTTAGTTATGCTTAGAACCTGATACGCAACCGAACTGATCGCAACCCAACTGGTTCTCCAACCTGTACCAGATAGATAGTTGCCATAGGTAGATGGTGATAATGTGAAACCGCCATTTGAAGCTGTGAAATCGAAACGATAGCACCACGGGCCCGAGGGCGTCGCGCTGGGGCCGGGCGTGTTGGACGGTGTAAACGTCTCGGTTGGTAGCGGTGTTTCGGTTGGCAGCGGCGTCTCAGTCGGTAGTGTTGTCCTTGTTGGTTGGAGTGTTGGTACGGTGAATTGTGTACTGGTCGGCGTAGGGGTTGGTTGGCCACAATCATTTTCGGGTGCAAACGGATTCGGATCATACCCCTGAATTTCAACGGACTTTAGCGCCAGCGTGTTCTGGGCCGCCAAGGTAATATTCATCTGCGTTCCAGCTAGCCCAGCATCATTCGGCGCCAGATCAACCGTAGCCTCTGTCAGCGCGTTGGGCAGCGTTTCAACCTGATAATCCCCAGCTTGGGTAATCTCAAAGATGTTCCCAACGAACGCGACATCGATATCGCCAGTGATGCCAGCGCCACGCGCAACCGTGACTCTGACCAATGCTGGCGCAACCAAACGATCATGAACGTAGCTAAATGAGAGATAGCCGTCGACGTTGGTGACAATTCCCACGCCATTGGTTTGTGTACCGGCGGAAATACTCACGCCTTCTGTCCCCGATGTGAAGTCGAAGACATAGCACCAGTCTTCACTGATGACCGGCCCTGGCGCGCATGAGGCGATCAGCAGCGCAAACAAAATGAGCGCGAAAGACAGGCTGTACTTCATTGCGTCGCCTCGGGAGTGGGAGTCTGCGTGGGCGTGGCGGTGGGCGCGTCGCACTGAATAACAGATGTCAGATAGGGAGTCACCGCGTCCCATGACTGATAGATGATGAGCTGATACAGCCCGGGCACGTTCACCCAGGCCGGCGCGCTGGCGTTCGCAAACCCACCTGTACCTAACTCGGGGTATTGCCAGAACCCATTTGCGGCGATCAGTTCGCCTTGGCGGATCTCCCACAGCGCGAGCTGGAGCGGCGCGCCGTAGTTTTGAATGGCGAACGATGGATAGTGATCAATGCACGTTGCGCCAATTGCTACCAGTGCCGGCGGCAACGTGGCTGTGAACGTGGGGGTTAGGCTGGGCGTCTCGCTGGGCGTCCAAGTCGGCGACGGCGTGAACGTCTCAGTATATGTGGCCGTGGGCGTAGCGGTCGGAATTTCTGTCGCTGTTTCCGTGGCCGTGTAGGTAAACGTTGGGCTTGGCGTGACAGTGTAAGTCTCCGTTGGTGTTGCCGACGGGGCGAACGTCGCCGTGACAATAATGATCTGCGGCGGCTCGGTGTTGATGACGATAGGCGGCATTGAGGTAGGCTGCACCTGCGGCGGTGCAACCGTGGGCTGGAGCGGCTGCGCGGCTACAGGCGCAGCGGTATTGAGCCGAAGCGGTGGCAGTGGGGTAGCAGTCGGCAGATTGGTTGGAGGAAGCGTTGGCTGCTCCAGGTACATCCAATCTCCAACCTCATCGGTTGTTTCAGGCGTACCGCGTCGCCAAAGTAATGGAAATGGCGTAAGTGTGGGCGTCTGGAGATCGCACCATGCGCGCGGGCTGGGACGCGTCGCCGTGGGCGTCGGGCTGGGTGTGCCAGTCTCCAAATAAACCGCGGTGCCGGTTAAGCTCCAAGCATCCAACGTAACCTGGATTGGTGTAGCGCTGGGCGTCGGGCTGGGCGTTAGGAACCAGCAATAATCTGGGCTTGGTGTTGGGCTGGCGGTCATAGTTGCTGTACTAACTGCAATCGCAGTGCCGGTCAGGCTCCAACCGTCCAAGGTAGCAGTTGGTGCTGGGCTAGGCGTTTCAGTCGGAGGGAGTGTCTGTGAAGCGGTGGGAGATGCGGTCATGATCACCGCTTCAGAGTTCACCGTGTTTGGCTGTTGCTGCCCAGAGGCAAACCGCGCAAGCACACCGATCAGCAGCACAACCACGCCAATGCCCAAAGCGCTAAAGCCAACCACGCGCAAACAGCCTTTATTCTCGCGTGGTGGGAGCCGATCAAGTTCCTCTTGGTAGCCAGGCGGAACCATGTGAATCGGCGCGCGCTGGGCGAACGGATTGAGATTCATGGCAGCCCTAGAACAACGGGCAGAATAAAGACCAAAGCAATTAGGCAAGCCGTGGTGACAGCTATGCTCCAAGCACGGACCCGTTTCACGCCCGACAGGCTGAATATCGCTTGCACACCACGGTACAACAGGAAGACGAACGCACCGAAGGAAAGCAACACAAACAGCACGGGCACAAGCAGTGCCAGTACGAACATCCCAAGGATGACGGTTGCAACCAAAACCGATTTATCGCGTACAAGAAGCAAAGCTGCTGTGAACACTTTTCCCCCTTAACCAGCAGTGCCGGCACTGGCGATGCCGGCACCGCTGAAGCCCACACTAACGGACGCCTGAGCCGCCGCGAAACGCTTTGATGATTTGCGCGCCGATGAAGGTCAGGATGGCCAGCGCGATCGAGATCGCCACGCCGACGAAGATCACGTCGTCCAGCGAGGTCGTCCAGTTGTTCACCTGCGTGAAGAGGGCGTTCGTATCAATGGTGATCGGCACAGGCGTCTGGGCAAGCATCTGCTTGACCTGAACAGCGAGCGCCATGACGAGCGTAACGAATACGCCCAGAAGCTGGGCGCGCCGGGCGGCCACCCACATGGCCGCGTTATTCATCTGGGTTTGCAGTGCGAGGAGCATTGGACTTTGTGTCCTTTTCAAAGTTAACGAGGTCACGAAACGTAAGGAGAGCTGCCGACACAATCAGCAAAGCGATAGTGATCCCGGCGGATGCCATCGCTGATTGTCCAAAGACGTGCGCAGCAAACTGCGCGTAGGTCGAGTCATTCATTCAGGCTGTCCAGTCACCCCGCGGATCAGGCGGACGCCCACGACAAACGCCCAGAGCACTCGCTCGAACACGAATAAGCCCCCAAGCATCACCGTGAGCGGGAAAGCCAAACTGTAAATCACCTCCATCTCTCAGCGGCTCCTGTAGCGCAGATACAGCACGAACAGACCGAAGAAGAACATGCCCCAGAGCGTATAGAGCAGCCACGTCAGCACGTCGCCGATGTACTTTTCTCCCGCGGTGATCGTGTAATCGAACCGCGTTGCTTGACCGGGGGTCAGTCGACGCGGGCGCGATCGTCGCATAAATGGCTGTATCGGGCGTGGGCGTAACCGTCGGGATGTCTGTCGCTGTCGCCGTAGGCGTGGGCGTATCTTGCGCGTGGGCAGGCGCGATAAAGAACAGCAGTACGAACAGCAGACCAATAACTCTGAGCATGTTTCCCCCTTAAGTAAGAGAGTAACAGAGTAGGAGAGTCACTTGTTGCACAACATTTGTGCAGTAACTTTGTTGCACAACCATTGTGCAATAAAATAAGAGGAGATGGTTATAGCATCGAGGCAAGGATCATGCGGTCATTCATCGTGATAGCGGACATGCACATCAGAGACGAACGAGTCCTTGAGTTCATCAAAGGCGAAGCTAAAGAGCACGGTGGAAGAGCGCGGCTGACCCATGACGCGATCGCAGAGAAGTTTGGCTGTCATCGCAACACAGTGCTGGCCATCACTAATCGCCTCAGTGTTGCTGGCATGATTCGCGTGGATCGCTCAGCAAAGCGCGGCGGGTATATTTACGAGGTCGAATGAATTCACCGGTCGAACTAGATGATGCGCTACCCAAGCCGGGCGAGCCGCTCACGCCGGCAATCGACCCGGCGAACTTGGCCGTGCTGGAGGAGGATCTCGAAGAGCGCAAACGCCGGCTATCTGGCAAGCTGAGCAAGCGCGACCTGTCCCGGCTGCGCAAGCGATACCATCAGTTATGGCAACACCTCACTCGCGTTCACTGGAATGACCTGATCATCGAACGCTGGCAGCTTCACCAAAAATACCAGGAACTGAAATTCGAGTATCAGCAGGCTAAGACCAAAGCCAAGCGCGAGCGTATTGGCGCGCAGGCACAACCGATCCACGCCCGCGGTCGTGAGCTGAATGCAGAGATTCGCAAGCATCAGGCGCTGGCAGACGAATTCGAGAATATCAAGAATCGTCTGACAACTCACCAAGCGGTTATTCAGTGGGAACGCGAAGAGGCGGAGAACTACAAAGCCTTCAAGCGTGAAGCGCGTGTCTGGGAAGATCAGATCAAGGCAGCACTCAGGCAGACGCGGCGCTGCCATCACGCGGGCTATGATGAGCAGAATCGCTGGTTCTGCCACATCCCCAAAATCCAAGATATCGTCTTCAAACCTGACAAAGTACTTTTTCAGATTGCCATCTCTGAGCAGAACATCTTCGGTAAGTGGCGATCAGCGCTGCCTTACAATGTCGACATCACGGCGCTCGCCAGCACCGAAACGCTCGAAAATCTGAAAGGCCATACCAACCGCGTGGTATCGGTTGTACGTGGGGAAAAGGGACAAAACTTTTTCTACGCTGTCAACCGCCCAGACTCACCCGACGGCATCCCGAAACGTGTCCTGTACGCCAAAGTGATGCCGTGGTACCCGGTCGATGACCACGCCAAAACACCGTGGCCCGCCGGCGTCACTGCGGACCGCAAAACCAAATGGTACACGTTGGAGGAAGTGCCGCACACGCTGATCGTCGGCACAACCAAGAGCGGCAAAAGTAACCAAGTCAATCAGATGATCGCGACGTTTGCGACCATGAACAGCCCGCGCGAGCTGCGCATGATATTGATTGACAACAAAGGTGGGATGGAGTTCACCCACTGGAAGAAGCTCAAACATCTTGCGCGTCCCATGATCAAGAATATCGACGACGTGCTGCCAACGCTGGAATGGTTGAACAGAATCATGAAGCGGCGCATCACGGCGCACGAGGCGATCATGGCCAAGACGCTGGAGAAGTACAACTCCAAAGTCACGCCAGAGTCCCGGTTGCCCCGGATTGTCATCATCATTGACGAGCTGGCCACGCTCATGGGCATGGGCGCGCTGACCACAGAAATCCAGAATGCGCTGCGCGACATTGCCTCACAGGGGCGCGCGGTCGGCATTCACCTGGTCGTCTGTACACAGCACGTCAACGCTGAAATGCTGCCTGGCTGGATTCAGACGAACATGACCATGCGCATCGCCGGCTACATCCCCGGCATTCAGGCGAGCTTTGCCATGATCGGCAGTACCAGCGCTGCGCAGATCCCGCAGGATGTCATCGGGCGGCTGGTGTTTGCTCAGGGGCGTATGGAGACAATTTGCCAATCACCCTACATCAGCGATGAAGAGATCGCCGACTCGGTGGTCATTGCCAACAAATACCCCGATCCCGACAACCGTGAATTCGAAGTTTCGCCCGCGGGCGAAGATGACGAGCTGCCCGCCGTGCTGCAGCCCGTCGAAAAGTTCACCAGGTACGATCTAATCAAAGTTGCGCTCGAGCAGTTCGAAGGTCGCCTACCAGCGAAGCGCATTCACGAGGTTCTGGGGAATGAGGTTGTTCCCCGGCGACGACTGGAAAAGCTCGTTGCTGAAATCACCTCAGAGAGCCGGTGGGTCTTCGAAGGCACCACTTACGATGTGGTCAGAGACGGTAAGACCTACGCATTGCGCAAGGCTACGCAATTCCACACCGATCAGGGAACTGGCGACTCTACGATTGGCGGTGGAATTGATGATGGAGATCCGGAAGATGCCGATGAGATCGAAGCAGAAAAGGAGCTCGCAGGTGCAACCGATTGAAGTGGATTTGAACACTGTCTTTGACGCAATGAACACATTGAATTGCCTGCCTATCGGCTTGGTTGTTTCGGCTATCTCTATAGGCATTGCGATTGTAAATCGTGTCGCCAGCGAAGTGATGCACGCAATGAAATATGGGCTCGAGTCGCCCGCCATGATCGAGGTTGAGCCCATGCCGGCAAAACATCAGGAAGACGAAGCGTCCGAATTCTATATCGGTCACGGCTTTGTGATGACTGACGACGGCGAAATTGAGCCGCTGGATCTGTTCAAATGAAAGCTGAAACACACATCGCCGTGGGCGCGCTGGTCGGAGCTGCCATCGTCTCACAGACAAGCGGCTCACAGTTGGACACTGACGACTTGATCATCTTCCTGCTCAGTGTGTTCGGCGCGCTGCTACCCGACATTGACCACGAGGCCAGCATGATCAGCCGGCGCGCCGGCCCGCTCGCCTTGCCCTTTCGACTCGTGTCACACCGCGGCGTAACGCATTCGTTGGCAGCGATCGCGCTGCTCTACTTCGGATTGACCAAGCTGGGCGCGCCACAATTGATCGTGATCGCGCTGCTGGCCGGTTATGCCAGTCACATTGCGGCTGACATGCTCACGGTGCAGGGTGTTGAGCTGCTCTGGCCAGTGTGCTGGCGTGTACGACTCCTGCCTAAGCTGCTCTGTATCAGCACGGGTGGTGTGGGTGAACACGTCTATGCCGTCGTCACCTTCCTACTCCTGCTCGTCATTGGCGTGCCGCTGGTGATACGATGAGACGTGGCGAACAGCGCATTCTCGTGGGAGGAACGATCAGCGCGCTGGGCTTCTCCGTGGCCGCGCTGGTTGTGCGCGACATTGACATCTGGTTGCTGATCGTCGAAGTCATTCTTGGGCTACTGCTGATCGTCTGGTTGCAGCTCATCTTCATGATGATCGAACGGAATGACCGAAATGAATAAGCGCAAGCTCGCCATTGTCTTCAGCGGTTGCGCATTGATGGCTGTTGGTATCTGGACACTCGATACAGCCCGCGCTGATCAGTTTGTGCGCTGCGCTGGAGCGGCGGTCTTTGTGGCTGCTGGAATGCTATTGGCTGTATATGGAGGAAACTAAAGATGGAAGTTCTGGCATCCCGGGGGGGCGGATTTGGAGCGTGGTCTATGGCGTCGGGTTATGTTGGCGCATTCAGCCCGGGGCGTGCGGGGGGCCGCTTTTTATGGGGCGGGTTTTTTTCCGGGGGCGGGGGGGGGGAAGGGGGGGGGGTGGGGAAAGGGGGTTTTGGGCCCGTTTATCGACATTTGGCAGGACTACAAAGCCGGGAAATTGTTCAGCAAATAGCCTATGCAAATGACCATTTGCGAAAGTAATCCGATGATCTATTCACCACGCGAAAACTTCCAAGCTTGGGTTAAACAGTTAATCGTCGACTGTCTTTTGTCAGTTGTCGTACTCACCTTGACAATGGCCTTCGCATATTGGGTTAGGACATCTCCAGTACTTTCACCGTTCTGGGTGTGGTTCGATCAGACCTTCGGTTGGTTATTCGATCATGGTGATTGCCGGATGTGTCTATGATGAGCAGTGAAAGGAATCCTGATGCAACAGATGTTTGAACTCCTGGTTATCCTGGCGTGTGTGCTTTTTGGCTTGAAAACGATTTTCGAAATTACCTATCGCATCATTGACAGCTTTCGCGGAGATGGTCTCGTCGACGTCGACATGCTGTATAACGACGACTTCGAACCTGAGCCCGCTCCAGCGCCAATCAGCGATCCGCAAATGCAGATCATCCGGATGATCGACGATGAGCTACCCAGAGACATGCCGCCGGTCGAGCGCTTCATGCTCGCCATGTCGATCGAAGAGCAGATTGAAGCGGCTCTCATCCAACATCTGTCAAAGGAGCAAGCGTGAACCTTATCCGGATACAACTATTGGGCTTGGCCTTCTCCGCTGGCATGTTGATCATCGTGTCTGCGAATGGGGATTTTGGAACGTTCTTCGGTGGCGTCTTTTTTACGGGGACGGTCATCTCCGCTATCGAGTTAGTAAACTCTCTCTCAGACTTACAAAAGGTGCACCATGATCAAGCTGGCTGAACACATCCCCACCCTCGAGCGGTTGGATCTGACCCAGAAGACGCTCTCAGAAATGGCGAACGACACGGGTTTCAGTATTGCGCATCCGGAGCAGATCAACGAGACGTTCCGGATGGTCGTGGCCGCGCTCGAAGTTTATGTAGAGTGGGTGAAGAACGAAGAGCACCCGGTCGACGAAGAGCTGCAGGCCGGCGACGTCGTGTATGCGCGGACGCTCGTCAACGCCAACCTGTTGGCCGCGCTTGAGCGGTTCAACACCTACCACAATCCGGACAGCGCCTATATCGTCGCCCACGTGTCGGGTGCGCAGATATGCCTCACTCAGCCGGAGTCTGACTGGACCAGCAGCTACTATCCCATGGCGCTATTCACCAAGAGCGACAAGCAGTTCAGGTAGTAGATTACAGGTGGAAAATTCCCCACCTGCCCTAATCCGTGCGTCTGATGCCTTTTGGTTTTCCTCGGTGGACTCTTTCCCCAAACACGTTGTATGTTGGCTGCTGGAGATTGCGACCGTCGCGAATGCTGCCCGGATGATCGCTCCAGATGTGCCGATTAGGATCGGGCGCAGTCGGTGCTAGGTCTTCCCTCGTTGACTCGCGGCGACGGCGCGACGCCCTAACTACTTGCGCCACGTCGTGCACATCCCCTTCTATGCTGAGCAGTAGATCAATCGCCTTTGCAACACCGTAGGTGAGCAGCATAGGCACAACTCCGCCTATGATCGATCCGGCGACAATATACGCTACCTGTAACCAATTGTTCGATGAACTAAGCCAAAAACCTAAATTACTGGCTGTCTTCAATACCACTTCGAATACAAACACAAGGACCGCTGTCAATTTGAGCAAGACGCTGATTAGGTGTAGTTGGGAACGTGTTGACATGCTACAGCAATTGCTCCAACAGTTTCACAGCCAATTCGCGCCGGTCTTCAGGTAGTTGATCCACGATATACGCGGCTCGCTCTGCTTGCTCGCTATGCAGCGAATTCTCGGTAGGATAACCAGCAATCCTCAGGAGTTCAGTTTCAGTGACTTTCAACACTCGTGCGAGCGCGCGTAGGAAATGAGGCTCTTTAAGTGGTGGATCATTTCTGCCATTTTCCCAATGCGATACAGCAGCTCGCGTAATGCTGACCCCTTCAAGTTGGAGCTTAGCGGCTAATTCATCCTGTGTATCAATCCCTACAGCCTCGCGGCGTTGCCTCAGCCAACTCGTCTTCATAGTTATTCGGTTTGCTTTTCGTTTAGTAACTGATACAAAGCATATCAATTAGTTGACAAGTTATTGATACATGATGTACTCTATTCTGCAACAGATTGTTGCTGTGAGGTCATATGGAACGAAAACGGAACAGAACCAAAAAGCAGATGGAAGCGCGGCTGCCTGTTACACCTTGTAGCGCGCAGACACGGGATCGGATGGTCGAAGTAGCAGAGAAGTCAGGGATCAGCTTGGCAGAAGCGCAGCGCCGGGCATTCGATCTTTTTTTGTCCAAGTACGATACAAAGCGTATCACTAATGGACACAAGTTGGAGCAACACCCGTGATCAACTTTTCGCGCGACTGGCCCGGTCAAGTCCTGGCTGTTCTGTTCATGCTGGTGTGGCTGCCCATTTTCGGCGCGCTGGTGCTTGTACTGTTCTGTGTTCGCTGGATTGCGTATCAGCTTGACCGGGCAGAAATTCGCCTGCTGTTCGCGCTGCTGCTCGTGGCGCTGTTCTTGCTGGTCAGCGCGCTGATCGGCGTGCAGCTCCCACTGGAGACGCTGGTACTGCTCTCCCCCGCTGTGCTCGCCCTGTATGTTTTCCTGTCGGTACTTGCCGACCTAACCAAAAGTGAGGAAGAAGATGGAACGCGATAAGCAGTTGATTGAAGCTCTGATTCAGGCACTCACCTTCGTGCGTGATTGCGTCGACGAACAGCACACCGAAGCGGTTGAGCGGCTCAAAGAAGCCATGCTGCCCAAGGCGCTGGAGTTGTGCGGCTTCAGCTTCGATCCCAAGTCGCCCGCCTATGTGGAACTTGTCGATGACTTCGGCGACGAAGTGACGCTGCAGGTGAAGTCGGCATGACCGCCACAACCACGGAACCTAACGATGTGCCCATTGAGGAAGTCATGCGCACCCTGACCGAAGGGACGCGCTGCCTCACGCCGCATCCGGATACCGGCGCGCTGGAGCTGTCCCAGCATGGTCACGACGTGGCGCGCCAACTCATTCGGGAAAAGCTGGACTGCTACTTCGAATACGAGAAGTGGCTGAGCGCACGGCTCAACCCGGCCACGGCGATGATCCGGCTGCTGACCAACTACACGAGCAAAGCCCTCGCCATGAAGGACGAAGCGGCGCTATTCATCCTTAAGCCCAAGATGCGTTACTCACGAGACGGTCAGCCGCGCCCACCGATCGTGCCGTGGGGTGAGTAGATGCGCCAGACTGCCAAATACACGGCGGGGATCACCCTCGCCCGGTCACAGGGTGCCAGCGTGCGCGCGGGCGTCACGTCCCACGAGGCGCTGTATGACACGCTGGAAGCCAAAGGTTATTGGTGGGACTCGGATGCGCAGAAATGGACCGATGCGCCCAAGCCGAGCACCAGCGTGTTCGCCGATGACGGCGCGGGCGATATCCCGTCGGGCGTGGTCAAGCTGCGCGTGATGACGCATCCCAACGAGTCCGACCCCACGGTGAAGCGGCTGCGCGAGCTGCTCGAAGACGACGGCTTCGAAGCGTTGGAGCTGTCCAAGCAATACGAAAATCGCAGAGGGATTGGCGTGAGGGTCTACCTCACTGTATTGAAAAGGAGATCGTAGTTGGCAACACATCAGATCGTCAGTATGACCGCCGGGGAAACGTCCGGCTCAAGTCCCCCATGTGGCGCTGTCGCACACTGGACGGGGAAAAGGTCAACGTGTTCAAGCACGCCGACGAAAGCAAGAACACCTTCGCCCTCTTCGAAGCAGCGGGCTATGCGGCCACCATGCTGGCACTGACGCCCGGCGACGAGCTGACCTGGGAGAACTCCCCGGTTGGCGTGACGCTCCAGCGCACGCCCGACGGTAAATGGTGGAACGTGATCGGCGTGGATGCCATGCCCGCCGGCGCGCTGCCCGATCCGCAATTCATCCCCGATCCGGAACTGTATCGCAGCATGGCCAGCGAGCAAGCCTCTGCCCTGCTCTATCCGCTTATTGACACGGTGATCTGGGATACCGAAACCAACGACGTGGGCAGCAAAGCAGAAATCGTGAGCATTGCCATTGTGCACTGCAGCGGTGAAGTCCTGGTCAATACACTAGTCCGCCCTGAGCATCCGGAGAAGCTCTTGCAGAACGGTTCCGGATTGGTGAACGGTCTGACGCCTGAAGCGCTGGCGACTGCCCCGACCCTACCGGAAGTCTGGCCGCAGATCTGCGGCGCGCTGGATAACAGCAACTGGGTGATCTACAACGCCAAATTCGATGCGCCACTGCTCGAGCGCGAATGTGTCAAGCACGGCCTGCGACCGCCCTATCCCGTCGGCACGACGTGCGCAATGGAACTGGCCGCCAAATTCAATGGGGAATGGGACAAGGCTCGCCAGCAGCATACGCCGAAGAAGCTGAGCGAGATCGCGGAAGCGCTGGGCGTGGAAGTCGTCGATGCCCACAACGCGCTGGGCGACGCACTCACGACGTTGGCCGTACTCAAGGCCATCGCCGCGCAGAGCGAGGAAGAGCCGAGCTGATGCGCGATACCAAGGTGATCTGTGATGGCTGTGGCAAACCGATCCACGCCATGACGAACGCGGGCTTCGTACCGCGTTTCCACGGTGCCCGGTGCCGCAAGCTCTATAAGCGGCGCATGGCGCGCTGGCTGCGTAAGTAGGAGTCGCTCAGACGATGGCCGTCGTCTAAGCGACCAACACTCACCCATAACGGAAAACGGGTGCCCATAGTTTACCAGACGGGGCACCCGCATCAATCACACGACAGGGAGTAAGTGGTTATGAAAATAGTAAAGGAATTATCCAGCCCGTGTCAACCACTTGGGAGCAACCGATCATGATGCTCTCAACTGCGGACAAGGTGCTCCAAGCGCTGCAGGCGTTTGGGATCAAGGAAGAAGGCAAAGGCAAGTATCGGCTGAACTCTCCGCTGCGACCGGGCTCGAACAGCCATGCGTTCACCGTGACCATCGACGATGGCGAGCATGGTGCCTACCATGATTTCGTCAGTGGGGATCACGGCTCGCTCTACGATCTGGCGAAGGCCCTCAACATTGAAATCGAGCGGGTACAGGTCGACGACACCAAGCGCAAGTATCGCGATCTCCTGGACTATGCCAACGCCCATGGCATCGGCGCTGATGTGCTCATCAAGGCGGGCTGGAAACAGGTGGTCAAGGACAACCGCCCTGCTCTGTTGTTCAAGACGGCAACCGGCGACCGCTGGCGCTTCTTGGACGGTGAGAAGCCAGTGTACAAGTCATCGCCGGGTTACAAGAAGTGCTGGTACGGTGTGCAGCGCGCGCTGGCCAATCATGACAAGGATCAACCGCTCATCATCTGCAACGGGGAGATCAGCACGGTCGTTGCGCAGCACTACGGCATGGCCGCCATGTGTGTCACCAGCGGTGAAGGTAAGCTGCCAGATGACTTGCTGCGTGAGTTAATCAGCAAGATCTGGGTGACGCCCGGCGAAACACAGATCCTAGTCGCGCTGGATTGCGACGTGAAGGGACGCATGGCCGCCATGCAGATTCAGTCCCAGCTCGTGCTCGTGGGCTTCACCCAAGCGCGGGCGGTCGATCTCATGCTGGGCGACAAAGGCGACCTAGCTGACTTCTGCAAACTGCATGAGGATAAGGCAGCCGCGGCGATCATCGCCCTGCCCTCGCTCGTCACCAAGGATGACGACGATGCCTTCGACGATGAAGACTTCGAGATCATCGACATCACCCAGTTTCGCGATCTTCCCCCGGTGGAATGGATCATTGATGGGGAAATCCCCAAGCGCGGCTTCGTCACTATCTTTGGCGAGTCGAATGTGGGGAAATCTTTCATCGCGCTGGATTACGCGCTGCGCATCGCGCGCAATGAGCTGGTGCTGTACGTCGCGCTCGAAGGCGAGAGCGGCATCCCGCTGCGCGTGTTTGGCTGGTGCAAGCATCACCACGTCCACCCGGAAAACCTGAAGTTCAAAATGCTGGTGGGCTACGTATCGTTCTTTGACGGCGAAGACATGAAGCGCTTCATCGATGCCATCAATCCACTGAAGCCCTACCTCATCGTCGTCGATACCTTCGGCTTGGTCATGGGCAGCGGTGACGAGAACAGCGCCGGCCATGTCAACATGGTCATGAAGGCCACGCGCCGCATTCAGAACAAACTCGGGTGCACCATCATCTTCATCCACCACACGAACAAAGGCGGTGTGCAGGAACGCGGCTCCGGCGCGCTGCGCGGGCGTATGGACACGATGATCCAAGTGCTGCCCGACGATGACTTGATCCGCGTTGAAAACAGCAAGTCGCGCGATACCAAGACATTCGTACCCAAGTCGATCAAGCTGCTGCCCGTGCAAGTCGACGATATGGGCGAAACGCTGGTACCGATCGACGCTGCGCAGTATGTGCGTGACGAGGATGCCATCACTCCGGACCAGCACAAGATCCTGACGGTGCTCGCCATGTCCGCCAACCGTGAAGGCCTGCCCCAGCGCGAGCTGGCCGAACTGGCCCGCATCACCTACGGGCGGACGGTCCGCGCGCTCTCCAACCTCGTCGACAAGGAACTGATCGACCCGCCGAAGAAGCGTGGGCAGCATCACCGCGTCAACAACGACGGGCGCAAGGCGATAGGGTTGACTCCAATCGACGATGACAAGGACGACGAAGAGGATGATGGATCACAAACGGGGCTTGGATCGCCCGCCAAAAAAGCCGCGTGATCCAAGAATCTCCGCTCGTGGATCGCATGGATCGCATGGATCGCCCGATTCTGCTGACTCCACCAAATTGACTCCATTTCCAAACGGGGGTGATCCACGCGATCCAAGCGATCCAAGCGATCCACACGGGGAAATCATGGATCACGACTCCTACGAAGCGATCCAACAACCCGCCCTTCTCAACCTTGAAGATATGCCGGCAACCGGCAACAGCCAATACAAAGCAGGTGCATGATGAGCGAACAGAAAATCGCACTGGAAATGATTCGGCGGGACGGCGGCACGCAGAGCCGGTCTTATCTCAGCAGCTCCACCATTGAAGACTATGCCGCGGCGATGAAGCGCGGCGAAGAGTTCCCGGCGGTCAAGCTGATCTACACCGGCGACGCCTACTACCTCGTCGACGGCTTCCACCGCGTCGCCGCGGCGGAAAAAGCCGGTCTCGCAACCATCAACGCTGAAGTGGAGCAAGGCACGCTGGAAGATGCGCAGTGGGCCTCCTACGCGGCCAATCCCACGCACGGTCTCCCCCGCTCCAGCGATGACAAGCGCCGCGCCATTACCGCCGCGCTGAAGCATCCCAAGGGTGTAGAGAAGAGCGACCGCGAGATCGCCACCCACATCCGGGTGGACCACAAGACGGTGGGCAGCGTCCGCAAGCAACTGATCGAACGTGGGGAAATTCCCCACCTCGAAGAGCGCGTGGGTGCCGACGGTAAAACGTACAAGGTGCCGGTCGTGCAAGAGTCGATGGACGGATGGAAAGAGAAGTGGCTGCAGCCGTGGGTAGATAGCTTTGGCGAGGCTGAACTCGTGTTGGTGCAATACCAAGAGGGTCTCTACCTCTGCCTTTCAGATAAATGGTCACAGCTCCTGGTGGATAGCTACGCGCTGAGAGTTGATTACACCAGCATTCGCAATGCGAGCGGCTATGTCCGCACGGTCAAGCTCGGACAATCCTACGCTGAAGCCCTGCTCAGCGTTGGGCACTCCATCCACGTCGTTGAACTCAGTGACCTCACACCTTTCTTGAAGAAGTTTGCTGACGCTGCAGCAGCATCACGCCATGCCTGGCAGAGTTTCTCGCCGCTCAGCTTCGATGTTCAGGCTGGTGACTTGGTGATGTCAGAAGGCAGCGTTGTCTATCGAGTAGCAGATGTTCGCCCCATTGTTTTACTCATCGAGATTAACGGCGGTGAGGGCAAGCAGATATTTCAGTTTAGTGAAGTCAAACCCTACAAACTGACCTGGAGCATGGACCAAGAGAACGAATTATCTTGGCAGCATACCCAAAGTGTTAGTGGTGGCACATGGCATAAGCGGTATGCCGCGCTCAAAGCCTACTACGCAGCCAACGCGGTCTTGATTTACAAGACGGCCAACATGGTGATCGCCCTAGGCGAAGACGCTGAACGTTTCAAGACTACGGGGCTGGGGTTGTACGCGCAAACCAAGCTGGGGCCGGCTTACGTGATCATGCTGGGCAAAAAGAAGATCGACTTGAACTTCGGTATGCCCGTGGTCAGCTTTAGCAGTTACCACGATGGCGATGCGGTGAGCTGGGCGAGCGGTTTGATTGGCGATACGTTGCGCAACACGTCTCAGGCTGCCCCTGAACCAGCGCATTCGCCCACGGGCGAAAGCCTCAGAGCTTCAGCGCGACGTGCTCTCCCTGCTGTACGAACTCCAAGAACAGCGTGGCGGCTGGATTGGCAACACCCTCATCAACATCAACGGTACAGAACCCGGTCTGCTGTCCGCCGGGCGCATTGTCCGCCTGCAGCGCCGCGGGCCTTCGGGCGGCGTCATGCTGTGGTATCAGATCACGCCCGCCGGTTGTTCAGACATCGGACGCGAGCCGCTGCCCGTCGTTCCGGAACCGAAAGACGAATACCCGCCGGCAGACGCCAATGCTGAGCGCTACGCGCTGGCCGTGCGCCTGAATGAGCGGTTGATCGAAGTGCGGAATCTGCTGCGTGAAATGGACTCGGTTGATCCGGATCTGCATGGGCAGCTCTACCTCAGCTATGAAGTCATGCGCACGCAGGTGCTCACGGTCATGGGTGTTGAGCTTGAGCCGGAACTGCTCGTCTAGGAACAATCGCGCCGCGGGGTTGGGAGCCAGCGCGGCGCGTTGTGAGTATCGAGATACCTACAGGAGATTATAGCAGTGAACCAATTAGCAAACCTCAAAGGCTTGAACCTTGACCAGTACGAGCAAGCGCGCGGGCGTGCCATTGAGCGCGTCAAGGCTCGCATCGGTGATCGCCCAACCCGTAAGCAGTTCCAGCGCGAGCTGGGTAGCCTGTGGACCGTGTTGGATGGTCTGGCGCTGATCGTCTTCGTGGCAGCGCTGGCCGTGTCCAGTGCCCACATCATCACCCACATGGGGACGCTGGCGACGAACAGCTATGAAGACTCGACCCGCGCGGGCATCATCCTGTCGATCGGCGACTACACAGTGATTCACCAGATCGCCATGATTATGTTGGCTGAGGCTTCCCATGTTGCTGTTTATGGTCATGCACGGAATGAATGCCCACGCCCGCGCCGACCGGTCGAAGTGGCTGGAAGCCGTTGTCACTGCCATTGGTGCTGGCGCTGATCGCGGCGACGTTCGTCTTTGTGGCCAACTGGCAAAGCGGGATCGGGCTGCTGGAGTCAATCATGCCGCCGGTCTTTACCGTCGGCATTGGTCTGCACCTCGAGCGGCTGATCGTCGCCGGGCTGCGCAGACGAGATGACATCGACCAACGTTACTTGACCGCGCTGGAAGTGTACGAGCGGGCGACAGAAGATCCCACCAAGCATCCGGAGTTCAGCGCGCTGCTCAGGCAGGAAGTCTGGGCGCGCCTGATCGCCCTGCCCACCAACAGGGAATGGAAGGAAGCCCCCGCCGCGGTCAAGCACGCTGCTGTGCGCCGTGAGATGGAGCGCGACCCGTGGGCACATGAAGATGCGCCCGGGCTGGTTGAGGAGTGGCAACCGCCGCGCCCTACCAGCGCCCGAACGGGCGATATTGGGAGTACAGCCCCCACAGCGGACGCCCACGAATATACGCCGATGATCGTACCCGTAAGCGTGAATGGAAACGACGTTTCGATCAGCAGCAACGGCAACCATCGCTAGAAAAGTAGACGAAATAAACAGATTGCCCCGGTGTGCAGCCGGGGCAGGAGGTAACCGTGGCAACTATCATCACTTGTATCGACCGGCTGGAGCTTGGCCCCAATGCTCTCGAAGAATTGGTCGCATACATTCCTGACGGCGCGACGATCGAACAACTGAAGCGACTGCTCGAAATGAAAGCAGAGCTTGAAGAGCTGGGCTGCCGAGTCGATATCACCGTGCGCCGGCTGCGCTACATTCACGACATGAAAGCACCTGAAGGCTTTGAGTACGTCGATCCTGATTTGTATCCCGGCTATGTGCCGCCGAAGTGCGATAAGTGCAAGGGAGTCGCTCTGTTCGGTCGCTGTTTGCCGAACACTAATCCAGCCACGACGGCGATGGAATTCCAATGCTTCCACGGCCATCGATGGACTGAAGAAACGCTGTGGGATTGATCGCGATGAGCCCAACCTACACCATTCTCCAGTGGACTCCAATTCCGGGCGTCTATCAGCCACTCCCGCGTTGGCAGATTCAGCAGGCGGAAATCCAATTGAAGATGAAACAAGCTCTTCTCTACGAACAGGCGGTCGTCGTCTGTAACAGAGATGTTACAGTGAGGCGCTCTACTTCTATCACTTCGAGCAAGCGCAGGCGATTATTGACTACTGGTCCAAGCTGTACCCGTTCGCCAAATACCTGTTAATTGGCGGCGTCATGGCACAGCACACCGGGATACACACCAACTAGATCACAGGTGGGGAATTTCCCCACCTGACTCGAGGACACAATGCAGATCAGAGACGCCCTACAAGAGTTTGTGGAAGCCCTGATCGCTGACCGGATGAAGCGTAATACCGCGGAGTGGTACATGGTCATGTTGCAGAACAATGCGAACAGCCCGATCACGTGGCTCGAAGCCCAGCAGTCGGACCGACTCGAAGCCATCACAGTCAAGACCATGCGCCGCTATATCGTTTACTATAGCGAGTGCAACAACACCCGGACAGGTAAGCCGCTCTCCGAACAGACGATCAATGCGATGATCCGCGCGCTGCATAAGTGGCTGCGCTGGTGCTCAGTTGAATACAGCATCCCGAATCCAATGGCCGGGATAGCCTATCCCAAGAGGAAGAGACCGAATAAACGAGTTGAACTAGACAACCTCATTGATTCCCTCCGGAAGATGATCGCGGCGACTGAAGGCAGCGACACGCTTTCCATTCGTGACCGGGCGCTGCTGTTCCTACTCATCGATAGTGGGATGCGTGCCGGCGGGCTGGTGGGGATGGAACGAAGTGATTTGTACCTGGAGCAGAACTGCGCACTGATTTATGAGAAGGGCGATCAGTGGCGGTGGGTAGTGTTCAGCGCAGAGACGAACGCAGCGCTGCAGAGCTGGCTCGCCATTCGAGACAACACGACGAAGGCCGTCTTCCACAATCTGCGCACGCGTGAGCCGCTGACCGTCTCCGGATTGCGGTCGATCATTCGCAGTATCGCCCGGCGCGCCAAAGTCGCTGAGCGCATCTACACACACCTGATGCGTAAGTCGTTCATCTCGCTCTACACCTATTCAGGTGGCGACGTGGTGACAGCATCAAGATTGTCTGGCCATGCCGATGTGAAGACATTGATGGATCATTACGTGGTCTACAATGCCAGGGACCTTGCACAAGTCCACGATCAACACAGCCCTCTGCGTTTTCTGCTAGGAAAAGAAAACGCCCCGTAAACAGCCGGAGCGTTTGTTCTGATTATGGTATGGGTGGGAGAAGGGACTTGAACCCTCGACCTCTTGTTCCACAGACAAGCGCTCTAACCAACTGAGCTACGCCCACCATATTGGATTGAGGGGAGTATAGCATAGGGCAAAAGTGATTTCTAGCCCCTTTTTTGCGCGATGATCACTGTGACGGAGCTATTCGAGCAGGCTTCTTCAACGACCTGCACGGTGAAACCGTACGGTTCCAACAGGCTGATCCACAGGGAGTGATGTTCCGCACTGGCCTCGCGCTGCCCGGTGGCGGCATAGAGCGCATCGATCAGCTTGGCGATTAAGCCGCCGCCCGTGAAGCGCGACGTCGGCACGATGACAAAGCGTCCGCCCGGCTGCAGCACACGAGACACTTCGCGCAGCGTCTCCGGCGCGATGATGAAGTCCGTCGGGAAGGTGCTGATCACGGAAGCGAACGCTGCAGCGCGAAACGGCAGCGTCTGCGCCCTGACCCGCACCAAGTGTGGACGGATGCCCGCACGCATAAGCTTGTTCGTCGCGATCTGCCCCATCGCAGGCGACAAGTCGCAGCCGATAGCATCCCGCCCCGCGGCGTGCAGATCGAGCTGGAGGTTGCCCGTGCCATGCGCCAGTTCGAGGATCAGGCCGTCCGGGTGAAGATGCTTCAGTGAGGCGCGCACCCAGCAGCGCCAAGCGCCGAGCGAGACGACCCAACTGACGAGATCATAGGTGAAGGCAAATTCGTTATAGAGCAGACGAAAGCCCAAGCGGACGAGATGCCACCACAGCCGCATGGCGCTAGCGTTTCACCTTGCCAATTTGCACGAGATCCCCTTCGACGCGCACGGGGAATGTCTTCACGGGCGAAACTGCGGGCGGCGTCAAATGCTGCCCAGTGGTGATGTCGAAGGTCGCGCCGTGCTTGTGGCACTCGATCTCACAGCCGTTGAGCGCACCTTCCGAGAGCGGAACATCTTCATGCGAACAGCGATCTTCCAGCGCGTAGAACTGCCCCTCAACGTTGAAGATCACGACCCAGTCGCGGCCAATCTCTACGACGAGCCGATCACCCGGCGCAATTTCGTTCACCGCTGCCACACTGATCCAGTCGATGGTCACGCTCACTTAGTCATCCTCGAATTTGCGCCACTCGGCGATGCCATACAGCCCAGTTTTGAGCACTTGCAGCGACAACAGCGCGCACTTGATGCGGTTGGGCGACAAATGAATGCCGAGCATCTCGAAGATATCTTCTTTGTTGATCTGGCGGATTTCGTCGAGCGTCTTGCCGAGAATTTCCTCGCCGAGCATCGACGCGGACGCCTGACTGATCGCGCAGCCCTGCCCATCCCAGCCGAGTTCGGTCACACGGTTGTTCTCGTCGATGCGCAGCGTCAGGCGGAGACGGTCGCCGCACAGCGGATTGTGCGCCTCGTGGTCAACCGTCGCCGGATTCAAGATACCCCGGTTACGCGGATTCATCCCGTGATCGAGAATGTTCTCGCGATACAGATCATCCATGATTACAGCCTTTCAAAGAGCGAACAGGAGTGTCCACTCTGCGTACGTCATACTTCTATTATAGCAGAGGACGACCCGCTGATTTGTGACCAATTGACAGCGCGCACGCGATAAATCGCGTCCCTACGAAAGAGGATGTCTCTCGTAGGGATGACGCTTCACGCGGGTTAGACTGAGAATTTCTTCTTGGCTTTGTAGAGCGCGTCGATGAGCGCGTCCACTTCGGCGAAGGTGTTGTAGAGGTAAAAGCTGGCGCGCGCCGTCGCCGGAATGTTCAGGCAGTCGTGGAGCGGCATGGCGCAGTGATGTCCGGCACGCACGGCAATCCCTTCGGCGTCGAGAAGCTGCGCGATGTCATGCGCGTGAATGCCCTTGAGCGAGAACGCGGCCACCGCGCCCTTCTGGTCGGCGTCCGGCCCATAGAGAGTCAAGCCGGGGACTTCGGAAAGGCGATCCAGCGCGTACGCGGTGATGGCTTCCTCGTGCATGCGAATCTTGTCCATGCCGATGCTCGTCAGGTAGTCGACCGCCGCGCCGAGGCCGATGCCTTCGGCAATCGAAGGCGTGCCCGCCTCGAATTTGTAGGGCAGTTCGTTCCACGTGCTGCCGTCGAGCGTGAGGATGCCGCTCCCGGTCGGGCCGATCATTTTGTGGCCGCTGAAGGTGAAGAAATCGGCGTCGAGCGCCTGCACATCGACGGGCAGATGCGGCACGGCCTGCGCGCCATCGACCAGCATCAGCGCGCCCACGTCATGGGCGAGCTTGGCCATGTGCGCAATCGGGTTCACCGTGCCGAGCACATTCGAAACGTACATCACGCTGACCAGCTTGACCGGCTCATCCCGCAGCAGCGCGTCATATACATCCATGTCGAGCGTGCCATCAGGCAGCACGGGCACATAGCGAATCGTGAAGCCCTTTTCCGCGGCGAGCATCTGCCACGGGACGATATTCGAATGGTGCTCCATCTGCGTGAGCACGACCGTATCACCCGACTTGAGGTTCGCCCTGCCCCACGTCTGCGCGACGAGGTTGATGCCCTCGGTCGTGCCGCGCACATAGATCACTTCGCGCTTGTTCGCCGCGTTGATGAACTTTTTGACCTTGATGCGCGCCTCTTCGTAGGCAGCGGTCGCGGCTTCGCTCAACTTGTGGATGCCGCGATGCACATTGGCGTTGTAGCGACGGTAGTAGTCGTCAATCGCGTCGATCACCTGCCGGGGCTTCTGGCTGCTGGCGGCATTGTCGAGATAGATCAGCGGGACACCCGCGTGATGCTCCTGCTGCAAAATGGGGAAATCTGCCCGCACCGCCTCGATATTGTAAGGCAGGGTTCGATCGGTCATGGTGAACTCCTAACAAAAAGGCGCGGTGAGACTCGCCGCGCCTTGATCAGAGCAATCAGGACGAGGCATGCCTCGTCCCCACAAAGTCTACGGCTTATTTCAGCGTGTTCACGCCGACGATCTTGGCTTCCAAGGCGGCGCGCAGACGATCCTGCACGCGCTCAAACGGGATACGTTCGAGCAGTTCCTCGAAGAAGCCTTCCGTGACCATGAGTTCAGCCTGCGGGCGCGGAATGCCGCGGCTCATCAGGTAGAACACGGGCGCTTCTTCCAGCGTGCCGAAGGTCGCGGCGTGTGTACAGCGCACGTCATCCGCTTCGATTTCGAGGCCGGGGATGGCGTCCATGCGCGCATCCTCGCTCAACACGAGGTTGCGACTTGCCTGAAACCCATCGATCTTCTGCATCTGTGGCTGCGACTTGATCATGCCCTGCCACAGGCTGCGAGCTTCGTCTTTCGCCGCGCCCTTGAACAACAGGTCCGACTTGGTCATCGGCGCGTTGTGATTCTGCTGGGTGTCGTGATCAAACATCTGTACGCCATCGGCGAAGAACATACCGGACACGCGCCCCTGCGCTGCATACCCATCGAGTTCGACTTCGATGAACGCCTTGACGAGCTTGCCGCCCATCGTGCCGAGCACCCAATCCAGCGTGGCGTCCTTGCCGACGCGCCCGCGCTGGTGGCTGAACTCGTAGGTCTCGCGATTCCAGTCCTGCAAGCCGACATAGCGCAGGTTCGCGCGCTCGCCGACGAGCAGTTCGGTCGCGCCAATATACGCCGACTGCGCATCGCCTTCGGGCGACAGGTAATCAACCAGAATGGTCGCGCTCGCGGCTTCGTCCAGCGAGACAAGCACGTGACCGAGGGTCGCGCCGGGCTGCGTGTGATACATCACCACATGCAGCGGCAGTTCGACCATTTTACCGCGCGGCACATAGAGGAACACACCGTGCGTCCACAGAGCAGCATGGAGCGCGGCGAATTTGCCATCGCTCGGCTTGACGGCCTGTGTCATCAAACGTTCACGCACGAGATCAGGATATTCACGACAGGCGGTCACTAAGTCCGTGAAGATCACTCCCTGCTTCCGCAGATCGTCGGTTACTTCGTAGAAGACCACTTTACCATCGACAAAGATGAGCGTGCCACCCTGCTGATCGCCGATGAGCGGTTCAAGGTTTTCGCGTGGCACCACATCCAGCGTGGACTGCGCGTTGTTGACAAGCTGGGCTTCATCCCAACGGATGCCGCGGTAATCGGTGCGCCGCCATTCTTCGTCGGTGCGTCCGGGCATCGGGAGCATTTCATAGAGTTCCCACGCCACATGACGGCTCTCGCGCAGCCAATCCGGTTCGTTGTTGGCGGTGCTCAACGCGTCAATATCCGCGGGCGTGTAGATGGGCGCTTCCGGCGAGGCGGAGCGGCGTCGGACTGCAAAAGTCATAAAATCACCTCAAGCTGGTGTGTGGGTGTCGTTATCATCAAGGTAGGGGGAGGGGCATACCTTCCCCTACGGGAAGCGTGTCTGATGTTTAGCCGATTGAGCCTTCAAGCTGAATCTGGATCAGGCGGTTCATTTCGAGCGCGTATTCCATCGGCAGCTCCTTGACGAGCGGCTCAATGAAACCGTTGACGATCATGGCGTTGGCTTCATCTTCGCTCATACCGCGGCTCATTGCATAGAAGAGCTGATCTTCGCCGATACGTGTCACCGAAGCCTCATGCCCCATCGTGACGTTGCGGGCATCGCATTCAATCGTCGGGTAGGTGTCGGAGCGACTGCGATCATCCAGCAGGAGCGCGTCGCACACGACATTACTGCGGACGTTGTCTGCACCTTCGACAATCTTCAGCAGACCGCGGTAGGTCGCGCGACCGCCATCGCGGCTGATCGACTTGCTGATGATCTGGCTGGTGGTGTTCGGGGCGAGATGCGTGATCTTCGCGCCCGCGTCCTGATGCTGGCCGTGCCCCGCGAACGCGATGGAGAGCACTTCACCGTGCGCGCCTTCGCCTTCGAGGATGACAGCGGGATACTTCATCGTGACTTTGCTGCCGAGGTTGCCGTCAACCCACTCCATGGTGGCATTCTTCTTGGCAACCGCGCGCTTGGTCACAAGGTTATACACGTTATTCGACCAGTTCTGGATGGTCGTGTAGCGGCAGCGACCGCCTTCTTTGATGATGATCTCCACAACCGCGCTGTGCAGGCTGTCCGAGCTATAGATCGGCGCGGTGCAGCCTTCGACGTAGTGGACGTACCCGCCCTCTTCGACGATGATCAGTGTGCGTTCGAACTGGCCCATGTTCTGCGTGTTGATGCGGAAATAGGCTTGCAGCGGCATTTCGACGTGGACACCCTTGGGGACATACACGAACGACCCGCCCGACCACACCGAGCTGTTGAGCGCCGCGAACTTGTTATCGGCGGACGGGATGACCGTGCCGAAGTATTCGCGCACCAAATCGGGATAATCGCGCAGCGCCGAGTCCATGTCCGTGAAGATCACGCCTTTGGCTTTCGAGGTCTTTACGGATGCTGTGATACACGACTTCCGACTCGTACTGCGCCGTCACGCCTTGCAGGAATTTCTGCTCGGCTTCGGGGATGCCGAGGCGGTCAAACGTATTCTTGATTTCCGGCGGCACTTCGTTCCAGTCTTTGCCCTGCTGATCGGCAGCACGGACGAAGTAGAAAATGTTGTCAAAGTCGATCCCGCTGAGATCAGCGCCCCAATTAGGCATCGGCTTGGCGAGGAAGAGTTCATAGGCCTTGAGGCGATATTCCAGCATCCACGCCGGTTCATTCTTCAAGGCACTGATCTGGCGCACAATATCGGCGTTCAGACCGCGCTGGCTCTTAAAAGAATAGCTCGTTTCCGAGTCGTGGAAACCGTACTTCTCTTCGTAGGAGCCGCGGACATCCTTCAACGCCGATTCTTCGGCGGTCAGCTGCTTTTCGCTCTCGACAAAATCCGTCATTGCGCTTACTCCTGCTCTACGCCGTACTTTTCACGTACCCAGTCATAGCCTGTTTCTTCAAGGCGCAGCGCGAGATCCGGGCCACCGTTTTCGACGATGCGCCCCTCGAACATGATGTGCACGTAGTCGGGTTTGATGTAGTTGAGAATGCGCTGATAGTGGGTGATCACCAGCACACCAAGATCCGGGCCACGCAAGCTGGCGACGCCTTCCGACACAACGCGCAGCGCGTCGATGTCCAGACCGGAGTCAGTTTCATCCAGAATGGTGATCTTCGGGTTCAGCACGGCCATTTGCAGAATTTCGGCGCGCTTCTTCTCACCGCCGCTGAAACCTTCGTTGAGATAAC
Organism: Candidatus Flexifilum breve; assembly: GCF_016713355.1. Taxonomy (NCBI): domain Bacteria; kingdom Bacillati; phylum Chloroflexota; class Anaerolineae; order Aggregatilineales; family Candidatus Flexifilaceae; genus Candidatus Flexifilum; species Candidatus Flexifilum breve. Next base: position 205,622 of record NZ_JADJPI010000004.1, read on the forward strand.
GTCCCGCAAAGCTGTGATCCATGTGGAGCGAGTCCATCTTAGCGCGCATCAGCTTGCGGAAATCCGACACGGAAATGCCTTTGCTGGTCGGGTCAGCCGCCTTCATGCGGGCGTTGATCGCCAGACGCAGGAAGTTAGCCAGAGTGACACCGGGGATGCTCACGGGATACTGGAAGGCAAGGAACAAGCCCGCGCGGCTGCGTTCGTCGGCTTCCATTTCGAGCAGGTCTTGACCGTCGAAAATAATCTGCCCGGCGGTGACTTCATAGGCGGGGTTGCCGAGCAGGACGTTGGCCAACGTCGATTTGCCCGAGCCGTTAGGTCCCATAAGCGCATGGACTTCGCCCTGCTTAACAGTAAGATTCACACCCCGCAGGATGGGTTTGTCTTCAACCGTGACGTGTAGGTTCCGAATTTCTAAAGCAGCGCCCATTCCGGCGTAACCTCCGCTAAGATCAACAGCAGTTAAATTTACTCTGTACCCAGAGTAGAAAACATAGGGGTAGTATACCAGCGCGGAGCGGCAGAGTCAACATTTTTATGATAGCTATTATAAAAATTGACTTAGAAAAATGGCTATGCTACGATTCGCTGGCACTGGTCAGAAATTGCATGAGGAACTGGTATGACCCAGCAGACGATGAAAACGGAAGAAGAACTGCGCGAGCATCTCCGCGTGGTCGTTGACCCGGAAATTGGCATGAATGTCATCGAACTTGGTCTGGTTCGCCGTGTCGAACTAGACGATAAGCACTGCCATCTCGTCATGATTATGACGACGCCCTTCTGCCCCTACGCGCCGCAGCTGCTCGAACAAACGCGCCGCACCGCGCAGGAATATGCCGCCGTGCCCACGACCATCGAAATGGGCATGGAGATGTGGGACCCGACGATGATGGAAGAAGGCGCCGCCGACGATTGGGGCTTGTTCTAGCGATGAGCCAGATCGTAGGGGCATGGTGGCGCACCATGCCCCTGCAACTGTAGGCCAGCTACCGCTTATTTCGGGCGATTGGCGAGAATGAAGTCTTTCGGATCGACGTAATTGGCGAAGGTCGCGACTTTGTCTCGAGCCGGCCAATGCGACGGATTCGCCTCCAGAATGTTGGTCGGGCTGAGATCAAAGTGCAGGTGGTAGGCGTAGCGTCCGAACGCGTTGCCGACGCGCCCAATCGCCTCCCCACGTTTCACTTTTTGCCCCGGCACCACTGCCATCGCTTCCAGATGCGCACTGCGCGAATACATCACGCGCAGACTGCCCGGCAGCGGATCATGCTTGATGATGATCACATTGCCCCAGATCGGCAGCGCGTTCGCAAACGTCACGATTCCATTTGCGGGTGAGTAGACGAGCGCGTGCGCGTCCGCATCGCTCGGCAGATTGAGATCCGCGCCCGTGTGATACGCTTCCTGCGGTGACCCGATGAAATAGAGTTGGCCAAAGGGACTCGCGTCGAGCCACTTGCCACCCCACACGGTTGCGCCGCGCCGTTCGGCTTCGGTGCCCACGGGTTGATCATAGCCATCGCTGAAGACGTCACTCGGCAGACCGCCCGTCGCGGTCAGCACGCGCCGCCAGCGAATTGCATCGAAGGCGATCTCTTTGCCGCTCTCGCCCGTGAGATCGTTCAGGAAAATCGACCCGGCGTTGGCGAGATTCTTGTCGATATCGAAGACGCCCAGCGTCACCCATTGATCGCGGAAGCGCGACTGATCGACGGGGATGATCGTTTCGGCGCTTCTACCGCGCACACCATGCAGTTTGAAACGCGCATTGAGCGTCGTCGCATGGCGCGTTGGGACAAAGACCGCGATTTCATGGCGTCCGGACTCTTTGATGGTCGGCGTCCAGCGGGCAACCGCTTTACTGGTGCGCGTTTCGGTCGCTTTATAATACGACGTCCAGCCCCACGCTCCGGTGAACGGAATAAATTCTTCTTTGCCGGTGTAGGAGAAGCGCCGGAAACCAGTATCAGTCGGCTTGATGATCTGCTCATCGCTATAAACCGACCCGCCGCCGGTCGACTGATTCGTGCTGTACATCGGCTTATTGATCGCCGCCCATTGGCTCACCACCCCCACGCGCCACCAACTCACACCGGGGGCTTTATGCCGCCATGTAGCCAGCGCCTGCGCGGCCAACATCGAGTCGCCGTTCGCATCCGCTTGCAGCGCCGGGATGATCGGCTTGCCGTAGCTCCCCCACACCTGATACGTCTCGCGCAGTACATCATCCGGAGTGCGCGCCATGATTTCCCAGTAGACCATCGGGTGAATCGAGTTGACGAACGGCTGCCATTCCAACGGGTAAATCGAGTTGTAGTGCCCCGTGCGCGGATCAACGCACATGCCGACGTGGAATGTGCTCGGAATTCCCCGGCGCAGCGCCACCATGAACGGTCGCACCGTCTCCCGGCTGCCCAACCAGAAACCCGCATAAGGCTCAACATCGAGAATCAGCGATTTGACGCCGGGGCGGGTGCACGCCTGAATCAGCAGGCGCGTCTCAGCAGCAATGTCGGCGCCGCGCGGCACCGCCCACGCATGAAACTCCAACCCATACTGACCGAGCACCTTCACCCAACGGTCGATGCTGGCCGTGCCATCAATGGCGAGGGCACGTTTCGAGTCCCAGTAGCCTTGCCACTGCGCGCCGGATTCGCGCGTGTAGTCGCTGACCTTAACCCAGACTTGCGTCACGGCGGGCGCGTTGGCCTTCAAGCGCTGCGCGAATTCCTCGATGCTGTTTTCGGCAATCGAGTCGCCGCGCCAGTGCCACACTGCGACTTTGCGCGTATACGGCGTCGCCGCGAGGCTGGTAGGCACCGAGACCGCCTCAAATGTGACCAGCGTACCCAGCACCCAGCCCTTTGACTGAACCCTGCTCGATCCACACCCAACCGTCTTTCGTGCGGGATTGAGGGTAGTAGGTGCACAACGTGAATTTCAGGAGATCGCCGATATCCCGGTAGCTCGTGCCGGGGCCAGTACGAATATTCACAAAGGCTTGAGCCGTGCCGGCCAGAGAAAGCTGCGGTGTGCCTAAGGTTGCGGGCAGAACTGGTGTATCTGTGGTCATGAATCCATCGCCTGATCAATTAGAGTCCAAAAGCGCTGTACTTCAGACGGCCCCAGTTGCACCGAATAGGTGCCGGCGCTGGTAGAGCCAACGATTTCGATGCCGCCCGTGGCGAGCGGCTCGATGAGCATGTGTTCCGTGATTGACGGGACATTGACGCCGCGAAAGAGCGCGGTCGGGAGCCGTGCCGTCACATCATCGGCATCGTCGGGAAATAAATGGCGGGCCAGATGAAACCACAGCATGTGGGCGGCGCGTTTCGACAGGATTCGCGTCCAGCGGCTGCCATCCTGACTTCGACCGCCGAAGACATACGTGTCTCCGACACCCCGGCGAATCAGAAAAGTGTCTTGCGAGTAGCCGTAAACGCGGTTCGCCGTCATCGAATAATTATCTCTCCATCTCCGGGCAGCACCGATCCGATCAGGGCCGCCGCTTCGCCGGATGCCAGCAATTGGTCGAGCAAGCGCGGCGCGTCCGCGGAGGGCAGCGCAATCAACAACCCACCGGATGTCTGCGGATCATACAACAGGTCCGCCTGATAAGACGCCAGGTCCGCCTCAAGGGTGACCCAGGCTTCGTAATATTCGCGGTTGCGGCCCAAGCCACCTGCGAAGATTTCCTGCTGACCATACACTTGCGCGCCATCAACCCACCGCAGCGCCGCGTAATCGAGCGCCAAACGCACGTGACTGTGATGCGCCAGCTCATGTGCGTGACCGATCAGCCCGTAACCCGTGATATCGGTCATGGCGTGGACGTGGTACGCGGACGCCAACTGCGACGCCGTCCGATTTAAACGCAGCATGCTGGCGACTGCCGCCTCGACATGCGCGGGGTCGGCGACGCCGCGTTTCAATGCAGTAGTGATCGTACCAATGCCGAGCGGCTTGGTCAGGATGAGCTGATCGCCCACCCGCGCCCCGCCCTTCGTGCGAATCCGGGCGGGATGGATCAAGCCAGTGACGGCGAGCCCATATTTCGGTTCGCGATCAGTCACGGTGTGGCCGCCCGCAATCACCGCGCCCGCTTCCCGCACCTTCTCTGCCCCACCCCGCAGAATCTCTGTGAGTATTTCATAGCCGTAGCCATCGGGGTAAGCGACGAGGTTCACGGCAAACAGCGGTTCACCGCCCATCGCGTAGATGTCGCTCAATGCATTGGCAGCCGCAATCGCGCCGAACTGGTACGGATCATCGACGACCGGCGGAAAGAAATCGACAGTCGAGATGACCGCCTGATCAGCGTTCAGGCGATACACCGCCGCATCATCGGGCGATTCAAGTCCGACGAGCAGCGCGGGATACATTTGGGCGGGGAACATCCCCTTCAGCGGCGTCAGAACCTGAGCCAGATCGCGCGGGGCGATCTTCGCCGCTCAACCAGCGCAGGACGCAAGCGCAGTCAGCTTGATGTCCATCACCTACTCCTTGGGTAACTAACAATCTTAGTATAGCGAAAGGTCAGCCGCGTCTCCAGTAAGGATCCGGTGAGCTGACGGTCACTTGCCACTTGAAAGTCATTCTGGGGTGCTCTATACTTAGAAGAAGTACGGCGTATGGCGCAGCTTGGTAGCGCGCTTGCATGGGGTGCAAGAGGTCGTGGGTTCAAGTCCCGCTACGCCGACACCTAACCTCTGAAGCTGTCACAAATAGCTTCAGAGGTTTTTATTTTTTCGTGACAAATCTCCTAGATATTTCCCTCGCTCCTTGCTACACTAGCCGCTGTGGGAGAATCCCTCAATTTTTGAACCTTCTCCAATACGCGTGTGTATTAGTTGTGGACGAAGTACACGCACGTGAGTAGCAGGTTCCATCAATACTTGTAGGTGTATTACAAGGAGTGACGTACATGAAGATTTTCCGTAAGTTCTTGATGATCGGAACCGCAGTCGCGCTGCTCGGCGCGTTTGCTCCGATCGCCGCTCAAGAAGGTGGGCAAGGCGGGATCATCATCGAAGGCAACCTGAGTGCAGACGTTGCTACGATGAACCCCATCATGTCCAGCGACACCGCCAGCCAGCGCGTTATTGGCTTTATGTTCCCCAGCTTCATTGGTGCCGACCCGGCCGCAGCGGTTCTCGCCCCTGCGCAACCGAACTCGCTCGCCGAAAGCTGGGAAATCAGCGAAGACGGTCTGACCTACACCTTCACCCTGCGTCAGGACATGACGTGGAGCGATGGCACCCCCATCACCTCCGCGGACATCCTGTACTCGTGGGAAGCGATCAAGGCGGGTGCTGAAGGTCTGATCGACGTACCCGGCAGCTACATCATCGACCCGACCGGCGCGACCGGCGTGCTCGACGTTCAGGCTCCCGATGATTACACCGTCGTGGTGACGATGGCCTCGCCGGAATGCACGTCGCTGAGCTATGCAGCGTCGATTGTTCCCGCGCCGTCGCATGTTCTGCCCGAAGATGTGACCACCCTCGGCGACAGCGAATTCAACCTCGCCCCGTCGGTTACGCGTGGCCCGTTCACCTTCGGTGAATTCCGCCCCGGCGAACAGGTCAGCCTCGTCAATGACCCGACGTACCCGGCGGTCGATACCGTCCTCGGCTACGTTGCGCCCGAAGGCTTCATCTATCGCACCGTGCCCGATCAGACGGTCATGGTCGAACAGTTCCTCGCTGGCGAACTGAACGTCATCGACGGCCCCGCCGTTGCGCGTCGTCAGGACATCCGCAACAGCAGCGCGACGGTTTACAGCTACCCCGGCAATGCCTGGGATTACCTGGCCATGAACCTCGCCGACCCGAACAATCCGCAGAACGCGTTTGACGAAGCCGGCAACCCGATTGACCAGGGCAACCACCCGATTTTCGGTGATGTCCGTGTCCGTCAGGCGATTGCCCGCGCGATTGATATCGAATCGATCATCGACGCCGCCGTGTTCAACGAAGGCGAACGTATGACCTCCTTCCTGATCCCCGCGTCGTGGGCCTATGCGGACGACCTCGCGCCGATTCCGTTTGACCCCGAAGCCGCCGCCGCCATGCTCGACGAAGCTGGCTGGGTGGATGCGGACAATGACCCCGCGACCCCGCGCGTTGCGCAGGGCTCCATGTACGCTGAAGATGGTGCCGAATTCGTGTTCACGCTGTATACCAATGAAGGCAACACCCGCCGCGAAGCCATCGGCACCCTGATTCAGGATCAGCTCGCGCAGATCGGCGTCCGCGTTGACTTCCAGACCATCGACTTCAACACCCTGCTGGACATCATGGACAGCCAGACGTTCGACACCATCATCCTCGGCTGGCGCAACGGCTACCCGGATGATCCCGATGCCACGCAGCTCTTCACGCCTGCCAGTGACGTCATCGGCAGCGGCAGCAACTTCACCTCGTTCAACAACGAACGCTTCACCGAACTGAACGCTCAGGCGAAGTCGCTCCCCGGCTGCGACCCGGCGGAACGCGCGGCGATCTATGGCGAAATGCAGCAGATCATGCAAGACGAACTGCCCTACATTTGGCTGTTCGCCACCAACGGCATGTACGCTGCCAACAGCATCGAAGGCTTTGACCCGTATCCGTCCCAGCTCTACTGGAACGCGGACGCGTGGTCGGTCAGCACCCCGTAAGTTGTAGGTAGCAATACCTCATCGCCCCCTCGCCAAGTGTGAGGGGGCGGTTTTCAAGAGTATCAACTTAGATATGCTTTCTTTGTAACTTGCAGGCTGCATCTACCAGACTCATAGCGAGCCTAGTTTCGGATAACCGCAGGTTTCCCGATGTACCTGTTTTGTAAAAACATCGTTCTCGTGATCAGACATGTTGGGGACTTAGTCCATGATCAAGTACACACTACGTCGCTTAATTCAAGCGATTCCCACCTTCTTCGGCATCACTATTTTCTCATACTTGCTGATGTCAGCCGCGCCCGGAGGCCCGGTGGCAGCACTGACCTTCAGCCCGCGCATGACCGTCGCGCAGCGTGAATTGGTCGCCAAACGCCTGGGTGTCAACGACCCGCTGCCAGTGCAATACCTGCGCTGGCTGCTTGGTGATGACTGGATGCGCTGGGACTCCGACGGTGATGGTGTCGCCGACCGCAGCTTTTTGCTGGCGCTCGATGTCGATAATGACGGCGAACCGGAACCGCCCGGCCAGAACCGGGGTATTCTCCGCGGCGACTTTGGCGATTCCTTCTTCTACCGCCGTCCGGTGATTCAGATGCTCGGTGAAAAAGTCGGCGCAACGCTGGAACTCGGTATTTCCAGTCTGCTGTTCGGCCTCGTCATCGGCGTGCCGATCGGTATCCTCGCCGCCGTCTACAAAGGCAAATGGTTCGACAATATCACCCGCGTGCTCGCGGTGGTGTTCAACGCGATTCCTATCTTCTGGCTCGGCCTGATCCTGCTGCTGATTTTCGGCTCGTGGCTCGGCGTCCTGCCGATGGGCGGTCGAACGCCAACCACGCTGACGGGTGGTATCCCGCCGATTTGGGATCGCTGGCAGTTCCTTGTCCTGCCGACTTTCATTCTGGCGACGGGGACGATTGCCATCTATTCGCGCTATATGCGGGCGTCCATGCTGGACGTCATGTCGCAGGACTACATGCGCACGGCATTGTCCAAGGGTTTGTCGAGCCGGAACGTGTGGTTCAAGCACGGTGCACGTAACGCGTTGATCCCGCTGGCGACGTTCCTCGGCCCGCAAATCACCGGCCTGTTGAGCGGTGCGGCAATCACGGAAACGATTTTCTCCTGGCCGGGTCTGGGACGCTTTGCGGTGCAAGCCGTGATCGCGCAGGATTTCCCGATCGTCATGACGGTGGTCATTGTCGGCGCGGCGGCGACGATTTTTGGCTACATCCTCTCGGACATTCTGTACGCGGTGATTGACCCGCGCATTCGCTTCGACTAGTGAGATAGTGATAGGAGACTTATCATGACAGCCCAATCTTCGGTCGCAAAACTCTCAGTCGAAAAAGAAGAAAAACGCGTGGGTATTTCGCTGACGCAGTTGGCAATGCGCCGCCTGCGCCGCGATCGGCTCACATTGACGGCTCTGGCCATCGTCGCGCTAATGGCGATCATGTCCTTTTCAGCGCCGCTCATCAGCCGGGTCCTGGATGTCAGTTACACGCAAACCGACGCGTCGCGCACGTTTCTCCCGCTCGCCGCGGGTAACCACATACTCGGCACCGATGATCTCGGTCGCGACCATTTCGCGCGGTTGTTGTACGGCGGACAAGTCTCTCTGGCCGTGGGCTTCCTCGCAGCTATCGTTTCAATTTCCATCGGCGTGACGCTCGGCATTATCACCGGGTTTTACGGTGGTCCCATTGATGACTTCATCAACTGGATCATTTCAACACTGAACTCGATCCCGTCGCTGTTCCTGCTGCTGATCGTCGCGGCGGTACTGCAACCATCGCCAACCACGTTGATTCTCGTGCTCGGTCTGCTCGGGTGGACGGGGACAACGCGTCTGGTGCGCGGCGAAACGCTGTCGCTCCGTGAACGCGAATACATCGTCAGCGCGCGCGCTATCGGCGCGTCGCCGCTGCGCATCATGTTCATGCACATCCTGCCGAACCTGTTCTCGATCATCGTGATTTCGCTGGCGATCGACATCGGTGCGCTCATCCTCTCTGAAGCGGCGCTGAGCTTCCTCGGTCTGGGCATCAAGCCGCCGACGCCGAGCTGGGGTAACATGCTCACCGGCGCGCAGACCTTCTTCACACGCGGCGTGCATCTGGTGATTTTCCCCGGTTTGATGATCTTCGTTACGGTGCTGTGCCTGTATGTCATTGGCGACGGCATCCGCGACGCGTTCGACCCCACCAGCAAAGACTAGCATTTAGCAGTTTCAGTGGCGGTTCAGCGTCAACGACGTTGGCTGAACCGTCTTTTTTATGGCATCGATCAAACGCGCAGACCTGTCCACACTTTGTCCCGGCCCTAGTCTTACGCTAACCGTTACAGCTGCTTCTACCCCACAAACATCTTGCGGCGGTAAATCTCGTCCGGTCGGAAGTAAATGTGTTTGATGTCCTCTGGCGACATGAACACCGGTTCGCCAACCGCGCACGCCCCCGTGAAGATTTTCGCCGCTTTCACAGCCATCGCCGTGATGTTCAGCGCTTCAGTGGGCGTCTGCCCGAGCGCGATCAAGCCGTGGTTCTGCAGCAGAATCACTTTCGGCGCTTCGCCCATCTCATCCATGTAGCGGCGCACTTCGTCGCGAATGGCGACCGCCAGCGGCAGTCCCGGATCAACGTAAGGCACGAACACCGAGCGCGGGCCGCACAATACCGCTTCATCGGGGAATAAGCGATTGTCGGCAAATTGGCGCGCGCGCGTGGAACACAAAATGCCATTCACGGCGACGGGATGCGTGTGCGCGATGCACTTCACATCGCAGCCGTGCAGCAGCATTGCATGGAACGTCACCTCGACGGACGGACGCCCCGGCGCCGACGCATCGACTTTGGCGTCGATCATCGCCTGCTGCAGCGTGGCACGGTCGGCCTCCTGCCGATCAAAGAGCGCGAGAATCGGGTCGAAGCGCACCGCGACGAAGCCGTTGACGTCAATCGCGCTCATGCCCTGCCCGCTCGCCTTGATCAGGAACGTATCCTGATCGATGCGGTACGACGTGTTACCCTCGCCGATGATGACGTATTCGTTCTGCGGCTGTCCTAAAGTGCGGGTCAGGTTGAAAATCTGCTCAAGGGGTGTCGAGGTCGTCACGAGGTTTGTCCCAATCCTTTAAACCGCGCGAAGGCAGCATCCCACGCAGCGGTATTCTTCGGCTCATAAACTTTGATATCGGACTGCTGGCTGAGCAGCGCGCGACCATCGGCGACGCTCTGCAGCTCACCCAACGCAATCAGTTGCACGATGGCATTGCCCAACACGGTCGCCTCGACTGGCCCCGCATACACCGGGCGACCGATGGCGTCGGCGGTCATCTGGCAGAGAACCGCGTTCTGCGACCCACCCCCAATGATGTGCATCCGGTCGACGGTTTGCCCGGACAGCGCGATCATCTTGTCGAGCGCTTCCCGGTAGCGCAGCGCGAGGCTTTCGTAGATCACGCGCAAAACCGCGCCGGGGGTTTCCGGCACAACCTGACCCGTGCGCGCACAGAACTCGCGGATGCGCGCGGGCATGTCGCCGGGGGGGAAGAACGACGGATCGTCCGGGTCAATGAACGCGAGGAACGGCGGCGCGTCGGTCGCCATCGTCGCCAGTTGATCGTAACTGTAGTCGGTGCCTTCGGCCCGCCACGCTGCACGCGACTGCTGCACCAGCCACAAACCCATGATGTTCTTCAGGAAGCGCAGTTTACCTTCGGCGCCACCCTCATTCGTGACGTTCGCCTCGTAGGCGGCGTCGTTGATGATCGGCGTTTCGATCTCCAGCCCGATCAAGCTCCACGTTCCACTGCTGATATAGGCGAAATTGCGTGTGGTGGTCGGCACCGCGATGACCGCCGAACCTGTGTCATGCGTCGGCGGCGCGATCACGGGGATGCCGCGGTAGTCGCCGAGACGCGTCCCCGGTTGGACGATGTGCGGGTAGATGTCGGTCGGGAGACCCACCGCGCCAAGCAGTTGGCGATCCCAATCTCGCGCTCGTGGGTTGTAGAATTGGGTCGTTGTCGCATGCGTAAATTCACACGCCTTGACGCCCGTCAGCCAATAGTTGATCAAGTCAGGGAAACCGAGATACGTCGCCGCGACTTCCAGCAGCGGGCTGTTAGCGCGCAGCAGGCTGGCAAGCTGGTAGAGCGTATTGAGCTGCAAGAACTGACTGCCCGTACGCTCGAAGATTTCGCGCCGCGGCACCCGCTTGAACGTCCATTCCATCGCGCCATCGGTGCGGCTGTCGCGGTAGCACACCGGGTTACCGAGCAGATTGCCGTCGCGGTCAAGCAGCGCAAAGTCGACGCCCCAGGTATCGACGCCGATGGAACGCGCACCGTCTTTAATCAGCTCAATGCCTGTCTTGATTTCGTGCCACAGGCGAAACGTATCCCAGTAGAGCGTTTTGCCGACTTCTACCTGAATATTTGGAAAGCGGTGCGCCACTTCCATCGTGAGGGACGCCCCAGAATACGTGACTTTAGCCACGCGCCCCGACTCCGCGCCCAAATCGACGGCGACTAAGTGTGTCATATGCCTAACAATCCTTTGTTCATTCAACCGGTACGAGATCTACGCGCGTCCCGCCGTGACGGAACGCCTCCACTTGATCGAGCGGCGCGTCTTGCGTGCTGATGATATGCTGTGTTTTATCAGGTCGGAGGAAGGTATACGGGGCAACTTGACCCCACTTCGAGCCATCCGCCAGAATAACCGTGTGCACACACCGACCGATCATGGCGCTCTTCATCGCCACTTCATCCGGATCGATCTCCGTGCAACCGCCAATCAAGGAAATACCACGTGTGCCAAAAAAGCCAATATTCAGGTTGATATCGGGTAAACCATCGGGACGGCCCACCGTCGAGATTGAGTCGCGGCGCAGACGTCCGCCGGACACCAGCACCTGAATCTGCGGGCTGTCGAGGAAGTTCTGCGCGATCAGCAAGCTGTTGGTGATGACGGTGACTTTCTTGAGATTCTTGACGTACGGGATGAGCGCGTAGGCAGTCGTACTGGCGTCGAGCGCGACACTGCACCCATCTTCGAGCAATTCTGCCGCCGCCGCCGCAATCGCGACCTTTTCGGCGCGGCGTTTGGCTAAACGCACGTGAAACGAAAGTTCGGGCGGAATCGTGCTGCTCTCCCGGCTGACCGCCCCGCCATACGTGCGTTCAAGCAGGCCGCTGTCTTCCAGAGCGCGCAAGTCTTGACGGATGGTCACGGCGCTGACATTCATGAGCTCGCTCAAGGCTTTGACGGAGACCCGCCCGTGCTGTTTGAGCTGTTCCAGAATAATGCGGCGTCTTTCTTCAACAAACATCGGGTCAGACATGTAGGCACAACTTTCTTGAGCGCTGACTCTGACAAACAGACAGCAAACGGAGTCAAAAGAAACCAATTTACTTTCATTGTAGCCAATCCTACGCGAAAGCGAAAATCAGAAAGTGGAAAATTGAGCGAGAAATCGGCAAAATACTATAGAAAATTCAGTACGGGAACCCGTTTCGCTGTTCCCGCATCGCTTAAGGAGAAACAAGCTTATGCAGTATCGTGATTTTGGACGAACCGGATGGACAGTCTCGGATATCAGTTTTGGCGCGTGGGCCATCGGGTCGGCGTGGGGCTCGGTGAATGACGACGATTCAATGGCGGCGCTGCATAAGTCGCTGGATGTGGGCATCAACCTGTTTGATACCGCCGACGTGTACGGCGATGGTCACAGTGAACAGTTGATCGCGCGGCTGCGCAAAGAACGCCGCGAACCGTTCTACGTCATCACGAAGGCGGGTCGCCGCCTGCCCCAGCAAACGGTCGCGGGGTACACGCGCGAAAACCTGACCCTATGGATCGAGCGCAGCCTGAAGAACCTCGATGTCGAAACGCTCGACCTCGTACAATTGCACTGCCCACCGACTGACCTCTACTATCACGCCGAAGTTTTCGGCATCTTGGATGATCTCGTGCAGGCGGGGAAAATCCGCTACTACGGCGTGAGCGTGGAGCGCGTCGAAGAGGCACTTAAGGCCATTGAGTATCCGAACGTGCAGAGCGTGCAGATCATCTTCAACATGATGCGCCTGCGCCCGTCGGAGCTGTTCTTCAGTGAAGCCAAGCGGCGCAAAGTCGGCATATTGGCGCGCGTACCGCTGGCGAGCGGCATGCTCACCGGGAAGATGAGCAAGCAGACGCAGTTCGCCGCCGATGACCACCGCAACTTCAACCGCCACGGCGAAGCCTTTGACGTGGGCGAGACCTTTTCCGGCGTGGACTATGAGACCGCTCTGGCCGCAGTCGAGCGGTACAAGGCGCTGCTCCCCGCGGGCGTGACTCTCGCCGCCTACGCGCTGCGCTGGATTCTCATGTTCGACGCGGTCTCCTGCGCGATCCCCGGCGCGAAAAACCCCGCGCAGGTGGAGAGCAACGCCGCCGCCTCAGATCTGCCGCCGCTCACGCCCGAAGCCATGACCGAAGTGCAGCGCGTGTACGACGAGCTGATTCGCCCGCTCATTCATCACCGCTGGTAGAAATAAGTCTTCAGTTATCAGTTCACAGTTGACAGTAAAGAAAAAGGACGAGGGTACCTCGTCCTTTTTGTATGGATTATAGGTACAGTTCGCTCAACCGCCGACCGGGAGCACCCCGGCGACTGTGCACGAGTTGTAGTTGCTGCCGAGAATGACATCGAAGTCATATTCGCGGTTGGCGTTCGGCTCCAAGCGAATATTCTCCGGACGCACGTTGAGCGTGTGCGCGATTTGTTCGAGGCTGCTGCCCTTGGTGCGCCCCGTGTAATCGATGAGAACCGTATCGGTGTAGTCCGTCCTGTCCGCCGCACCCGCTGCCGTCGGATTGAAGCCATCCCATGCCAACCGTTCCGCCGCCACGCGATCCCAGTCAGCGTTGGCCGTGCCATTCAGCACACGGATGCTTGACCCTTCCGAGACAAGCTGGCTGTCGGTCGCAGGGCTATAAAAGTCAACCAACGTCTGACGGATCGGCTCATAGTTCGGGAGCTGAACGTTTTCGCCATCGGCGGTCGTCCACGGCGTGGTGTGATACAGTCGCTGCAAATTGAAACTCTCGATACGCGTCGAGTCCATGTTGAGCGCCAGAGGCACCAGACTGAGCAGATCTTCAATCGCCAGGTTGGTTTCGACATACTGGCTGCCCTCATTCCACAGCGGAATGATGTTGTTGAACAAACCCTGGTCGCGCGCACGGCGCAGCACCGCCCGCAGCACCTGCTGCTGCCGCCGACCGCGGTCAAAGTCGGAACTGTTATCACGGGAACGCGCATACCAGAGCGCTTCGCCACCTGTCATGTGATAGTAGCCGACCGGCAGTACGTAGTTGCCGACTTCATCCGAGCGATACGCCGACGCGGGCACATCCGCGCCAATAAGCGGCAGATTCTCGATGGCACAGTCGACCGCGAGATCGACGCCGCCGACCGCATCGACCACGGCACGGAAGCCGCTCAGGTTGACCATCGCATAATAGTGCACATTGATGCCAAAGTTATAGAAGATCGTCTGGCGCAGCAGACCAAAGCCGCCGCCCGTCCAACCGATTGACTCGCCGTGTATATAGGCGAGATTCAGGCGCTGCATCGTCCAACCGGGGATGTAGACGAACAGGTCGCGCGGGAGGCTGAGCATCGACACCGTGCCCGCCGTCCGGTTGATCGACACGATGATCATGGTATCCGTACGGATAAAGCCGTCGTTGGTGAGTTCGCCATCATGCCCCAACAGCACAATATTGAGCAAATCCATGCCGTGACGATCCACCGCTTCGACAGGCGTGGGTACGGCAGTGCCGTTGGCTTCCACCACATCCGGCCCCTGATACACGAAAAGCGTGGGGAGCGGGCGCGGCGTCGCGGTGATATCCGGGGTTGGCGGCATGGTCGGCTCGACCACGGCCTGCGGGGTATTGGTCGCAAACGTGATATCCTGCGCGGGCGGTTCAAACAGCTTGGCTAAATTGAGTTTGACATCGCCTTCGGGCGTGATTTCAGCAATCGCGGTCGCCGTGGCCGCATAGGCCGGACGGCGGCTGGTCGCCTCAGATTGTTCGCCGAGATAACGCAGCAGGTTCTGCGCGACACCGACCAACACCACGGCAATCGCGATGATTAGCACTAATGGAAGCAAGCGGGCAAACACCAACCGCGCGACGCGACTGCCCCGCCTTTGTTTCTCTACAGCCATGACTCTCTCCAGAATGCAGCACACTACTGTGCGGTTTTGCCGCCCCAGTGTAACGGATGATCCCCGCTGACGGTAGAGTCAGCGGGGAAGCACAGGGCAAGCAGTGGTCAGCGGAAAATGACGGGGATGGCGCAGGGCGTCGGGAATTCGCCATTCGGCTGCACCAGCGTCAGGCGAATCCAGTGTAAACCATCGCCAAACAGATGCGTATTCACCTCGGCCAGCGTCCCATTGAAGATTTGCACCTCGGAACGCGAGTAGAGATTAAAGAGCTGGGCGGCGTCCGGTCGGATTTCGATGCGATAATAAGCGAAGCTGTCCTGACTGGCCGTACCTATCACGCTGAAGACGCCATCCAGTTCTTCACCAGGGAGCGGCGCCGTGATCACCGAACCGGGGAACGTGCAGCCAACCTGCGGGGGCGATGCTTCCGGAACAACGGGCGCATAGACGGCGACCGGTTCGACAAACGGACGCGGAAGCGCAATCGTCATGCCGGGGAGCGGAGTCTCTGCGCCGCTCAAGCAGTTGCCGACAATCAGTTCGTTAACCGACGACCCGGTCGCCGCAGCCAGCGCGAACAGGGTGTCGGTGTCGGTGAGGGTATAGGTCACCCAGCCTTCGGGCAGCGGGCAGTCGAGCGTCATCGGCTCAGGAGGCGATGTGGGTTCCTGCGTCGGGCGCGGCGTCCGGGTCGGATGGGGCGTTTCGGTGGGCAGCGGCGTCTCCGTCGGCGTTTCCGTGAAGGTCGCCGTCGGTTCCAGCGTCGCCGTATCCGTCGGCGTGGGGCTGGGCAGCGGCGTTTCGGTGAACGTCGCCGTCGGCGTCAGGCTCGCGGTCTCCGTAAACGTCGGTTCTGGCGTAAACGTCTCGGTCGGCGTTTCCGTTAAAGTCGCCGTGGGTTCAGGCGTCGCCGTTTCCGTCGGCGTGGGGCTCGGCAGCGGCGTCTCGGTTGGCGTCGCCGTCGGCGTCAGGCTCGCGGTCTCCGTAAACGTCGGTTCCAGGCGTAAACGTCTCGGTGGGCGTTTCCGTGAAGGTCGCCGTCGGCGTCAGGCTCGCGGTCTCCGTGAACGTCGGTTCCGGCGTAAACGTCTCCGTCGGCGTTTCCGTGAAGGTCGCCGTCGGTCCAGCGTCGGTATGGGTGGGGGGCGGTCGCGGGCGTCGGTGGGTGTCTCCGTGAACGTCGGTTCAGGCGTCGCCGTCTCGGTGGGCGTTTCCGTGAAGGTCGCCGTGGGTTCAAGCGTCGCCGTCTCGGTCGGTGCTGGGCTGGGCAACGGCGTTTCCGTGAAGGTCGCCGTCGGCGTCAGGCTCGCGGTCTCCGTGAACGTCGGTTCAGGTGTCGCCGTCTCGGTCGGCGTTTCCGTGAAGGTCGCCGTCGGTTCCAGCGTCGCCGTCTCGGTGGGTGTCTCCGTGAACGTCGGTTCAGGCGTCGCCGTCTCGCTCGGCGTAGACGTGGCCGTCGGTTCCAGTGTCGCCGTCTCCGTTGCAGTCACTTCAAGCGTAGCGGTCTCGGTTTGTGTAGCCGTCGGCGTCTTGCTTGGGAGCAGCGCGGTCGCGGTTGGTTCCAACGTCGCCGTCTCAGTTACGGTTTCCGTCGCCGTTGGCTCCAGGGTAGCGGTGTCCGTCGCCGTTGAGGTTTCGGTCGCGGTTGGTTCCAACGTCGCCGTCTCAGTTACAGTTTCCGTCGCCGTTGGCTCCAGGGTAGCGGTGTCCGTCGCCGTTGAGGTTTCGGTCGCGGTTGGTTCCAACGTCGCGGTCTCAGTTACAGTTTCCGTTGCCGTTGGCTCCAGAGTAGCGGTGTCCGTCGCCGTCGCTGTTTCTGTGGCCGTCGGTTCGAGCGTCGCCGTATTTGTCGCAGTTACTGTCTCTGTGTTTGTAGCGCTGGCGACCGCGAGGGGCTGGACAGCGGTCGAAGGCGGCACTGTAACCGTAGGCGCAACCGTCGGCGGAGCCACCGTATTGCTCGGTTGGAACGTGAGCGTAGGCGCGGCGGTTGAATCGGGCGGGACAAACACGGTCGCGCTCGGCAGCACGGTCGCCGGGAGAATCGCAGTTGGGTTCTCCGCGACCGCTGTCTCGACCGGGGTGGTCGCCGTGGCGGCGCTGGGCGGTAAGGTGAACCGCACGGTGGGCTGGCGGGTGGCGGACAACGGTATAGCGGTCGCCGAGCCTTGTTCGCCATTGGAAATCGTGAGTACGATGCCGAAGATCACTGCAAACGCGATGACCCCCACTGCGGCAATTGCTACAATCACCTCATTACCGATGTCCCGACGCACGTTCAGCCTCCGGTTGGATTTCGAGCGGAAGTGTGAAGTTAAAAGCGCTGCCAATGCCGGTTCGGCTTTCCAGCCAAATTTCGCCACCATGCGCTTCAACGAGCGCCCGGGCAATAGCCAAACCGACACCCGTATCGCCTAACCCCTGAATCAGCGGGTTTTCGGCTTTGTACTTGCGGGCGAAGACGCGGCTCTGGTCTTCCGGCGCAATGCCGCCGCCGCGATCTTCGATGCTCACCAATACCCGATCTGCGACGCCGCGGCGCGCCTGCCGGGTATCGCGCCGGGCGCTCACGAACACTTCGCCGCCGGGCGGGGACGCGAGGTACGCGTTCGTCAGCAGTTGGCCGACGATCTGCGTGATGGCTTCTTCGTCAGCGCGCGCGGGCGGCATGGAATCTTCAAGGTCGAGGTGGACGATCAAGCCCTTCTCGCTCAGCGTGGTCGAAGCCGCGGTAATGGCATCTTCAATCACCTCGACGACATCCACGCGATCTGGAACAAGGACGAAACGCCCGGCATCGAGCGTCGTGATGCGCGTCAGATCTTCAATCATCGACGTCAGGCGCACGACATTCGCCGAAACGCGCTGCAGGAACTTGCGCTGCATTTCGCCGAGAATGCCCGCCGACTCGTTCATGAGCAAATCAACATAGCCGACAATCGAGGTCATGGGCGTGCGCAGTTCCTGCACCATACCAAGGATGAGATCGGGGTTGTCAGGTCGATACGCCGGCTGCAGATTCTGCGCATTGGAGCGAATTTGCAGCATTTCGATCCGGTCGTCCGCGGTGGCCAGTGCGACGCGCATGTCGTTGAGCTGACGTTCGAGATCGCTGCGCTGACCCGGAGAGTTCTTCGATCATCTTGGTGAGCGTGCCCACGCCTTCAACACCCAAGTGTTCCAGCCGCTCGCGGTCACCTTCGACACGCGCCAGCAGTTGATCGCGGTCGTTTTCCACAGCCTTGAGCGCGGCGGTCAAGCGATCGCGTTCGCGCACGTAGAAGCTGCGCTCGTTCATCAAGCCTTGAATTTCGCTGCGCAGATTACGCTGCTGTTCGTGCGCCTCAGTGAGTTCCTGCTCGAAGCCTGCGACTTCCGCCATAAGGCGCGCCTGCTGCTCTTTGAGCGATTCCTGCCGCTGCGCCACTTCATCTCGCTCGCTGCGCAGTCGATCCCGCTGGCGGGTGATCGCTTCGCGGTCAGCGGCCAAGTGCTGTACCTCAGTCGAGAGCGCTTCGAGGCGCTTCTCGCGTTCTTCTTCGCGGCGAATGGCTTCTTCAAGCTGCGCGCGCTCGTGGAGGAGCGCATCGCGTTCGCGCTTGAAGGCATCGCTCTTGGCGATCAACGCCGAGCGCTGTTCGTAGAGCTGGGCGATCAACTGCGCGACGCCGTCGGTACCGCCTTGAATGCCCAATGCGACCAACTGCGTCTCAATATCGGTCAATTTGCTGGATAGCCGCTCGTTTTCGACCTCCAGACGCGACTTTTCCGTGCCCATGCTGTCGATGAGTTCTTGCAGCATATGCGGGATCGGCGCGCCGCGCCGCAGTTCGGCCAGTTGATCGTGTAGGCGGTCACGCTGCGTCACCAGTTGATCGCGTTCGCGCCGCAGCAAATCGATCATGCTGCTGAACATGATTTCCTGATCAGAAGAGGTTGCGCCTGCTAAGGCGGTCTCAGCTTCGCGCAAACGCGTCGCCAAACGGTCACGTTCTTCGGTCAGGCGCTGCTGGTCGTCGTTGAGCACTTCCAGCCGCTGTGTGATCGTGCGTCCCGTATCGGAGTCGCCGAGTTCAGACGTCACGCGACTGCGTTCGTCGTCGAGTTCAAGCTTGAGGCGGGTAACCTGCTGCGCCATTTCGGTGAGCTGCCGCCGCGCTTCGTCGAGTTCGGCGGTGAGCTGCTTACTCTTGTCGGTATCCAGCAGGGCATCGACATCGCTGTCGACGAGCGTACCAATGGTCTGATTACGCGCGCGCAGGTCCAGTGCCGCATCACCGAGTGCCAGCAGGTTCGCTGCGATAATGCCGATCCCCTTGAGCAGTTCGACTTCCTGCGGCGTGAGTTCCCGGCTGGAATACGGCTGTCCGATGATCAGTACGCCGAGCAGCTCTTTCTCGCTGACCAGCGGCTGGAAGTAAGTCGGGCCAATGGGCTCAATATCAAAGCGCGTATACAGGTCGTGCAGTTCTTCGATATTACGGTCGGAGTACAGCGGCCGCTGCAGCTTGCGCTCAATTGCATTGACGAGCGTAGGCTGCGTTTCAAGATTAATCGATAGGCCGCTGATCGAGCGATTGAGCACCTTGTCGACGCCCCACACGATGTCGGCGTAATTGGCGCTTTGAATGCGCAAGAGCGCGCCAATGTCAGCCCGCAGCACCGTGAGCGTCGAGGTGACGATGCGTTCCGGGATGGTATCAAGCGTGGTACGTTCCAGCATCATGCCGAGCGCGCGCATCAATTGGGCGGATTCGCGATCCGCAGGCGTGATCGGGGCGACCTCAGGATTATCCATGCGCACGGCGGGCACAATCAACGGCGCGGGCTTCTGAGCGATCTCAACTTCGAGATGCAGCAGAATCGTGCGGTAGATCAGCACCGGAACGATGAGCAGCGCGCCGACAAACGTCAACCGGATCAGGCCGGAGTAATCGCCGATGATCGTCCCCTGCGTGATTTGCACGAGGGTCGCCACATAGCCGACGAGCACCATGACGAAGAACACCAGCTTGAGCGGCACATCGACGACACGGCGATAGTAGGCGACCATGAGCAGTGTGCCCAAGGCTGCGATCACCGCGGCGTTAAACGTCCACGCGACGCCAAACCCGCTCAGGTTGAAATCAGTGGTGGCATAGTCGCCCGCCCATTCCAGCCCGGTCAGGATGTAGCCGAGCGCCGCCGCGCCGATCAAAAGCAGGAGCGCGTAGTTCGGTACCCTGCCCCAGTGGTCGTGGTCGGCGGTCAAAAACGCCCAACCAAGCAGTACCAGCGCGACGAGCTGCGCAATGCGTTCCATGGGTGGCAAAATCGAGTCGGCGGGCTGGCGCGTCAGCAGCGCGAACAACGCTCCGATTAAGAGCAGCGCCCACGCGATCACCACACCACCGAGCGCGATGGTGTACTGCCGGAAAGGACGCGCCGTCGGGCGTTTCAACTGCTGCCCCAGCGACATGAAAAGCGCCGCCTGACTGATCGCCATGACGATCAGATAGTAGAGGAGATCACCGGGTGGGCGTAGGAACAGACTCGTAAAATCGACTGAGATCAAGGAAGCATCCTCTTTTCACGCAATCAAGTATAGCACAAGCGCATTTATCGGCACGCGTTTTCGCCAGCAGCTTGACGACGGGTTGTCAGAGCTCCGGTTGTCGGCTAGACTCAGGCGCTGGTGTTGGTTTAGTTCAACTGTATGGGTTATGACTTCTCTCAGTGGATTGGGTACGCGTCGGCGCTCGCGCCGCCTCCCGATAATTCCCCTGTTTTCGTGGTTGTTCATCTTCGCGGCGCTCGGGCTGCTGCTGCTCGAACTTATCCGCTTTAGTCAGCAAACCGAACGGTTCTCCAATGAAGTCGTGGTGGCAGGCGTTCCGATTGGCGGGCTCTCCGCCGTCGATGCCGCCAGCCGCATCGAACAGGCCTACGCTCAACCCGTCACGCTCTGGTACGCGGACAGCCCGATTCTGCTCGATCCAGCCTCAATCGGCTTCCGGACGAATCGCGAAGCTATGCTCGCTGAAGCGCGCGCAGGCGGCGCCAGCGAAGTCGCCTTCTGGCAGCAGTTCTTCAATTATCTGGCGGGCAGTGAATCGGAAACACAGGTCAATGTGACTTTGACGGCGGATTATCAGGAGGCGCTGCTGCGGCAGATTGTCAGTGATATTGCCGCGCGCTACGACCGTCCGCCCGGCGAAGGCAGCTATGACGTGCAAACGCTCACCTTCCGTACCGGCGACGCGGGCTATGTACTGGATACGAATGTCGCCCTGCCCCTCATTGACGCGGCGCTGCGCGACCCGATCAATCGACAGGTCGTGCTGCCTGTCGACAGCACCGATGGTCGCAACACCAACATCGATTCACTGCGGCAGTTGATCATCGCCTATCTCGACTCGGAAGGCTTCGTCTACGACGGGCAGTCGACCATCGCGTCGGTGTTCGTCATGGATTTGGAGACGGGTGAGGAAGTCAACCTGCTGAGCGATGTGGCCGTTTCCGCCGCGAGTACGGTCAAGGTGTCGATCATGATCGACTACTTCCGCAACCTGCTGTTCGCGCCCAGCGACGACGAGGCGTATCTCATGGCGCAGTCGCTGCTGTGCAGCAATAACAGTTCTTCGAATCTCATCATGCAGATCATCGGCGGCGGTACAGATACCAGCCTCGCGGCGGGCATCGCCGACGTGACGAACACCGCGCGCTATGTCGGCGCCCGGAACAGCTACATCTCCGCACCCTTGTTCTTGGGTGGCGATCAGCAGTTGTTCTCGATTCCGGCACCGTCGACTTCCCCCAATCAGAGTTTCAACACGGGCGCGGATCCGTTCAACCAGACGACAACCGAAGACCTCGGCACACTGTTCAGCATGATCTACGACTGCGCGAATTACGGCTCAGGCTTGATCACGGCGTACCCTGACGGCAGTTTCACCCAGAACGAGTGTCGTCAGATGCTGGAACTGATGAGCGCAAACGACCTCGAACGCCTGCTGCAAGGCGGAATTCCGGCAGACGCGCGCATCTCGCACAAAAATGGCTGGCTGGAAAACGTGCATGGCGATGCGGGGATCGTGTTCCCGCCGAATGGTCGTGACTATGTCATTGCCGTGTTTGTGTGGGAGAACACCGATTTCTTCAGCTACGCGCGGGCGTGGCCGCTCATTGAAGGTATTTCGCGCGCCGCGTGGAATTACTTCAGCCCGGAAGATCCGCTGATTGCACCGCGCACTGATCTGCCGGAGCAAGCGGTCGAGTGTCTGAATTTCGCCCCGCCCTACGGTGAGGTGAATCTCGACGATATCAACAGTTGGCGCAGCGGCTAGCCGCGAGCTTACTTCTTCAGGCGGGCAAGCGCGTGTTCCGGGGAGTCGGCGATGGTGAAGACGAGGTTTAACCCGATCATCTCCAGGACTTCCCGAACGCGCCCAGTGAGCGTGACGAGAATGAGATCACCTTTGGCCGCGCGCGCCGCTGCCACGCGCTCACGAGCGTTTTGAACCCCGCGCTGGAGATATAATCGACTTCAGCTAAATCCAACAACAGCCAGCGGTTGCCGTCCGCGAATACCTGCCCGAATACCACGGCGAGTTCGCGACTCTGCACCGAGTCGAGTTTGCCGCTGGGTGCAATGAGGACCGTTTTCGGGCGCAGTTCCTGCAGGCGGATCGGCTGTAAGCGCGCCTCGGCGGGCGGTTCACCCCCATTGTGATGGGTGCTGATGCCTTTGCTCATCATCAGGCGATTGCTGGCTCCATCATGGATGTAGTCGACGCGATCCATCAGCTTTTTGATGAAGAAGATGCCCCACCCGCCCGGTTCGCGCTGAGCCAACGGCGCTTTCACATCGGGATCGGGCACGCCCAACGGATCAAATGCGGGGCTGTCGTCAATGATCGTGATGATGAACTGATCGCCTTCCACCGCGCAGATCAGCTCAATGAAACCTTCCGGGCAGGATTGACCGTAGCCGTGTTCGACGATATTCGTACAGGCTTCGTCCGTTGCCAGATAGCAGTGATGACACGCGGTGGCATCGAGCCCGGCGGCTTGAGCCTGATCAGCGACGAACACGCACGCGGCAGCGACTTCTTCGAGGACGCTCGGAATCCGCAGCAAACTGGGAGTCATGCACCCGGCCCTGGCTAGTAGCTGCCGACCGCATCCAGTTGCGTGGGGAAGATTTGGAAAATGGTGTCCAACCCAGCCATCTCCAAGACTTCCTGCACGCGGGGTGAGGGTTGCGCAAGCCGCAGGTCACCGCTGATCCGGCGCACCTTCTTGAAAGCGGAGACGAGTTCGCGCAGACCCGCGCTGCTCATGTAGGCGACCTGCGACAGATCGAGGACGATCTGGGTGCCGCCATCCTCAATGGCGCTGGAAAGCGACAGCCCTAATTCGCCAGCATTTAAGCTGTCGACACGTCCATTCACTACGACAAGGGTCACCTGCTGTTGTTTAGTCACGTGAATGTCGAGCATCGCCTTACTCCTGAACCAGTATCTCCCGAATTATAACCTCAGGCACATAGGTTATGCACATGACAAAAGATGGAGCTTTTACCTCCGACTAAGGCAGGAGTTGTACAATAGCGCGCAATTGAGTCGTTGTATGCGAAAGTGGAAGCCATGCAGATCGGGATTATCATCCTGCTGACGGTTGCTATCGGCATCATGCTGATGCTCGTTCAGCGCAGTGAGCGCAAACGGCGGTTGATGGTCGCCATCGGGATGCTGCTCATCGGCGAGATCATCCGCCGCTATATCTGGTATCGCAGTTACCATGCGGAAGGCTGGATCGCCCTCATCGCCGCGTTGGTGCTCAACGGGCTTTTTTGGGCGCTGATCGGGCGCTACAACCCCGTGGGCAGCAGCGACCGGATTCATGTGTACGGGCTGGATGACTAGCTTCTGCGTATAAATCAAAAAGGACGAGCCATGAGCCTATTTCACAATTGGTGAAAATGCTCAACCTCACCCCCGGCCCATCTCCTAGAGGAGAGGGGAGACGTGCCGAGATCTTAAGTCCCCTCGGCCTTGGGAGAGGGGACTTAGGGGTGAGGTTAGGCAGACTACCGATTCTGAAATGACTTCATGCCCCGTCCCCACAGGGTTGGCTGGACTGGGTTAGCCGATGATATTGAGCGGAATTACGTCGGCAGTTTGCAGCATGACCACGCTGATACGAGCGGCCACGGTCTGCGCCATCTGCGTGAAGGCTTTGCCCGCCGCGCTGTCCGGCTGGACAATCGCCACCGGGCGACCATAGTCCCCGCCCTTGCGCACTTCAGCATCCAGCGGAATGCGCCCGAGGAACGGGATCTTGCGATCGTTGGCGAGGCGTTCGCCACCACCCGTGCCAAAGAAATCACCCGCCATATTTTCGACGATCCCGAGCAGCGGCACATTGAGCTGTTCGAACATGGCAGCGCCGCGCAGCGCGTCGGAGACGGCGACATCCTGCGGCTGCGTAACAACGATCGCGCCTGTCAGCGGGAAGGATTGCGCCAGCGACAGCGGGGCATCACCCGTGCCGGGCGGCAGATCGACGACCATGTAATCGAGGTTGCCCCAGTTCACATCCGTGAAAAACTGGCGAATGGCGCTGTGCAGCATCGGGCCGCGCATGATCATGGGCTTGTCCGCTTCGATCAGGAAGCCCGTGCTCATCACCTTGACGCCGTACGCCTCAATCGGCAGCATCTTGTTGTTGACGACGCGCGGGCGGCCATTGCCGAGGCCCATCATCATGGGGATGTTGGGGTTGAGGATATCGGCGTCGATAAGACCGACACGCGCGCCCGCATCCGCCAGCGCAACCGAGAGGTTGGTCGCAACCGTGCTCTTGCCGACGCCGCCCTTGCCACTGGCCACGGCGATAATGCTGCGCATGGGCACATCCAGATTGCCGCCGATGCGTCGATCGGTTGGCACCTGCGCATCCCACTTGATGTCGAGACGGCTGATGCCCGACACTTTGCCGATGACCGCATCATTGCAGCGGCTCAGGAAAACATTCTTGAGGGGACAGGCGGGCGTGGTGAGCACGATGGTAAATGTCGCGGTATCGCCCACGATCTCGAGATCGCGCACCATATTCAGCGACACAATATCACGGTGGAGTTCGGGTTCGATGACGGTGCTGAGTGCCGCCATGACCTGAGTTTTCAAATCGCTCATTGGGACTCTCGATAAATATGCTGATTTCCTTCTATTTTATCCCCGATGGACAGCGCTTCCAAGGTGATCTTCATCCCGGTTTTAAGTTCGCCCCAAAATCGGCAGCGTTACCGTGAAGGTTGAGCCCTTATCAGGCTGACTTTCAACCTCAATCCGTCCGCCGTACAGCTCAACCGCCTGCGCCACCACGCTGAGGCCGATCCCCATACCGCGCTCCCCTTTCGCGTTGCTGCCGCGGAAGAAGAGTTCGAACACATGGCCCTGCTCCTCGGCGAGAATCCCAATACCCTGATCACGCACGACGAATTGGAGCGCGTCGCCAACCCGCGTCACGTCCAGGCGAGTCGTGGTGGATTCGGGCGAGTATTTCACGGCATTGAGCAGCAGGTGCGTGAGAATGCGGCGGACGAAGGTGCATTCCATGTTCACCTGCGCCAGATCGCCCGTAAACGTCGTTTTGATCAGTCGGTTAAGGCCGACGACCTGCCGGAAGTCGAGGATGAATGCATTGACGAACACCTCGACATTTTCCACCTGTGGTCGCAGTTCCAACGCGTCAACCGTGCCTTTGACGAGAAAACTCAAGTCTTCCAGCATTTCGGTCAGTCGATACACCTGCTTGCGGATGATACCGAGGCGTTCGTGCCGCTGGGCATCGGTCAACTGGGCGTGATAGCGGTCGAGCACGTCGCGCTGCAGCAAAATGAGTGCCAGCGGTGTGCGCAGCTCATGCGCGATGGTGACCATCAGCTCGGCCTTGGTCGCATTGAGTTCGCGTTCTGTCTCCAGTTCGAGGCGCAGACGTTCCTGCTCTAGCCGTTCGATCTCCAATTGCTTGCGCTGGGTCACATCGCGCAAAATGCTCTGGATGTAGAGCGGCGCTCCAGCTTGGTCGCGGATCAGGGCGACGTTCACTTC
The DNA here is from genome assembly GCF_016713355.1 of Candidatus Flexifilum breve. NCBI lineage: Bacteria > Bacillati > Chloroflexota > Anaerolineae > Aggregatilineales > Candidatus Flexifilaceae > Candidatus Flexifilum > Candidatus Flexifilum breve. Next base: position 231,618 of record NZ_JADJPI010000004.1, read on the forward strand.
AGCAATCAGAATCGAGCCATCTTTACGCTGAAAACGCCGCTCATAGATGGGCATCACCACGCCTTGAAGCAGCTGCTCGCGGACATCTTGGCTTTGTGGCACTTCATCTGGGGCGACCAGATCATGCACGCTCATCTCCAACAGTTCGGCGGTAGTAAACCCGAACATTTCACAAGCGCGCTGGTTCACTTCGCGGTGAATACCGGACATGCCGATGATGAACACCGCGTCATTCGTGTGATCAAACAGGGCGCGGTAGCGCCGTTCGTTGAGGCTGGACTCGTTCGTCGGCATCAGGTTGGCTGACAGTCGGGAGTACGATGAGGTGTTTGCGTTATCTGGGAGCATAGGTCACTTCGATCACCACCACTACTGATCTTTTAGTGTACGGACAAACATAGTTCACAACAATAGTGTGTGAATCCCGCATGAGAAATGCCGCGCAGAGCAATCGCAATACACTTCGTTATCTTATAATAGAGCCGACGGTAGACATAGGAGGAGAACCATGACGATGCGACAGAACGAGTCCGGCCAATCACGGTCGATCATGTCCATGGTCCGCACAGGCATGGCGGTCTATGATGCCAATGGCGATCACATCGGTAAGGTGGAGGATCTGTACTTCGGCGCGGATGCCGATGCCTCACTGCTGGACGCTTCCGGCGCGGCGACGACCGGCATGCCCCGCACCACGCGCGGTGGCGGAGTGCTCGACGACTTGCTGCGGGCGGTGTTCGCGGACGACCGCCTGCCCGAAACGCTGCGCAATCGCCTGATGAACGAAGGGTTCATTCAGATCGAACCGGGCACCCTGCTGGGCGGCGACATGTTCGCGACGCCTGACCAGATTGCGGGGGTGACAAACGATGGTGTGCGCCTGAGCATCGAAAGAAAACAGCTCATCCACGAGTAGGCCCCGAACTAGACCGCAGCTAGAAAAACGACGAGCCCCAGCGGTGGGCTGGGGCTCGTCGTCTGCGTCGGGTGAGTCCGCTATGGACTACCCGTTACCCTTTTCCTTCTCGGCGCGCTTGCGGGCGAGCGCTTCTTCGCGCTTGCGCAGACGTTCGGCCTTGGCGGCTTCTTCGTCTACGACAGGCGCGGCCTGAGCCTGCGTCTCGACCGTTTCCGCGGCGCGAGCAGTCGCCGCGGCGCTGGCACTCGCCGCCGCTGCCGGCTCGCTGGTCGCCGCCACCGGGCCGGGAGCCACGGCAGCGGGAGCCGCGGGCTTCGGCGCTGCCGCGGCCTTCGCCGCCGCATCCGCCTGCTTCTTCTTTTCCTTGATCACGTCCGGATGTTCCCACCCGCCGCGCGCTTCGGCCTCTTCTGCCGCCGTGGTCGGCGCGATGGTCTTCCAGTAGCTGAATGGCTTGCCGAGCTTCTGCTTATCGTAGATGTGATTCTGCGTGCGGTCGTAGCTCGCCAGTTCGTAGTTGTGATCCATCTTGATCGCATCGAACGGGCAGAATTCCGCGCAGTAGCCGCAGTTCATGCAGATGTCGATGTCGATGAAGAAGGCTTCCGGTTCGGGAATCGGGCGCTTGGTCACCGGGTCTTCACCGCGCACAATCCAGATGCACTGGGGCGGGCAGACCTTCGCGCAGATACCGCAACTCGTGCACCAGTCATGGCCAGGACGATCCGGGTGATCCGGGTCTTCCTGCACGAGGAACGGCACAAAACGGAAGCGCTCCGGCACGGCCAGCTTCTCATCGGGATACTGCACCGTGTAGATACCTTCGGAGTCGAGGCTCTGGCGGCGGGTGAACACCGTTTCGTCACCGAGCAGTTTCGCCCCTGCCCCACGCAAGTCTTCGATGTAGCTGTTGATGAAATGGCGGAACGTGACGCCCAGCCCTTTCAGAATACCTAATCCGTACATAGATTCGCGCTCCTAACGATCCGTCTCACCCAACACGATGTCGATGCTGCCGAGGATCGCCACCACGTCGGCCACCTTATGACCTTTGCACATTTCGCCCAACGCCGTCAGGTTGATGAACGATGGGGCGCGCACGTGATACCGCCACGGGTTCTGCGTGCCCTTCGGATCGCCCGCCGACACGACATAGTAGCCGAGTTCACCCTTGGGGTTTTCCACGCGGCCATACGACTCGCCGAGCGGAACGCGCGGCGTGTGCAGCTTGCTGCCCGCGAGGATCGGTTCACCCTTGGTCGCTTCAAGGCGCGGCAGAATCTGCTTGAGGATGCGGATGCTTTCGCGCATTTCGTCGAGGCGCAGCAGGTAACGGTCGTAGATGTCACCGTTCGGGCGCACCGCGATGTCGAAGTCGAGTTCCGGATAGATGCCGTAGGGATCCGCGCGGCGCACATCGTACGGCACACCACTCGCGCGGAGCAGCGGGCCAGCGGCGCTGGCATTGATCGCCAGTTCCGGCGGCAGGTAACCGACGCCAATGGTACGCGTGCGGATGATTTCGCTGTCGCTCAGGAAATTGTCGAGGTCGTCAATCGCGCGCGGCAGACGCTCATTGATGAGCTCAGTCAGATAGTCCATCGTGTTGAAGTCGCGCACGCGGTCATTAAGCAGATTCGCCACGCCACGAATGCGATCCGGCAGGTCTTTGGAGACGCCGCCAAAGCGCATGTAGTTGCACATCATGCGGCTGCCCGCGGTCGCTTCGAAGAAGTCCAGCACCTTCTCACGTTCGGCAATCGCATACAACGCGGGCGTGAAGAACGCGCCGAGGTCGTTGAGCAGGAAGCCAATCGCCCAGAAGTGATTGACGATCCGGGTGAGTTCGGCCATCAGTACGCGGATGACTTCCGCACGGTAGGTCGGCGGTTGGTAACGCGCGCCCTTCGCCAGCAAGCCTTCGACTGCCATCGCATAGCCCCAGTTATTGCTCATGCTGGCAATGTAGTCGAGGCGATCCGTGAACGGCATGTTGTGCAGGTAGGTGTTGCGCTCCCCGATCTGCTCGTGGTTGCGATGCAGATAGCCCATGACGGGTTCGAGGTGCTCGATGGTCTCGCCGTCGAGCTGGATGACCATGCGGAACACGCCGTGCGTACTGGGGTGATGCGGCCCGAGGTTAACGACGAGCTTATCCGTCTTGATGCCGCCGCCGTCTTCAAGGTCACTCGCGTCCACGCCTAAACCCATGCTGCCATACAGGCTGGATTCGGTCGTGTCGGTCAGCTTGCTCAGGTCGAGATCCGCCGGGTACTTGACGTTCTTGCCGTAGGCGTTCAGTTCTTCGGCGCGGCGCACATAGCCCTTCGGCCAGCGGCTCTCAAACGGCTTGTGTTCTTCTTCGTAGTAGGCTTCTTTCCAGTCCTTACGCATCGGGTGGCCATCAAAGCCGTCCCATAACAGAATGCGCTTGAGATTGGGGTGACCGCTGAAGCGAATGCCGTACAGGTCGTAGATTTCGCGTTCCTGAAAGTCCGCGCCCTGCCACACGTCGATGACCGACGGGACTTCGGCATTGTCACGCGGGGTCTGCGCCTTGAAGAGGAGCGCCGGACCGCCGGATGTGCGGTACGCGTGATACACGACTTCCATCTGGTCTTCGATGCCCAGATAGTCGACACCGGTCACGCTCGACAGGTAGTCAAAGCCGAGATCATCCTTGAGCGTGCGCGCGACTTCGGGCAGCTGCGTGCGATCCACAATGACGCCGCTGTAGCCCGGACGCGTATCCGCCTTGATCGCACCGGGGAACTTCTGGTTCAGGTAGTCGACGGCATTTTCAATCGATCCCGTCGTCAGAGGGGCAAGTGTTTGATCGACCATTTACTCACTCTTTCCTTGCGCGGCACGCTTCCGCGCCAACGCTTCTTCGCGCTTCCGCAGGCGTTCGGCCTTTTCGGGGTCGTCAGCCGCATCCGCCGCCTTGGGCGCCGCGACCGCAGGCGCCGCCGCCGGTTTTGCCGCCGCCGCAACCTTCTTCGCCTTCTCGACCACGTCAACCGCCGCCTTGGGCAGTTCACGCGCGCCGAACGGCAGACCGGCCGCCGCAGCCTGCGCCTGCTGACGGATCAATTCCATCTGGCGCGGGTCGATGACGTCCGGCCCGAGGATCGGCACCGGGACAGGATCCGACGGACCGACGCCGTACCACGGAATGTCGTCCATATCCATGAGCGACTGACCGTCAATGCGCTGCTGCAGGCTGATCAAGCCGAACATGAGCGCTTGCGGGGTGGGCGGGCAGCCGGGCATATACACATCGACCGGGAGATACTGGTCAATGCCGGACACGACGTTGTAGCCTTCCTTGAAGGGGCCACCGCCGCTGGCGCACGCGCCCATCGCCAGAACGTATTTCGGTTCCGGCATCTGGTTGTAGAGGCGGACAATCGGCACGACCATCTTCTTCGTCACCGTGCCGGAAACGATCATCAGGTCAGCTTGACGCGGGCTGGCGCGCATCACTTCCATCCCGAAACGGGCCAGGTCGTAGCGCGATGCGGCGGTGCAGATCATCTCAATCGCGCAGCAGGCCAAACCGAACAGCAGCGGCCACATCGAATTGCGGCGGCTCCAGTTATAGATCCGGCTCAGGCTGGTGATGGCGACGTTGTCCTGCAATTCCGTCGGGACGGGAAACTCGGTGCTTTGCAGTTCACGTAGATCAATTTGGCTCATTCAGAGCTGTCCTCCTCGTACCACTCCCGTAGAATATCCCGCAGGATACCCTCGTTCGCTAATCGCGGGTCATCCGCGAACTCTGGTAACTCGACAATCATGCGGTACAACTGATCCATCCCTACGGATTCAACCTGCACGTCAGGATAACGCTCCATGAGCGTCAGGACGATTTCGTAGGAGTTTTCCCAATACAACAACATCCGATACCTGTATTTTACCGCAAGTCGCGCTCAAATCCGAGTGTCGGACACGCCGTATTTAGAGCATTGGATGAGGGAGATTTCATCCCGACATACGGATGGCTACCCTTCACGGTTGTCGATTTGCGCGCGCTGTAAGCGTCCGCTGTAATCGACATAGACCGACTTCCATTCGGTGAAGCTATCCAGCGCCGTCGACCCGGCTTCGCGCATGCCGTTGCCCGTGCCGCGCGTGCCGCCGAACGGGAACTGAATTTCCGCGCCGGTCGTGCCGTGATTGATATAGACGATACCCGTCGTCAGGTCGCGGATGGCGCGGAAAGCGGCGTTCACATTTTCGGTGAAGATGCTGCTCGACAGGCCGAACGGCACACCGTTGTTGACTTCAATCGCCTGTTCCAGCGAGTCGACTTCGATCATCGACAGCACCGGCCCGAAGATTTCTTCACGGGCAATGCGCATGGTCGGCGTGACGCCTCCAAACAGCGTCGGGCTGTAGAAATAGCCGCGTGCGGTGTTGGGACGACCGCCGCCGATCAGAATTTGCGCGCCTTCGTCGCGACCAATGCCGACGTAGCGTTCAACCTTCTCTAACGCCTTCGCGTTAACGAGCGGGCCAACTTCGACGCCGTCTTCCAAGCCATAGCCAACTTTGAGCGTGCGCGCGCGATCGCCAAGCGCCTCGACCAACTGCGCTTTGATATCCTTGTGGACAATCAAACGGCTGGTGGCGGTGCAGCGCTGCCCGGTCGTGCCGTAGGCGCTCCACGTGATCGCCTTACTCGCCAGTTCAAGGTTCGCATCATCCATGACGATGATGGCGTTCTTGCCGCCCATCTCCAGGCAAACTTTCTTGCCCAACGACGCGGCTTTCTGGTACACCTTCAAGCCGGTGTCGGTCGAACCTGTAAACGAGATCACGCGCACGTCGGGATGCGCCACGAGCGCGCCGCCCACATCACCCGCGCCCAACACGAGATTCAGCACGCCGGGGGGCAAACCCGCATCTTCGAAGACCTTGACGAAAGCCGCCGCGACGGCGGGCGTCTCTTCGCTCGGCTTCCACACGACGGCATTACCGGCTACCAGCGCGGGCAGCATCTTCCAGCTCGGCACAGCGACCGGGAAGTTCCACGGTGTCACCAAGCCGACGACGCCGACCGAGTCGCGGAGCGCCATGCCGAACTTGTCCGGCATTTCGACGGGCGCGGTATAGCCAAGCATGCGCCGCCCTTCCCCGCCCATGTAATACGCCATGTCGATGGCTTCCTGCACATCGCCGCGCGCTTCGGACAGCACCTTGCCCATTTCCTGAGTCATCAGGCGCGAGAGCGCTTCTTTGCGTTCGGTGAGGAGCTGCGCGACCGCATAGAGCACTTCACCGCGCCGGGGCGCAGGCGTCAACCGCCAACCGCGATACGCCGCCTTCGCCGCCTGCACCGCCGCGTCGACCTGCTCGACCGTGGCTTTGGCAATCGGCGCGATCAGCTCTTCGGTCGCGGGGTTGCGTGACTCAAACGTCTCGCCCGACTCCACCCATTGACCGCCAATGTAATGGCGTACAAGTTCAGACATTTCTTTCCTCAAGAAAAGGTTATTTTGCAGATGGTGAGTATAAAAAGCCCATCTGCGTTTGTCAACGATTTCACAAATGACGCGATGGTGTTTTCATCGTAGGGGCGCACGGCCGTGCGCCCCTACAAACGCAATAACACGGAATGCTTACGCGCCTTCGGAGACGTGCACGCTCGATCCCTGTTCGCTGACCGAGGCTGCGCGCGCTGTGCAGCCCAACCCGAGTTCGGCGTACACCATTTCTAAAGCAGAGACGACTTGCAGCGCCGTTTCGTGACTCGCGCAGACCGCGCACAGCGTCGGTCCTGCCCCGCTGATCACCAGAGCCAGCGCGCCCGCAGCTTTGGCCGCGCGCCGCGCTTCGAACAGCCCCGGCATGAGATGCGCGCGGGCGGGTTCGATGACGACGTCGGCTTCCATCGCCGCGGCCATGCTTTCGAGATCGTCGGTGTAAATGGCGCGGATCAAACGGGCGACTGAACCCGTCTGCTTGACCATGCTCTTGAGCGGAATCTCTTTGGGCAGCACCGCGCGCGCCATCGCCGTCGCGACTTCGACATGCGGCGTGACCAGCGCGAGGCTGAGTCCGCGCGGAATGGGCAGACGTTCGATTTGATGCGCTTCGATGCCATAGCTCAACGTGATGCCGCCGAACAGGCACGGCGCGACGTTATCAGCGTGGTAGCCGCTGGCAATCGCCTCACCGTCCAGCGACGGTGCGAGGAGTTGGTCGCGGGTGAGCGGTTCACCAAGAAGCGCGTTGACTGCGACCGCCGCGCCCACCGCGCTCGCCGCGCTGCTGCCGAGACCGCTGGCCGCGGGCAAGCCCTTCTGAATGGTAAGCGCCACACCTTGCGTCGAACCGGCAGCGCGCAAGACGCTCAGCCCGGCGACACAGGCGGTATTCTTGTTCGGATCACGCGGAAGCTTGCCGCCATCCCCTTCGATCCCGGCGACGGTGACGCCGGGCGTGTCGGAAAACTCGGCGCTGATGGTATCGCCAGGGTTGTCCAGCGCGAGTCCTAAAATATCGAAGCCAACACCGATGTTCGCCACCGTGGCGGGGGCAAAGGCAACCGCTTTATTCACGAACTGTCCTTAACTTGGGCAAAACGAACAAAACACGGGAAGTATAACATGGATTGTATGTCAGCGCCCAAGTCATTACAATCGGGGCGTATCCATTGAAATGAGGTGCCGTATGTTGAGCGTGCTTGAGTGCATGAACTGTCATCATCAATACCCCGTCGACCAAGTCATCTACACCTGTTCGACTTGCGGCGGCTTGCTCGATCTCAAGCACGACATGGATTGGCTGCGTAAAACTGTCACTCGCGAGTTGTTCGATTCCCGCCTCGGGACGCTCGACTTTCCGTATAACAGCGGCGTGTGGCGCTACAAAGAAATGATTTACCCGGACGTTGACCCTGCCCTGATCGTCAGCCGCCCGGAAGGCAACACGAACCTCTACCCGTCACCGCGCCTATCCAAATGGGTCGGCGTGGAGAAGCTGTACCTGAAGCATGAAGGCGAAAACCCGACCGGATCGTTCAAAGATCGCGGCATGACGGGCGGCTTGACGCAGGCGCAGGTGCTCGGTATGAAAAAGGTGGCGTGCGCCTCGACGGGCAACACCTCGGCGTCGCTGGCGGCGTACGCGGCGTGGAGCGGTATTCAGGGAATCGTGCTGTTCCAGAACAAGCAGATCGCGCTCGGCAAACTGTCGCAAGCGGTCGCGTATGGCGCGACGTGCATCCGCATTGCCGCCGACTTCGACCGCAACCTCGAACTCGTGCGCGAAATCTCAGAAAAGCTCGGCATTTATGTGCTCAACTCGGTCAATCCGTTCCGCCTTGAGGGGCAGAAGTCGATCATGATCGAGACGATCCAGCAGTTGCGCTGGCAGGTTCCCGACTGGATCGTCGTGCCCGGCGGCAATCTCGGCAACAGTTCGGCGTTTGGCAAGGGTCTGCGCGAAATGTATGAGATCGGCCTGATCGACCGCCTGCCGTCGCTGGCGATCATTCAGGCGGAAGGCGCGAATCCGCTGTACCGCGCCTACCAGAACGGTTTCACTGACTATCAACCGATGGAAGCGGATACCATCGCCACGGCGATCAAGATTGGCAACCCGGTCAACTACCCCAAGGCCGTGCGCGCGCTCCAGTGGACGGAAGGCGTGGTCGAACAGGTCACCGACCAGCAGATCATGGATGCCAAGGCGCTGATCGACGCGCAGGGTATCGGCTGCGAACCCGCGTCGGCGTGTTCACTGGCGGGCGTCAAGAAGCTGGTCGAAAATGGGGTAATCAAGCCGCATGAGACGGTGGTCGGCATCCTGACGGGTCACGTGCTGAAAGACCCGGACGCGACGATTGCGTATCATGAAGGGCTGCTGGACGACATCGAGTCGGCGTTCCCGAACCGGGTGTTCGCGGCCAAGCCGACGGTCGAGTCACTGGCGGAAGTCATCAACGACGCGAACTTAACGCCAGCATAAAAGCAAGAAACGCCAAGATTAAACGCAAAGGCGCGAAGACGCAGAGACGCAAAGGAGTTAGTAGAACAATTCCTTTGCGTCTTCGTGTCCTTGCGTCTTTGCGACGAGTCTTGTGCTTGTTACTGGCGGAAGCGGACTTCCCACAGGTTCTGAATCTGCGGATATTCGTGACGGGCACGGATGCCGGACAGCGCCTGTTCCAGATCGTTGATGAGGTCGTTGGTATCTTCGATGCCGACGGCGAAGCGCACCAGATTGTCCTTGATGCCCAACGCAAGGCGTTCTTCGGTCGTCTTTTCGAAGTAGCTCATCAGCGCGGGCTGCTCGATCAGGCTTTCGACCCCGCCGAGGCTCGGCGCGATGTACGGAATGCGCATGCGGTCAATGAAATCACTGGTCGTCTTGAGGTCCCCCTTCACTTCGAAGGTCACGACGCCGCCGAACGCGTCCATCTGCGAAGCCGCGACGGTGTAATCGGGGTGCGACTTCAGGCCGGGATACCACACGCGGTCAATCGACGGGTGCGCTTCGAGGAAGCGCGCGACTTCGAGCGCCGTTTCGTTCTGCTGCTGTACGCGCACGCCCAACGTTTTGATGCCGCGATCCACCAGATACGCTGCATGCGGGTCAACCACGCCGCCGAGCACACCGCGCGCGTCACGCAGCGCCTTCATGCGGTCGCCCTGCCCCACAATCACGCCCGCCAGCACATCGTTGTGCCCCGCGAGGTACTTGGTCGCGCTGTGCAGCACAAAGTCGATGCCCCATTCCAGTGGACGCTGATTGACCGGCGTCGCAAACGTGCTGTCGATGAGCGTGAGCACACGGTGCTTCTTGCCAATCTGGGCGATGCGTTCAAGGTCGGCGATGCGGAGGTAAGGGTTGGTCGGGCTTTCGGAGATGATGATGCGGGTTTTCTTGGGGATGATGGCGGTTTCCATCGCTTCGTAGTCACCCATGTGGACGACGGTGGTTTCAATGCCAAAACGCTTGAGGAAGGTCAAACAGAATTGGCGGGTGCGGCGATAACAGTCATCGGTGATGACGATGTGCGACCCCGCCGGGAGAATGGACAGCAGCAGCGAGGTGATCGCGTTCATGCCCGAGGAATACAGCACGGCATCGTCGCCGCCATCCAGCGCCGCCAGCTTGCGTTCGACCGCGGTTACGGTCGGGTTGCCATAGCGACCGTATTCCTCACGGTCTTCGCCATCGCCCCACGTCTTACGTTCCATAAAATCGATCAGCTCTTGCGTATCGCTGAAGGTATACGTCGCTGTCTGCACGATCGGCGCGGTGAGTGAGTTGTAGGCTTTGGCGCGCTTCGTCCCGCCATGGACTGAACGTGTTTTGCTTCCCCGATTGTTACCATTGAGCATGATCGACTGTCTCCACACCATACAATAAAACCCCACCGTGGCACTCGCTCCACACGGCAGGGTTCGGGAATAAAAAGAGACTTCGGCATGAAGTCTCTTTGAGGTCGTAACCTGGGTCACCAGAAGTACGCTCTCATCTTCCAGAATAATCTGCCGGACTTAGCACCTTCCCGCACCGATAAGGCTGGTGTGGGGGTTGCCGCGAGTTCATCGAGCCGTACTCTCCCTCGCTCTGGATAAGAGTGTTGCGCTATGGGGTTTGTTAACGTACTTGGAGAGGACTATAGCATGCTTTTGGTGTGCTGGCAAGCAGGCAATTCGACCACCCGTCATTACCTATCCACAAGCGGAGGAGTCCCGCTATACTTATGAGAGCAGGATCAGATAACAGTGGTCAGGGTGGCGATGGAAGATAAGTACGTCGGCATTATGCTGATGAGCGGCGTGGATGACGGCCTGCTGCTCACCTTTGGGGATGACGCTGGGTCGCAGGACGGCGGCGATTGGACGCTGACCATCGGGCGCAAGGAAGACAACGATGTGTGCCTGCGTAACGACACCTATAGTTCGCGGTATCATGCCAAACTGCATCGGCGTGACCAGGGGTGGTGGCTGGAAGACTGCGACAGCAAAAATGGCACCTTTATCGAAGATAACGTGGATGACCAGCGCGTGACAGGCACCATCCCGTTGAGCGACGGCCAATTGTTCCGCGTCGGACGCACGTGGATGCGCATTCAGCCTGTCGAATAACCGCGATTACAGACCAAAGACAAAGACTTATGGCGACGATTGGGCTTCGAGACATTCTGATCAATGCGCGGCAAGAATCTTTCCGCATGAATCACTACTACCTCGGCGTCGAGCATCTGTTCATTGGCCTGCTGGACATTCAAAGCGGCCTGACCGGAACGCTGCTCGAAGAACAGGGGTTAACGCCGCAGTATGTGGTTGATGCGATCCGCCGTTTGACAGGCAAAGGCAACCGTCAGCGCCTGTGGGCGGGCGTGCCCGATACACCGCGCACCAAGGTCGTGTTGAGCATCGCCAACGACCTCGCGCTCGAAGCGCACCGTCCGGAAATCGACGAGCGCGATTTGCTGCTGGCGATCCTCGAAGAGAATGACAGCATCCCCGTGCGCGTGCTGCGCAAGCTCGAAATTAATCTGGAGCGGTTGCGATCCGAGGCGCGCACGCGGGCCCTCACCGACGCTCCCGCCCAGTCCTATATCAAGATCGATTTTGGGCAGGACTTCGACGGGACCTTCGCCCTTTCCGACCAGACGATTGCGCTGCTGCGGCGCATGTTCCACGGCTACAGTCAGATTCGCGTTGAGCGGCGGCTGATGGGCGGATACACAGCCGCGCTCATCCTCGTGGTGACGCCCATCGGGACGGATCGCATGGAGGACGCCGCGGTCGTGGTCAAAATCGACACGGCAGATATCGTGCTGGATGAAGCGCAGCGCTACGAGCAGCATGTTAAGAATTCACTGCCGCCGCTCACCGCGCGTCTGGAAGACAAACCGACGACGTCGGAGACGTCTGACCTCGCCGGGCTGAAATACACGTTCGTCGCTGGGACGGACAACAACGCACAGGACTTGCGGACGGTCGCTCAGAAGATCGGCGTGGACAACCTCGGTGACTGGCTGCGGCGTGAACTCTACCCCTACTTCGGCAAAACGTGGTGGCAGCAGCGCCGCGAATTCAGCTTTCAGGTGTGGACGGAATATGATTGGCTGCTGCCGCCGCTGCTCACCCTCGAATACGTGGGCGAAGAGGACGGTTCCGCGCCCATCACTGCGATCAAAGAGCCGATCAAACGCAAGCGCATCAACGAACTGCACTACGGCGACGTGATCTCCATCGAAGGCTTCATCGTGCAGCGCGTCAACCGCGAGAAAAACTGGATTCAGCTCGCACTCGGCAAGGGCGCGGAAGCGGCTAAGCGCGCCTACAAGATTCAGGTGCGCAATGTCAACCTGTCCCGCGACACCTTCTACCGCGGTGAGACGGTCGATCGATTGATCGGACGCGTGTGGCAAACCCGCGAAGAAGCGCTGCTGCGCGCCGCCAGTTCGCTCGACCCTGATTTTGATTACCGCGCGGCGACCATCCCCGTGATCGGCATCCGTCCGGATGCACTGCCCAACCCCGTCTACGCCTACGACGATTTATTGGATCGCTACGTAAACGGCTCGTTCAGCAAGATCCACGGTGACCTGCATCTCGGCAACATCCTCGTCGGGCCGAACAGCAGTGCCTTCCTGATCGATTTTGCGCAGACGCGCGACGGACACACCCTGTTCGACTGGGCGTCGCTGGAAATCAGTCTGCTGAACGATATTGTGATGAAGGCGGCAGGCGATTCGTGGCAGGGCGCGCGTGATGTGCTGCGGTTGATCGCGGCGTTGAACGCAGGGAACGCGCCGGGGGTCAGCCCGACCAGCGTTACCATGCAGCCTATCAGCGCGATCCGCGAGATTGTGCGCGAGTGTCTGGCCGTGCCGGATCAGTGGGATGAGTACTACATCGCGCTGGCAATGGCGTCGATGCGGGCGTTCACGTGGGACACGATGTCAGTGGGCGGGCGGCGGCTGATGTATCTGCTGGCGGCGCTCACCATGAATCTGCTCCAGCATAAGCTGAGCGGCGCAGGGTCGTTCGATACGCTGTCCACCGATCAACCGCAGGAAGAGTAAGGGCAAGAAAAGACTCAACGCAAAGACGCTAGGACGCAAAGACGCAAAGAAAGTAGCAAAAATCTACTTTGCGCCTTAGCGACTTCGCGTCTTTGCGTTAAGCAGTTGACCTTAGATTTTCTCCGCGACGGCCTGCGTGAATTCGGTCGTGCTGACAAAGCTGCCGCCGCGCGGCGCGATATCCGCCGTGCGCGCGCCCTGATCCAGCACGCTCTCAACCGCCGCTTCGACTGCTTTGGCTTCCGCTTCCAGATTCAGGCTGTAACGCAGCAGCATGGCGGCGCTGAGGATCGCGCCGGTCGGGTTTGCCTTGCCCTGCCCCGCAATATCCGGCGCGGAGCCGTGCACCGGTTCGTACAAACCGAGACCGTCTGCACCGAGCGACGCCGACGGCAGCATGCCGAGCGACCCCGCCAGCACCGACGCTTCATCGCTGAGGATGTCGCCGAAGATGTTGCTGGCGACCATCACGTCGAAGCTCGCCGGACGCGTGATCAGGTGCATGGCGCACGAATCGACCAGCGCGTGATCGAGCGCGACATCAGCGTAATCTTCCGCCACCTTGACGACCGTCCGCCGCCACAGACGCATGGAGGCCATGACGTTCGCCTTGTCGACCGAGGTCAGCTTCTTGCGCCGCCCCTGCGCCGCCCGGAAAGCGATGTGCGCGATGCGTTCAACCTCCGGCACGGTGTACAATTCGGTGTCGTAGGCCGAGTCGCCGTCGCCCTGCTCCTGCCGCGGCCCAAAGTAGATGCCGCCCGTCAGTTCGCGGACGATAAGCATATCCACGCCGTTGAGCAGTTCGATGCGAAGCGGGCTGTACTGCGCCAGCGCGGGATAGGTCTTGACCGGACGCAAGTTGGCGAACAGACCAAAGTGCTTGCGAATCTTGAGCAGACCCTGTTCGGGGCGCACCGCCGCCGTGGGATTATCCCACTTCGGGCCGCCGACCGCGCCGAGCAGAATCGCGTCCGACTGTTCGCCGGTGCGCAGCGTCTCTTCAGGGAGCGCTGTGCCGGTCTTGTCGATGGCGATGCCGCCGATCAGCGCTTCTTCATACGAGAATTCGTGACCAAACCGCGACGCGACCTTGTTCAGTACGGCAACCGCCGCGCTGGTAACTTCCACGCCAATCCCGTCGCCGGGCAGTACTGTGATCTTTGCTTTCATCCATGCTCTCCTAAAAGAAATGAAACCGCAGAGAACGCAGAGAACGCAGAGCAATTTACTCTGCGTTCCGAGAGCACGCCGCGGATAGAGTTCTCACATCTCTAGAGGTTATAACCTCTGCAAATCGCTGACCGTGCGCTCGTTCTGCACGTTGCCGGTGTTGAGTGTGCCCTGCGGCTCGATCAGCATGACGTGCACTTCCTGTTCGGCGACGGGCAAATGCTCGACACCGCGCGGGATGATGAGGAATTCGCCTTCGTCCAGCCACACATCGCGATCCCGAAACTTGAGCAGGAGGCGGCCCTTGACCACAAAGAACATCTCGTCCTGATCGTCATGCTGATGCCAGACAAACTCACCGAGCAGCTTGACGAGCTTCACGTCCATGCCCTGCACAGAGCCGACGATCTTCGGGCTCCAGTGTTCGGTAAACTGGCTCAACTTGTCCGCCACATTCACTTTGTCCATGCTGACCTACCTTTTTGTTTGGGACAAACGATCGTCCTGATCGTAACCCCCATCGCTCCCCTCCCTGAATTCAGGGGGGGGGGGGGGCGGAAGTGGCGGACGCGATGAAGCGCGTCCCTACGAAAGACAGGTCAGGCTTGAATTTCCTGCTGTTCCTGCTCGGCGGCGATACACACGCCATACTCGACGCTGTCCGCCAGCGCCAACCAACTCGCGCGAATGATGTTCGCGCCCGCGCCGACGGTACTCCACCGCTGCGTGCCGCTCTGCGTTTCGATCATTACGCGGGTCGTCGCCGCGGTGCCGTTCTCCCCGTCGAGGATACGCACTTTGTAGTCGGCCAACTGGAAATCGGCGATCTGCGGGTAGCGCATGACAAGCGCCTTGCGCAGCGCCAGGTCGAGCGCATTGACCGGGCCGTTGCCTTCGCCCGCCGTGAGCACGATTTCGCCGTCCACATCCAGCTTGACGATGGCCTGCGCCTGTCCACCGCGCCCGCGCCGTTCTTCGACGATCACGGTGAAGTCGACCAGTTCAAAGATCGGCTTGTAGTCTGGTTTGGCGCGATGCAAGCGCACGGCGACGGAAGCCTCCGCGCCTTCAAAGACGAAACCCTGAGCTTCCAGCCGTTTGATCTCTTCGAGCACTTTGACCGCTTCGCTCGTGCCCACGTCGAGGCCAAGTTCTTCGGCTTTGCTGAGCAGGTTGCCCTGCCCCGATAGATCCGACACGAGGATGCGCATCTCGTTGCCGACCATCTCCGGGTCGATGTGCTGGTAGCTGTGGATGTTGCGACGCATAGCGGCAACGTGGATGCCGCCTTTGTGCGCGAACGCACTCTTGCCGACATACGCCAGATGATTATCCGGCGCGAGATTGGCGATCTCCGCGACCGAGCGCGAGACGAGCGTCAGGAAACGCAGATCGCGGTCGGGGAGGCAGTCGTAACCCATCTTCAACTGCAAGTCGGGGATGATGCTGCACAGATTGGCATTGCCGCAGCGTTCGCCGTAGCCGTTGATCGTGCCCTGTACCTGCGTCGCGCCCGCCTCCACCGCTGCAAGTGAGTTAGCGACCGCCAGTTCGCCATCGTTATGGGTGTGGATGCCGACTTGCACCTGCGGGAAAAGTTCGCGCGCAGTATGGACGAGCTTGGCGACTTCCCACGGCAGGGAACCGCCGTTGGTATCGCACAGGCAGATCCAGTCCGCGCCGGAGTCAACCGCGGCGCGCAGCGTGTCAAAGCCATATTCGTAGTCGAGCTTCACGCCATCAAAAAAATGTTCGGCGTCGTAGATGACCTCTTTGCCAATGCTCTTGAGGTAGCGAATGCTGTCACCAATCATGCGCAGGTTTTCTTCAGGCGTCGTTTGCAGCACATCGGTGACGTGCAGCATCGACGTTTTGCCGACGACGGTCACGACGGGCGTTTCCGCTTCGACCAGCGCGCGAATGTTCGGGTCGGTTTCGGTATCCACGTTTTTGCGGCGGGTCGAACCGAAGGCGGCAATCTTCGCGTTCTTGAGCGGAATTGACTTGACCTGCTGGAAATACGCGGCGTCCTTGGGGTTCGACCCCGGCCATCCGCCTTCGATGTACGCCACGCCCATGTCGTCGAGCAAGCGCGTCACGCGCAGCTTGTCCGCCACCGACAGCGAAATCCCCTCGCGCTGAGTGCCATCGCGCAGTGTGGTATCGTAGATCGCTACTCTCGTCATCTTGATTGCGCCTTTGTTTCCATTTGCAGTACCCAATCGGACACAGCGAACAAGGACGAGGCATGCCTCGTCCCTACATCCGTGTTCGTGGGGTTTAGACCGTCTTAACGCGCTGCGGGTGATCCGCTTCATAAGCGGAGATTTCGGTTTCGAGCATGAGCAGATAGCCCATCTGATCGACGCCGTTGAGCAGGCAGTGCTTGGAGAAGCCGTCAATCGGGAACGTGACGCCGCGCCCATCGGGCAGCGTGATCGTTTGCGTCTCCAGATTGATACTCACCCCGGTGTTCGGGTCTTCTTCCGCCAGGCTGATGAGCTGGCGGTGCGTTTCTTCGTCCACCTGAATGGGCAGCAGACCGTTCTTGAGCGCGTTGTTGCGGAAGATGTCCGCAAAGTAGGTGCTTACAACCGCCTGAAAGCCCGCGCCGACCAGCGCCCACGGTGCATGTTCACGCGAGCTGCCACAGCCGAAGTTGTGCCCGCCGATCAGGACAGACGCGCCCTGATGCTGCGGCTGGTTTAGCACAAAATCCGCCTTAGGCGAACCATCGGCATTGTAACGCCAATCCGAGAACAGCGCCGCCCCTAAGCCGGCCTTGTCGGTCACCTTGAGGTAACGCGCCGGGATGATCTGATCGGTATCGGTATCGTTGATGGGAAGCGCGACGATTTTGCCGCTGAACGTGTTGATCGGTTCCATGTCGTCGTCCTCCTAGACCGTGATCAATTCGCGTACGAGTTCGCGCGGGTCGGTGACCACGCCGCGAATGGCCGTCGCCGCCGCGGTGAGCGGGCTGGCGAGGAAGGTGCGTCCGCCCTTGCCCTGACGCCCCTCAAAGTTGCGGTTGCTGGTGCTGACCGCGTACTGCCCCGGCGCGAGCTGATCACCGTTCATGGCAATACACATGGAGCAGCCCGCTTCACGCCATTCCGCACCCGCCTCGCGGAAGATGCGATCCAGTCCTTCGGCTTCGGCCTGCGCCTTGACCTGCTGCGAACCGGGCACAACCATCATGCGGACGTTGTCGGCCACACGGCGCCCCTGAATAAACTTGGCTGCTTCGCGCAAATCGCCAATGCGGCTGTTGGTGCAGCTCCCGAGGAACACAACATCAACGGGCTTGCCGAGCAGCGGCTGATTCGGCTGCAAGCCCATATAGGTGAGCGCCTTCTCCATCGCCAGACGCTGTGAGACATCGCCAAACGCCATGGGGTCAGGCGTGCGTCCGGTGATCGGCATGCCCATGCCGGGGTTCGTGCCGTAAGTGATCATCGGGACGAGGTCATCGGCGTTGAGGACGACTTCGTTGTCGAAGGTCGCGCCCTCGTCAGACGGCAGCTTGCGCCACGCCTCGACCGCGCGATCCCACGCTGCGCCCTGCGGCGCATGGGGACGTCCCTTCAAGTATTCGAAGGTGGTGTCATCCGGCGCGACCATACCCGCGCGGGCGCCGCCCTCAATCGACATATTGCAGATGGTCATACGGCCTTCCATGCTCAGCGCACGGATCGCATCGCCCATGTATTCGAACACGTAGCCCGTACCGCCGCCTACGCCGATCTTGGCAATGATCGCCAGAATGATGTCTTTCGCGGTCACGCCGTCTTCAAGGCGACCGTTGACGCGCACCGCCATCGTCTTGGGGCGATTTTGCAGCAGCGTTTGCGACGCCAGCACGTGCCCGACTTCGCTCGTGCCGATGCCGAAGGCCAGCGCGCCAAACGCGCCGTGCGTGCTGGTGTGGCTGTCGCCGCACACAATCGTCATGCCGGGCTGCGTGAAGCCCTGTTCCGGCCCGATGACGTGGACGATACCCTGATTGCGCGTGCCGAGGTCGTAGAGCGGAATGCCGAAATCGGCGCAGTTCTTGCGCATCACGTCGAGCTGCGCCGCCGCCTGCGTGTCGGTCACCGGGATGATCCCCAGTTCGTTGCGCGGCGTGGTCGGCGTGCTGTGATCCATCGTCGCGAGTGTGCGATCCGGACGGCGGACTTTGAGCCCGCGCTGGCGCAGTTCGGTGAACGCCTGCGGCGAGGTCACCTCGTGGACGAGGTGCAGGTCGATATACAGTACGGCGGGAAGATCATCCGTCTGCGGACGGACGAGATGGCTCTCCCAGACCTTTTCAAACAGCGTTTTTGCCACTTACTCTACCCTCTTGATGTCTCGGTGCGCCTGTGCGCCATTACGTTAATGATTCGACGGTGGTTGTCTTGAGAGGACGAAGCATGCCTCGTCCCTACAGAACAACCACCATCAGATCTGCAATTCCAACGCAGCCGCCACGGCAGCCAACGCATGAATTTCGGTGGTATCGAAAGCGGGAACAGGACAATCCGCCTGTTTGATGAGCAGTCCGATCTCGGTGCAGCCAAGAATCACGCCCGCTGCCCCCTGCGCGACCAACTGATTGACTATGCGCAAGTATTCCGCCTTCGAGTCGGGTTTGATGATCCCCAACACCAGTTCTTCATAGATGATGCGGTTCACGATCTGGCGATCCGCCGCATCGGGTACGATCACGTCCAGCCCGTGAACGTCAGTCAACCGCCCGCGATAGAAGTCCTGCTCCATCGTGTACCGCGTACCCAGCAAACCGATCCGCTGGATGCCCGCCGCCTTGATCGTTCGGCGGTCGGATCGGCAATGTGCATCAGCGGAATGCTCACCGCCGCTTGCACTTCCCGCGCCATCCGGTGCATGGTATTCGAGCAGATGATCAGCAGATCCGCGCCGCCGCGTTCCAACCGCTGCGCCGCATCGATCATGCGCTCGGTCGCCGCGTCCCAGTCGCCCGCGTGCTGCAAGCGTTCGATCTCCGCGAAGTCGAACGAGAACATGAGCGTTTGCGCGGAGTGCAGCCCGCCGAGGCGCTGCTTCACCGCTTCATTGATCATCCGGTAGTACTCGGCGGACGACTCCCACGAGAGTCCGCCGATCAAGCCGATGGTTTTCAAACCGTTTTCCTAACCTGCTAAACCTCGGGCGGGAGGCGGAAACCCCCCTCTCCCATGGGAGAGGGGTCGGGGGTGAGGCGACTCCGTTAATCCCCAATGGCGACGGTCGCCGCTTCGCCTTCCGGCTTGACCGCGCCGAGGCCGAGCGCGGCGATCATCCGATTGAGCGCCGCCAGATACGCCTTGACGCTGGCGACGATGATGTCGCTGTCTGCGCCGTAACCGCCAAACGAGCGCGCTCCGTCGGGTGTTTCAATGCGCACGGTCACTTCACCGAGCGCATCAATGCCTTCGGTGACGCTGTGCACGCTGTATTCGATCAGCGTATTGGGCAGGTTGATGATGGCATCGAGCGCCCGATAGCAGGCATCGACCGGGCCAGCGCCCACCGCCGCATGAATATGAACTTCGCCGTCGCCCGTCGAGAGCTTGGCGGTCGCGGTCGGCATGCCCATCGTGCCGGACATCACCTGAATATCATCGAGATGGAAGAATTCCTGTGGCTTATGGAGTTCGTCGGTCATGAGCGCCGTGAGGTCAGCATCGGTGACGTTCTTTTTGGCGTCGGCCAGCACCTTGAAGCGGTCAAAGACCTGCTGCAAACCCTCTTTGTCGAGCGTGTAGCCCAGTTCTTCCAGACGCACTTTCAGAGCATGGCGACCGCTGTGCTTGCCCAAGACCAGACGACTCTGCGTCCAACCGACGCTCTCGGGCGTCATGATCTCGTAGGTGCTGGCGTTCTTGAGCATGCCATCCTGATGAATGCCCGCTTCATGCGCAAAGGCATTCGCGCCGACAATCGCCTTGTTGGGCTGGACATGAATGCCCATGTAGTTGCTGACCATACGGCTGGTCTTGACGATCTCTTTGGTGTTGATGTGCATGCCGACATTGTAGTAATGCGGACGGGTGGCCAGCGCCATCGCGACTTCTTCGAGGCTGGTGTTGCCCGCACGTTCGCCAATGCCGTTGATCGTCACTTCGACCTGCCGCGCACCCGCCATCACCCCCGCCAGCGTATTCGCGGTCGCCAGACCCAGATCATTGTGGCAGTGCACCGACCAGATCACGCCGCTGCCCTTCCCCGCGCCGGGAGTTAGTTCAATCAGGCGGGCGATCACGTCGTGCCATTCGCCGGGCGTCACATAGCCGACGGTGTCGGGGATGTTGAGCGTCCGCGCGCCGCAGGCGACGGCCAGCGCGCACACTTCCACCAGATAATCCGGATTGGTGCGTCCGGCATCCATCGGGCTGAATTCAACATCGGGCGACAGGCTGGCAGCGAGCGTCACCGCTTTGCGGATCGCATCCAACCCCTGCTGATAGGTAAAGCCAGTCTGGTATTTGAGGTGAATGTCGGACGTGCCGAGGAACGTGTGAATGCGCGGCTTGTGCGCGTCCTTCACGCCTTCCCAGCAGGTGAGGATGTCTTTTTCAACCGCGCGCGCCAACCCGCAGATCGTCGGACTGTCGGGGCCTTGCCCAACTTCACGAGCAACGCGCTGCACGGCGGCAAGGTCGTCGGGGGAGGCGGCGGGGAAACCCGCTTCGATGATATCCACACCCAAACGCGCCAACTGCCGGGCGATCTCCAGCTTTTCCGCGCTGGTCAGCGACGCGCCGGGGCTTTGTTCGCCATCGCGCAGCGTCGTATCAAAGAACACCACTACATCTTGATTGACTACACCGTCGTCCATCACGCTTTCCGCCTTTTCCGCATTCCGCCTGTGCAATAAGCCTCAGTCACCTTTGTAGGGGCGCACCTGCGTGTGCGCCCTTGAGGGCAGACACATCGGTCTGCCCCTACAGGTGGTGAGGTTAGAAGTCTAATTTTCCTGCTTAATTCGCTTGGCTTTCAGGAACGGCATCATGTCGCGCAGTTCCGCGCCAACCTGTTCGATCAGCAAGCTGTGTTCGGTGTTGCGCCGCGGGCGGAAGTTCGGACGCCCGTTGATATTTTCGTCGATCCATTCGCGGGCGAACGAGCCATCCTGAATGCGCGCCAGCACCCCGGCGAATTGTTCCTTGACCGCTTCTTCGACCATGTCGCCGACGACATAGCCACCGTATTCGGCGGTGTCACTCACGCTGTACCACATGTAGCTGAGGCCGCCTTCGTACATCAGGTCAACGATCAGCTTAAGTTCGTGCATGCATTCGAAGTAGGCGATTTCCGGCTGGTAGCCCGCCTTGACCAGCGTTTCGAAGGCCGAGCGGATGAGCGCAGTCACGCCGCCGCACAGCACCACCTGTTCACCGAAGAGGTCGGTTTCGGTCTCTTCCTTGAAGGTCGTCTCAATGACGCCCGCGCGGGTGCAGCCAATCGCTTTGGCATAGGCCAAGCCGAGCGCCTTCGCCTGGCCGGTCGCATCCTGATACACCGCCAGCAGACCGGGCGTGCCCGCGCCGTCCTTGTAGACTTCGCGCACGCGGTGACCGGGGGCCTTCGGCGCGACCATCGCCACGTCGACCGAGGCCGGCGGCTTGATCGTGCCGTAGTGGATGTTGAAGCCATGCGCGAACATCAGCATGGAACCGGGCTTGAGGTTCGCTTCGATGTCGTCGTGGTAGACCTTCGCCTGCATGGTATCCGGGATGAGCACCATGACGATGTCGGCCTGCTTGGTCGCTTCCGCCACCGAGTAGACCTTGAGGCCATCCGCTTCCGCCTTGGCGCGGCTCTTGCTGCTTTCATGCAGGCCAATGATCACGTTCGCGCCGCTTTCTTTGGCGTTGAGCGCGTGCGCGTGTCCCTGACTCCCGTAACCGATCACGGCAATCGTTTTGCCATTCAGCAGCGAGAGATCACCATCTTTGTCGTAGAAAAGCACTGCCATTCGAGATTTCCTTGTAGGTTGAGAATTTGCCGACACATGGTAGGGACGCGCAACGGCGCGTCCGTCTTTTCATCCGATCCCGGCGGACGCCCCGTTGGGCGTCCCTACAAACATACCGGTTTTCGGCAGAAACCAAGTTGTTTCAGTTACACACCGTACACCTGATACTGCGACGTGTGACCATTCGCCGTGACAGGGACGACAGGTTCGTAATCAGTGTCCAGAATGCGGACGCCGCGCCCCATCGCCACCACGCCCGTGCGGACGAGTTCCACGATTCCCAACGGTTTCACATCTTCGATCAGCGCTTCGACAATATCCTCTTGCGCCGCAATTTCCAAAATCGCGACTTCGGGGCCAATGTCGACGATGCGCGCCGGGTAGCGGTCGCAAATCTGCGTGAGCGTGTTGCGCGAATACGCATCATTCGCGCGCACTTTGATCAGCGCGAGGTCACGGCTGACATAGGGTTCTTGCGAGACGACCGTCACGTCGATGACGTTGATCAGCTTGAGCAGGTTGAGCGCCACGCGGCGCGGATCCATGCGTCCGCTTTCCAGCACGATGGTCATGCGCGACATGTGCGGCTTGTGGGTGCGCCCGACGGTGAGGCTGTCGACGTTGAAGTTGCGCCGCCGGAACATGCTCACCACACGATTGAGGACACCGGGCTTGTTTTCGACCAGCGCCACCAGAATATGTTTAGCTCGTGATTCAGACATTTGCTTTGCTCCGCGTTTCGCTACTTCTGTTCTTCTTCATCAGGCTTGGGACGACGCACCATGTCGTGCAGGGCTGCGCCCGCCGGCACCATTGGATAAATCATTTCTTCTTTCTGGACGACGTATTCGATCAGCACCGGGCCGGGGGTTTCCCGCGCAAACTTCACCGACGCTTCCATCTGATCGCGGCTCGTGACCTTCATCGACGGGATGCCGTAGGCTTCCGCGAGCTTGCAGAAATCCGGGTTAAACATGGGGGTGGCATTGTAGCGTTCTTCGTAGAACAGCTCCTGCCACTGGCGCACCATGCCGAGATAGCTGTTGTTAATGATGGCGATGTTGACCTTGATGTTCTCCTGCCGCAGCGTCGCCAGCTCACACAGCGTCATCTGGAACCCGCCGTCGCCGACGATCGCCCACACGTCTTCGTCCGGCTTGCCGAACTTCGCGCCGATGGCGGCGGGCAGGCCGAAGCCCATCGTGCCGAGGCCGCCGCTCGTGAGCATGCTGGCGGGACGCTGATGCGGGTAGTACTGGGCTTCGAGCATCTGGTGCTGCCCCACGTCGGTCACGGTGACGGCGTTACCGTCCGTGAACTTCCACAGGTCATTGACCACCTGCGCGCCGAGCAGCGCGTCTTTGATGTCGCGCTTAAGGATGTCGCGCTCGTCGGCATCTTCGTGCCAATCACGGATGCGGTTCAGCCATTCGCTGTGCTGCTGCGGTTGAACGCTGGGCAGAAGCTGTGACAACACCGTGCGCAGGTCGCCCGCGATCCCCACGTCGACATGGACATTCTTGTTGATTTCCGATGGATCAATATCAACATGAATCTTCTTGGCGTTGGGCGCATATGTCTTGAGCGTGCCCGTCACGCGGTCATCAAAGCGCATACCGAGCGCGATGATGAGATCGGACTCCTGAATGGCGAAGTTCGACGCGGCGTTGCCGTGCATGCCCATCATGCCGACGGTCAGCGGATGATCTTCCGGCATGGCACCCTTACCGAGCAGCGTCAGCGAGACCGGCGACTGCGTGCGTTCGGCGAGTTCGCGCAGTTCCTGCGTCGCGCCGCCCATCACCACGCCATGTCCGGCGAGGATGATCGGTCGCTGTGCCTTCGCGATCAGTTCGAGCGCGGCGGCAATATCGTCGGCGCTCCCGCCCTGCGGCGGACGGTACCCCGGCAGATGGATTTCATCTTCGGGATACACGAATTCGATGCTTTCGTTCTGCACGTCTTTCGGCACATCGATCAGCACGGGGCCAGGGCGACCAGAGCGCGCAATGTAGAAGGCTTCGCGAATGATATACGGCAGTTCATGCGTGTTCATCACCAGATAATTGTGCTTGGTGACCGGCAGCGTCACGCCCGTCACGTCGCATTCCTGGAAGGCGTCGGAACCGATCACCCCGCGTGAGACTTGCCCGGTGATAGCCACAATCGGGGAGGAGTCCATCATCGCCGTGGCCAGTCCCGTGACCAAATTAGTCGCGCCGGGGCCGCTCGTCGCAATCGCGACGCCGACTTTGCCAGTCGCGCGGGCGTAGCCATCCGCCATGTGCGCGGCGCCCTGTTCGTGGCGCACCAGCACATGGTGAATCTGCGGGTACTTCGTCATCGCGTCATAGGTGGGCAGAATCGCCCCGCCGGGATACCCGAACATCACTTCCACCCCTTCGCGGAGCAGACATTCCATGATGATCTCAGCGCCAGTCAGTTTCATTTTTGCATCCTTTGCACAACCAGGTTATCGGTCGCGTAGTCGTCTGGCTCAGCCCGACGATTCCTGTTTCTCAGTCTGATAAACGGGGGTCAGCCACCCGTGACGATCCGCTTTTTCGCCCGACGTGATGGCGAAGAATTCTTCTTGCAGCGCCTGCGTGATGGGACCGCGTGAACCTTTGCCCACCTTGATGCGATCCACGGAGCGCACCGGGGTGATCTCCGCCGCCGTACCCGTGAAGAAGATTTCATCGGCGATGTACAGCAGGTCGCGCGGGATCGCTTCAAATCGCACATTCATGCCGAGGTCGCCCATCAGCTTGATCACGCTGTCGCGGGTGATGCCATTGAGGATCGACGAGCCGATGCCGGGGGTGTAAACCGTGCCTTCGTACACGACGAAGATGTTCTC
Source organism: Candidatus Flexifilum breve (assembly GCF_016713355.1). NCBI lineage: Bacteria > Bacillati > Chloroflexota > Anaerolineae > Aggregatilineales > Candidatus Flexifilaceae > Candidatus Flexifilum > Candidatus Flexifilum breve. Next base: position 256,612 of record NZ_JADJPI010000004.1, read on the forward strand.
GCCCGCGCCTTCACTGACCGTGCCGTTAAAGTCCAGCGCGATGCCTTCGGTGAAACCGCCATCGTGCGCTTCCATGCTGATGAACTGGCTGTTGACGTACTGCCCGCCGATCTTTGCCAGCGAGGCGCCTGTATCCGGAGCGACGCGCCGCCACGTGCTGATCTGTACGTCAACGCCCTGCTCGATGGCTTCCTTGCCGAGATAACGTCCCCATTCCAGCGTGAAGATCACGCATTCGGTCGGGTTCTTGCGGCCCTCGACGCCGAGCACCCCCGCGCCCCGAAACACGATCGGGCGCATGTAGCAGGATTCGTGACCGTTGCGCCGGACGATTTCCAGCGCGGCTTCGTTGAACTGCGCTTCGGTGAACGGTACCTCGATGCGCGCGATCTTCGCCGAATTGAGCAAACGTTGCATGTGCGGCTGCAAGCGGAAGATCGCCGTCCCCTGCTTGGTCCTGTAGGCGCGAATGCCCTCGAAGACGCTCGATCCGTAGTGCAGCGCATGGGTGGTGACATGAACCGTCGCCTTCTCCCAATCGACAAATTCCCCGTTACGCCAGATAAGCATGAATGTTATTCTCCCTTGATAACCTGTGACAAAAGTTGAAAGTTAAAAGTAAAGAGTCGGCTGCTTTCAACTTTTGACTTTTACCGTTTAACTTTGGTTTACAAAAACAAAACGCGCTTTCTAGGCATATCCACGGTTGTAGATGTGAGAAAGCGCGTCATGCGTCGGCTGAAGATCCTGATCGTCGCTATGAGACGAACGGCGATCATCCGCGAAACTGAACTGATACGGTTCAGTCCACGGACTGGTACATGGCATGGCGGTCGGCTGCGCCGCGCGACGCGGGCTGACAGGTTGCTGCTGACCGTTGGCTTTTGGTTCCACGTGCAAACTCCTGGAAAAAGAAAAGCCCCCAGGGCTTGGGGGCTTTTTTCGCTGACGTTTCGCTAACTACGTGCCGCTGAACTCACCCAAGCCCAATTACCCCGCCCGTAAGGACGAGTACGCTAATAAGGCTAATGAGGCTAATCAGTACGCGGCTTTTGAAGGACATTTCGTCATTCCTGCTAAAGAACTGTAAGATAGCGTAACCATTAACGCCAAAGCTGTCAACAATCAGATGCGAACCTGCATAAAGTTCGTATAGTGTAACCGTTTACGATTATGCAGGTTGCCTAAACGAGAGAATCTGGGAAGAAAACGCGGACCTGTTCGGATTAGAGCAGCAGCGGCGCACTAAAACGCGGCCTACAACAAGCGTTTCGCGTGTGCGATCTGCTGGCGCACAGATGCCGGTGCCGTGCCACCGATCACGCTGCGGCGCGCGACCGAGGCCGCAAAATTGAACACGTTGTTGACATCGTCCTCAAACAGCGCTGACAGGCCGCGCAGCGACTCAACCGTGAGTTCATGCAGCTTAATCCCCTGCTCCGCCGCTAACCGTACCGCCCGGCCCGACACATGGTGCGCTTCGCGGAACGGCATGCCCTTCAACACGAGATAATCGGCGAGATCGGTCGCCAGCATATCCGGATCGAGTGCCGCCCGCATTTTGTCCGGGTTGAGCTTGAGCGTCTTGATCACCGCAGTGACGACCGGAAGAATCCGCATCAGCGTATCAAACGAATCGAACAGCGGCTCTTTGTCTTCCTGCAGGTCTTTATTGTAGCCTGTCGGCAAGCCTTTGAGCGTCGTCAAAAAGCCCGTCAGGTTCCCGATCAAACGCCCGGCTTTGCCGCGTGCCAACTCCATCGGATCAGGGTTGCGCTTCTGCGGCATGAGGCTTGACCCGGTGCTGTAGCGGTCATTCAACGCGACATAGCCGAAGGCCGGGTTGCTGAACCAGATCAGATCTTCACTGAGGCGGCTCAGGTGAATGGTCAGCATCGACAAGGCATACAGACTGTCCGCGACGTAATCGCGGTCGCTCACGGCATCAAGGCTGTTCGGACTGGCCGCATCAAACTCCAGTTGACTGACGAGTTGATTGCGTTCAATCGGGAACGCCGTCCCCGCCAGCGCGCCCGCGCCGAGCGGCAGCCATTCCAAGCTGGCATCGGCAGCGTGACTCAAGCGCCCGCGGTCGCGTTGGAACATCCAAAAGTAGCTCATCAGCCAGTGTCCCGCCGTGACCGGCTGCGCGGTCTGCACATGGGTATAGCCGGGCATGAGCGTCTCGATGTGAATTTCGGCTTGCTCGACCAGCGCGGCTTGCAGTTGAGCCACGGCTTCACGAGCAGCATTCAGCGCGGCATGGGTCCACAGTCGGAGGTCGGTCGCCACCTGATCGTTGCGGCTGCGCCCCGTGTGCAAGCGACCGCCGACCACGCCGATCAACTCGGTGAGGCGGCGTTCGACGGCAGTGTGAATGTCTTCGTCGCCCGCTTTGAACGCGAATGTCCCCGTGTCGAATTCCGCGCGCACTTTCTCCAGCCCATCGACGATGTGTTCGACATCGTCGCCAGAGATCACACCCGCCTGCCCTAACGCGGTCGCCCATGCGATGCTGCCCTGAATGTCTTCTTTATACATGCGCTGGTCAAAGCCGATGCTGTCGTTCAGCGCGCGCAGATCGGCATCGGTCGGCTCGCTGAACCGCCCACCCCATAATGTCATAAAGCCTCCAAAGTTATCAGTGGTCAGTTCACAGTTCACAGAGAAAAAATCCTTCCTCTGTGTTCTGTGATCTGTGGTTAATCGTTCTTGGCTTTTAGTCGCGCTTGAAGCGGCTGTAATCGGGCTGGATGTACGGGCTCTTGCCGCCGCCGTCAATATTGAGCAGCGCCTCGACCTTCATCGGCAGGCCGAACAACTGGATGAAGCCTTCGGCGTCACGCTGGTTGTACACGTTTTCCTCACCGAACGAGGCGTAATCTTCGCGGTACAGGCTCTGCGCGCTCTTGCGTCCCACGATGATCACGTTGCCCTTGTACAGCTTGAGGCGCACCGTCCCGGTGACGTTTTCCTGCGAGATGTTCACGAAGGCATCGAGCGCATGGCGCAGGCGCGTGTACCACAGGCCGTTGTAGACCAGTTCGGCATACTTAACGGCGAGGATGTCCTTATAGTGCATGGTGTGCTTATCGAGCGTGATGCTCTCCAGCGCCTGATGCGCCGTATGCAGCACCGTGCCCGCGGGGGTTTCGTACACGCCGTGACTCTTCATACCGACGAGGCGATTCTCGACCATATCCACGCGCCCGATGCCGTGCGCGGCGGCGATGCGGTTCAGTTGTATAAACAGCTCAACCGGCGGAAGTTCCACCCCGTCAACGCTGATGGGGTCGCCCTTGTGGAAGCCAATCTCAACGTATTGCGGGGTGTCCGGCGCGTTTTCCGGGCTAACGGACAGCTTAAACATGTCTTCTTCCGGCTCATTCCACGGATTTTCGAGCGGACCGCCTTCATGGCTCAAGTGGAAGAGATTGCGGTCACGGCTGTAAATCGACTTGAGCGTGCTGGTGATCGGCACGTTGAATTCCTGCGCGTAGGCGATGGCATCTTCGCGGCTGCGAATGTCCCATTCACGCCACGGCGCGACGATCTTCAGCTTGGGGTTGAGCGCCATCACGGTCAGTTCGAAGCGCACCTGATCGTTGCCCTTGCCTGTCGCCCCATGCGCGACCGCATCCGCGCCTTCGGCTTCCGCGACTTCGACCATGTGCTTGGCGATGAGCGGACGCGCGAACGACGTGCCGAGTAGATACATGCGTTCGTAGACTGCGCCTGCCTTGAGCGTGGGGAAGACGAAATCGGTCAGGAATTCTTCGCGCAGGTCACGAATGTAAAGCTTGCTCGCCCCCGTCTTGATCGCCTTTTCTTCCAACCCGGTCAGTTCTTCTTCCTGCCCGAGATCGGCGGTGAAGCAGATGACTTCACAGTTGTCGTAGTTGTTCTTCAGCCACGGGACGATGATCGACGTATCCAGCCCACCGCTGTAGGCGAGGACGATCTTCTTGATGTCTTTTCTTGCCATGATCCCCTATCTCCAGAAATAAAAAAGACCCCGTTGGGGTCTTCGCATCCACAATGCATTTGCCGTCACGCAGACGCAATTACCCCGAGATGGAATCGGTATTGCGACGACGGATACGACGGAAGAAGCAGGTAGAAGTTAACATGGGTATAAGGATAACGCGCCCGTAAGAATTGTCAAGCAGTCTAAAAGGCGAACTTGGGCGCGTTATCAGCATTCCAGACGCGGGATAACTTAGGTGCGCTGGGCCGTGATGTTGACCATCCACTCGATGCCGTATTGGTCGGTGAGCATTCCGAAATGATCGCCCCAGGGCGACGCTTGCAGCGGCTGATCAATCGTCGCGCCCACCGCGAGCTTGTCCCAGTAGCCGCGCAGCTGCGCTTCGTCAGTGCCGCTCAGCGACATGGTGATCGTCGCGCCCGGTTGGTAGGCCATATGGCTGGGCGTGTCTGAACCCATGAAGACCAACCCGTTCGCCGCTTCGAGCTGGGAGTGCATAATCTTGTTACCTTCGGTCGGATTGTCGGCCATACCGTATTCACTGAACGTGCTGATGTTGAGCGTGCCGCCAAAAACGCTCTGATAGAATTCCATGGCTTCACGGGCATTGCCCTTGAAATGAACGTACGGGTTCAAGCGAATCATGGGGTCTCTCCTCCTGAGACTAGTGCGCGAATCAGCACATATTCACTGAGTGCCACCCTACATGTTCAGATAGCGCCCATGTGTGAACAAATGTGCTGTATTTGCAGTTTTCAGGTGGATGTTCGCCGGGACGCGCAGCTCAGGTTACAGCGGGACACTGCCCGGCAGCGGCGTCAGGGAGTTCACAATGTAGGTCTGGATAACGGACTGTCCGCTGTCGGTCTGACGAATGATCGTCCATGTCTGATCGGCGAGCATCTGCAAGCGTTCGCTCTTGGCCGCAGGTGCTTTCCAGCGGCTGGCTTCCCAACGCCCAACCACATGCACAACCGCCCGCATCCCGTTATCGGTGATCTCAATATCCAGCTCTTGCAGCGTGTGGACTTCGTCAAAATAGGTGTGGATGATGCCGTCATACCACTTGGAGAACTGAGCGTGACCACGGACTTTCGCTTCGGGGAAGCGCATTTCCATGCCCTTGTCCGCCAGATAGCTGAGCATCTCATCGGTGTCAGCGTGCGTATCGAGCGCGGCATACCAGTTTTCGACCAGATCCTGAATTTCGGGTTCTGTTAAAGGAATCGTGATCATCGAATATGGTTTCTGCTGTTCATTGTCTTCAGTACCAGAGCCTTTTCTACGTTTTAGCTATCGACATGAGCATAGCCCCTTCCGCGCAATTTACTAGCCCATATTCGGAATCATGGCACGATGCCGCTGCGCCAGCGCCGTAAGGTGATACACCAGCTTATCGACATGTTCTGGTGTGCTGTGCTTACCGAGCACAAAGCGCACCTGCCCCATCAAGCGATCCGGATCGACGCCCATCGCCACCAGCACGTGACTCGGCTCCTGCTGGCCGGTCGTGCAGGCGCTGCCACCACTCGCGCCGATGCCCACTTCGTTGAGGTCAAGCAGCAGCGAGTCGCCGTTGAGGCCGCGCAGGGCAAAGCTGGTATGTCCCGGCAAGCGGTCGGTCGGATGGCCAGTCAGCGCCGCTTCGGGAATCGTCTCCAGAATGCGGCGAATGACATCGTCGCGCAGGGGAAGCAGCCGCGCAACTGTGTCAGTGCGTTCGGCTTCGGCCAGTTCGAGCGCCCGCGCCAGCGCAACAATCAGCGCGACGGGTTCGGTCCCCGCGCGGCGATGCGCTTGCTGCGTCCCGCCGAGCAATTGCGGCTGCAGGGGGATGGCACGGCGCACATACAGCAGTCCAATGCCCTTCACGCCGTAAAACTTATGTGCCGACAGGCTCAACAGATCGACGTTGAGCGCCTGCACATCGAGCGAGAGCAGACCGGGCGCTTGCACCGCATCGACATGAAACGGGACACGCCGCTGACGCAGCTCCGCGCCGATCTCCGCAATAGGGTTCAGGCTGCCGACTTCGTTGTTGGCGTACATCACGCTGACGAGGATGGTATCAGCGCGCAGCGCGTCGATGACCTGCTGCGCGGTCACGCGGCCATATTGATCAACGGGCAGAAACGTCACGTCAAAGCCATGTTCGGCCATGTCCTTGAGCACATCGTAGACGGCGTGATGCTCTACTGCGGTCGAGATGATATGCGCGCCGCGTCCGCGCGCCTGCTGTGCTGCTGCGACGCCGCGCAGGGCGAGGTTATCGCTCTCTGTGCCGCCGCTGGTGAAGATCAGCTCGGTGGGCGAGCAGTTGAGGACGCGGGCGATGGTCGCGCGGGCGGCTTCCAGCGCCGCGCCCGCCGTTTTGCCCGCGCTGTGCAGGCTCGACGGGTTGCCGTATAGCTCGGTGAGGAACGGCAGCAGCGCTTCGACTACGCGCGGATCAGTCGGCGTGGTGGCGCTGTGATCCAGATAGATAAAGTCGGTCATGGGGATTATTCCCTTCCCATTTGATTACGGTTAACAACACCCCCCCCCCCCCCCCCCCCCCCCCCCCCCCCCAAGCAGGGGAGAAGGGGAGCTGTCTTTGCCTTGCCCCTTACGCGGGGGGGGCAAAAGGGCGATGCTTGCGAACCCCCCCGGGGGGGGGGGGGGGGGGGGGTTACGACCGCCGCATGAGCACGTCTTGAATGTCGCGCTGTTCGTCGGCGCGATAGTGCGTACCCCGGCTGACCTTGTTGCGCTGCGCGGCAAAGGTGATGGTACGCGCCACTTGAATGGCGTTACGCAAACCGATCAGCGCGTCGTTGAGGCGAGCGCGGCGGTAGAAGTTCTCGATTTCGTGGGCGAGGTGGCGCAGTTCGCGGTCGGCGCGGGCGAGGCGTTCTTCGGTGCGCACGAGGCCGACATAATGCCACATGACGTTCTTGATGGTGGTCATGTCGCCTTCGAGGAGCGCGGGATCGGGTTCATCCACGCCGATATAGCGCCATTCGGGAACGCGATTCAAGGCGATGGGGTCGCGCTGGCGTTCCAGCACATGCCGCGCCGCCCGATCGCCCCAGACTAGACCTTCGAGCAGGCTGGTGCTGGCGAGCCGATTCGCGCCGTGCAGTCCGGTACAGGCGACTTCTCCGACCGCATACAGATTGTCAAAGCTGGTGCGCCCCCAGTCGTCAACCAACACGCCGCCGCAGAAATAGTGCGCGGCAGGCACAACCGGAATCGGTTCGCGCGTCGGGTCGAGGCCGAACTGCGCCGCCGTTTCGACCAACTGCGGGAAGCGGTCGCGGATGAAGGCGGCGTCGCGTTTGCTGGCAATGTCGAGCAGCACGTGTTCGTAGCCATGTTCAAGCAGTTCGCTGTGAATGGCGCGCGCGACGACATCACGCGGCGCGAGTTCCTTCCACACAGGATCATAACGATGCATGAACGGTTCGCCGTTGGGCGTGAGCAGCACCGCGCCTTCGCCGCGCACCGCCTCGCTGATGAGCAAGTTAGGCGCGCCGCGCACGCTCAAAGCGGTCGGGTGGAACTGCACATATTCCGCATTGATAACGCGCACATTGGCACGCCACGCCATCGCAATACCGTCACCCCGTGAGCCGCGCGGGTTGGTCGTGTTGCGATAGATTTGGCCTAAGCCGCCCGTCGCCAGAATGGTATGGGCGGCGAGCACGCGGTGAATTTCACCGGAGTCCCGATCCAGCACATACGCGCCGTGACAGGTCATCGGCTCGTAGGCATCCAGCGGATCGAGCGAGTGATGGGGAAAGGTGATCAGGTCAACGGCGGTGTGATTGGTCAGCAGCGTGACATTCGGGCAGCGTTTGAGCGTGGCCAGCATCTCCGCGATGATCGCACCACCCGTTTTGTCGCCGACATGGATGATGCGCCGCGTCGAATGGGCGGCTTCCAGACCATAGATCAGCTCATCGTCCTCGGTGCGGTCAAAGTGGACGCCCGCCCGTTCAATCAGCACGGACTGCACGAGCGCCGGACCTTCCTCGGCCAGCAACCGCGCCGCACGGGGTGAACTCAAGCCCGCGCCCGCGTTGAGAATGTCGTTCACCAGCAGATCCGGCGAGTCCTCCAGGCCACGCGTGACAATGCCACCCTGCGCCCACGCCGTATTGCTGCTTTTGGCCTCGGGCGAACGCGTGATGATGGTGACATGGTGGCTGGGATCGTCGCTCAAGCGGAGCGCCGCCGCCGCCCCGCCGATGCCGCAGCCGATAATCAGGGTATGGGTGCGTAAGTCGCTCATTTGGGGATCGCCAGCATCCGATCCAGCGCCAAGCGGGCATTGGCCGCAACATCGGCAGGGACGGTGATCTGATTGATCACGCGCCCTTCGACCAGATTTTCCAGCACGTTCGCCAAGTCCAGCGGGCTGATGCGGTACATGGTGCTGCACAGGCACGAAAACGGCGACAGGAGCTGAATGAACTTGTCCGGGAACTGATTCTTGATGCGGTTGACGAGATGCACTTCCGTGCCGACTGCCCACTTCGACCCGGCGGGCGCGGCGCTGATCACATCCACGATGCGCGCCGTCGAACCGACATAATCGGCCTTGTCGACCACTTCCATCGCGCATTCGGGATGCACGATGATGTTGATATCCGGGTGATGCTTGCGCCACAGATCGATGTGATCGGGTCGGAACTGCTGATGCACGCTGCAATGGCCCGCCCACAGGATGATCCTGGCGTTGAGGATTTGCGCATCGGTCAGCCCGCCAAACGGCTTGAAGGGATTCCAGAGCACCATCTGATCGAGCGGAATGCCCATCGCCTTGCCGGTGTTGCGTCCGAGATGCTGATCCGGGAAGAAGAAGACCTTCTCGCGCTGGTTGAAGGCCCAATCAAGCGCGCCATGCGCGTTGGACGACGTACACACGGTGCCGCCACGCGCACCGACGAACGCTTTGAGGTTGGCCGCGCTGTTCATATAGGTGATCGGCATGATGCGGTTGACCGGATCAGCGCCGAGCACCTGTTCCAGTTCATCCCACGCGGTCAGCACCTGTTCAAGGTTGGCCATATCCGCCATGCTGCACCCCGCATTGAGGTTTGGCAGAATCACGACCTGATCCGGCCGACCGAGCACGACGGCGCTTTCCGCCATGAAGTGCACGCCCGTGAACACGATGTATTTGGCGGTGACCTTCGAGCCTTCCTTGCATAGTTGATAGCTGTCGCCCTGAAAGTCGGCGAACTGCACCACTTCGTCGCGCTGATAGTGGTGGCCGAGGATGACCACATCATCCCCTAAAATGGCGCGCGCCCGCGTGATGCGCTCAATTGCGTCTTGCTCACGTTCCAGCAGGGTTTCATCCTGCGTCAGCGTCATATACCGTCATCGTCACTCGCCTTAACTACTTAACCGCATGGACAGATCCAGCGCGGGCGCGGAATGCGTGAGCGCCCCGACGCTGATGTAATCGACACCGGTCGCCGCCACAGCGGCGACGCGATCCAGCGCCATGTTGCCCGATGCTTCCAGCGGAACATGTCCCGCCGTAATCGTCACCGCCTGCCGCATTTGCTGAAGGTTCATGTTGTCCAGCAAAATGCGATCCACCTTCAACGTAAGCGCCTCGCACAATTCATCGAGATTTTTGACTTCGACTTCAATCGGCAAGGCCGCCGCTTGCGCCGCGGTCACCGCCGCCGTGATGCCGCCCGCCGCGTCGATGTGATTGTCTTTGATGAGCACCATGTCGTACAGGCCGATGCGGTGATTCTGCCCGCCACCCATCCGCACGGCGTATTTTTCCAGCAGACGCCAGCCGGGGGTTGTCTTGCGGGTGTCGAGGATGACCGCCTTCGTCCCCTTGACCGCCGCGACGAACTTCGCCGTGAGCGAGGCAACGCCGCAGAGGTGCTGCAAGAAGTTGAGCGCGACTCGTTCGCCCGACAACACCGACCGCCCTGCCCCACGCACTTCACAGATCACAGTGCCGACCTCGACGGACGTGCCATCAGTGAGTAGCAAGTCGACTGTCACCGCTGGATCGATCTGCGCGTAGACCATACGCACGATCTCTAACCCAGCGATTACGCCCGCTTCTTTCGCGCGGATGCGACCCGTGATGATCGTGTCCGCCGGAATCGAGAGTGCGCTCGTCACATCGCCCCGGTCCCCTAAATCTTCGGCCAGCGCCAGCTCGACCAGATGCTGGGCGGCAGTTTGCCATGTGGAATGAGCTCAACTTAGTGTCATTTCTACACTATCTGAACCGATATTTTGAGAGCGCACTCGGCGCTCTCACTTGACACTATCATAGGACCATTCGGACTTGTAGTCAATGTGACACTAAGTCCATTCGGCGCATCCCCCCGCTTTGTAGGGGTCGCAGCAGCACCGGGGGGCGGGGCTCCCCGCCCCACCCCCCCCCCCCCCCGCCCCCGGGGGGGGGGGGGGGGAGGGGGGGGGGGGGTGGGGAGGGGAAGGAGTGGGAGGTCCCCCCCCCCCCCCCCCCCCCCCCCCCGGGCGCGGGGGCCGGGAGGGGGGGGGTGCCGGCCCCCGCCCCCGCCGGGGGGGGGGGGGGGGGGGGGGGGGGGCGGGGGGGTGATGTGCGGATACTAAAGTTCTAGGACACCACCTGTACCACTCGTGAAATGTTCCAGCAGCCGCGCCGCGACTGTAGCGGCGGAGAGCGCGGTTTTAGGCAGCGCAAACGGGACGTTCTGCCAGAACGGCGTATCGACCGCGCCCACTTTGACGAGCGTGAACTTTTGCCGCCGATTCTCTTTCGCCAGGACAGCGACGAAGGTTTCCAGCGCGGCCTTCGCGCCCGCATAGGCGGCGAAGCGCGGAAGCGTGATCTTCTCAGTATACGCACCGATGAACACCATCTGCCCCTCGGGCTTGAGCAGCGGCAGGCTGTGCTTGGCGCACAGATACGCCCCGGTCAGGTTGGCATCGATGACCGCTTGCCAGTCGGCGGCGGCGAAATCGCTCACGGTTTCCGCCTGCAAACCGCCCGCCGCGTACACGACCAGATCTAGCTCGCTCGTCTCGTAAGCGACGCGCGTCACCGCCGTCTGCATACTATACTCGCTCGCCGCGCCGAAGGTCAGCACCAGATCGGCCTCTGCCGGGATACGACTCTCGTCGCGGGCGGCCGCGTACACCTGCCACCCCGCGCCTTTCAAGGTGCGAACAAGGGCGCTCCCGATCCCCCCAGAAGCGCCCCAGATCAAAGCCTGCGGCATGAGGTTAGGCGCGCCCCGCAGTCAACGGGCGATCACTGCCCCGCCGCGTGAAGTAGGCGATCAGCACCGCCACACCAACCACCGCCGCCATCAGGCCCGCGGGCAGCGCCACCACTGAGACAGCCCCATGGCGCACAAGAATGCCGACAAACGCCCACACGACTACGCCCATATAGGCGAGATCACGATTGACAAACGCAATCGTCCCGGTAATCAGTCCGGCGACAACCAGCATGATCGCGCCCCACGTTTCATAGGCGATGCCGAAGCCATCCCAGTTGGCGACGACGCCGACATAGGTGAAGTTGGCGACCGTGGCGACTGCGACCCACGCAAAGTAAATGCTCATGGGCACACGCACCATCCAGAATTCCGTACGGGAAATGGTTTGGCCGTCACGCAGAATGAGGTAAACGCGCAGGAGAGCGAAGAGCAGCACGATGATCACGAGGGTGCTGATGGCGAACTGCTCGTAGTGGAACAGAACTAACCAGGTGCAGTTGGCGATACCGGAGAGGACAAACCAGTAGCCGATGCGGCGCATGCGCGGGTTCTCACGCTGCGATGGCAGCGCCTGGAAGATGGCAAACGCGATCATGCCGAGGTAGATCACGCCCCAGATAGCGAAGACATAGTTGGCCGGAAGAAAATAGGTCCGTTCAGCGAAGCGATTGGCGATTTGCGCGCTGGTGAGATTGTTAATCGGAATGGCTTCCGCGAGACTGTTGAAAACGATCGTAGCGATGACGGCGATCACATTGACGATTTGACGAATTACATCACGATTCATTTTGACTTACCTCTTGTGCTACAAAACTCAAAAGATCCCGGTTAAAATCTGCCGGGTGTTCTTCCATCGGTAAATGTCCCGTCTCCGGGTAGGTGTACCATGCGGCTTCAGGCAGCAGTTCACGCAGACGTTCGCCGCCTGCGATAGGAACCCACGTATCGTTTTCGCCCCAAAGAATGGCGACTGGCACGCTGATCGCGCTGATCTCCGCGGCGGTCAGCGCCTTGCCCCCCAGCCCCGGTCCGGCCAGAATGCGGAGCAGCGCGGCATCCCAGTCCTCGACCTTGAGCGGCGTCGCATAGCCAGCGAGCATCTCCGGTGTGACACTGGTTGGGTCATAGTAGGCATCGCGCTGCAAATCGCCGAAAGCATCCGGGCGGACAAACGTCCGCACGCCAATTCGTGCCCAGCGCGCAATCGGCGCGAAGTCCAGCGCGGCACGCACGATGGGCGGGAAACCGCCCCCTTCGACCTCTTCACCTTGAATTTGCACGGCGGCCGCCACAAACCCGAGTCCCAAAACGCGTTCAGGATGCTGAACGGCGAGATTGGCGATCACCCCGCCGCCCATGCTGTGACCGATCAGTACGGCCTGTTCAATGCCGAGTTCGTCCATCAGCGCCACGGTGAATTCAGCCTGATCGGTCACGAGCAGCGGCAGGTTGTCACCCGTCTTGGTCGATAAGCCATACGGCGGGCGGTCGAAGGCAATGACACGGTAGCCAGCTTCAGCCAGCGCGGGGATGGTGTCGCGCCATGAGAACGTCGACGCCCCCCACCCATGCAGCAGCAGGACGGGTACGCCATCGGATGATCCGCTTTCACGGACATAGGTCTCCAGCCCATTCACCGTGATGAAACGTCCATCGGGGTCGGCGAAGGTCGCTGGATCAGCGCCAATGGTCGGCATGGGAATCAGAAATGGGACGATGAACACCAGTATCAGCAGCACAATCACTATGCGCAGTAACCACTTTTTCATACAGTCTTGACCTTTTTGAAGGCAGCGAGGGTTCGTTGGCGCGCCGCGCTGTGTTCAACCATGGGCGACGGGTAGTCTTTGGGCGGCGTGGGCAGCGTCCACGGCGCGTGAATGTAGGGCGTCAGCACGTCGCGCAGCTCGGGCACAAAGGCGCGGATGTACTCGCCCTCCGGATCATACTGCTCTGATTGGCTAATGGGGTTGAAGATGCGGAAATACGGCTGTGCATCCGTCCCCGTCCCCGCCGACCACTGCCACCCGCCGTTATTCGCCGCGAGATCGCCATCGATCAGGTGCTGCATGAAGTGCAGGTCGCCGCGCCGCCAGTAGATGAGGAGGTCTTTGGTCAAGAAGCTGGCGACGATCATGCGGGCGCGGTTGTGCATCCAGCCGAGCGTATTCATCTGGCGCATGGCCGCGTCGATCACCGGATAGCCCGTCATGCCCGCCGCCCACCGCTCAAACTCTTCGGGCGCATCACGGTACTCCACTCGATCATACTCCGGTTTGAAGCTGCGCTCCAGCACGTGTGGGAAGTGATAGAGGATGTGATTGTAGAAATCGCGCCACGCCAACTCGCTGATCCAGGTCTGGATCGACTGGCGTTCGCTGGCGCTAAGGGCGTCGGCATCTTCCAGAAGACGGGCGGCAGCATGATAAGCCTGGCGCGGCGACAACATACCGAAGCGCAGATACGGTGAGAGCGCCGAGGTGCTGACCAGATCGTCGAAAGGATACGCTGTCAGGCGGTTGCGCGTGTCGCCGTAGCGATAGATCGCGTCGGCGGTGAAGCGTTCCAGCCGATGCAGCGCCACCGCTTCGCCCGCGTCCGGCACGTCGATGACTGCCCCGCACACCCCGAGCTGGCACAGTGACGCAATCGGCGGACTGCACCATAGCGGATGACTAAGCCGCTGCCCCGCCGCTTGAGATCCGCGTCCAGCGCTTCCAAACCTTTGAGCATGAACTTCAGGCGTGCCGCGCTGAAGCGTTCGCCTTTGAGCAGCGCCGGGTCAAAGATGAACAGCGGAATTACGGGCGCGCCCGTCGCCAGCGCCGCATTCAGCGCGGTGTTGTCGCTCAGGCGCAGGTCACGCCGAAACCAGTGAATCACGGGCGTCATTCGACCCCACCCCCTGCGCTACTGCGCATGCGGGGTGTCGTTTCAGTTGAGGACGAGGCATGCCTCGTCCCTACAGAAGGCTGGCGTTTGGAATGGGGAACACGGCGCAGCACATCGGCGGCGACGCGCAGCGCGCCCAGCGTCACGCCCGCCGTCGATTGACCGGGGAAGATCGAGTCGCCGACGAGGCGCACATTCGGGATTCCGGTGAGCGGCGACCGCGCCTTGAACAGCGAGGTCTGCGGGAAACCGCCGACCATGCCCAGGTGCCGCCCCGTGTAGAACTCGTAGGTGACGGGCGTGCCGGGGAGCAGCAGCTTGACCGCGCTCTTGAAACCGGGGATCGCCCGGTCCAGATTGGCGAGAATCTTCTCGGCGTAGTCGGCTTTTTTGTCACCGTATGCCGATTCGTCGAGGCGCAGCAGATCCCACCATGTTTGCGGATTAGTGTGCGTGGTGACGGTCGCGGCGCGCATGCCCGCCGGGGCACGGGAAGCATCCCACTCTGGCGAGAGCGACAGGAAGGCGGTGCGCGTCTCCCCCATCGGCCCGGCCATATCCGCGATCACCTGATGGTGATCGGGCAGATTAGTGGGGAGCTTGGACGCATCGAGTCCCATGTGCAGCACGAACGCGCCCCAGGTACTCGGTCGCGTCTCCGTTTCGCGGCGCAGCGCGGCGGGACTGTCGTCGCCCAGCAGGTGATCGAGCGACCACGGCGTGAGGTTCGCCAGCAGGAAGTCGCAGGCGAAGGTCTCGCCCTTCTTGGTCGTCACGCTGACGGCACGCCCGTCCTGCACGTTGATGCGTTCGACGCGTTGGCGATAGAGCACCTGCCCGCCCAACTCGCGGATCTTCTCGACCAGCGTTTCGGCGATGCCGCCGATGCCGCGCTCGACGTGATACACGCCCTGTCGCGCCAAGTCGAGCGCGGTGGCGCTGTACATGGCATTGGCGTAACGTGAGGTCGTCTGCGAGGAGATCAGCAGTTGGCCATCGATGAAGCGTACGAACGCCGGGTCTTTCGCCAATCCTCGCAGACGCACCCAATCATAGGCGGTCATCAACGCGAAGGGGAGCATGCGCAGATCACGCGGGAAGTTACGCGCACCGACCTTGACCAGCTGCGCGAGTTCCGCGGCGCTCGTCGGCGGCCACGGCAGTCCCTGCGCCGAAAGCGACCAACCGAGATCGGCCAGCGCCGATTGTTCGTCCCAGAACGACGCGCTGTGCGGGAACTGGGCGAGCACATCGGCGTTGTCCCGCGTGAGCGCGACCGTGCGGTCGGGCAGATGCACCACCCACGCGGGATCATGCAGGCGCACCGGCCACTCGATGCCGAGCTTCTCTCCAATGACGGCATGCGGGCCGTTCGGCTGGAAGCCGCCCGCGACCGTCGCGCCCGCCTCGAAGCGGTACCCCTTGTGATAGAACGTGCCTGCGCTGCCGCCGGGATACGTCTGCGCTTCGAGCACGGTCACGGCGCAGCCCGCTTGCGCCAGCAGCGCCGCCGCCGACAGCCCGCCGATCCCCGCGCCGATCACGACGATCTGCGTCATCGAACCTCGCCCCCCTGCCCCGTCTCCGAACGGAGAGGGGGAGACATGCGGGGAGCACCAAGCCGCGTCCGCAGATGCCGGTAGACGAACAGGAAGCGCAGCGGCAGCCCGTCGAAGAACAGACGCGAGAACAGCGCCCAGAAGCCGCCCGACTTGTGCGTGATCTCGATGTGATCGATCAGTTCCGTGCCGCCGGGGACGGCGCGCATGGTGTGCTCGTGCACCCACGACTCGACCGGAGCCGAGAGCGCGCGGTCGATGAACGAAAATGGCGTCGAACCCGCCTCGTGGCGGACATGCCAGCGCGCGGGCAGAAACGTAAACCACAGCGTAAATTCGACCTCGCCCGCTTTGAGCGAGGTGCGCCCGTCGCGGTGCACCTGCACGAAGATCGGCGGCGGGGTCAGCAGTTGAAAGGCGTTCGGTTGGTCGTGGAACGCCCACACCTGTTCGACAGTCGCGGGAATGATGGAACGATGTTCAAACGTGGTCATGGTCGTGCCTGCTTTGGTTGCGGTACACCACCATAATACTTAGCCCACCTTACTGTTGAATCACATAACAGTGAGAATTGGATAAATAGGGGAAACGTCAGGCAACAAAAACGGCCTTGGTGTAAGCTAGAATAAGCAAAGCTAATAACCGTCGAGGTGCGCCATGTTCCGCCGCTTGATTCCCCTGCTGCTCTTTCTGCTGATCACCCCATTCACGCTCACCGCACAAGATGCACATCCGCCGCAGTTCTTGTATCGTGACGGCGATCAGTTGGTATTGGTGAGTATCACGGGTGACACGAGCGAAGCCGTGCCCTTACCAACGATCAGCGTAGGCGGCAATGATCAAATTCGCTGGTCGCCGGATGGACGCTCACTGCTGACCCTAACCGCTTCAGACGGTCGACTCTTTTCCTACTGCCTAAATGTTTACGATGTCGAAAGGTTGCGCTGGATGTATGAAGCGCCAATCGCGTGCCATGTTAGGGAGGCGCAGTTCGCGCACGATTCCTCTACGATTGCCTTTTCTGTTGATATGGGTGAAAACGAGCAGCTCTGGCTCTACAAGCTAGCAGACGATACGGCAGTGATGGTTACAGAAACGACCAACGGCATCACGGGGTTTGAAGCCTATGTAGTCCGCCTTCGCTGGTCACCAACTGATAAGTACCTGCTGTGGGAGCAAATCAAGGATATGATGGGTGGCGGAAGTTCTACGCTCTATGTTCGTGACCTAACCAATAACTTCACTTACACGATCATCGCAGGTTTTGACGGTTACTACGCTTCCTATAATCCGATCTGGTCGCCTGACGAAGAATGGTTTTTGCTCGGTCTGCGAGAAGAATACATCCGCACGAACCATAAAGGGGATGTGTATCTTGTTCATGCGATAGATGGGACGCTTCATAGAATCACCTATACACCTGCCGAGGAGGAGTGGAATCTTCGGTGGACGGACGATGGGCATATCGGCTTCGATGTCGTGCATTCGCGCTACCTCAGCCTAGAGGATGCACTCGGAATCCCGGAAACAGAGATCGATGCAGCATTGGAGCCTGCTCCATATGATCCCAGAGTATTGGCAGTATTGAGTCGGTTTCCCGACAGAGTGAGTAAACTCGACGGTTGGATAGTTTCAACCGGAGAGTCAATCGATAATCCGGCAAGGCTCATCTTGTACATAGGAGACTTTACCGCAAATTGGGAACAACTCTTTTCCGCTGAACTCCCTCGTGACTACCGCACGGACACCGGAATCATCGGTTGGCGACCGACGGGGGACGGAGATTCGTAGAACGCTTGGTACCCGCACAATGAAAAGGACGAGGCAGTGCCTCGTCCTCTCAAATTCAGTTGTACAATAGACAGACAAACCACAGTTCGTCCTGCTTGTCCAACAAGCAGCAACTTTCCCCTCATGCCCAACAATGACCTAGAACAACTCCTAAAGCAACTTCGTACAGCCGCTCATACCGCCGATTGGACGCTTGGAATGATTGTGTGTACGTGACACATCAAGTCGTGCGCGCCCTGCCCATCAAGCGTGCTATGGCGCTGGCACTCGAGCTGGCGACAGCCTTCTTACCCACCTTTGAAGAATTGAATCCGCAGCTCACGTGGGTAAGAGACTGGATCAATGCTGCTCAGAAGCTAGAACGAATTGACTACTCTCAACATAGCTTCGCAATCTGGGCAGACTACGAGGGAGATGAGGCATCAAAAGCCTATCTGGATGGTATTCGGAGTCTCGATGCAGCCTTGTATGTTCAACGGGCCGTTGACACGAATTACCACAATATTGGTGCGGCTATCCACGCGTTCGCGGGAGCCTTCCTTGAAGTTGAAATGAGGCAGTATGACGCCGCGGTGATCACCGCTCATCATGCGGCATTCGATGAGTCGGCTCCGATGTCGGAAGATGAGCGCTATGAATGCCTGATGGCCTTTCGCGCAAGTCCGACACGCAAGCGATTTACCGAACGATTCTGGAATGACTTGGCGGACAAAATTGCCGCGCAAGACCTTGAGGAGAACGGTGGAGCGAACACCTGAATTCGCTCCACCAAGCTGCTGACAGTTATTCTTCCAACGTGCTCGTGTCACCGAGGGGTTGACCCGTCGCCTGCGCCTTCAAGACGCGGCGCATGATTTTGCCGGAGCGTGTCTTGGGCAGGCTGTCCACAAATTCGATCTTCGTCGGCACGGCAATCGGCCCGACTTCGTGGCGAATGTGGTCTTTCAAAGCTTCGCGCAGCGTTTCGTTGCCCTGGAAGTTCGCCCGCAGAATGCAGTAGGCGTAAATCACGTTGCCGCGCACTTCGTCCGGCACGCCGATGGCCGCCGCTTCCGCCACCGCCGGGTGACTGACCAAGCCAGACTCGATCTCCGCCGTGCCGAGGCGGTAGCCGCTCACCTTGATCACATCGTCGTTACGCCCGATGATCCAGATATAGCCGTCCTCATCCTTACGCGCCGAGTCGCCCGTCACATACCAGCCCTGCTTCTCGTACGCGCTCCAATACTGGCGCTTGAAGCGCTCCGGGTCGCCGTAGATGGTGCGCAGCATCGACGGCCACGGCTTCTTGATGACGAGGTTGCCATCCGTGCCCGCCGGGACGGGGTTGCCCTGCTCATCCACCACATCGACTTCGACGCCCGGGAACGGTCGCGTCGCGCTGCCGGGCTTGAGGCCGACCGACGGCATGGGCGTGATCATGAAGCCGCCCGTCTCCGTCTGCCACCACGTATCCATGATCGGACAGCGTTCCTTGCCGATCACCTTGTGGAACCAGCGCCACGCTTCCGGGTTGATCGGTTCGCCGACCGAGCCGAGCAGGCGCAGACTGCTGAGGTCATGACGATTGGGCCACGCATCGCCAAAGCGCATCAGGCCACGAATAGCGGTCGGCGCGGTGTAGAGGATCGTGATACCGTAGTGCTCGATCATCTTCCACCAGCGGTTGGGGTACGGGAAGTTGGGCGCGCCTTCGTACATGAAGGAGGTCGCGCCGAGAATCAGCGGCGAATAGACGATATAGCTGTGCCCGGTGATCCAGCCGGGGTCGGCGGCGCACCACCAGCGATCCTCATCCTTGATATCAAACACCCATTTGAGCGTGGTCGAGGTGTACACCTGATATCCGCCGTGCGTGTGCAGAATGCCTTTGGGCTTGCCCGTCGTGCCGCTGGTGTAGAGGATGAACAGCGGGTCTTCCGCGTCCATGACTTCGGTTTCGCACACTTCGCTGGCAATCGGCAGGTTCATCAGGTCATGGAACCAGTAGTCGCGCCCCTGCTCCATCTTGATCGGCTGCTCGGTGCGCTTGACGACGACCACCGACTCGACAATCGGCGAACGCTTGACCGCTTCGTCGACCATGTCCTTCAGCTTGACGATGCTGCCGCGCAGCCACGCGCCGTCGCAGGTGAGCACCACGCGGCTCTGCGCGTCTTCGATGCGGTCGGCCAGCGCCTGCTCGGAGAAGCCGCCGTAGACGACGCTGTGCACCGCGCCAACCTTCGCACAGGCCAGCATCGCCATCAGCAGTTCGGGGATGCGCCCCATGTAGATGGTGACGCGGTCGCCCTTCTTGACGCCAAGGCTCTTGAGCACGTTGGCGAACTTGTTGACTTCCTTCCACAGCCGCCAGTAGGAAAACGTGCGGCGGTCGCCGGGTTCGCCTTCCCAGATCAACGCCTCTTTGTTGCGCCGCCAGCTCTTCGCATGGCGATCCAGCGCGTTGTAGGCGATGTTGGTCTTGCCGCCGACAAACCACTTGTAGAACGGCGGGTTGCTCTGATCGAGCACCTGCGACCACGGCTGGAACCAATCCAATGCTTGCGCCTGCTTCGCCCAGAACGCTTCGGGATCGGCTTGGGCTTCGGCGTAGAGAGCTTCGTAATCCGGCACATGGGCGGAACGAACAATTTCTTCAGATGGGTAATACCATTCGTTCTCATTGCGTCCGCTGCTACAACAATGGCTGCGGACGATTCGCATGTAGCGCGTCATACCCCTACGATTTCCCTGCCCGATTCGCTTGATACCAATCGCACAGGTGCTTGAGGGGGCACGGCGCGCAGTTGGGGTTCGCCCAGATGCACAACTGCTGCCCATGCTTGAGGTTGGCGACATGGAAGTTGTACAGAAAATACGGGTCGTTCGGCAGCAAGTCGAGCAGCACGCGATGCGCTGCTTCCGTACCTACCTTCGCGCCAATCAAGCCGACGCGCTGGCTCACGCGGTGCACATGCGTATCCACGGGCATGATCGGCTTGCTGAAGCAGAACAGCATGACGAGCGAGGCCGTCTTGACGCCGACACCGGGCAGGCTCATCAGCCATGTCATGGCTTGATCCAGCGGCAAATCCGCTAGGAAGTCGATGTTCGCTTCCCCCCGTTCCTCGATGATGCGCCGCAGCGTCTCTTTGATGTGCGGTGCTTTGGTCTCGGGGTAGTTCGACGGGGCAATCGCCTCGGTGAGTTCGTTTACATCAGCGTCACGAATTGCCTCCCATGAGCCGAACCGATCCCACATTCGCTGGTAGGCAAGTGCTTCGTTGGCATTGGTCGTGCGCTGCGAGAGAATCGTCGAGATCAGCTCATGCATCGGCTGACGGCGGGGCTTGAGCGGACGCTCGCCGTAGCGCTCTGTCAACAATCGGTACATATCCAGCGCCTTCGCCCGCACATCAGTCTGCGTCATCATCACACTTCCTTCGCTCATCCATGTCTATATATGCACCCATTTTCACCGCCCAGCGCTTAACGTCTGATGAACGCAACCCTGCACCTATGCCCGTTATCACTAGCCGAGCGGTGAGCCTCTGCTAAAGTAGAGTTGTTTTGCACAATTCCAACGCTACAATCGGGCCTCATACGGTGAGGCGGGAGAGAACAACCTGATGAAACGAATCGCGGTGCTGACCAGTGGCGGTGACGCGCCCGGTATGAATGCGGCTATTCGAGCGGTGGTGCGGACAGGGCTCGACTACGGCTGCACGATCTTTGGCGTGCACGATGGATATCGTGGGCTGATCGACGATGACATGCAGGAACTCGGCGCGCGTGACGTGGGCGGAATTATTCAGCAAGGCGGGACGATGCTCGGCAGCGCCCGCTGTCCGCAGTTCAAAACCGAGGAAGGGCGCAGACAAGCGCTCGACAATCTCGGCAAGCGCGGCATTGACGGCTTGATCGTAATCGGTGGCAACGGTTCGCAAACGGGCGCGTATGAGCTCAATAAGCTTGGCCTCCCCGTCGTCGGCGTCGCCTCAACCATCGACAATGACCTCGCCGGATCAGACATCACCATCGGCGTGGATACCGCGCTGAATATCGCGCTCGAAGCAATTGACCGCCTCAAGGTGACAGCCTCGTCACATCGCCGCGCGTTCGCGGTCGAGGTGATGGGGCGCGACAGCGGCTACCTCGCGCTGATGGCAGGCATCGCGGGCGGCGCGGAAGCGGTCGTCATCCCCGAAGCGGAAATCGCACCGGAACGCCTCGAAACCATCTTGAATGAGGCGTACGAGCGCGGCAAAAAGCACGGCCTGATCGTCGTGGCCGAAGGCGCGAAGAATAACGGGGAGAAGCTCAAAGAATACTTCCACGCGCACAAAGACCGCATCGGCTTTGAGCTGCGCGTGACGATTCTCGGGCATGTGCAGCGCGGCGGCACGCCCGGCGCCTTTGACCGCCTGCTGGCGACCCGGCTCGCCGCCAAAGCGACGCGCACGCTGTGCGAAGGTCAATCCGGCGTGCTGATCGGCTGGCTCAAAGGGGTGGCGACGCCCACGCCCTACCCGGAAATTGTCGGCAAGCACAAGCCGCTGGATATGGATCTGTTTCAGCTCGCGGATGTGCTGGCGCAGTAGAGTTATCAGTTCATAGTCGTCAGTAATCAGTCAGGACGAGGGATCACCTCGTCCTGTTTCGATCTATTCCTCTGTGCCCTCTGTGTTCACCGTGGTTAATTCGTTTGGCTTTGACCCTCCAGCAGCGCCGCCGCGGGTTTGTCCAGAATCCAGTGGACGTTCGCTGCGCGGACGAGATGCGCGGGAATCGCCTCGGATGGATCGGCTGGCGGCGTGAGCGCCCGCTTGACGATGGCCGCTTTCTCTTCGCCGAGTACCAGAAAGATAATGTTCGTCGCCGCGTTGATCACCGGATAGGTGAGCGTCACGCGCCATGTGTCAAGCTGCGGCACTTCGTTAGCCACCACCCAGCGTTCTTTTTCCGCCAGCGCCTGCGTGCCAGGGAACAGCGACGCGATGTGGCCATCCGCGCCAATGCCAAGCACCATCAGGTCAAATTTGGGGATCTTCATCCCGAGCCGCCCGGTGAAGAATTTCTGCATGGTCGCCTGATAATCATCAGCGGCCTGCTGCGGCGGATGCTGACTTTGGATGCGGAACAACTGCGGCAGTGGCAGCGGAACATGATTGAGCAGCGTCTCTTTGGCCATGCGCGCATTATTGTCGGCATGGTCAAGCGGGACGGCGCGTTCGTCGCTCCAGAAGATATACGTCTGCGACCATTTGATCTGGCGCGAAAACTCGTCCGTCGCGATGAGGCGATAAGCGTCGCGCGGTGTGTTGCCACCGCTCAACACCGCCGTAAAGCGGTCGCGTGAGGACGTCGCTTTGTCGGCAATCCGCACAAATTCGGTCGCCAGCGCGCGCGCCGCTGCGCCCCGGGTCGGGTACACTCGATAGCTCATTCGTCATGCCCTCCGCAGCCGAGACGCCATCCGCGTCCCTCCTGAAACAGTAATAAGTCAGCTTCCTCCGGCCCCCACGAACCGGGTTCGTAGATGCACAAGGGCGGCGCTGACGGCGACTCCCAGCCATGCAAGATGTAATCGACCAGCTTCCACGACAAGTCAATCTCATCCTCACGCGTGAACAGCGCGGCGTCCCCTTGAATGGCGTCTAACAGCAGACGTTCGTAGGCTTCGGGCAGCGGCTGCCCCGCATAGCCCTCGCTGTAATGGAAGTCCATGTCCATCGGGTGAATGTCCGCCGCACCGGGCATCTTGGTCTCAAAGCGCAGATGAATGCCCTCGTCGGGCTGAATGCACAGCGAGAGCAAATTGGGATCAAGCGTTTTACCGCGCGTCATATTCATGAACAGGTGGGGCGGACGGCGGAACTGGATGACGATTTCGCTCGTCTTGCGCTTGAGTGCCTTGCCCGACCGGAGATAAAACGGCACATCCTGCCAGCGCCAGTTATCGATGTACAGTTTGAGCGCGGCGAAGGTCGCCGTCTGCGAATTTGGCGCGACCCCCTGTGTCGCTGCATAGCCCGCGTACTGTCCGCGCACTGTGTCGCTGATGGACATGGGGCGCAGCGCGCTCAACACCTTGACCTTTTCGTTGCGCAGCACTTCAGCCGAGAACGAATTGGGCGGTTCCATCGCCACCAGTGAGAGGAGCTGCAGCAAGTGATTCTGGAACATGTCGCGCATGACACCCGCGCTGTCGTAGTAGCCGGCGCGGTGCCCGACATCGACATCTTCCGCCACGGTGATCTGCACATGATCGATGTAATTGCGATTCCACAGCGGTTCGAAGATGGCATTGGCAAAACGGAAATACAGGATGTTCTGCACCGTCTCTTTGCCGAGGTAGTGATCGATGCGATAAACCTGATGTTCGTCAAAGGCCGAATGAATGGTGTGGTTGAGCGCCGCCGCCGAACCGCGGTCAAAGCCAAACGGCTTCTCGACGATCACGCGCCGCCAGCCGTCTTCCTCACTCGCCAAACCGGAGTCCGACAGGTTCTTGAGCACCTCGTCGTAGTAATCGGGTGAAGTTGCCAGATAGAACAGGCGGTTTGACTGCCCCACTTCGAAATCGTACAAGAACCCCTGCAGCGCGTCGTAATCCGCGCGCACGCCCAGATCGCCGCGGCAGTACCACAGGCGGCTGATGAAATCCGCCCAAGTCTCGGGGGTATAGTCCGGCGTCTGGTTCACCGCATCGTCGAACAGCGCGCGGAATTCCTCGTGGGTGTACGGGCGGCGCGCAAACCCGACGACGTGAAAATTACCCGGCAGCCGCCCCTGCACCTGCAGGCGATACAGCGCCGGGATGAGCTTGCGGTGTGTGAGGTCGCCGGATGCGCCGAAAATGACAATCGTATTGGTCTGCGTTCCGTTCGTCGTCATTTCGCCTCACCGTCGTGCTTGATCGCGTGCCCGCCGAACTGGTTGCGCATAGCGGCCAGCATTTTCGCCGCGAAGCTGTCCTCTTGGCGACTGACAAAGCGCATCATCAGCGAGAGCGTGATCACGGGCGCGGGCACGTCGAGGTCGATGCCTTCGAAGACCGTCCAACGACCTTCGCCGCTGTCCGCGACATACGGCGCGATGCCATCGAGGGTCGGATTCTCACGGAGCGCGGCGGCGGTCAGGTCGAGCAGCCACGAACGCACCACACTGCCGGTACGCCAGATTTCCGCGATTTGCGCCACATCGAGATTGAGATCGGTCTTGGCGTCCATGATCTCGAAACCTTCGGCGTAGGCCTGCATCATGCCGTATTCGATACCGTTATGAACCATCTTGACGAAGTGTCCCGCGCCGTTCGGGCCGACGTGACCCCACCCGCGATCCGGCGCAGGCGCGAGCGTTTCGAAGATCGGGCGCAAGCGTTCGACGGCCTCGGTCTGCCCGCCAACCATCAGGCTGTAGCCTTCCTGCAAGCCCCAGATGCCGCCGCTCGTCCCCACATCGACGTAATGCATGCCGTTGGCCTGCACCATCTTCGCGCGGCGCAGCGTATCCTTGTAGTTGCTGTTCCCGCCGTCAATGATGGTGTCGCCCGGCTGCAGCAGTTCCATGAGTTCGGTGACGGTTTTTTCGGTGGGCTCACCCGACGGGATCATGATCCAGATCGCCCGGGGAGCGGTCAGTTTGCTGACAAGGTCAGCGACTGAGTACGAAGGTGTCGCCCCAGCCGCCGCCGCAGCCTCAATCGGCTCCGGGGTGAGATTGTAGACGACCATTTCGTGCCCGCCGCCCAGCAGCCGCACATTCATATTGCCGCCCATGCGTCCTAAACCGATCAAGCCTAGCTGCATCTCAGCGTCTCTCCTTAAATAGTGAGGGTATGATTATCATAGCGCAGTCCGCGAGTCCCGGTAAATTAACAAAGATATTCGCTCTGCACTCCTGGCCCCGGTTCGCAGACCATCAGGCTGCGCTTGTGTAAGACGTCACATTGTGACTGCCTTACTTCTGTGGCAGAATCTTGATCATTCT
Source organism: Candidatus Flexifilum breve (assembly GCF_016713355.1). Classification (NCBI taxonomy): domain Bacteria; kingdom Bacillati; phylum Chloroflexota; class Anaerolineae; order Aggregatilineales; family Candidatus Flexifilaceae; genus Candidatus Flexifilum; species Candidatus Flexifilum breve. Next base: position 282,048 of record NZ_JADJPI010000004.1, read on the forward strand.
GTAGTGAATGGAGTACCCCGTGCAGCAAGTCCCACCCAACACCCAAACCCTTCCCAGCGCGGCCCAAGGCCTAAACGCGATCTTCGCTCCCAAGAATGTCGCCGTGATCGGCGCAACCGAGCGTGCCGGCAGCGTTGGCCGCACCATTCTGTGGAACCTCATCAGCAGTCCGTTTGGCGGCACAATCTATCCTGTCAACCCCACCCGGAACAGCATTCTCGGCATCCGCGCCTACCCGAACCTCGCGGCCCTGCCCGAACAAGTTGATCTGGCTGTCATCGTGACGCCCGCCCGCAGCGTCCCCAATGTGATGCGCGAATGCGCGGCGAACGGCGTCAAAGGCGTCATCATCATCTCGGCAGGCTTCAAGGAGATCGGCGCGGAAGGCGCGGCGCTGGAAACGGAAATCCTCGCGATTGCGCGCGAGTACAACATGCGCATTGTCGGGCCTAACTGCCTCGGCGTCATGAGCCCAATCACCAAGATCAACGCGACTTTCGCCGCGGCGATGGCGAACCCCGGCAACGTGGCTTTCATCAGCCAATCCGGCGCGCTGTGCACCGCCGTGCTCGACTGGAGCTTCAAGGAGAACGTCGGCTTCAGCGCGTTCGTCTCACTCGGCTCGATGCTTGATGTCGGCTGGGGCGACCTGATCGACTACCTCGGCAATGACCCGAACACCAAGAGCATCGTCATCTACATGGAATCGGTGGGGGACGCCCGCTCCTTCCTGTCAGCGGCTCGGGAAGTCGCGCTCAAGAAGCCGATCATCATCATTAAGGCCGGGCGCACTGAAGCTGCTGCGCACGCCGCCGCGTCGCACACCGGATCACTCACGGGCAGCGATGATGTCCTCGATGCGGCCTTCCGCCGCAGCGGTATCCTGCGCGTGGATCGCATCTCCGACGTGTTCTACATGTCGGAAGTCCTCGCCAAGCAGCCCCGTCCGCACGGCAACCGCCTGACCATCATCACCAACGCGGGTGGTCCCGGCGTGCTGGCGACCGATGCGCTCATTATGGGCGGCGGGGAACTGGCGGATATTTCGTCGGAAACGATGGACAAGCTCAACGCGATTTTGCCAGCGCCGTGGAGCCATAACAACCCCGTCGATATCCTCGGCGATGCCGACCCCGATCTCTACGCGAAAACGTTGAGCATCCTCGCCGAAGACCCGAGCAGCGATGGTCTGCTGGTGATCCTCACGCCGCAAGCGATGACCGACCCGACCGCAACCGCCGAACGCCTGACCGAATACGCCCAGATCGAAGGCAAGCCGGTGCTCTCCGCGTGGATGGGCGGCGTCGACGTGGATCGCGGCGACAAGATCCTGAATCAGGCGAATCTGCCGTCGTTCCAGTTCCCGGATACGGCCGTCCGCATGTTCAACTACATGTGGCAGTACAACACCAACCTGAACAGCATCTACGAGACGCCCAGCCTGCCGACCGACTCCGTCGAAGAGACGCCGAATCGCCAGTTGGTCGCCAGCATCGTCGAGCATGCGCGCTCAACGGGGCGCACCATCCTCACCGAGTACGAATCGAAGCAGGTGCTGGCGGCGTACTACATCCCGACGGTGAACACCATGCTCGCGCCGACCGAAGATGAAGCGGTCGCCCGCGCCGAAGAAATCGGCTATCCGATTGTGGTCAAGCTGAACTCGGAGACGATCACGCACAAGACCGACATCGGCGGCGTGCAGTTGAATCTGCGCGACGAAGACGCGGTGCGCGCGGCCTTCCGCCGCATCCAGAGCGCCGTGGTCGACAAAGCCGGCGCGGAACACTTCCAAGGGGTGACCGTGCAGCCGATGGCGAAGCTGGACGGCTACGAGCTGATCATCGGCAGCAGCATCGACCCGCAGTTCGGCCCGGTACTCCTGTTCGGTTCCGGCGGAACGCTCGTCGAAGTCTACAAAGACAGCGCACTCAGCCTGCCGCCGCTCAACACGGTGCTCGCGCGCCGCATGATGGAAGAGACGCTGATCTATAAGGCGCTGAAGGGCGTGCGTGGGCGCGACCCGGTCGATCTCGCGGGTCTCGAACAACTGCTCGTGCGCTTCAGTCAGCTCGTCGTCGAACAGCCGTGGATCAAGGAAATCGACATTAACCCGCTGCTGGCTTCGTCCGAACGCCTGCTGGCGCTGGATGCGCGTGTCGTGCTGCACGGCGCAGACGTCACCGAGGACAAGCTGCCCCGCCCGGCGATCCGTCCGTACCCGACGCAGTACACCGAGGCGTGGGTGTCGAAGCAGGGGCTGGATGTCACCTTCCGTCCAATCCGCCCGGAAGACGAACCGCTGGTTGCCAAGTTCCACGAAGGATTGTCGGAACGCACGGTCTTCATGCGCTATCTACAAGCGATGAACCTCAACGAACGTATCGCGCACAACCGCCTGTCGCGCTTGTCCTACATTGACTTCGACCGTGAGATCGCGCTGGTGGCCTGCACGCGGAATCAGTACAACAGCCAGCAGGAGATCATGGGCATCGGTCGCGTGAGCAAAATCCGCTGGACGAATGAGGGCGAATTCGCCATTCTGGTGAGCGATCGCTACCAGCATCAGGGTCTCGGCAAGGCGATCATGACGCGGCTCATCAAGGTCGCCCAGGATGAAAAGCTGTCACGCATCTTCGGATTCGTGTACAACGAGAACCGAGAAATGATCCGCCTAGTCGAACGCCTGGGCTTCACGCTCCAACCGACAGATCGCGAAGGCATCCTGCTCGCCAGCCTGAACCTGTAATCAGCGTGAGATAAGCTAACCCTCGCTCGCTCCCGCCCAGCCCGTTCCTGAATTCGGGGGGAGGGGGGGAGGGTGCGTGAAATCCGGGTGAGCGGGTCACGGAGACACAACCTGACCTCTGTCCTCCTGCAATCGAAGCGCGCACCCTTGAAACACGATAGAATAAGGCAACTTTGACCGTTGAGACTTACGCGCGTGCAGCCAACCTATGACAAATGAACTTAGCCAAAGCGAAGAACAGCTCCGTTCGCTTATTTCATCACTCGACGATTTTGTTTTTTCGCTTGCTCTTGATGGAAAAATACTTTTTTACCAACCAGTGCAGTGGTCGATCTATGATACGCCCGCAGTGACGAGTGCATATGTGGGCGCCGCCTATCAGGACGTGCTGCCGCCAGAAGTCTCGGCGGTGATTCCCGGCGTCATCGCCGAGGTCAACCGCACGCTGAGCCCCTATCCGATCGAATACACGCTCACTGCCGACGACGGCGTACATTATTACAAAGGGCGGATCGCGCCTATGTTCAGCCCGCAGTACACGCTGATCGGCTACACCTTCGTCGTCAGCGATGTAACGCAGGCGGTGCTCGCCAAAATGCGTGATGATCGCTTGCTGGCGCTGGAAGGCTTGCACCGGGAGATCGGCGCCATCTTCTTTGAGCGCACGGATCCAGCCGCGGCAGTCGATTTAGTGTTGGCCAAAATCGGCGAGATGCTCCGCGTATCGAGCGTATATGTGTGCCACTTCCGCGAAAACGAGCGGCGGCTGGACATGACCCACGAGTGGTGCGCGGCGGGGATTAGCGCCAAACGCGCCGAAACACAAAACTTCGCGTTTGACGAACATATGCCCTCACTGGTGCAGCTCCTGACGCGCGATGGCATCGTAGCCGCCAAAGATATCAACCAACTCCCGCCTGACATGCAATCGGTGCTGAACGGGCAATCGCTGCATAGCCTGCTGCTGCTGCCGTTCCGCGTCAACGAACGACTGGAGGGTTTTCTTGGACTGGAAGAAACCCACTACCAGCGCGATTGGCTGCCCGAAGAGACGGCCGCCCTGCGCACGGCGGCGGATGGCTACGCGCGCCTGATCGAACGCCAGCGCGCCGAACGCGACCTGATCACCGCGCGCGATACAGCGATCCGCTCGGCGCAGCACAAGAGCGAATTTGTCGCCAAGATGAGCCATGAGGTGCGTACGCCGATGACAATCATGCTCGGCATGATGGAGCTCATCGAAGAAACGCCCCTCTCGGACGAGCAGCGCGATCTCCTCACGATGGCGCAGGAGAACGCGCATCGCCTGATGAATATGCTGGTCGAAGTGCTCGATTTCTCGGAACTGGAACGCGGGACAGTCTCACTGCAGGCGATCCCGGTAGATGTGCGCGGTGTACTGGCGGAGATCGAAACGATGTGGGCGGACGCTGCCCACCGCAAGGGACTCGACTTCGCGATCAGCGTGGATGAGCAGGTACCACAGCGCATCGTCAGCGACCCGGCGCGGTTGCGCCAAGTGATCAGCATTTTGACGAACAATGCGGTGAAATTCACTGAAGCGGGCAGCGTTCGCATCGCCGTGTGGCCCATGCCAAGCCGCTACGGCGAATCGCGCCTGCGTTTTCAGGTCAGCGACACCGGCTGCGGCATCCCGCCGGACAAACAGCAGCTCATCTTCGAGAGCTTCATGCAGGCGGACAACTCCTTGACGCGCCGCCATGAGGGCGCCGGGGTGGGGCTCGCCATTTACAAACAGTTGGTTGATCTCATGGAAGGCGAGATTGACGTGCAGAGTGCCGAAGGCGCGGGCAGCACGTTCAGCTTTGCGGCGACATTTCCGCTCGCCTAAGGGGTGGCGGTCTCCGACGGTGACTCGGCCTTGGGTGGCTCGGGCGGCACAGGCGCAGGCGGCGGCGGCTCCGCGGCGGGCGGCGCTTCCGACAAAGGCGCAGTCGGCGGTGGCTCTGTAACAATCGGCGCGCTTACTACCGCCGGCTCAGGGGCTAGCGGTACAGGTGGCACGATCAACTCAGGCGCAGGCAGCGGATCAGGTTTCGCGGGTACAGTGATCGGCACAACTTCCACGGCGGGCAAGCTGGAGGCCACGGGCGCAGCAATCGGCGCCATCTCAACGGTGGGCTGATCAGAAGAAGCCGGAGGAATCTCTACTGTGGGCGGCGTGAGCACGGCGGCGGCTGTGCCGAGTGGTGTGCCCAAGCGCGGCTCAAATGCAGTCTCCGGACGAATGGGCATCGTCTCCTGCGTGGTCGCTTTGGAGAGATAATTCGTCACCAGCGTGCGCAGTTCGGCGGTGGTGAACGGCTTGTACAGGAAACCATTCGCGCCAAGTTCACTCGCGCGCATTTCGTCTTTCGGGTTGCTGCGCGCCGTGAACATGATGATCGGCACGCCATTCAAGTTGGGCAGGCCGCGGAGCATGGTCAACAGGGTGAAACCGTCCGTCATGGGCAGGTTGATGTCAAGCAAGATCATCTTGAAATCACCTTCGGCGGCGAGCTTCATGGCTTCGGCGCCAGTTTCGGCCCCCGTCACTTCAATGCGCAGCGATTTAAGCGTATAGGCAACTAAACGTCGGGTTGCGCTCTCGTCGTCAACCACCAGCAGATTCGTCATTCGTCCCTCACCGACTGAACTGCTTCGCCAGCGACCACTGATTGTGACCTGCGAAGCGTTCGTATTTTACGCTGTCCATCACCTGATGCACAATATAGATACCCCACCCACTCTCCGGAAAATCGAAGATATTGGGCGGCTTAATGACATCCGGGCGCACAAACGCGTGTGATCCGGTATCGCGGATGGTCAGTTCGAGCCGCGAACCGCTCCAGTGTCCATCAATTTCAATCATACCGGTTTCGCCAGCGTAGGAGTGCTGCACGATATTCATACACAGTTCGTGCACGGCCAATACCAACTGCGAACGAGTTTCCGGGTCGATGTGGGCAGCGAGCTGCATGATGTAGTCGGTGATTTGCTCTAGAGCCTGAAAAGTCGCCGGGATGATCAATTTCTCCCTCCCAAGAATTGCAGCGCCATCATCGTTTGATCATCGTGCGGCGGCGCGTTCCCGCGATAGGCATCCGCCTCGGCAAAGACGGTATCCACCACCTGACGCATATCATGGAATTGGCCGGGAATCGCGTTGCGTACGCCCGCTTCCCCCCACATTCCGGCTTCGGTCTCAATTTCGCTCAGGCCATCGCTGATGACGATCATCATGTCGCTGAAAGCCAGCGTTCCCGCGTCCATGTTCGGGCGAAACTCTGGCAGCACGCCGATTGGTGGCATGTTCGCCATGTACGACTGCCACTGGCGGTTCTGTCGGATCAGCACCGGGACATGGCCTGCGTTCGCGAGTTGAAACGCGCCCGTCTGCGGGTCGACGCGGAAGACGACCGCCGTCGCCAGAATGCCCGCGTTGGTGTACGGATCGTAAAATTCGGCATTGGCCGCTTCGAGCGTTTCGTCAGGTGCGAGATCGAGGCGCAGCAGCAGACGCAGCGCCGTGTGCAGCGAGACAGCCGCCAGCGCCGCGGGTAATCCCTTCCCTGCCACATCGACGATGAAGCAGGCGAGTTGACCGCAGGGCTGCGTCACCCAGCCCCAGGCATCCCCGCCGACGTTGCTGGCAGGCTGCCATTCCGCGGCAGTGTCGAGATTGGCCACGTTCGGCACATTGCCCGGTTGAATGGAACGCTGGATGTTTCCGGCGATCTCCAACTCATGCATCATCTTCGCTTCGCGGGCGCGGCTCTCTTCGAGGCGCGCGGCGATCAGTTGGTTAGCAGCGCGCTCGCTCATGCGCGTGAGCATGCGCCGATCCAGCGAGCTCAGCTCCTTGGCCTGATCAGCGAACCCGACGCCCAACGCGCCGATCACTTCACCGCTCACGTTCATCGGCATGAACATCCACAGCGTATGGTCGCCATCGCGCGTAGGGATATCATACGCCCAATAGATATCGGTCTGTTCGCCAAGGTCGACGAAAAAGGGTTGAAGGGCGCTGTGGGCAACCTGATCGTCGGGGAGGATGAACCATTCTTCCGGCTGTCCCTGCCGCGGAAGCAGATAGACCGCGCCAAACGTGGCATCCAAACCGGTCATCAACGCCTCAATGACGGGAGCAATGTCCTGACTCGATTTCGCTTGCTGCGGCGCTTCCTGCAGGAACGGCACAAGCTGATCCCACGCTTGCGCCAATGCCGCCGTCAACGAGTCGAGTTCTTCTTCAAGCTGTTGGATTCGATCTTGGTAGATGGCTTCGTCTGTCATGTTGCTAGCTTAGCATAGAAAGATGGGCACAAACCATAAACGCTCTGACCGACGCGCAGCGCACGCCGCCTGCCGAGCAGAGTATGGTGCGAGTCATTATGGCACGAAGACCGTCCGCGCGACAGCAGACGCGTTGGCGTGAACTGAATGCGACGATCGCCACACTTTTCCATGAAACGTGTGCGTCTTGAACATAGAACCCGTACAAACTTGTTTATTTTTGCCAAAATCAGGTCAGCGCTTTTGATGTAAAGCCGCATAGCCCGTTGTGAATAGTGCACTATAATCTGCACATCGGATAACACGGTTGTGAAAAATGAACGCTGTCGATCTCCCGCCACCTTTCACGCACTACCAACTTTCGGGCGCTTACGACGAGATGTTTGATGCTGACGGCAGCACACGTGGGCACTATGAAGCCTTGTTTCAGCGCCTGCTGGAACTGCCGCCGGACGAGCTCAAACAGCGCCAGCAGGCCGCCGACCTCTCCTTTCTGCATCAGGGGATCACCTTCACCGTATACGGGAACGATGAGGGGACTGAGCGCATCTTCCCTTATGATCTGCTCCCGCGCATCATCCCTGCCGACGAATGGGATGTGATCGAGCGCGGCCTCGTCCAGCGCATCACAGCGCTGAATCTCTTCCTCAAAGACATCTACCACGATGGGCACATTCTCAACGACAAAATCGTCCCGCGCGACCTCGTCTACAGCTGCAAGTACTACCGGCGGCAAATGCGCGGGGTGCGCGTCCCCAACGACGTGTATGTCGCCGTGGTCGGCACGGATCTGATCCGCGTCAATTCCGGCGAATTCGTCGTGCTGGAGGACAATCTGCGCGTGCCGAGCGGCGTCTCGTATATGCTCGCGAATCGACAGGTGATGAAGTACGTTTTCCCGCGCATGTTCAGCACGTACGGCGTGCGCCCGGTCGACCATTATGGGCAGGCGCTGTTGGCGACGCTGCGCGCGCTCGCCCCCAAGCGCCGCGCCGACCCGAATATTGTGCTGCTCTCCCCCGGCGTGTACAACTCCGCCTACTTCGAGCACGCCTACCTCGCGCGACAAATGGGGCTGACACTCGTCGAGGGGCGCGATCTGCTGGTGCATGACAACGTCGTGTACATGCGCACGACAGCGGGCTTGCAGCGCGTCGACGTGATCTACCGCCGTCTGGACGACGACTTCCTCGATCCGCTGGCCTTCCGCCCCGATTCAATGCTCGGCGTGCCCGGTTTGCTGAATGTCTATCGTTCCGGCAACGTCGCGCTAGCCAATGCTATCGGCACAGGCGTCGCCGATGATAAGGCGGTCTACGCTTATCTCCCGGCCATCATCCGCTACTACCTCAACCAGGATGCGATCCTCAACAACGTCGAGACGTATCTGCTCTCCGACGACAAGCAGCGCCGCCATGTGCTCGCCAACCTCGACAAGCTGGTCGTCAAAGCCGTGGGCGAATCCGGCGGCTACGGGATGTTGATCGGCCCGCACGCCAGTAACGGGGAACGCGAAGCCTTCCGCGAGAAGATCACCGCTGATCCGCGCAACTACATCGCGCAGCCGACGCTGGCGCTCTCCCGCGCGCCCTGCTACATCGACGGCAGCGTGGAAGCCCGCCACATCGACTTACGCCCGTACATTCTGTACAGCGGCGATCAGGTCACGATTGTCCCCGGCGGTCTGACGCGCGTCGCCCTGCGGCGCGGGTCGCTGGTCGTGAACTCGTCGCAGGGCGGCGGCAGTAAAGATACGTGGGTTTTGAGCTAAGGAGCGCGGGCCATGCTGTCACGAGTCGCCGATTCACTCTACTGGATGAGCCGTTATCTGGAACGCGCCGAACACAACGCGCGCGTGCTTGACCTGCAGCTCCACTTGATGCTGGAACTCGCCCCGGAAATGGCGGAGCGCAGTTGGATGCGCCTGCTCGACAGTCTGGTCGTCGAGCCTCCCAGCGGGCCGTGCGATCCCTATTCGCTCACGCACCTGCTGACGTTCGATGCGCGCAATGCAAATTCGATTGTCGCGTGTGTCAGCTCGGCGCGGGAGAATGCGCGCCACGTGCGCGAACAGATTAGTTCGGAAATGTGGGAACATGTCAATCGGCTGTCCCTGCAAGCGCGCACCGTCACCCTCGACGCCATCTGGAACGATCAACCCCACGAGTTTCTACGCAGCGTCAAAGAAGGCTGCCACCTGTTTCAAGGCATCACCGATTCGACGATGACGCACGGCGAAGGCTGGCAGTTCATCCAGATTGGACGCGCCGTGGAACGCGCCGCGGCGACCGCCCAGCTCCTTAAATCGCATTACGCCGCCTATCCACACATCGACTCACACGCCCGCGTCAGCGAAGATTTCGTGGAGTGGATTGGACTGCTCAAGTCATGTACGGCCTTCGAAGCCTACTGTAAGGTATATACTGCGGATCTACGTCCGGATCGCATTGCGGAATTTCTCGTCCTCAACCCGGATTTCCCGCATTCGATTCGCTTCGCAGTCAACAGCCTGTCCGCAGCGCTCCAGGCGGTCACGCAGATGACCGAGAGCAAGCGCGCTAAGAGCGTCAACCGGCTTGGCGGACGTTTACGCGCAGCGCTCGACTACGGGCAGATTGACGAGATCATGGTGAGCGGGCTGCATAAGTATCTCGACGCCGTGCTGGTTCAGGCCGAAGCGATTCACGATGCGATCTATGAGGCGTATATCTGGTATCCAATTGATGAACTGGTGATGTAATGTACTACGCCGTCCAACATAAAACCTATTTCCGTTACAGCGCGTCGGTCAGTGAGAGCGTGACCGAAGTCCACCTGCGGCCGCGCAGCGAAGATACTCAGCGCTGTCTGCGCTTCAACCTCATCACCTTCCCGCACGCCCGTGTCAGCGAAACAGCCGATTTCTTGCGCAACAGCGTGCACTTCTTTGACATCCCCTCCTTCCATCAATCGATGACCATCCTCGCGGAAGCGACCGTCGAAATGCTGCCCATGGCGCCCCTGCCCGAGGCACTGACGGACAGCGTATGGGCGGACATCGATTTGCTGGGAGACAACGCCGACTTCTGGGATATGCTCACACCCAGTCCGCACATTCCCGATGGAACACTGCTGCGCGCCTTCATGCGGGAGCTGAATGTGTACCGCCATGCCGATCCACTCACGCTGCTGCGGGCACTCAACACTCAGGTTTACTACGCCTTCGACTATGTGCCGAATGTGACCGCCGTCGATTCCGCGATTGACGATATTCTGACGAATCGTAAAGGGGTGTGTCAGGACTTCGCCCACATCATGATCGGTGTGACGCGGATGCTCGGTTTGCCCTCGCGCTATGTGAGCGGCTATCTTTATCACCTCCGGTCGGATACCGAGCGCTCCACGCCGGATGCCACTCATGCGTGGATGGAAGTCTACCTGCCAACGCTCGGTTGGGTCGGTTTTGACCCGACGAACAACGTCCTCGCCGGAGATCGCCATATTCGCGTCGCCGTGGGACGTGATTACAGCGATGTGCCGCCGACCCGCGGCGTGTTCAAAGGGAAGGCGGAGAGCGAACTGGAAGTCGAAGTGCACATCACACCCGCCGAGCGTCCTTTCGAGCTGGAAGCGCTCGTGCCAATGACGGGCTGGACACCGGAAGAAGAACGCGCCATGCAGGCCGAAGCTCAGCTTCAACAGCAGCAGCAACAGCAGCAGTAATTCGAAAACGCGCACGTCAATTTCGCTCGAGATCAAAACGCGAGATGCAGGCATCTCGCGTTTGATTTTTTGCTGCAAAATGGAGCGAGTTTTTGTCAATTTTTCCGGACAAATAAATCCTTCCCTGAGGGTTCATACAAGACCACTTGCAAAAAATTTGTTCTAATTGTATACTTGAAAAGTTAGTGTTGAACAGTTCATCACACTTCTACGTACTAACGACATAGATCAGAGCGAACTGCCACCTAGGGTCGGTTCGCGACGTACCTTAACAACTGCATATCCTATCAGACGCATTTGGAAGGATAAAGGCTCATGGTTGTGTACTCAAGTTTGCCGGTGTCGCTCCATTCGCTCGTTCTACGTATGCTCCCCGTCCGCAATGAAGATCCCGCGGATCGGATTCGCGCTTGGAACGAATGGCTCTCATTCGGCGGCAGCGATCCGGTGCTCAAGTTCATTCGGTGGAGCAACGGAACAACGACGGACGACGAAGAAATCCTGCAAGAGACACTCATCCTCGGCTATCTGAAGGTGGAACGGGGCGAATATCAAGATCGCAACCTGCCGTTCACGGCATTTCTTGAAGAAGATCGCGTGGTACAAGATCATGGAAGCATCGCGCAAACACGCGGGGCAAGTACCGCTCGACGACTTTTACGAAGTGCTCGCCGAAGAAGGTGAAGAACACGAAGTTGCCGAACACTGGAAAGAGCACGAAGCGCTGCATCAGGCGCTGGCCCAGCTTCCTCCTCGGCGGGCGCGCGTGATGGTGTTGTACGAAGATGGTTACAGCACGGCGGAGATCGCGCAGCACCTCGGCATCAAAGAGGAACTGGTGCGCAAGGAAAAGAGTTTGGGGTTGCGCCAGCTCCGTGACGCGATGCGGCATGTCGCACTGGCGGGTTAATGGTTTGGGGAATTCTGGGCGGGTCGTTGTACTGGTTTCCGCCCGCCCAGAGTTTCCCAGAACAATCGGGGGATTTTTCCCTACCTAGCATGTATTAGCGATAAGGCTTAAAATGCCCTGTAAATCGGGCATTAAACGCCCTGCAGCGTGTGGAATTTTCGGTCAACGCCCGATCGCTAAGGGTTTCGGATTGGGGCGTAAACCAACCCAAATTTCGCCGCTACACAGAATTCGGTAAATCACGTGGCCGATTTCCGACTAAGAGCGCTCTGAGGCTATGCAGCAGCAATTTCATTGGGCCGTTGGCAGCGAATGGAAACCAGCAAATTGGCCCCCTCACGACAGACTCGGCGCAGGCGCGGCGAGTCTGTCGTTTTGTCTTCACACACCGCCGATTTCGCGCATATAGGCTTACGCCAACCGAAAGGAGTGACGTTTGTCCACGCACAGCGAGTTTACCGTCCAAGGTTTACCCCGTTACAACCACAAGAGCGCCATCCGCTGGATCCTCTCTCACCTCTGGCAGCACCGGGTGTTCGTCGCCGGCACGCTCATCTTCAGCTTCATCAGCTACTTCCTGTATTCACAGGGGCAGGTGATGATCGGGCAAGCCGCCGAAGAGATCATCAATCCCACCACCACCGACGCGCTGCTGACAATCTCACTCATCACGCTGGCCGTGTTCGTAATCAGCGGCATCACCGGTTTGATTCAGGCACTGGCGCTGGAAGTTCTGGCGCAGCGGTTGGAGTACAGTGCGCGCCACGAACTCTACGTGAGTCTGCTCGGCAAGAGCCAGACATTCCATGACCGTCAGCGCACCGGCGACATCATGGCGATGGCGACCGACGATATGCAGCAGTTGAACATGATGATCAACCCCGGCATTCTGTTCATCGCGGATATCGTGCTCGGCTTCACCATCCCGACGATCTTCATCGCCTCGATCAGCGTTGACCTGCTGCTGGTGCCGCTCCTGTTCATCCTCAGCTATGTGATTGCGACGCGCATCTATTCGCGTCAGCTCAACCCGGTCGCGTACCGTCAGCGCGAACAGTTCGCCAAGATGAATGCCGTCGCCGAAGAGACGATCTCCGGCATCGAAATCGTTAAAGCGACCGCGCGTGAACCATTCGAACGGCGCAAGTTCCGCCGCAACGCCCGGCTGTTCCGCGGCTTCTTCGTGCGGCAGGGGTGGATCGAAGCGCGCTACCTGCCGCTGCTCCTCTACGGGATCGCCTTCGGCTTGGGCTTCCTGCACGCGACCTACCTGTACAGTCTCGGGCGCATCCAGATCGCCGACATCATCGCTTGGGTCGGCCTGTTCAATCTGCTGCGCTTCCCGACGTTCGTCTCGCTGTTCGCGTTCACGCTGCTGCAAATCGGCGTGGCCAGCGCTGACCGCATCCTGAACATCATCAAAGCAGAGACGGAACTGGACGAGAATCTCGGCGGGCATACGGGCGGGATCAAAGGCGAAATCGTCTTCGAGAATGTGTCGTTCGGCTATGAAGACGGCTTGGTGCTGGAGAACGTATCCTTCCATGTGAAGCCGGGCGAAACCGTCGCCATCGTCGGGCAGACCGGCTCTGGCAAGTCGACGCTCACCGAGCTGATCAACCGCACGTACGACGCCACCCAGGGGCGCATCCTCATTGATGGGGTGGATGTGCGCGAGTGGAACCTGACCAGCTTACGTTCGCAGATCTCAAAGATCGAGCAGGATGTGTTCCTGTTCTCGCGTTCGCTGGCGGAGAACATCGGCTTTGGCGTACCTGACGCGACGCAGGAGCAAATCGAACAGGCGGCAAAAGAAGCGCAGGCGCACGACTTCATCAAGTCATTCGCTCAGGGTTACCACACGGACGTCGGCGAACGCGGCGTGACGCTCTCCGGCGGTCAGCGCCAGCGCATTGCCCTCGCCCGCGCTTTCCTGAGCAACCCGCGCATCCTCATCCTCGACGACTCGACGAGCGCGATTGACAGCGCGACCGAAGACGAGATCCAGAAGGCGATCCGCCGCGCGCAGCAGGGCCGCACAACGCTGCTCATCACGCACCGTCTGTCGCAGATCCGTTGGGCGAATCATATCCTCGTGGTGGATCACGGCAAGGTCGTCGCCAGTGGCACGCACGAAGAACTGCTGCGCCGCTCGACCGACTATCGCCGCATCTTCGCGCGCTACGACGTCGAACTGCCGCCGCTCGAAACTACCGTAGTTCCCGCCTAAGGCGAAGGGAGAAACTCACCTATGGGCTTCATTATGGATGGCCTTGACGCCGAGGCTTACGACCGCAAGTATCGCGATAACGACCTGGTACGCCGCATCGTGGCCTACTTCCGCCCGCACGTCCGGAAGATGGTCGTCGTGGCAGTGGCGATTGTCGTTGCGGCGCTCGTGGAAACCGGTCTGCCGATTCTGATCTCACGCGGCATCGATCAACTGCAAGTGGACGCCAACACCAACCTCGTGCCGTTCATCGTGATCATCACGGTGCTGGCGTGCTCGGGGTTCGTATTCAACCTGCTGCGGCGCTGGCTCTCCGCCGATGTGATCGGCAGCGTGGTGCTCAAAGTTCGCGAAGATGCATTCGACGCGGTGCTCAAGCGCGATCTCTCCTTCTACGACCAGTACACTTCGGGGAAGATTGTCAGCCGCGTGACGTCCGACACGCAGGCCTTCTCAAACGTCGTATCGCTCACCCTCGACCTGATGAGCCAGCTGCTGCTCGTCGTGCTGCTGATCGGCTACTTATTTCTGATTGACGTGCAGTTGACGCTGCTCTTGCTGGCCATCGCGCCGCTTGTCGTCTTCGTCGCGCTCCAGTTCCGCAAGATCGCGCGCAGCACGATCACCCAGTCCCGGCGCATCCGCGCGGTCGTCTCGTCGCACATTCAGGAGACGGTCAGCGGCATCAGCGTGGCAAAGACCTTCCGCCGCGAGGACACGATCTATAAAGAGTTTCTCGACATCAATTCGCAATCGTACCAGATCAACATCCGCACCGGGTTTGTGTTCAGCGGCATCTTCCCGATCCTGAACATCATCGCCGGGATCGGCACGGTCGCGCTGGTCTACTTCGGCGGGCAGAACGTCAAAGGCGGTACGCTCTCCGCCGGCGACTGGTACCTGTTCATTCAAGGGCTGGCGCTGTTCTGGTTCCCGCTGACGAGCATCGCTTCATTCTGGAGCCAGTTCCAGTTGGGGCTGGCCGCCGCCGAGCGTGTGTTCGCGCTCCTGGATGCCGAAGCGAAGGTCGTGCAGACGGATAGCAAGAAGCTCGGCCAGATCGCGGAGAAATCACGTTTGATCACGTCGACTTCCGCTACAACGAGAAGGAAACCGTGCTCGACGACTTCTCGCTGACCATCCGCCCCGGCGAAACGCTGGCGCTGGTCGGGCACACGGGCGCGGGCAAGTCGAGCATCGGCAAGCTGGTCGGGCGCTTCTACGAGTTTCAGGGCGGGCACATCCTCATCGACGGCGTGGACATTCGCTCGCTCGATTTGAGCGACTATCACAGCCGCTTGGGCATCGTCACACAGACGCCCTTCCTGTTCGACGGAACGGTGCGCGAGAACATTCGTTATGGACGCGCGGGCGCAACTAACGCCGAGATCGAACAGGTCTCCAAGCAGATCGGCAACGGTGACTGGCTCAACAGTCTCCCGGCGGGGCTCGAAACTCCGGTCGGCGAACGCGGCGCGAGCCTGTCGATGGGACAGCGGCAGTTGGTCGCCATGGCGCGCGTGCTGCTGCAGAACCCGTCGATCTTCATTCTCGACGAAGCGACGGCCAGCGTCGACCCGATGACTGAGGCGCTCATTCAGGAAGGGCTCGACGTCGTGCTGGACAACCGCACGTCGATTGTCATCGCGCACCGCCTGTCGACGATCAAGAACGCAGATCGCATTATCGTGCTGAGCAAGGGCAAGATCACCGAGCAAGGCACACACGACGAACTGCTCGCACAGCACGGTCACTACGCGGAACTGTACAACACCTACTTCCGCCACCAGTCGCTGAGCTACATTGAGAACGCCAAGCACATCACCGAAACGAGTGAGATGGAACGGCTCGGATCAGTGTAAAGCGGGTACACTCTCGGGGCGCATCAATGTGCGCCCCGACCTGTTTTCTAGAGGCAACCCCATTATGAGCAACTCCCCCTTCGAACAGTGGTTGGATCGTCTCGCTCGTGCCGAAACCCCGGCCGATGCGACCAACCAGTTCGCCTATGGCAATCCCAATAACGACATCCGCCGGGCGAATTTACGGCGCTACCTCGCGCAGATGAACGAACGTCAGCCGACGGTCATGCTGGTCGGCGAAGCGCCGGGGTATCGCGGCTCACGACTAACGGGCATTCCGTTCGGGAGTCGACGCGTGGTGCTGAATGGTGTGCCGGAACTGGGGCTGTTCGGTGTGGAGAACGGTTATCAGGATGCGCCAGAGCCGGGTTTTGAGCGTATTCAAGGCGAGCAGAGTTCGACGGCAGTTTGGGGCACGCTGGCAGCGCTGCGCCAAACCCCGCTGATCTGGGCGGCGTATCCCTATCACCCGCATCTGCTCGGCGAACCGCTGACGAATCGCAAGCCGCGCCGACCAGAGACCGATCTCGGTCTGCCCTTGCTGCGCGGCCTGATCGCGCTGTACCCGGTGACGACGTTCATCGCGGTGGGTAACGTGGGCGAAGAGGCGCTTAAGCGGCTGGGGATCACGGCCGTCAAGGTACGCCATCCGGCGCAAGGCGGTAAAAACGACTTCGTGCGCGGATTGACAGAGGCATTTGCGGCTATAATGAGGTAGAGGTTATCCGAGAGGGTTGGTGATGTCGGCACTGCCAAAACACGTCTGGACGCCAGAAGAATATCTCACCTTTGAACGCGCCAGCGAGGTCAAACACGACTTCCTCAACGGCGAAATCTACGACATGACCGGCGCCAGCCGAAAACATAATCAGATTGTAGTCAATCTCGCTATATCCCTTGGCAGTCAGTTGAAAGGTCGAACTTGTGAGATCTATACGAGCGATATGCGGGTCAAGGTCAACAGCCGCCACTATACCTATCCCGATGCGGTTGTCGTCTGCCCGGAACCCCAGTTTGAAGATCGGGCCTTCGACACACTGCTTAATCCGACCGTGATCATTGAAGTTCTGTCCCCTTCGACGGAAACCTATGATCGGACGGCGAAGTTGAAGAACTATCGGGCCATCGCGTCACTGATGCACTATATCCTCATCGCGGAGGACAGCGCCCATGTAGAGCAGTATAGCCGCACAGGGGATACAACGTGGGTGATCTCGGAAGTCGATGGACTGGACGGTGTAATCGAACTTCCGGCAATTCAAGGCACACTCAGCATGCTGGACATCTACGTTAAGTTGACTTTAGAACTAAAACCCCCAAACTCTGAGGCGTAGACGGCTGAACTTCACCCCATTCTCAGACAAGCATGCTATAACTGAAAAGATGTTTACATTTTTCAGGATTTACATGCTGCGCAAACTCTTCCTCGTCGTTCTGCTGCTCACGACGATTCCCTTACAGGCCCAGACCTCCAGCAAGCCGTTCATCCTGCCGATGCAAGACCCACCCGGCGCGTCGACGTGGCTGCTCGGACAGCCGTACGGCAACACCATCGGCGCCTATTTGCGCGGCGCGGACTGGTATGAAGCGGGTCAGCGGCTCCACTTTGGCCTCGATTTCTCGATGGAATGTGGCACCGCCTTAGTGGCGATGGCCGATGGTGAAGTCGCCTTTGTGGATGATCTCGGCTTCGGTTCCGGGCCGCACAATCTCCTCATCCGCCACGCCGACGCGGGTGTGATCGCGCTGTATGGGCACTTGCTCCAACGTCCGGCGCTCAACCCCGGCGACCGGGTGACGCAGGGGCAGGTCGTCGGTTTATCAGGCGACCCGGACGTGACGTGTGACTCGCGTCCGCACCTGCATCTCGAAATTCGCTCGCTCGACTACTTCACGACCTACAATCCGGTCGACTACATCAACGCCAATTGGCACATGCTGACGTCGCTCGGCGGCTTCCGCTATCCGCTGTTCCAACAGGACTTGGACAACGCACGCCAGTGGATGAGCATCGACGATCAGCCACCTGTGCAGTTCGGCGGACGCGCGCTCAACGCCTATGCCGCTACCTATCCCGATTGGGATGAAGGTCTGCCGCCGGTTAATCCGCCGCTGGCGGTCGCTCCTGCCCCGCTACCCGAGAATGCGACCTTTTCGATTCGGCGCTTTGGCTATGACGGCTGCTGCGCAGGAGCGTGGTGGAATCCGCTCGACCCGACGCGCCTGTTCGTCATTGATGGCGCGGCGAGTCAGCGCGCGGCCATCTTCGAGTTCAGCGCGACCGACAGCGGCGTGTTCAACCTGATCGGGCAAGCGCCGCCACCGCTCACATCACCGGATGGCACGCATCAGGTCGCGCGCGTGAATGGGCTGATTGCGATTCGACGGTTGACTGATAATCTGGAGTGGACGGTTGAAACCGAAGACACGCTGCCTGCCTTCAGTACGGACAATCGATTGCTGATGTGGCAGCTCGTCCGCGAGCCGGCAAACCCGGACGCCCCGGTCGAAATCTGGATCAGTGACGCGGACGGAGCGAATCGGCGGATGGTACTGGCGGAACCGGACATCAGCGCGCAGTGGCTGGACGAGTCACGCTTGCTGATCACGCGGCGCGAAACGATCACGACGACGCTGTGCGTGCTGGATACAACCAGCGGCAGCGACACGGTGCTCGGCGCGTGGGCTTGGCTCCGCGGTTTGAGCATCGGTCCCGGCGGCGAACGACTCATGTTCTATCTGGTGTACGATGACGCGGCGAGCGGGATATACAGCCTGCGCACGCAGAGCGGCGCGCAGGCCGAACGGATGCCGTTTTTCGGCGCGTGGCGCTGGCGCGATGCGGACAGCGTGTTTTACCTGCCCTATACACCCGACGCCGCCTATCATACGCTGTCGTACTATGACTTGGCGAGCGGCGCGAACCGCAGCTTTGTGACCGATCCGTTTCTCGTCGCGAATGGCGATTGGTCGGTGTCACCGGACGGAACGCGGATCGTGTTCCTGAACGCGCTCGATCGTACACTGGGACTGATCGAGCTGCTACCTGTATAATACGGCTCAGAACAGCAGACGCGCGCTGGATACAGCAGATGCTGTGAATGGAATAATGTGATGAGTGAACATGCGCGAATCACGCCTAGCGGCATAACGGAATCGCTGGGGATCCAAGGATGGGATCATCTCGACCCTATCCTCCTCGCCGCCCTCGCCACCGAATCCCCTCTCTTGCTGATTGGCCCTCACGGAACAGCGAAATCGCTGTTGGTCGAAAAGATTGCCGGGGCGCTCTCGCTCTCAATGCGCCACTATAACGCCTCGCTGATCAACTATGACGATCTGGTCGGCATTCCGCTGCCCGAGGTCGGCACCAATCAGCTCCAATTTGTCAGCACACCGGGCGCGATCTGGGATGCGGAGTTCGTCTTCTTTGACGAAATTTCGCGCTGTCGACCGGATTTGCAGAACAAGATGTTCCCGATTGTGCACGAACGCCGCATTGCGGGCATTCGTTTAGGGCGTTTACGCCACCGTTGGGCGGCGATGAACCCGCCCGCGCCGGACGACCCGGATACGAGCACAGGTGAGTACTATCTCGGCTCGGAACCGCTCGACCCCGCGCTGGTGGATCGCTTCCCGTTTGTCGTGCCCGTGCCCAACTGGAAGCAGTTGAGCAAGGAAAATCGGCGGCGGCTGGTGACGCGCTGGCAGCGTGTGGAACATAGCGAACTGGAGGTAGCAGCATTGGGCGATCAGGTGGTGCAGTGTGCCGCGCTGATCGAAACGCTGGAAGAAGAACTCCGCGACTGGTTGATCGATTACGTGGTAAGCGTGGTCGACCTGCTGGAGCAGGCGCAGTTGGGGCAAAGCCCCCGCCGCGCCTATATGCTGGCGCGCTCGTTAGTCGCCATTCATGCCGCGCGCATGATTCTCGAAGGGGACAACGCCGAACTCGAATACAGCGCGGAACTGGCGCTCACATTCGGGCTGCCGCAGAATGCCAGCGAAGTACCGCCCTCGCGCACGAAGCTGATCGCGATTCACCGTCAGGCGTGGGAGATCAGCAGCTTGTCGGAAGATGATGCATGGCGGCAGGTGCTCGAAGAACTCGACCCCGCGCGGCGCATCGTGCTCGCCGATCAACTGGATCTCGCGGACAGCGACATTTCGCGGCTGATCACGCAGGCGATTGGTGCGGAAACATCGGATGCACGGCGCACGGGGCTGGCAGCGGCGATCTTCATCGCCTTCCAGAAGCGGCGCGATCTCTCCGCCTCCGCGTGGGAACCGCTGGCGCAGCTCGCCACCCGCGTTCTGGAGCCGCGCGCTCTGTCGACCCCACTGCGGGCGGGCGCGATGACGGACATCTGGAACGAGATCAATCACTGGCTGCCCGCGCTGGAAGATTGTGTGAATATACGTATGCGTTTGGAACGGAATTATGTGTTGAGCGGCTTCCCGGAATTGTGGATGCGCGTCGATTGGAAAGACGCGCTAGAGCAATTCCGCGCCGACCTCAACCTCTTCAACATTGACGAGGCGATGGAATAATGTCGAAACTTCCCAGTTTTCCGCCGAAACCTTCTGGGCAACCGACCCCGACCCCACCTGCCCCCGGTCAGATTCCGCGACCAGTGCCGCCGAATCCGCTGGGTTCGCTCGGCTCGCGCTTCGGCGCCAAAGCCATGTGGGAGATTCTGCCGCTGACCGATACGCTCATCTCGTTTGAGCTGGCCGCCATCGCCGATGGGTTGGCCAAGCTGTTTGATCTTCCGGCAGATGCTCCACCCGTCGAGGCGTTCTTGACGCTGCTCCACGGCGACAAGGCTTTTGCTGCCGAGCTACGGGAGCGTCTGGACGAAGATTGGCTGCGCTGCGAACTGCATGGTGCGTTCATGGTCTACAACTGGCGCGACGAAATCCGGCAGGCGATGAACGCCCGGCTGCTCGCCATCAAAGTGCCGCCGATGTACACCCTCGTGCGCGACCCGCTGCTCACGTTGAATGTGCTGGGGCGCGCGCGCACAGCGCTGCTGCTGGCGACCGCGCCGCTGGCACTGGACCGCCCTTTCCTGACGCGCTCGCTGGTCTGCGACGATCAACGTATGGCCGAGATTGCGCAAAGCCGCGCGTTTTCGGTCGAACATCTCATCGAACCCCAAGACGAGGAATTCGACGAAGAGGAGTGACCACTACCGCGCCTGTCATATAGACAGACCACACGCGAGCAGAAAGGGTAACGATGAGTGCGAACCGAGTGACGGTGAACAAGGCGACGGAGAGCAGCGAGCTCATCGCGCGGTTGGTGGCATGTCTGCCCGCCGCGACCTTCGAGATGGAAACGCTGTGCCGCCTCGCCGGGATCAAGGCCAGCCGCGAGATTCCCTCGGCAGCGGTCGAGTGTACGTTCCGCCCGCGCCTGCTGCTCAATCCGGATTTCGTCGGGCAGTACTGTGCCCGCGACGAGCATCTGTTCCTGCTGGTCATGCATGAGCTGTGGCACGTGATCCTCGCGCACACGCGGCTGTACCCGCGCGCGACACTGGCCAACAACATCGCCTTTGACGCCATCATCAACGCCGGACTGGCGCGGCAGTTCGAAGCGCCAGAATACCGTGGTTTCTTCGAGGCGATCAACAAGGCAGATGAGTTCCCCGGCTGTCTGCTGCGCCCGCCGGAAGGCTGGCCGGCGAACCCGCAGTACATCGATGCCAAAGATGCGCCACCCGGCGCGCGCCAGATCATCGAACGGCTGTACCCGCCCAATAACCGTTCGCGCTGGTCGGCACCGCTCTACGAGGAGATCCTCAACCTGCTCAAAGAATGGATCAAAGACAAGATCGCCAAAGGCGAAATGATCGTCGAGCCCATGCTGATTGGCGACCACGACGCGCCGGAAAACGATCGCCGTGCCCTCGAAGACCCGTTTGTGCGCGATGTCCTGCGCCGCGTGACCGAAAAGTGGCCGCCGCCGCCGTTTGCCGTGAATAAGCGCGGCGAAGGGTCAGATCTCAGCGAGTTGCAGAACGCACTCGGCGAGAGCAGCGAAGACGCTCGGCGCGCCTTTGTACACGTACTCCAACGCTGTCTCGGCGTGCGCCATGGTCGGCAGTTACGCCGCTCCCGCACGCCGATTCCGGGAATATCCGGCTTGAACGTGATGCCGAACGCCCGCGACCGCCTGGCCTCTGCCCGCCAGCAGCTTGGCGTACAGGGTGTACTCTGGAATCAGCCGGGAATGGTCAAAGCGCGCGTGCCCGAAACGCCGAGCCGCGCCTACGTCTACCTTGACGTGTCCGGCTCGATGAATCAACTGCTGCCGCATTTGCTGGGCTTGCTGCTGCCCTATGTGGCGCACGGTCAGGCGCTCGTGTTCCAGTTTTCAACGCGTGTCGAACCGCTGCCCTTGCCGCAGCTCCGCCGCGCCCAGATTCGCACCACGCAGGGCACCGACATCAACTGCATTCTGACACACGCGCTGGCTGCCAAGCCTGCGCTCAAAAAGGTGTTGATTCTGACGGATGGCTACGTCGGCGCAGCGCAGCCTGACCTGCTGCGCCAGGTGCGCGCCAGCGGTTTGAAGCTCTATGCCGTCCTCCCCGGCGAATCGGCCTACACTCAGGAATTGCAGGGCGTCGCGCGTTCGATTACCATACTACCGCTAATACGATAACGAAAGCGGCCCGCACACTATGATCATCGGCGTGGACATTGGCGGAACCTTTACTGATCTGGTCCTGAGTGACGGCCAGTCGCTCAAAATTCATAAACTACTGAGCACACCCGGCAAGCCCGCGCAGGCCATGCTTGACGGACTGCGGCAGATGGGTGGCGATCTGACAGCCTTTCAGCGCATCGGGCACGGCTCGACCGTGGCGACCAATGCGATCCTCGAACGCAAGGGCGCGCGCTGCGCCCTGATCACGACGGCCGGGTTTCCGGATCTGCTGCTCATCGGACGGCAGAATCGCCCGGTTCTGTACGACCTGCATCCGCACATTGCCCCGCCGCTGATCGAACACACCTTTGAAGTGCCCGAACGGCTCGATCACACGGGCACGATTCTCACGCCGCTCGATCTCGACGCGCTTGATCAGGCGCTGGATGCTATCGCAGCGCTTGGTGTGGAAGCCGTCGCCGTTTCGCTGCTCTACAGCTACGTGAATCCCATCCACGAGCAGCAGATTCGTGCCCGGATCATCGCGCGCGGACAGATGACCGAAGACCAGATCGCGCTCTCGTCGGACGTGCTGCCCGAATTCCGCGAGTACGAACGCACCAGCACCGCCGCGCTTGAAGCCTATGTGCGCCCGGTGATGAGCCGCTACCTTAGCGAATTGGAACGCGCGCTCCCGCCCAACACGCTCAGCGTGATGAAGTCGGATGGCGGGGTGATCAGCGCGCGCACAGCCAGCAAACAGGCGATTCTGACCGCATTGAGCGGCCCCGCCGCGGGCGTGATTGGCGCGTTTCACCTTGCATCGCTGGCAGGTTACACGGACATCATCACGCTGGATATGGGCGGCACCTCGACCGATGTCGCGCTCTGCCCCGGCATCCCCATTCGCCGCGCCGACTCGGAGATCGATGGTCTGCCACTGCGCACGCGCGTCATCGACATCGAGACGGTTGGCGCGGGCGGCGGTTCCATCGCCCGGCTGGACAGCGGCGGTGTGCTGCACGTTGGCCCGGAGAGCGCCGGAGCGGACCCCGGCCCGATCGTCTACGGGCGCGGCGGACGCGAAGTGACCGTGAGCGACGCCAACGCGGTTCTGGGACGGCTGGTGAGCCGCTACTTCCTCGGCGGCTCAATGCCGCTCGACATCGAGGCTGCCCAGCAAGCCTTAGCCCACTTGGCTAAAGCGATGAATCTCTCGGTCAATGACGCGGCGGCGGGCATCATCCGCCTCGCCAATACCAATATCGACCGCGCTATTCGCCGCGTGTCGATTGCTCGCGGTTACGATCCGCGGCGCTTTTCGCTGTTCGCCTTTGGTGGGGCCGGCGGTCTGCACGCCTGCCGGGTCGCCGAAGGCTTGGGCATCCCGCGAGTGATCATTCCCCGGCATCCCGGCGTACTGTGCGCGCTCGGCCTGCTCGTCGCCGATGTGACCATCGACTACAGCAAGTCGGTGCTCGGCCAATCGACGATGAACACGATGGTAGTTTTCGATCACCTGCTGCGGCAGGCGCATCATGATCTCGAAGCGGAAGGCTTCACGGCGGACAAGATGGTCTTTTCGCCGCAGATCGATGTGCGCTATGTCGGCCAAGCCTATGAATTGACCGTGCCCTATCACATCAACTATGTGAACCTGTTCCACGAGGCGCACGCCGAACGCTACGGTTACGCCCTGCGCGACCGGGAGGTCGAAGCGGTGACTGCCCGCGTGCAGGCGATTGGCCTGGTGGACAAACCCACCTTCCCGCACGAACCCGTCACCGATGCGACGGTGCAAACGGTCGGCGGCACCAAAGAGGTGACGCTTTATGACCGCGCGCAATTGCACCCCGGCGCCCGCTTTGTCGGCGCGGCGGTGGTGGTGCAGCCCGACAGCACGACGTTCGTCCCGGTCGGCTGGGCCGCGGAAGTCGACACCTATTACAATCTCATCCTGGAAAAGATCTTTTGACGGTGCGCCATCCCTGCACAGAGGCAACCTGACATGGCAAGCAAACTTTTGACGCTTCTTACGCTGGTGATAGCGTTATGCGCCAGCCCCGTCACGGCACAGACGAGCACGCTGCCCAATGGCGTGGCCGCTGGTGACGCCGATCAGACGTCGGTGGTGCTGTGGGCACGCAGCGAACATACTGGCGCTGTGGTGTTTGAACTGGCCACCGATGCGACCTTCGCCGCGGTCAGCACGACGCTCACGGCGGAAGTCAGCGATCCGCTCATCCCGGTCAAAGTCGACGTGACGGGGCTGACGGCGGGCACGACCTACTTCTACCGCGCGACCGATGCAGCGGGTGTGATAGGAAATGGCACGTTCCGCACGCTGCACGCTCCCGGCGCGCATACCGGACTGCGCTTTGGCGTCTCGGGCGACTGGCGCGGCGATATCGCGCCGTTCTCCTCGATTGCCAATGCCGATGAGCGCGATCTCGATTTCTTCGTGCTGCACGGCGACACGATCTACGCCGACTATCCGAGTCCGGCGGTCAGGGCGGGGCAAGCCACCACACTCACCGAATTCCGGCTGAAACACGCTGAGGTCTATGCGGAACATCTCGGGCTAAATACGCTGGCCGACCTGCGCGCAGCGACGAACGTCTATGTCATGATCGACGATCACGAGGTGACCAACAATTTCGCGGGCGGCGCCGCGCCGCAGACCCATCGACGTTTCGCCGGGGCGAATGTCGAGTACATCAACGACGCGCCGCTGTTTGAAACGGGCCTGCAGGTTTTTCAGGAGTACAACCCGATTCGCGACGAGTTTTATGGCGAGACTGGCGACCCGCGCACGGCGAACGAACGCCGCCTCTACCGCTACCGCACGTTTGGCAGCGACGCGGCGCTCTTCCTGATTGATGCGCGCTCTTTTCGCGATCTGGAGTTACCGGATATCGACGACCTAACGCCCGAAGCGCTGGCGGCGTTTGAGCAAGCCGCCTTCGACCCAGCGCGGACGATGCTCGGCGCAGCGCAGTTCGCCGACTTGCAGGCGGATCTACTGGCAGCGCAGGCCGCAGGTATTACCTGGAAGTTCGTGATGGTGCCCGAACCGATCCAGAATATCGGCGTTATCGAGGCCGCGGATCGCTATGAAGGGTACGCCGCCGAACGCACCGCCCTGCTCCGCTTCATTGCCGAAAACAACCTGACCAATGTGGTGTTCGTCGCCGCTGACATTCACAGCACGTTCGTCAACGACTTGTTCTACCGCGAAGCAGCGGGAGGCGAACAAATTCCGGTCGCCAGTTGGGAGATCACGACCGGCTCGGTCGCGTTTGATGCGCCGCTTGGCCCAACGGTGATCGACATCGCCGCAGACCAGAACCTGATCACCGAGCAGCAGCGTGCGCTCTTCACAGTGCTGCCCCTGCCCGCCCGCGACACCCTGCTGCGCGCCTTCATCGATGGACGGTTGGCGGCGGAAGGTTATGATCCGATTGGACTGGAAGGCGGCCTGATCGACGTTGAACTGCTGCGAGGCAGCTACCTCGTCGCGCACACCTTTGGCTGGACGGAGTTTGAGATCGATGAGGTGACGCAGGCGCTCACCGTGACCACCTACGGCATCCCGGCTTACACGCACGCGGAGATGCAGTCCGACAGCGCGACTATCCTCGCGCGCCAACCGAGCATTTACAGCCAATTCATCGTCCAACCGCACTCATAAGGAAGCCGCATGCCCGTTGATTCGATCAGTTTGGCCGTGTTCCGCAGCCTGTTTGAGGCCGCCGCCGAAGAAATGGGGGTGACCCTCCAACGCGCGGCCTTCAGTCCCAACATCCGCGAACGGCTGGATTTTAGCTGTGCCCTATTCGATGGTGACGCCCGCATGATCGCGCAGGCGGCGCACATCCCGGTGCATCTTGGCAGCATGCCGGCCTCGGTCGAGGCGGCCATTTCCGCCTTCCCGGATCTCGCGCTGGGCGATGTCATCGTGCTCAATGATCCGTATTCCGGCGGCACGCACCTGCCCGATGTGACGATGGTGTCGCCCGTGTTCGTCGACGACATGGTGCAGTTCTACGTCGCCAGCCGTGCGCATCACGCCGATATTGGCGGCATGTCGCCCGGTTCGCTCCCATTGAGCACCGAACTGTATCAGGAAGGTCTAATCATCCCGCCAATCAAGCTCGTCGAGGCCGGGTGGCGTAACGAAGCGGTCATGCGCCTGCTCACTGCCAACAGCCGCGCCCCGCAGGAACGCCTCGGCGACTTTGAGGCGCAGCTCGCCGCGCAACGCATCGGCGAACGACGCTTGCTGGCAATCATCGCCGCGCATGGCCTGCGCGCCGCCAACGAGCACGCCGCCGCGCTACTGGACACATCGCGGCGCATGACGGAAGCCGTCATCGCCAGCATCCCTAACGGCGTCTACAGCTTTGCCGATGCACTGGAGAGCGACGGTCAGCGCGAATTTCTGATCCAGATCCGCGTGACCATCACCGTGAGCCGCTCCCGCTTGATCGTCGACTTCACGGGCAGCGCGCCGCAGGTCGCGGGCAATCTGAACGCCGTCACGGCGATTGTGCGGTCCGCGACGTGGTACTGCGTGCGCCTGCTGGCCAAAGACGATGTACCTGTCAACCACGGCTGCTTCGAACCAGTGCTGGTCATCACGCCGCCGCACAGCCTGCTCAACCCGGACTTCCCCGCGGCGGTCGCGGTCGGCAACACCGAAACCGGTCAGCGCGTGGTCGATGCGGTGCTTGGCGCATTGGCGCAAGCGCTGCCCAACCGCATCCCGGCGGCGAGTCAAGGCTCGATGAACAACATCACGGTGGGTGGCACGTACAACGGCAAGCCGTTCGTCTACTATGAGACGATTGCGGGCGGTCATGGCGGCGGCGCGGCGGGGGATGGGCTGAGTGGGCGGCACAGTCACATGACCAACACGCGCAACACCCCTATCGAAGCGCTGGAGTATGCCCTCCCCTTGCGCGTGACCGCGTACCGCCTACGGGAAGGCTCGGGCGGAGCGGGCGCGGCGCGCGGCGGAGAGGGCGTCGTCCGCGAGTATGAATTTCTGTGTCCGGCGACGGTCACGATCAACAGTGAGCGGCGGCGTTTGACGCCGTACGGCTTGGCGGGCGGTGGTCCCGGTCACTGCGGAGTCAATACCCTCATCCACGGGGACGACGTCCGCACGCTGGGCGGCAAATGGACAGGCAGCGTCGAGGCGGGTGATCGCCTGCGCATCGAAACGCCGGGCGGCGGCGGGTGGGGTCAACTGCCATAAAAAGATGCGCCGGATGATGGAGATATCATCCGGCGCATAAGTGAGGAGGTCAGCGAGGCCCAACAGCAGGCTTATGGTACAGGGGTCAGTTCCTTCTCAGCCGGTTCTTCTTCCGACTTCGACAGCTTCGCTTTTTCCATCTTGCCGATCATCTCGTCGATGGTTGCGTTGAACAGCTTACGGTAGCCTTCAATTACCTCTTTGAATGCGGACTGGCCGTGCTCCTTGAAGCCTTCCGGCAGGAGCGATTCAATGGCCTTCCCGGCTTCCTCGATCGCTTTCTTCTGGTGTTCGATAAACGCCTCGAACGGCTTTTCGTCCACTACCGGGACAACTGCGGGTGTCTCTACAGGTTTCACGGCTTTCTCTTTCTTCTGACGGACTGGTGTTTTGGTTGTCATAACCTTCGCACTCCTTCGTTACGTGCGTTCATCGTTTCAATATAGATTATCGCGACTCGCAGCCACGCCGTCAGCGTGATTTGTATGATCTATTTTGTGATTTTTGTCACGAAACACTTTGCGCACTGTGAACCAGTTCTTGCGCTGACTGCGTAAACGGCATCAGCTTCGCCATCGACCCCTTCTTGAGCTTGAGCGTGCCCCGCATCAACATCATCAGCGGCTGCGACTTGCCCGACAGAATGTTCATCCAGTGCTGGTAATCTGTCTCAAGCACGAAGGCCGCGTGGCTCATCGCTTCGTCGAGCGGGAGCGCATTGGCATCCTTGCACACCCCGTGATCCAGGTCGAGCAGCACAGCGGCGGGTTCCGGGAAACCATGCCGCACGTCGGCTTCCATGACGAACGCGAGCGCGCCCGCATCCCAGCGGGTCGACGCGCGGTAGTAGGCCTGATTGTCATTGATGGCGACTTTCAGCGCTTCCGCCCACGCCTGCGAAAACAAGGCAGGCTTCTGGGGCGCGGCGACCGTCTCTACAACTGGATCAGCGGCCAGCTCAGGTTCGCTGGCGACCGGCGCAGCCGTGGTTAGCTCAGGTTCCGGGGCGCTGATGACGTCCTCGACGGCGGCAATCACTGCTTCGGCGTTCGGCTCGACCGCGGCGACCACTTCCTCACTGACTGGCTGAACATCGGCAGTCGGTTCGGGAACGTCGATCACGACCGTATGCACATCTACGGACTGCTCCACTGCCGCCGCCGTCGCCTTGCCATTGGGCGCAGGCGGCCCGTAGCTCTCTACCGTGACGATAGTTTCAGTCACCACGACCTTCTCGACGGACGGCTCCAATTTCGCTTCAACGACGCGCGGCGGCGCGGGTTTGCTCTCCGGCACCTTCGCCGCTTTGCGGAGCGCCGTATACGCTTCTTGTACGTACTCGTTGAGTTCCAGCACATGCGGGATGATCGCTTCATCCGTGACGAGCGTCACCGTGATGCGTCCGTCATAGCTCATGATGACGCTCGCGAGCCCATTGCCGGGGTTGAGCGGGAAATAGCCGTAGGCATGCAGCATTTTGTGACCAGAGAGGTAGAGCGGCAGCGGCGGCGCGGCTACGTTGGTCGCCCACAAATGAGCCAGATAAGCGAACGCCCCCGGCGCGACATGCCAGATCAGCGGCTGCGTGGGCGATGGGGCGAGTGACGGGAGTGTGAGAATCATGTCGAGGCCGTGCGCCAAGCCGGACTGCTTCATCATCTGCGTGTAATCGGCTACGGCCAGCAGCCGTGCCATCGGATCCGTGTTGAACGGCACATCCATCGGCAGCACGGAGATCCGGTTGCCGAATTCGCCCTTCTCTTCTTTCTCGCGCATGTTGACCGGGACAAGCATCCGCACGAAGTTCTGTCCCGGCGTCAGTCCGTGACGGCGCATGTACTGATGAATCGCACCGCCGATCACCGTGAGCAGCACATCGTTGACCGAGGCATGCTTGACGGTCGCACGGATCGCCTTCACCTCTTCCAGCGGGAATTCGTTCCACGCCAACTGCATCCTGCCCGAATTCTGGCCGTTGATGACCAGTTTCTTGAGCGGCTTAAGGTTGTCATTGATCAAATTAGCAATGCCAATAAAGGTCTTACGCCGCTTCTCGCGATCCGCGAAGATCGAGCTGAAATAGTTCACTTCATGGCCGAGTTTGTCGATCAGGCTGCGTTTCGTATCGAGATCCCGGCGGAAGGCTTCAACCACCATTTCCGGCGCACTGGGGAGCGGCGGCGGCGCATAGGCCGGCTTCTCGTCCGAAAACGGTTTGGAGTCCGGCGTGATGTCGAGCAGGAGCAAAAACAGCTCAATCGCAGACATACCGTCGACCATACAGTGATGAATTTTCCAGATGAGGCCGGTGCGGTCATGCGCCAGCCCATCGATCAAATATACTTCCCACAGCGGCTTCGCCCGATCCAGCATCTGGCTGATCACGGCCCCAGCGAGCTCGCGCAGGTCTTCATCCGTTCCCGGCGCGTCGAGATGCAGCCGGAAGACGTGGTTCTCGATCGCGAACTCCGGGTCGAAGGCCCACGTCGGCTGCCCCAGCGTCAGCGGCGCTTGAATCACCTTCTGCATGTACAGAGGAACGTGATGAATGCGGGAATCGATGAGCGCACTAAAGTGATCAAAATCAATCTTGCCATCAAATATTGTCACCGCGCCGATATTCATCGGCGTTTCGCGGCTGTCTACGTAATAAAAGGCCGTATCCACTGGCCCTAAAATTGTCAGCGGCTTTTGCATATCCATCGAGAACCCCCTCTTCGCATTAACCTCATTGTGCGCGGTACGGCAGATATTCTCAGCGGATAAAGATCATTCATTTTTATGTAAATAGACATGTGTGACAAACATCAGGGGTGATGATTTCTATTCAGCACTAATTTGCTCTCGTGAAAAGCGTTACGTTTAGGCAGACAAATCTATTGAGGCGTGTTATGACCACAAACGGATTAGATGCTAAAGCAAGTCTCGATCCGGCGATTCAGCCGGTGGGACAGGTAATCGCCCTGGATGCTCCTCCCCGCGCCTTCTTCCTAACGGGAGCCACCGGCTTTATTGGCGCGTATCTGCTGCGCGAACTTCTGGAAACAACCTCGGCCACGGCCTACGCGCTCGTCCGCGCGTCTGACCCGGCCAATGCGCTCGACCGCATCCGCAAAAATCTACAAACCTACGCTTTGTGGGAAGAGTGGATGGCCGCGCGTATCGTCCCCGTAGTTGGCGATCTCAAGAACCCCTTGTTCGGTTTGACCCAAGAAGAATTCACCGCCATCGGCGCGGCCGTGGACGTAATCTTTCACTGCGGCAGCAAGCTGAGCTATATCGCGCCGTATGAATACCTCGATTCGGCCAACGTCGGCGGGACGCACGAAGCGCTGCGCCTCGCGACCACCGTCAACACCAAACCGCTGCACTATGTCTCGTCACTCGGCATTCTGCTCGACTACAAGGAACCAGTCGGCGGCGCGGAAGACGATGAACTCGACGAAGATAAAGTCCCGGGGATTGGCTACTTCCAGACTAAATACGTCGCGGAACGACTGGTGCGCATGGCGCGCGACCGGGGCATCCCGGTGACTGTGCACCGTATCGGCTTGATCGTCGGCGACAGCCGCACGGGCATTTCCAACGAAGATGATTTCGTTGCCCGCATGATCGTCGGCTCGATCCAGACGGGTTACGCGCCGGATGTGCGCGCTAACATGGACATGACCCCGGTCGACTTCGTTTCCAGCGCGATGATCTATCTGTCACGCCAGCAGAGTTCGGCGGGCAAAGTCTTCCATCTGCTCAATCCGCAGCCCGTGAACTGGAGTGGCGTGTTCGATTTAGCGGCGGAAGTCGGCTACGCGTCGACCAAGCTGCCCTTCAGCGAATGGGTCGAAAAAATGGATCTGTGCGCTGACCCGAGCACGAACCCGCTCTGCCCGCTGCTGCCCTTCTTCCACATCAATTTCGCGCGGCGGATGATGGGCGTTAACGGTGATGATTACATGGCGCTGCACACCGATGCGACGCAGGCGGCGCTCGCCAGTTCTGGCATCACCTGCGCGCCGATCAACAGCCATTTCATGTCGATCTACCTGTCACACTTCGTTCAGCACGGTCGCTTAAGTGCTACAATTGAGTTAACCTGAGCGCAGACTGACGCCTGCCGCTGAGGTGTGCTTTCAGCCAATGGCGGAGCAATGAATGTGAAACGCCTACGCAATCTCATCGTGGCGCTGGCGGTGATCGCCTTCCTGATGCGGCGCTATCACCGCCACCTCCTCGCCTATCTCCTCCGGATTTCGCCGCCGCGTTACCGCGTCAAAGTGGAGCGCGGCCTTGTCATCCCCATGCGTGATGGCGTGCCCCTCAGCGCGGACCATTACGCCCCGGCGACGCCGCTGCCCGTCCCAACAATCCTCATCCGCTCACCGTATGGACGCAATACGCGGCACAGCCTGTTCGGGCTGCTGCTCGAATTCTTCGGGCAGCGCTTTGCCGAACGCGGCTACCATGTGTTGATTCAGGATACACGTGGGCGCTTCGATTCGCAGGGCAGTTTCAACCCGTACTTCAACGAAAACGACGACGGCAAGGCAACGCTCGACTGGTTATGCCGTCAACCGTGGTCGACCGGGGTGATCGGCCTGTGGGGGGGCAGCTATCTCGGCATCGTGCAGTGGTTAATCGCAGCGGAGAATCCCGCCATCAAAGCGCTCGTGCCGAGCATCACCAGCACGCAATTGCATAAGATTCTGTATCCTGACGGCGCATTTGACCTCGGGCTGGCGCTGCGCTGGCTGTCCCTGTTCCAAACGCTGGACCAGAATCGCCACACGCGGAACCCGATCAAGTGGTTCACCGTGTTGGACGACATCGAACGCGCCATTCAGCCCGCCCTGCTCCACCAACCGCTGGCAGAAGCTGACCAGATCGTGCTCGGGGAGACCACCGCGCCGTTCCAGGAGTGGATCGAATACAGCCGCGCCGACGATGACATCTGGCGCGACAACCTCGAACAGATGCGTCTGCAGGATGTCACCGCGCCGACCCACCTCATGAGCGGGTGGTATGACTTCTTCCTGCGCGGGCTGCTGGACGACTACGAGACGCTGGTCAAAGCCGGACGCCAACCCTATCTGACGATTGGCCCGTGGCATCACTTCATGGCGATCATCGCAATGGCCGACTTGCGTGAAGGGCTGCTGTGGTTCGACACATATCTGCGCGGCGAACCGAATCGGCTGCGCGAAAAACCGGTGCGCCTGTATGTGATGGGCGTCAACCAGTGGCGCGACTTTGACAACTTCCCACCGCCGGCAACGGAGGCGCGCTACTACCTGCAAACAGGGCGGTTACTCTCGACCGAACTCCCGCATGAACGGTCACAGCCCGACCACTATACCTACGACCCGACGGATCCGACCCCCGCGGTCGGCGGCGCGATCTTCAGCATTCGTGGCGGACGCGTGCGCAATAATCGCCTTGAAGCGCGCCCCGACGTGCTGACCTACACGACCAGTCCGCTGCGCCACCCCCTTGAGGTGATCGGACGCGTGCGCGTGGAACTCTACGCGCAGTCAGACCTTGAGCACACCGATTTCTTCGGGCGGTTGTGCGATGTCACACCCAATGGCCGTTCGCTCAATATCTGCGAAGGCTTGTTCCGCGTCGAACCGGGCAAGCTCGAACGGCAGGCCGATGGCTCGCTGTGCGTTGAGATCGACTTGTGGGCGACCGCGCACGTCTTCAAGCGCGGGCACAGCATCCGCTTGCAGATCTCCAGCGGCGCGCACCCACACTGGAATCGCAACCTCGGCACAACCGACTATTTCAGTACCTGCTGCTCGTACCGCAGCGCGCACCAGACGATTTATCACGACAAGGTGCGCCCGTCGGCGTTGATTTTGCCGGTGACAAAATGACCAGTCCCGCTGGAACGCTGAATGCCAGCGGACGCGCAGAAGCGCGTTCCTACGCTGGATCAACGCGCCATGCATGAACTCGCTGTAACCACCAATGTGCTGGAAATCGCGCTGCGGCACGCCGAAAATGCCGGGCGCGTGCGTGAAGTGCGCCTCGTGATCGGCCAACTCTCCAGCATGATCGACGATTCGGTGCAGTTCTATTGGGACATCATCAGCGAGGGGACGAAAGCCGCAGGGTCAAAACTCATCTTCTCGCGCATTCCGGCGGTGCTTAAGTGTCAGGCATGCGGCGAGGAGTACCCGATTGCCACGCGCTATGACCTCACCTGCCCCGCATGCGGCGGTCTCAAAGTGCGCGTACTGACTGGCGAAGAATTTTATGTCGAGTCCATTGAAGTAGAGGAATGCTCGCATGACTACTCAGATTCCCGTGTTGGAGAAGATTCACAGCGCGAATGACCGGATCGCGGCGGCTAACCGCGCCGCCCTCGACGCCGCGGGCGTATTCGCGCTGAATTTTATGGCCTCGCCGGGCGCGGGCAAAACTTCGCTCGTCGAGCAGACGGTCAAGCGACTGGCAAACGCGGTGCACGTCGGCATGATCAACGGCGACATCGCGACCAGCCTCGACGCGGAACGCGCGCAGCTCGCGGGCGCGACCGCCGTGCAGATCAACACGGGCGGCGACTGCCACCTCGACGCAGTGATGCTCTCTCAAGCTCTGCCCGCGCTCGACCTGAACACCATCGACTTACTGATCGTGGAGAACGTCGGCAACCTGATTTGCCCGGCGAACTTCGCGCTCGGCACGCATCACAATGTGCTGATCGCCTCGATCCCCGAAGGCGCGGACAAGCCGTACAAATACCCCGGCATGTATCGTGGCGTCGACGTACTGGTGATCAACAAGATCGATTTACTGCCCTACGTCCCGTTCGATATGGAGTTCTTCCGCAAGGGCGTGGAAATCCTCAATCCTGGCGTGACCGTCTTCCCGCTCTCGTGCGTAACCGGGGAAGGCGTCGACGCGTGGATCGACTGGCTGCGCGCACAGGTCAAGCACGCCTAGGCATTACTGGTACGGGATCGTCGACAATGTGATCAGGTTTTCCAATCGGCGATTCCCGCTGTAGCCCAACAATTTGAGCAGCATGTGGAGCGTCATCACCGCCGCTTCGTCGTTGTTCTTCGGACCAAGAACAATATTCCGCAACGGCACAATCGTTTCATCCGCGCGATCTGAGAAATCGAGGTTGACGTACGGCACAATCCGCGACGACTGCACGCGGAAGTGCACGCCCGTCAGCGCATCGTCATCGGCCACCGCTTCGATCTCGCGCCCCCATTTCACCTTGATCACGCGCCATTCACGCTCGCTCTTGTAGGCCACGTGTTTGTACATGACCGTGAGGTTGAGCAGCGCATTGACCAATTCTTGTGCGGCGCGCCCGCAAAACGGCTCAACGTCGCGGTCGTGAACCTGATCAAACTGCTCCTGAAACGCCTCCGTCATCCGGTCGAGCACAAATTCGAGATGGGCGCGCTGCCGTTCTTCGTCATATTCGACCGGGACAAACGCGATCCCGTCGGTGGGCAGCAGCACCACGCCTTCGACCTTTGCGCGCAGGGCTTTGGGGTCAATGCCCATTGCATAGCCCGACCCGTCATCTCCATAGGCGCGCCACTGATCAAGTAAGTCGCCCTCGTCGCAGAAGCTGGCGATATAGAAGTCACAGTCAAAGGTGCGAATGACGGACGCATGGCCGCCATATTTCTCGCCCAGACACGCCTGATAGATGCGGCTCAAACGCTTATCACAGTGTCCATTCAGCCGATCATGCAGCAGACGCACGGCGAGATCGTCGCCGAATTCGACTTCCTTGCTGTCGTTGAAGTGCTTGTAGTGGGTCGCCCGAAACTTGCGATCCTGCAAAATGCCGAGCAGCCCGGTCGCATCGGTGTAGTGGTAGAGGGTGTCGGGCAGCTTCTTGCCTTCAAACACCCGTTTGGCCAGCTCTGAGCGAATATCTTTGACGGCGCGCAAATCAAACATGACCACTGCCCTACCCCGTTTCGAGTCGTAAGCACCTGATCATACCCCAAATAAAAAGGACGATCCCGTCGGGGACCGTCCTTCTTCCAATCATTGAAGCTAAAGGCGCGTTACGCCTTGTAGCCCTTTTCCTTGAGCGCCGCATGCGCCGCCGCGAGACGCGCCACCGGGATACGGAACGGCGAGCAGCTCACGTAGTTGAGGCCAGCGCTGTGGCAGAAGGCAATCGACTTGGGATCACCACCGTGTTCACCGCAGATCCCGACTTCGATATCGGGACGAGTCGCGCGACCCTTTTCCACCGCGAGGCGGATGAGGTAGCCCACGCCTTCTTCGTCAATCTGCTGGAAGGGATTTTCCGGCAGCAGCCCCGTCTCGACGTAAGCGAGGAGGAACTTGCCTTCGGCGTCGTCACGGCTGATGCCGAACGTCGTCTGGGTCAGGTCGTTCGTGCCGAACGAGAAGAATTCGCTGTATTCGGCCATCTTGTCCGCAGTGATCGCCGCGCGCGGCAGTTCGATCATCGTGCCGACCTTATAGTCGATGCTGCAACCATACGCTTCTTGGACTTCGTTCGCCACGGCGACGATCATTTCGCGCATCAGCTTGACTTCGTTGGCATGGTTGGTCACCGCCACCATGATTTCGGGGTGAACCACCACGCCTTCCTTCGCCAACTGGCAGGCAGCTTCGAACAAGGCGCGCACCTGCATCTTGGTCAGTTCAGGACGCATAATGCCGAGACGCGTGCCACGCAGACCGAGCATCGGGTTGAATTCGCGCAAACCTTCGACCGCGGTCATCAACTCTTCGACCTTCTTCAGTTCGTTCGGACGGTCGCCCATCAGGCGCAGACCAGCGGCGCGCAGCGCCAGACCTTCGTGGTCGGGCATAAACTCATGCAGCGGCGGGTCGAGCAGACGGATGATCACCGGATAGCCGTCCATCGCCTTGAGGATGCCGTAGAAATCGTCGTGCTGGAAGACCTGCAGCTTTTGGAGCTGGGTCAGTTCTTCGGGGCTGTTCGGTTCGGAGAGGATCATCGCCTGCACGATGGGCAGACGTTCTTCCTGGAAGAACATGTGCTCGGTACGGCACAGACCCACACCCTGACCACCGTATTCGCGGGCGCGGCGCGCATCCTGCGGATAGTCGGCGTTCGCGTAGATGCCCAGGCGGCGGAATTCGTCAGCCCAGCCGAGCAGCTTACGGAGATACTGTTCACGCGCGAAATCGGGTTCAACGCGGACGAGTTCGCCAAAGAAGACCTCACCGCTGCCGCCGTCAATCGAGATCGTATCGCCTTCACGAACGATCACGCTGCCGACCTTGAACATGCGATTACGCACGTCAATGTCGAGGGCTTCAGCGCCGCACACGCACGGCACACCGAACTGACGGGCCACCACCGCGGCGTGGCTGGTCGCGCCACCGCGGGAGGTCAGAATACCCTTGGAAGCGAGCATCCCGCGCACATCATCCGGCTGGGTTTCCGGACGCACCATGATGACCGCCTTGCCCGCCTTGCCCCACTTCTCCGCGAGGTCAGCGTCGAACGCTGCCACACCGACCGCCGCGCCGGGGGAGGCATTTACGCCCGTCCCGATCATCCAGCCGTCCTTGCGCGCCTTCGCCTTGGCGTCGGCGTCGAACTGGGGGTGGAGGAGCTGCAGCACGTGTTCGGTCGTGACGCGCATGACCGCTTCTTCTTTGCTGATCACGCCTTCTTCGGCCATTTCGACGGCGATCCGGATCGCGGAACGCGCGGTGCGCTTGCCGTTACGGGTCTGGAGCATCCACAGTTTGCCGCGTTCAATCGTGAACTCGACATCCTGCATGTCGCGATAGTGCTTTTCGAGCTTGCTGACGATGTCGACGAACTGGTCGAAGACCGCCTTTTTTTCCGCGGCGAGGTTGGAGATGCTGATGGGGGTCCGGATACCGGCCACCACGTCTTCGCCCTGCGCGTTCATGAGGTAATCACCGAACAGCTTCTTGTCGCCGTTCGAGGGGTTACGCGTGAAGGCCACACCGGTGCCCGAGCTTTCGCCCATGTTACCGAAGACCATCGTCTGCACGTTGACAGCGGTGCCGAGGTTGTGGGGGATGCCAGCCGCATTGCGATAGTCAACCGCGCGCTTGCCGTTCCACGACTTGAACACGGCCTGAATCGCGAGTTCGAGCTGTTTGTAAGGATCCTGCGGGAAGTCACTGCCGATGTGTTCGGCGTAGACCTTCTTGAATTCACCGGTCAGGCGCAGCCAGTCTTCCGCCGCGAGATCGACGTCCGACTTGACGCCTTTTTTCTGCTTCGCTTCGGTGATCAGGTCTTCAAACGGTTCGTCGGCGATACCCATCACGACCGAGCCGAACATCTGGATCAGGCGGCGGTACGCATCATAGACGAAACGCGCATCGCTGGTCAGCTTGATCATGCCTTCGGCGATCTCATCGTTCAGGCCGAGGTTGAGCACGGTGTCCATCATGCCGGGCATCGAGAATTTCGCGCCGGAACGGACAGAGACGAGCAGCGGATTCGCGGCATCACCAAACGTCTTGGCGGCCTTAACTTCGACGGCGTGCAGGGCATTGACGGCCTGTTCCCACATACCTTCGGGGAACTGCTGGCCCTTGGCGCTGTATTCATTGCATGCTTCGGTCGTGATGCTGAAACCGGGAGGAACTGGCACGCCGGCGCGGGTCATATCCGCGAGGCCGGAGCCTTTACCGCCGAGGAGGGCGCGCACGCCGTCCCACGAACCGCCGACTGCTTCTTCAGCCAGCTTGACTTCATCAAACAGATAAACCCACTTCTTCGTAGCGGTCTGTTTGCCATTGCGCGATTTGGCGTCTGCTGTCGCCGTAGCCATCAGTTGATGTCTCCTAAGTTACGTAAGCGTCTCTAATGAGGCTATTTTCCCACATCGCACCCGTCACCCCTACTGACATTGTGCCGTGTTCGGGGGTGACGGGTGTAATACTTGAATTGATCAGATCGTTGGCTTGTACGTGGTGAGCGCCCGCATATACTGCACGCGTTCGAACACGCTCGGGTCTTCGCTGTTGACCTGGCTCATGCTGCCGCGCATTTGCTGGATCGACACGTATTCATGCTGTTCCATCCATTCAACCATCTCGCGTTCAATCTTGCGGAAGTGGTCGATGCCGTTCTTGAGAATGGCGGAGGTCATCATGGCGACGTTCGCGCCGACCATCATCACCTTGAGCACGTCTTCGGCGGTATGGACACCGCTGGTCGCCGCCATATCCGCCTTGATACGCCCATGCAGGATCGCGATCCAGTGCATCGGCAGACGCAGAGCTTGCGGCGTGCTGAGGATGAGGTTCGGACGAATTTCCAACGTTTCGAGGTCAATATCCGGCTGATAGAAGCGATTGAACAGGACGAGCGCATCCGCCCCAGCGTGGTCGAGGCGTTTCGCCATGTTCGCCATGTTGCTAAAGAACGGGCTCAGCTTGATCGCAACTGGAATGCTGACCGACGATTTGACGGCTGTCAGAATGTTGATGTACATCTGCTCGACTTCCATCCCGGTCACTTCGGCATCCGTCGGGATGTTGTAAACGTTCAGTTCGAGCGCATCCGCGCCCGCCTCTTCCATCTTCTTGGCGAACTGCGTCCACCCGCCGATGGTCGCCCCGTTAATCGAGGCCACCACGGGAACATTCACTGACGCTTTGACGCGGCGAATGTGTTCCAGATATTCATCCGGCTTGGCGTGGAACGAGACCGGTTCGGGGAAGTACGTCAGCGCTTCGGCAAAGCTTTCCGTGCCGTGCGTCAGGTAGTAGTACAGCGCCTCGCGTTCGCGCCGGATCTGCTCTTCGAACAGCGAATACAGCACGACCGCGCCCACGCCCGCATCTTCCATGCGCTTGATGTTGTCGATGTGCTCCATCAGCGGCGAGGCCGACGCCACCAGCGGCGAACGGAGCTTCATCCCTAGATAGGTGGTTGAAATGTCCATGACGATTCCTTATGCCTTCTCGTTATGGCCGTTGCCATAGGTGCGGCTGGCGAGATATTCGTACATTGCCCACTTGA
The DNA here is from genome assembly GCF_016713355.1 of Candidatus Flexifilum breve. Taxonomy (NCBI): domain Bacteria; kingdom Bacillati; phylum Chloroflexota; class Anaerolineae; order Aggregatilineales; family Candidatus Flexifilaceae; genus Candidatus Flexifilum; species Candidatus Flexifilum breve. The sequence goes on from NZ_JADJPI010000004.1 coordinate 321,707, forward strand.
GCTTGACGTCTTCCTGCGCGTGCTTGAACAGTTCGCGCGCGACTTCCGGCTTGCTCAGTTCCAGCATCTTGAAGCGATTTTCCATGTGCAGGTACTCGATGAGCGGGAGCTTCGGCGGACGCGAGTCCAGCGTGAGCGGATTTTCGCCCTGTTCAGCCTTCAGCGGGTTGTGGCGGTACAGCAGCCACTGGCCAGATTCAACCGCGGCCTTCTGGTTCTTCATCGCCGTGGTCATGTTGATGCCGTGCGCGATACAGTGGCTGTAGGCGATGATGAGCGATGGACCGGGGTACGCTTCAGCTTCCAGGAAAGCGCGCAGCGTCTGGTCATCCTTCGCGCCCATCGCCACACGGGCGACATACACATTGCCATAGCTCATGGCGATCAAGCCGAGGTCTTTCTTGCCTGCGGGCTTGCCGCCAGCGGCGAACTTCGCCACCGCGCCCATGGGGGTCGCCTTGGACATCTGGCCACCCGTATTCGAGTAAACTTCGGTATCCATGACGAGGATATTGACATTCCGTCCGCTCGCCATAACATGATCCAACCCGCCAAAGCCGATGTCATAAGCCCAACCGTCACCACCGACGATCCACACGTCACGCTTGACGAGGTCATCGGCGATCGTGAGCAAGCGCTTGGCATCCGGATCGCTCAGTTCGGCGAGCTTGTCCTTGAGGACGGCCACGCGTGCGCGCTGTTCGTAAATACCCGTTTCGTCCGACTGTTCCGCGTTGAGCAGATGTGTCACGAGGTCTTCGCCGATCTGCGACGACAGCTTCTTGAGCAGTTCCGACGCATATTCGACGCGCTTGTCGAGGGCCACGCGCATGCCGAGGCCAAATTCGGCGTTGTCTTCAAACAGCGAGTTCGCCCAAGCGGGGCCTTTGCCTTCCTGGTTCTTGGACCAGGGCGTTGTCGGTAGGGTACCACCATAAATTGAGGAGCAGCCCGTCGCGTTCGCGATCAAACTGCGATCCCCGAACAACTGCGAAATCAGCTTGAGATACGGCGTTTCACCGCAGCCCGAGCACGCACCGGAGAACTCAAACAGCGGCTGCTGCACCTGCTGCTGACGGATGCTGGACACCTTGATGTTGCGGCGATCCATCTCCGGCAGACCGAGGAAGAAGTCCCAATTGCTGTTTTCCTGCTCACGCAGCGGCGCTTGCGGGCGCATATTGATCGCCTTGAGGTTGACCGCCGACTTGTTCTTGGCGGGGCACACATCCACGCACAGCGCGCAGCCGGTGCAGTCTTCCGGCGACACCTGAATGGTGTAATCCATGCCCTGCCATTCGGTATCGCGCACCGCTACCGCTTTGAAAGTCTCCGGCGCGCCCTCGAGCTTAGCGGGGTCGTAAACTTTGATGCGGATCACGGCGTGCGGGCAGACCATCGCGCACTTGCCGCACTGGATACAAACTTCGGGATCCCAGACGGGGATTTCCTGTGCGAGATTACGCTTCTCGTACTGGGTCGTGCCACTCGGATACGTGCCGTCAATCGGCATCGCACTAACCGGGAGGCTGTCGCCATTGCGGGCGATCATCGTGCCGAGGACGTTGGTCACAAACGGCGACGCGTTGCCCTTGATCGGCGGCAGCAGATCGACCGTGGCAGTGACCGCCGACGGAACCTTCACCTCGTACATAAATTCGAGCGTACGATCCACCGCCTTGAGATTCATCTCGACGATGGTCTCGCCCTTCTTGCCGTACGTCTTCTCAATCGAGTACTTGATCGCGGCAATCGCTTCTTCACGCGGCAGCACGCCGGAAATTGCGAAGAAACACACCTGCATCACTGTATTAATGCGCCCACCCATGCCGCTGTCTTTGGCGACACTGTAGGCATCGATCACATAGAAGCGCACTTTCTTAGCAATGAGCTGTTCCTGCGCGGAGCACGGCAGGTGATCCCAGATTTCATCCGGACCATAGGGTGTATTCAGCAGGAACACGCCACCCGGCACGAGTTCTTTGAGCATGTCGTAGCGCTCAAGGAAGATCGGCTGATGGCAGGCAACAAAGTTCGCCTTCGCAATCACATACGGGGAGTGGATCGGGTTCGGGCCAAAGCGGAGGTAGGAAGTCGTCGCGGAACCGGATTTTTTCGAGTCGTAGAAGAAGTAGCCCTGCGCGTAGTTGTCGGTGTTCTCGCCGATGATCTTGATCGAGTTCTTGTTGGCACCGACTGTGCCATCCGCGCCGAGACCGTGGAAAATCGCGCGGACGACGTTGTCCGGTTCAATCGAGAAATCGGGGTCATAGCTCAGGCTGGTGTGCGTGACGTCGTCTTCAATGCCGACGGTGAAGTGGTTCTTTGGCTTGATCATCGCGAGATTATCGAAGATCGCCTTGATCATCGGCGGGTTGAATTCCTTCGAGCCGAGACCATAGCGCCCACCGACGATGCGCGGCATCGGGCCATCCCACGCTTCGTGGAAAGCGGTGACCACGTCGAGATACAGCGGTTCGCCGCCCGCGCCCGGTTCCTTGCAGCGATCCATCACCGCAATCGACTTGACAGTCTTCGGGAAAGCATCGACGAACATCTGCATGTCGAACGGACGGAACAGGCGCACCTTCAATACGCCGACCTTTTCGCCATGCGCGTTCAGGTAGTCCACCATTTCGTGCGTTGCTTCGGCCCCCGACCCCATGATGACGACCACGCGATCCGCATCGGGCGCACCATAGTACTCGTAGACCTTGTACTGGCGTCCGGTCAGCTTCGCGAACGTGTCCATTTCTTGCTGCACAATGCCCGGGGTCGCCGTATAGTACGCGTTGACTGTCTCACGCCCCTGGAAGTACACATCGGGGTTCTGCGCCGTACCGTGAATGACTGGCTTATCAGGCGACATGCCGCGAGCGCGGTAGGCGAACACCATCTCGTCAGTGATCATCGCCCGCAGATCATCGTCGTTCAGCAGTTCCATCTTGTTGACTTCGTGCGAAGTGCGGAAGCCATCAAAGAAGTGCATGAACGGCACGCGCGCCTTCAGGGTCGCGGCCTGCGCGATCAACGCGAAGTCGTGGGCTTCTTGTACGGAATTGGAACCCAGCAGCGCGAAGCCCGTCGAACGCGAAGCCATGACATCGCTCTGGTCGCCGTAAATCGACAAGCCCTGCGCCGCCAGCGCGCGCGCGGCCACATGCATGACCATCGGCGTGAGTTCACCGGCGATCTTGTACATATTCGGGATCATCAGGAGCAAGCCCTGCGACGCCGTGAAGGTCGTCGTCAGCGAGCCCGTTTGCAGCGAGCCGTGGATGGCACCCGCCGCCCCGGCTTCGCTTTGCATCTCAACCACGCTCGGCACCGTTCCCCAGAGGTTCGGCTGCGCCAGCGATGCCCATTCATCCGCCCATTCACCCATCGGCGACGACGGGGTGATCGGATAAATGGCGATCACCTCACTCAGCTTGAACGCGACTCGCGCCACCGCTTCGTTGCCGTCGATGGTCGTGAACGTTACCGTTCGCTCACTCATCATAGAGTTCTCCATGTTTGTTGATGGTTACGGATCGATCATCCCCCTGTAAGGCGCATTCTCACTAGTGATAGGTATCACAGGTGAACGGGATCATTGTTCTGTTTTTACGCGCCATTACGCGATGGAGAGGTCGAACTGAGATTTGCGGGGAAAAGTCGCATTCTTACCCTTGACGGGTGTGTGGGCGGGATTGTATACTCCTCATCGTTGCGCCCAAACAGACGCAGCAACAATTTAGGAGACGTGGTGTAGCGGTTAACATATTGCCCTGTCAAGGCAAAGATCGCGGGTTCGAACCCCGTCGTCTCCGTCGAACACAATATGTGTTCAATTCATAAAGCCCGGTCTATCTGATCGGGCTTTATTGTTATTTAGTTTCTGTACGTACGGGTTCGACTATCAAATCCAAATCATTCATCATATGCGCCACAGTCTTTCTACAATCGGTATCAAGTTAACATCTTCGCTGAAATCCACATTTGCCTAATGGCTATATTTGAAAGTGTCTACTATGCACCATGGATTGGGATCCTTATCGTAAACGTTGTTCCCGTTCCGAGGTAGCTTTCGACATTCAGTGTCCCGCCATGCAGTTCGACGGCTTGTTTGGTGATGCTCAGTCCTAGACCGGTACCAGAAATGTTGCCGACATTGCCCGCCCGATGAAAAGGCTCGAACAGGTGCTTCAAATCTTCTGTGGGAATGCCGATGCCTCTATCTTCTACCGTCATCAGCACCTGTGCACCATCGACAGATAAAGTCAGCTGAACCTGGCTATCTTCAGGAGAATACTTCAGCGCGTTGGACACCAGATTGGTGATCGTCTGACGCATGAGACGTGCATCATAGGTCATGCGGATAGGGGCTCCGAGAGCTGTATAAACTATCCGTCCGCGATGAAGCGTCTGCCCCTCAAAATCGTCGACAATTTCCCGACAAAGCGCCGACACATCACCGGGTACTGGCTTGAATTCCAAGCGTCCAGACTGAATTCGCGCTAACTGCAGGATATCCTCGACGATTCCGTTAAGATGTTCTACCTGCTGCTGGATCCTGCCTAAACGCGCATCGATTTGCGCATTATCCATGCGGTCGCGGTATTTCAGCAACGTTTCGCTGGCGGCCAGGATGGCGGCTAGCGGCGTGCGGAATTCGTGCGACGCGATCGACACAAAGCGCGATTTGAGTTCGCTCAGTTCTTTCTCTTCTTGCAGAGCGCGTTTCAGTGCCTCTTCCGCCTGTTTCCGTTCGGTCACATCCTGCCCGATACCAATACTGCGTCCATCAGACAAGCGCACATTAGCCCAGGAAGTCACCCGTTCGCCACGATGTTTTGTCTGGCTGTTGAAGTCGCGCCACTCTGACCCCGGTGAGAACATGTACTCAAGGACTTGCTGACGATACTGCAGATCAGGATAAAACAGGGCCAGAGAATGCTCAGCCGTGGAAAGGTCTTCAATCGTCCACCCCACCTGATCAAGCCAAGCCTGGTTGACATATTCGAAATGTCCCACCTGATCGAAGAAGCTGATCATCACCGGGATATTTTCAACAATCGTGCGTAGGCGTTCTTCACTCACATGCAGAGCTTCTTCTGCCTCCTTACGGACTGTCACATCCCGTGCCGAAGAGACGAGCTCCATGGCTTGACCACTATCAGGAGAGAAGATGACTTGCCCGGACGATTCCAGCCAGATGTAGTGGCCATCCTTGTGCCGAAAGCGGAACATCAATTGAGCAGCGGGGGTGTTGTTCCGATATAATGCTGACAATCTGCAACAAGTTGGATCGATCATCCGGATGGATATCATCCAAGCCATTGCGGCCAACCATCTCTTCAGGCGCATAGCCCACCACCATGCGACTGGACGGCGATACATACAAGTACTTGCCATCCAGGTCCTGGCGAATGACCAAATCCGTTGCATTTTCGGCGAGAAGACGATAGCGGCTTTCGCTCTCGCGCAGGGCGTCTTCCGCCTGTTTACGCTGGGTAATATCGCGTAACACCGACACAAAGTTGAAAACCTTGCCCGTCTCGGGATCGCGCATGATGCGTGTGTGAACCTCGTACCAGATGTAATGCCCGGCTTTGTGTCGAAGCCGAAATGAGCTGGTATAGGCGTTCTTCCCAGCGACAACGGCGTCTCGAGTTCGGTCGACGACCTGCGGATAATCATCCACATGAATGAATTCGCTGTGCGTCCGGCCCACGACTTCCTCTGGCAGATAACCGAGAAGCTTCTGGCATGATGGGCTGAAATACGTAATCCGCCGATCCATGGAAAATGTCATGATGATGTCTTCGATATTTTCCGCCAGCAACCGATAGCGAGCGTCGCTTTCCGCGAGGTCCGCTTCGACTCGTTTGCGTTCGGTAATGTCATGGACGGCCGCAACGAGCCCATCGCCGGGGATCGAACCGATGCCCAGGACCACGTCAACGTTAACGCCATCGGGGCGCTTGACGCTGACCTCCATTTGGGTAGACCGCTGATCGGTAATGGCCTTCTCAACGCCAGCGCGCACTCGTGCCACCGCCGCAGTATCGAGATAGTTGAGCAGGTTTTCACCCGGCAGTTGCGGCGAAGCATCAAGGAGCAGTTGATCGAAAGCCGGATTGGATTGCACGATGGTGAGATCGCGATCGACCAGCAGAATCCCATCGCGACTGTTGTTCAGGATGGCTGTGAGGCGATCATTGGTGGCCTGCAGTTCCGCCGTGCGCGCCATCACCCGCTGTTCGAGTTCGGCATAGCTGCGAGCGAGCTCGTCCGCCAGCTGTTTTTGATGGACACCGAGCGCCAATTGTCGGCTGATTTCCAGCGCAATTTCCTGATAATCAGCAGTGAAGAATCCGGGAGTATCGGCTAATAAACCGAGCAGTCCGATCGGGCGATCCTGTTCTAGCAGAAGCACCTGTAACCCAGAAACCAACCCCTCATCAGCGAGCTTCTTTGCCTCAGGATGTACCGAGCTCAGTGGTCGAATGTCATCGATGATTTTCATATGCCGTGAGTCGAGTCCTTCAAAGGTAGAAGGCCGAATGGGCACGCGCGTCCCTTGAATCAGGGCTGTCTCCCCGGTGAGATCAACCGCAAAGAGGAGTCCTTCTTGCAAATTGGAATCAAAGACGCCGACTGTCGCCCGCTGGCAAGGAATGAGCGTGCGAATGTTCTTCAGAGCACCTTCAATCACGTGCTGGATCGGGCCGCCCTGGAGTAAGCCACGGTCAATGTCATGAAGGATTTCCAGCCGCCGAACATAACGCCCCAACGCTTCAGAAAGGTGCATCTGGTGGAGAGCAACGGCAAACTGGCTCCCCACCTCAACAGCGACATCTTGATGTTCCAGGGTGAAGAAATCAAGTGTTCTGGACGAAAAACCGAGCACCCCTATGCTAGCGGCCTGACCCCGCAGCAGCACCTGAAGGTGAGACTGAAACCCCTCTTTGGCGAGCTGCTTGAATGGCGGTTCGTCCGCGACATGAAGATTGTTGACGATCCGAGCCCCTTCCGCGTCGAACATCCTCATCCAGTTCGGCGGAATCGGTATGCGCGTGCCCTCCAATAACTCCGATGGATAGTCGAAATTGCTCGTATAAATAACAATCTCCTGGCGGGACTGGTCGATGAGACCCAGCCCAATCCGCTCGCAGGGAATGACACGCTGGAGGTTCTGCAGGGTGCTGGCGATAAGTGTCTTAATCGAACCGCCTTGAATCAAGCCCAGATCAATCGCATGCAGGATTTCCATACGCTGGGCATAGCGTGCCAATTCATCAACCAGCGCCGCTTTGTGCATTCCGATGGCCAACTGGTCGGCAACTTCGAGGGCAATATATCGGTGTTCATCTGTGAAATATTCCGGCGCGACCGAGTGAAAATTGAGCATGCCGATTAAGCGATTCTCGGAATACAGCCCAACCAGCAGAATGCTGCGATCCCCTCGCGAAACAACGTTTGAGGTTCGGGTTTGTCGTCGGAGTGGTATCCTGCAAGAGCACCCACTTGTCATTTTCCAGAGCGGACAAATAGGCAGGCATCACCGGATAAATCCCATGGGGATCAATGTCGGAGGGTTGTTCACTATGGACGGCCAAAAGTTGGAGCGTTTTGGTTTTCGCATCATAGCGGCCGATCGAGATGCGGTCACATGGGAATAAGCCGATAATGTGGTCCAGGGCGACTTTGGCCAGTGTTTCGAGAGAGTCGGCTGTGAGCATCGCTTGATCCAGGCGATGCAGGCCTTCGATCCGCTGCGCCAACCGCTGCGCTGCCCGTTCGGCCTGGATGCGCTTGGTAATATCCCGTCCAACGCCCTGGTATTCCATGATGCGACCGGACGTATCGAACACTGCGCTATCTGTCCATTCGATTATGCATTCTGTCCCATCGAGGAGTATGGAGGGATGCACCGATGTCGTCGCAGGCTGTTCGACGCTTAACGTTCGCACTTTGGATAGAGCTTGCGCACGGTCCGGCGCGGGAATTTCGTCAATGAAGATCGTACCAAGCAACGCTTCGGCTGACTGCCCCTGCCAGAGGCTGTAGGCGCGATTGACGAACGTGAGCCGAAAATCTTTGTCATACCGACAGATCAGTTCAGTCTGCTCATCCACGATGTTTTGATAGTGTGCTTTGGCAATCTGCGCGTCAGATGACCGGGCAGTCAAGCGCCTAGCTGCCAGTTCCTGCCGCACCAACGCGATCAGGTGTTCCCGATCTGTCCACTCGACAAAACCCTGTGCGCCCAAACGCATCATCTCCACGGCATCACGAATCGTACCGCTTTGGGACACCACAATGAGCACGGCCCGGGGTTGGGCCGCCTGGATGCGCGCCAGCGCGCGCGTTGCATTGGGTAGCAACAGTTCAAAATCGCACAGGACAAGATCCCACATCTGGGCGGCCAAGGTGATGTCCCAGTCGTCTGACGTAGCGATCATCCGCTCATCGGCTCTGATTTCAAGCGCAGATTCGAGGGTTTCACGGAGCGACTGAGTCTCAGAAGAAGAACGATTTACCAACAATAAGGTCGCTGTGGGGTCGGACGATGCCCCTGCAAGATACATTATTTTCGACTACCCCAATTCGGAAAGTTATTGTGGTCATTATAGACAAGATATAGTTAATTCAATGTGTCGAAGATCACGATTCCGGCAGAATGCCTTCTGCGGCTGACGGTAACGGACGCTCAACGTGCCGTCTCGGCTCGACCATATTGCACTGCTCTTGCTTGGAAGATTACTGAGGTCTGAATGCGTATGCAGTATGCCGAATTCGAATTCAGATGTACACTTATGATCGAAATAGAGTTTTGCCTCTCCCCCTCCAGCTCATGACCTCAACCGTGATAGAAATTACTGGAGGCACCTACTTGGGTGGACTTTATGCTTCCCCTTGCAGTCCGCTTGTCGCAGTTCATTGCTCAATTACAGCGTTTCGTTAAGCAGTTCTTTGCCCCTGCTCGCGCTGAGCAACCTTTAGATCTGCTTTGGATCCAGCAGCAAATTCTGGACAACAGCCCGTATGGCATGATGCTGGTCGATGCGAAACAGCCCGCTCAACCAATCCTCTATGTGAATCATGCTTTCGTCAAACTGACCGGGTTCAGTTCTGCTGAAGTCCTGGGCAGGAACAGTCGCTTTCTTCAAGGGACGGAACACAATCAGCCGGGAGCTGTGGTCATGCGGGCAGCCATCGAGCACGGCGAGGCTTGTTCCGTCGTCGTGCGGAATTATCGCAAAGATGGCAGTGCCTTTTGGAATGAAGTGCAGGTTGTGCCGATTTGTGATCCACAGGGTGTGCTCAATTACTTTGTGGGAATGCAAAAAGATGTTACCGTCCAGGAAGAAGCCCTACGCGCACTGGAACACAGCGAACGCCGTTACCACCAGATGTTCGAAAGCAACACGGCGATCAAACTGGTGCTCGATCCGGAAACAGGGAGCATCAAAGACGCAAACTCCGCAGCCCTCAAGTTTTACGGGTATACGCGGGAACAGCTGCAGAGAATGCGGATTTCCGATCTGAACACGCTGCCCGAAACGGACATCCAGGAGCAGATGAAGCGCGCTCTAACGCGCGAACGTACGTATTTTGAATTTAGGCATCGCCTCGCCTCCGGAGAAATTCGGGATGTGGAAGTATATTCCAGTCCGGTTGACAGCCCTGATGGGCGGCGTTTGTATTCGGTCGTTGTCGATGTCACTGGTAAACGGCAGGCAGCGCTGGAGTATCAAGCCCTGTTCGAGCAGTCGAATGACGCAGTCTTCATTATCGACCTTGAAGGTCACCACAAGCGGGTGAATCAGCGGGCAGCAAATCTGTTTGGTTACGCGGTGGCAGAGCTGCAGGATCTGTCATTTCGTGAGCTGATCGTGTCCAATGAGCAGAACGAAACCCACAAAATCTTCGCGCGCTTACTTCAAGGAGAGCGGATTGCCCCCTACGAACGCACCTTCCGGCACAAAGATGGCACTCCCATCTACACCGAAATTAATATTGAGTTGGTCCACAACAGCCAAGGCAACCCCGTACACTTTCAGAGTGTAGTGCGCGACATCACCGAACGTAAGCGTCTGGAAGTCAGTTTGCGGGAGAGTGAAGAGCGAACGCGTTTAGCGTTGCAAGGCACATTCGCTGGAACTTGGGAATGGGAGATTCAAACCGGGCACGTAGTCTTCGATGAGCGGTGGGCCGAAATTATCGGTTATACCCTGCCCGAACTGCTGCCAACCACCATCCAAACTTGGAGCGATCTCGCCCATCCTGATGATTTGGACTTCTCAAATCAGCGATTGCAAGCACATTTTGCTGGTCAAACCAAGCAGTATCGATGCGAAGCCCGGATGAGGCACAAAGCCGGGCATTGGGTGTGGGTATTGGACAGCGGCTGTGTCACGGAATGGACGGAAGACGGCCGCCCCAAGCGCATGTTCGGTACGCACATCGATATCACCGAAAGTAAGCAAATGGAAGGTGCGCTGCGGGAGAGCGAAGCCAAGTACCGCCTGATTGCCGAGCATACCTCGGACGCGATTTATGTAGTGAACGCGAAACAGCAGATTCTGTACGTTTCCCCAGCGCAAGAAAGTATGCTCGGGTACAGCACGGACGAATTACTCGCGCTGACGCCCGAATCGGTAGCAGAATTAAATCATCCAGAGGATCGTTCTCGCATCATCACGCATCTCCGCGCTGCCGTGGCTGAGCAAGCGACGACCGTCAGCATTGAGCGCCGCCTCCGCCACAAAGATGGGCACTATATATGGAGCGAAGATCGGGCGACCTTAAACTATTCGCCCACGGGAGACTACCTTGGCGCACACATTGTTTCGCGCAACGTAAGCGCGCGCAAACAAGCTGAACAAGCGCTCGAATTGAGCGAAACCCGCTACCACGCCGCCCTCGAATCCAGTATGGAAGCCTACTACCTGCTGGAAAGTGTGCGCGACGTTAGGCATGAGATTATCGACTTTCGGATTGTACAGGTAAATGGCAACGCGCTACGCGAAATGAGACTTCCTGAAGGCGAACTCGTCGGCAGCTTGATCTGTGAGCACTTCCCAATCAACCGCACCAATGGCTTTTTTGAGCGCTATAAACGCGTCGTCGAGACGAGCGAACCACTCGACGAGGAATACGAAGTTCCACCCGGCTACCTGGCATCAGGCTGGTATCGCCATCAGGTGACGCGCGTGGGTGATGGCGTCGCCATCATGAATCGGAACATCACCGAACGCAAACAGGCCGAATGGGCCCTCGCGCAAAGCGAAGAACGCCTGCGGACAATTGCTGACCATATTCCCATCATGATCAGCCTGTATGATCAGACAGGCGTTATTGAATACGCCAACCCCTTCTGGTGTGATCGCTTAGGCTGGTCATTAAAGGAGGTTCAAGCTATTGGCGATCCGCTGATCTTGTTCTTCCCAGATGTGGCGGAGCGACGACAGGCGCTTGAGTACATGCTCTCTGGTCTTCAGGGCTGGCGTGATTTCGAAGTGATGACTAAACATCACGGGCGCTTGCGAACTTCATGGTGGAATGTGCCCTTATCGGACGGGCGCAGCCTTGGCATCGGCCAGGACATCACCGAACGTTACCAAATGGAACAAGCACTGCGCGAGAGCGAAGAGAAATTCCGCGCGATTGCGGAAAACATGTCAGATGGCATCATCATCTTTGATGCCGCGAGCCGTCCACTTTACGTCTCGCCTAGTTATGATCGCCAGTATGGCTACACCGATGGCGAGAGTTTGACCCGCGACCCACACCGCCTCACCGACGTCCTCCACCCCGAAGACCGCGAGGCGACCGTCGCTGCACTGCGGAACGCAATCTGCAGCCATGCGGAGACCTTGACCTATAGTTACCGAACACGACACAAAGATGGGCACTACTTCTGGCGTGAAGATCACGCGCGTTTCAAATATGGGACTGACGGCACATACCTCGGTACGGTTGTCGTAGCGCGCGATATCACGGAGCGCAAACGGATGGAAGAAGTCGAGTACCGACTGCGGTTGGAAAAAGACCGCCTAGCGATGCTCACGCGCTTCTTTCAGGAGGCGGTGCATGAATTCAGCACGCCACTTTCAACCATTGGCACAGGCCTCTATCTGTTAGCGCGCTCCAACGATGCGGAACGCCGCGCGCTCAAAGCCAAGCAAATGGAAGGCGAAATCGATCGAATCAACCACTTGCTGCAATCGCTTGTGCTAATCATGAAAGTGGAAAGCGTCGGCAGTGCCGAGGTTGCTTCTGTGGATGTCAGCAGCGCGGTGCGCACAGAATGTCGTGTTCTTGAAGACCGATATCGCGGTCAGCCTTCCCTTCAACTTGACATTCAAGCCGATCTCCCCTTGATCATGGGCTATGGTCACTACCTGAATCAGGCGTTCCACGAGCTGTTGGAGAATGCGTATCGCTTTACCCCGGCTGAGGGAACGATTAGGGTCAACGTCCAGGCAGTCGATGATCATATACTGGTAGAAATCAACGATACGGGCTGCGGGATCGCTGAGGCGGATTTACCGTACGTATTTGACATGTTCTGGCGGCATGATGAAGCACACACTACACCGGGTTTTGGTCTGGGCTTGGCCATCGCAAAGCGCATTATCGAGCAGCATGGGGGGACAATCAGCGTTAGCAGCGAGATCGGGCAAGGATCATGCTTCAAACTCACGCTGCTCGTGCAGATGACATCCTAGTCTACCAGAAGGCTTATTTCGGCAATACTTCCCGCGATCTGTGGCTTCTCCTTGGCGTTCCATAGACGACGTTCTGGTCGTCCTATTCGTATTTTGCGAGCTTGGTTGTCACCCTTTGTCACAAGAACGCTACACAGGTACCTCTGCAGTTTTACTTTCGATTCAGCTCGCTGATTGTACCTGTTATGTTTCACGCTTTCTCAACCACTCACATTTTAAATGCAATACACGCACTTTTGCGCCATTCTTGCTTATGTGGAGGAACCAGACGTAGATTGTACACGGTCGTATACAAACCCCGTCGTCTCCGAATTGACTATTTATTACAGATGTGCCAGCACTCTGTAAAGTCGACTGGATAGCGTTCCTCACTTCGAGGGGCGCTATTTTGTTTTCCCCTACTACGAGCGCGAAGTCGCCATGCAGTACGATCGCAATTACTTTATCGTCGTAGACAAAGATTCGATCGACAATTTTGGCGATCAACTGCTTTTTCGCCTCAAGCGGGTTGTCTACAGTGTCGCATTCGCTCCAGTAAAGACGGAAGTTGCCGAGCAAGTCAGCGGCTTCGGTGAGGCTGTCATAATCAAGCGGTCGCAGCGACTCCATCTCTTGTTCAAGCTGCTGGCGCTTTTCGAGATATTCGTCTTTCTCCAGCCTGCCCATATCCCACCGAAAATCAATGCGCTCGATAATTTCATTTATTTCCTCCATTCGCTCCAGCGCCGCCGCGTTCTCGATTTTGTTGCGCACAGCGTGTTCAATCTTCTCTTGGTAATCAGAGGGGATTTGAAGATCCGAGAGAATCGCGACGATTTGGCTATTCAGTTCGTTCTCTTGGACAACACTCTCTCCACAAGGCTTGTAGCCCTGAATGTGGGCAATGCAATGATAGTAGGCGACGTGGTTCTGTCTATGGAAGTACGGTCGCATACGTCCGTAGTTCTCGTGGACTAATCCATGCGGCATATTCGCGCGCAGAATACGCGATCATATAGGATGTGAGTGTGCATGTCGCCGACTGTCTTGCGGTAGCGTTGAACGGCCTGACATTCGTCAAACAGCTCATCAGAGACAAAACCTTGATGCTTGCCTTCAAACCATTCTGTTCGATTACGTCGAGACATCTTGCCCTGCCCCAACGTCTTTTTGTATATGGTGTCGGTGTGTGGGACTCGCCCCGTGTAGGTCCGGTTCTGAAGCAGTTCACGCATCATCTCTTTGTTGATGGGTTTCTGCCCTTGCCGAAGAGACTGAATGTAGGGACGCTCATGCAACCACGCGGCCATATCCGCATCGCTAAACTCCCCAGTGGAATACAATCTGAATGCACGCCGAACGAGCGCAACCGCACAATGATTGACATGTAGTCCAGGACGCCGATCTGATGTCGCATTTGCAGCAATTACAAGATCATAGCCCAGCGGAGCGATACTTCCGTTGTATTCGCCATTTACCGCACGATGCCGTTTGCCGCGTTTTGTCTCAGTACTCAGATTCTTGGAATAGAATGCTGCATTGCGGCGGGGTTGGTCGGCATCGCGAACGCGATGCGGCGCTGCTGCTAGGCAGCGCCAGAGCTCGGTAGGAGCGGACAGGTGAGATTTTCGAAGTACTAGTTCTGTTCAAATGAAGTCGTAGTGTTGAGCTGCTGACGATGGTCTCGCCAATTCGGGAGCACCTGATCTAGGAGTGCGTAGAATGCGGCTTTGTGGTTCATTTCGCGCAGAAAGCAGAGCTCATGCAAAATCACAAAGTCGATCAGTTCGACGAGTGCTTGGATAATCTTGCGATTCAGCGATAGAGTGCCTTTTGCCGTCAAACTACCCCAGCGAGCCTTCATGGAACGCACCACCAGCTTAGGGACTGGTACTCCCCAGTGACTGATACGAGCGAAACAAATACGCAATCGCTCGGCAAACACCCGGGATGCCTGAACATCGAACCAATAATCGACACAATGTGCAAGAGCAATTGGCAAGATCGGCTTGCTGATTTCAACGGATAAGGTTGTGCGCGACCGAGTCGCTCGTGGTACAGAGGGTTCGACTACCTTCAAACGAGGTTGGCGACCAAGATAGCAGTACGCTTCACTACTGGTCTACCCCCGATAAAGTGATTCATTTGCAATTTATGTAAAACGTTAGACTGATCCCTAAAGAAGCAGCAGAATCTTCAGTCGATACTTCATACAAAGTGCGGATTATCCACTTCACGCAGGCCGTCCAAAGTTTTTCATTTGACAAAGAGCCAGCTTAATTATGGTTCAAGGTTGACACATTATAATCTTGTTTGCGAACAAGCAAATCACTGCGACAGCAGGCTTTCTAGCCCTAATAATAGATGAAGCATTGGTTCCAGCCTACCACCACGCTGCTGATGAAACTCTACGCTTTGACGAGCCGAGAATGGCTTATTATGACTACAAATGGAGTTCGATCGCCGCCCGTCGCCTTAGTTCGATCAACTTCCCTGACAACGTGATGAATCTGCCTCGTCCCATCGTTAATCTTCTCACTCGCCAGCGCTGGCTGCTTGTCGCGCTGGTGGTCGCGCTGTTCTTTCACGGCGCGCTGCTGCTGGCCGGGAGCTACCGAGGCACTTATGACGCCTATGTGCACATCTTCTTCGGCGACCACTACCGCCGCGACTGGTTCAGCCTGTGGGATACGCGCTGGTACACCGGCTTCACACTGGTGAGCTATCCGCCGCTCACCCACCAGTTGATCGGCTTGATCGCCAAGCTCACGGGCAACCTGACGACGGGCTTCGTCGCCGTGATGCTCACCTCCTCGCTGACGACCACGCTCGGTGTGTACCGCTTCAGCCGCCTGTGGATCAACGAGCGCGCCGCAGGCTATGCCGCGCTGCTCACCGCCTTCAGCAGCAGCATCGCGGAGACGGTGCACGTCTTCGGTCAACTGCCGACTATGTTCGTCATGGGCGTGATGCTCAACGCGCTGCCGTTCATCTGGTCGTGGCTGAAAGACGCCCGCCTGCGCGATCTGATTCGCGGGTGGGCTATGCTGATGATCGCGGCGGCGGGGCATCACGTGACCACGCTGTTCGGCATGGTGTTTTTTAGCGGTCCGATCATCGCGACGATTCTGCTGTTGATGTTTCGCACCCCGCGCGCCGACGAAGGGGAACGCGCGGACGAACGGGTTTCCCTACACACTTTGTTCCGGTGGGGTGTGCGCCGGGTGCGCCGCGTCTTCCCAACGCTGGCGCGAACGGGCGTGTTCGGCGTCGGCCTGATTCTGATCCTTGTGATCACGGTGCTGCCCTACTGGCTGTGGAGCAAAAGCGACCCGATCACACAAATCAGCATTCCGCACGCCAGCCGCGACAGCTTCATCGTCAACAGCGCCGCTGGCCTGATGTTCTTCCTCGTGCCGTGGGGTGTGCAGCTCATCGCCTTCCCCTATGCGCTGTATAAGGGCTTCGGCTCGCGGAATTGGATTCTCGCTGCATCGTTTGCGGGCTGCGCCTTCCTCGGCACAGGCGGCACGACGCCGCTGCCCGCCTTCCTGCTCAAAGGCGCGTACTACATCCTAACACTGGATCGCTTCACTTTCTGGTCAACGATTCTGATCTTGCCATTCGCCGGGCAGTTCGTGGAAAGCCTCGTGCATGGGCGGCTCGGCGCGTGGATCGCGGCGCATTTTGGCGCGTGGTGGCGCATCGGGTTCATCAGTGTATATTTCGGCGCATTGATCGCGGTGGCGCTGTTCACGGCCAACCTGACGCAGTTCCGCAAGTTCCAACCCGCGCCGCTCGATATGACGCCGATTGTGGAATTTCTCGCCAAAGACAACCACGATCATTGGCGCTACCTGACGCTCGGCCTCGGCGATCAAATGGCGTGGCTCTCCGCGCAGACGACCGCCCTCAACGTGGAAGGCAATTATCACAGCGCGCGCCGCCTGCCAGAAATGACGAGCACGCCCGTCGAACGATTGGACGGCGCGAAGTTCACGGGCATTCCCGGCTTAGGCAGTTTGCAGCAGTTCTTGACCAATCCGCAGCGCTACAACCTCAAATATGTGTTCTCGAATGACGCCTTTTACGATCCGCTGCTGTATTTCTCCGGCTGGCATCGCTTGGGCCGCCTCGACAACGATGTAATCGTGTGGGAACGCTCAGACGTGCCGCCGCTGCCTCGTCGATCCGGTGCAGGTCTACCCGACGTGGCAGCGCATGATGTGGGGCATTCTCCCGGTCGGCAGCATCGTCATTACGCTGATCGTGTTCATCGTGACCACGCTGATCGTCCCCGGCATCCGCTGGCGTTCTGGCCTGCTCGACCGGGTGCGCCGCATCAAGCTCATTAACGACTGGCTGTTCGATGCGCCCGGTCAAGCCCCCGAACCCGGCGGCGATTGGCAGTTCTGGATCAAAATTGTGCGGCGCCTCTTTCCGCGCATCAACATCAAACCGCTGCCGCACCGCGTCATCTATGGCCTCGGTTTGCTGGCGCTCGTCGCCGCGATCGTCATGGTCGGCTTCCTGACCTTCCGCCGCACCGCGTATGCGCCAGAGCGCGTGCTGCTCGACTACTACGACGCCATCGACTTCAAGCGCTTCAGCGACAGCTACGCGTATCTCGACACCAACCTGACGCGCGAAGAATACCTGCGCTGGCTGTCGCTGCGCGGCGGGCTGGTGGCATCGTTCGCCAAGCTCGACAACCTGTACACAACCATCACACCGATCGACGCGACGCATGTGCAAGCCAACGTAACCGCCGAATGGGTGACCGCGCTCGGCACATACCCGCAGGAAGTCAGCTATCAGCTCAACTTGACGCCGGAAGGCTGGCGCATCCAATTTGATGAGGAAGCGCCACCGCGCCCACGCGAAACGTTCGTCGCCGCGCCGACCACCGACTGGTTCCAGAATTTACCGCTCGGCACTCTGGACGAAACAGCGCTCACACGCGGCGTCATTGACCGCTCGTTGGTGAGCGCCAGCCCAGCAACCGTCGTCTATCGCCCCGAAGAACTGGTCGGCTTTCTGCCCACCGGCATCGACGCCAACCGCGAGGGGCGCTTCTACGGCATGATCAGCGTGATTGGCTGGGTGACGAACCGCGATCCCTACCCGGCGGACGTGACTATCACCGCGATTTTGCGCGGCGAACACAACGAACGCCTCGCCGAAACTAACACGATGGACGTGCAGCTCCATCAACTGCTGCCCGGCGAAACGACACCGTACCGCGTTGACTTCTTCGGCGCGGAGGGAAGCGAACTGATGGAGATTGAGACGATAGCGTCGGTCGAACTGAACATTCGCGGCGTCCCCACCCCCTACAACCTGTCCCGCCAGCTCACGCTGATCGGTCCAAACGAGCTGTACAACACCGGCGCGACGATGGTTGACGTACCACGCGTGCTGATCGCGTACATGGACGATGATCAGAACCTGACGTGGGTCGACGGCTACACGCTCGAACTCTCGATCCCGCCGGATGATCAGCTGATTTTTGATCTGCCCGCCGTGCCGGACGACTTGGAAACGCTGGACATTCCGGTGACTGTGGACGGACCGCGCCTAGCCGACTGGGTCCAGCCCGATACCATCACCGCGCCAATCTATCTGCTGCCCTACGGGTTCACGCGATGATGAGGCTCTGGCCCACACCCAAAGTCTGTAGGGGCAAAGCATGTCTTGCACCAACGATTCTCATCCTCCTGCTGGTTGGAGTCCTATCGACACACTTGATTGCTGCACAGGACACGCCGACCGTGATCACGCCGGATGCGCCGTGGACGATCAATGCGGGTGATGAGTGGTCACTCACCGTGATCATCGATGGCGCGGCGGCCGGTACCAAAGCGGACACCACCCTCATCACGGGATTGCGCCGTTACGACGCCGAACTCACACTCGGCTCCGGTGGGATCGCGCGGTGGGACGTCGGCCCGGTTGCCAGCGCGGGCGCGGGCGTCGTGATCGTGCGCTTCGGCGATCAGCAGGTGCGCCATGCGTTGATCGTGCAGCCCGCCCCCGCCGAGACGCTGCAAGCCTTGACGACCGCCAACAATCTGCCCGCCTATGGCGAAGGCCAAGGCATTGTGATCGCGCTGGTCGAAGATGCATGGGGCAATCTGATCGAGCACTGGCTGCGCGCCACCATCACCGCCGATTACCCGGCTGCTGACAGCGAGTCGTATCCGCTGCGCTATGCGAGCGGCCTGTTCTGGACATGGCTGCCGAGCGGCGGCGAACCGGGGCGCGTACTGCTGACCATGAATGTCGATGCGGCGACCGATACGTTCGAACTGAGGCAAGTTCCCGGGGAGGCACAGTACATTCTGCTGCACACCTCGATGCGCTGCCTCGAACAGACCGACGGACGCGATGTGCTGACACTCACTGCGCGTGTGACCGACTCGCACCGCGAACCTGTCATTGATGGCACACTGGTCACGTTCGCTTGGGAAGATGGTAGGGGTTCGGCGTCCGTCGTCAACGGGCAGGCGACGCTAGAAATCCCGGCGCGAGCGGGCACGTATCAAGCCCTGACCGGAAATGTCGTTTCGAGCCGGATGCGCTTGGGAGCCTGCTAGCATGTCCAAGCGCCGTGCCAAGCTGATCATCTTCCTCGCCGCCGCTCCGGTGCTCGCCGTGCTTGGGCTGGTCGCGCTGCGCGGCTTGAGCACGTTCATCGCCTCGTTTCAGGAAGGGGCGAACCCCGCATCGATCTTTCACGGCGCGGAACTGCGCTTGCCCTACTCGGATCAGGTGTTGTGGCTGGACGATTTAGGCGATACCGGTCACACGCCGACGGTGGCGCAGCGCGAAGAACTGATCGCCGCGTACTGGAACGCGTGGAGCGCGCTGGAACGCGCTTACCTCACGGGCAACGCCGACGATTTGACAACCTACTGGGCAGGCGGTGCCTACGAGCAGCTGCACATCGAACCAAACGGCAAGCTGCACCAGTCCACGAGTGGGCATCAACTGCGCCTGCGCTTCTTCGCCGACGATGGCACAGTCGCCGCGCTCGACGATCTCGATTTTCAGATCACGCAAACGCTGGACGGCGAAACGCTCACGTTCACAGCCAGCGCCGCCGTGATCCTCACGCTCGATAACGGCTACTGGCGCATCCGGTCAATCAGCGTGGATTACGCGGTGTAATCCTAAAGACGAGGTCTGAGCGTGCTTAAAGCGCAGCCACTAAAGCCGCTCCACTCGCCCGCGGACGCGATAAATCGCGTCCCTACGAAAACACACTCGGTTTGGCAACAATTTTGTCTCCCCTCTCCTATTTTCGGAGAGGGGCTGGGGGTGAGGTCAGACCTACGGCACGAACAGCTTCAGCCCGGGGATGCGCTTGATCACAGTGACAACGCCGACCGAGAGCACGAACGTCAGCACGGCGGTGAGCGGAATGCCGATCAGCGTGCCGAGCGTGTAGCTGTCGATGACGAAGCCAAGCTTGCCGCTGCCGAGCAGTTCCATGATCAGCATGTGGACGAAGTACACGCCGAGGCTGCACGACGCCAGATACAGCACGACCTTCTGAAAACGCGGGAAACGCGCGTAGATATCTGCCCATGGCAGGCTCTTGAGGAACAGGAACATCCCCGCCGAGACGATCACCATGTTGAAGCCCTGATTATTCAGGAAGAAATCGTCAAGCTGACCGTCTTTCGCCATTGTTAGCGCGTAGGTGCTGTACTGCGTGAACAGCAGTGCCCCGACGACGATCAGCAGCGTCGGCAGAATCTGCTTCGGTTTCAGGAACACATCACGCAGGTAGTACCCGCCGATGAAGTAACCGACATAGTTGGTCATGACGACGAGATCGAGGTTGATCTGCATATTCAGGAGGCGCGAAATCGTCGGCAAGAGCGTCCACGCGACAAACCACACAATCAGGAAGTAGCGCAGGTTGGCACGGGTGGCGCTCTGCACGTATACGCGCAGCACGGGCGTCGCCAGATACAGCCCGAGGATCATCTTGATGAACCACAGGTGATCGTAGACCACGCCGCCGAGCAGCAAGCGAAGCATATCCTGCGGCGCGAGCGGTTCGCCGCGAAAGACGACGCGCCACGCCAGATACACCGCCGCCCACCCGAGAAACGGGATCAACACTTTGAGGAAGCGCTTCTTGAAGAACACGCCCAGCGGCTGATCTTTCGAGATGCCGAGCAGAAGCGCGCCGCTCACAATGGTGAAGATCGGCGGGCCGCCCTTCGACAGTGCATGATAGAAGTTGGATGTCCACCAATCGGTGAGCGAGATGGTGTTATAGTGCGGCGCGAGAATCGCGGCGACGTGGATGAACACCACCAGCGACATGGCGTACACGCGGATCGGTTCGATGTAGAGCAGGCGCTCCGCGGCGCTCGCCTTGGTACGAGCGACCGCAGGCGCAGCACTGATCGGAGCATCCGGCGCGGCGACCGGGGGATCCAGCGCAATAACGTTGTTCATGGCTTTCATGACGAGCGCACCGTGAAGTCTGTGAAGCTAACCTGAGCGAGTGAAGTGGTGAGTCCGAGGTAGCCGCCAGCGCTGAGCAGCGGCACGGCATTGGCGACGGGTAAGCCGTCCAGTTCGATGAAGTACACGCCGTTTCCGACCTTGACTGT
This sequence comes from Candidatus Flexifilum breve, assembly GCF_016713355.1. Classification (NCBI taxonomy): domain Bacteria; kingdom Bacillati; phylum Chloroflexota; class Anaerolineae; order Aggregatilineales; family Candidatus Flexifilaceae; genus Candidatus Flexifilum; species Candidatus Flexifilum breve. The sequence goes on from NZ_JADJPI010000004.1 coordinate 343,041, forward strand.
CAGGGTGTGCGGGTTGGTCTCCGGGTTGGGAATGCCGAGCGAGCCCTGCGCGACGAAGCCCTGTGACGGGTCAAAGTAACCCCAGACCAGCGTGGACGCATCGACATAGCGCACGAGCTGACCGCCCACGGTCGATTCGCGGTTGGGAACGTTAAACACGATCCCCGCGCCGACCCCGGTCACATGCTGGAAGCGCGTGGTGATCTCCACCTGGCGGCTGTACTGCACGCCGTTCAGGAAGACGAAGTCGTAGCCATCCGTTTGCGCCTGCACCAGACCCCCGCCAGCAAATGACCAGTTGCCGCCGAGACTCACCCAGTTCGTCGGGTCGGTGAACAAGCTCACCGGATTATCGGCAAACGTGGGTGGCGTGACCGTGACCGCATCGGGCGAGATGGCCGTGAGCTGCGGGCGCACAATCAGCAATGTCATCAGCACATTGGCGATCAGGTAGACCCCAACCGCCATCCCCAACCCGCGCACTGCGGTGCGCAGCGAAATTGTTGTCTCCATGCCTTGTCCTGGTGTCAGTGTTTGGGCGCCCAACGCGTGAGCAACTTTTTCAGTTCACGCAGGATGAGTGGCTTGCTGACAAAGTCGTCCATGCCCACTTCTTTAGAACGCTCCATCCAGTCCGCGTGATTCAGTGCCGTCATTGCGATGATCGGCACGCGCGCCGTCCCTTGCTCAGCTTCCAACGCGCGAATGCGGCTCGCCGTCTCAAAGCCATCCATTTTCGGCATCATGCAGTCCATCAGGATGAGATCGTGACGACGAAACGTCTGGGTATATACGAGCAGCGCTTCTTCGCCCGAGGTGACAGCATCCGCCTTGTAGCCCAATGCGCTCAGCATATCGAGCGCCAACTGCCGATTCGGCGCATCATCTTCGACGATCAGCACACGCACGCTCTTGGGTTTCGGTTCGGGGGTCGCTTTGACTTCGGCCACGGGGGACTTCGCGGCAACGCCCAGATGCAGCGTAAACCAGAAGACCGTGCCTTCGCCGACGATGCTTTCCACGCCGATTTTGCCGCCCATCTGCTCGACGAGGCCGCGCACTATGGCCAACCCCAAGCCCGTGCCGCCATAGCGCCGGGTGATCGTGCCGTCCGCCTGCGTGAACGGCTGGAACAGGTGCGGGAGCTGATCCGCCGGAATGCCGATCCCGGTATCGCGCACCAGGCAGCGCAGGGCAACGGCGTCACCTTCTCGCTGCAGCACTTGCAGCACCAGCTCAACCTCTCCCTGCGCGGTGAACTTGACCGCGTTATCCAGCAGGTTGAGCAGAATCTGCCGGAGTCGCACCTTATCCGCCAGCACGCGCGGCAGAGACCGATCCAGTTCCCATTTGAGCATGACTCCCTTGTCTTTGGCGCGCGGGTTCACCACTTCCAGCACGCTTTTGACGACATCGTTCAGGCTCATCTCCACGGGGTCGAGCACAATGCGCCCCGCTTCGATTTTCGAGAAGTCGAGGATGTCGTTGATAATATGGAGCAGATGCTTGGTCTCGTTGTGCAAGATACCGACGAGCTCTTTGTGCTCCGCCGCCAGCGGCGTCAGCCCGAGCAGTTCCGCCGACCCGAGGATGCTCGTCATGGGCGTGCGAATCTCGTGGCTCATCATGGCCAGGAATTCCGACTTGAGGCGAACACTTTCCAAGGCGCGGTCACGAGACTCCGCCAGACCCAGTTCCAACTGCTTAAACTTGGTCACGTTGCGAATGATCCCGACGATACCGATGTAGTCGCCAGCATCATTGCGCAGCGGGATTTTGGTGACCGTGAACCACTCGCGTTCATCCCCCGCGACGATAACAGCCTCTTTGTCGATGATCGGTTTGCCCGTTCGGAAGATTTCGACATCTTCATCGTCAAAGCGCGTAGCGACATCCGGCGGGTAGAAATCAGCGCGGGTATGCCCGAGCACGCCGCTCGGTGCAGTTTTGCCCGTTGCCGCGGCAAAGGCTTGATTTGCCACGATATAGCGGCCATATTGATCGATGATATAGATCTGCTCGGGGATGGCGTCGACCAGCGTATTGAGCAGATGCCGCTCGCTGATCAGGAGCGCTTCGGAACGCGGTTGCTCGCCGAGGTCGCGGATGATACTCTGGATGTAAATCGGCAGTCCAGCCTCATTACGAATGAGGCTCAACCAGACTTCGCCGGGCACGCGCGATCCGTCCGGACGGATGAAATAACGAACGTATGGTGTCACCACCTCACCGTGCATGAGGTGCTGGAGGCGTTCCTGTTGATCCGGGAGTTCCGCTGTACTTACAAAAGTTTGAATGGGCAGCCCAACCACCTTTTCGCGGGGCACTCCGATCAGGAGTTCAGCCCGCGCGTTGAGGTCGATGATTCTCTGGTCGAGCGAGAAGGTGAAGACAGCGTACACTGGAATCGGGTCATGCGCGTTCACCGAATCATAGGTCGCGCCCACCGCTTGCAGGAATGCCTGCCACGCTTCCGCCGACGGCGGAGCATCCGCCGTCAGTCCCAGCGTGCCCAGTTGATGGTTCAAAAACACGTTCATCGTCTAATCCGCCAACAGACCAGCTACAGTTTGCATAATCATCTGCGAACTGGAGGGCTTCGTTAAAAATGAATTCGCGCCCATTTCGCGCGCCGTGCGCACATCTTCGTCCCGACCGCTGGCAGTGAGCATGATGACCGGAATGTGCTTGTAGGTTGGACATTCGCGCACCCGGCGCAGCAGGGTGAAGCCATCAATATCCGGCATCGCGATATCGAAAATGGCAAGATCCACGGGTTCCGCTTCGAACACAGCGGGCGCTTCCGCGCCGCTAGTCACGCCAGTCACCTCATAGCCAGCCGCTTCGAGAATCTGTACGATGATCCGGCGCGCGACCACGCTGTCATCGACTACAAGAATATGCGCGCTCATCAGAAAACCTTCAACGCGTCGATCACCGTTGTTTTCATCACAAACACGCGGTCGAATTTGGTCAGGTGAAAAATGCGGCGGGCGTCATCGCTGCGAGGTGAGACGACAGCCACATCGCCTTCCTTCAGGCGCGCATTCTTCAGCAGGCTGATGAAGGCGGCCATGATCGCGCTATCCATAAACGCGACCTCTGACAAATCCAGCACAAAATTGTAGAAGCCCTGGTTCAACAGGTCCTGCAACCGGGTGCGGAGTTCGGGCGCGTTGTTAATATCCAAACGTCCCTTCAGTGTGACGAGCGAGACCCGAACGATGTGTTCGGCAACCTGCATCTCCATAGCGCTACTCCCTTACTTGAATGTCTTGATCATGCGCCACCGGTTAAACGTGCCCGCGCACGTGTATTCCACCCGATCCATCAGGCTGTACGCGAGCATCAAGCCGAGACCATGTTCCGGCAGCGTGTCTAGATCCGGCTCGGCAACGGCGTTCGGGTCAAAGCCCGTGCCGGTATCCAACAATTCGAACGTCATACAGCGACTCTCAGCCGCATAGTAAACAGACAGTCGAATACGCCCATCGCTCCGGCCTGCATAGGCGTGGTTCACAATATTGACAGCGATCTCATGCAGCGCGAGCTGCACATTGTAGCGATCCTGCTGGACGGTGATGCCGACGCGCTGGAGCGTTTCTTCCACGCACACGCCGATCACCGCCATGAAGGCATTGACTGCCTGAATATCGAGGGTGAGAAGAGGTTGCTCGTCGTTCATTCAGCACTCATTCGCTTGATTATCATGAGAGTCTGGTCATCGTCTTGCGGACGTTGATCGCGGAAATAACGCACCGCGCCGAAAAATGCCGCGGCGCTGTCCTGCGCGCTGACCGCGGCGGTCTTCTCCGTTAAATGGAGCAAACGGTCATAGCCGAATATCTCGCCGGACGGAGCGAACGTTTCGGAGAAACCATCGGTCGCAATTACCAGCGAGCAACCGGGGACAAACGGCAAGGTGTGGTCTTCACAGAAGTTACTGGGGAGCGCGCCCACCGGCAGACCATCCGCTTCCAATAGCTGGGCACTGGCTCCGGGAGCATGATACAAAACGGGCGAATGCCCGGCGTTCGCAATCGTGATTTCTGGGCAGTCGGGATCAACCCGCGCGATGAACAGCGTGGCAAACACGCCAATTTCCGTGAAATCATCGTAGAGTGTGTTGCTCAGATGCTCAATCAGCGCGCTCGGCGAGGATAGCTTGAGCGCATCGACCGCGCTGCGCAGCGCCGACCGCAGCATCGACATGATCATCGCGGCAGGTACCCCCTTGCCGGACACGTCCCCAACCACAAACAGCTGGTTGCCGCAGGCACTCTGCAGAAAGTCATAGTAGTCGCCGCCCACCGAGAGCGCGGGAATCGAGCTGGCGAAAATATCCAGCCCCCTGACCGTCGGCGCACGCCGCGGCAGCAGGTACGACTGCACCTGACGCGCCAGTTCCATCTCTCGATCCGCCCGCTCACGCTCCAGCGTCTCGCGATAGAACACGACTGTTTCCAGATGGGCAGCGGCTTGTTCAGCCACCGCCGTCATCAACTTGATGTCGGGCGAATTGAATATACGCCCCTGCCATAGCAGGACCGCGCGCAGTTCACCGCGTATTTGCATAGGCAGGCAGAACGTCGCCGCGTATTGTTCATGCGTGCCACGTTCCAGCGTCTGCAAGGCGACAGATTCCAGCACGGCTGAATATTCGTAGGCGGCAGTGTGAAAGCGATGCAGCGTCTTGCCATCGTTAAACAGAATCGCCGCCGCGCCGACCTGCAGCATCTGGCGCGCCGCGTCGGCAATGGCGCTCAGGGCAGCCTCCAGCTTGAGATGAGGGCGCAGCGTGTGCTGCAAATCGTAGAGGGTGAGCAGTTGATCCTGATGCTCGACCAACGCCGCCGTGACACTGTCTACTTCCCGATCCTGCGTGAACAGCGCCGCCAGCAGATGCGCATCCGCTTGTAAGTGCGCGGCCTGACCGGGTGCGACGCCCCCCCACACCAAAGCTTTGAGGGCGGGGAGAGTGGACGCTGTGGCGGTCAAACCGGGGTTTTCGGCTGGTAAGGTTCTCGGCAGAGACATGAGCAGTTGATCGTCTTCGCATAAAGCAAATGCAGACGCGCCGGCGTCGAGCCACGCCCGAGCGAGCGTGTCGATTTCGGCGCGAAAGTGTTTCCAACGAATCACGGCTTGGCCACCATCAAAGCTTCGACGGCATCCGCTTCGCTCGGGTAGATGTTGAAAGCTTTATCCAACCGCGTCAGTTCAAAGATGATGGTGACGGGCTGCTGCAGGTGCGACAGGTAGAGGTCGCCGCCCTGTTCGCGGCAGCGCTTCATACCCCGCAGCAGGCAGGCCATCGCCGCCGAGTCGATGAAGCTGACTCCGGCCAAATCGATGACGACGCGGCAGGCCGCCGCCGAGACGTGAGCATCAAACCAACCGATGATAGCGGGGACTTCAAACGCATCAAAGCGACCGGACAGCACGAGAACTTCAACACTACCAGCAACGCGATCTTTGAGTTCCAATTTACTTGGCTCCCTGTTTAATAAGCTGCTCAAAGTGCAACAGATACCAGTCCACCACATCGCGCATGGGAATCCCGCGCGCGGCAGCATAATTGGCTAAACCAAGTTCCCGGCGATGATCCGGGTCGTCGATAATGCGGGCAATGGCCGTTTCCAGGCTCGCCACATCTTCCGGCTGGAAGAATTCGGCGCGGTAGCCTTCTTCGGTCACCAGATGCGCGAAATCGCCGATATTCGGCAGCACCGCGGCTTTCCCATAGCTGCCTGCCTGATGCAGCACGCCTGAACTGCCCGTGGTGCTGCTGTACGGGAACACGACGACCGCCGCCTCGTTGAAGATGCGCGGCACATCATCTTCCGCGACGTAGCCCGTATAGCGCACATCGGGCACGTCGGCGTATTGCTGCCGCATCGATTCGAGATACCCCGCGGCATTCGGGCTGTCCGTCCCAGCGATCACCAATTCCAGCGGTTGTTTCGCCTGCCTGCGCAGCCCGCGGAAGGCTTCAATCAGCATGTCGACGCGCTTGTACGTGCCGAACTTGCCGAAGGTCATGATCTGCGCGGCGCCCGGCGGCAGGTTGAAGTCGGGTTCGGGCGTCTCTTCAAACACGCCATGCGGCGCGAGGAACACGTTCGGCGCGCCGTACTTCTTCTCCAGAATGTCGACATACAGCGGAATCGTCACCGCGATCAGGTTGGAGGTGAGCAGGAAGCGCGTGAACACCGTCCCGAAAATGCGGATCAGCGCCGCCTTGATCGGGTTATCGCCGAAGCCCGCACTCTTGAGATCGACCGTCTCGGTGATGTTGTGCAGCAGGACCGCCGCGGGCACACCGGACAACCGGACGAGCGGCGCGGCCAGCAGCCCGAGCGACGCGGCCACCGGGCTGCCCCCAAAGGTGGCAAACTGCAGGTTGAAGAACACGATATCCGGCTGGTGCTTCTGGACGGCGCGGCGAATGCGCAGCGCATTGTCGAGCGCGCCGAAGCGCCAGCACACCTCCACTTTGACCGGGACGGGCGCGTCCTCAAACTGATACTGATCGCCGGGGGGCAGCTCGTCGACGAGCATGATCACTTCGCTGACTTCCGCCTTCTGGCGCAAGTGCCGGACGAAGTGAAACGCGTACTCGTTGAGCGAGCCTTTACCCGGCGGATACGTGCTGACGATGGCGATACGCATTGTCCCGCTCCCGGTAGATTCCACTAAGGCTGTTGCGTTGAATGGTGACGATGCTCTGCAGGAACCGTTTGACTTCTTTGCGCGTGTCCACCTTTGAACCGGGCGCATCGACCCACGCGACTGGGACTTCGGTCACTTTGTAACTGAACTTTTCCGCGAGGAACAGGATTTCGAGATCAAATGAGAAGCCATCCTGCGTCTGCATGGTATGCAGATGCTTGGCGGCACGCTCGGTGAACAGCTTGAAGCCGCACTGCGTATCCCGCACGCCGACGCGCATGCCGTAGCGCACGAGCAAGCGCAGCCCGCCGCTGAGGATGTGGCGCAGCAGCGACTTGTTGCCTTCCGCTGCGCCTTCCGCCGCGCGCGAACCGACGGCGATATCGAAGCCCTCAACTTCGACTTTGCGCAGCAGCTTGGGCAGTTCTTCGATAGGCGTGGAATTGTCCGCATCGGCGAACAAGACATACTGTCCGCGCGCCGCGAGAATGCCGCGCCGCACCGCGCTCCCCTTGCCGCCGTTCTTCTCCGCGATCAGCAGGTTGAGATTGGCGAAATTGAGGTCGCGCACCAGTGCGACCGTGTTATCCTTCGAACCATCGTCGGCGACGATCAGTTCCCAGTCAAAACCGAGATCCGAAACGTAAGAGGCAATTGCGCCAATGGTGGGCACGATGCGCACTTCCTCGTTGTAGGCCGGAATGACGACCGAGAGTTTGGGTTGCCCCGTGATGGGCGTGAGTTTCCAGTGTTCGTAGTTTTGATACGGCATTAACAGCTCCCTCTCCTGTGACGGTGCCTAGCCGATGAAAATCCAGTTGACGAAAATGGTGGTGAAGATGCCAAGAAAGACGCTGAACCCGACGAGAAGCGCCCGATCCAGCACGGTATGGCGTCCCCAGTGCGCGAGCATCATGAAGAATGGGAAGATCACGAGCACGTAGCGCGTCAGGCTGCCGCTGCCGCTCGACATCGGGATGAGAATCGCCAGCAGCACATAAATGCCGTAGCCCGCGCCCATGCGCCGCCAGATCGCCCATGTGGTGAACAACACGGCGAAGAAGGCGCCGAGATCGAGCAGCACGTGATACCAGATCTCCCCGGTCAGGAAATTCTGCCGCAGCAGCCCGCCGAGATCCCGCAGAACGATGGCGACCGGGCCGAGCATCTGCCGTCCCCACGCCGACTGCGTCGTATTGAACGCGAGCGGGTCGCCGAAGGTGCGCCACAAAAACACCATATAGCTGACCATGCCGAGCGGAATCAACGCGATGATCAAGAGTTGGGGCCAGTCTTTGCGGATGCCATCCCACAGGTTGGCCCATGCCTGCTTCTTATAGATCGTGGCCAGCGTCCAACCGTGTGCCATCAGCCATTCGTAGATGACCAGACCTGCGACCAAAAAGCCGACGATGCGCGACGCCGAGCACAGAATACCTGTCACCGCCGCCCAGCCCCACTGATGTTTGCGCGCAAAATACGCAGTCGCCGTCGAAAACAGCAGGAAGGTGCTTTCGGTGTACACGGCGCTGAAGAAAAAGGCGGTCGGGAAGGCGGCGATATAGAAGACAGCGCGCGTCGCCGTCCCGCTGTCCTTGAAGATGGTCTCAGTGAGCCGGTAGAGGAAGATCAGCCCGAAGAACAGGTACACGTTGCTGACCAGCACGCCCGCCGCAAGGTTCGACCCGGCAAACGGCGCGAGCAAATTCATGCTCAGCGGGTAGACGGGGAAGAACGCGACCGACGACTGCTGGCCGATCACGAAACGGTAACCTTCTTCGGCGATGCGCAGGTAGAAACCACTGTCCCACCGCGCCCAGACATCCAACCAGACGTTGGACGGATTGACATGATAGAGCCCGTCGCCGCTGATGCCCGGAATGGCGATTTCGGCGATATAGGCCGCAAAGAACACAATCGCGCGGGTGATGAGGAAGGCGGCCAACGGGCGCGTCACCCAGTGGTAGCGCGGGTCGTTCAGCTTGTGGAGCAGCGTGCCCACCCCATGGACAGACTGGTTGAATTGGCGTACGGCTTGCATCGCTTAAGCCTCCGGCATGGTGAGCGTGAATTCGGAGAAGCTGACCGGACCGCGGAAGCTCACCAGACCGATCCAACCGGACGCGCGGTCCAAGGGCACGCTGTTGACCAGCGGCTCATCGTCCACGCTGATGCTGTAACTGCCTGCCATGACATCAATGGTGAGGCGATGCGCGACGCTCCAATCGAGATCGAGTCCTGCCCCGCCGAGGCCGACAAACACGCGATCTGCGGTGTAGCTGCCCCAGAAGATCTCGTTGCCACCATTGGCGAAGCGCACCATCGCACCGAACGCGTGGTTATCGCGTTCTGCCATGTGGAAAACGATGCCGCCGCCCGCATCGTCCGGCGCGGCGCTCAACTTCACGTTGACGCTCACGCGGTAGCTTTCTCCGGCGATACCAGTCCCGGCGAAATAGTCGGTCGCTTCTGCATCCGACTGAATAGTGACACCATCCTGCGTGACCCATGTCCCGCTCACCCCATTGAAGTCAACTTCGGTGGGGGGCGGCGTGGGCATGACGGTGGCTTCAGCGGTCGGCGCGGCTTGCAATGCGCGCACTTCGACGCGGTCAAAGGCGACGACAGACTGCGCGGCAGCCAGCCCAACCGCGCCCTGACGGGCGAAAAGGGGCACACCCGCCGCTAGTTCCGCCCCATCCAGGCGCACGGCGTACGTCGTGCCATCGCTGCTCACGCTGAGCGTGTGCGCGTCCGTGCCGGGGTCCGGTACGGACACGCTGCCCTGCCCGACAAACGCGCCGGTTTCGTCGAAATAGCCCCACATCAGGAATTCGTTGTTGTCGACATAACGGACAAGGTGCGCGCCGTTCTTGCTGCCGGGGTTGGTGAGGTTGAACATCACGCCGCCGCCCTTGCCCTGCAGGTGGCGGAACGTCGCATCGAAGGTGAAGGCCGAGAACACCTGATCATTCGAGGCGAACAGATCGAAGCCTTCTGGCTGCGTCTGCACATACGCGCCGTCTTGATAGCCCCACGTACCGGCCACGGGCGTCCAGATCGAGCCGGTACCTGCCGGATTGTCGAAGTCATCGGCGAAAATGACATCGCCTGCTGTGGGTGACTGCGCGGTCGCTTCCGGTGCAGCGAGCTCCGGTGCGGCGGTCGGATCGAGTTGGGCAACCGGGGCATCTGGCGGCGCCCATACATCCGCGGCAAGGTTGTCAAAGCCCACCTGCGAGGTCGAGGTGATCAGACCGAGGCCGCCGCCCTTGTAGACCAGCGGAATATCGCTGGCGACGGGCGCGCCGTCGAGCGTCACCTGATAGGTCTCCGCGCCAACGTTTACACCTAACCGATGCCAGTCGGGGTCGTTGCGGAGCAGGTTGGTCAGCACGCTACCCTGCCCGACGAAATTGCTGTCGTCAGCAAAGTAACCGTACACGATGTACAGGTTGCCATCATCTCCCACGTTGAAGCGGAACATGTGCGTCGCCTGCCGGCTGATGTCCTGCTGTGCGTTGAACAGCAGTCCACCGCCCATGTTTCCGCCCAAATAGCGCAGATCCGCCGCGAACTGATAGGGCTGATCTGCCGGGATGCGAATGGGAATGTAGGTGCCGAGGTCGTAGCCGCTGGGGCTCATCTGGACCAGCGCCTCATCGCGCTGTGCCCAGTCACCGCTGAAGTTTCGGAAGGTCACGGGCGCGGCGAAGGCTTCAGCATAGGGTAGGGTGTATAGTGGGGCGAGAATGGTATCGGCGTGCGGCGGTGCCAGCCGCAGATACAGTCCGAGGTTCAGACCGATCAAGGCCAAGCCCGCAAGCGCGAGAGGGAGCCAGGTACGAGAGATGGAGGGTCGAGTGAGCTGCATCCAAGAATCCGCTCGTATAGAATGATAATCTATTGAAATCTTAGCATTAAGAATGCACGAATTGAATTAAGGTCGCCAACTTTTAGCGAATAATTCACATTGCGGAACGGGGCACCGTGGGTTGATCCGCCGTCCGTAACGCCTGCCACAACACGCCGATCACCAGCAGCAGCATGATGACAATCTGCACGATGATCACCGCGGGCAAGGTTGCATGGAACAGCAAAATACCGATAATCTGCGCCACGCCTGCTGCGAGCAGCATCCACGCGCCGCCGCCCACATTGAGCGCGACGAGATAGGTCATGGCGACGTTGGCAAACACGAACAGCGATGCGGCAATCGTGTAGGTCGGCAGGAGCGCCGCCGCCGGGAGGTAGGCGTCGCCGTAGAGCAGCCCAAGCACTTGCGGAGCAAACAGGAACGACACGAGGAACAACGCCCCGGTGAAAACGCCAACCACGCCCATCAAGCCGAAGAAGATCGGGCGAGTGGGTCGTCCAAGCGCCTGCTGCCGCGCGACGGCGGGGAGCATGAGCAGCATCAACGGCGTCGCGCCGAAGTACGCGATGCGGCCTAACACGGTCACGGCGGCATACTGTCCGGCTTCTTCCGGCGAAAACAGCGTTTTGACGAGCATGAAGTCGCTGTTGGTGATCAACGTTTGGCCGAGCAGGCTAATCGCGACGAAGCCCAGCAGACGCATCCACTCTGATTGTTCAGACGACGCGGAGGCCGTGGCTGGCAGCTTGAAATGCCGCAGCCCTAACCAGCTCACAAACCACGTGATAATCATCGCCTGCCCCAAACCCCACGCCGCGCCATCGACACGCGTGCTTACGGCGACGATCAGAGCGAGGCCGACGCCAGCGCCAAACCGCACCACGCCTTCCGCTAGATATGCTCCCGACAGCCAGAAGTAGCGGCCTGTGCCCTGCAGCACGCCGCGATCCAGCCCCATCAGCACGAACAGCGGCGCAGCGATGATGACGGGCAGCAGCAGTTCCGGTCGTGTGATCTGGAATAGATTGGCGAGCGGCTGTGCCCCGACGATCAGCAGGGCGAGGGTGCCCAGCGCCAGCCGGAAACTCCAACGGCGGCCAAACTGAATCAGCGCTGCCAGCGCTTCCTCTTCACCACGGGCAGCATAGGTCGCACTGAAGCGCGCGCTCACCGTCTGGATCACGCTCGGAAGTAGGCTGATGATCAATTGAATGGTGATGAGCAGCGTGATCTGGCTGTATTCGGCCGGCGTGAGCAAGCGCCCGATCACGAGGTTGTACAGAAAATTGAGGCCGTTGACGCCCGTGGAGATGAGCAGGAAGATGACGCGCCCCGTGAGCAGCGCCGAGCGTACACGCTGAACGAGCGACACACGCCCTTCGGCCAACAGTTCGACGGCCAACCAGTCCATGGCGGTCTGCACGGTTGCCTGCGCCTCTGCCGCGTGCAGGCTGTCCGGGTGCAGGCGAGCGATCACCGAGAACGGATAAGTATAGGGCAGCGGCAGAATCGGCACTTCGAGCGTGAAACCGCCCGTCTCCCGAATCAGCCGCCCATCCTCCGACGTGTACCAGAGCGCCCCGGCGAGGCGCGCGTGCGCATCCTGTTCGGAGAGCGGCAGGCGCGGCGCATCCGCTGGGAAGTAACCACCAGCGGCGGTCAGCGGTAGCACGCGCAAGGCGTCGGCGCTTTGCCGGGTAAGCGGAATGGTATCAGTGCCGACCAGCAGCCACCCACGCTCAAAATCGACCTGTTCCGGCGTGAGCGCGAGCGCATTTGCGGCGGACAAGCCGTTGAGGATCAGCAGCAGCAGGGCGCGTTCGGTTGGATTCAGGAAAGAGGGCGTCAGATTGGACGGCTGGGGAGTCATGAGACTTGTCGCAGTGTAATCATGTGAATGTCTTAATCTTACTCTATTATAGTTTCAATTAAACGCTTGAAGGATTGAGGATTTGTCGGTAAACAAGATAATGTTCAGAAAACTGGGCTGGCCCCGATAGAATGGCACATCCGCACTTTGTGTGAAATATTGATTGAAAATATTCTAGATTGTGGTTCTCAGTTGGAACTGGTTTACCATTCATCTGGGGTAGACCAATCCGTGTGAGACACGGTTTTCGATACTTGTGGAAATCCACTACACCGATTACACCGAATACCGTGTCCCGTGGGGCGTTCATTACCTGAGGTTATTCCTGATGCATGCGAAATTGTTGATATGATGCCAGGTCTTGTCGAGAGAGCTTATCCTGACTTCCCACACAGTGTATCAACCGTAGATTGATACTCGTAAACAAAGACTCCCGAAATATCAAGACGCGCGTTTGAGGATAGCGTCGATTTCGAGCGTGTAGCTCAGTTTGGGCAGGAGAATTACATTGCGAGAGCGGGAACGAGACCCGTCGTCTCCGAACCAGTTATGAAGAGCACCCTCAGATTGAGGGTGCTCTTTTGTTTTCTCCCAACAGCTTGGCAGAATCGCCAGGAAGTACAATCGCCAAAATCTGGACTGACCCGGTTCTGAAGGACGTTAAGCGATATGGCCGGCAGCTCAACACCGCCAGCCAAAGTTCGTTGAGACGGCTCTTCAGATTATTCGCTGCTGCCAGCCCACAGCATGGTATAACCCCAATCCGTCCGGCGCGGCGCAAAGCAATCATCACGGACGGCGTGATTGAGCGCGACGAGCTGACCACCGACCTTGATGACGCGCAATTGATAGTGCCCGGCTCGACATTCCTCTGGCATTAATTCGACTGGCGTGTTTGGGTCAAGAGAGGTGAACAGTCCATCCTCATCAAAACTGAACATACCGCTCGGATAGCCTTGAACCGGAAGACGCTGTGGTACTTTCTACTGTGTCACCAATTACCCATGTGCCGTCCGGGTTGTAACGGATGAAGCCTGGACCGGCGTTAAAGTAGACCGACCACACCCCCACAATGTCCTCCGCTTTGGTTGCGATTACGTCGCAAATCGTGGTCGAGGTAACATCCGTCGGGCATGGCATCAGCGGTTCAACTGGGACGGGCAGTAACGCGGCCGCCACGCTGAGTTCCGAGATGACCGACTGTCCTTCATACTGCAACCGATCCCGGTTGTAGTCGAAATCGGTTCCAGCACTCGGTTCTGGCGGGGCATCCTGGGCGAAAACGAGCACGAAACTCAAGCCCAGCGAGATAATCAGCAGAATAGCAGCCAAAGAACATTTCTTCATCGTGAATTCCTTTTATAAGCCGCTGACACCTCCTATTGAACCTGCATGACTGCTTTTCACGAAGCACTTTGTGATACAGTAACTGATACAGAATTGATACAAAGTGATTATACCGGTGACATTCAGAGAGACGGAGGCGATGATGAACGCCAGCGTATCGTTCGGCCAGTGGCTGAAGCAGCGGCGCAAAGCTCTCGAGCTTACGCGCGAAGCGTTGGCGCAGCGAATTGGCTGTGCCGTGGTCACCCTCAACAAAATCGAGGCGGACGAACGCCGCCCGTCCCACCAACTCGCCGAACTCTTCTCCGAGCACTTGAATATCCCGTTGGATGAACGCCCAGCTTTTATCAGCTTTGCCCGAGCCAAGGCCGGGAAAAATGGCGCGCTCGAGAATCCGCTGTTTCACTCGCCCACCAATCTGCCTGCACCGCCCAATCTCTTGATTGGGCGAACGGCCGATGTCGCGGCTCTCCGCAAGCAGTTGCTGCAGCCGCAGACGCGGTTGCTCACGCTCACAGGGCCGCCGGGGATCGGCAAAACCCGCCTGGCACTCCAGCTCGCTGCCGAGGTACGAGAGGATTTTCTCGATGGAGTCTTTCTGGTTAGCCTCGCTCCCGTCACCGATGCTACCCTGGTCTTCACGACGTGTGCGAGTACGCTGGGCGTACCCGAAGGCGGGCCGCAAACCCCGCTAGAACGGTTGAAGACCTTTCTCCGCGAGAAACAGATCCTGCTGGTACTCGATAACTTCGAGCAAGTTTTGGCGGCGGCCGCTCACATTGCCGACCTGCTCGCTGCCTGTCCGTGGCTGAAGCTGCTCGTGACCAGCCGCGCACCGCTCCGTATTCGACCAGAACGACAATTTCCGGTCACGCCCTTGGCGCTGCCCGATCTCGTCCAGCTACCCGATGCCGACACCGTGTCCCAGTATTCCGCCGTAGCGCTCTTCTTGGAACGGGCGCAGGCCGTCACGCCGGAGTTTGCGCTGACGGAGGCGAATGCCGAAACTGTCGTCGCTATTTGTGCTCGCTTGGACGGCTTGCCGCTGGCGATTGAACTGATCTCGGCACGGATCAAGCTGCTACATCCGGCGCAGCTGCTGGAACGGCTGAGTGGCGGATTAATGCTGCGATCTGACGGTCCACGCGACCTGGAACCGCGTCATCGCACGCTGAATGCAGCGATAGAGTGGAGTTATCAACTGCTCGACCTGGAAGAGCAAACCCTGTTCCGTCGGTTGGGGGTTTTCGTAGGGGGATGGACGCTGAAAGCCGTGGAAACCATCTGTATGCAAAATCTGAGCTTAGACCCGGTGGATGGGTTGGCTTCGCTGCTGGACAAAAACTTGATCAGGCGGGAGGCACAATCCGATGGCGGGCCGCGTTTCGCGATGTTGGAAACCATCCGCGAGTATGCATTACAACAGTTTGGCTTGAGCGGTGAAGCCGAGCTAATCAGTAAACAGTATGTCGCTTATTTCGCAGCGCTTGCGGAAGCACACAACCTAGAATTTGACGGATTGCAGCCTAAGCTGACATGGGATCTTCAGGAAGCCGAACACGCCAATTTCCGTGCAGCGCTCATGTGGTGCCAAAATGCCGGAGATAGCGAAACTTTGCTGCGGTTGGCGAGTTCCCTGCGCGACTTTTGGTCGAGGCGGGGTCATATGCGCGAGGCAAGTGTATGGCTCGCCGATGCCCTCGCACGCTCTAGAGACGTTGTCCACACCAAGCTGTCGGTTCACGCCTATCAACGCCTTCGGGCTACCGCGCTCGAAGAACTTGGACTGATCGACCAGTGGCTGGGCGACTTGGACGCCGCACAGTCACATACTGATGAATCCGTGGCACTCTGGCGAGAACTTGGGGATCAACCAGCGCTTGCGGAAGCAATTAGCGTTTATGGCATGGTATTTGTTTTACGAGCAGATGTCGAGCGAGCCAGACCGTTGCTAGAGGAGAGTCTCGCCCTGTTTCGTACGCTCAATAACTTGAGCGGCATCAGCCTGACTATCTACTTTTTGGGCACACTGGCTTATCTCCAGGGAGAGACCCAACAAGCAGACCAGCTCTGGGAGGAGAGCACCATTAGCACAAGCGCGGCAGGCGATGTTTGGCAACTCGCATCGATACTGGCACAACATGCAATGGTCGCACTGGATCAGCACGATTACGAACAGGCGCGCGCGCGTTTAGTCAAGAGCCTGACGTTGTTTCGAGAAATGGGCGAAAGCTGGCAGGTTATCCATGCGCTCGAAGTAACGGCATCTCTGGCAGCGTTACAAGCGCAGCAATCGATGGATAGTGAGTCGCGGTTGCTTCGGTCAGCGCGCATTTTCGGCGCGGCAGAAAGACTGCGCGACATCTCAGGCGCATTAGTGTTGTCGTTTCAAGGACGTTCCTACGAACGCGGTGTCGCTACACTCCGCGCCCAACTCGACCAGGCACTATTGGCGGAATCCTGGGCGGAAGGTCGGTCGATGACGCTCAATGAGGCGGTTGCTTACGCGCTGTCAGGGATAGATACGGCAGGTGAAGCGGAGGCACCGAGTGAATAACGACGTCCGCTTGGGGGTAGAAAATGCAGTGGAATCACGCCATGATTGTGTACGAGGGGGTATAAGACGTAGATTGTACACGGTCTTATGCGAACCCCGTTGTCTCCGAACCAGCTATAAAGAGCACCCTCAGATTGAGAGGTGCTCTTTTGTTGTCCAACATCAGCCGGGCGAGATCGCTATACGAGTTGTCACCCCCCAAGCAACCGCCGACGTCTGATGGGCTAAGTGTTCAATTCGGCACGAACAAGATTTGTACCCGCCACCATCGCCTTGAGCTTCTCCCGAGCGACCCAGCGCGCAGTCATGCTGAAACCGCAGTCCGAACTAACCCACACGCGCTTCGGATCATTGTATTTGAGCACATCGCGAATGCGCTCCGCGACGATGGCGGGCGTTTCGATAGCGCGGGCTTTCACATCGACCACCCCCGCGGCGAGATACTGATCAGGGCGGGCGTATTTGCTGAAGAGATCGGTTTGCCACATACCGCGGTTGGCGAATTCGAGGTGAATGATATCCACATCGAGGTCGGGGAAGATCGGCGCGATGTGCTCATAGGTGCGATGCGCGACCGCTGGCCGTCCCATGAAATTGCCGAAGCAGATGTGTAAGCCAATGGTCACGCCCAGGCCTTCGACGCAGCGGTTGAACATCTCCACGAAGTCGGGCAGCGGCACAAAATCGTCAATCGCGGATGGCTCGTCGAGCTGGATGTGCGTCGCCCCGGCGGCGACTGCGCGTTTGAGTTCTGCGTTAATGATCGGCGCGAGCGCCCAGGCGATCTCGTTCTTGCTGCCGTAAATGCGCCCCGGGTTGATGCGAAACGCGAACGTCACCGGACCACCGAGCGGCGTCACGAGCGGTTTGCTCGTGCGCTTGCGGGCATAAGCCAGTTCTTCCGGCAGGCCTAACCCGTCCGGCGTGCTGAGTTCGCCAATTGCGCGGAACGCATCGATCATATCCGGCCCTGGGTAGCCTAACTGACGCTCCCACGGGATCTTCTCCAACCCTTTGATCGAGTCGTAGAAGCCAACGAGGAAATTGAAGCGGCGCATTTCGCCATCGCTGATGACATCGACGCCCGCTTCTTCCTGCTCCATGATGGCGAGGTTGGTCGCGTCGTCAAAGGCTTCGCGAATGTCGACTGATCCCATGTCGCCGCGTTTCATCGCTTCGCGCACGACAAATAACCAACCGGGCGTACCGTAACTGCCAATCACTTGAGTCGGCAGCAAGGGCATATTTTGGTAGAGATACATAAGCTTTTTTATCCTTGGGCAGTGGGTTCGATAGGTTTGGTTTGTCCGGTACGCGGATAGTGGTAGTCGCGGATCAGTCGATCTTCTTTATAGATGTACCACGGACACGGCGCGCCGTGATCCAGCGTGTGATCGAGTGGGCGCAGCAGATAGCCGCGCGTCCGTCCCGGCAGCCATTCCATCGCGATGGCACAGTGCGAGCAGTACCAATGAACGCCGGTCTTCTGCCACGTCCACAAGTGCGCTTCCTCGTTGACGCCGTGCACCGTCACATTGATGGGCGCGCGCCCGGTCTCCGGATCGCCGCGCCGCAGCACGCCGCCGCTGCCACATGGGTCAAACGCCACCATGTAGCGGTCGCCCTGATCTTCGACGATGACATCGCCGCGCCGCTGGATTCCGCTAAAATGTCCGCCGCGCATGCCTTCGACGGTGAGCGCGACCTTCTCCCACGGCGTCATGCGATCCCACGCTGCGTAGCGGTCACCCCAGATATCCTGATGCGTGTGCAAAATCGTCTCCAGCACGGCAGGCTCCTGGTACTCCTGCGCAATGAATGTAAGCAGATTTTGCATCCACGCGACAAGAATGTCGTGGACATTGAGAAAGGCGAGGCGCATGCGCTCCAACCAGAACCGCGCATTGGCCGTGTCACCGCGATCCAAGGCGCTGACCGCCTGATCGCGTTCGGTTTCGCCGATGGGATATTGGTCGAAGGTGCGCATGATGCCTGCGGCGGCAATCGTCGCCGGATTATCGCCCGAGCCGGATTTCACGATGATGTAACGAATCGTGTCCTGAATCCACGTGCGCATGATGTTATGCATGATGCGCATTTCCGTGTGGTAGTAGCGGATCAGTGCCGCGGCCAATGCGGCCTGCCCTTCGATTATCGCTTCTTCCGCCAACGTCTGACTGCTCACGCCAATCGTCTCGATAGTGTCGAGGCGCAGCGCGCGTCCAATTGTCTCGGAATGCGCAATATTGACATACTGCAAACGGCTCATCTAGTTCATCTCGATTCCGCCGTCGACGTTGAGCGCCTGCCCGGTGATGTAATCGGCATCATCGGAGCACAGGAACGAGACCGCCGCGGCCAGATCGCCGGGGGTGGCGGCGCGTTTGAGGGGCACACTGTCCACCGTCTTCTTGATCCAACCGCCGCGTTCCAGCCCGAACCGTTCGGCTTGGACACGGTCAATGTCGTCCCACATCGGGGTAGGCACGACGCCGGGGCACACCGCATTCACGTTGATGTTATACGGCGCAAGGTAACCTGCCGCGCTCTGCGTGATGCTGATTGTCGCCCACTTCGCCGCGGAGTAATGCGCGGCATACGGGCGACCGCTGCGCCCGGCAATTGACGAAAAGTTGACGATTTTGCCGTAGCTGCGGTCGGCTTTGCCCGCCGCTTTCACCTCGTCGGGAATCTGCGCGACCATCTGTTTGGCGACCGTCTGCAAGCAGAAGAACAGCCCGCGCTGATTCACGCGCTGCAGCCAATCCCACTTTTCCGGCGTCAGGTCGAAGAGCGGCAGCGTTTCCAGCACGCCCGCGTTGTTGACGAGGATGTCGATGTGCCCGAATTCCGCGACCACATCGGCGACCATTTTGGCGATCTGATCCGTATCGCCGATATCGACCGGATAAGCGAGCGCCCGCGTGTACTGGCTGCATTCATCAGCAGCCGCCCGCGCATTCGCCGCACTGTATTCGGCGATGACAACATGCGCGCCTTCCTGCGCGAACCGCAGCGCGACGCCGCGCCCGATGCCCTGCCCCGCGCCCGTGACGATGGCGACTTTGCCTGCATGACGGTTAGGAATGATGGCCATGTTTACGCTCCGATCTCGCTGGGACGCACCGAGCGGTGCTCGGCGGCGGAAAGATAGGCCGCTTCGATCAAACGCAGCGTGTTAAGGTTGTCGGCGGTATCAGTCGCCGGGAGAGTATCCGTTTCGATGGCCTGCATCAGCCCGGCCATCGGGCCGACGAACGCATCAGGAATCCAGAATTCGTCGAGCGGTAGATCAACGGGCGGCTGATCTTTCTGGCTGTAGCGCAAGGTGTCCGGGCGGCCGCTCGGATAGTTGTACATCAGGCCAATCGTGCCTTCGATGGCGCCCTCGGTGCCTAAGAAGCGGAAAATTGCCGAGGCTTCGGCGTGCATGTTGTAGTGGTTGACGGCGACGAGCGCCTGTAACCCGCTGGCGTAGTCGAAGACGGTGATGGTCTTGGTTTCCGCGCGTACATCGCCCTGCCCCGCATATTTGGCGTGGCGGCTGGTCACCCACTCCGGCGAACCAAACAGGAAGCGCATCGAATCGATGTAGTGGATACTGTGGTACTGCACTTCGAGGCGCGGCGCAGTCGCTAACCACGGCCACATGTGCCACGGGGTCGCGCTGCTCACCTGAATCTGGGCGTCCGTCGGCGTGCCGATCATGCCGCGTTCGATCATGATCTTGCTGGCGGCGATGCCCGAATCCCAGCGCATCTGGTGGTTGACCGCCTGCTTAACGCCCGCTAGCCGCGCCAACTCCACGATTTGCGTCGCCTGCCCGAAATCATCGCTCAGCGGTTTCTGGCACAGCATGTGCTTGCCCGCCGCTGCGACTTGGCGCACCACGTCCAGCTGCGCCCACGGCATCACGGCGATATCGACGATGTCCACGGCGGGATCGGCGAGCAGTTCATCCAGCGACTCGCACACGCGCGCTGTCCCGGTCAGTTCCGCGACCTTTTCGGCGGATTCCCGCTTGATGTCATAGGCCGCGACCATGCGAAAGCCCGCTTTCTGGTAAGCGGGAATGTGCGCGTACTGGACAATGCCGCCGCAGCCGACAAAGCCAATCCCATAGTCCGTCTTGTTTCCCAGTTGGGGACGCCAGTCAATTGAGTTGATGTCCATGCTCTACAGTCCCAGGTTATAGAAGCGGTTCGCAGTGCCACCCCAGATCGCGGCTTGATCGGCGGCGGACAAGCCCGACAGACATTTCCGCGTTTCGGCGACGACTTTGGCGTAGTCCCCGGCGAGGATGGCAACCGGCCAATCGCTGCCGAACATCAGGCGGGACGCGCCGAACTGGTCGAGCGCGAAGTCGATGGCGGGCTGCAGGTCAGCGGCGGTCCAATCGGCCTTAGCAACAGCGGTATTCAAGCCGCTGATCTTGGCGTACACGTTCGGGTTTTGCGCGGCGGCGGCTAACTGATCACGCCAGATCGCCATATCGGCGGCGCTCGGGTACGGCGGTTTGGCCAGATGATCGATCACGATTTTGAGGTTCGGGATACGCTCGGAGAGCGTCGGCACATGCTTGAGATGATTCGGGAACACGGCGACCACATCGAAGGTATAGCCGTGCGCGGCCAGCAGCTTGAGGCTTTCGATCACCGTGTCCTGCACCACCCAGTCGGGATCCGCTTCCGTGTGGATGAGGTGGCGCATGCCCTTGAACAAAAGCTGACGGCGCTTGTGTTCTTCCAACTGGCGGGCGGTTTCTTCCGGCTTGAGCAGCGGCACCCAACCAACGATCCCAGCGACCCACGAGTAGTGCGCCGCCGTCTCGAACATGTAGGCGGTGTCGGCGTACGAGTCCATCGACTGCACGATGACGGTGTGGTCAACGCCTGCCGCCTGCAACTGCGGTTCCAGTTCCGGCGCTTCAAACGTCCGGTAGATTGGGCCGTACTCTGGGACGAGCCACGGGTATTCGACTTTAGCTAGATTCCAAAAATGCTGGTGGGTATCAACGATCATCAACAAAATCCCTTCTAATTCACTAAATTGCACTTCTAACGCACGCAGCAAAGGTTTTCGGTTACGACTGCTCCTCCTTGAGCACGCGGTCGACGAACTGCGCGGCCAACCCCGTATACGCGGCGGGGTCGAGCAGCGCGGCGATCTCGTCACGGGTGAGATGCGCGCTGACCCGGGCGTCTGCAACCAGCACATCGAGGAACGACTGCTGCACCTCAATCGCATGCATCGCACATTCATACACGACGTCATGCGCGTCCTGACGCCCGATATGCTCACCCAACGCAAACATGACGCGTTCGGCGAGCAGCAACCCGCCCGTCACATCGAGGTTGCGCCGCATGCGGTCGGGGTAGACCATGAGGCCACTCATCACCCGCGTCATGATTTCCAACGCGCCGTGGGCCATCACGCACAGTTCGGGCAGGTACGCCCATTCCATCTGGAAAGGACGACCAGTCACGCTCGTGCTCGTTGTAGACGAGCGTGTCCATCGCCGTGGCCGCTTTTTCGCGGCACAGGCGTGCCAGCGTGAGCACGGCCTCGCACAACATGGGGTTGCGCTTGTGCGGCATAGTACTGCTGCCGACCTTCCCCATCGCGAAGGGTTCTTCGACTTCGCCGAATTCCTGTTTCTGCAGGTCGATCACTTCGTGCGCCATACGGCCCATGAGCGCGGCGTACTGGCAGATGATCAGCGCGAATTCCACAATCGAATCGCGGGAGGTGTGCCACGCAATCGGCGGAACGCCGAGGCCAAGTTCGGCCATGAGTGCCGCTTGCACAGCGAATTCGTCGATGCTGCTTTCGGCCAACCCGGCCAGCGTGCCGACCGCGCCGCCGAATTCGCCGACGAGCACCCGCGGCTTGGCTTGATCGAGGCGTTCGCGCCCGCGCCGGAGCTCAGCGATCCACACCGCCAGCTTGGCGCCAAAGGTGGTCGGCAGCGCCTGCTGACCGTGCGTGCGTCCGGCAATCGGCGTGGCGCGGTGCTCCCGGGCGAGGCGGACGAGTGCATCGTGCAGAGCGTCGAGCGTGTGTTCGAAAGCGGGAATGGCATCCCGGATTTGCAGAACGATAGCGGTATCCATCACATCCTGCGTGGTCGCGCCCCAGTGGACATAGCGCCCGGCGTCGCCCGCGCAGCGGTGCGACAACTGCCAGATCACCGAGACGAGCGGATGCACCGTCTTGTCGATGCCCTGCTTGATCGCGTCGGTGTCCATCAAGGCGGCTTGCGCTTGCTCGGTGATCTCGGCGGCGGCGGCTTGAGGGAACAGTCCGAGTTTAGCCTGCGCGCGGGCGAGCGCCGCTTCGTAGTCCAACCATTTTTGCAGCAGCGTGTGATCGTCGAAAATGGCACGCATCGCCGCCGTGCCGAACAGGTCTTTAAAGAAGATGGAATCGATGACGTGCGCGGGCATTAGTCCTCACTCGTCTCGGTCGCGAATTCGCTGGCCAACTGCTGATAGATGCCGTTGCGCGTATGCCAGATGTGATCCTGCGCCAACTGCCGAGCGCGGTCGACGTTCCGGGTCTGGCACGCGGTGAAGATGTCTTCATGTTCCTGATGGATGACGTCGGCGTTGCGCAGCACAAACATGTAACGGTAGCGGTAGAGTTCGCTGCGATCCCACAGCGTTTCGATCATCTGGAAGAGATGGCGATTCTTGGTCGCCGAGTAGATGTGCATGTGGAAGTCGCGGTTGTACTGCATGAAGGCATGAATATCGTCATTGGCGGTCGCGGCGCGCATCTCGTCAATGATGCCGCGCAGGATGACGAAGTCGTGGTCGCTGAGGGCTTGGCACGCCAAGGCGATGGCTTCCCCTTCGACTAATTTACGCGCGAAATACAACTCGTCGAGGTCGTCGAGCGAGATCTCCGTGACAAACGCCCGCGCCGCGGCGTGATCGTTACCAATCCTTCGGCTTCGAGCGTCTTGAGCGCTTCGCGGACGGGAACGAGACTCACATTCAAATCCTCCGCCAACTGGTATTGATTGACACGCGAACCGGGTGCGAGATCTCGCGTGAGGATGGCTTGGCGGATGCGTTCAGCGACCTGGGCTGCCAGTGTGCGCCGATTCTCTTCAATCGGACTGAGAGCCTTCGACATGCTTTATTCCCTTCGGATGCGAGCTACTTGCCATATTATACGACATAAATTATAATACTTCAACAGAACGTAGAAATTGAATTTTTATGTGAAGACACTATGCCTAAACTACAGGTTTTGTACCGTGTATTTGCTGGCTTTGAACGGTCGTTTGCGGCGCAAGCGGCGGCGTTTCAACGCCAGCATCCCGACGTTGATTTCAACATCGTTCCGATTGACCCGGAAAAGCTGTATGAGGATCTGATCGCCAAGCGCGGGATCCTCGGCTCGGACTGGGATGTCGTGCTGCTGCTCACCGACTGGCTGCCGGAACTGCTCAAAATGGGCGGGTTAGCGCGGCTCAACGACTTCATCCAGCGCGACCCGCCACCCGATTATCCGCAGGGTTGGTCAGATAGCCTGCTCGAACTGCAGCGGGATGCGGCAGGCGGAATCTTTGCCCTGCCCTACCATGACGGGCCGGAAATGTTCATGTACCGCGCCGACCTGTTCGAGAATCCCGCCGAACAGACAGCATTTGCCGCACGCTACGGCTATCCGCTCGCCGTCCCGGAGACGTGGTCGCAGTTCCGCGACATGGCGCGCTTCTTCACCCGTCCCGAACAGGGACTATATGGCGCCATGATCGCCGGGCTGAACGACGGTCACAACAACGTGTATGACTTCTTCCTGCATCTGTGGAGCCGCGGCGGTCAGTTGTTCGACGCCGCGTGGAAACCCACCTTCAATGATGCAATTGGGCGCGAGGCGCTTCAGTTCTACGCTGATCTCATTCTGACGGACAAGGTGTGCCCGCCCAAGACACTCGATTATGACAGCGTGGCGTCCGGTGTCGCGTATGCGGCGGGCGAAGCGGCGATGATGTGGAACTGGTGCGGTTTCTCGGCTGTCGCCGAACTGCCCCCATCCAAAATCATCGGCCAGAACCGACTCGGGCTGGTGCCGCGCGGCGATCACGGCGCGCATGCCACGCTCAACATCTACTGGGTGCTCGGTATACCCGCGGGCAGCGCGCAGAAAGAGCTCGCGTACCAGTTTTTGCGGCACTGCGCGACATCCGAAATGGACAAGATCACGGCGCAGAGCGGCGGCACCGGCGTACGCCGATCCACGTGGCGCGATGCGGAGATTCAGGCGCAGTTTCCCTACTACCGCGTGCTGGAAGCGGCACATGCCAACGCCAAAAGCCCGCCGCGCCTCCCGGAATATCCCGCGATCAACGAAGTGTTCAACCAGATGCAGCACGCCGTCGTCACCGGGGCGAAAAGCGTCGAGGAGGCGCTGGATGACGCGGCGCGGGCAGTCGAATCGATCATGGCGGCGGCAGGCTATTACACCTGAGCGCGGCTGTGTTGAGAGAAAAGCTTTTTTGAGTTGAGGAGAGAGAAAATGCTTAGAAAGTTGTTGTTGCTGGTTGGGCTGCTCGCCGTCTTCGGCGTGAGCATGGTGGCGGCGCAGGACAGCGAACCGCAGTTTGCCGGGTTGGATCAACGGTTTGACGGCGTGACCATCAAGGTCGCGACCATCGGCGGCGCGCCGTACGAAGCCATGTACGATTCTATCAGCCAGTGGGAAGAAGCGACGGGCGCGACGGTGGAAATCGTCTTCCTCGGCGACGGCTTCGAAATTGACCGCTACCTGAAGACCAACTATGCCGCGGGCACGGTCGATTTTGACGTGGCGTGGAATCACACGAGCTTCATGAGCCAGTATGTCGACTTCGTCGAACCGCTCCAGAGCTATTTCACCGAAGAAGAACTCGCCCCGTTCAGCGATGCGATCATCTCGTCGGCGATGATTGATGGCGACCTGCAGTTGATCCCGCGCCACGCGGACATCAGCGGCATGCACTATCGCACCGACTTGTTCGGCAATGCCGATTATCAGGCGGCCTTCGAAGCCGAATACGGCTACCCGCTCGCGCCGCCCACCACCATCGACGAAATGTACGACATGGCCGAATTCTTTGTCGCGCAGGGCGCGGTGCAGTACGGCACGCAGTTCGCCGGTAAAGAAGAAGCGCTGAGTGGTCGCTACTACGAACTGCTCGTCGCCAATGGCGGCAACTATTTCGACGACGCGTTCGAGCCGACCTTCAATAGCGAAGCGGGCATCGCGACGGCGCAGTGGATGCGCGATCTGTATGCCAACGGCCTGATCCCCGCGGACACGCCGAACCTGCTGTGGCCGGAAGTCGCGCAGAACTTCTGCGATGGCAATGTGGCCTTCTATCTCGAATGGTACGGCTGGTACAGCTACTTCCAGAGCCCGGATAGCTGCCCGGCAGTTGCCGGCAACTTCGCGATCGTGCGCGGCCCGGTCGGCGCGTCGGGCGATGTCCACACGGGCTGGGCGGGCGCGCATGCCTTCTCCGTGACCCGCGCTTCCCAGAACAAGGAAGCCGCGGTCGCATTAATCAAGTTCCTGACGAGCGAAGCGGTGGAATATCAGGAAGCCCAGCTCGGCGTGCTGCCCGTGCGCGATGACGTGTGGGCGCGCATCATCAGCGATGCCTCCGGTTCGGGCGTGGCGCTCGACACCGAACGTCTGCAAGTCGCGCAGGAGCAGATCAGCGCGGACTTCTTCACACCGCCGCTGTTCCCCGATTGGATCAGCTTCACGAACCTGTGGACGCCCATCCTGCAAGGCGTCATCCTCGGCGATGCGTCGGTTGAAGACGGCGTTGCGCAGGGCGCAGACGAAGCCCGCAGCCTGCTGGATGATCTCGGCTACTACGAATAGCGTTTGAGCAAGCATTATGGGGGTGGGCCTGCCCTGCCCCCATGATAGACAAGGCACAACAGGCATGGTTGCAGATGCAACAACGGTCAGCGCGTCCCGCCCAGCGCGGCGCAGCGCGTTTGAACGACGCAAACTCGTGTTTCCGTGGATACTGCTCGCGCCGACGTTGTTCATCATCGCGGCCATCGTCATCTACCCAATGCTCTACTCGGTGTACGTCAGCTTTACGCCCTTCAACCTGCTGCGCCCGGAAACGTTTGCCTTTGACGCGGAAAAGATGTTCCGCAACTACCAGCGGTTAGTCGAAGACGAAGTCTTCGTCGGCGCGTTCTTCCGCACCATCATCTTCATGGCCGTAACGGTCAATCTCGAATACGTGATCGCGCTCGGCCTCTCGCAGTTGATCGCGCGCGTGACGTGGGGACAAGGCCTCATCCGTACGCTGCTCATGATCCCGATGATGTTCGCGCCTGTGCTGGTGGGCTTTCAATACGCGTGGTTCTTCAACGCGACGGTGGGCTTAGTCAACAACGCACTGATGTCGCTCGGCCTGATGACCACGCCCAAAGCGTGGCTCGTCGATGTGCCAACGGGCATCTTCTCGGTTGGGCTGGCCAGCATGTGGATGAATATCCCGGTGACGACGATCATTTTGCTGGCGGGGACGCTGTCGCTCCCCAGCGAAGTCTACGAGGCCGCCGAAGTCGACGGTGCGAACGCGTGGCAGCAGTTCCGCAAAATCACCATGCCGCTTTTGCAGCCCTTTGTGCTGATCGCGCTCACTGTGCGTTCGCTCGATGTCGGGCGCGCCTACGATATTGTGCGCATCATGACCGACGGTGGCCCGGCAAACCGCACTGAAGTGGTGTGGACGTATGTCGGCGAAATGGCGATTCAGAACTCGCGCTTTGGCCTCGCCAGCGCCATGTCGATGGTGAGCGTCGTCGTCGGCATTTTGTTCACGCTCTACTTGTTCCGGCAGTTGATGAAATCAAGGGTGGTGCAGTAATGCTGACCCATGCCGTCCGCCCGCATGGGCGGTCACGACAGGCGCTCTACAATCTGGTGGCGTTCGCCATCCTCACCTTGGGCGCGCTGCCCGCTGTGTGGATCATCTTCACCGCGTTCCGCCCGGCCTCCGAAGTCAACACCACGCCGCCCATCTGGATTCCGCAGCAAATCACGCTCGATGCCTTCGCCTCACTGTTCGGGCTGAACCCGGACTACGCGGCGGGTGTGCCCGTCGGCGACTACATGCGCAATTCGATCATTGTGGCGACGATGAGCACCGTCGTGGCGCTGGCGCTCGGCACGATGGGCGGCTATGCTTTTTCGCGGTTTGAGTTCAAAGGTCATCGGCTCGTCTTCCTGCTCATCATGCTGTCGCGGGCGGTTCCCGGCATCGCGCTGAGCCTACCGCTGTTTTTGCTGCTGCGTAACTTCGGTCTGGTCGATACCGTCGGCGGGTTGTCATTCGTGTATGTGGCCGTGAACACCCCATTCAGCGTATGGCTGATGGATGGCTTCTTCCGGCAGATTCCGCGTGACCTCGACGAATCGGCGTACATTGACGGGTGCGGCTACTGGACGGCCTTCCTCCGCGTCGATTTGCCGCTGGCGCTGCCGGGCATGGGTGCGGCAGGCATCTTCGCGTTTCTCGCAGCGTGGAACGAGTACCAACTGGCGAGTCTGCTCACGCGCACGCCCGCGGCGAAGACCTTCCCGGTGGGGTTATACGATTTCACCAGCCAGTTTACGGTCGATTGGCGCGGCATGTGCGCCATGTCCGTCCTCATGATGATTCCGGCGATTCTGTTCGTCATCGGCACGCAGCGCAGCATGGTACGCGGCTTGACCTTCGGTGCGATCAAGGGGTGAGGATCGAAAAATGATTGCTGTTTATTTACAAATCTGGATTACAGGGACATTATCATGCCCACAGTGATCGTATATTGGTCACCCGGGCGCAGCCAAGAGCAAAAACAGCGCGTCAGCCAACGCATTTATGCGGCGCTGGTCGAAGACGGCGGCGCGCGACCGGAAGATGTGCTCGTCATTTTTCAGAATATTGAAGCCGGGGATGCATCCCGCCCCGGTGCCGCGGCCAAACCCGCAGAGGATTAGTTGAGCATGGCAGTTGATGTTTTGATGCCCAATCTCGGCTTTGACACGCAGACCGGGCGCTTGCTCGAATGGCTCAAACAGCCCGGCGATGCAGTGTCCAAAGGCGATGCCATCGCCGTGATTGAGTCGGATAAAGCCAATGTCGAGCTGGAGGCGCTAGCGAGCGGCGTGCTGCTCGAACACTTGGCGCACGCCGAGCAAGAAGTGACCATCGGCGCGGTGATCGCCCGAATCGGCAGCGCGACTGACTATCAGTCCGCTGCGCCGAGTACGCCCGCTGCCACTCCCGTGACGAGTGGATCTGGAGCGCGGGTGTCCCCGGTCGCCCAGCGGATAGCACGCGAGCTGCAGGTGCCAGTCGAGCAATTGGCGGGCAGTGGCGGACGCGGGCGCGTCACGCGGCGCGACGTGGAAGCCTATCACAAAGAAGCGGCCCAACCCCATCCCAGCCTGACTAATGGTACGGATGCGCACGGGATCAAAGCGCTGCCGCGTGTGCGTAAAGCCGCCCGAGAACGCGGCATTGATCTGGCGGCGGTTGCCGCAGCCGGCTTCCCCAACCCGCTGACGCTGGAGATGCTCGACGCTTTCAGCGCGCCGAGCGCCGCGCCTGCGCCGTCCGCTCCGACTGTGCCCGAGGGGGCTGTGCTCGTCCCGCTCTCGCGCATGCGGCAGACGATTGGCCGCCGACTAAGCGACAGCATGCGGGAAGCTCCCCACTTCTACGTAACGGGCGAATTCGTGTTCGACGCAGCGCTGGACAAGCTCAAGACCCTGTCGGGCAAAGCCAAGATCAACGATTTGATTCTGCACCTCGTCACGCAAACCCTCAGCCGCGTCCCCGCGCTCAACGCGACCTTTCAGGACGGCTCGCTCTACCGGCACGAGCAGATTCATCTGGCGGTGGCGGTAGCGCGTGAGGATGGTCTGATCACGCCCGTACTGCACAACGCTGGACGATTTTCGCTGCCCGGTCTAGCGGCGGAAGTCCGCAGCCTCGTTGAGCGAGCGCGGACGAACCGTTTGAGCGTCGATGATTTGCAGGGGGGGACATTCACGGTGAGCAATATGGGCATGATCGCCCAGGTCGAACACTTCACCGCCGTGATCAATCCGCCGCAGGTGGCGATTCTCGCGGTCGGCGCGCTCAAACCGCGCCCGGTGGTGATCGACGGCGGGCTGTTCATTCGCAGCACCGCGCATCTGACGCTCAGCGGCGATCACCGCGTGGTCGATGGCATGGATTTGGCCCGCTTCATGGCGGTCTTTCAAGAAGAACTGGATCGGTTTTCAGCGTAAGGGATGGGCATGACACTCGCACTAGAGGCGCGCCAACAGGCGCTGCGCCAGATGTTGGAAACACGGGTGGCGGAAGAGAAGATTCAGGAACTCTTCCTCGCCAACCTGATTCGCGGGACGACGCATCTCGCCATCGGTCACGAAGCGGTCGCGGTCGGCACAGCCGCCGCCTTGATCCCCGGCGACAAAGTGACGTGTACCTATCGCGGGCATCATCACGCGCTGGCGCTCGGCATGACGCTGCGCGCCATGATGGGCGAAATGATGGGCAAGGCGACGGGCGCGTGCAAGGGGAAAGGTGGCAGCATGCACATGACCGATGCCACCGTCGGGCTGCTGGGCGCGAACGCGATTGTCGGCGCACAGCTCCCAATTGCGATGGGCGCAGCGCTCACCGCGCAGGTCAAGAAGACGGGAAATATCGCCGTGACGTTCTTCGGCGAAGGCGCGTCGAATATCGGCGTGTTCCACGAAGCGCTGAATATGGCGGCGGTGTGGAAGCTCCCGGTGCTGTTCATCTGTGAGAACAACCTGTACGGTGAGTACAGTGTGTGGAGCAAAACGACCCCGATTCAGAACATCGCCGAACGGGCAGCGGCCTATGCCATCCCCGGCGTGATTGTCGATGGACAGGATGCTGAAGCGGTTTACGCGACGGTCAAAACGGCAGCGGATCGGGCGCGCGCCGGACAAGGGCCAAGCCTGATTGAGTGCAAGACATACCGCTATCGCGGGCACTCGCGGACAGATACGGCCCCGTACCGCAAGCCGGGTGAACTGGACGAATGGCTTAAACGCGATCCGATTGACATCCTCAAAGCGCGGATGATCGCCGACGGTCAGTTGGACGACGTCGAATTTGAGGAACTGCGCCAAGCCGCCGAAGCGGCGGTGGTCGATGCGGTGGAATGGGCGAAGAACGAGCCGTTTCCGCCGCTGGAATCACTTTATGCCGATGTGTACTACGAAGGGTAAGCGGTCATGGCGGAAATGACGTATCGAGAAGCAGTGGTCAAGGCGTTGGCTGACGAACTCGCCAGCGACCCGGATGTGATCTTTTTCGGCGAAGATGTCGCGGAGGCGGGCGGCGTCTTCAAAGTGACGCCGGGACTCTACGAACGGTTCGGCGGCGACCGGGTGCGCGACACCCCGATCAGCGAACAGGCAATCATCGGGACGGCGCTCGGCGCGGCGATCACCGGGCTGCGCCCCGTGGCAGAATTGATGTTCGCGGATTTTGTGCCCGTCGCGCTCGACCAGATCGCGAATCAGGTTGCCAAGTATCGCTACATGTCGGGCGGGCAGTTCATCGTCCCGCTGACGATCCGCGCGGCGCAAGGCGGCGGCAATGGTTTCGGCACGCAGCACAGCCAGTGCGCGGAGTCGTGGCTGATGAGCTTCCCCGGCATCAAAGTCGTGTCACCGTCCACGCCGGTCGACGCGTATGGGCTGCTGCGCGGCGCGATCCGTGAGAATAACCCGGTGTTCGTGCTGGAACACAAAGGCCTGTATAACCTGAAAGGCGAAGTACCCGACGATACCCAGCCGATGAAGCTGGGCGAAGCGAAAGTGGTGCGCGCGGGCAGCCATGTGACGGTGGTCGCCTCCCAGTTGATGCTGCATCGTTCGCTGGAGGCGGCGGCGAACCTCGCCAAAGAGGGCATCGAGTGCGAGGTGATCGATATACGCTCGTTCGTGCCGCTCGACAAAGCGACAATCCTCAATTCACTCGCCAAGACGAATCGCCTCGTGATCGTCGAAGAAGCGCCGCATCAAGCGGGTTGGGGCGGCGATATTGCATCGCTGGCCGCGGATGAAGGCGTGTACTGGCTGGCGGCGCCGGTGAAGCGTGTCAACATGGGCGGCGCACTGATCGCCTACAGCCCACCGCTCGAAGATGAAGTGCTGCCCAACGTCGGGCGGATCACACAGGCGATTCGCGCCGTGCTGGCGGACTAGGAGCGATCACCATGCAGCGCTTCGGACAAATCATCCGGTTGAAGCCGGAGAAGTACGACGAATACAAACGTCTGCACGCCGCCGTCTGGCCGGAGGTGTTGGCCAAACTGCGCGAGGCGAATATCACCAACTACTCGATCTATCATCGCGGCGGGCTGCTGTTCGCCTACTTCGAGTACGTCGGCAGCGACTTCGCCACCGATATGGCGAAAGTCGGGGATGATCCGCGCACGCATGAATGGTGGGCGGTGACCGATCCCTGCCAGCAGCCGTTTGAAGGCGACTCCCAAGGCAGCACTGAGGGGAACTGGTGGCTGCCGATGGAAGAACTATTCCACATTGATTAAGCAGGCGGTACAGCAAATCTACTGGCGATCACGCTGTGGGAGCACAGAACAACCATGAAAATCGGACTGCTCGGTCTCATCATGAGCGATTTTTCTGATGTCAACTACGACAAGCTGCGCTTTGCGGCGGACCTCGGCTTTCACGGGATCGGCGCGCACTTGACCGTGCCCGCCAGCACCATCAGTGACGAGACGGCGGCGCGGGTCAAAGAAGTGTTCGCCAATCAGCGGATGCCGTTTCTGCAGTTGTGGGGGCCGTACCCCTGCATCATCACCCCAGATGAAACCGTGCGTCGAGCGGGCGTGGAAGGCGCGCGCGATCTGATTCGGTTAGCGGCGAAAATGGGCGTGCCAGAGTCCGGTGTGCGCCCGACGAGTCTGAGTCCACGCGGCGAGTGGTGGCCGCACGCCGACAATTACAAGCCGGAGACGGAAGATCGACTGGTGCGCAGCCTGTGCGAGATTCTCGAAACGGCGGAAGAGTACGACATCACCGTGGTGCTGGAAACGCACGTGACGACCACGCTCAACACGCCTGAGACGATTCGCCGCGTGATCGAGCGTACCGGGTCAAAGCGCTTGAAGCTCAACCTCGATCCGTGCAACTTCGTCGGGGACCTGCAAACCGCGTTCAACTTGCCACCCATGCTCCAGCATCTGTTCGATGTGCTCGGCGACTACATCGCCACAGTGCATCTGAAGGACTTCCTGCTGGAAGATCGCTTCGTCGTCCACATCACGGAGACGGTGATCGGTACGGGACTGATGGATTTCGACACGATTCTGCGCCTGGTCCACCAGACCAAGCCCGACGCGTATGTCGTGATCGAGCACCTGCCCATCAGCTTGATTCCGCTGGCGAAGCGCAACCTTACGCAGAAGATCAAAGACTTGGGGCTGCCGCTCGGCTGAGGCACTTGGCTGCGCACAGCCGTTCATCTCGTAAACGTGAAACAGCACAAACGGGGCGCACAACTTCATTGTGCGCCCCGCCTCAACAACTAACTTCAGTTCAGGGGTGGTGGTCTATTTGACCCCCGCGCTGCCCCCAGAGATATTCGCCTCAAAGACATACTTCTGCCCGAAGAAGAACACCAGCAGCATCGGCACAGTCAGCAGCATGGACGCGACCATGACGAGATTCCACAGCGGCATCGCGCCCGCGCTGGTGACAGCGCTCAACGTGCGCACGGCGACCGCCAGCGGCATCAATTCCGCGTCTTGCAGGTAGAGCAGCGGTTCGAGGAACCACGACCAGTTGAACTGGAACGTAAAGATGGCAACGGCAACCGCGATCGGGCGGATCAGCGGGAAAATGATATAACGGAAAATGCCAATCGGCCCCACGCCATCGATGCGGGCGGCTTCATCCAGTTCGACAGGCAGGCGCACGATGAACTGGCGCATCAGGAAGATATTGAACGCGCCACCAAAGAAGTTCGGCACAATCAACGGGGCGAACGTGCCCAACCACCCGAGCGCGCGATACAGCGCAAACTGCGGGATGAGCGTGACCGCGCCGGGGATCATCATCGTGCCCAGCAGAATCAGAAACAGCACGTTCTTACCGGGGGCGTGAAAGCGCGCGAAACCGTAAGCGACAAACGAGCTGACGAGCACCTGTCCGATCATCGAGCCGACGACGATGATCAAGCTGTTGAGAATGTGCCGCCCGAGATCGATGGTCGGCGTGGTGAACACGCGCGCATAGTTGCCCACCTCAAATTCGTGCGGGATGAGCGTAAACGTCATCTGGACAGCGGTCGTGTCGCTGGCGAGCGACATCGAGATCATGAGCAGGAACGGCGTGATCATCACCACGGCCAGCGCGCCGAGCAGCGCGTAGGTCGAAACAGTTTCAGCCAGTCCAATGCGGCGGTTCATTTCTTCATCTCGCTTTCGTAGAAGACCCACATCGACGAGGAGCGAATGACCACCAGCGTGAACACGAAGATGATGATGAACAGCACCCACGCAATCGCGGACGCGTAGCCCATCTTGTTGAAGCGGAAGGCGTTATCAAACAGGTACGGGATGATCATGTTGATGGCGTTGTTCGGCGTGTTCGGGTCGGCGTTGAGGATGTAGACCTGCGTGAAGGTCTGCAAGCTGGAGATGATGCTCATGATCATGTTGAAGAAGATGACGGGGCTGAGCATGGGCAGCGTGATATTGAAGAAACGCTGGCGCTCGGACGCGCCATCAATGGACGCGGCTTCGTACATCTCTGATGGAATGCCCTGCATACCCGCTAGCAAAAACACGACGCTGCTGCCCATGCCCCAGAGCGACATGAGGACGAGCGCGGGCTTCACCCACAGGGGATCGAGCAGCCATGCCGGGCCAGTGATGCCGATCAGCGCGAGAAAGCTGTTGAGCTGACCGTTGGTTGGCGCGAACACCCAGCGAAAGACCATCGTCGTCGCGACGACCGGCACAACATACGGCAGATAGATCACCGTGCGGAAGAAACGCATCCCCGGCAGGCGCTTGTTGAGCAGATAAGCGACGCCGAGCGAGAGCACGATATTCAGCGGGACGTAGAGCAGCGTGTAGTAGAAGGTGTTGCCGAGCGCCATGCCAAAATTGCGGTCGCGGGTGAACAGGCGCACGTAGTTGTCGAGGCCAATCCATTCCGGCGCATTGAACAGGTTCCAGTCGGTGAAGCTGAGGTAGATCGAGTACACCATCGGCCCGGCGAGCAGCAGCAGCAAACCGACCAACCACGGCGAGATGATCAGGTAGAACCACAGACTTTCGCGGCGGCGCGCCGTGAGCCGCCGCTTGGGTTGGGCTGTCCGCGCCCGATTGGCTAAGTGAGCGGGAGCGTCCACTTGCGCCATCGGTTACGTCCCTTCGCTAAACACGAACGTGGTCACGCTGTGCGGCGTGAGTTGGTAGCTGGCTGACGGCGCGCCAGTGTAGACAGATGCGAGATTATGCTCGTCGGAAGTCTCGTAGGCGCTGACATGCGGCTGATCCAGCCCTTCGAGGCCTGATCGTCTCCGTCTGTGCGCTGTTGTTAATGACAACCACCGTCACCGCGCCCGTCGCCGGGTCAAGGTAGCCGCTGGCGCGGACGACTTCACTATCGAGATCAAGTTGCACGCGCACGGCGCCGGGACGCACGAAGCGGCTGTAGTTGCCGAACGCCCACAAACGCTTGGTTTCGATGAGGCTTTCGCCGTATTCCGGCGCATAGATGAGGCCATCGCGGAAGTTGTACTTGGACACGGCGATCCAGTACTGCCATGAGGTCACACCGCCGAGCGTCAGGTCATCGTGGATGGTGTTCGCCATGATCAGGGCGGAATCCATGCCGTAGTCGCGCCCCTGCTGCATCTCTGTCCATTCAGACATCCACAGCGGCAGGTCAGGATAATGGTTCTGCATGAAGCTGACGAAGCGCAGTTTGTCGCTGGCCTCCGACCAGTACGAATGCACAGCGAAATGCGGAAGTTCGGCGGCCAAGGCTTCATCAGGGAGGATGAGCTGGGCGTAGACCGAGGCTGTGCCCCATTCGCCCGCTTCGATGGCCGAGATGGCGAGATCGAGGCCGGAGTCGTCGATCGCCGTCTGCAGCGCGTGCAGCACGCTCATGATCTCCGCGCCGACATAATGCGTCCCCTCCTGCCCTTTCGATGGCTGCCAATCCCACTGCGGCTCATTGATCGGGCTGATCCAGCGCACCGGGATGTTTTCATCCTCGATCAGGTGGCGGGCGATATCGACCAGATACTGGGCAAAGTCGTCGTGCATGTCTGGCAGCAGATTCGAGTCGCCGCCGGGGTTGCCCGCCGCGCGTCCGCTGATGGTCATGCGCCCGGGGGCACTGTTGGCAAAGATGATCACATCGGTCACGCCGGCGTCCCGCGCCGCGCGCAGCACCCACATCGCGTTGGCATCGCGCGACCAATCATAGTCACCCGGCGCAACCTCGAAGGTCTCCGTGTTGCGCCACGGATCAATTAAGCCCTGCTCACCGCCACCCACATTGTAGCGGTACATCGTCAAGCCGATGCCAAGGGTCGGGTCAAAGAGCAGATCGATCACCCGCTGCCGGGTCGCATCGCTCCACCCGCCAATGATTTGCGACCACCACGCGCCGGACGCGCCGAACCCTTCGAGCGTCTGGAACGTCTGCGTTGGCTCTACCCGGATCGTAGTCACGTCTTGTGCCTGTCCATGCGTTGAAAAGAGAAAGAAAACGAGGAAACTCAGAAGTAAGAAACGGTGCATGTCGTATCCGTGTCAATAAGTTGGGGTCAAGCCTGCGCCTGACCCCAAACTATTTTAGCGTGCTTACTGGAGCAGATCTTCGAGGTCGAACTGCATCTGATCGACGGCGGTCGGCACGTCAATCGCGTTGATGAACAGTTCGTCCAGCGTCGTCCCCATCACGGACTGCATTTCGTTCCACTGCGGGATCAACGGCAGCGCAATGATCGCATCCGCCGATTCGCCGAACGCTTCCATATAGATGTCACGGTTGGCGAAGGTTTCGCCGCTCAGGAACAGCTCACTGTTGAGCACGTTGACGTTGGCGGGCGCATCTTCACCCCGTTCGACAATGACGGTCTGTGCCGCTTCGTCGGTCAGGAAGTTGATAATCTGGAAGGCTTCTTCCGGGTGGGCGCTGCCACTGGTGATGGCAAGGCCGCTGCCGAAAGCGACGGTGCCGCGAGCCACATTGCCCCACACCGGCGCGATATCCCAGTTGATGTCGGGGACATCACGCAGCGTCGAGATGTTCCAGAAGCCGGTCATAATCATGGCGACTTTGCCCTGCGCGAACAACGGGTCGGGGCTGTTTGTGCCGAGGTCGGCGTAATCTTGCGGCGACGGGGCGACGGCATAGGTGTAGACGAGGTCATTGTAGAACTGGAGCGCTTCCTTGACCGCATCGCTGTTCATGACGGGCGCGCCGTTTTCGTCCAGCACCGCGCCGCCGTTCTGATAAATGAAGCTCATCCACCACGGCCACCAACCGCCTGCCGCGAAGCCGTACTGCGTGGTCGCATCGCCATCCTTGATGGTGAGCGCCTGCGCCGCCGCGAGGAATTCCGCCCACGTCCATTCAGCCGTCGGGTAGCCAATGCCAGCCGCGTCGAACATGTCACGGTTGTAGTAGACGATCATCGCGCCGCCGCGATCCGGCAGCGCGTACAGGCTGCCTTCATACTGGTATTGCCGATAATTCGTGCCGAAACGCGCGTCGAGATCGAGCTCAGCATCGGCGACAAATTGGTCGAGCGGCAGGAGCTGGCCGCGGCTGGAATAGCCGTGAATGGCTTCGGCCAACTGCACGATATCAGGGGCATCGCCGCCCGCCATCATCGTCTGAATCCGCTGATCGTAATCATCTGGCGTGTACAGGAGTTCGATAGTGATGTTCGGGAAGGCTTCGTGCGCGAGATCGAGACGGGCTTGATACGCTTCCTGATCCGCCAGACCGCCCCACATGCTCAAACGAAGGGTGACGGGCTCTTGCGCGGCGACCATTGACACGGACAGCGCCAGCAAACATACGACTAAAAGTAAAAGAGCGCGAATTCGCATTTTAAAGTCCTTTCTTAAACAGCAATAGCTCATGAAAGCGGTTTCGAAACCGCTTTCATGAACATAGCATGAGAACACAAGCTTGTCAAACAGTTGGGAGCGGCTGTAAGCCCCTGCATTCGTTTGCGTTACAGGATTCAAATAGTTGATTGTCGGACAGGCCCTAAGCCAGGTACCGGCCCTTCCTTGGCTGCAAACGGTCGCTTCGCCCTGCCCCACCCTGCCGATTACACGCGGCGGCACGAGTCGCGCACCACCAGCTCCATGTCGATCAACACAGAGGCGGGGACACTCTCTTCGTTGATACGCTTGACGATAGTGTCGATGATGGTGCTGCCAAGCGCCGCATAATTATGGCTGACGGTGGTGAGTTCGGGCGCGGAGACGGCTGTCAGGTAAATGTCATCAAAACCCACAACCGACAACTGTTTCGGTACATCCAATTGATGATGGCGCGCGGCCTTGAGCACGCCGAGCGCGACCAGATCGTTGATGCAGATGACCGCAGTCGGTTGTTCGGGGAGCTGCAGCAGTCGTTCGAGGCAGACCTCGCCGCTCTCAATTGAAAAGCTATCCGCGATCAGCCATTCGTCACACACAGTCAGCCCATGTTCGGCCAGCGCTGCCCGCAGTGCTGCCTGACGGTCACGCGTCACGGTGATGTGGGCGCTGCCGCCCAGCATGCCAATCCGCGTGTGGCCGAGCCCCGTCAAATAGTCGACGGCTTGCGCGATGCCGCCGCGCTCATCGGTCTGCACGATGCTGACGAGATCGCTTTGGATGCCGCCATTGACGATCACCGTGGGCACTTTGGCGGCGAAATCGACCAATTCCGCGCGGTAGCGGTCAGACAGCGTAATCTCATTCACGCGCCCCCCCATGAAGATCAAGCCATCAACCTGGTGCCGCGACAGATAGGCCAACCCTTCCGATTCAAGTTCGAGGCTGTTCATGGCATTGAACAACAGCAGCGAGTAGTCGCTGGCGAGAGCGTCGCGCTGCATTTCGGCAAAAATGGTCGAGAAGTAGGGGTTTGTAATATCCGGCAGAATCACACCGAGCATCATCGAGCGCTGGTAGGAGAGGTTGCGCGCCAGCTTGTTTGGGCGGAACTTGTGCTTTTGCAGCACCGCCTCGACGCGCTGTTTGGTCTCCGGGCTGACGGGGGCGCTGCCGGTCAAAATGCGCGAAACGGTGGCGACGGAGACTTCTGCTTCGCGGGCGATATCGTAGATAGTGATTTTGGTGCTCACGGTGAGTTGCCTTAAACGAACTGCCGCACAGGGAACGGCGAAAGCGGTTTCCAAAGGGTCATTATACCGGAAAGCGCGGCATTCTCAGCCCTGAATGACAAAATAGCGGCATTGAGATCACTCAATGCCGCTGTCTAGCTGACAATTGTGTACCGCTGTAAGAAGCCATTTGAAGAATCAATCGTCTTGAATTTCGTAGGGGCAGCGATGTGTCTGCCCTATATTGGGCGCGCACGTTGGTGCGCCCTACGAGAACATTTCCGAATATTCAGATGGCTTTTAAGGCTATTCGGCGACGCGCACCAGCATCGACTGCGGTGACATGACATCCGGGTCGCTGATCCACACCAGATGATTGCCGCTTAGCGTCACGGAGTTAGCGATGAGCGCCCCCTTGATCACCAGACCGTCATTCCCGGCGCTCAACTGGACGTTGGCATTCGGCGCGTAGATCAGACCCCGGAACAGCGTTTCGCCGGAGATTTTGACCGCATTATATGAGCACGGATTATTCCCTGTCCCAAGCGCCATAAACAGCACTCCAGTCGAACCCGACAAGCGGTTATCGCTGATGGCGCGTACTGGTAGTACTGCGCCTCGATGTGATCGCCCTGAATGGTACCCGTGGCGATGAAGGACACCCACCCACCCATGACGGGCTTGGGGGGCGCCCCGGCCCCCCCCTTTTTTGGCGCCCGCCCCCGCCCCCGGCCCGGGGGGCGGGGCGGCCCGGGGGGCCCCCCGGGGGTGGCATCGTTGTAATCAGGATCACCATAAAGATCCGTCCCCCGATGCGTAATCGCGTGGTATTCCGGAGCGTAGCCGGCGACGATGCCGCCGGGCGCGTACTGGCCGATCGCATAGACATAAGCCAGCGGATCAGGTAAAGCAGTGTAGCCTTGATCCGCGAGATCACCCGTGTACGGCGGGTTGAACGTATCGTGGTTCCCCGGATCGGTCTCTTCCAGTGACTGCACCAGACCCGTGAAATCGTTGCCGCTCGTACCTGCCGTCGACTTGATCTCGTTGTTGCTCCAGATCAGCGCTTGTTCCGGATGCGCGCTGCTGGTGCGGATCTCGCCATCCGAACCATCCCAACTGATGGTATTGCCGCAGGTGGGCTCCCGATCCCCGCGATGCCGGGTTAAAGGGGACGGCATTGCGCGCTGGCGCCCAGGGGCCGCGATAGACGACCTGCGCGAAGTAGCTCGGCTTGGAGGCCGAGATATCCGCCTGTACCGCCCATTGATCGTTCGCCAGCGGGCCTTCGGTGGGCATACTGAGGGTCACGGCGCGGCCGTCGACCCCATTGAAGAAACCGTTCGCGTTGCCGCCTTCCCTGCTCGCTGGCTGCTCGGGTTGCCGCTGTTGATGCTGGTACAGCGGGCATAGGCGCCCGCAATCGCCGCCGCGTCTGCCGCGTTTTGCGCGTCACGCTGCAGGAAGAACAAGCCGCCGCCATCCACGGCCAAGCCCAATGCGCCGATTAGCACAACGAAGGGCCATCAATGGCCGCTGGGCTTGAGCCCAGCCGGAGTGTTTTACAGTTTGCTTCTGTTTAGTGTTCATGCTGTGTTTCTCGTTCATGCCTTTACCCTTACGGATTGTATGGCGGTCGTGCCCCGTGTGGGACGTCGCCACGCTTTCAGTACCCAAACCATGCGCTGTTGGAGGCCGGCGGTGATCGGGATTGTGGTGGTCGTCGTACCATTCGCCGACGGCGTGTACGTTCGGAGGCCAGTTCCCAGAGGCACACACGTGTAATCATGACGATTCTGCTGAATTTGATCGCACAGCGCCGTGCCATTGACCGTATGGTAATTGATCGTCAGCGACTGGCCCGCGTTGCCGTACATGACCGTGACCGGGAAGTTCGCTACCCCCGCCGCGCGCGAGACATTCGTGATGTTGCCAATGCTCACCGTCGGCACGTTGCCCGGGTAGGCGTCCGTGCCATCGTTGACCCCATCGCCATCCGTATCGGTCACGAGCGGGTTGGTCAGTGACGTGTTGACTTCGTAACCATCGTTGAGACCATCACCGTCCGTATCGGCTTTGAGGTTGTCGGTGATGTAATTGAACGTGCCGCGCGCCTCATGGTAGTCGCTCAGGTTATCGCCGTCGCTGTCGGTGAGCAGCGGATCGCTGTAGTACTTCGTGCCGGAGCTGGCGGTGTACCCCATGACTTCCTGCGCGTCGGTGAGCAAGTCGCCGTCGCTGTCCGCCGAACGCGGGTAACTGCGGAATGTCCGTACCCCGACCTGCGTGGTCACCGTGACGCCATTGACTTCCTGCGCGTCGCTCAACACATCGCTGTCGGTGTCGGCCATGTTCGGGTTGCTGACATACTGCGCGGTCGCCTTGACCTCCGCGCCGTCCAGCAGCCCGTCGTCATCGGAGTCTGAATCGGAAGGCACGCTTGTATAGGTGGCGTTGTTCGCCGCCAGATACCCGTAGACTTCCTCATAGTCGGTCACGTTATCCGTATCCGAGTCCGCCAGGAGCGGGTTGGTGCGGTGAACGGACTGTTCAGCGCCATCACCCAAACCGTCGCCGTCGCTATCCGAATTCGCCGGGTTGGTGATGTACACGCTGCCGTTCGCTGCGGT
This sequence comes from Candidatus Flexifilum breve, assembly GCF_016713355.1. Classification (NCBI taxonomy): domain Bacteria; kingdom Bacillati; phylum Chloroflexota; class Anaerolineae; order Aggregatilineales; family Candidatus Flexifilaceae; genus Candidatus Flexifilum; species Candidatus Flexifilum breve. Next base: position 384,396 of record NZ_JADJPI010000004.1, read on the forward strand.
ATTGCCGAGGAGCTCGTTCCGATCCGGGATCGTGTCACCGTCACTGTCGAGGCTGGTCGGGTTGCTGGTGTAGGTCGTGCCATTGGCCGTCCGGTAACCGAGAACCTCGTCACCATCCTTAATGGTATCGCCATCCGTATCGCGGACCGTGGGGTCGGTCAGGTAACCGTAGGTCGCGTAAACTTCCTGCCCGTCCATCAAACCGTCGCCATCCGTATCAGGGTTAAACGGCGAAACGTTATAAGTCACCACGGTGCCATTGATGTTCACACCGTAAAACTCTGGCCCATCCATCAAACCATCATTATCAGTATCCGCGTCCAGTGGATCGGTCGAAAGTGGATATTCACACTGCACATTGTTGCAACCATCGTTGTCCGGGTCATCGAGGCCGCCATAGGCCCGGGTGAACAGGTAAGCCATTTCCCAGCTATCCGGCAAGCCGTCACCATCGTTATCAAACAGACCGCCGTAGGTGATGCCATCACCGCACTGACCAATAACCGCTAAGTTATCGGCGCAGTTGGCGACAAACGTGTCCCACTGATTCGGGTTGCTCCAAAAGGTGACCTTTTCCTGATAGTCCGTGAGCGTGTCGCCGGGGTAGCCGGAATAGAGCGAGTTCGGGCCGTCGCTGTTGATGTTGTTCGGGTCGGTGCCGTAGAAGCGCACTTCGTAGTAGTCGCTCAACCCGTCGCCGTCACCATCGCTGTTGAGCGGATCGGTCACGGCAAGGCGCAGGTTATAGCCGGTGACTTCGTCGTAGTCGCTCAGCCCATCCCCATCGCTGTCCGATTCCAGCGGATCGCTGAAGTAGCGCGTGCCATTAGTCGCTACGTAGCCGAGCAGCTCCTGTAGATCCGTCAACTGATCGCTGTCACTGTCAGCCAGCGTCGGATTGCTGAAATATGGGTGCGCGAGGTTCTGCCAATCTGTGATGGTGAAACCCGTCACTTCCTGCAGATCAGTCAGCCCGTCGTTATCGCTGTCGTTCGTGTAGGGGTTGGTGTAGTAATGGTTGGCGTTATTCCCGGTGACTTCGTCGTAGTCGGACAGGCCGTCGCTGTCGCTATCCCCGCTCAGCGGATTGCTGTAATAGGTACTGCCATTCGCCACAGCGTGAACTTCCTGATAATCCGTCAGGCCATCCGTGTCGCTGTACACTTTCGGGTTGCTGATCAGCATCACATTCAGAATTGTGCCGTTCGGCATATTGATAGCACGCCGAGCACCTCTTCCCCATCGCTCAGCAGATCGTCGTCCGAGTCGCCATCCAGCGGATTGCTGGTCATCAGATAGCTGAGCGTGCTCATGTCGGGCAGCACTACCGTCACATTCCGCCCGATGACTTCGTCGCTGTCGCTGAGCAGATCGTCGTCGGTGTCCCAATCCAGCGGCTTGGTGCGGTAGCGAAATACTTCGTCGCCATCGTTGAGCAGATCGCCGGGGTCGCCCGCATTCGGCAGATCGAGAGCGTCGCTGTTGGGGTTGGTCGGATCAGTCAGATTCGCCTGTTCACAGCCGTTGTTGCAACCGTCGCTGTCCGGATCATCTGACCCCGTGTACACGTTGTAGACCTGATTCGGATTGATGCCCCGAGCGGCGGCCGCGGAGAAGTACAGCGCTTCCCACGCATCATCGAGGCCGTCATAGTCGACATCCCCCGAAGCACGCGTCGTCAGGCGGATATCAGTCACTACCGTGCGCTGACCCTGAAATTCGAATGTGAGGTTCGGCGCAATCTGGCTGATCAGCGGGGTGATGAGCTGAATCGAGTTGGCGATATCGATTTTCAGCATATCGCCCGTTTCGAGCACGTCGGGGTTGCCGCCCTGCGTCGGATCGACGGCGGAGCACGGCCAGGTAACGGGCGTACCATCGGCATTCTGTTCCACCGCCGATTCATAGCGAATATTGATGGTGGGCGTGCCGACGAAGAACGTCTTTTCGATGGTCTCTTCCATCAGGGCGCAGTTGAGGTAATTGTTCTCGCCGTCACCATAGCCGTACACGGCAGCATTGCGCAAGGCACTACGCAGCGCGTTCGACGCCATCGCATAGCTGAAGAACACGCGTCCGAAATCGAAAATACCCATGATCAAGAGGAGCAGAATGGGCGCGACGAGCGCGAATTCGGCCAAACCTTGGCCCGGTTTGCGTTTGTTCAGCATGAGAAACTCCCGCTTTCTCGGTAGAGTCACGTCTACGTCTCCCGAATGATGGTATTGGAGGCGGACACGGTGAGCGTCACGGGGTTGACCCCGGCGAAACGCGGCATAAACGGACTGAGCAGAGTGAACTGGTAACTGATCGTTACCAAAACCGAGTTCCCGACTGAGTTCGACGGCACTTCGACAGTGATATCCGCATTTGACCAATCAATGTTCGCGCCGCCGGCGTTGCGCGCCCGGTATTCGGCGTTGTTAGGGTCGAGGCAGTCAATCGGAATTTCAGGATGTTCCAAACCGGGCGGATTCGTGCATTCGGGGTCGATGGAGAGGTAAAGAGCTGCTTCGCCTGCCGCGTCTTCGAGCGCCACATAAATATAGAAAGCGCGCCCGACATCGAGGAGCCCGGACAGGACGATGAGCAGCAGCACGAAGCCGAGCGCCATTTCGACCATACTTTGGCCGCGCTCTAGTCGGTGGGATGGCAATGACTTCGAGTTTTGGTTCATGCTTCGCACTCATTTAGTGGGTTATCTTTGATCGTTAAATACAGAAACGTTGGGTTTACATGAATGTCACCCCACATGTTGTAAATTTATCCTTACGATTACGAATTTATTCTTAAGCCTCTCTCTCACATATAATTGAGGAAATGTGAAGAATGTCTGAATCGGGGTGCGTATCACCGAGGGTCTACCTACTGGACATGAAGGCCAGCCTGTACGATCTTCTAACTTTCATGCTAACTTGATTATTCTTCTGAGGATGTATGAATAGGTAGAGTAGTAGCGGGTCAGGAGATTTTGGAACTTGCACCGCCTGATCGGGGCGGCTATACTAGCGTTGCACTTTCTATTACTGTTCGCATTTCACTCACCTCCTTCTGAGCACCGCCCCTCCCTCTGAAATCCCTATTGATGGCTGACCACCCTGCCGCTTGGCGCTGCAGTGCTGCTTGCTGATCGCCTGATAGAAGGTGCAAGTTCTGTTCGGTCAGGTTGAGGGTATTATGTTCGAAACACAGCGGAAAGTTCTCGTGACAGGCGGAGCGGGATTTACGGGCAGTCACCTGCTCCGACGGCTCTTGCAAGCGGGGCATGAGGTGCGCACGCTAGTTCGTGATCCACAGAAGCTCCAGCGACACGAGGACGATCAGTTGGATGTCGTTGTCGGTGATGTGCGTGATCCAGAAATCTGCCGTCAAGCCGTACAAGATTGCGATGTCGTGTACCATATCGCCGCATCCTTCCGCTCCGGCAAGGCCAGCGCGGCCGAGCTGATTGAAACGAACGCCGAAGGCACGACCAACATGCTCAATGCAGCCGAAGCGGTTGGCGTCTCCCGGTTTGTCCACTGCAGCACCATCGGCGTGCTGGGGCATATCGAAGCGCCGCCCGCCACCGAAGACACGCCGTACAACCCGTGCGACGATTACCAGTACTCGAAGATGCTTGGCGAAAAGATCGTGCTGGATTACGCGCAACAGGGGCGCGTCCCGACGACTGTCGTGCGCCCGGCCAGCATTTACGGGGAAGGCGACCTACGCCTGCTCAAACTGTTTCGCTCCATCAAGAAGGGACTGTTTGTCATGGTCGGTTCCGGCGATCCGCACTTTCATATGGTGCATGTCGACGATCTGGCGACGGGGTTTATGCTCGCGGCTTCCAGCGATGCCGCCGTGGGACAAGTCTATATCATTGCGGGCGACCGCTCGGTGGCGCTCAAAGACCTGGCTCGCATCATTGCGGAGGAACTCCACGCCGCCCCGCCCCGCCTGCATGTGCCCTACAACCTGATGTGGGCGGCGGGCGCCGCCTTCGAACTGATCTGCAAGCCGTTCCACATGGACCCACCGATCTACCGGCGCCGGGTCAGCTTCTTTCATCACAATCGCTCATTTGATATTCGCAAAGCGAAGGAAGAGCTCGGCTACCGACCACAGGTGGATCTACTGGAGGGGATTCGCCGGACGGCAAACTGGTACGCGAGCGAAGGTCTGCTGTAGCGCGACCACGTAGGAATCAAACTGTCGGGAGGCACGCACGTGCCTCCCGACAGCAGGCGGTTTACGATCCCGGTGTAGGGGTGGTTTCGGCGCTTTCGACCAAAGTGATGCGGTCTTCTAGGGTCGGGCTTAGCGGACTATGTTCACGGACATACGACTCGAAGACGTCATCGAAGAACACGGTCGTATCGATGGCATCAATCCCCCGATCCGCAAACACCTGATACCCATCCCCACCCTTGCGCATAAAATCATTGGTGGCAATCGTATACAACGCGTTCGGGTCGAGCGGCTCGTAGCTCGTGCCATCAGCGCTGAGCATCTCTACGCTGACAATGCGGCTGAACACGGGTTGACTGAGATCGTAGCTGTAGCGCAGACCCGAAATTTGCGGGAAGCGCCCGGTACCACTGGATTCCCCCACGCGCGAGACGCCATTTTCCAGCGCCAAGACCAGATCAGAGCCGCGCACGCGGAACGTGCTCACCCGGTTGCTGAACGGCAGGAATTCGAGGATGCTCCCGCGCGTCAGCGCCCCTGAGGCGAGACCACCGCGCATCGAACCCCCATTCACCAGCGCGAGATCGGTCCCCATGCGCCAGCGTAACCCATCGGCGACCAGATTCCCCAGTTCACACTCGCGGATGCGGCAGTCGTCGACCGTATAATCGGCGGCGACGAGGACCTGCTCACCTGTGAGTGTCCGCACCGGGCGCGCGCGTTCGATTTGCACCTGCTCGTTGAGATCATCGATGAGCGCGACGATATCGGGATCGGGACGGATACTGCTGGCAAGCAGGATAGTATCCCCCGACCAATCGATGAGGACGCCCTCGGCATCAAACGTTAAGTCGATGCGTCCGAGGAAGCGCAGTTCACCGCGGGCGCCGCCGCCCGACTGCACGATCAGGATCGGGGCGCCGTCGGCGCCTGCTGTGACCGCGGGATACGGCCCGGCGGCCTCGGCATCCGTGTTACTCAACAGTGTGCGTGTATTGCCGCCGACAATCAGATCCACGCCGCGCAGTTCCGGTGCTAAAGCGAGGTCTTCATCATAGCCGAGATACGACAGCAAAATGATCTTGTTGATGCCCTGCTCGGTCAGCGCGTCAACCTGCGCCTGGACGCTGCCGCGGTAGTCCGGCGAGAAGATGAGATCCCGCCCCGGCGAGGACACGCGCGGCGCATCCGCCGTCGTGACGCCAATCACGCCGACCGCTGTGCCATTCACGTCGACAATTGCCGAAGGCTGAATGAGGTCGGCCAGCACATCGGACTCGCTGGCGTCAATATTTGCGCCAAGCACAGGGAAATTCACATTCCGGATGAACTGCGCCAGCGTCTGATCGCCATTGTCAAATTCCGGACTGCCGAGCACCATCGCCTGGTAACCCAGCGCATTCATAATCTGTACGTTATCCTGCCCGGCGTACACGCGATGAAAGAGCGTTCCGGTGAAGCGCCCACCCGCATCCACGAGCAAGCTGTTGTCGACCGCGTCGCGCAGCTGCTTGATGACGGTCGCGGCGCGGGCGGCGCCGCCGACATCGTCGGCATCCGGCAGATGATTGGCGCGCGTATCATTGGTGTGTAAAACGGTAAGCGTGAACGCGGACTGCGCGCTCATCGGGATGACCCCGATGCACAGGCCAGTAATTAGGAGTAGGACGGTGAGTCGACGGACCATAGGTTTCATCCTCAGCGCCAAAAGAGCACGGTTCAGAGCGTCACCGATTGTACGATGAAACCCAAGCCGCCTGTTTTAAGGTTTGACCAATTATTACAGTATATACGATGATCCTAAGGGCGGCGATCTGCGCGGTTATGGGGTAGCGACGCGAACGCCCACCGACGGACTGCGTCGCCCCGGATCGCGCGACACGCGAATTGCCAACCGCGCCGCCTCCGGCGAACTGTTGAAGTTGCCGCCGCGGACCACGCGCTGCGTGCCCTCGCTTGGCCCCAGCGGGTCTTGCACCGCCTCGGCGGGATAGTCGCCAAACCAATCGTTGACCCACTCGCTCACATTGCCGACGAGGTCAAACACGCCGCTCCAACTGCGATCCAGCGTGCGCGAACCACCGCCCAATGGCGCCACAAAGTTCACGCCGCCGGTTGACGTTTCGTTGACGACACTGTAGCCGTTCGACCAACCGTTCCCCCACACATAAATCAGATTGTCCGCGCCACGCGCCGCATATTCCCATTCCGCTTCGGTCGGCAAGCGTCCACCGCGCCAGCGCGCATACGCATCCGCCTCGTACCAGCTTAAATTGGAGCGCGGCGCTTCCGGCACCAGTTCACCGCCGCGATTTTCCGGGCCGACGAATCCATTCTGCTGCACCCACGCCCAGCCCTCTGGCGACCACCAGCTTTCGGTCGTATAGCCGCCATCGTCAACGAACGCCTGAAACTGTCCGTTCGTAACCTCATAAATGTCGAGCCAAAAACCCGTGAGGCACACCTCATGCGCGGGTTCTTCGTTGTCAAAGGCGCGTGAATCGACGCGGATATCGCTGCCCATCTGGAAGCAGCCCTCAGGCACAAAAACCTGCTGCACACCGCGTTCGTCCGTACGATTCTGCCCGGCAACACGCGCCGCCGTGGGCACAACCGTCGGTGTCGGCTCGGGTGGCGCGCCGAACTGTGTCACGACGAGGACGACTCCGAGCGCCACCACTGCGATCAAACCGGCGACCAGCGGCACCAGCGGAATGCGCCGCCGTGGGTTGACCGGGACAACCCGCATCATCTCCGATGTGACCAGCGCATCGTCGACGGGCGGCGGCTTGTGCAGCGTCGACCGCGTCATATCGTGCAGCGCCGCGCCTTCTGGCGCAAACAGGGCGAGGTGCAATTCACGGTAAAGCTCACCCGCGGTCGCATAGCGATCATCGGGCTCTTTCGCGAGCGCGCGCAGCAGCACCGCATTGACCGCCGCGGGCAGCCCGGTTCGAAATGCCTCAACCGGGGAGGGGCGTTCGGTCAGGTGCTTATACATCATGCTGCTGGCGGACTCCGCCTGAAATGGCAGCACGCCCGTGAGCATTTCGTAGACGAGAATCCCGAAGGCGTAGATATCGGAGCGGCGGTCGAGCGGCAGCCCTTTCCACTGTTCCGGCGACATATACGATGGCGTGCCGACAATCGCGCCTGTCTGCGTGAGGTTGGTTGAACCGCTCAACAGCTTGGCAATGCCGAAATCGCTGAGCACGGCGTTGCCGGCTTCGTCCAGCAGCACATTTTGTGGCTTCAAATCGCGATGGATGATGTTCTGGTTGTGGGCATAATCCAGCGCGTCGGCAATCTGCGCGGCAAGGCGATCCGTGCGCTCGATGGTCAGCGTGCCCTCGCTGATAAGGCTTTCGAGGTTGCCTCCAGGCAAATAGTCCATCACAAGGCATACCAGATTACCCTGATTGATGTACTCGATTAACCGGAGGATGTGAGTATGCCGCAGCGTGGCAATCGTACGCGCTTCCTGTTCCAAGCGCCGCGCGAAGTCGCCTTGACCGATCAGCTCAGCCCGGATGACCTTAATCGCCACCGGACGCTCAAACGCATTCAACTGCTGCGCCAGATACACCGCCGCCGACGTGCCCCACCCCAACAGCGATGTGATTTTGTACTGACCTATTTCACGACCGATCAAGTCGTTCATCCACGTTTTCGCCTTGTGTTCGTATCAGTGAGGTCTGAGCATTGTTGTCTGCTGCTGAGGAGTATAGCGCAAAACCGCCCACTTTTGGCACAAGGTTAGGCAGGCATCCGGGACGCGGTTGCGCGTCCCGGATGCGGGTCTCAACTCAATCCGAATCCGTGCCGTTCATAGGAAAGTTTCTCCGGTCTGCGCGCTCAACGCGCTCAGCACCGCCTCGGCCTCAGCGCCCGCGCGCCCATCCTTGATCGCCTGTGCCAACCACTGGGCCGCCTTACGCAGCTGCACCCGGTAATCTCCCGCGACCGTCGTGTGCCCGGCCTGCATGAAGGCCGCCAGCGCGTCAGCGGTCAACTGCGCATCGTCCGCCCAGCTCCCGTTGATCTTTTGCTTACGCGCCAACAGCTTGACCAAAATCTCCGGCTGTCCGTTGTTGGCGGTGAAAATCTGCTTGAGTTCTTCGCGCTCGTCCAGCGGCGGCAGCGTGATCGCGCGCTCATATTCCGGCTCAAAGTCCGCGCTGGACTGGGCACGCGCCGCCGGGGCGCTCCGCTTCCTGAAGAAGTGGTTCCCAGCCTCGCGGTCAGACCGAACAATGGGTCTGGGTGCAGGAGGCGGCGCGCTCATGGCGAAGTGCAGCGCAGCGCCAGCCGCACCACCTGCCGCGCCAAAGCCCTCATAGCGCAGACCTTCAGGCAGCGGCAAGGCAACTTGCACGAGCTGGTCTTTCCCGCCCGTCGTGACTTCGCTGTCAATGGCGACAAACGAGGTATGCCGACTCGCGAGTCCATATTTGAGCGCCAGCTCAATGATCTGCTGGCGTGCGGCTTCGAGGTCGGCAAGCTGCATGCTCAAGGCCTCAATGCGCGCCCGCGCCCACAAGCGCCGCAGCAGCGGCAGATTGCCGGGCGGCACATCCGCGCTGAACTCGACAGGCTCTCCGCCCCGCTGACCGCGAATCATCAGCGTGACGGCGCCCTCGCCCTGCCGCGCCAAGCGTGTGATGATCTCCAGAGGCGCGCCCACATACAGATCGGGCATATGGTTCGGGTACGTGTCCCACGCGTTCGCGCCATGCCATTCCAGCGTGATGTCTTCGAGCGCAGGATAGCTCACGCGATCCTGAAAGCGTGTGATCGCCTTCTCGATATCGTCATCCACGCCGAGGAACTCTGCCCAACCACGTCCGAGCGCCGCCATCTTGTCGATCAGGTAGCGATTGACGGACGGCCCCAGCCCAAACGTGAAGATCCGCGCACTGCCCCGCTTCGCCGTGACTTCCCGCAGGGCCGCGTCCTCCGCGGAGACCGCGCCGTCGGTCAGGAAGACCACATAGCGCCGCCGTTCCGCATCGACGGGCAAAGCGAGCGCGGCGCTGATCGCGCCGAGGATTTCGGTACCGCCACGCGCATCCACCTCGTCGATCCAGCGATCCGCCGCGTCGACCGTCTCCTGTGTGATGGCCATCGCCACGCGCGCGAACCATTCCAACTGGTCATCGAACACGAGAATCCAGAAGCGGTCGTCGGCGCCGAGCATGCGCAAACAGGTCTTCAGCGCGTTACGGGCCTGAACCATCGGATCGCCACCCATCGAACCGGAGCGGTCGATCACGAACACGAATTCGCGCTGTGCGGCGACCGCCTGCCCGGTCGAGCGCGGCGGCTGCACACTCAGCAGCGCGATTTCACTGCCGCCATCATCGATGGTCGCCCACGCTTGCGGGCGAACCGTATCTACCGCCGCCGCAAAGCGCATAACAAAATCCTTGTTGGGGATGTGCTTTCCCGCCAGCGTGACAGTAATCGGTTCACCGCGCGCCACGACGAGTGGATGCGTTGGGCTCACCGGGTCGGCAAAAGCGCCGCGCAAATTGAGCGTTACTTCTACGGGTCCGATGGGCGCATCGGGCGCGGCCAACGGCGCATCGACCGCAGCGGGATGCGGCAGCGTCGGCGTGTGATAGCGCGGCGTGAGGCCCATGGGGAAGACAAATTCGTATTGACCGTCTTTGAAGGTCAGTACCTCATCATATTGAACTTCACACAGAATCTTTTCGCCGGGTTGAATATTGGCCACACGGATAGTGAATAGGTTCGGGCGCTGCTGTTCAAGCAGGCTGGCGCGTTTGCCTTCGGCCTGGGCGTCAGCATACGCTTGCCGTGCCGCCTCGCGTTCGCGCACCTGCGCTTGAATGCGGCGCGTACCAATCGTGATGGCATAGTCGCTGATGGCCGCTTCATGGGGGAGCGGAAATAGGTATTCGACCTCAATCGGGTGTTTAAAGGGGTTACCGAACCGTTGGGCGACGCGCACGGTGGCCGCACCGCCGACGATGTCACCGCTCACCGTCGTGAGTTCGAGCGGGAGCGGTGATGCGGGTTGATCTGCTTGGACAAGGATGAGCGCGCCGAGCGAGAACTCTTCAGACATAGGGCCTCCAAGTTACGTGATCGGGATTTCGCGCAGCGACCTCACCCACCGGTACGGTGTTGTCTGATAGAGTGACGCCATGCGCCCCGGACGATCGACTAACCAACACATCATGCCACAAGCTTCGGCAAAAGCACCATCTGTCCACGGATCATCCCCTACAAATACGGGGGTGGTGGTGTGTAATACCGGATAGCGGTTGAGGATGGCCTGCCAGAGACTTGGATGCGGTTTGCGTTTCGCGCCGGGGAACATGTGCGGCGTAAAGATTTCGCGCACGTGGGCCGCGAGCCCCAGATCACGCGCGTTTGAGGGCGCGATCAGGTTATTCGAGATGACGTAAACCAAATGCCCCTTCTGATTGAGGGCGCGCAGCAATTCCAGTGCGTCGTCAAAGAGCACCGGTTGGTAGCTGGAACGCAGGTCTTTCGCGAAGACGGCCTGCAGTTCATCGGACCAGCCCATGTCCTCAAACAAGCCGCTGAGGACGCCCTGAAAGTGGTCGTTGACACTCCAGCGCTGCTGCGCCGCCAGCACAGCCCGGGCGAGCCGCTCGGGGTCGGCTGGCAGCGCATACGTCTGGATGAGTTTGGGCAGCGCCGTGTTCAGCGCCCACGTGAGCTGGGCAGTCGCCAACGTGTCGTCGAAATCAAAGAACCAGCTCGTAATCTTCATACCACAGCCATTCGGTTCACGCGTGGTACTGGTACAAGACGCTCAAAATCGCCGCCCGGACGATGTTATGCGGCGTATACAACCCCTTGCTGATCCACAACGGGACGTACGTCGTATCGTGCAGGTGATCGGTCAGGAAGCGCGCCGCCTCGTCCATGATGGACGGATCAATGCGTTCGACCGTGCTGTTCCACGTCAGCAGCGACTCCAGCGCGTAGGCCGTCTCTTCGGGCGTAGAGTCGCCGAGATAGCCCCAGCCGCCATCATCGTTCTGCGTTTTGAGAATCCACTTGAGGCGCGAGGACGCGAGGTTATCATCGACGCCGCGCAGCGCGTGGATCGCCACGTTGCTGACGTAGTACGGTGACGTATGCCACTTATCCGACCAGAACGAGCCATTCTCGTCAAAGCGCTTGAGCGCGGTCACGATCTTCTGCACCCACGTTTCGTACATGGGGTGATCCTGCGCGTACTGCAGCGCCTGCAGCAAACGCAAATGTGTACTCGCCGACGGATTCGTTTCGCCCTGATAGCAGCAGAAGTGATCATCTTTCTCGTAATACTTGAACACATCAGCGCTGACGTCGTAACCGCCCCACTTCAACAGCATGTAAGTGGCCGCAGTATCGTCAATATCGACCACCGGGAAATGCGTCGAGTAGCTGATGCCATACTCCGGCGACCAGCGCGACGCCAATACAGCGAGGATTTCCTGCACATCCCGGTCGTTGGGCTGAACGGTTCCCGTCAGCACGAGCTTCATCAAAGTCCAGAGCATTTCAAAAATGTCGATCCGTCCGAACGCCGGGATACCACCAGTCCCGTCGTCGGTCATCAGATCCCGCAGATAATCGACCGCTCCCTCGTGGGAATGCTGCAATAGATAAGCAGCCGTCGCCGCCGGTGAAATGCTCACCGAATAATTGGCTTCCAGCACATCATCGTGCTGGCTGACGGCATGACGCAGCGCTTCTAATGAGAACGTGATGGTGCTTTGACGCCATGGGCGGACCGGCGAGTCGATCAGCGCGGCAACTTTTTTCTTATACGGCGCGGCGTACCGAACCGGAGGCTGCGGCACGTCGAGACCGAGTTTTTCGGCTTCTTGGGCTAGGGAGGTAGACAGGATGGGAAAACCGACGGTGTCACTATCATCTTTGCCGAGATGACCAACCAGCTTCCACAGGGCGTCTTCACCGCGCTTGACGCGGCGTTTGTCACGGGGGTGCGTGCCCACTTCACGCAGCGCCACTATCGCCGCGAGCGTGGAAATGAAACGATCGTGATAGTGAACGTAGGGCGCACCCCACGTACCATCTTCATATTGGTTGCGACGCAGCCATTCGAGCGAAAACTCAAAATCGCTATAGCGTCCCGCAAGTCGAGCAACCCAAGCCGTGTCATAGGCTACGCCATAGACTCGGCCCCGACCAAGGTCGCGAACGAGCATCTTGATTTCATGCGCCAGCAAAGTGCTTTGACCAAGATTCGGTGTCACTGAGCCATCCTTCCATGCACAAACACTGGGGGCGGAGTGCCATCAGATCTTGATCATAATATGAACTTCGTAAATCTATACCGTGAGGAATGTAATCGATTTACGAGATTTAGTAATTACTTTCCCTTTTAGTACTAAAGTCCTGTCACCTACTGGGGTGTTAACCAAAAACGCACCGCAACACCGCCGGGCAGATTCTTAGGCTCAAAGGGTTCCGCTACGACTTCGATATCGGCCTGCCGGCGCAGAATTTCGACATCCATCACCGGAACGGGCTTCCACCAGACGGCCTGATAGACGCCGCCGCCAAGGTGTTCTAAGCAGTCCGGCACTGCCGGAGCGATCAAATCCCAGACACTGTCTTCGACGTTAGTTCTCTGCTGTGGGCGCGTGATCGGACGCATTGTCAGTCCTTCTGTGGAATGTTACCGACTATTAACTCAATCTAGCACAGTCACCCCCAAAATTGATGAAGTAAGGTGTGAATAATTCGTCAATTTTGCAGCGCGTCATAACATTCCTATGTACGCATCAATCAAGCCCGGCATTGACGCGGGTCGGTTTCCGATCAGGTCGACGACGATGGCGCGCTGGTGCGCCCGCTCCGCGGCGTTCATGTACTCCAACGGCGACCGTCCCGCCACCCGTGCCAGCAAACAGGCCAGCGTGTGCTCAACGCACCGATCTTCGTACCCCTCAAGCCAGTCGACTGGCCCTAAGGTTTCGACATACGTCCGCCAATATAAGCGAGCGGCTTCGGCAAAGGTCGCGCGGTGCTCCGGCAGGTGATGCGCTTTGCTCAGCAAATGCGTCAGCGAGAAACCGACATCAAACGCGGGTTCGCCCACATGAATCACTTCATGATCAAGCAGAATGAGCCGATCCTGATAAACGAGGATGTTCTTTGGACTGAAGTCGCCGTGCACGAGCGTCCGCTGCACGGCGCGTGTATCCTCCACCACCCGCTGGATGAACGCCGCGACTTCTGGCACCTGCTTCCCGGTATAGAGATAGTAGGCTTCCAGCCGCAGCGTTTCGTAGAACTCCCGGTTGAAGAACTCCGGCGCGTCGCGGCGAATGTCGTCGAGGTGCTGCCCGGATAAGCGGTGGATCGTGCCAAGCAGCCGCCCAAACTGATCGACATGGCGCAGATCGACGCGGCCGGTCAGCAGCAGCTTTTTCCAGTTTTCGTGCGGTTGGGGTACGGCTTCCATCGCGAGGATGTAGTTCGGCTCATCCTCAAAAATGATCAGCGGGATCGTGCCGGCGGGCGTCATGCGCGGTAGGATGGTGAGTGCGAGTGCCTCATGATGAATGCGTTCCGGCTTGGTGAACCAATCGACGGCGACGCGCAGTTTGGGCAGGCACTGCTTGATCACCCAGGCGCGGCCATCGGGCAAATCCAGCCACACGGTTTTGTTCGACACGCCGCCTTCCAACACGCGCATCGTCGGTTGTGAGTCGGCCGTGATGCGCCCCAGTTCCCGCAGATAAGCAAACAGTTGATCCGGTTGTTCGATGTCCATAAGCGCTCCTTGTGTTCCGCTCAGATTATACTCGGTACAATCTGGTTTTCCGTGTTCCTGCCCGTCTGGCAGCGTCCCCAGTGGAGGATTCCATGCAGCTCAGCGATTTTCAACCGCGCCCGCGCCTCGAAGTCAAACACACGGTGGTCGAGCGGCCGCGTTTTCGCGCCATCGACGCGCACAATCACCTGTCGCCGCCGTTCGGCGGGGATTGGGACGCGCGCCCGGTCAGCGACCTGCTGGACGTGCTGGACGCCGCCGATGTGCAGTTAGTTGTCGATCTAGATGGCGGTTGGGGTGAGGCCAAACTGCAGCAGCATCTTGATCACTTCAAGGCCGCCGCGCCCGAACGGTTTCAATGCTTTGGCGGCGTCGACTGGTCGCAGTGGCAGGATGATCACTTTGGCGAACAGGCGGCGGATCGCTTGCGTGTACAAGCGTCGTGGGGCGCGCAAGGTTTGAAGATCTGGAAACCGTTCGGTTTGCACGTGCGCGACCAGCATGGAAATTTGGTCGCCGTCGACGATGCGCGGCTCGATCCGCTCTGGCAGACCGCCGGGGAACTGGGCTTCCCGGTACTGATCCATGTGGCTGACCCGGTCGCCTTCTTTGACCCCATCGATCAATACAATGAACGCTGGGAAGAACTCGGCAACCATCCTGACTGGCATTTCCCGAGTCCGCCCTACCCCGCCTTCCTCACCATTCTGGAAGGACTGGCGAGCCTCGTCACACGGCATCCGCAGACGACGTTCATCGGCGCGCACGTCGGCTGCTATTCCGAAAACCTGGCGTGGGTCGGGGCGCTCATGGATCGCTGCCCGAATTTCAACGTCGACTTCAGCGCGCGCATCAGCGAGTTAGGCCGTCAGCCGTACAGCGCGCGACGCTTCTTCCTCCAATACGCGGATCGCATTGTGTTCGGCGCGGACGCCTCGCCGAGTGTCGACTACTATCGTCTGCTGTACCGCTTTTTGGAGACGGACGACGAATACTTCTCGTATGGACTGGGAGACGTACCCGGGCAAGGCCGCTGGCAAATCTACGGGCTGCATCTGCCGGATGATGTGCTGCTCAAGGTCTACCGAACGAACGCGGAACGACTGCTCAAGCTTTAGCTCGCAGGATAACGAACCGGGGCAGACCAGAGCCTGCCCCGACACGCATGGCGTGACCTAGCCGCTGAGATTGTCAGCGAGGAAGGCCGTGATCTGCGCCCATGCATCCCGCGCCGCGCCCTCATCGATGGTGTGCGGGTTGACGAACGCATGCCCCACACCCGGATAGATCGTCACTTCGTTGGGAATCCCGGCCGCATCCAGCGCCGCATCGAAGGCATTGGCTTCGCTCACCGGAATTTGCGCATCTTCCGCGCCGAAGACGCCGAGCACGGGACGCCCGTTGGTCAGCAACGCGCCGAAATCCGTCGGATCGTCAATCGTGTCACCGTATAGGTTGATCGTCGCGACGATCTCCGCATTAGCGACACCATGCCGCAGCGCGACTCCCCCGCCGTAACAGAACCCCATCACAGCGATGCGGGTCGGATCGACGTTCGGCAGGCTGGCGAGATGGTCAAAGGCGGCCTGTATATCGCTGTCAACACGCGCTTTGTCCGCGCTAATGCGGAGCGCCAGCGCGCCGGGCACCGTCGTCGCCACGCGCCCGCGATAGGTGTCTGGCGCCAGCACAACATACCCCTGCTCCGCCAGAATATCGGCCATCTCGGCGATTTCGGCGTTCAAACCCCACCACTCATGCACCATGAGCACCGCCGGACGCGGCTCTGAGGCGGCCTCCGGCTGCGCGAGATATCCGACGAGCGTTGTGCCGTCTGCCGCTGGGTATTCGACGTTAGTCACATCCCCAGCCATCTCAAACGCCTGACTATCACCCACCACAACACCGACCACCGCGACCAGCAGTACGCCAATCACGATTCCGAGACCCAGTAAGACTCTACGCAGCATAAAATATCCCCGTTTCACTTGTTTTGAGCGAGTGTACGGGGATTAGGTGAATCTCACGTGAAGAAACGTGGATTATTCGGCGGCTAGTACGCCCGGTGATACTGCGGCGGGCAGGGGATTGGCTGGTGCAGGCGCTGTGCCGCGCGCAGCACCCACTGCGGATCGCGCAGCAGTTCCCGCGCCAAGAACACCATGTCCGCGCGGCCATTGCTGATGATTTCGTCGGCATGGCTGGAATCGGTGATCAGGCCAACCGCCGCCGTCGCGATCCCGGCGCCGTGGCGCACCTGTTCCGCCAGCGGCACTTGATAGCCCGAACCCACCGGAATCTTGATCCCGGCGGCAATCCCGCCCGAACTGCAATCGACCAGATCCACGCCTTCGCCCTTGAGTCGTTTTGCCAGGTCGACTGAGTCCTCAATCGTCCACCCTTCCGGCGTCCAATCGGTCGCGGAGAAGCGAATACCGAGCGGCTTATCATCGGACCATACGCGGCGAATCGCCCGCGCGACCTCGATTACGATGCGCACCCGGTTGTCAAAACTGCCGCCGTACGCATCCGTGCGCTGATTGCTGATCGGCGAGAGAAATTCATGCAGCAGATAGCCATGCGCCGCGTGGATCTCGATCCACTGGAAGCCCGCGGCGTCCGCGCGCTGCGCCGCCGCACCGAACTGCGCCACAATCTCCGCGATTTCGACGACGCTCAGTTCGTGCGGCGTCCGGTAGTCGTCGGTGAAGGCAAGCGCACTCGGCGCAACGACATCCCACCCACCCTGCTCATCGCTGAGCGGCTTACCGCCATCCCACGGTCGAGCCGTCCCGGCCTTGCGCCCGGCATGTGCCAGTTGAATTCCGGCGACCGCGCCCTGCGACCGCATGAAGCGCGTCACCCGCGCCAATGGTTCGATCTGCCCGTCGTGCCACAGACCGACATCGTAAGGCGAGATGCGCCCGCGCGCTTCGACAGCCGTCGCCTCGACAATGACCAGCGCCGCGCCGCCTGCCGCCCGCGCACCATAATGCACCAGATGCCAATCATTCGCGCAGCCGTCATCCGCGCTGTACATGCACATCGGCGACACCCCAAGGCGATTTCGGAGCGTAATGCCGCGAATCGTCAACGGTTCAAACAAGTGACTCATGCAATGACCTCAATGTATGTGACTAACCGCCGACTATTCTACCGCCGGAAATGCGGAATCACGTCCCGGCCTAACGCTTCCACCGCGGCCAGCACATCGCTGCCGAGCGGCGGGCCAAAACTCATGTGCGTGACGCCGAGCGCGGCCAGTTTCTCCATGCGCGCGATCACGTCCGCGGTCGAGCCGACGATGCCAATGCGCAGCATGGCCGGCGTGACCAGACGTTTCGCCTTCTCCATATCGCGTTCGGTCATCACCGCCTGTTCGATGCCGCTGAAATCTTCGCGCGTCAATCCGAGGCGCTCCCAGATCAACGGGCTGAGCGCGTGCCCATAGTAGGCGATTTTCTCGCGCAGCGGGCCGTCATCGTCGCCGATGCAGCACCAGATACAGGCCGCCACATCGATCTCGGATAGATCACGTCCCGCCTTGGCCGCCCCTGCCTGAATGAGTGGCAGCACGGTTTCGTAGTGTTCCGGCGGGAACAGCAGCGGTAGACCACCATCCGCGATCTCGCCAATCGCCTTGAGCATGTTGGGGCTCATCGCGCCGATGTAGATCGGCACGCGGCGCCGCGGCTGGAAGCGTAAATAGGCGTCGGTTTCCCAACCGGGCACGGGTTCGCCGTTGAACAGCGCGTTGATCGCCCGAACGCACTCGGTCACCGCTGTGAGCGGCTTCTCCGGCGTGATATCGATCCATTTGAGGAATTCCGCCGCGCCCGACGACAGCCCGAGATTGAAGCGCCCGCCCGACAGCTCGTCGAGCGTGGCCGCCATCATCGCCATTTCGGCGGGGTGCAGCGTATACGGGTTGACGATGCACGTCCCGATCTCGATCCGACTGGTAGCGACCGCGACCGCCGACAGGATCACCGGGGCGCTGCGCAAAAAGAGGTCATCGCTCACCCAAATCTGATCGAAGCCCGCCCGTTCTGCCGCCTGCGCAATACGCACATACTCGGCGACGGGCAAGTCGTTATTGAGGCGGAGGCTGAATTTCATCGCCTGCTCCGATGATGGCCTCAACTTCGATTTCGACCATGTGCTCCGGCGAGACCAGCGCGCGCACCTCGACCATGGTCGAGACGGGGCGAATGTTCGCAAAGACTTCACCGTGCGCCCGCCCGACTTCTTCCCAGCGGCTGATGTCGGTCACGTACATGCGCACGCGCACGACATCAGCCAACGTCGCGCCCGCCTGCGTCAGCGCGTTTTCGATCTTCTTGAAGATGTACACAGACTGCGCATACGGGTCGCCAATGCCGTGGACGTTTCCCGCTTCATCGCTGGCCGTCGTGCCGGACACATGGACGATGTTGCCGACCCGCACCGCCCGCGAATACCCGACTTTGGCTTCCCACGGCGTCCCGCTCGAAATGTTCTGGCGCATTTCTTCTCTCCCAATCGACATTCCGTCTCTGCAAGTGAAGTCGTTGATGATACCCTATTTGGCACGGTCTGAACCGCCTGCGACATAGAGTCGTTCAGAAGGAGGCACAGCATGATCATCGGCATGGACTTTGGCACGACGAACTCCGGGATTGCCCATTACGACGGCAAAGACCTATCTTTTGTCCCCATCGACGGCGACCTGACCGTCGCGCGCACGGCGCTCTACATCACCAATGAGCGGCAAATTTACCTCGGGCGCAAGGCCATCGATACGTATTTCGAGCAAAACCTCGACCGCCCGGTGCGCCTGGAGATGGTACGCGTGGGTGAAATCACACTGGAATTCGCGGAATTGCCCAAGTTCTACGTTGACGTGCATGTCGAAAAAGACGTGCTCGCCCCCGGTCGGCTGTTCACTTCGTTCAAGATGGGCTTGCCCTCGCTGGATACGCTGGGAACAGTCGTCGGCCAGCACTTCTACATGCTGGAAGACATCGTCGGCACGTACCTCTACATCACCCGGCGGCGTGCCGAGCAGTTCTACGGGCAGGAGATCAAGCGCATTGTGCTTGGTCGCCCCGTGCGCTACTCAGTCAACCCCAAAGATGATCTGGTCGCGTGGCAGCGCATGCTCCGTTCGGCGTTCCGCGCAGGCTACGAGGAGGTCTACTTCCAGTACGAGCCGATTGCCGCCGCCTACCACTACGAATCGACAACACAGCGCGAACAGACCGTGCTCGTGTTCGACTTCGGCGGCGGCACGCTCGACATCAGCGTGATCCGCGTGGGCAACCCAGCGACGCGCGCCGTGCTGGCCAACGGCGGTCTACCGATTGCGGGCGACGTGTTTGACCAGAAGATTGTGCGCGCCAAACTGCCGCCGCACTTCGGCGAAGGCAGCAGCTACCGTGTCAACGGCAAAACACTGCCTGTGCCGAGCAGCTTCTACGAAGCCTTCGCCCACTGGCAGGAACTGCTCACGCTCCAGCGGCGGCAAACGCTCGAACACATCGAAAAGATCGAGCGCACGTCGCAAGCGCCGCTCAAAATCCGCGCGCTCAAGCACCTGATTTCGAGCAACTATGGCCTCAAAATCTACGACATCATCGAAGCGACCAAGCGCAAACTCTCCTCAGCAGACCGCGCCTACATCCGCGTGGAAGCGCCGAACTTCAGCGTCTACGACCAGATCAGCCGGGCGGAATTCGAGGGCATCATCAGCGCGGAGATTCGCCAGATCGATAGCTACCTCGACACGCTGCTGGCGACCGCGGGCATTCAATCGGACGAGATCGACGTTGTGATCCGCACAGGCGGTTCATCGTTGATCCCCGCGTTCGTGCAGATGCTGGAAGGCAAGTTCGGCGCGGCGAAGGTGCGCGCGCTGGACGAGTTCAGCAGCGTAACCGCCGGATTGGCGATCACGGCGCAGCGGATCGAAAGCGGCGAACTGAGTCTGAAAGCGTATCACCCCGGCGAGCTGCCGCCCGAACGCCACTTTGACAGCCCGCAGAACGCGCAGATCATCGACTTTGAGACGCTCAAGAAGTACATCAGCCTGACGGAAGGGAAACCCGAACAGAGCGATCAGATTGTGCTGGTGGGCATCAACGGCGACGTGATCGCGACCGAACTGCCCGCCGATCAACTGGCGGAGGCGGCACCGATCCCCGGCGGCGTGACGGCGCTGCTCGCCCTGCCCGCCGATCAAACCGTGGTGCTCATGACGACCGAATACCGCCTGCTCACGCGCTCCGTCCGCGAACTGGCGCAGATGCGCGAACTCGGTTTGAAGCTGGCGGAGAGCGCCAAGTTTCACCGTGACGACTTCGGCGCGGAGTCGATCAGCGGGATCGCGCCGACGCACGGTACGAGCGAGCACGCGCTGCTGGTCACGTCGGCGGGCGCGTACAAGCTGTATGCGCGCGAAGCGCTGTACGAAAAGCTCGGCGGCACCATCCCCTATTCGATCACACGCATCAAAGGCGACCCGGTCGCGCTGGTGGATGTGCCCGCCAACGGCGAGATCATCGCTTTCAGCCAGTCGGGCAAGGTCGTGCGCCTCAACGTGGGGCTGCTGGCGAACGGGAACGGTCGCCTGATGAGCCTGTACGGAGAAGATCGCATCATCGCGGCGTTTGCCTACCACCCCGGCGATCAATTTGTCATGGCGGCGCAGATTGGGGTGTTACAACGCGTTGGGAACATCGCCCCGGCAACCGCAGTGGACACCGCGGGCGTCAAGATGGCGCAAGGACGCACCGTGAGCGCAGCCAAGATCGACGGTGAGCTGTGGGCGATGACAGATCGGCGGATGCTCAAGGTGGACGCCGCGCAGCTCGACAAACCGCGCGGGACTGTCAGCGTGGCAGCGGGCGAAAGCGTGCGGGCACTGGTTTCACAAGCCTTTAATAGCTGGGGGGTGGCAGAGTCCACCGGGCGAGCTTTCCCGGGCCCGCGACCCTTGCGACAGCCGGGGCCCCCTTACCCGCGTGCCGGGCGCATTCGTGGAAGGGGCGCGGGGCACCTCACCCCGCCCCTAGGAGGGAGCGGTACGTTTTGAGTCCCTCGCCAGGGGGGATAGGGAGGTTTGTGTTACCCATAGCGCGCGTGGTACGTCG
Source organism: Candidatus Flexifilum breve (assembly GCF_016713355.1). Taxonomy (NCBI): domain Bacteria; kingdom Bacillati; phylum Chloroflexota; class Anaerolineae; order Aggregatilineales; family Candidatus Flexifilaceae; genus Candidatus Flexifilum; species Candidatus Flexifilum breve. The sequence goes on from NZ_JADJPI010000004.1 coordinate 405,489, forward strand.
GCAGCCAATCCTTGAGCTTGGCTTGGGTCGCCGCGTAGCCGAGTTCGAACAGCGGGCCAGACGCGTCAAATTCGAGGATGCTGTACTGGCTGGCATCCGGTCGAATGAGCAGATCGACCTGATCTTCGACGGTGCGCACGCGGTACACGCTGCTGACCTCCAGCGACCGCAAAATCGTCTTGGCGAGCGTCGGCACGCGCTTGTTCCGCCGCAGCAAGCGGTTGAGCAGTACCGTCCACCCGGAAATCGAGTCTTCGAGATCAAACGGGTGCTTGGGCGCATCGCGAATCGGTGAGACTGTGCAGCCGATCACCATCCCGCCTTCGAGGAAATCGGCCATCACGTCGACCGGAAAGTTGTTCATCGCCCCACCGTCCACCAACAGCTCACCGCCAACTTGCAGGGGCGGAAACACAGCCGGAATCGACAGGCTGCCCCGCACGGCCTGCCGCAGCAAGCCACGCTGGTGCTTAATCGGCTCCGCGCGCGTCAGGTTGGTCGAGATGCAGAAGTACGGCAGCCACAAGTCCTCAATCTGCGTGTCCGCAAAGACGGCTTTGAGCGCGGCGGTCAGCTTAGCAGCGCGGTTGAGCGCGACCAGCGGCAGCGTCGGGTCGAACAGTTTGCGCGTACTGGCAAACTGCTCGGCGATCTGGAACATCGAGTCGACGGCCTGCTTCAGCGCGTAGCCCGCCGCGACGACCGCGCCCATACTCGTCCCACCAATCGCGTCGACCTCTACACCCGCTTCCTGCAGCGCGCGGATCGCCCCGACATGCGCGTAACCCCGCGCCCCGCCGCCGCTCAACACCAAGCCGATGCCGTTCCCCGTCAGCAAGCGCCCGAGACGGCGCACATGCTGCGGGTCGTCACGGCGAATGTGGTGATGCCGCTCTACGGTACGTACATCCAGCCATGCCGCCGCACCCTGCGGCACGGTGGTCTGGGACGGATGAAGCAGCACCAATTCCGTACGGATGTTGGGAAAGCGCTGCGCGATCAAACGCTCGATGGGTCGTACCGTGGGCAAATCATCAGCGGAGGCCAGCAAGATCACCCGGTCGGCCTGGGCGAGGCAGCGCGTCGTCCACGGTGAGGCGTTCGGATCGCCGACGTAGAGCACATATTCATAGCGGAAATCGATGTCATTCATCCAACGCGCAATGGCGATATCGAGCGGATGTGTAAGGCTGAGCTGGGACGCCCCATCAACGCCGTACAGCGCGTCAAACTGGCTGCTGTCGAGCGGGATCGCCGTGCCAAAACGTGCAATCACCGCAGCCAATTGATCGGTGAGTACGCGCAGCGGCAAATCATGCGAGAGCGGGATCAACGCGTAGTTATACGAGCGGGTCGCGTGCACGCCTTTGAGCATGCGCATCTGCCGCCGCATCAGGATGCGCGTGATCTGCGTCATCATGCGCGGGTACTCGTCGAGCAAGCGTTCAAACAACGCAGTCGGCAGCTTCACGAGATTCGAGTCACGCGCCGCGACGATGGTTGCCGACCGCGGATCCCCCGTGATGAGCGCGACTTCGCCGACAGTTTCGCCGACGCTGGCTTCGGCCAGCAACCGCTCGTGACCATCCTCCTCGGTGTACACGATTTGCACGCGCCCCGTCACCACAATGTACAGGCCGTCACCGACTTCACCCTGCCGGAACAACACCTCGCCTTTATGGAGTTCGACCCACTGCATCTCGGCTTGCAGCGCCTTGAGCACGTCGGATTCAAGCTTGCCGAACAGCGTGTTGAGGATGTGCGCGACCTGCATCCGCTGGAGCCGCGGCAGAATCGCGGAGGTGAGCTGCAGCGCCACCTGCGGATAACGGTTGGCAATCTGCATCAAGCCGTGCTTAGAGAGCTGGATGAGGTCACTGGCTTGCAGCGTGTAGACGGTCGCCGTGCGCGGCTGCCCGGTCAGCAGCGCGATTTCGCCGACGCACGCGCCCACACTGTGTTCGTCGATCAACACTTCGGAGCCGTCTTCGGCTGTGCCGCACACGCGGACTTTACCCCGTCCGACGATGTACATGCTGTCGCCAGCTTCACCCTCGCGGAAGACGTACGCCCCCGGTTCCAGCGTGACCTGCTTGAATTCGTGCTCGATCTCGCGCAGCACCGCTTCATCCAGATCGCGAAAAAATTCACTCTGGCGAATGGCATTCAACTTGGCAGCATGAAACTGATCAGTCATTCAACTGCGCTCCGAGCATTACGGGTGATCGACAGCGGTCATTCTACAACCAGGGCGCAGGAATTACACGGCTATACGTTCAACGGCCGCCAGCACCTCTTTGAGCACCGGCTTGTTGGTGAAGTACAGCACTTCACCGGGGATATCTTTCAGGCGTTCCGGCGCGAGGTTAACGCCTTCGTAGACCAGCAGCAGGAGGTCACGCCGCCCCGCCGCCCGCGCCTTCTCGACCTTGCGCCGCAGATAGTCGGGGTGCCAGTAGCCGACGATCTCGATCAGACAGCGGCGGCCATCCCGCGTGTGCGTTACCGAAAAGTCGGGGATCATAACCGAATCGCCAAGCAGAATCACTTCGTCTTCCCGCTGCAGCACCCACTTGCCCCGTTGGGCGTCGCCGAACTTCGCGGCAAATTCGGCGGCGAAATCAGCTTCGAGCGCGCTGTCGTACAGGCCGCTCTTACGAAAATGCGAGGTGAGGGGCAGCGACGAATCAAGGTGATATTCGGTGTTCCAATCGGGCAAATGCACGTCGGCCACCATCGACCAGCGCTCGCCCAGAAACAAGGCGGGCAGAAAGGAAGCGAACTGCCGACCATAGCGCGTCGTCTGGTGGACGAACGGCGAGATCGCGCCTTCCAGCAGCACCTGATAGCCCCCGTCGGGCAGGGCCTGCGCCTCAAACATCAGCTTGAATAACTTCAGGTAGCGCCAGAAATCTTTGTAACCGTCGTGAATGTCGACGCGCATCTGGCTTGACCAGTACAGCACGCCGCGCGCCAATTCGAGGTTGTAGCGACCAATCAGGTCAGCGGGCGTCCATGCCTGCCCCACCGCCGCCAGCACATACTCGGCCGGACGGTCGGCGAACAGCGCGCGCTCAATCGTATCAACGGAGACATCAAAGTGGGCCGCCGCCTCACGGAGCGCATCCGCGCGCGTCTGCGGATGAAACAGATCGGCGCGCTCGAAGACCAACCCACCCCCGAACAGGTAACGCCGCACGTCCACCGGATCAATGTCCAGCGGAATGGGCGTGAAGGTCGAGGCATCTTCTAGCACCTTCGCCAGTCCCCGCACGACAATATAATCGACGCGCGTGCCGACGTAGGCCTCAAATGCGCGATCCCACACGGCGCGCGGTTGGCCAATGTGCGCCGCGAACAACGCGATCAGCGCGTCCGCGGTCGCCAGCATCTTGGGACTGGCCCGCAGCCAATCGATCACCAGTAGTGAGCCACGCGCCTTGATGCGCGGACGAATGAGGTCGGCGGTGAGCATGGTTAGCTGCGCACGGGTCGCCGCCGTTGGGCGCGGCTGACATCGGTCGTGTCGCGGGCAATGACTTCGTAAAGGAGCGCCTCACGGTTTCCCGACTTACGCAGCACGCGCCCCAACCGCTGAATATATTCGCGGGCGCTTGATGTGCCCCCGAGCACAATCGCGACTTTCGCCTCCGGCACATCGACGCCTTCGTTGAGCACCTTTGACGTCACGACCGCGTGATACTCACCTGCCGCGAACGCTTCGAGGATGTGCTTGCGTTCAGCGGCTTTGGTCTCGTGCGTCAGCGCGGGGATCAAATGCTGGCGGGCAATCGCATACACGACGGCGTTATGCTCAGTGAAGATCAGACAGCGGTCGTCGCTGTGTTCGCGCAGCAGACTTTCCAGCGCGGCGAGCTTGCCCTCACAGCCCGCCAGCAGCGTGAGGATGCGTCCCCGCGCCAGCACTGCCGCCCGCGCCTCTTCGTCAAAGCTGCCGCGGCGCAGCAGTTCATTCAGCCAATAGCGACCATGCGTCTTTTGGAGCTGATGCCGCCGAAAATAGCCCGCGTAGATTCCATAGTCGGCGTCGTAGCGGGCGCGTTCCTCCGGCGTGAGGTCGACGCGCACACGCTGCGTCCGGTATTCCGCCAAGGTATCCCCGGCGAGGTCGTCAATCTTGAGCGCGTAAACAATGCCGCCGATCAAATCCTCGACGCGCCAGCGCCCGCCCGATTGTTCTTCCTCGTTGGGGTAGGTCGCAGTCAAACCGAGACGAAACGGCGACGGTGACATGAGCGCGGTCTCGCCCCACGAGGGCGCGGGTAAATGATGTACTTCGTCAAAGATGATGAGCTTGAAGGCATCGCCATGCGCGGCGATCACATCGCCCGCCGAGTGGTACGTTGTCACGGTGATGGGCAGCACGTTCTTCTCGCCGCCGTAGTACACGCCGATGTCGATCCCGAAGGCGTTGACGAACCGCGCGTACCACTGGTGCAGCAAATCAATCGTCGGCGCGACGACCAGCGCCGACCGCTGCACCCTCTGTACAGCGTGGATGGCGACGAAAGTTTTGCCCGCCCCGGTCGGCAGAACGATGCTGCCCCGCCGATCCGCGGCATCCCACGCGTCGAGCGCGGCGATCTGGTAGGCGTGCGCCGGGCGGTCGTCATGCAGCTTCAGCTTGAGCGTTTCCCAGCGCGGCACCTGATCGCGGATGCCTGTTTCGTGCAGCCAGCCGATCAGCCGCGGATAGTGATACGCCTCACAGCGGAGTCGCCCTTTGATGAGTTGAAACGGCACGGGCGCATCGGACACGTCGTACAAGACCAACGTCCCGCCCTGAAACTTGATCGTCCCGGTCACTGCCCATCATCCTGTGTAATCCGCGCTATAATCATACTCAATATTTGAATTTTTGTTCGATAGGAGCTTGTTACATGGACTTTCTCCACGGCGGCGAACTGATCGCGCGCGCGCTGAAGGCGCAGGGGGTGAGCACGCTCTACACGCTCTGCGGCGGACACATCGCGCCGATTTACGAAGGCTGCTTGAACAATAACCTTGCGATCATCGACTTCCGGCATGAGCAAGCCGCCGCGCACGCCGCCGACGCCCACGCCCGCTTAACGCATAACATCGGCGTAGCGGTAGTCACAGCCGGGCCGGGCGTCACCGACGCCGTGACCGGAGTCGCCAATGCGTTTCAGGCACGCAGCCCTATGCTGCTGATCGGTGGAGCCGCGCCACTCAAGACCAAAGGCATGGGCGCGCTGCAGGAGATGCCGCAGACCGAGATGTTCAAGACCTTTACTAAAGCGAGCTTCACCATTGAACGGACCGAAGACATCCCCGCCCTACTCTTCGACGCCTTCCGCACGGCCTTGAGCGGACGCCCCGGCCCGGTGTTCATCGAAGTGCCATTTGACGTGCTGTTCAACGCGGTCGACGCCATGCCCATGCCCGACCGCGTCACCATTGAACCTGTACAGCCGGAAGTTGGCGATCTGGCGCGGATGTTCGAGATTTTGCGCGCCGCCCGCAAGCCCGTGTTGATCGCCGGGACACAGGTCTATTGGGACGGCGGACACGTCGCCTTACGCGAACTCGCCGAACAGACGGCGATGCCTGTGTTCACGAACGGTGCAGGGCGCGGCACGCTGCCCATGACGCACCCCAACTGCCTGAAAGCTGTGCGTTCCGCCGCCACCCGCGACGCCGACGCCATTCTGCTGATCGGCACGCCGCTCGATTTCCGGCTGAAGTATGGGCAGGACTTCAACGCGGATGCCAAGCTGATCCAGATTGAAAACGACCCGGCGGAACTCAATCATAACCGCGCCGCGGATGTCGCCGTCTGCGCGGATGCGCGCCTCGTACTCGAAGCACTCGCCGAAGGCTTGCAGGGTGTTCGCTATGACGAATGGCTAAGCACGCTGCGCGGCAAAGAGGATCGCAAAGACGCAGAACTGCACGACTGGCAGTCCATCGAGTCGCTGCCGGTAAATCATTTTCGGTTTGCGGCGGAAGTCAACCGGTTTGTGGATAACAACACCATCGTGATCGGCGATGGCGGGGATATTGTCTCGGCGTGCGCCAAAGTCATCGACCTTGCGCAGCCCGGTCAATGGCTCGACCCTGGGCCACTCGGCACGCTCGGCGTCGGGCTGCCGTTCGCGATTGCGGCCAAACACCTGTATCCCGAAAAGCGCGTGCTCGTCATCAACGGCGACGGCTCATTCGGCTTGAACGGCTTCGAATTTGACACAGCGATCCGCTTTGGCCTGCCCATCGTCAGCATCGTCGGTAATGACGCGGGTTGGGGGCAAATCCGCACGCCGCAGAAAAACATGGTGGGCGCGGATCGGGCGGTCGCGACGTCGCTCGCGCCGACGCGCTATGATCGCGTGGTGGCGGCGCTCGGCGGCTACGGCGAACAGGTCGAGTCACCTGATAGCATTCTGCCCGCGCTCGAACGCGCTTACGCCAGCGGCCTGCCCGCCTGCATCAATGTACCGCTCGATCCGGATGGCATGAGCAAAACCGGCGCGAGCACGCCATATATCGTTTAGGAGACACGCTTGGATCGTTTGACCGGAGGGCTGCGCTGGATCGTCAAGGGCGCAGCTCTGATCGCCCTGCTCTTTCTCACTCTGCCCATCGTCGCGCTGGTCATCCGGGTCGTGCAAAATCAGGCATGGCAGGATGCGCCCGCTTCCGCCGTCCCGGACGCGATCTGGTTGAGCTTTGTCACAACCTCGATCACCGTAGTGATCACCCTCGCGTTCGGCACGCCGCTCGCCTACCTGTTGGCGCACTGGCGCGGACGCCTACCGCGACTGATCAGCGTGCTGGTCGAACTGCCGATTGTCCTGCCGCCCGCTGTCGCCGGGTTGGCGCTGCTCATCACCTTTGGCCGGCGCGGCCTGCTCGGCGGGGTGCTGAGCGCGGCTGATATTTCGCTGGCTTTCACCACTGCCGCCGTGATCATGGCGCAGGCGTTCGTCGCCGCCCCCTTCTACATACGCGCGGCGCAGGTGGGTTTCGCGGGCGTCCCGCGTGATCTCGAAGACGCAGCGCGCGTCGACGGCGCGGGGGATGCGACGCTGTTTTTATACATCACTCTGCCGTTGGCAAGTCGAGCGTTGGGCGCGGGACTCGTGCTGATGTGGGCGCGCGCGCTCGGCGAATTCGGCGCGACGATTCTGTTCGCGGGGAGCCTGCAAGGGCGGACCCAAACGATGCCGCTCCTCATCTACAATGTGATCGAGCGCGATATTGACGCAGCAATCTGGACGGGGCTGCTGCTGATCGGCGTGGCGCTGGTTGCGCTGGTGATTTCGCATCTGTTAGGGCGCACCGACAGCGACGCGCTGTGACAGCGGAAAATAAAAGACCGGGACAGAGTCCCGGTCTCGTAGTCACTTACTCAGCAGACGGCTTAGTGATGCTCGTCCTTGTTCAACCACTTCGGTTCATTCCACAGTGAGGACAGCAGCAGTTCGCGGACGGCGACCAGTTCCTTCGGCAGGCGGTCATACAGCTTGATGAACAGTTCTTCGTGCGACAGGATTTCATTCTTCCACGCGTCACGATCAATCGACATGACCTTGTTGAACTGCTCTTCCGTGTAGCCTTCCAGACCACGCCAATCGAGGTCTTCGTAGTGCGGCACGCGGCCCAAGGGCGTTTCCGTACCGGCGGCGCGAGTCTGCGCGCGCTGAACGATCCACTTCAGGATGCGCATGTTTTCGCCGTAACCGGGCCACAGGAACTTGCCATTTTCATCCTTGCGGAACCAGTTGACCAGGAAGATACGCGGCGGGTTCGGGATCCAGCGGCCAAAACGCAGCCAGTGATTGAAGTAGCTGGCCATGTGGTAGCCGATGAACGGCAGCATCGCGAACGGGTCACGGCGAACTTCGCCAATCTTACCAGCGGCGGCGGCGGTCATTTCCGAGCCCATGGTCGCGGCATAGTACACGCCGTACGTCCAGTTGAAAGCCTGGAACACCAGCGGCGCAACCGTGCTGCGGCGGCCACCAAAGATGAACGCGCTGATCGGCACACCGTTCGGGTCTTCCCACGCGGGATCAATTGTCGGGCACTGCGAAGCCGGCGCGGTGAAGCGGGCGTTCGGGTGCGCGGCCTTGCTGGTGCTCTGCGGCGTCCACGGGTTGCCCTGCCAGTCGATCAGTTCGGCGGGCGGAACATCGCTCATACCTTCCCACCACACATCGCCCTCGGGGGTCAGACCCACGTTGGTGAAGATCGTGTTGGACTTGATAGTGTCCATCGCGTTCGGGTTGGTCTTGTAGTTCGTCCCCGGCGCAACACCGAAGAAACCGGCTTCGGGATTGATGGCGTACAGCTTGCCGTCCTTGCCGAGCTTGATCCACGCGATGTCGTCGCCGACCGTCGTGACTTCCCAACCCTCGTCTTGGAAAGCCTTGGGCGGCACGAGCATGGCGAAGTTCGTCTTGCCGCAAGCGCTGGGGAACGCCGCGCCAACGTACGTGCGGTGACCCGACGGATCCTTCACGCCGACGAGGGCCATGTGTTCAGCCAACCAGCCTTCGTCACGGGCGATATTCGACGCAATGCGGAGCGCGAAGCACTTCTTGCCGAGGAGCGCGTTACCACCGTAACCACTGCCATACGACCAGATCGCGCGTTCTTCCGGGAAGTGGACGATGTACTTGTTGTCCTTATTGCACGGCCATGTCACATCCTGCTGGCCGGGTTCAAGGGGCGCGCCGACCGAGTGCACCGCCGGGACAAACTGGCCTTCCGTGCCGAGCACATCATAGACCGCTTTACCCATGCGGGTCATGATGCGCATGTTGACGGCCACGTAAGCCGAGTCGGAGAGTTCGACACCGACATAGCTGATGTGGGAACCGAGCGGGCCCATGCTGAAGGGGATGACGTACATCGTCCGGCCCTTCATGCAGCCTTCAAAAATCGAGTCCAGCGTCTTGTGCATGTCACGGGGATGCACCCAGTTGTTCGTCGGGCCAGCTTCGCTTTTGCTGACGCTGCAAATGAAGGTGCGGTCTTCGACGCGCGCCACATCGGCCGGGTCAGAGCGGCAGAGGAAACTGTTCGGACGCAGTTCCGGGTTCAAGCGGATGAACGTGCCCTTGTCGACGAGCAGTTCGCACAGGTTGTTGTATTCTTCCTGTGAACCGTCGCACCAGTACACATCATCCGGCTGGCAGAGGGCAACCATCTCCGCAATCCACTGGCGGAGTTTAGGGTGCTGGACGTAATCGGGAAATTGCACAAGATCGAGAGTCGCGTTGTATGCAAGAGTCATCGTCGAGTTAACCTTTCGTGGCTCGGGATTATCGTTTCAGGGCTCAGCAAGAGCTCGGTATTTCGTTACGGCGGAACCTCACTGAATTCCGATGTATATGGTACTTCTCCTCCCGCACAGTCGTTAGTGCTTCTTATCACAATCAGAGGCGATAAACGTAACGCGGTGCATCTATGTTAGCCGATAATGTTGCGAAAGTAACCAATTAGACGGTCCGTATGCTCGTCAAATGTGAACAAATAGCGTGCAAATCGTGTCAGTCAGGGAGCAATCAGCGCCCATTTTCACTGGTGCTCGCCCGAACCCCATTTGGAAATGACCGTGGAAACGCGCCGACTTTCAAGGAAGGCATGACACCAAAGTTCATCTGAGTCCAAGCGGTACGCACATTAAATGGGATTTTGCTGCAGACGACAAGAGGGGTAACGTTTTTGTAGGGCGCAGCGCGCCGCGCCCCTCGGTGCAGATTTTCATGCCAACACTAACGTTGAATCGCCTTGAACGCTTCGACTTGCGCCCGGATGGCACGTTCAGTCGGCAGACGTTCAGCGCTGGATGCGCCGTAGAACCCGGCGATTTTCGGCATCTGCTTGAGCGCGATGGCGACATTTTCCGGCTCGTCGAACGGCCCGCCGTGGCAAATCACGAGCGCATCCGCGCGCAGCGACCAGATAGCGTCTGCCATCGTCATCACGCTGCTGATCGCCTCATCTAGCGTCATGGCGACCGCCGCACCGATACTGCCCGCCGTCGTCAGGCCAACATGGCACACCAGCAGGTCCGCGCCCGCCGCCACCATCGCCCGCGCCTCGTCCACGTTGAACACATATGGTGAAGTGAACAGATCCATGTCATGGGCGAGACGGATCATCTCGACTTCTTTGTCGTAGCCTAACCCGGTCGCTTCCATATTCTGGCGCATGATGCCGTCAAACAGGCCAGCCGTGGGGAAATTCTGCACGCCGGAAAAGCCGATATCTTTCACCTGCCGCAGAAAGTGCGGCATGATCTTGAACGGATCGGTCCCGTTGACGCCCGCCAGCACCGGCGTATGCTGGACGACAGGCAGCACTTCGCCCGCCATCTCCATGACGATGCTGTTGGCATCGCCATACGCGAACAGCCCGGAGAGCGATCCGCGTCCGGCCATGCGATAGCGCCCGGAATTGTAGATGATGAGCAGATCCGCGCCGCCCGCTTCCGCGAACTTAGCGGAGATGCCTGTGCCCGCGCCGCAGCCGATGATCGGCTTGCCCGCCGCAACCTGCGCGCGCAGCCGGGAAAGAATTTCAAGACGAGGGATGGTCATCAGTTGACCCTTTCAAGTGCTGAGTATAGGTAGCAAGATCGCGTTTCGAGGCGACAAGTCGCCATGACCGCACAAATAAGTCGTCGAAAGCAGCCCGGTCAATCTGGGCGAGCCGCACCAGCACCAACGAGGTTCCCGCATAGTGCGGCGTGATGTAGTAGGTTTCCGGTTCGGCCTCGATCAGATAACGCTGCTCAATCTCCCCGACCTTGAGAACCAGCGCCGCGCCATCATCGGATACCCGTGCGAGAAACTTCTGGCGGGCACGAAATGCGGGTGTCCCGTACGAGGTGCCCTCTTCAACCCCCGGCAGCGATGTCGCGACTTCACGTACATCGTCCAGTGTGATCATGCTTGGCGATGCCCCGAATGCCCCAACATACTGAGGAGTGTCTGCGCGGTCTGCGCGGCGAACTGCGGGTCATTGATGTCCGTGTCGACCTCAACCACGGGAATATCCGTCCGTAAGTTGGCTTTCAGCGTCCGCACGAACGCGGCAATTGCCTCCGGCGCGTAAAAGGGCTTGCCCTCAGTATCCAGTTCTGACCAGCCCCGCAGCGGAATATAGACCGCGGTTGGCCCAGTCGCCGCATTGAGCTTCTCCGCGAAGATTTCGCCGAGCCGCGCATTTTCATCAGGCGTGGTGCGCATCAGCGTGACATTGGCGTTCCATTCGTAGAACGTCCGCCCCGCGTATTTTTCGACCACCGTGTTCCGTTCCCAGAAATTGCACATGTCAAGGCAGCCCGGCGCGACGATCTGGGGGATGCCCGCGCGTCCTGCCGCCTCCAGCCGCGTCGCTCCGGCGCTCAGCACACCGCCGAGCAGTTCATCTGCCCATTCAGTTGTGGTGAGGTCAAGCACGCCCGTGATTAGCCCATCGGCGATGAGCGACTCCATCGTGCGCCCACCCGTCCCCGTCGCATGGAAGACGAGGACTTCGTAGCCCGCCGCTTCGAGGATCGGCTTGGCCTGATTAACTGCGCGTGTCGTGTTGCCGAACATCGTCACGGCAATCAGCGGTTTGTCGTCGCCCTGCGTCGGTTCACCGCTCACCATCCCGCAGATCGCGCCCGCGGCGTTGCTGTAAATCGTGCGGCTGATGCGGTTGACACCGTTCACATCGATCACGGAGGGCATCATGACGATGTCGCTCGTGCCGACGAAACCGCTCACATCGCCCGCCGCCAGCGTGGAGAGCATAACTTTGGGAAAGCCGACCGGGAGTCCGCGCATGGCCGCCGTCGCGACTGAGGTTCCGCCGCCGCCCCCCATGCTGATTACGCCGTGAATGTCGCCATCCGCGTACAGGCGGCGTACAACTTCGGTCACCCCGTCGGACATGGCCCGCATCGCCGCGCCGCGATCTCCGGCGGCAACCAGCGCGTCGAAATCCGCGCCCGCCGCTTCGGCGACCTGCCGCCGCGTCACCTCCGGCGCAAACCCAGCTTCGCCGAGCACGCCGAAATCAATGATCAGCGTCTGGCAGCCGCGCTTCTCAATTTCCGTCTTCAGGAACGCAAAATCCTGCCCCTTGGTATCCAGCGCGCCGATCACGGCGATGGTCTTGGGCATGAGTGCCTCCTAGAAAATCCTTTTGGGCAAGCAATAAGCAGCATCTATACGAGGACTGAGGACTGAGGTTCAAGGACTGAGGTTGTCTCAGCCCTCAGTCCTCGCGCCTCAGTCCTAGTTTTTACAGATTGTACTTGATATCGACCGCGCGCCCGGTCTGCGAGGATTCGACAATCGCGTCGCAGATGACGGCGTTCTTGTAGCCATCCACGAAGTCTGCGCCGTAGGGTGCAACCTCATGCTGGCCGAGGATCGCGCCGAAGAAGTGGTGGAATTCGTGGACAAACGTGTGTTCCCACCCGATGATGTGCCCCTGCGGCCACCAATTCGCCCAGTACGGGTGATACGACTCGCTCACCAGCACGTTGTGGAAGCCGCGCGTTTCTTTCGGCTCTTCATTCGCCCAGAAGACCTTCAGCTCGTTCATGTTCTCGAGATTGAACTCGACCGAGCCGTTCTCGCCGTTGATCTCGATACGATTGAAGTTCTTTCGCCCCTGCGCGAAGCGCGACGCTTCGACCGTACCAATTGCGCCGTTTTCGAATTCCAGCAGCGAAATGAAGGCATCGTCGACATCGACTTTGCCCATGCCGGAGCCATCCGCCAGCGGCCGTTCTTCGACGAACGTCTTGGTCATGCCCATGACGCGCTTGGGTTCGCCGACGAGGAAGCGTGCGAGGTCGAGCACGTGCGCCCCGAGGTCGCCGAGCGCCCCGCTGCCCGCCACCGACTTATCCAGACGCCAGATCTTCGGGAAGTTCGGGTCGATGATCCATTCCTGCAGGTAGACCGCGCGGAAGTGGAAGATGCGTCCGAGCTTGCCGCTTTCGATCAACTGCTTGATGAGCGCGATCGCCGGGACGAAACGGTAGTTGAACGCCACCATGTGCTTGACGCCCGCCTTTTGCACCGCGTCAAGCATCGTTTTGGACTCTTCAGCGTTGCGCGCCAGCGGCTTCTCGCAGAAAACGTGCTTGCCCGCCTGCGCCGCGGCGATGGTCGGTTCGGCGTGCGCGTCGTTCGGCCCGCCATTGTCGAACACCTGCACATCCGGGTCGGCGATCAGGTCACGCCAATCCGTATAGTATTTCTGGTAGCCGTAGCGTTTGGCCGCTTCCGCCGTCGCCGACGCGTTACGCCCCGCGACCGCCACCAGCTTAGGGATGGCAATCGGCGGATACATCATATACGGCAGTTTCTTGAAGGCGTTGCTGTGCGCCTTGCCCATGAAGGCATAGCCGAGCATGCCGATCCCAATTTCGGGCGCTTGACCTTCAGCCTTCGCGCCCGCCATCGTCACAAATCCGACTTGATCACTCATCGCAGCCTCTACCCTTTACTTGTCCGAGTCGAACGCGGCGTCAAAGGCCACATTCGACGGCGCGAAATCCGTCTTGCGGATGTGGTCAATCGCATCCTTCGCCCCGTGTTCGCGATCCATGCCGCTGTCTTCCCATTCGACTGAGAGCGGCCCTTGATAACCAATCCGATTGAGCACGCGGATGATCTTTTCGAGGTTCATGTCGCCGTGACCGGGGGAGACGAAATCCCACCCGCGGCGCGGATCGCCAAAGTTGAGGTGTGATCCGAGGATGCTCGACCGTCCGTTGAGGTTGACCTTCGAGTCCTTGACATGGACGTGATACATGCGATCCGGGAAGGCGAGGATGAACTCGGTCGGGTCAAACAACTGGTGGATAAAATGGCTGGGGTCGAAGTTGAAGCCGAAGGTCTTGCGGTTGCCCAACGCGGCGAGCGTCTTCTCCGCCGTGTAGATGTCGTAGGCGATTTCCGACGGGTGCGCTTCGAGCGCGTAGCGGATGCCCTGCTCATCGAACGCATCCAGCACCGGGTTCCAGCGGTCAGCGAATTCGCGGTAGCCAGCGTCGATCATTGCGTCGGAGGTGGGCGGGAAACGATAGATCAGATGCCAGACGGGGCTGCCCGTAAAGCCATTGACCACGCTGACACCCATCAACTTGGCGGCGAGCGCCGTATTCGCGACTTCCTGCGCGCAGCGGGCTTTCACGCCTTCGGGATCACCATCGCCCCACAGACGCGGCGGCAGAATGCTCTTATGCCGTTCGTCGATGTAGGCTTCGGCAACGCACTGCCCCACCAGATGCGTGCTGATGGCGAAGCACTTCAGCCCGTGCTGTTCGAGAATATCGTGCCGACTGCGGATATAGGCGTCGTCCGAGAGCGCCTTGTCCACTTCGAAGTGGTCGCCCCAGCAGGCGAGTTCTACGCCGTCGTACCCCATGGCGGCGACTTTTTGCGCGAGGACGGAGAGCGGTAAATCCGCCCATTGACCAGTAAATAACGTGACGGGTCGAGCCATTGTGATGATCCTTTTCGCAATACTTTTGAAAAGCGGGGATTGCTCCCCGCGTAGACCACTTTATCCAGTTCTTTGCACTGCCCGCGCTGGTGTTGGCGCAGGCGCGGGTAGGAACACCCCCACCAATTCGCGCACGGCAAAGAACATCAAACCCGCTGGAAACAGATTCAAGATGATGAGAAACCAGCGATCCACATTATTAAACTGCGAAAGTGTCGCGTCGGCAATTTCTGCTTTGCGCGCGTCGTCGTAGGTGTTCCACAGGCGCTGGCGCACCCCATACGGCTCGACCGGTTGGTTGGCGGCAATCGCGCTGCTCGCCAGGACGAACAACACAATCAGCGCAACCACCGCCGCGATGATCTGCTGCGTCGAGGTGAACGGCGGCAGCGAGGAATCGGCTTTGGCGCTCTTGGGCACGACGTGGCTCCACAAGATGAACAGCAGCACCGACGCCAGTACCAGCAGGAAGCCGTAGCGATAGCTGACGAAGAAGAAGGGCTGGAACAAGAAGACCACGCCGCACAGGATACCCGCAATCGCCATCAATTCTATCGGGCGATGCGCGCGATTGGGCAGCTTGCCGTTGAAGCGCCGTGCCACCAGCACGATCACCAGGATGTAGAGCAGGAGCACCATGATAAAGAAGGCGACAAACGGCACGGCGCGAATCAGCACGCCATCGCGCACACGCTCATCGCCAATGCCCGCCGAGAGCGATGGAAACACCAACCCGATGATCAGAAACAGCAGCGCGAAGCCGCCCAAACGTTTGATTGGCGATAAATACTTTTGCATGTTAAGTCCCATAGGCTCTTAGCGACTAGGCCGTTAGCTAACGTCGGTCTCTTGTTTTGAGCTGTTTGCCAACGGCTAACGGCTGATCGCTACGTCAATAACTGTTTCAGGAAAGTGACGCCGTTCTGCGCCAGCGCATCCTGACTCGCCTCAAAGGGCCGCCAGATAGCCGCCGCGCGGGCGATGCTCTTGACTTTGTTGGTGAATGATTCAATCACGACCGGGCCATCGTAGTTGATCGCCTTGAGCGCCGCTGCGACATCGATCCACGTCACATTGCCCGACCCCGGCGCGCCGCGATCATTCTCGCAGGCGTGGAAATGCGCCAACCGCGACCCAGTCTTGCGGATCGCCTCACCGAGCGATTTCTCTTCAATGTTCATGTGGAAGGTGTCGAGCATGATTTTGCAGGACGGGTGGTTGACACGATCGACCACTTCGATAATCTGCGTCGCCAGATTGATGAAGCTCGTCTCAAAGCGGTTAAGCGGTTCAACGCCCATCACCGCGCCGCAATCTCCAGCCACCTTTGACAAGGCGCTCAACTGCTGCACCAGCGTGTCGACATCGCGCGCGCGTTCGTCGGCGGTTTGCTGCCACACCCGACCGACCGCCGAATAGATCGGACCGACGAGATTCGTCCCGCCGACCGTCTGTACCGCCTGCAAGCAGTGGCTGATGTAGGCTACGCCGTTGTCGCGGATCGCCTTGTCCTCGTGAATCAGGTCACGGTCCGGCCCCATCGCGGCGCACATACTCACGTCCAGACCCTGATCACGGATGATCTTGCCCGCTTCAGCATAATCGAAATCGTTCAGACCTTCGATTGGCAGTTCGATCCAATCGAAGCCCATGCCCTTGACTTTCGGCGCGAGTGTCTTCAGCTCATCAGTCGTCAGGGGCGAAGTCCATACCCAGGTATTGACGCCAAAACGCATGATCTTTACTCCTAAGTAATTTTAGAAAACGCACCCGTCATGCCCCCTCTCCTCTAGGAGAGGGGGTGGGGATGAGGTTTTATAAACGTGCTCCATCCACATCAAAGAAATGCAGGCGTTCCCGCGCCAATGTGAACGGCAGTTCATCCCCCAGGCGATAGTTCACTGTGCCGGGGACGACACTGGTCAGCAATTGCTCACCGGACTGCAGGTGCAGGATCGTCTCCACGCCAAGCGGTTCGGTCAGCACCAGCTTGCCGCGATAATCGCCGCTGCCGGGTTTCACGTCTTCCGGGCGAATGCCGACCAGCACTTCGGCGGGCGTTGCCTCGGTCGGCGTGGGGACGGAGAGCGCGCTCTGCACAATATTGAGCGATCCGTTTTCCCGCCGGGCGGGCAGCAAATTGATCTTCGGCGTGCCGACCAACTGGGCGACAAACGTCGTCGCCGGACGGTCGTAGATGTCGTGTGGCGTCCCGACTTGCAGAATCTTGCCCGCGTCCAGCACGGCGATGCGATCCGCCATCGTCAGCGCCTCGATCTGGTCGTGCGTGACGAACAGCGTGGTGCTGCCTTGCGTCTTTTGCAGATGCTTGAGTTCGACGCGCAGCGATTCGCGCAGCTTGGCGTCGAGGTTGGAGAGCGGCTCATCCATCAGGAAGATGCGCGGGCTGCGCACAATCGCGCGCCCGATGGACACGCGCTGCATCTCACCACCCGAGAGCTTGGCCGTCTTGCGCTCGATCAAGTGCATGATGCGCAGCTTTTCGGCGGCTTCCAGCACACGCTGGCGGATTTCATCTTCCGGCGTCTTGCGCAGCGGCGACCGCAGCGGGAACGCCAGGTTGTCGTAGACCGACATGTTTGGGTAGAGCGAGTACTGCTGAAACACGAACGCCGTGTCGCGGTCGGCGGGGGTCAGCTCGTTGATGTTCTCCCCGTCGAAGTACACGCTGCCCGCGTTCTGCTTCTCCAACCCGGCAATGACGCGCAGGGTCGTGGTTTTGCCCGCGCCCGTCGGGCCGAGCAGCACGAAGAACTCGCGGTCTTTGATCTGCAAGCTGATGTCATCCAGCGCGACCGTGTCGCCGAACTGCTTCGTGATGTTTTCCAGCCGAATGTCGCTCATGGGATTACCCTCAGCGCCGCTTCCGTTTCCGGGTTGAAAAAGCGCACCATCGCCGGGTCGATGTCAAAGCGCAGCGGTGTGCCGATAGGATAATCCAGTCCGCGCCCTGCCCGCGCATGCACAATCACGCCGTCCGCGATTTCGAGGTGCAGCATCGAATAGCCGCCGTGCAAATCGCTGGCGTACACGTTCGAGTGCAATTGACCATCCGAACTCACGCGCACCGCCTCCGGACGAAAGCCGAGGATCGCTTTGCCGCTGGCGGGGAGATGTTTCTCCAGCGTGCCGCGCCACTGATCCGGCACGCGATAGTTGTTTTCGCCGGGCAGCGTGATCACGCCTTGTCGGTAATCGCCGCTGATCAGGTTCATGCCGGGGCTGCCGATGAAGCGCGCCACGAACAGGTTGGATGGGTCGTGATACACTTCGCTCGGCGTGCCGATCTGCTGCACCACCGCATTCGACATGATCACGATGCGGTCGCCCATCGCCATCGCCTCGACCTGATCGTGGGTGACGTAGGCGGTCGTCGCGCCTTGGTCGAGATGCAGCTTCTTGATCTCGGCGCGCATCGATTCGCGGAATTCCGCGTCCAACGCGCCGAGCGGTTCATCCATGAGGAAGGCGGCAGGCTTGCGCACGAGCGCGCGCGCCAGCGCCACACGCTGTTGATCGCCGCCGCTCAGTGAGCCGGGGCGCTGGTCGAGAATGTGCTCGATTTTGAGTAAGCGGGCGACGCTCCCCACCTGTTTCTTGATGTCCGTGCCATTCAAACCAGCCGCTTGCAGCGGAAAGGCGATATTTTCGCGCGCGGTCATGTGCGAGTACAGCGCGAAAAACTGGAACACGAAGGCGATATCCCGTTCGCTCGGGTGCAGCCACGTCACGTCGCGCCCATCGAACAGGATGTTGCCGCTCGTCACCGCTTCCAGACCGGAGATCATGCGCAGCGTGGTCGTCTTACCGCAGCCCGACGGTCCCAACAGCACGATGAATTCGCCGCTGTTGATGGTCATGTTGAGCGGTTTGACGGCGTAGCTCTCGCCGAATTTTTTCTCTACGTTTTGCAGTTGAATGGTTGCCATGTTAGCCCTTGCGGATTGCGCCGAAGGTGACACCGCGCAGCAAATGTTTGCGCAGCACGAAGGTCACGATCACCACCGGGATCAGGAAGGCCAGCGACCCCGCCGCAATCGCCGCCCATTCGATGCCGCCCGTCCCGAGCACAAGCGGGATGCTCGGCGGTGCAGTCCGCGCGACGTCCGACGTGAGCATGAGCGCGAACGCGTACTCGTTCCACGAGAAAATCAGCGAGAACACGGTCGTCGCGGCAATGCCCGTGATCGCCTGTGGCAGCACGATCTTGCGGAACGCCTGCAAACGGGTGTAGCCATCGACCAACGCGGCTTCCTCGTATTCCTTCGGGATTTCGTCGATGAAGCCCTTGAGCAGCCACACCGAGAACGACAAGTTGAAGCTGGTATAGAGCAGCACCATGCCGAAGTGCGTATCGTACAGACCAACCTCTTTGTACATCAGGAAGATCGGGATGGTCACGACGACGGCGGGCAGCATGCGCTGGCTGAGGATGAAAAAGAGCAGGTCGTCTTTGCCGGGGATGTTGAAGCGGCTGAAGGCATAGGCCGAGAGCACGCCGAAGCCGACCGAGAAAAACGTCGATGCACCCGCAATGATCAGCGAGTTGACAAGCTGGCGCGGAAAGGCGCTCGTGCCGATGATCGTCTGACCGCGCAGCAGCGCGATCTGATTCGCCCAGTCCATCTCGTCGCGGCGCGTTTCGGCCTCGGCAATCTCCGCCTGGGTCATCTGGCGGCGCTCGGTCAATAGGCTGATGAAGCCTTCGAGACTCGGCTGAAAGAACAACACGGGCGGCGCGGACACCGCATCGGGGCGCGTTTTGAACGCCGTCATGCCCATCCAGATCACCGGGACAAGCATCAGCAGTGCGATCAACACGGCGATGATGGCGCGCACGGTCACGCTGATGCGCTGGCCGCGCCCCACCTTATCGACGCGCGTTGAGTAGTTGACAGGCGTTGTGGGGGTATAAGTCGTCGTCATGGCGATCACCCTTCCCGGGCGCGGTTGAGCGCGCGAATGTACAGGTTGCTCACGGCGATGATGATGACAAGCACGATGTAGGCCAGTGCGGACGACTGCCCGGTATTGAACTGTCCCTGAAACGCCAGTTGATACAACTGCACGCTGACCGTGCGCGTCACATCGCCGGGGCCACCGCCCGTCAAGCCCATGACGAGGTCGAACTGCTTGAACGCCTCGATGGTGCGGAACAGCACGGCGATCAACAGCAGCGGCATGACCTGCGGCAGCGTGATGCGCCGGAACTGGAACCAACCGCTGGCGCGGTCAATCGCCGCGGCTTCATACAAGTATTCAGGAATGGCGCTCAAACCCGCGAGGCACAGCAGCATGACGAACGGGCTCCACATCCACACATCGACGATGATGATCGCCCACATCGCCAGCACGGGTTCCGCCAACCATTCTGGCCCGGTTTCAATCGCTGTCACCCGGGCGAAGAAATCGCCGTAGGTCTGGTCCTGATTGAGCACGAAGCGCCAGAAGAGGTGCGCCGCGACCGGGATCAGGATCAGCAGCGCGATGCGGCCGTAGCGCGCGGACGACTCGCCGATGAGCCTTGGCACCACACGCCAGAGCAGCAGCACCAGAATCACGCCGATGAGCGCGGGCAGCAGCAGCGTGAGAAAGCCAAAGATATAGTTGAAAATGCCGTAGGAGGGGTTGAAGATCAGCCGCCAGAAGACGGCCACGACAATCGGCGAGAGCATCATCGGCACGAGGATCAGCGTCGTCACCACTCCGCTGCCCGTGAACTTCGTCCGCAGGAGCATCGCCAACCCGAAGCCGACCAGCGTCTGGAGCGCCACCGAGATCAGCGCGTACGTGCCCGTCACGCCGAAATAGTGCCAGAACTGCGGGTCGTTGAGGATGTTGGTGTAGTTTTCCAGCCCCACCCATACGGGCGGGTCGGAGGAAATGACAGAGTATTCGGTGAAAGACAAAAATAAGCTGTAGATCAAAGGGAATATATTCATCAGAATGAGCAGGATGATCGTCGGGAGAATGAAGAGCTGGACGATCCGCCGATCACTCAGGTGACGCCGTGCCGCTGGACGAGGCGTCGCCTCTGCGGGTTGAGCCGTGCTGACTTGAGCCACAAAATCACCTCATGGAACGGAGATGCGGAAGTTCGCCGATGGATGGTGTCGGGGCGACCACCTTGATCGCCCCGACTGAATATGATTTATTCGGAGATGTAGCCAGCTTCGACCAGCACTTCGTCCATCTCCGCCGCCATGTTGTCGAGGGCTTCCTGCGCCGTGCCCTGACCACCGACGACGTACGCGTTGAGATAACGCTGCGAGATTTCGAGGAGCTGCCCGTAGACCGGAATGTTCGTGAAGTCCTTGACGAAGGTCATGGTTTCGGCGAACGCGGCATTGTACGGCGCGACTTCGAGGAATTCCGGCGATTCGAGCACGGCGATGTTGCAGGTGTAACCACCGAGTGCCGCCCACGCCTGCTGGACTTCTTCCGAAGCGAACCACGTGATGAAGTCGAACGCGGCCTGCTTACGTTCGTCGCTGATGTAGTTGTTAACGCTGATACCCTGACCGCCGAGCGCCGCGAAGCGTTCGCCATCGGGGCCAGCCGGCATCGCGAAGTAGCCGGTCGATTCCGCATAGGGGTTGATGTTCTGGTTGGCAAGCGCCGGGAAGAAGGCGAAGTAGTTCATAATCATCGCCGCCTGGCCATTCACGAAGGCATCGTTCATTTCCTGGAAGAACGCATTGTTCGTTCCGGGAGGCGCGAATGAGTACAGATCCTTGTACAGTTCGAGCGCCGCAACCGAGGCATCTGAGTTCACCACGCCGAGCGTGTTGAAGGTTTCATCGTACCAGTCGCCACCGTAGGAGAAGAACGGGTTCTGGAAGCCCATCGTGATGGCGTCGCCTTCAAGCTGGGTATAGACGGCCACGCCGTACAGACCTTCGTCCGGGCGGGTGAAGAATTCGGCGATATCGCGCAGTTCGTCCCACGTCGTCGGGACGGCGAGCGGACGGCCATAGGTGGCTTCAAACGCGGCCATGTTGTCGGCGTCTTCGAACAGATCCTTGCGGTACGCCCAACCATTGGCATCACCTTCGGTCGGATAGGCATAGAACGTGCCGCTGCCCGCCGGGTATTCGCCGTAGTACTGGAGGGTCGCCGGGGTCACCGTTTCGGTGATGCCGTTGCTGTTCAGGAATTCGGTCATGTCGACATAGTGGCCTTCAGTCGCGGCCTGCCCCAACCACTGGCTGTCGCCGACGATCATGTCGTAGGCCGTACCCTGCGCCGCCCATTCAGTCGACACGCGGTCCAAGTAGCTTGACCACGGCGTCGTCACGACATTGACCTTGATGCCCGTTTCGGCTTCGTAGTTGTTGCCAATCTGCTGCAAATAGTTGGCGGGATCCCATTCTGCCCACCAGATGTTGATTTCGGTCACGCCTTGCGCGCTCACCGAAACACCTGTCACCACCATCAAGAGCACCGCTACCAGCAAGAGTTTCTTTAACACGAGTAATCTCCTTAAGTGAATACTAAAGTTGATACCTTTTCGAGTCGAGAAACCTGCACAGACTTCTCGTTCACCCCTTACGCCTGATGTGCTCGGACCGCTGCTCCCGAATCTTAGTCGGCACGCAGACAGGATACCTGATGTGTTAGGTCTGGAGAGACAAAAGAAAGTGAAATCATTATCCGGAACGTATGAAACTTATCGAGAAGAAAGCGACTTTACACAAGCAACAATAACATAACTTTGCGAAAGCTGTCAAATATGAATTATAATTTACACAACAGCGACAGATACGCCTAGCTTAGGCGGTAGCAGGGGGTAAGAAATTGAGCGAACGCCCCACTGCCGACTCACGGTGCTGTCCGTCGTTGACTTACATTCCACGCTTTGAATTATGGTTTTGAGGAGAGAATTTTCATGTACGTTTGTATGCACAACTGGATGCGCCCGGAACCGATTGAAGTCACCATTCAGCGCCTCAGCCGCTTGGGCTACGACGGCATCCAAATCATGGGCGAACCGCGCAAATATGACTGGAAAGCAGTTCGCAAGCAGCTTGACGACCACAACCTGAAGTGCTTCGGCTCGGTCAGTATCATGATCGCCGGACGCGATCTCATCCATCAGGACCCGTACTACCGTGAGATGAGCGTCGCTTACGTCAACGAATGCCTCGACATGGTCGGCGCGCTGGGCGGCAACATGTTTACGCTCGTGCCGAACGAAGTCGGGCGCGTGACGCCCCGCTCTACCCCGGAACAAGAATGGGAATGGGCAGTCGAAAATGTACGTAAGTGCGCCAAACACGCCGCGCAGTACGGCATTCGTATCGCGTTAGAACCGCTCAATCGCTTTGAGACCAACTTCCTCAACCGCCACGATCAGGCGATCAAGCTGGCGCAGGATGTCGGCGAGCCGAACGTCGGCATCGCGCTGGATGCGTTCCACATCAACATCGAAGAAGCCGATCCGTATGACGCGATTATGAAGTCGGGCAAATGGCTCGTCGACTTCCACGTCGCCGACAACAACCGCCGCCCGCCGGGCGAAGGCAACTGGGACTGGAAGAAGTTGATCCAGACGCTGAAGGATGCGGGCTACGCCAACGGGCCACTGACGGTGGAATTCGTCGTGCCGTTCGACCGTTCGCCGCTCGCCGAAGCCGCCGAAGCCGCCGGAACGGAAGCCAGCGAAGCAGAACTCAAGTTCATCCGCGACCACGGCAGCGACCTGATGAGCGACGCCGCGTATACCAAGCACGTCGAGAACAGCATCCGCCATCTACGCGCTTGCGGTGCGTAACGGCTGATGGCCACGGTTCTGCTGATCGGTACGCTCGATACAAAGGGACCGGAGACGGCGTATCTGCGGGAGCGCGTGCAGGCGTTGGGGTGTGACGCGCTGGTGCTCGATTCGGGCATTCTCGGTGAGGCGGTTGGGATTGAAGCGGATTTCAACCGCCGCGCCGTCGCAGAAGCTGCCGGGTCGACGATTGACGCGCTGCGCACCGCCGGGTCGCGCGGGAAAGCCGTTGAGGAGATGCTCAAGGGTGTCCGGGCGATCACGCTCGATCTGTTCCACGCGGGGCGTATTCACGGCGTCGCGGCCTTGGGTGGCGCAGAAGGCTCGGTACTCGCCGCGGCGGCGATGAAAGTGCTGCCCGTCGGCTTCCCCAAGCTGATCGTCTCGCCGATTGCCTCCGGTCAGCGCAAATTCGCGCCGTTTGTCGGCACCAAAGATGTCCTCGTCATGCATTCTATCGTCGACATTCTCGGTCTGAACCCGATCAGCCGCGCCGTCTTTGACAGCGCCGCCGCGGCGATCACCGGGATGGCGCACGCCTACGCGACTCGCGCTCCCATCAAGGCGGATAAACCCGCCATTGCGGCGACGATGCTCGGCAACACGACCAAACCGCTCATGCGTGTGCGCCCCAAAGTCGAGGCGGAAGGCTACGACTTCGTGATCTTTCATGCGAATGGGGTGGGCGGCGTGGCGATGGATGAGTTGATACGGCAGGGGTATTTCGCCGCCGTGCTCGATTATACGCTGAGCGAAATCGCCGCGTACATCGCGGGCGGTTTCCACAACGGCGGAGCGACGCGCATGGATGCGGCGGCGGAGACAGGGGTCACCCAGTTGATCGTCCCCGGCTGCCTCGACTTCATCGTCTTTGGAGCGAAGCACGAAGTGCCGGAAACACTGCGTGATCGACCGACCTACTATCACAACCCGGAGTTCACGCTCGTGCGCCTCACCGCCGACGAGCAGATCCGCGCGACTGAACACCTGCTGAGCAAGATTAACGCGGCAACGGGCCAAGTGCAGGTGCTCGTTCCCCTGCGCGGCGGATCGGTCATGGATATCGACGGCGGCGCGTTCTGGCAGCCCGAGCTCAACCAGACGTGCTGGGATTTGCTCAAAAACGGGCTGAAACCCGGCATTCAGTACACCGAAGTCGACGCGCACATCAACGAAGATCGCTTCGCCGACGCTACATTCGATGCCCTCAAAAACTTGCTGCGCACCTAATATTGGCCAACGGACGCCAAGCGTCCGGTAAGAAAGGATTTTTACGATGGCTGAAAGAACGACCAAGTCGCTCGGTTTCCCGTCATTCTGCATGGGTGACCTGAGCTACGTTGATATTCAACAGTATTTGAAACATTCCGATACGATTCTGATTCCGAAAGCGAGTCTCGAACAACACGGGCCGCACCTGCCGCTGTACTGCGACACCATCACCGCAACCGAAGTCGCGCAGCGCGCCGGCGAAGAGGCAGGCATCCTGTACACGCCGACCATCTGGATGGGCTATTCGCCGCAGCACATGCGCTCGCCCGGTTGGGGGGCGGGGACCATCACGCTGCGCGCAGACACGTACCTCAACATGATTTACGACGTGGGCCGCAGCCTGATTCACCACGGCTTCAACCGCCTGATCTTCGTCAACGGGCACGGCTCGAACGTCAAAGTCATCGACCCGGTGCTGCGCAAACTGCGCAACGAGACGGGCGCGCTGATCGCCTACTACAAGCCCTATGCCGAACGCTACATCGGCATGCTGAAAGACGTACTCGAAGGCCCGGTCGAGGAGACCCCCGGCTGGCACGCTGGCGAGTTGGAAACTTCGCAGTGCCTCGCGCACAACCCCGACCTCGTGCGGCTGGATCGCGCGGTGGTCGACAAGGCGCATAGCCCGAAATGGCTCGGCGAAGCCTGGGCGAAAAAAGATGGCATGCCCGACGCCGAATTTCAGGGCTACCAGTACTTCAATTTCCCGTTTGAACACGAGGAATTCACCGATTCGGGCGTGATGGGCAACCCGCACCGCGGGACTGCCGAAAAAGGCGAAATCGCCTTCTCGCGCTTCTCGCAGCATCTGATCGACGCGGTCGCCGAACTGGAAAAAGTCGACGTACAGGTCAAGAACCGCGACTTTACGGAAGGAAAATCGTGGGGATGGTAGCCGATCTGCACAGTCAACTGGCCGCTATTGTCGGCGAGGCGAACGTTATACCGGAGTCTGAAGCGCGCATTCACTACGCCAACGATCAATGGTGGTACGCCGTCGCGGCGACCGGCGCGGGGCAATCGATCAGCCGACCGCAGATCGCCGTGCGTCCGGCGCGCACTGAACAGGTCGCCGCGATTGTGCGCCTCGCCAATGAACTGCGCGTACCGATCACCCCATGGGGCGGCGGCAGCGGCGTGCAGGGCGCGGCCAACGCCGATCAAGGCGGCATTGTGCTCGATTTGCGTGGGATGCAGCGTGTCCGCGCCATTGACACCAAATCACTGACCTGCGTGGTCGAAGCGGGGCTCGCCTGCCGCGACTTCGAGGCCATGCTCAACGAACGCGGGCTCTCGTTCACCCACTACCCTGCTTCGGCGGAATGGGCGACCATCGGCGGGAGCATCGCCGCGCGCGGATCAGGCGTACTCTCAACCAAGTACGGCAAAATCGAAGAACATGTGCTGAGTATCGAGTGGGTCACGCCGACGGGCGAAATCGTCAACACGCCGAATGTGCCGCGGCACGCCGCCGGGCCGGAGCTGACGCAGCTATTGGTCGGCGCGGAAGGCGTATTCGGTATCGTGACCGCCGCGACCGTCAAGCTGCACCTTGTGCCCAAACGCCGCGCCTTCGGCGTGTACGCCTTCGCCAATCTCGCGGACGGGGTCGAAGCGGGGCGGCGCATCATGACGACCGGGCTCAAACCGCCCGTGCTGCGTCTGTACGATACCCATGCGGCCTCCCACAGTCTGGCGCGCGCGGTCGAGACGCCGCTCAATGCGCCGACCATGGTCATGATGTATGACGGCGAATATCCGGAACTGGTCGATCTGGAAGCTAAAATCGGCGGTGACGTGTGCCGCGAACTCGGTGGCACGGAACTCGACCCGGCGATTGGCGCGTTGTGGTGGGATCGGCGCTATGTGTTCTACTACCCACCCTACGCGCCCGAACTGCCCAGCATCTGGGGCACGATCGACGTGGTGGCCGACTTCGAGCATATCGAGGCCGTGTACGATGCGACGACGACGGCGATCCGCGCGGCCTGCCCACCCGAATTCAACCTGTCGCTGAACCCGCACTTCTCGCACTGGTATGAATGGGGCTCAATGATCTATGCGCGCATGAAAGTGCCGACCGGCCCCGCCAAGCTGGAAGAGGCCAAGGCGCTGCACGACGCGATTTTCAAAGCGGGCGTTGAGGCGGCGCTCGATGCGGGCGCGGTCATCAATGACCATCATGGCGTCGGCCTCCGGCTCGCCCCATACATGCCCGCGCAATACGGCGATGGCGGCATGGCGACGCTTAGACAAATCAAAGCAGCGCTTGACCCGAACAACATCTTGTGTCCGGGGAAACTGGGCTTGTAACGTGTGAGCGGTGACAGTACAGTCGTAGGGACGCCGTCTCTGGCATCAATTCGAAAGCGATTGAGCGCGTCCCTACCGTGAAAACTCATTTCTCATTCCCTGCCCTGTTTCTGCGCGGAGCGCTCGTCGTGGCGTGTGCCGCGCTCATCAGCACCGGCAGTCTGCTGATTCTGCTCCGCACGCAAGCGCCACCCGCCGCCATGATCGTATGGATGCGCGGAACACAGGGGCAAGCGTTGTATGTGATCGACACCCAGCGCCGCGTGCAAACGCCGTTGATCGAACCGCCAAGTGCACCCGTGATTGAAGTACCGCACGCCTCCCGCGATGGGCTGCGGGCCGTCTTTCAAACCTCTGACCACGGGCGCTTAACTATTCAAGTGGTTGATGCCCGACGCGGCGTGCTGTACAGCACGGGCACGGAAACCGCCGAGCGACTGGCGGCGCTGTCGCCGGATGGACGGCAGCTTGCCTACTGGGCCACGAACGACACACGTCTGAGCATCCGCTTTCAAAGCTGGCATCTGGCGATTCGCGACCTCGACACCGGTGAATCGCGGATCATCACCGAGCAGAACGCGCTGCTGCCCTACGATCGTCCGCTCTGGTCACCGGATGGTCAGCAGTTGGCCGTGCGCTTCTGGTCGGGCGCGCAGGACGCGGGCGTCCATCTCATCAGCGCCAGCGGCGGCTCTAGTGAAGGCATCTCCGAACTCACCCCATCGAGCGAGCTGTCATGGTCGCCCGACGGCACGCGCATCGCCTTCGACTCCAGCCGTGACCGCAACACGGAAATCTATCTGCTCGACCTCCCCTCGCGCCGCCTGCAAAACCTAACGCAGCATCTGGACAACGATTTCCAGCCGACCTGGTCACCTGACGGCAGCCAGATCGTGTTTGTGTCGAATCGCGCCGACGGCGGCGGCATCTATCGCATGAATGCCGCAGGCGCAGACTTTCAGCGTGTGGTCGAGGCGGGCTGGCAGCCGCTGTGGTCACCGATGGGCGACGAAATCGCGTTCATCTCGCAGCGCAATGGTGACACAGCGATGTACATGATCAAGGCAGATGGGAGTGACCTGCATCTGGTGACAGCCCTCGACGACACCGCGCGGTTTGTCGGTTGGTACGCCAGCGAAAATTAAGTTATTCTCGAAGCGAAAAGCGAGGAAGAAGATGACACTTAACCCCCAACGCACGATTGCTGAACTTAAAGAACTGCGCGCGCTCACCGGCAACGACGACGGAGCGCAGCGCGTCGCCTTTACCGATACCTGGGTCAAAGCGCGTGACTGGCTAAAGTCGAAGCTGGCGGGCCTGCCCGTCGAATATGAATGGGATGAAGCGGGCAACACATGGATTACGCTGCGCGGCGCGTCGGACAAGTGCATGCTCATCGGCGGGCACATTGACTCCGTGCCAAACGGTGGGTGGCTGGATGGTTGCCTGAATGTGGTCGCCGGGCTGGAAGTGCTGCGCCGCATCGCGGAAGAAGGCACGCCGCCCGTCACCGTGCGCCTCGTCGACTGGGCGGACGAAGAAGGCGCGCGCTTCGGGCGCAGCCTGTTCGGATCGAGTGCCGCTTCCGGCACGATGAACCCGGATGACCTGCGCAGTCTCGTCGACCGTGATGGCATCAAGCTGAGCGACGCGATTGCCCGCTTCGACCTTGACCTCGACCACGCGAAACAGGCGCAGCGCCAATTGCAGAACGCCGTCGCCTATCTCGAGCTGCATATTGAGCAGGGCCCCGTGCTCGAAAAAATGGGTTTACCGCTCGGTGTGGTGCTGGGGACATTCGGCGTCGAACGCCACGCAATCCGTTTCACCGGACAGTCGGCACACGCTGGCTCAACGCCGATGGATCAACGGCGCGACGCGCTCGGCGCGGCGGCGAAACTCTCGCTGGAAATCCGCGAGATCGCCAAGCGCAACGGCGGCGTGTGCACAGTCGGCAGCGTGACCACCAAGCCGGGCATTGTGACGGCGGTCGTCGGCCAATGTGATATCACGCTGGATCAGCGCCACTTGAACGCCGAGGCGCTGGCGAAGATGCTGCAGGAAGCCAAAGATGCGAGCGAAAAGTTCGCCGCTGAGGAGAATGTCACCGTCGAATGGCGGCGCATCTGGCAGATTCACCCGATCCTCTTCCACCCGGAATTGATTGAGATGGCGCACGAGGCCATTCAGGAGACGGCGGGCGTGGTGCATCGCTTGCCGAGCGGTCCGCTCCACGACGCGGCAGAAGTCGCGCGCGCCGGCGTGCCAACCATTATGCTGTTCGTGCAGAGTCTGCGCGGGCTGTCACATGCCAAAGAAGAAGATACCAAAGAGGAACATCTCGCACTATCGGTCGAGGCGCTCGATAAGCTGGCGACCAAGACCATGAAGTGGCTGGCGGCCCAGAGTTAGCTGACGGTAGGGGCGCACGGCCGTGCGCCCCTCCGTATCCCGATTCGCCAATCTTTACTCCAACGGCAGCCCCGCGGCCTGCCACGCGATCACCCCGCCGAGATCATAGATGCGGCTGTACCCTTCCCCATTGAGCAGGTTCCAGGCCTGATTCGAGCGGTTGCCGCTCCGGCAGTACAACACTACATCGCGATCCTGCGGGATCTCCGACAGGCGCGTGCTGATCGTGTCAAGCGGAATGTTCACCGCCCCGGCGATATGGCCGCTGGCGAATTCCTCCGGCGTGCGCACATCGACCAATACGTGATCGGCGCTGGCGAAACGCGACTGGTAGTCCTGCGGGCTGATCACGCTGCCCGTGGTCGCGCTTTGGTTCTGCGTCAGGAGGATCACCCCGACGACAACGGCCACGACCACCACCAAAGCGGCAGAAAGAAATAGTCGATTACGACCGGGCTGCTGTTGATTACTTTTCTTCACGGAAATTCCCTTCAAGCGGAGTGCGAGGTCTAAGTGCGAGGGAGGCAGACTCTCACCGGGTGTTCACGTCATGCCACTGCCTCATACTAGAATAGAGAGCTTAGCGTACGGACTTCTTACGATAAGGGCGAAATCGGCAAAGATTCGGATGTAGGTGCAACCCAGCCAAAACGCGGTACACGTCAGCATCGCTTGCGCCCCCTGGCATTGTAGCTGAAGTGGCCAACTGACCCGTTTTCTCGGGCGCACAAACCGTCTATTTTATGACGATGTGTCTGACGATATGGGGAAGCGGTATGCCGCTGTTTCGCAGTTTCTATATGGGCGGGTTTGAGTGTTCGACGCATCGCCTGCGATCAGGTAAGCGGTTGGACGTGATCGCCGCTACGCATCACGATACCCATGTGCGGGCAGATTATGCGCGCCTGCAAGCGCAAGGTATCTACACGGCGCGCAGCGGCCTGCGCTGGCATTTGATTGAACCGCGCCCGTACCAATACGATTTCGCGAGCATCCGCCCCATGCTGGAGGCGGCACGCGACCTCAACATGCAAATCATCTGGGATATGCTGCACTATGGTTACCCTGATGATCTCGATCCGTTCACGCCCGAATTCGTACGTCGCTTTGCGGGAATGGCGCGCGCGTTTGCCCGAGTCTACCGGGAAACCACGGATCAAGTGGCGTTCTTGTGTCCGGTCAATGAGATCTCATTTCATGCGTGGGGTGGCGGGGATGTCGGCTATTTGAACCCGTTTGCGACCGAACGTGGGTTCGAACTCAAAATGCAGTTGGCGCGCGCCGCCATCGAAGCGACGGAAGCTGTTTGGGAAAGTCTGCCTCAAGCGCGCATTGTACACGTCGACCCGGTGATTCACATCGCCCACCATCCCGAGCATCCGGAAGACTTCGACGACGCCGAAGGGCACCGCTTGGCACAATTCCAGGGCTGGGACTTGATCGCGGGGCGCATCGCGCCGCAGATCGGCGGCGATCTCAAGTATCTGGACATCCTCGGCCTCAACTACTACTCGAATAATCAGTGGTTTCACAACGAAGGCGGGATGATCCCTCTAGGCAGCCCGTATTACCGCCCGTTTCGCGATCTCGCGCGCGAGGTGTTCATCCGCTATGGGCGTCCCCTGTTCATCGCGGAGACGGGCGCAGAAGATGGTCTGCGCCCGCGCTGGCTGCGCTATATGGCTGGCGAAGCACGCGCGCTCCTGCAGGAAGGGATTCCGCTGGAGGGGCTGTGCCTCTACCCGATCCTCAATCACCCCGGCTGGGACGATGAGCGGCACTGTCATAATGGGTTATGGGATTACTGCGATGACGCGGGTGAACGCGAGCTGTGCCAGCCCTACGCCGAAGAACTCCAGCTGCAGCGGGCGCTGCACACCCTATCCGACCATATCCTCCCGGATAGCACGCAGCTCGCAAAGGCATCGACCTAAAGCAGCGGGGCGATCCTTGTGAACGCCCCGCTGAATAAAACCGCGGTATGAAGCTACCCCCACAACTGCTTGAGGAAGCGCGCTTTTTCAACCCACTGGTACGTGCCGCCGCCTTCGTGATTATTGAACTGCCAGATCAGCATCTCTTTGCTGCCCGCGTAGTGATTGTAGGCCGCATAGACGGTGCGCGGTGGGCAGATCGTATCCATCAAGCCAACGGAGAACTGCGCCGGGCATTGGGCACGCGCCGCGAAATTGAGGCCGTCGAAGTACGACAGCGTTTTGAAGACGCGATCCACCTTGTCGCGGTGCGTCTTGAGGAACAGCGCGATCTCGCCGTAGGGATGCGTGTCGACCAGTTCGACGGCGGTGCGGTAATGGCACAGGAACGGGACATCCGGCAGCGCAGCGGACACGTTGCCGTCGAGCGCCGCCGCCGCCAGCGTAATACCCCCACCTTGACTGCCGCCCGTCAGCGCAATCCGCATGGCATCGACGGACGCATGCGACCGCGCCGCTTCCACCGCGCGCGCCGCATCAGTGAACACGCGGCGATAGTAATAGGTGTTCGGGTTGAGCACCCCACGCGTCATGAAGCCGGGATAGGCCGTGTCGCTGCCTTCGGGATCGGGCGTATCGCCATTGCGCCATGCGCTCCCCTGCCCGCGCGTATCCATGACGAAATGCGCGTAACCGAGATTCGCCCAGAACAACCAGTCAAACAGATGACCACGCCCACCGCCATAGCCGATAAATTCGACCACGCACGGCAGCGGCGCTGTAGCACCACGCGGTACAATGAACCACCCCTTGATCGGCTGCCCACCATACCCGTTGTAGGTGACGTCGTAAGTGTCGAGCATCGCCAACCCGACATCGACGCGTTCAAAGCGCGCGTTAAGCGGATGCTGGCGGGCCTCGGCCAGCGTCCCCGCCCAGAATTGATCAAAGTCGGCGGGCTCATCGCGCGGCGGGCAGTAAACCTGCAACTGCTCAAGGGGAAAGTCAAACATCGGCATGGTCTGGGCTCCTGCTGGTTAGGAAAAGTTGCGTAGATACAGGTGGGACAAAGCGCAGTTGGGAAGCAGCGCGATCATGCTCTAGAGTCCGGCAAGCGCGAGGAACAGCATGGTGATCATGACGACCATAAGCATGCCGTCAATGCGATCAAACACGCCGCCGTGCCCGGGGAATACATTGAGCCACGGGATATTTGAGTCTTTCGCCCCGTACAGGCGTTTGACATAGGACTCGAGCAGATCGCCCGCGAGATCGGCAAAGGGCATGGCAATCGTCACGGCGATCAGCACCGGAATCAGCGTGTTCGTCGAAATAAGCAGCGCAACTGCGATCACAATGGCGCACAGGCCGCCGATCACCGCCCCTTCGACCGTCTTCCCCGGCGAAATCGCGGGGGCCAGCCGGTGCCGCCCGAACAACCGTCCGCCAATATACGAGAACGTGTCCATCCCAAACGCGCCGATGAACATCAGCAGCCACAGGATGAAACCCGCGGGGAGGTCACGAATGTAAAGCGAAAAATACGCGCCGAGCGCGAGGTACGTCGTGCCGATCACCGACACGAGCGCATCCCGCAGGCGATGCTGCCGCTCACCTGCGGCATAGGCCAACACGAACAGCAGCCCAAGTCCGAAAGCCGCGCTGATCCACACAAGAGGGATACTGCCGCCAAAGAGCGGGCGCATCAACCCGACGACTGTGACAATGATGACGCTGGTGATCGTTGAGAAACGTACATGTTTGTGGGCGGCCAGATTATTGACTTCGAGCGTCGCGATCAAAAGAATGACCATGATCAGAATGGTGAACGCCGTCCCCCCGTAGAACAGCGCCGCCAACGCGACCGGGAATAACAAGAAACCTGTGAGGAGTCGAATAAGGAGATTTCGGGTCATTAAGCGCCCAATCGCGAAGGTCGACTGGTT
This sequence comes from Candidatus Flexifilum breve, assembly GCF_016713355.1. Classification (NCBI taxonomy): domain Bacteria; kingdom Bacillati; phylum Chloroflexota; class Anaerolineae; order Aggregatilineales; family Candidatus Flexifilaceae; genus Candidatus Flexifilum; species Candidatus Flexifilum breve. The sequence goes on from NZ_JADJPI010000004.1 coordinate 438,665, forward strand.
CGTTAAGGGTGCTGCGTCTGTAGAGGAATCGCCCATTTTTTCCGCCGAACGGGGTAATTATCCTCCATATTGTACCTAAGACCGCGCAGAGACACTAGTACTTAAATAACGGCCTACGTTGGTATTTCACAACCATTTCTCAATTATCATACCACAGTATTGCGATTACATTGAAACGGTTGATGAAAATCGTAAATTTCTCATTTTCACCAACGCTGTTGACTATTCTATCTTCAGGTTCCATTAATTTTTCTTCGTCGTGTCATCGCTCTTACCCGCCGCCCACTGAACCAGATAGAGCCTCAGGAGAACGGTAGGACTATGCTCAGGTCTCAAGTTTCATTGCTCCGGCTGGCTTTGCTCATTGCTGTCTGCACCGCCATTGTCGTCACGCAAGCCCAAAACGCCAGCCCTTCCCCGGCGAATCCCAACGCCAACGCGACCGCCCGCGCGATTCTCAACTATGCCTACGGGCTCACCAGCCGCACTGACAACCGCGTCATCAGCGGGCAGTTCGGCAGCTATGGTGACGGCACAACCTATAATACCGCCCTGCAGCAGATGCAGGCCGTCTACAACCTGACTGGGCAGTGGCCAGCGATCACCGGCATGGACTGTGCCACGCCCGCGGGTATGGGCGAAGTTGTGCGCTACCTCACCGATATGTGGAACGCGGGCAATCTCGTCACGTTATCCTGCCATTTCCGCAACCCGTGGACGGGCGGATCGTCGACCGATTGGGCGAACCGGGATACTGCCGACCAATGGGATCGGCGCAGTGTGCTCGCGCTGACGACGCCCGGGTCCTCGGCCTACACCAACTGGATCGGCATGCTCGATAACCTCGCCGCTAATCTTCAGATTCTGGAAGATCGCGGCGTGGTGGTCATGTGGCGTCCACTGCATGAACTCAACGGCACATGGTTCTGGTGGGGCGGCCAAAGCCCGGCAGATTTCACCGCGCTGTGGCGGCACATGTTCGACTATTTCACGCGCGTCAAAGGCCTAGATAATCTGCTCTGGGTGTACTCGCCCAATACGGGTATGAATGCCACTGCTAACTATCCCGGTAACGACGTCGTTGACATGGTCGGGCTCGACGAATACTCCGGTGTGACGGAAAACCCACTGCAAATCAACTCAGCGGGCGAATACGATCAGCTTGTCGCCACTGGCAAGCCCATCGGCCTGTTTGAGTTTGGCCCGATCCCGGCCACGGGCGCGGGCTGGGATACCACCAACTACAATTGGGGCAACCTGATCCGGGACATCAAGGCGTCCTACCCACGCATTTTCCTCGTGCAAGCGTGGGAATACGTGTGGCAAATGGGCTACAGCCGCTATCAGGGTCAAAGCACGTTCATGAATGACTCGTGGGTGATCACGCGCAGTGACCTGCCCCGCTGGTCAAGTATGCCGACCACGGCGCCAATCACGGCGACGACGCTCGCGCCTACCACTGTCCGCACTAACACGCCGACCCGCACCGCAACTACGCTCGCCCCCACGAACGCCCTCCCCGCCGCCACGCAGGCGCCAGTCGCCGCCCCCGGCACGCGAGTGACGAGCGGCATCCAAGCCTTGTACACTTTCAATGAAGGAACGGGCAGCATCGTGCGCGATACCTCGGGCGCGGGCACCGCCATCAACCTGAATATCAGCTATCCAGCCAACACGCGCTGGTTGCCCGGCGGCGGTTTGGAGCTGTTCCGCGACGTCAACATCACCAGCGGCAGCGCTCCAGCTCGCCTCTACAGCAGCCTCATACAGAGCGACGCCGTCACGCTGGAAGCGTGGGTGAAACCCGCGAACACCAGCATGAACGGGGCACGCATCTTCTCGATGTCCAACGACACGGCGCGGCGCAACCTCTCGCTGGCGCAGTTCGGCACGCAGTATGAAGGCCGCATGCGGACAAGCACAGGCACGGATGGCAACGGCACACAGTTTATGGCGCCGACGAATACGGCCGCCGCGAGCCTTCAGCACATCGTCATCACGCACAGCGCCGACGGAGTCACGAACCTGTATGTCAACGGTGTGGTGCAGTCGACAGCGACGCTCGCAGGGACGCTCGACAACTGGAACACCGTACTCTACCTCAATATTGGCAACGAGTTGAGCGGCAGTGCATCGTGGTTTGGCGAAGTGCACCTCATCGCGCTGTACAACCGCGCGCTGACACAGGCGGAAGTCACCCAGAATCTAGCCGCCGGCGTTCATGGTCAGTCCGTCACTGGGCCGACGCCGCCTACGGCAGTTCCGACCAACACGCCCACACGCCAGCCAACCACAGCCATTCCCACAAATACGCCACGCGCGTTCCCAACAACAGTGGTCCCGACCAACACGCCCACGCTGATCCCACGACCGCCGTCCCCACCAGCCTGCCCACGCTCGTCCCGCCCACCGTCATTCCGCCGACCACCACCCCCGGAACGCCGCAGGTCGGCACGATCCTAGAGTCCGATAACCCGAGTGTCATTCGGTCGGTCGGCTGGGTCAGCGTGAGCGCAGCCAACGCCAGCGGCAGCAGCTATGTTATCAATACCCGGGCGAACGATAACCTGACCGCGACCTTTGCCGGTGTCGGTGTAGAAGTCGTGTATGTGAGCGGATCGTTTGGCACGTTCAATATTGAAATCGACGGGCAGGTGGTGCGCACCGTCACGACGACCGCCGCCGATGGAGAGGTGTATTTCAACGCCCGGGCGCGCATCGATGGGCTGGCGAACGCGCCGCACACACTACGCATTCTCCCCGCCAGCAGCGCTGTGGCGATTGATGCGATTGTGCCGCTTGTGCTCAGTGGCGGGACCGCTGCCGCTCAACCGTTGGTCGCGGGCAGCGAGAATCAGCCGCAGGGGCACGCTTTGGCCGCGCAGTCGGTGGAAGTTCTGCCAACTGCTGATACAAATCTCCCGGTCGCCGTGGTCGCTCCGCTCAGTTTGACGGCGGGGACTACGAATCCGATCACGCGTCGGTGATCAAGACGGCGGGCTGGTCGCTGGCGAGTAGCGGCAGCTTCAGCGGCGGGACCGCGCTGATGAGCAGCAGCACAGATGACAGCCTCACAGTGGTCTTTGAAGGTAGCGCGATCAGTGTGGTGTACGCGGGCAACAGCGGCACGGGCGAATTAGCGCTCGAAATTGACGGGCAAATCGTCCAGCAAGTCAATACGAACAGCGCGACAGATACGTTTGGTTTGGCGCTGAGTCTAGATGGCCTGACGCCGAGCATTCACACGCTGCGGGTTCTGCCGGTCAACGGCGCACACATCATCATCGATGCTATCGTGATTGGCGCGTCCGTGCAGCAGCCAGCGCCCGTCGTGGCTACCAGTTTGCCAGTCGACCCAGCGGCTATCGTGCCGACAGCCGCGCCAACGCTCGCGCCTGTCGAACCTGTCGTCCCAGCCGCGCCGATTGCTCCAGTGGCTTCAGGGGCGTTGGGCGCAGATCATATGGAGGCAGGGACATCGAACTGGATGACGGCGGGCGGCTGGCAGCTCGTCCACGACGACGCGAATGCAGCCATCGGCTACTTCTGGCAGACGATTACGCCGGATAACAGCTCGGATACGCTCACATGGCTCATCCCGTTTGATTTTACGGCAGCCTCGCGCCCGACGCTGACCTTCCAGTCGTGGCTGCAAGCGCCTAACTCGCTCGGTTGGATCGAAGCGTCTGTCGATGGAGTCAACTGGCAGCAGATCACAACGGTCACGCCGTCAGATGCATGGACAACCGTTGGGATAGATCTGTCCGCTTTCGCTGGTCAGCCCCGCGTGAATGTCCGCTTCCTGTGGCAGCAAGGCACAACTGATGCCGGAGCGGTCAACCAGTGGCATATCGACGACGTTGCGCTCAACGCGCAGTAGCGAAGTTCTGAGCAGGAAACAGCTCCTGCCCTTTTAGCAGTTGCTTGGAAGGGCGCGGCGTGCCGCGTCCTTTATTTGTTGGGAAGAAGCAAAGCTCTGAAGGAGAGGGGAATCAAAAACGGACGCTGTTGGCTATCCGTTCGTCGGGTCATGTCAGTTTGGGAATAGAAAAACGAGAAGGGTGGGTTGGCAGTGACCTACTCTCCCACAAGGTCGCCCTTGCAGTACCATCGGCGCTGGTGAGCTTAACTGCCGGGTTCGGGATGGAGCCGGGTGGACCCTCACCGCTCAAACCACCAACACACACACTTCTCGTTCATTCACAAGTTGTTGTTCACTCAATAACGCGTATTCTAGCACGCTCTCCCCCTCGTTTGAAGGGTCAATCGCGCTGTCTGGGTTTCGACTTCATCATTCGCAGCTTCTCCAGCTCAGCCAGAGTATTCTCTTCCCCGCAACACAGAACTCAAAGCCCTCGACCATTAGTACGGGTCAGCTCCACACATTACTGCGCTTCCACCTCCCGCCTATCAACCAGGTCGTCTACCTGGGGTCTTACTCGCTTTCGCGATGGGGAGTCTCATCTTGAGGTCAGTTTCCCACTTAGATGCTTTCAGCGGTTATCTGCTCCGGAGATTGCTACTCGGCTGTGCCGTTGGCACGACAACCGACACACAAGCGCTCCGTCCACCCCGGTCCTCTCGTACTAGGGGCAGATCCTCTCAAACTCCCGACGCCCACAGCGGATAGAGACCGACCTGTCTCACGACGGTCTGAACCCAGCTCACGTACCGCTTTAATGGGCGAACAGCCCAACCCTTGGGACCTTATCCAGCCCCAGGATGCGATGAGCCGACATCGAGGTGCCGAGCCTTGTCGTCGATGTGAACTCTTGGACAAGACTAGCCTGTTATCCCCGGGGTAGCTTTTATCCGGTAAGCTACGACCCTTCCACTCGGAGTCGTAGGATCACTAAGTCCGACTTTCGTCTCTGCTCGGCGCGTTGGCCTCGCAGTCAAGCTGGCTTGTGCCTTTGCACTCACTGGCTGGTTTCCATTCAGCCTGAGCCAACCTTTGAACGCCTCCGTTACCTTTTAGGAGGCGACCGCCCCAGTCAAACTGCCCACCTGCCACTGTCCCCCGAAGGGTTAGGGTCAAAACCACGTCAGGCTGGTATTTCACCGTTGAGTCCACCGAGCCTAGCGACCCAACTTCTCCGTCTCCCAGCTATCCTACACAGACGCAGTCCTAACGCAATGACAGGCTACAGTAAAGCTCCACGGGGTCTTTTTGTCCTGCTGCGGGTCACGCGCATCTTCACACGTACTTCAATTTCGCCGGGTCCCCTGTTGAGACAGCGCTCCACTCGTTACGCCTTTCGTGCGGGTCGGAACTTACCCGACAAGGAATTTCGCTACCTTAGGACCGTTATAGTTACGGCCGCCGTTCACCGGGGCTTCAATTCGCAGCTTGCACCGCTCCTCTTAACCTTCCGGCACTGGGCAGGCGTCAGCCCGTATACGTCCGCTTGCGCGTTAGCACAGACCTGTGTTTTTGGTAAACAGTCGGTAGAGCCCTTTCACTGCGACCCCCTTGCAGGGGCGCCCTTTCTCCCGAAGTTACAGGGCTATTTTGCCGAGTTCCTTAACAGAGGTTCTCCCGTTCGCCTTAGTATCCTCTACTCGTCTACCTGTGTCGGTTTGGGGTACGGTCAGTATGCTTCACCGCTCCGCAGTCTTTTCTTGACCCCTCTCCAGCATCCGTTAACATCCACCCGCTAACGGCTACCTTCAAGCGATGTGCTGCTTCGCTCCACATACTGGTGCAGGAATTTTGACCTGCTGTCCATCGCCTACGCTTTCCAGCCTCGGCTTAGGCTCGACTCACCCGACGTGGACTGACCTTCCGTCGGAAACCTTAGACTACCGGCGACGTTGGTTCTCACAACGTTCTCGCTACTCATGCCCGCATTCTCACTCCCCACCACTCCACCGCACGTTGCCCGTGCGACTTCACCGCTGTGGGGACGTCTCCTACCACTTGCTTGCGCAAGTCCCTGGTTTCGGTGTCATGCTTACAGCCCCGTTCCATTTTCCGCGCAGTCGCGTTCGACCAGTGAGCTGTTACGCACTCTTTCAAGGATGGCTGCTTCTAAGCCAACCTCCTGGCTGTCTCAACACGACCACATCGTTTCCCACTGAGCATCAACTTCAGGACCTTAGCCGGGGTCTGGGTTCTTTCCCTCTCGACGGCTGAACTCATCTCCAGTCGTCCGACTGCATGGCTCACCGACCGGCATTCGCAGTTTGATTGGGTTCGGTAAGCTCACAGCCCCTAGCCCATTCAGTGCTCTACCTCCGGTCGTCATCACCACACGCTAACCCTAAAGTTATTTCGGAGAGAACAAGCTATCTCCAAACTCGTTTGGCATTTCACCCCTAACCACATGTCATCCCCGTTTTTTGCAATAAACGTGAGTTCGGGCCTCCCGTCCGTGTCACCGGACTTTCACCCTGCACATGGTTAGCTCGTCTGGTTTCGTGTCCAATAACTGCCACTAATCGCCCTATTCAGACTCGCTTTCGCTTCGCCTCCGGGTGTCACTCCCTTAAGCTGGCCACAGCTATTGACTCGCGGGCTCATTCTCCAATAGGCACGCCATCAGGGGTTACCCCCCTCTGACCGTCTGTAAGCATACGGTTTCAGATCTCTTTCACTCCCTCGCCGGGGTTCTTTTCACCTTTCCATCACTGTACTCTTGCGCTATCGGTCGTCAAGTGTATTTAGCCTTGGAACGTGGTCGTCCCAGCTTCCCACCAGGTTAGCGTGCCTTGTGGTACTCAGGATACCCCCCACAACCGTCCCCTTCACCTACGGGACTCTCACCCCCCCTCTGGTCGGCTTTCCCAAGCCGTTCGGTTCAGTTTCGGTTGCTGATAGAGGTCCTACAACCCCAGCTTGCGCTGGTTTGGGCTCTTCCGCTTTCGCTCGCCACTACTCGCAGAATCCTTCTCTTTTCCTCGGGCTACTGAGATGTTTCAGTTCGCCCGGTTCCCTCCCCTCGCGGGGTGACAAGCTCACGCCTGCCGGGTTTCCCCATTCGGACATCGTGGATTATTACGGCTGCACACGCCTCATCCACGCTTTTCGCAGTGTACCACGTCCTTCATCGGCACTTGACGCCAAGGCATCCCCCGTATGCTCTTATCCGCTTTGAACCTGTGTTACGGAGAAGAGGATACTCTCGCTTACTTTCGAAGACTTGCTCTTGATTCGTCGTTTCCCATTTGCGTTATTAAGTTGTTAAGGTGCTTCCAGTCGCTCTGAGCGCTTCCGCGCCCTGAACAACAGAACTGTGAGACGAAGAGATCCTTCATTGAAGAGGGTGGAGCAAATCGCGTTTTGACCGGAGTGTTCCGTGTCATTGTCTTGCTTTGGGCCTTGCCTCTCGGCGTCAGCCCGTTGTTTCTCAGAAAGGAGGTGATCCAGCCGCACCTTCCGGTACAGCTACCTTGTTACGACTTCGTCCCAGTCACCCGCCCTGCCTTCGGCGGTTGCCCCCGTAAGGTTGGCTCTCCGACTTCAGGCATGACCAGCTCCCATGACGTGACGGGCGGTGTGTACAAGGCCCGGGAACGTATTCACCGCGCCGTGGCTGATACGCGGTTACTAGCAACTCCAGCTTCATGCAGGCGAGTTGCAGCCTGCAATCCGAACTGGGACCGGCTTTGGGGATTAGCTCCTCCTCGCGGTCTCGCAACCCACTGTACCGACCATTGTAGCGTGTGTGTAGCCCCCGGATATAAAGGCCATGCTGACTTGACGTCATCCCCACCTTCCTCCTGCTTCTCGCAGGCAGTCGGGCCAGACACGTGTAACTGACCCCGGGGGTTGCGCTCGTTTTCGGACTTAACCGAACATCTCACGACACGAGCTGACGACAGCCATGCAGCACCTGTAGACGCTCCTTGCGGTCGCTCACCTTTCGGCTCGCTACTACGCCTATGTCAAACCCGGGTAAGGTTCTTCGTGTAGCCTCGAATTAAACCACACGCTCCGCTGCTTGTGCGGGCCCCCCGTCAATTCCTTTGAGTTTTAGTCTTGCGACCGTACTCCCCAGGCGGCAGACTTATCGCGTTAGCTGTGGCGCCCCCTCCCTTGCGAGAGTGGACACCGAGTCTGCATCGTTTACGGCTTGGACTACCGGGGTCTCTAATCCCGTTCGCTCCCCAAGCTTTCGTGCCTCAGCGTCAGTTGGGACCCAGGACGCCGCTTGCGCCTCTGGTGTTCCTCCGGATCTCTACACATTTCACCGCTCCACCCGGAATTCCACGTCCCTCTATCCCACTCTAGTCCCACAGTCTCAAGCGCGTTTTCCCGGTTGAGCCGGAACCTTTCACACCTGACTTATGGCACCGCCTGCGCACGCTTTACGCCCAGTAACTCCGGATAACGCTCGCCTCCTACGTTTTACCGCGGCTGCTGGCACGTAGTTAGCCGAGGCTTATTCGCCATCTACCGTCCGTTCTCGTCAATGGCAAAAGGGCTTTACAACCCGAAGGCCGTCATCACCCACGCGGCGTCGCTGCATCAGGGTTGCCCCCATTGTGCAATATTCCTCACTGCTGCCTCCCGTAGGAGTCTGGGCCGTGTCTCAGTCCCAGTGTGAGGGATCATCCTCTCAGACCCCTTACGCGTCGTTGCCTTGGTAGGCCTTTACCCCACCAACTAGCTGATGCGCCGCAGCCCCTCTTCAGGCGTCTTGCCCCTTTTCTCTCTGGTCTCTACAACCCGGGAGCTTATCCGGTCTTAGCGTCACTTTCGCGACGTTATCCCAGACCCAAAGGCAGGTTAGCTACGTGTTCCTCACCCGTGCGCCACTATCTTGCGATCGTTCGACTTGCATGTGTTAAGCACGCCGCCAGCGTTCATCCTGAGCCAGGATCAAACTCTCCGTCAGTGTTTGACTTGCTCATCTCTTCGTCTTCACAGTTCTGTTGTTAAGGTGCTGTCTCGCTCAGCGCGAGGGATGTATATAGTATCAAACGCCTACCTTACAGTCAAGGCTGGAGAATGTTGAATTTCTGTAAGATTTTAAATATAGTCGGGAGCGTGTTTTGGATATCCGCGGAGAGCGATTCGCTCAACTCAAACGCCTGCCCCCCTACCCCAACCAGCACCGCGGGCGGCGCCTGTCCATACCAATCGCGCGCTAACGCGAGCAGCAGCGCCGGATCCACCTGATGCGTCCACAAATTCGCGGACACTGCAAGCGGCTCGACCATTTGTGTGCGCACCATGCCATACGGCACATCCACGCACGCGTCGACAAAGGCAACGAAAGCCGCCCGGCTGATTGGCTCCGCCAATTCCAACGTCAGCTGGTGGCAGGCGATGGCCTCCCACCCCGCTTCACTCAACTGCTGAGCGACGACGACACCCACGCCGTCGTCGCCCCGCAAACAATTCCCGCAGCCGATCACCAGCATCAGCCGCGCACCACCGAATCCACGACTTCGCCGTTCGCCGCGACCACATCGACCGCCAGCGGCATTTGCCCATAGGCGTGCGTGGAGCAGCTCAGACATGGGTCGAACGCACGGATGACCGCCTCAACGCGGTTGAGCATGCCTTCCTGAATCTGCGTCCCTTTGACGAAGTGCCGCGCCATTTGCAGCACGCCGCGGTTCATCGCCAGATTATTATGTCCGGTGGCAATAATCAGGTTCGCCCGGGTGATCAGGCCGTTGTCGTCGATCTCATAGTCGTGCATGAGCGTGCCACGCGGCGCTTCGCTCACGCCGACACCCCGATAGCTGTTCGGTTCGGCGAAAGCGCGCACGTGCTTGCTCAGAATATCCGGCTTGTTCAGGATGATTTCAATCTTTTCGAAGCAGTACAACATCTCGATCAAGCGGGCGTAGTGATAATAGAACGAGCTCTGGCGGTGCTCCTTGCGGAACACGCGGAACTCGGCATCCGCCTTGGGCGTATCGAGGCGATCCGCAACATGCAAACGCGCCAGCGGCCCCACGCGATAAATGCCATCCGGGTAGCCGAGCGGCTTGTAGTACGGCGACTTGAGGAACGAATGTGGTTCGACCGCTTCCCCAATGTACTCGTCATACTTACGCGGATCGAGACCATCGGCGATGCGATTGCCATCGGCATCGACGATGCGCAGATCGCCATCATAGAGCGCGAAGTTGCCATCCATCACCGTGCCGACGTACAGCGTGGCGAAATTGGCGAAGAAGTTGATCTCGCGTTCGAAGTGAACGACGATCTCCTTGAACCAATCCAGCGCGCGTTCGGTCGCATCAATCGCGGACGGGATCATCGTGAGAATCTTGTCGCGCTTCTCTTCGGTGAGTGGTTCGCTGACGCCACCGGGCACGATCCACGCCGGGTGAATGCGTTTACCGCCGAGCAATTCGATAATCTGCTGGCCAGTCTGCCGCAAGCTGACGCCATCGCGCGCCAGCGCCGGGTTGACCTGCGCCATGCCAAACAAGTTGCGCTGCGCCGGGTCCGCGTCCATACCGAGCAGTAGATCGGGCGCGGTAAGGTAGAAGAAGCTGAGCGCGTGCGACTGCGCAATCTGCGCCATGTTCATGACACGGCGCAAATCCTTCGCGACGCGCGGGATGGTGACGGCCATCAATTCGTCGCAGGCCTTCGCCGATGCGACGAGATGGCTGACCGGGCAAATGCCGCAGATGCGCGCCATGAGTGACGGCATCTCGTGGAACGGACGCCCTTCGACGAACTTCTCAAAGCCGCGGAACTGCGTGACGTGGAACTGCGCGTCTTCGACGTCGCCCATTTCATTGAGATAAATGGTGATTTTGCCGTGACCCTCAATGCGCGTCACGGGATCAATGACTATGCGTTGTGACATCGTTACGCCCCAAATCTCGTCTTGGCGCTCAAGTCAGGCAGCCGCCCTTCGAGCAGTTCGGCCACCACGTAGAAAATCGTATCGGCATGCGGCGGGCAGCCGGGGATAAATATATCGACCTTAACCGCCGTGTGAATCGGGCGGACGTAAGGCAGCAAATGCGGCACGACCTGCGTCGGCACACCGGGATTCGTCAGATCAGGGTCAAGGTACGCCCGCGTCAGCACGTCCTGCACCTTGATCGGGTTGCGCATCGACGGCACATTCCCCGTTACGCTGCAGTCGCCCAACGCGACGAGGATCTTCGTCCGCGCGCGTACATGCTTGATCTTTTCGAGGTCGTCGTCGCTGCTGATCGCACCTTCAACCAGCGTCACATCCACATCCGGCGGGAAGGTCTTGAGATCAACCAGCGGGCTGTAGACCAGTTCGATGCGATCCGCGATATCCAGCAGGCGGTGATCGATATCGAGAAATGACATGTGACAACCGGAACAGCCATCCAGCCATACCGTTGCGACCCGTACTTTAGCCGTGGCCATTCTTCCCCACCTTTCGCATCGTCGCCAGATACGGCAGGAATTCACGATGCTTGACCATTTCCGTCACCGACTTGCCTTTGAGGAACAGCGCGCCCGTCGGGCACACCTGCACACATTTGCCACAGCTGGTGCACGTCTGCGAGTCGCCCCACGGCTGATCGAGGTCGGTAATGACCTCGGAGTCGATGCCGCGTCCCTTGACGCCCCACGTCTGCGCGCCTTCGTACTCTTCGCACACACGCACGCAGCGCGTGCACAGAATACAGCGGTTGGAGTCAAAGGCATAGCGTTCATGCGAGGCATCGACTTCGCGGACCGGGTTGAGGTACGGCAAACGGATGTGATCCACGCCGAGCTTCACGGCGAGGTTTTGCAGTTCACAGTGACCATTCGTCACGCACACCGAGCAAATGTGATTGCCCTCGGTGAACAGCATTTCGATGATCATCTTGCGGTATTCCTGCAAGCGCGGGCTGGTGGTGTGGACGACCATCCCTTCACGCACCATCGTAGTACACGCGGGCAGCATTTTGGCGATGCCCTGCACTTCGACCAGACACAGACGGCACGCGCCGATCGCGGTTAAGCCTTCGACGTGGCACAATGTTGGGATGAAGATGTTGTTCTCGCGCGCAACCGCGAGCACGGACTGTTCTTCGTTACCGCTGACATCGCGGTCATCGATTTTTAGGGTGAATACGCGCCTCATGTCGGCACCCCCATCTTGCACACGCCCGCCGGGCATTCATGATGGACGATGTGCGCCAGATACTCATCGCGGAAATAGCGGAGCGTGCTTTGCACCGGGTTCGGCGCGCTTTGACCGAGACCGCACAGGCTGGTCGCCTTGACCATTTCACACAGGCGCTCCAGCGTGGCGAGATCGTCGAGATCGGCTTCGCCCCGCGTAATCTTGTCGAGGATGTGCGACATCTGCGCCGTACCCACCCGGCACGGGATGCATTTGCCACACGATTCGTTCATGCAGAAGTCCATGAAGTACTTCGCCACATCGACCATGCACGAGGTCTCGTCCATGATGATCATGCCGCCCGATCCCATGATCGAGCCGATACTGTTGAGCGACTCGTAGTCGACGGGCATGTCGAGATACTGTTCGGGGATGCAGCCGCCGGACGGGCCACCCGTCTGCACGGCTTTGAACTTGCGCCCGTTGGGGATGCCGCCGCCGATTTCGAACACGATTTCGCGCAGGGTGATGCCCATCGGCACTTCGATCAAACCAGTGTGTTCAATTGCACCGCTGAGCGCGAAGACTTTCGTCCCCTTACTCTTTTCCGTACCAATCCCAGCGAACCAGTCCGCGCCATTGTTGACAATTGGCGCGATGTTGGCGAAGGTCTCCACGTTGTTGATGAGCGTCGGGTAGCCCCACAACCCCGCCTCAGCGGGATACGGCGGACGGGGACGCGGTTGGCCGCGCTTGCCCTCAATCGAGGCCATGAGCGCGGTCTCTTCACCGCACACGAAGGCCCCTGCGCCTAAACGGACATCGAGATCGAAGCTGAACGGCGTGCCGCAGATGTTCGAGCCGAGCAAGCCCTGCTTCTGCGCTTGCCGAATCGCCTGCTTCAGCCGCTTGACCGCCAGCGGATACTCCGCGCGGACGTACAGATAGCCGCGATCCGCGCCAACCGCAAACGCCGCGATGATCATGCCTTCGATGACGCGATGCGGTGACGCCTCCATGACGCTGCGATCCATGAACGCGCCGGGGTCGCCTTCGTCACCGTTGCAGATGACATACTTGTGTGCGCCCTGCGCTTTGGCAACCGTGCTCCACTTCAAGCCCGTGGGATAGCCCGCGCCGCCGCGACCGCGCAGGCCGCTCCGCGTGATCTGCTCGACCACCTCGGCGGGCGTCATTTCAGTGAGCGCCTTGAGCGCGGCTTCGTAGCCACCCTCGGCGATGTAATCGTCGATTTCGTCAGGGTTGAGCTTGCCGCCATAGCTCAAAACGATACGCGTTTGCCGCGTGAAGAATGGACTTTCGACCGGATACGCCAGCCGTTCCACCGGTTCGCGGTCCAGGCTGGCGACAATTTCCGCCGCATCTCCCGCGGTCACGGACTGATACAGGCGATTGTCCGGATCAATGCTCACCATCGGACCAGCGGCACATAAGCCTTTGCACCCGCCGGGGCAGACCGCACAGTCGTGCTCCATCCCCATCTTGGCGAGTTCTTCTTCGAGTGCCGCCTTGATGCCGTCACTGTGTGAGGCCATGCACGCTGTCCCCATACAGACAAACATGCGATGGCGGTACTTCGAGCGTTCTTCTTGTTCGAGGGCGGCAATGCGATTGAGTTCTTCAGCAATCATTTGAGCACAGCCTCCACTTTCGCGACGGCGGTGTTGGGATCTAGCTTGCCCGCGACTTCGCCATCCAGGGTCGCAGCTGGGGCCAGCCCGCACGCGCCCAAGCAGCGAGCGATAGTGAGCGAGACCCGGTTGTCCGGCGTCGTTTCGCCGGGCGCAATATCAAAATCGTGATGTAAGCGTTCAAGAATGGCCGGCGCGCCTTTGATGTAGCAGGCAGTACCCATGCAGACTACACAGTGATGTTCGCCTTGAGGTTTAAGATTGAAGAAATTGTAGAAGGTCGCCACGCCATATACGCGGCTGGGGGGGACGTGCAGATTTTCTGCTACGAACTGAAGTGCGTCTTCATCTAAATAACCAAATGATTCCTGAACCGTATGCAGTGTCTCGATGAGCGCATCCGGTGAGAACCCATACCGACGCATCGTCCCCGTGACTATTCGCCAGCGCTTGTCTTCTGACGGGGGAGACTTCGCCGCTGCGGGCATCGTGTTTCTCCTTATGTAGCTCCGATTAAATCAGGGAGGATTTCTCCCTGACTATCAGTGTAGAGCTACTTCAGGCGGCACGGCACGGCCATACCTCCCCTTCGATTGTGACAAGTGTCACAAAACGGAGTTAATCATCAGTGACATTGAGCACATTGACACGCAGCGCATCCAGTGCTTGCAGGGTGAGCAGCGTGCGCAGCGTCCCGCCGAGTTCCTGTTCTGCCCCGGCGAAATTGCAATAATCGCCCACCCGCGCCTTGAGGTGTGAGCGATCTGGGCCGATGCCATGATCAGGGAGTGGGTAAGCTGCCGCCCACAGATTGATCAGCGGAATCTGCTCGGCTTCCGCAATGTCGAGCAGCGCCATGTTCATTTCCAGCGAAAGCGGATATACGTCGGTGCGCTCGGGCAGCACAACAAAGGTCGTCAGCACCGGGATCACCCCACTAGCGATGGACTGCTGCACGATCTGCTCCACCGACGCGCGATAATCGTCCGCCGTGAACGCCAGCACATCGCGGCCACCGAGCATCATCACGGCGACGCTCGGACGCGACACGCGATATTCACACGTCAGTGGCGACTCGCCGCCCTCGCACACCGGATTGGTCGCCCAGAACGGATCAAGCACGGCGGCGCTGGTGAACCCGCGAAAGGCGGCGATACTCGACCCAGCATGCGTGAACGAGTTCGCACTCAGGCCATCCGGCGACACTGAGAAGAAGTCAACCGACGGGCGCAGGTCGTCGTATTCACCCCAAGCACATAGATCGCCGTTCTCCAGACCGAGCGACTGCAAAAAGTCACCATTGGTGGTGTTGCTGTCGCCAATCGTCGTGAACACGTTGGCGCGGTTACCGAGCGCCTGCCCCGCTGCGAAGATCTCCACGAGGCGCGGCGAATCAAGGTTGACGAGGATCGGCGTCTCCAGCAGACGTTGCTCCATCGTGGCGATGTCGTCCTGCGCGGAAACCCCGGTCACCGCCAGTACGAGGAGGCATAACATCAGAAGCAGACCCCACCCCCAACCCCTCCCCGAATTCAGGGAGGGGAGCAAGATGTTTCCGCCGTTCGCCCCTCTCCCCGCTTGTGTGGGAGAGGGGTGGGGGTGAGGGGTTGATCAAATTTCGAATACCGCATTTCTATCGTCTCACCCACCCTAACGATTCCAATTCGGCGCCGATCCGTTCGGCGAGCAACCGCGTCCCCTCCGGCGTGAGGTGCACGGGTGTATCGGTGAATTCATCCGGCGGGATAAGATCCCACACATCGAGATAGTTCTGCCCCTGCATCTGCTCGCTGAGCAGGTCGCGATATTGATCGTACGCCCATCGGGGATAGAAGCTGTTGTAGCGAATGTCGCTGTTCTGCCCGCTGCTGATGTAGATCGGCTCGTTGACAAACAGCAGGGGCACGCCTTCCGTCCAGCGTAGACCATCTTGCAGCACGTCAAACGCCAGATCGTCCAGCGGTTCTTCTTGCGCGTGTCCAAACCATGAATAGTCCGCCTCGAAGTCGGATTGGCGCAGCGTGATCTCCTCCAGCAGCGCCTGATCAATGCATGTCGCCGCCCACGCGAAGCTGTACAACTGCAAGCGCAGCCAATCGGCAAGCTCGCGCCGCTGCCCAAGAAGAGTCAAATCAGGAGTGTCAAAGCGCGGGTCAGAGAGGCTAAATGACGGTGGGTCGGATTCCAGACGCGGCGCTTCTGAGTACTGAGCATTGGTCGCTAATGCTATAGGAAAGCGGTTCTTTTGCACGACAGGCAATTCGATTTGCTGCTCAATTGGAAACGACTGCGCCGTCACCAACCAGATCACTGCGTCGGGTTGATACTCCATGACTTGATGCAGCATGAGCAAATCTTTCGCCAGCGCCATGCCCGGATAACCGAGGTTGTAGACTTCCACGCGGCGCCCATCATCGCTCGTGTAGCCGAGCGCCTCCAACTGCGCCGCCACCGTCTGATCGCTTTCCAGCAGCCACCCCCATGTCCCTGAGTCGCCGATGACGACGACACGAAATTCGTCCGCGGCTTTCGGGCGGCTGATCTCGTGCGACGCGAACATCGCCGGGATGTTAGTCAGGCTGAGGTTGTACGACTCTGTCGGGTTTTCGCCGTAGGGCAAGCGGGCCCGACCGGGGATGAGCGTGTTATAGACGGAAACGCGCCCCAACGCATCGAGCGGGCTAACCAGGGCGTAGACAAGATTGCACAGCACGAAGAAGATCGCCGTCTTGACCGCGATGCGGATCAGTTTGCTCCATGTCATCGCGCACCTCCAAACAGAATGCGCGCCGCCTGGTCGAGCGGCAGCACGAACCATAGCCAGCCAATCACCACATAATGGAAGGTGACGAACCACGAAAACGCCGTCCATGCCCGTTTCTGCGCGGGCTTGTCCGCGGGGCCGCGATACCACACGCGGGTGCGGTCGCTCCACCGCTTGTGCACGAACAACCCGAAGCCGTGCCACACGCCCCACAGCAGAAAGTTCCATGTGATGCCGTGCCACAAGCCGATGACGATCATCGTCGCCAACTGCGCGATCAGCACGTTGAGCACGGCGTTCCACTTGCGTTTGATCATGGCGCGGGAGAGCGGCGAAAAGACATAGGCGCGTGCCCACGCGCTGAGCGTCGCGTGCCAGCTTTGCCAGAAGGCGGTGAGGTTAGTTTTGAGGTACGGGCGGTTGAAGTTTTCGGGCAGGCGGATGCCGAACAGGATGCCGATACCAATCGCGATATCGCTGTAGCCGCTGAAGTCGAAGAAGAGGCGCAGCGCGTAGCCGTACAGGAACAGCGCAAACAGCGGCGCACTCGTGATTTGGTCGGCGATGGTCGTGTTGAGCGACATCCCCAACGCGAGGCTGTCAGCAATCACGAACTTTTTGAACACGCCCATGGCAATTCGGCTGAGGCCATCGGCAAAGCGGTTCGCGTCGAGGCCGCGCAGCGTCGGCAGCGCGCGGTAATCCGTGACGAAGCGCTCAGCACGATCAATCGGCCCGGCGACGAAGGCCGGAAAGAACAGAACGTAGCTCGCGTATTCGCGCAAACCGAGCGCGGGCAAAATCCCCGACTGGCGGTCACGCAGCGTGTGGATCAAGCGGAAGGCGATGTACGAAAAGCCGAGCCAGTTGAGATCGAAGGCCGAGGCGAGTGCCACATCCTGCCCGGTCGCGCCACGCCATGCGCCGCTGATGGCGGCGGCCAATGGTTCGGCTTTCCACAGCACAAACAGCGCAACGATCAACCCGATCAGTGCGGTGATCGGCAAGAAGCGCCGCCCGCCGACGATGATCAATCCGGCGACCACTAACCCGACGACCACCATGAGCGGATCGGGCGGGCGCGAGGGCGTGATGCGCAGGCTTTCGTCGACAAAGCGCATGAGCGACAGGCCGATGATCAGCGCGACAATCACCGCCAGCGTGACCTTGTCCTCGCGGGTGACGGGATCGCCTTTCGGACGGCTGAACCACCACCCCGCCAACACGAGCACCAGCGTGAGCGTCGGCAGAATGAAATCGCTGAAGCGGATCGGCAAAAACGGCTGAAACACGTACACACCGATCACGCTGACGCTGAGAATCAGCCAGCCCCGCCACTTGGACGGAAGAAGACTGTACACGAATGCGCCAACGATGAACAGGAGGATGACTGGGAGATCGAGCGTCACAAGCTAGAAGCCTTGATAAATCCACTGCGGCGCGCTGTCGGTCGTGACGATGATCAAGAGGATGATCAGCAGGCACAAGCCGAGAGCCATCAGGTTTTCGCGCGAGAAGATGCGCTGGATGATGGTCGGGCGCTGCTCCCCGGAAGCGGAGAGCAGCGGTTCGGGCGTCGGGTCGCTCATCAGCCGGACTCGCCGCACCACTTCCATTCGCCGTCCTCCTGCACCACACGGTAGGATGCGAGCGGGAAGCGGTTCGTCTCCGTGCCGTAGGTCGCGACGATTTCGCCCGTGCAGGTGACGACATCACTGTCGCCCTGCCGCGTGCACTCCATGTTTTCGACGCGCGCGCCTTCGACGGTCGAGAACGAGTTGACTTCACGGCTGAACAGCGCTTCCATCGGGCTGCACAACAGCGGACGCAGCGCGTCACCATCACCCGCGACTTTCGCCGTCAGATACCGCTCGACCACATCAGCCGGGTCGCCGCCGCTCGCGCCACCGCCGCAGGCAGCCAGCACCAACAAGAGGAGGAGGAGTCCAATTCGCTTCATTATATGCATCAAGCTCCGGGTTCGTCAGAATTGAGCGCCAGACGAAGGTCGTCCAGCATTTTTAGGCTGAGCAGATTACGCAGGGACAAACCATACCATGACTCATGCCCGCTGTCATATTTCAGATAGGTGAAACCGCTGCGATTCATGTGCATACCGTCGGTCGTTTCCAGCCCATAGTTATCAAGCGGACGCGCCGCCGCCCACAGGTTGATGAGCGGCACTTCGTACTCCGTCGCCACATCAATCACCACCTGATTCAAGGCGACCGCTTGCAACCAGTATTCGTTGTCCGGGCTGTAGCTGAAGGTCGACAATACGGGGATGATGCCGCGTTCGAGCGTGAAATCCAAAATGGCGCGCAGGTTCTCCGCGTACTCGTCGGGATTATTGTGCAGCACATCATTGGGACCAAACATGATGAAAGCAATACTCGGCATCTTGCGCCGGTAGTCGCATTCCAGCGGCGACTCGCCGGAGTTGCATAACTCTGCGTCCGCCCACATGGGGTCAAACACGGTGTACGTCGCCATGCCGATCTTCGCGGCAGTGCTCGCCAGCGCGGTCGACTCGCTGTAGTAGTTGACGGTATCTTCGAGGTAGTCATACGGGCCGAGCACCACGGCTTCCTGACTCATAACAGTCAGGTACATAGGATCAGCAGTGAGGCTGTCGCCGACTTTGGTGATCACATTCGCGCGATTGCCCAGCTCCTGCCCACGTTCGAAGACCTCGATCATCGCCTCACTGATCGGGCTGATGATCGGCGCAGCGTACAGCGCGGCTAATGAGGGCAGTTCGACATTCGCCGGGTCGCCGTCGGGTATGTCCGAATTGATTGGGATTTCGCTCAGGTGAAGGTCAGGATTCGCATTGAGGTAGCCCGTGGGTACCCACCCGCTGATCCCGTCATCGGGGGTCGAAACGAACAACCAGTTGCCAATCGAATTGCGCTCCCGCGCTTCGACCGGCACGCCTGCGGGCAGCCACCGGATCTGCACATGACTGTCACCGGGGCCAGCATAGAGGATCGCGTCCTGAAACGCCGTCATGACCGGAAAAGCGTTTTGGGCAGCAGCGATATGAGTGAAGAGCAGAACGAGCAGCAGGATCAGAATGGACTTACGCGCCACAATAGCTCCGTGATGAAGGAAACAACCTGTCCTATTATGCGGATATTCGCGCAAAAAGGGATAGGCGGTTTCCTGTCACGCGCCGGAACTGGATAAGTTGGTTAAATCAGCCGAAGCGTGCCACCACTTTCGGCTTGCCGTAATTCCCGACTTCCTTATCGACCAAAAAACGTTCGAGCGCCCGTTCAAAGGACGGGAGCGCTTCGGGGTAGTCTTTCATGTAGTGCCCGTATTTGACGCGACTCGGGATTCGACCCGCCGTCGCGAGGCGTTCGCTCTCCTCGCGGAAACGTTCAATGGCGAACGCGGCGAAGTAAGCGGCGCGCGCGTCATATTGATCGTGGATCTTTTCAATCTCAGCGGCCGCATTCGGGCTGTACGTGCGGACAAGGCGGGTCAATTTACGCGCCAGCGCGTGATGATCGGTCATCTTCCTCACCATTCCTTTCAAAGCACATTACGTATAATGTAAAACGTAATACTTGTTCGCGCTATGGGCCTTTTGGGTTATTTCGGACCACATTACATCATTGCGTTACCGAAACTTCAGGAAATAAACGGGGCAGAGCTCGTCCCTGCCCCACCACCACTTACGCCACATTCCCGGCTTGATCGACGGCTGCCGCGGCGAGATTACGCTTGACCTGCGGCACATTGAGCGGCTTTTCACCTGCACGAATGAGTCCACTACTCGCCCGCCCAACGAAGGCGCTATCGAGCACCAGCGGCGCGCTCCCAGCAAAGTCCTTCCACGTGACTTCAGCTTCACCGAGCAGCCACTCATTGACCAGTTCAACGCCCTGCATAACCGAATGATCCATGTTGCCGATCTCATAGCACCACGCGCCGAAGCGTCCGCGGCTGTAGATGCCGTGTTCGCGCAGATACGGCTGAATCGTCGCCAGCGCGCCATTCCGATCCACGGTCGGCACGGGGTAGCTGTAGTCCACGTCGATCAGGTACGTGCTGGAGATGCGGTCGAGGTCGGTGGGTTCCAGCAGCTTGGTGTTGATCAGCCCTTCGACCACGCGGTCGATGATGGTCGCCTTATCTTCTGGCTTGTGCTCGCTGCGGCTCGTCTCCGTGAGCAGCAGGAAGTGATTCGGGTCCGGCGTGATGTACGGCGAATAGTTCGAGAGATAGGTCACCCGATAGAACGGCGCATTCTCTTCGGGAAAGTACAACCAGCATTTCTCGCTCGGGGTTGGCCGCGCCACACCCACGCCGACGATCAGGCCGCTGGAATGATGCAGCCCGCGAGTCGCCATTTTGACGGTTTCCGGTGCGTCTTTCAGCCGTCCGACCAGTAGATCGAGCGGCATGGTTGTCAGCAGCAAATCGTATTCCACGACCTCGCCATCGCTGAACGTGACCGTCTTCGCGTGCTGGTCAACCGCGACCGCCGACTTGTTCAAATGCAGGTTGTCCTTGATGTACTTCTCAAACGGCGTGTAGAGACCGCCAGTGCCGCCATAGAGTGGGTATTTGAACTTGTTGTTCGGTCCCCAACCTTTGTCTGCCGATTCCAACAGCACATTTTTGAGAATGCGTTCAAGGTTCGGCATGGCGACTCGTTCGCCGAGCCAGTCGCGGCTCATGTGTGTCACCGGATGCGCCCACACCTTGAAGTTATATGGCTTCATGAAGTACTTGGCGATGCCTTTGCCAAACTGCGCGTCGATCAGTTGGTCAAACGTCTGCGCTTCGTTGACGGCCTCCGGGTGTTTGCCAGCTTCAACCAGACCGAGCAGGCATTCGAGCACGACTTCGCGCGGCAAATAGCTGATGTTGTTCTGGAACGGGTACGGCACGAAGCGATCCATCATCCACACCCACGCTTCACGCATGATTTCGGTGTAGTTATCGCCGAGCAGCTTATCGACCAGATCGTCGAAGTATTTGTAGTGCGAGAACATGACGTGGCCGCCAATATCGTAGGTGAAGCCCGCGCTGTCGACGAACGAAGTCGCCAAGCCGCCGATGTAGTTGTTGCGTTCGTAAATTGCCCAGTTGCGGTAACCTAATTCCTGCAGACGATAGGCCGCGCCTAACCCGGTTGGCCCCGCTCCGAGGATGACAATTTTCTGTTCGGGATGTCCGTTTACGTTCATGGTGTGTTCCTTTCAGGAAATCTGCGCGGTCGGTTTGGGCTGGCGCTGCTCGACCTGCTGCACCTCGTCAAGCACCAGCTTGCGGTCAATCAAGCGCTGAATTTGCCGCGCGATTCCGTCCCAGGTATGCTGCGTGAGCAGTTCTTCAGCACGCACACGGTTGTAGTTCTTGGAGATGAGCGCCTGTTCACAGTGCTGAACGAACTCATCCGGCGTGTAGCCGATGGCGACAACATCCCCGTACAGCTCGATCACGTCGTGAATCGGCGTGGATACAATCGGCTTGTGCGCCGCCATGTATTCGAGCGTCTTGGTCGGGCTGAGGAAGCGCGTCGCTTCGTTCATGGCGAACGGGACGAGCGCGACATCAAAATACGCGAGGTAGGCGGGCAGCTGGTCATAGCTGCGCATGCCGAAATAGTGAATGTTCGCCGCCTGCGGCAGATCAGCGTAGTCGATTTTGGCGACTGGCCCGACCAGTGCGATGTTCCATTCAGGGTGCGCCGCCGCGACCTGCGCGATCAGCGGCAGATCCATGCGTTCATCGATCACGCCAAAGTAGCCGAGGATCGGTCCGGTGAGCTGCGCGAGTTCCGGCGGGCAGTCGAACTGCTCCCGGCGCGCGGCGCGCGCAAAGTGCTCAATCTCCACGCCGCTCGGCAGTAAGTGCGTGTTAGGGTTATGCACAAGTTTGTCGCGATACAGGCTCACCCCACCCGTGAACACCACATCAGCGCGGGAGAGCAGCGAGCGCTCGCGTTCCTTGAGTTCGGCAGGCGCGCCTTTAAAGGCGGCAAGCTGATCCATTACGTCGTAAATCAGCAGCTTGTGCGGCAGCACGTCGACGAAATCCGACGCCATCGGTGTGTACAACCACAACAGCGGGCGCTTGATGCCCTGCCGATCGAGATAATCCAGTAAACGTTCGCAGTACGTCTGCGCGGTGAGCGGATCACCGTGACCGATCCAGCGGTGGTTAGGGACAGGCTGGACGAGGCGCGCGACCGTCACATTAGCGGTCTTCTGACCGGGCAAGATTTCCAGCAGCGGCTGCCCTTCCCCTTCTACCGTGATGGGTTCTTCAACGAACAAGACGCGGGCATTCCGCGCCAGCCGCGACAGCAGATGCTGCGGCCGCTGCCAGACGAAATCCCAGCGCAAATGGCTGATACAGATCAGATCACGCATTCCAATTCACCCTTAATATCATTTGTAACAACTCGACTCATATCAATATTAATTTCAGCGTTAAGTTTTGTACATGGGTCAGGTGGTTACGCGAAAATGCACCTGACGTCTAATCGTGCTGTTCAGGAGTGGGGTTTATACTAAATGTAATGTAGTAAGTGCGACCTTCACTGTCGCCAAAACATTACACATTGAATTACGAGGCTTTGATGATGTTAGTGATTGATCACGCACTGTATGTGAACGCCCCCGTCAGCGTAACCTACCACCACTGGACGCGTTATCCCGAATTTCCACGTTTCATGCAAGGAGTCGTGAGTGTCAAGCGCCCCACATGGACGCGTCTCCTGTGGCGCACCATTTACGCGGGCGAGCCTGAGCTTTGGGAAGCCCGCATCGTGTGCCACCTGCCCAACGAATGCCTTGCGTGGGAGAGCGTTAACCACCGCGCTAATCACATGCGTCTCGATTTTTCCCCAGTCGCCGCCGACATGACGCTCGTCACGCTGCGCGCCGAGTATGAGGTGCTGCATAGTCTGGAGGATGTCGGCACATCGCTTGGGGCAGTATCTGAGCGGTTGTACGGCGACCTCGTGCGCGCCCAGCGGTTGATCGAAGGCCGCACCGCGCTGCCCCACCTGCGCTTCGTGGCCTTGAACTGACGCAAATTTAGGAAAACGCATGACTGATTTCATCTGCATCAGCGATTTACGCTGGCAAACTTTTCACCACGCCTGCCCGCTGCCGTGGCGCTTCGTGCGCAAACCCCGTGTGCTTTTTGTGGAACCGCCGCTCATCAGCCTCGGCGCGGGCTGCGCCAAGCTCGAAGTCTTGCCCCAGTCGACGACGCTCACGGTCGTACGCTTGCGCATCCCAGCGCTGACGGCGCGCAAACTGGAACACGGGAACAGTACGCTCCAGCCGCTGTACAACGATCTTCTAGGGAAGTACCTTGAGGAGAATAACTATCAGCGGCCGCTGCTGTGGCTCAATACGCCAGCAGGCGCTGGTTTCGCGGATGTGATACCGTGCACGTTGATGATTTACGATGCGGCGCGCATTCAGCCCGCCAAAACGTCCGTGAACATCGAACGCCTCAATCCGGAGGCGATTCTGGTCACGGGCAGCCGCCGTTAAGCAGTGCCCAATCGCACCGGGACGCGACGATTCGCGTCCCAGTGCGTCTTAATCCTCTGGTCCTAGTTCGAATTCTGCTCGGCCTGCATCTGCGTCCAACGCCAAGTCAAGCGCCGCTGATACTGACGCTGCTCCGGCGTCCACCAGAGGCGCATATACGCGATCATTCCGAGGATCTGCTCGTCAGTAAATGCTTCACCAAAGGCGGGCATGGGGAACTGCGCCAGCGGGTTCTGAATGCCTTCGCGCACGGTGCGAATCAGCAGTTGATCGGGGTGCATCCACGTGTGACCGCTGGCATCATGCGCCGGCACGAGCAGCATGCCGAGATCCAGCGTCTGCTGAATCGATTCTTCGACCTGTCCGGTTCCGTCATAACCGTGGCAGTGCGCGCAGTACAAGTCATAATTGCGCTGGCCTTCGATGAGCACGGGATCGGTGAACGACGTGGTCGGCACGGCCTCCGGCGCGACGAGTTGTACGTCGAGGGTGGGCTCTGGCGGCTCAGCGACCTGACCACAGGCGACCAGCAGCAGCACACAGACCAGCAGCGTCACGTGCAGCATGTAGTTTGATCCTTCGTCGGCACGCCCGCAGCGCGCCGCTATCCAGTTTGAGAACGGTCTAGAGATATGATAACAGAGTTAGTCATGTAAGTCGGCTGATCATCATCACGCGATTTCGTAGCGTTTGAAATCGGTGATCTTGTGCGGATGCTCTTCCTCCACGGTGAGGTCATGAACTTGCAGCACATCGCCAAGTTCCGACTGCAGCAACACGACAACGTGATACTTGTCGAGCGCCAGCACCTGCCCCACCTTCAAACGTCCCAACACCTGATAATCGGCGGTGAACGCGTGCAAACGCTCGGTCACATTCTCAGCTACCAGCAGCGGTTCAGCGTAGCTGTCGGCGAGATAGCGGTCGAGGCGCTCCCATTTGCCCGCATTGTAGAGCGTCAGCTGCGCAATCAAGCGCATCCCCGCCGGATTCGTCGTCAGCGCCAGTTTATCGTGCATATGGTGTTTCCTTTCAGCCTTATGTCAGAGACAGCCGGGTAGACTTGAGCCCAATTCAGGAAAAAGTGTTATAGTTAATCCATTGTGATGATTTTCCTGAAACGGTGCAGAACATGATACGAATCATGATAGCGGACGATCACGCTGTTGTCCGTCAGGGATTGAAAATGTTTCTCGCCCTCGACGCGTCCCTCGAGATCATCGGCGAAGCGAGCAACGGCAAAGAGGCGCTCGATGGCGCGCGTCAACTGAAGCCGGATGTTATTTTAATGGATTTGCTGATGCCTGTGATGGACGGAATTGAAGCGACCGCCGCCATCAAGCGTGAACTCCCGGATACCGAAGTGATCGCGCTCACCAGCGTGCTGGAAGATGCGTCCGTTATCGGCGCGATCCGCGCAGGCGCGTTGGGCTATTTGCTCAAGGATACTAAAGCCGAGGAACTGATTCAGGCCATCAAAGCGGCGTCGGAAGGGCAAGTGCAGCTCTCACCGCAAGCGGCCGCCCGCTTGATGCGTGAAGTCCGCGCCCCGGAAAGCCCCGAAGCGCTCACCGACCGCGAAACGGAAGTCCTGCGGCTTTTGGCGCAGGGGCGTTCCAACAAAGAAATTGCGCACCTGCTCACGATCGGCGAAAAGACGGTCAAAACGCACGTGAGCAGCATTCTGGCAAAACTAAACGTCTCCAGCCGGACGCAGGCAGCGCTCTATGCAGTGCGCATCGGGCTGGTCGACAAAGCCGAGTCCTAGTGGTCTATAAGTTTTTCGGATGAGCAGGTGTCTCAGCGATTTTTAAAAGACGAGATCGAGCTTCTCTACGCGGCCTCTAACAAGTTAACCCAAGCCTCTACGCCAGCCGAATCTCTGGAAGCGGTGAGCGACTATGCGCGCGAGAATGGCGCAGTCCGTGGTTTGCTGCTGTACACAGACAATCCACTGCAGCCGGAAGCACTGGAAGTCGTCTCCGAATGGGTCAAAGGTCAGACTTCGGCCTTCGGCATCGGCACCCGCTTTGCGATTCCGCGCAGCCTGTGGAACCGCCTGCTGAATTCCGCCGCCGATCACCCGATTCTCCTCGCGGACATCAACTCGACCGAACAGCTCGAAGACGAAAATCGTGCGATGTTCGCGCAGTTTGAAATGCGCGGCGTCGCCATTCTCCCCCTGCATATCAACGACCGCTGGGTGGGGATGCTGGTGTTCGGCTGGTCGAAGCCTTATTTGTTCGATGAACATGAGCAGCGCATCATGATGGCGCTGATCCAGCAGTCCAGTTCGGTGATCGACTCCATGCGCCTGTTTGAACAGGTGCAGCGCCGTGCCAGCGATCTTGAAATCGCCAAGAACGAAATCGACATCCTGTACAGCGTGTCGAACGCGTTGACCCGCTCACAGAATCACGATGAACTGCTGGCGGCAATCAGCACGTATGCGCGGGACAGCGGCGCGTCCAGCGGCTTACTGTTTTTCACCGAAGGCACCGATACTGCCCCGACCTCGTTGATCGCGTCTGCCCAGTGGGAGAATGCGCGCGGCAAACCGCGCCGCGTCGGCGACCGCTATCTGCTGGCGGCACATGGTATCAACATGATCTGGCTGACTAACCCGACCAGCCCCACCCTGATCGACGATGTCGAATACGATTGGCGTGTGGACCCGGCGACGCGGACGTTCTATCAAGGATTAGCTATCCGCGCGACCGTGCTCCTGCCGTTGAACAATCGCGGGCGCTGGATCGGCCTGCTCGTCTTCAACTGGACGGAACCGCATCCCTTCAACGAGCGCGACCGCCGCGTCTATACCGCCCTGATTCAACAGGCGTCGTCGGCCATCGACTCGATGCGCCTGCTCGAACAGAGCAGCGAACGCGCCGAACGCGCCGAGCTCCTGCTCGAAGTCAACACGGCGCTTTCCCGCGCCACCAACGAAGCGGATATCCTCAACGCCATTGCGTTGTACACCGAATGCCAGTCGGCGGCTGGGCTCACGCTCAACTATCTCGACATCGACGACGAAGGCAACCCGACCAGTTCGCGGGCGGTCGCGGTGTGGATGAACGGCGGCGCTGCCCAGTACGATCCCGCCAAACACGCGATCATTCCAATCTCGAAATTCGGCATCGCTGCGCTGTGGGTGAGCCAGCCCGATGGTGTACTGCTGATCGAAGACATAGCGACCTACGAATGGATCAATGAGGCGGCGCGGGCGGAGATTATCAGCAGCATGAAGACACACTCGATTGCGCTGCTGCCGCTGCACGCGGGCGGGCGCTATCAAGGCGTGCTGTCGATCACGTGGGCGAGTCCGCATATCTTCACCGAACAGGAAAAGTACGTCTACAACGTGCTGATGCAGACCGTGCCGTCGGTGGTGGCCACGCGGCGCGCCTACCTCGCCGAAGAAGCCGCGCGTGAAGAGACGCAGCTTCTGTACAACGCCAGCGAAGCGATCAATGTGGCGCGCACCTTTCAGGAGGTGATCGAAGCGGTCGCCCGCCTCGATATCAGCCTGCACAGCATCGTACTGACGGCGTGGCAGCAGTTCGATTACGCAAATGCCGACTATTTCGAAATCATCGCCAGCACCGCGGGCAGCAGTTATCCGGTCGGGCAGCGTTACACAATTGAAGAGTTTCCCGTCTACGACAAAATGCCGCATCGCGGCCTGTTCGTGGTCGAAAACACACAGGATGACCCGCGTATCGACGCGGTCAGCGCGGCCAACTGGAAGAAATACGGCACGTATGCGCGCATCGGCGTGGCGCTGGCACTCAACAATCGCTGGATGGGCAACCTCGTCTTCCAGAGCCGCGAACCGCGCAAATATACCGCGCGCGAACAACGCCTCGTCGGCGGTATCGGCGACCTGGTCTCGGCGGCCATCGAACGCATTCGCCTGCAAGCCGAAACCGAGATGGCGTTCCAACGGGCCGAAACGCTGGCGCGCGTCAATGCCGCGCTGTCGCAGGCTAAAAACGAATGGGATATTCTGGCGGCTGTCGGGCTCTATCTCAACCAGCTTGAGCCGTCGAACATGGCGCTGCACTATATCGACACGGATGACAGCGGCCAGCCCATCAGCATGGATGTGGTTGCCGCGTGGGAATACGGCCAACCTGCGCCCCATTACCCCGCTCTGGGTATGACATTCGATCTCCGCAACTCACCGGCGACGCAGTTGTACATCAACGCGCCGGATAAAGCGCTGATTTTCGAAGACATCCCCAATGAGAAACGCATCGAAGAGCCGATCCGCACGATGTTCTTGGAACAGCTCGGGCATCACGCGCTGGTCGTGCTGCCGCTGTACAGTGGTGGCGCATGGCAAGGCACCATCGGCTGTGCGTGGATGCAGCCGCGCCGCTTCACCGAGAATGATCGGCGCATCTGCGAGGCGCTCATTCAGACGGTCGGCGCGGTCGTCGCCAGCCGCCGCTCGTATCTCGCCGCCGAAAAAGCGCGCCGGGAAAATGAACAGCGTGCCCGCGAATTAGAGACCGTAGCCAAGGTGAGCGCGGCGGCGGCGACGCTGTTGAGCGTTGATGAGCTGCTGCAGACGGTCGCCGCGCTGACGATGACCAACTTCAACCTGTACCACGTGCAGTTCTATCTGCTGGATGCCCCGGGCAACTCGCTCGTGCTCGCGCCGAACGGCGACGCCAGCGTCGACCTGAATGACGAAGAGCGCGTGGTCGCACAGGCGGGTCATCTCCGCCAGTCGATCATCATCAACGATGTCAACGAAAAGTGCGAGTATGAGACCAACATGCCGGAGACGCGCTCCGAACTGGTTGTCCCGCTCGTGGTGGGCGACAAACTGATCGGCGTGCTCGACATTCACTCGCGCGAAGTCAACCGCTTCAGTGAGATGGACGCGCGCGTGATGACCACGCTGGCCGATCAGATTGCGGTGGCGGTGCAGAATGCGCGGCTGTATGCGCAGGCGCAGGAATTGGCCGTGCTCGAAGAGCGCAACCGCCTCGCCCGCGAACTGCATGACTCGGTGTCACAGGCGCTGTACGGCATTGCGCTCGGCACGCGCACCGCGCGCACGCTGCTGGATCGCGATCCCAAGCTGGTGGCCGATCCGCTCGACTATGTGCTTTCGCTGGCCGAAGCCGGTTTGACGGAAATGCGCGCGCTGATCTTCGAACTGCGTCCGGAGGCGCTGCGCAACGAAGGGCTGATCGCCGCGCTCAATAAGCAAGTCGCGTCGCTGCAAGCCCGGCACGGCATTCAGGTGGACACCGAACTGCCAGTCGAGCCGGAGATTTCCATCGAGATCAAAGAAGCACTGTACCAGATCGCCCGCGAGGCCATGCACAATACGGTCAAACATGCGAAGGCCACCCATGTTATGCTCACGCTGCAGCACACCCCCGAGCAGATTGTGCTGGACCTGCGCGACGATGGCATCGGCTTCGACACGGGCGGCTCGTTCCCCGGGCATCTCGGCCTGCACTCGATGCGCGAACGCGCCACGCGCCTGCGTGGCAAGTACACCGTCGAAAGCACGCCGGGCTTTGGCACGCACATCGCCGTCGTGATTCCGCTGCGTTAGGTATGACAAATGGCGGAGGCGCGTCTCCGTCAAAAGGCGGAGCAAAGTCTCGTTCCTTAGCGAGACGCGGCAGGCATGGTCTTCGCGTTTAATTGGAAGACAATGGCAGCTAAGACTCATCGGGGGAAGATATGGCGCTGCGGCTCGCAACGGCGACGGTCACGGCAAGGCTTTCGGGTCAACGAGGACGCGCGATTGTCAACGCCAAAGGACATCACTACGTCGTCGATTCCCCGCTCACCCTCGGCGGCCCCAACGAAGAAATCAACCCCATTGATCTGCTGCTCTCGTCGCTGGCTACCCACGGCACGTTCACCATCGAACGCGTCGCCCGCGAGAACAACTATCCCCTCAAGAATGTTTCCATGCAGGTCAGCGGCAGCTTTGATCCGCGCGGCGTGACTGGCGAAGCGATTGATCCGGCTCTGCAAACCATCCGCGCCCGGTTGACTCTGGAAGGCGTCACCCATGAACAGGCGCAGGTGCTTGTGGCGGCGTTTCGCAGCCGCTGCCCAGTCTACGCGACCCTCGCGAAAGCCGCCCGCATCGATCTCGAAGTCATCTCCGACTCAGTTGGCTCGAACTAACCCATTCACATCCAGACATCCTTTTTATCATCCTCTCACGATGATTGCTCATCCGGTACTGTATCATAGGGGCAGCTTATGTTATAACGATTGAAATAACAGTACGGAGTAACCTATGCCCTACCCCAAGCCTCTACGCGAGCAGGTCGTTGTGATCACGGGTGCCTCGTCCGGCATGGGTCGCGAGATGGCGCACAAATTCGCCGCCCAGGGCGCGGCGGTGGTGCTGGCGGCGCGGAACGAAGGCGCGCTGGAGATGGTCGCCTTGGAAATCCGCCAGAACGGCGGCACTGCCCACGTCGTTCCAACCGACGTGACCTCGTGGGATCAGGTCGAGATGCTGGCGCAGGAAGCGATCACCGTGTTTGGCCGCATCGACACGTGGATCAATGACGCGGCGGTCGCCATCTATGCGACGGTTGAAGAAACCGACCCCGAAGAATTTCACCAGCTCCTACACGTCAACCTCCTCGGCACGATCTACGGATCCAAAGCCGCGCTCGCCCGCATGAAAGCGCAGGGCTACGGCACGATCATCAACTTCGGCTCGGTATTGTCGGAACGCGCGGTGCCGCTGCAAGCGGCGTATGTCGCCTCCAAGCACGGCGTCAAGGGCTTCACCGAAGCGCTGCGCCTCGAAGTCATGCGCGAAAAACTACCGATCCATGTGACGCTGGTGCTCCCGGCGGGAGTCAACACGCCCTTCTTTGAGCATGCGCGTTCCAAAATCGAAGTGAAGCCGCAGCCGCTCCCCCCGGTATATCAACCCGAAGCGATTGCCGATACCGTGGTCTACGCCGCCCAACATCCTCGCCGTGACCTGCACGTCGGCGGCGCGAGTTGGATGTTCACGGTGCTCCAGCGCATTAGTCCCGCGTTGATGGATCGCTTCATGCTGCTCGGCGACCTTGGCGCGCGTGGGCAGAAGACCAAGGAACCCGACGAAGGCCGCGATAATCTGTTCAAGCCAATCAGCGAGCCGGGGCGCGTGCACGGGGAATTCGCGCACCTGACCAAGCCGAGTTTGTATGCGCGTCTGGTCGAAATGCAGCCTGCGTGGACGCGGTTGGTACTGCCAACCGTGCTGGCCGCCGGGTTGTTTCTGTTAAGAAGGCGATAGGCAGAGAAGGAGCGTACATGATGAATGGACAGCAGATATCCCGGCGGGATCAGTTGATGCAGCAGTTGGAAGAACGTCGCAGCGAAGCCCCCCAGATGAGCAATGTCAACGTCGGCATGAATGAGCGCTATATCTCGCTCATCAGCGGCCTCGCGCTGATCTTCGCGGGCATCCGGCGCGGCGATTTCGTCGGCTTTATGATGACAGCCACTGGCTGTTACATGGTGCTGCGTGGTTCGACCGGACACGACGCCGTGTACAAACAGTTGGGCGTCAACACGGGCGTCGCCACCGACCAGACGCAGGTGAGCGTACCACATCAACAAGGTATCCACGTTGAATCGACCGTGACCATCAATCGCCCGGTCGAAGAGGTGTACAACTTCTGGCGCAACTTCGAAAATCTGCCGCAGTTCATGCAGCATCTCGACACGGTCGAGGTGATGGAAGGCGGGCGCTCGAAATGGACGGCGAAAGCGCCGCTCAACGCCAAAGTCTCGTGGGACGCTGAGATCGTCACCGAAAAGCCTTATGAGGTGATCGGCTGGCGCTCGCTGGCGGATTCGCATATCGCCAATGCGGGTTCGGTCCGCTTCCGGACGGCTCCCGGTGGGCGCGGCACCGAAGTTCAGGTGTCGCTGGAATATGTGCCCCCGGCGGGACAACTGGGCGCAGCGGTCGCGCGCTTGCTCGGCGAAGAGCCGCAGGTGCAGATCGACGAAGACCTGCAGAATTTTAAGCGTCTGATGGAGTCGCGCACGACCTCAACGAACCCGAGCATCAGCCCGCTTTCGCCCTAATGTCGATCACGACGCTGACGCTGTTCGGCTACACCCGCCCGGCGGATCGGCGCTGGGCATTTCTCCAGATGGGACTCGCGCGCCCCGCCTTGTTGTTCCGGCGGGGTTTGCGTTTCTGGAAGCTGCTCGGCTGTGGGCAAGGGAACAGCTTCACCCTGAACGCCGATTGGGGACGTTACGCCTTACTGGCGGTCTGGGAGTCGCTCACCGACGCCGAGGCGTTCTTCGCATCAAGGCAATTCGCCACTTATCAGCGCCACGCTGATGAGATCTGGACAGCCAAGCTCATCGCGTTGACGACGCACGGCGCGTGGTCGGGACAGCGCCCGTTCACGCCGATCAAGTTCGCGCCGCGCGCAGACAGTCCCATCGCCATCCTGACGCGCGCGACGCTGCGTCTGCGCCATTTGCGCCGCTTTTGGGATCATGTACCGGGCGCGAACGCTGACCTCAATATCGCGCCCGGTTTGCTCGCGTCTATCGGTCTGAGCGAGCTGCCCATTCTGCAGGCAGCAACCTTTAGTCTGTGGTCAGATGAGGCGGCGATGCGGGCGTTCGCCTATGGAACACCGCAGCACCGCGAGATTGTCCGCAAAACCTATCATGAAGACTGGTATGCTGAGTCGTTGTTCGCGCGCTTTTACCCGCTGGAAACCAGCGGAACGTGGCACGGGCGCGATCCGCTGCGCGAAGCTCAGGCGGTTTCTACCAGCGCCACCACGTTCTGATTCAGCCGCCCGTCCCGCAGCGCCCACACTTCCCCGCCAAACCGCTCAATGAAGCGGCGGTCATGCGACACGGCGATCACGGGCGCGGGGAAATCCTTGAGCGCGTCTTCCATCCCTTCCAACACATCGAAACTCACATCATTGGTCGGCTCGTCGAGGATGAGCAGGTTCGCCCGCGCCGCCATGACGCGTGCGAGCTGCAGTTTGCGCTGCTGACCGCTGCTCAATGCGCCGACTTCCAGACGCAAATCGTCATACCGGAACAAGCCCATCCGCAGGATCATCGACATCAGCGCCTGATCCGTGCCCGGCAGCCCGTCGCGATACGCATCAAACGCACTTAAGCGGGGATCAAAGGCGCGCCGTTCCTGATCGAGATAACCGATGCGCACCGCCGGGTGCACGGTGATTGATCCGCGGTCGGGGCGCTCTTGCCCGGCCAGCATCTTGAGCAGCGTCGATTTGCCCGCCCCATTCTCCCCGATGATCACGATGCGGCTCTTCGCCCCCACCGTGAACGTCACATCGTCAAATAGCAACCGGTCGCCATAGCGTTTGCTCACATTGTTGACGAGCAGCGGAAAACGGCCATTGAGCGCTTCTGCGTCGAAGTCCGGGTCAAAGCGCAGCGGTTCCGGCGGCATGGGGATCGGGTCGGCTTCGATGCGCTTGAGCCGTTCTTCCGCCACGCGCACTTTCTTCGAGATGGTGTCGGCGTGCGTGTTTTTCTTGATGCCGAGCACAAACTTGTCGCCATCCGTCGGCGCTTTGAACGTGTTCTTGTGCGCGGTCACCTTCATATCGAAACGCAGTTCGCGAATTTCCTCCTGCTGGCGCTCAAAGTCGAGCTGCCACTGGCGCAGTTCGCGCGTGCGCGCTTCCAGATACACATCATAGTTACCGGCATAGCGCTTGGCGGTGCGCTTGTGTTCATCGATTTCAATGATGGCGGTCACAGTCCGGTTGAGGAACAGACGGTCATGCGAGACGATGAGCATCGCGCCGCGATACCGCGCCAGATACTTCTCCAGCCAGTCGAGCATGGCGAAGTCGAGATGATTGGTCGGCTCGTCGAGGAGCAGCACATCCGGCGCGCCCAGCAGCAGCAGCGCCAGACCGACGCGCGTCTTTTCGCCGCCGGAAAGCGTCGCAAATGGGCGCCCGCGGTCGGTGCGATCCACGCCTAATCCAGCGAACACGGTATCGACACGATACTCCAGCTCGTAACCGCCGAGCCGTTCAAAGTGTTCGCTCACCTCGCCGTATTCCGCGAGCACGCGATCTAGTGCGTCCCCTTCCACCTGACTCATCTCGGTTTCCAGTTCCCGCAGCCGCCGTTCCAACCCGTAGACCGCGTCCAGCGACTCGGCAATGAGATCGGCGAGCGTTTTGCCTTCCGTGTATTTGATCGTCTGCGCGAGGTAGCCGATGCGCCGCCCCGCCGCCAGCGTGACACTGCCCGCGTCCGCCTGCACCTCACCCATGATGATCTTGAGCAGCGTCGATTTACCGACGCCGTTCGCGCCGACTAACCCGAGACGGTCGCCATCGTTCAGGGTGAACGACACGCCATCCAGCACCGGATGCAGCGCGTAAGTTTTACGAATGTCAGAGACGGTTATAAACATATGACCCCCTAGTGGTACTTCCTTCGCTGTACCTCACCCAATTGGGTGAGATTGGCTGAGCGGCGGAATCAAAAACGCCGCACGGGGTCAACCTTGCGGCGTTCGATTAGGCACACGAGCGATCAGTTCGCTTTGTCCGGCACACGAATCAAAACATCAGCCCTCAGGTTGATCCAAAACATGATCAGACCAGAATGCGGATGTACGTGTGCATCAACAACCCTTTGCTCAGCGAACGATAATCGTGGGGAGCCTGACTCGCGGTGAGCCAGCTCGGCACGACAGATTCATTGTAATCTCATCTCCGTGCGACTGTCAAGGGATCAGAAACGTACTATACTGACATAGAGAAGCGTTGAGGCGGAGACTGGATCATGCGGCAGTGTGTCCCTTATTTCGGCTATCGGCGTCATTCCATTACCGTCAAGAACTATCAAGTCACTTATTGGGACGAAGGCAGCGGCCCGCCGTTGGTGCTCGTGCATGGCTTGGGCGGCTGTCGCGAGTACTGGGCATGGGTGTTCCCTAACCTGGTCCGCTCCTTCCGCGTGATTGCCCTTGACTTGCCCGGATTCGGCGAGTCAGCCGCCCCCGCGCGCGAACATCTACAGTTCACCAACGCCGTTGACCTGCTGCATGAGTTCGTGACTACCCTGAACCTTGATCAGCCCCTGCTGATCGGTCATTCGATGGGCGGAGGTCTCGTCCTACGCTGTGCCGCCCGCTATCCGGAGAGTTTTCGCGGGGTGATGGCTTTGTGCCCGCCGGGGTTTGGCCGCGAAATCGACGTGGTCAGCCGCGTGCTCACGCTGCCCGTCATCGGCGAAATGCTGTTCAAGCCGACCCACGCCACGATCTTCAGCACGCTGAACTGCCCCACCACAACGGCAGGCGTCGAGCACCTCGTCCGGCTCACCTATGAGCGCCTGTGCGGACCGGAAGCGCGGCTGCGGCATTTGACGATTTTGCGACAAGGGGTGGATATCAACGGCCAGTCGCGGCTCTTCGAGCGGCAAGAGCTTGCGAGCCTGACGATGCCCGTGAAAGTGGTGTGGGGGGAACAGGACGCGACCTTTCCGGTGAAGCAAGCGGCGCGCGTCACCGACCTGCTGCCCCACGCGGAGGTCATGCTGGTACCTGCGGGGCATATGATTCAGCTTGAGCAGCCCAATCTACTCAGCCAATTGATCGCGGAGTTCGCGACCGGGCGGCTCGCCCAAGCAGCGTAGCGGATGTAGGCGACATCAGCGAGAGGCACGAAGAATCAAAAGGACGAGGCATGCCTCGTCCTGACTGACTCACGACCGATGCTATTTACGAATACGGGTGGAAAGCGGTCTCTTTGCGCTGGTTGATGAGCACGACCTGCGATTCCATGCCGTACAGCAGTTTATTGACGTAGGGGTTCTGCAGCACCAGCATTTTGCGGCGCTGCCCATCGCGCACGAGCTCGACGTGGTACACCGTCACCCGGCGTACCCCCGCTAACCAGTGTTCCTGGCGGAAAACCACCCCGCGAATCAGCCACCCATCGTCGAGTGCGGTCACGAGTGCGTCTCCCCCGGTATAGCGTTCGGAACGGCTATCCCAGTGGCGATGAATATTGGCGGAGTCCTTTTCTTCGGGTTCAAGATGAGTCATTTTCAAAAATCTCCGGTTCACCGCCCACCATTGGCGAGCGAAATACGATTACATATAAGCATAGGGGCATTTTCAATCCAGTGGTAGACGACCTCCGGTGGAAATTGCGCGTACGCCAATGGCATATGTTGATCTGGGTCGAAAGGCGGAGCTTCAACCGGTACTCATGCGACTATCATAAAAGCGCCGTATACTGGCACTGTCATTTATAACAATCGTTATATCAAGGATGAACGATGGTAAATGCAGTCAACACCCACGACCCGCAGACGAGCATGCAGTTGTCCACCGGAGCGGGTTTTCCTTTACCCTATGGCGCGACGCCGATCACCAACGGCATCAATTTCTCGGTTTATTCCAACCACGCGGAGAGCGCGACGCTCGTCCTGTTTCACCGGGGCGACGACGAACCTTTCGCTGAACTCTCCTTCCCGCCCGAATATCGAGTGGGCAATGCCTTCACGCTGCAGGTCTACGATGTGGACCCGGCCAGCATTGAGTATGGCTTGCGCATGAACGGCCCCAACGACCCGGAGCACGGCCAGCGCTTTGATAACTCGAAAATTCTGCTCGACCCCTATGCCAAATCGATCAGCGGGCGGGATGCGTGGCGCGGCGGCCATCCACAGCAGGACTCCGCCCGCCCCACGTCGTGCGCGCATCGTACAGTCGAATTTCGACTGGGAGGGCGACACACCGCTGCATACACCGCTCGAAGACCTGATCATCTACGAGATGCATGTGCGCAGTTTCACGGCACATCCGTCCGCGAATGTGCCACATCCCGGCACGTATGCCGGAGTGATCGAGAAGATCGGCTACCTGAAAGAGCTGGGCGTCAACTGCGTGGAACTCATGCCCATCTTCGACTTTGACGAGTGGGAGCACTGGCGCGAAAACCCGGACACGGGTGAGCTGCTGGTGAACTACTGGGGCTACAGCACCGTCGGCTTCTTCGCGCCGAAAGCCGGTTTCGCCGCAGCCGACGCGGGCGGCGAAATTGACGAACTCAAGGCATTGGTCAAGGCGCTGCACCAGAACGGCATCGAGGTTATCCTCGACGTGGTCTATAACCACACTGGCGAAGGCAACGAGAACGGCCCGACGATCTCCTTCCGCGGCATCGACAATCAGACCTACTACATGCTCACACCGGAAGGCTATTATTACAACTTCAGCGGCACGGGCAATACCTTCAACTGCAATCACCCGGTCGTGATTCAGTTCATCACCGACAGCTTACGCCACTGGGTAACCGAGTACCATGTCGACGGCTTCCGGTTTGACCTCGCGTCGATCCTCGCCCGCGACGAAAACGGCGCGCCACTCAACGACCCGCCGCTGCTCAAAATCCTCGCGCATGATCCGATTCTCGGTAAAACCAAACTGATCGCCGAACCGTGGGATGCGGGCGGGCTGTATCACGTCGGCGCGTTCCCGTCGTATGGGCGCTGGTCGGAATGGAATGGTAAGTACCGCGACTGTGTGCGCAAGTATCTCAAGGGGGATGCGGGTCAGGTCGAAGAGATGATTCAGCGGCTGATGGGCTCGCCCGACCTCTACCCGGATCGCGGCGCCTTGGCCTCGATCAACTTCGTCACGGCCCATGACGGCTTCACGCTGGCCGATCTCGTCGCTTACAATGACAAGCACAACGAGGCGAACCTCGAAGACAATCAGGATGGCTTTAGCGACAACAACAGCTGGAACTGCGGGGTGGAAGGTGACACTGATGATCCCGCTATCCTCGACCTGCGCCGCCGCCAGATGAAGAACGCCTTCACGCTGCTGATGGTCAGCCGCGGCATCCCATGTTCCTGATGGGCGATGAAGTCGCCCGTTCCCAAAAGGGCAACAACAACACGTACTGTCAGGACAACGAGCTCAACTGGCTGGACTACACGGCGAAAGAGCGCAATTCCGACATCTTCCGCTTCTGCCAGCGAATGATCGAGTTTCGTAAAGCGCACCCTGTGCTGCGCGACAGTTATCACCCGCGCTTCACGGACTACAACGAGGTCGGTGTGCCGGATATGGCGTGGTTCAGCACCGAAAAGTTCGAGACGGGCAAGCCGGACGAACGCCTGACCATCGCCTTCTTCCTCGGCGGCGCTTATGCTAAAGGCGGACTTGCGCACGATGCCGATATCATCGTCCTGATGAACATGCACTGGGAAGATCAGGCATTTGAGCTGCCGAAGCTGCCGTTTGAGCGGGAGTGGCACATCGCCGTTGACACCGCCGCGCCGTCGCCTGATGACATTGCTGATCCTGGGCAGGAAAAGCCCATTCCGCAGAAGGATAAGCTCATGCTCAAATCGCGCTCGGTCGTGGTGCTGATCGGGAAGTAACAGCATAGATGACTTGTAGGGGCGCATGGTCGTGCGCCCCTCTCGTCTTGAACGTTCGTTACGCCTCAATCGCTGCCATCAGCGCAGCGACCTGTCCCAGGCGGTCACCCAACTGCGCCGGGACGATGTGACACACCTGCGCCGCGAGTGGCAGCGCCTCTTCGCGCACAACGCGCCGCGCGGGTTCAAGCAGCAGATCGCCGAGCACCGCGCCGAGCGTACCCACGATCACGAGCTGCGGGTTGAGCACATCGACCAGCACGGCGATCCCCCGCCCCAACCACACGCCCACTTCTTCAACCAGCACCCGCGCGTCGGCATCGCCGCTCAGCGCCGCGCTGATCACCTCCCGCGGCGTCATCCAGCGCCCCGGCCAGCGGGCACCCGCTAAGTTGACCAGACCCGCGCCGCTGCACACCGCTTCCCACGATCCAACTTTTGCCGTAGGCTTTCAAACCGTGATCGGCAATTTTGATATGCCCGACTTCCCCGGCGAGATCGTTCGAGCCGCGATAAATGCGACCATTGAGGATCAAGCCGGCGCCGAGTCCTGTCCCCATCGTGAGGAAAATCAGGTTCTGCGCCCCCACGTCTTTGCCAGCGCCAAAGCGCCATTCCGCCAGCGCCCCGGCGTTGCCGTCATGTTCCACATAGACGGGCAGCCCGAAGCGCTCGGCTAACTGCGTCTTGAGCGGAACTCGATCCCACAAGGGCAGATTCGGCGGCGCGAGAATAACGCCCTGCTCAATCTGCAATGGCCCGCCAATCGACACACTGATCGCGCTCGGCTGGTACTGCGAGCGCGCGATCACCTGCGCGGCGAGATCGGTCATCCGCGTAAAGGCAAGCTCAAATGGGACATCCGCGCCGTTGTTCACGCTCTCATGTTGATAAATCGTCCCCCGCCAGTCGCCTTCCACCACGCCGATCTTGCTGCCGCCGATATCAAAACCAAGAATTGTTTTCAGCACATTCGATCCTCATACGCTGCAAATCCGCGCCCGCTATCGACGCGAACGCCGACCAGCCTCCCATTCGCCGCTCTACATTAGCGTGTTCGCGGACGAAGGCCAACATCACCGCGCCCGTCGAGAGTTGGCAATCATCGGGTAAGCGTAGGGCAAATCTTACGTTTCCATGCGCACCTAGTTATGTATGATCAGGCCACGTTCTTATTTGCAGTCGGCACTCCCACCCCGCACCGCAGACACGCCGCTTAGGTCATGCGAGAGATGAAATGACGACCTTACCCCGCCCGGAGTACCCCCGCCCGCAGTTCGTTCGCCGTGAATGGCTGAACCTGAATGGATCGTGGGAATTTGACTACGACGACCGCGATCTCGGCCTCAAAGAAGCTTGGTATGTTTCCAACCGCGCCTTCACCCAGCAGATCACTGTGCCGTTTCCGTTCCAGAGCGAGCTAAGCGGCATCAACGACCCGACTTTTCATGATGTGGTCTGGTATCGCCGCGCGTTTGAGCTTCCCCAAGGCTGGGAAAACCAGCGGGTGCGGCTGCATTTCGGCGCGGTCGACTACCGCGCAACTGTGTGGCTCAATGGCGAATTTGTCACCGAGCACGAAGGCGGTCACACGCCCTTCTCAGCCGAGATCAACGCGCTGCCCGGCGTCAATTATCTCGTCGTGCGCGTCGAAGATCGCTCGACCGATCTCGAACAACCGCGCGGCAAACAGTTCTGGAAAGAGCAGTCGGAGAGCATCTTCTACACGCGCACTACTGGCATCTGGCAAACGGTGTGGCTCGAACCCGTCGCCTCGGCCTACCTTGAGCGCGTGCACATGACCCCGAACATCGACGATCTGGCGCTCAAGCTGGAATACAGCGTTGCCCACGCCGAAATTGGTCAGGAACTCGAAATCGACATTCGCTATCAGGGTCGAGTGCTGACACGCGAAACACTGTGGGTGCAAACCGTGCCGTACCGCGCCGCGTGCATATTCACGCTGCCCGAACTCCACCTGTGGAGTCCCGAACAGCCCAACCTATATGACATCACCTTCCGCCTCAAGGACGGTGACCGCGTGCTCGATGAAGTCGAGAGCTATTTCGGCATGCGCAAAGTCTCGACAGAAGGCGGGCACTTCCTGCTCAACAACCAGCCCTATTACCAGAAGCTGGTGCTGGATCAGGGTTATTTCCCCGAAAGTCTGCTCGCCGCACCGAACGATGAGGCGCTCCGGCAGGACATCGAACTCACCAAGGCGATGGGCTTCAACGGCGCGCGCAAGCATCAAAAGGTCGAAGATCCACGCTATCTGTACTGGGCGGATCAGCTTGGCTTGCTGGTGTGGGGCGAAATGGCGAACTGTCACACCTTCGGCGACACAGCGATTCAGCGTATTACCGCCGAATGGCAGGAAGCGATTGACCGCGACTATAACCACCCGTCGATTGTAGTCTGGGTGCCGCTCAACGAAAGTTGGGGCGTGCCGCGCTTGGTCACTGACAAGCGCCAGCCCAATCACGCCAACGCGCTCGTCTACCTCACTCGCTCGCTCGACCCGTCGCGGTTGGTCGTCTCCAATGATGGCTGGGAGCACACCGTCAGCGACCTGTGCACCATCCATGACTATACCGCCAATGAGGACATCGCCCAGCGCTACCAGACCCCGACGCGGGCGGTTTCCAGCAAACCTGCCAACCGCCGCATCCACCTCCCCGGCTATACTTATCGCGGTGAACCGATCATCTTGTCCGAGTTTGGCGGCATCGCCTTCAAACAGAGCGATTGGGATGGATGGGGCTACTCGTCCGCGGAGGACGCCGCCGAATTCTCGCGCTGCTATCGCGAAGTCATGGATCTCGTGTTATCACTCCCGGTGATCAATGGCTACTGCTATACGCAGTTCTGCGACGTGGAGCAGGAGATCAACGGCTTGCTGACCTATGACCGCCGCCCGAAAATCGACATTGAGCTGATTCGCGCCATTAATCACGGGCAGGTTGAAACGGTTCCTTGAGGGGAATT
Organism: Candidatus Flexifilum breve; assembly: GCF_016713355.1. Taxonomy (NCBI): domain Bacteria; kingdom Bacillati; phylum Chloroflexota; class Anaerolineae; order Aggregatilineales; family Candidatus Flexifilaceae; genus Candidatus Flexifilum; species Candidatus Flexifilum breve. Next base: position 480,045 of record NZ_JADJPI010000004.1, read on the forward strand.
GCAGGTAGCGGGACAGGGAGTGCCCTGTCCCGACCTTGCCTAAGGGGTTGTTAGCTCGCCGCGACGAGCGCAAACGTGATCTGCACCTGTAAGCTGACGCTCAACTGGCCGGGGAGCACGGGCTGCGCCGCCATTTCCATCATCTCGCCCCCGCCGCCGCGCCCATACGGATATGGGAAGCTGTTGTTCAGCACTTCGCTGACGATGACCGGATCGCCGACCGTCAAGCCGAGCGCATCCGCCAGCCGCTGCGCCCGCAGGCGCGCATCTTCGACCGCATCGACGCGGGCGTCATTTTCCAGTTCGGTCGGGTCGTCAATGCCATAGCTCAGGTTGTAGATAGTGTTCGCGCCCGCTTCCACGCCCGCGCTGATCACCTGATCAATCGTGCTGATGTCGCGCACGGTGACGCGCACGGTGTTGCGCACACGGTACACGCGCGACGCCATCATCCCGCTCTGATCGTAGCGATCTTCCGGGTAGATGTTGACGCCGGTCGTCTGCATATCGGCGCGCGCAATGCCCAGTTCTTCCAGCGCCGCGATGATCGCATTCATGTTCTCAGCGGTCGCGTTGAAGGCCTGCGACAGATCTTCTTCCACCAGTTCGACGCCTAATTCCACGTAAGCGACATCCGGCTCACCATAGGCCGTGCCAAACCCAACCACGGTGATCGTGTTCTGCGGGAACACTTCCTGCGCGGAAGTCGCGCCTACCCCAACCAGCAACAGAGCCAGCGTCAGGGCTGCGAGAAGCATTCGTTTCAGCATGTTCATACTCCTTAGAACCAAGTTACACAGACTAAGACGATGAAACTGCGGCGAAAGTTCCATCACTGTAGCATAAATTTCAAGCCGCATTACCAATACTCATGAGACACACAAAAAAAGAGGGCTGGCACGTTACCAGTCCTCATCTAGTTCCAAGAAGCACTTTTTAACCCGCGCGGCCACCTGCGGCACAGAGCGGGAGGATCATCTCAATGAGTCGGTTGGAAGGCGACCACCTCATGCAGCATCGCGCCGAGGCGCTTAATGCCCTCATCGATCATGGCGGGGCGCGCGTTCGAAAAATTCAGGCGGAAGGTGTGCCCGCCCGCCGCTGTGCCACCGACAAAGAAATCTGCGCCGGGGACATACGCGACCTTGTGTTCCAGCGCCACCTTGAACATGTCGGTCATGTCGACGTATTCCGGCGCATAGGCCATGAGGAACAGCCCGCCATCCGGTTTCGCCCAGCGAACTTCTTTCGGGAAGTAGGTTTCCATCGCTTCGAGCATCAGGTCACGCCGCGCTTCGTACACGTCGCGCAGACATTCAACATGCTCATCGAGGAACCCGTCGCGGGCGACTTCGGCTACCAGCATCTGCGTGAGCGTGCTGGTGTGCAGGTCGCTCGCCTGTTTCGCCTGCACCAAGCGTTCCATAATGGCGGGCGGCGCGGCGATCCAGCCAACGCGCACCCCGGGCGCGAGAATCTTGGAGAAGGTACCGAGATAGATCACGTGGCCATCAAAGGTCGTCTTGCCGCTGTACTCCGCGTCCAACTCGTAGAGACTCGGGATGTGTTCGCCACTGTAGCGCAGCTCGCCGTAGGGATTGTCTTCCACGACAATCCCGTCGAACTCGTCCAGCAGTTCGATCAGCGCGCGCCGCCGCTCCGCTGAGAGCGTGACGCCCTGCGGATTCTGAAAATTCGGCACGAGGTAAATGAGCTTAGGGTTTTCGCGCAGGATGCGGCGCAGCACATCAAGATCAAGACCGTCGTGATCGGTCGGGACGGTGTAGTAGCACAGGTTGTAGGGACGCCACGCCTGCAGCATGCCCATATAGGTCGGGTCTTCGACGGCCAGCCCATCGCCATCTTCGAGCAGTACCTTGCCGATCAGGTCGATGCCCTGCTGCGCGCCGCTCACGATGAGGATGTCGTCACGCGTGACGTTGACGCCGCCCCGCGACATCCGCTCGGCGATCAGGTCGCGCAGGTCGCGCACCCCTTCGCTCGCGCCGTATTGCAGCGCTTCCGCGCCGTGCTCGGTGAGGACGCGATCTGCCGCTTCTTTGACGCGCTCGACCGGAAACAGTTCCGGCGCAGGCAGACCACCCGCGAACGAAATGATATCCGGGCGCTGCGTCAGCTTGAGGATTTCGCGAATGGTCGAACGCGCCATGAGGTGCGTCCGCTCCGCGCATTTCCGTTCCCAGTTCACCATGCTAAACAGCCTTCCCGGTGCGCCGCGACGACCGCTTGCGCGCCCGCGTCCAACGCTTTGAGGTTGAGCGGCAGCTTGTCGCGCTTCGATGAATGGACATCGAGCGCGCGCTTGACCGCGTCGAGCGTCAACACCGGGCTGGCGGTGATGAGCGCACCCATCAGCACCATGTTGGCCAGCTTGAGATCGCCAACCTGATCCGCGAGGTCGGTCGCCGGGACGTAAAGAGTCGTGATGTCTTCGCGGATGGCTTGCTTGGTGACGAGCGAGCTGTTGATCAGCAGCAGCCCACCCACTGCAATGCGGTCAACGTACTTATCGAACGACGGATTGTTGAAGACAATGGCGTGCTGCGGACGCGACACCGCGGGTGAACCGATCAAGCGGTCGCTGATGACGACCGAGCAGTTCGCCGTGCCGCCGCGCATTTCCGGCCCATACGACGGAATCCACGTCACCTGCAGGCCTTCATCCATGGCGGCATACGCGAGGAGCTGCCCTGCGAACATGACGCCCTGACCGCCGAACCCGGCAAACACATAATCATGCTGCATAGTCAAGCCTCCATCGCCTTCACCGCGTCCGCGACCTTGTAGTCGCCGAGCGGGTAAGCAGGCAGCATTTCGGTTTCAATCCACTTGAGCGCATCGACCGGGGTCATATCCCAGTTGGTCGGGCAGCTCGAGAGCAGTTCAACCATGCTGAAGCCGAGGCTGTTCATCTGTACCTGAAGCGCCGTTTTGATCGCTTTCTTGGCTTTGCGGATGTTCGCGGGATCGTGCAATGAGCGCCGCACGATGTAGGCCGCGCCATCGAGCGTAGCTAGCATTTCGCTCATACGGACGGTGAAGCCCGTACGCTGCACATCGCGCCCGAGGGGTGAGGAGGTCGTGCGCTGGCCGGGGAGCGTGGTCGGAGCCATCTGCCCGCCCGTCATGCCGTAGATCGCATTATTGACGAACACCACGGTGATGTTCTCGCCGCGCCCCGCCGCATGCATGATTTCCGCCGAACCGATCGAGACGAGATCGCCGTCACCCTGATAGGTCACGACGACTTTGTCGGGCTGCACCCGCTTGATCCCGGTCGCCATTGCCGGAGCGCGTCCGTGCGCCGCCACGCAGCTATCGAGATCAAAGAACTGGTAGGAGAAAACCGAGCAGCCAACCGGAGCGACGAAGATCGTCCGGTCGTTGACGCCGAGTTCGTCAATCGCTTCGGCGAGCAAGCGATGCGCAATTCCATGCGTACAGCCGGGGCAGTAGCTCGTGCGCGTTTCGAACAGCGCGTGGGGATGGGTATATACGGGAATTTGTTGGATCATCATCGCCTCACCAGGTCTGCACGCGGGCGAACAGCCGCTCATACACCTGCTTGATGCGGCCGTAAATCTCATCCGGCATGGGGACCATGCCGCCCATGCGCCCGTAGAATTCAACGGGGATCTGGCCTTCAATGGCCAGTTTCACATCGTCGAGCATTTGCCCGGCGTTCATTTCGACAACAAGGCAGCCTTCGACCTGATCGGCGAGTTCGCACAAACGATCTTCAGGGAACGGGTAGAGCGTTTGTGGCCGGAACAATCCAACGCGCATCCCTTCACTCCGTGCTTGTTCGACCGCCGAATAGGCGATGCGTCCTGCCGTGCCATAACCGATCACCAGCAGCAGCGCGTCGTCGGTCGCGTATTCGGTCGAGCGCTGTTCCTTGTGCCGGATGACTTCTAGTTTTTCCTGAATGCGGATATTAAACGCTTCCTGATCTTCCGGTTGCATATGGAACGGGACGACCGTCCGGCGCGGGCGATCTTTCGCCCCGGTCAGCGCATAGGCGGGCCGGTCAGCGGTCAGTGCGCGCATGGGCGGCAGTTCCGCCGCTTCCATCATCTGACCGATCTGCCCATCAGCGGCGATCACGACGAGATGCCGGTACTCATCCGCGAGGTCAAATGCCAGTGTGGTGAAATCAATCGCTTCCTGCACAGAGGCCGGGGCGAGCACGATGGAATGATAGTCGCCGTGTCCCGCCGAGCGCGTCACCTGAAAATAGTCAGCTTGGGACGGCTGGATGTTGCCGAGGCCGGGACCGCCGCGCATCACGTCGACCAGCACCGCGGGCACTTCCGCCGAGGCGATGTAGGACATGCCCTCTTGCATCAGACTGAAACCGGGGCTGGACGATGACGACATGCTGCGCACGCCCGTGCATGCCGCGCCATACACCATGTTGATGGCCGCGACTTCGCTTTCGGCCTGCAAAAATACGCGCCCGAGTTCGGGCAGGCGTTTGGATAGATATTCGAGCAGTTCAGTTTGGGGAGTAATGGGATAACCGAAATAAGCCGTTAAGCCCGCCCGGACGGCGGCTTCCGCGATAGCAATATTACCCTTCAACAATTCTTTGGTCATTTTACACGCGCCTCTCGGGCCATAACTGGCGCTCGATACACGGTGATGCAAACTTCGGGGCATACGAGCGCGCACACCGCGCAGCCCGTGCACTTTTCGAGCGGGTCGACGAGGGCGGCGGGATGATAGCCTGCGCCGTTCAACGCCTCTCGGTCGATGGCCAGCACGTCTTGCGGACAAAATGCCGTACATAACGCGCAGCCTTTACACCGACTCTGGTCGAGGATGATGCTGCCTCTGCTCAAGATAACCTCCTGTCGAGCGAGCTTAACCTCTACCTTTATCCTAGTCCGATGCGCGGTTAATCAGGAGCGATAAACATCATGCCCCGGTTATCCATATGTCACTTTCGTTCAGGGAATTAGAAAAACTCAGGAATATTTTTAAGCATTTCCACGAAATACCGCAATTTCATTCAGATTGCACCATTTTTCACAGAACAATATTAAGGGCGAGTCGCGACTCGCCCCAGTTTATTCCAGAATCTAGCACCCCGCCGAGCACTCGATCAGTTGGCGGGCACGAACGGCACAAACCGCACTTCAAACATGCGATCCCAGAGCTTACCCGTCACATAGAACACAGCGTTTTCGGCATCATAGGCGATGCCGTTGAGCACGCCATTGCCATCAGCCGGGCGCTGTTCTGGTGTGAGGAGCTGCGAGGCATCGATCAACCCGTTGATCGCGCCCGTCGCCTTGTCGATGCGCACGATAAAATCGGTCTGCCACACGTTCGCGTAGATGTCATTGTCAACGCATTCCAGTTCGTTCAACTGGTTGACGGGCTGCCCGCCGTACGTTACTTCGATGCGATCCAGCGCTTCAAAGGTGACCGGGTCGCGGCGAGTGATGTACTGCGAACCGTCGCTGTGATAGATCGACATGCCGTCATAGCACAGCCCCCACCCTTCCCCGAGGTAGAAATAGGCGCCTTCATAAGCAAAGGTTTCGCGGTCATAGATGAGCGCAATGCCGTCTTTCCACGTCAATTGGATCAAGCGGTCATCGACCAGCGTCAGACCTTCGGCGAAATACGGCGGCACATCGCGCGAGCGCAGCACTTCGCCCGTTTCGATGGCGACTTCACGCACGGTCGACTGGCCGCGGCGTCCAGTGCTTTCATAGAACACGCCATCGTCGATGAGCAGCCCCTGTGTGAAGGCATTCGGGTCATGCGGATAGGTGGCGATCACTTCGGGGACGAGCGGCTCAACGCCGGGCGGAAGCTGCGCGGGCAGGACTGACGCCGCGCTGACTCGCAGTGCGACGATGAGGATCAAAGCCGGGATGATGAAGAAGCGCGTACTTTTCAAGTTCTCTCTCCTGAACGCGTCTCATTATAGCGCGGCGGAGACAGATCAACCTTACCTGACCAGCCCCTCTTCAGCGAAAGAGGGGCTGAACAGCGTTTCGGCACGAGACTAACCGCTATTCTTCGGTGATGTGTGTTTTGATCTTGGCGTGCCCCGCTTCCGCGCGTTTGAGCAGTGCGACGCGATTAAAGATGTGCGCGTCAATCAGGCGGATGCGTTCAGCGATGCTGCAGTAACCACTGTCCTGTTTGACCGGGAAATTGAGCGACCAGTCGGTGATCGTGCGCAGCAGCGTGTCAAATTCATGGTGCAGCGTGGTCAGTTGGTGCGCCAACATGGGCAGCGCTTCACGGGCATATTTCTGCCGCCCGATCATATTGAGCACATCAAACGTACCCGCTTGCAGTTCTGGCGGCTGCCCGGCAATGATCGCCTTCAGAATGTGGACATACTGTTCATGCCAGTAAACCATCTGCGCCAGCACACCATGCGCCGATTGATGACCGTCGGTCAGCTTCTCATCCACACAGCACAGGTAGGCCGCCGCGTCGGCGACCGTCCGATTGAATGATTCGAGAATTTCCTCGTGGGTGACGGTTTTGCCGGTCATAGGGCTACCCCTCTCACAAACTCTTCGGCCAGAATTTCGTCCAGCGTCGGCGTACCAATTTCTTGCAGTTCGTAGCGGACGCGCTTCATGGGCAGTCGGGATTTGAGCACCCGCGTCAGGTCAACGGGCGTCGCGGCGATCACGAGATCAGCATCCGCGGCGTTGATGGTCGCTTCCAGATCGGCAATTTGCTGTGCGCCGTAGCCCATTGCCGGGAGTACTGCGCCCGTCGTCGGATACTTGGCGTAAGTCGTCTGAATTGACCCGACCGCAAAGGGTCGCGGATCGACAATCTCGGACGCGCCAAAGCGTTTCGCCGCGATCACACCCGCGCCGAAAGTCATTTCGCCGTGGGTGAGCGTCGGGCCATCTTCGATGACCAGCACGCGCTTTCCACGAATCTCCAGCGGATCATCCACAAAAATCGGCGAGGCTGCTTCGATGATCAATGCCGCCGGGTTCACCTCTTCGATCTGTTCGCGGACGCGCAGCACATCAGCATAGTTGGCTGTATCGACCTTGTTGATGATGACGATATTTGCCATGCGGACATTCGTTTCGCCGGGGTGATAGCTGGTCTCGTGGCCGGGTCGGTGCGGGTCGACGACGACGATATGGAGCGACGAGGCGAAGAACGGGGTGTCGTTGTTGCCTCCGTCCCATACGATCACATCGGCTTCCTGTTCAGCCCGACGCAAGATCGCTTCGTAGTCCGCGCCCGCGAAAATCACTGCGCCGCGTTCGATATACGGCTCGTATTCCTCGCGTTCTTCGATGGTGCACTCGTGCAGATCCAGGTCAGCATACGAGGCGAAACGCTGCACCGCCTGCACACTGAGATCGCCGTAAGGCATGGGATGACGCACGGCAACCACCCGGAGCCCTTGCTGCTGCAGCAGTGACACAACCTTGCGCGCTGTCTGGCTCTTGCCACAGCCGGTGCGCACCGCGCCAATCGAAATGACCGGACGATGACTGCGTAACTGGGTGGTATGCAGCCCCATCAAGCGGAAATCCGCGCCCGCCGCCATCACCTGCGACGCTTTGTGCATGACGAATTCGTGTTTCACATCGCTGTAGGCAAATACAACCTGATCGACCGTATACCGCTGGATGAGGTCTGAGAGTTCAGCCTCGTCGTAAATCGGAATCCCCTGCGGGTAGAGATTCCCAGCCAGCGATGCCGGGTACACCCGCCCGCCGATTCCCGGGATTTGAGTAGCCGTGAAAGCGACTACTTCGTAGGAGGCGTTATTGCGAAAATAGACGTTGAAGTTATGAAAGTCGCGCCCTGCCGCGCCCATAATCAAAACTCTAGTTCGGGACATTCTAAAAACTCCTGCATTCGTGCCGAGACACGCCAGCTATAGTTTACAATCAGCATAACGCCCAGCAGCACGGGTGTCGCTTGTCATCCGTATCGTTTTCGCCATGACGTTTCGCACTCATGAATTGCTCATAAAACTGACCGCAACTTTTGGCCGCGTTTTTGATCGGTATCGATGTAAGTCAACAACACATTGAGTACCTTGAGGAGATAGCTAAAATGTCAAAGATTTTCCGGATCATGGTCACTGTCTTGATTGTCGCGCTGATGGCGCAGGGCGCGTTCGCGCAGGTCACCCCGCCTACCCCCGTGCTGGCTAGCAATGAATTCGAACTCGTCGGCGTGTTGGAATCGATTTCGCAGACCAGCATGATTGTGGCCGGTTTCACCATCGACATCAGCGGCGCAGAAGTGCAGCGCGGTCTGCTCCCCGGCGACATCGTCAAGGTGCACGCCAGCGTCGGGGCTGCCGGGTTAACGGCACGCGAAGTGGAACTGGCTGGCGCCGACGACGGTACCGGGCTGGACGACAACAGCAATGACAACAGTGTCGGCAACGACAACAGCGTGGACGATAACAGCAACGACAATTCCAGCCTGCCGATTGTCCCCGGCGAATTTGAACTCATCGGCGTACTGAACAGCATTCAGGGCAGCCTGTGGGATGTTGGCGGCCAGCTCATCGATGTATCGGGCGCTGAACTGAAGGACGTCATCGCCGTTGGCGACGTGATCAAGGTGCACGTGAGCAATGCGAGTGGGCAGTTGGTTGCCCGTGAAGCGGAACTGGCTGGCATCGGCAATGCCGCGACGTGCGCGACCACGACGCCGAGCGGCTGGCGCAACTACCAGATCCGCGGTGGCGACACCCTGTCTGCGATTGCCGCCCGCGCTGGCATCACCGTGGAAGAACTCGCCCGCGTCAACTGCATCAACGACATCCGCCTCGTCGTGGTCGGCGCTAACCTGTTCGTCCCGCGTCTCGGCGGCTTCAGCGACGACAATTTCAATGGCAACGACAACAGCAGCAATGATAATGGCGACGACGATAACGGCAATGATAACGGCAGCAATGACAACGGCGATGACGATAACAGCAATGATAACGGCAGCAACGACAATGGCGATGACGATAACGGCAATGACAACGGCGACGATCATGGTGGCAGTGGTCGCGGCGGCGATAATGATAACGGCAATGACAACGGCGACGACGATTAGTTCCTAGGGTCAATCGCTGTGGGGAGGGGAATACACTCGTGTTCCCCTTCCCGGCTGCACGCTGATTGCACAACCTCTGGTTTATTGCTAACTCACTTCTGAAGGATTGAACTCATGCCCACCCTGCGACTCCCGGCGCTCGCGCAAGCCCTCGCCCTCTATCTCGCTGCGTTCGCGATCTTCGCGGTGATCCTCTTCGCAACGCCGGGGTTTTTGGGGACGGACGATTACTACCATACGCGGATGGCAGTCGAGATTCTGGAGCAGCGCAGCCTGCGGGTTGAGTTTCCGTGGCTGCCGCTGACCATCCTCAGCCCGGACAAGTTCACCGACCATCATCTGCTATTTCACATGTACGTTGCGCCCTTCACCCTGCTTGGCGAAGTCACAGGTGCGAAAATTGCGACGGTGAGCATCGCCGCTGGTGTGGTGCTGGCAATATGGGTCTTGCTGCGGCGGATGGGCGTAAGATATGCGTGGCTGTGGGCGCTCGGGTTGTTCGTCGTGTCGCTCCCGTTTATCAACCGTATCCTGATGATCCGTACGCAGGGCGCGTCCTTACTCCTGCTGATTGTCGCGCTGATCGCTCTGCAAGCCGGGCGCTACCGCTGGTTGATCCCGCTGAGTTTTGCCTATGTGTGGCTGTACAACGGATTCATCCTCATGCCGGCCTTCGCGGGGTTCTACTGTGCCGCCGCCTGGGTTGTTGAACGCAAGTTTGAACCACGACCACTCATCTACGCGTTACTCGGCATGGCGCTCGGCCTCGTCATCAACCCGTATTTCCCGCAAAACCTCACCTTCATCTGGGATCATCTCATCGCCAAAGTGGACATTGAGAACAGTGTACGTCTTGGCAATGAATGGTATCCCTATGACACGGACGACCTGCTCGCCAACTCCGCGGGCGCGCTGATCGTGCTCGCGCTTGGTGTGGTCGCGCCAAATCTACGCGGCGCACAGAGCAAACGCGACCGGATGGAGTCGACGCTGCTGCTGTGCGCGCTCGTCACCCTCTTCATGCTCATGCGCTCCCGCCGCTTCATCGAGTATTTCCCGGCCTTCGCGCTGCTCTATGGCGCCGTCAGTTGGGGGCGCGGCATCGATTTCGCGGCCTGGCTGCCAACGCGGTTAGCATGGCGTCCGCTGGTGCCCCTGGCAGGCGCGCTGGGTTTACTCTATCTCGCCTATACCGTTTTACCGGCCGCCTACGATCAGGCAGAAGACTCGCGTTCGCCCGACTATTACGCGGGCGCGGGCGTCTGGCTTCGCGCCAACGTCCCCGATGGTGAGATGATTTTCCAGACGGATTGGGACGACTTCACGCGGCTGTTCTACTACAACCCGGATAACCCGTACATCGTCGGCCTTGACCCGACCTACCTTCAGCTCGCCGACCCGATCCAGTGGGATCAGTGGGTGGCGCTCACGCGGGGTGAAGTCGAAACGCCTTCCACCCTGATCAGTTCTGTTTTCGGCGCACAGTACGTAGTTAGTGATGCCGGGCACGATGCTTTCCGCCAACAGGCCGCAGCCGACACGGCTATGGAATTGGTATTTCAAGATCGGTACAATTATGTGTGGCGCATCAACCCTGTGGAAAGTCCATAGCCCGTCTATGATCGTGCTCGTGCTCCCTGACATCTCCGTTGAAGATCATCTTCTCGCTCGTGCTCGTCAGGGTGAGCAGGACGCGATCTTGCGGATCTACGAGAGTTATTTCTCGCCCATCTACCAGTACATCCGCCTGCGCGTTGGCGATGCAGCCCTCGCGGAAGACATTGCCAGCGACGTTTTTGTCAAACTGGTGGTCGCGTTCAAGAGCCAGAACGCGCCCCGCCAGAGCTTACGCGGCTGGCTGTTCAAAGTGGCGCGCAACGAGATCAACGTGCATTACGGCAAGGTCAAGAAGTTCCCGACGACCACGCTCGAAGATTGGGTTCCCGCCAGCGACGAGGACGCCGAAGCGCGATTTTTGCGCTCGCTGTCGACCGAGCGTGCGCGCAACGCGCTCGGCATGCTGGCCGCCGATCAGCAGGAAGTGCTCATCCTGCGTTTTGGTCAGGCGCTGGATTTGCAGGCGACCGCTGACATCATGGGCAAATCGGTGAGCGCGATCAAGTCACTCCAGTTTCGCGCGGTGAACACGCTGCGGGGAATTCTAGGCGAAGGGTTGGACAATGGCTGATCAACGCTTCGTCAATGCCTTCAACGACTGCATCGACCGTCTGGCAAATGGCGAAACCATCGCCGAATGTCTCCGCCGCTACCCGGAATACGCTATCGATCTACGTCCCATGTTGGAAGCGGGCTTGCTGGCGCGCCGCGCTGAAAGTGATTCGGCGGAAGTGTTAGCCGCCAAAATGCGCGTCCGCGCCCAACTGTTCGACGCGCTTGCGCTCACGCCACCGCGCCGCTCAACACCGCCCATGCTGCGCGTTCTCCCCTTGGTCGCCAGCGTGCTGATCGTGTTCGCCTTCGCCATCGTCGGCGGTTCGGCTCTGCTCTCACGCCTGAATCAAGTCGACCCAACCCCCACCGTCGAACTGTTGCGCACGGAAACGCCGACGCCAACCATGACGGCAACACCGACCCTCACGGCGACGGTCACGCCGTCGCCAAGCAGCACCGTCTCGCCAACGGCGAGTCTCACGCCTACCAGTACGCCAACCGAGACGACCTTGCCGACGCTGCCGTCAACCAACACGCCTCGCCCAACCAACACAGTGAGCCCAACGCTGACTCCGTCGCCCGAACCCACCAATGAAATCACTGGATGTTCGGTCGCGATCCCGGCAGGTTGGATCATTCATCGGATCCAGTCCGGCGACACCTTGTCGAGTCTGGCGGCGCGCGGCGGAACTTCCCTGAACGAGCTTTTGCGCGTGAACTGTCTAGCGGCGACCAGCATTATTGTTGTCGGCCAGCGAATCTATGTGCCACCACTCAGCCCGGCGACCGCACCTGCCACCACGGGCGCGCCCGCGCAAAGCGGCGGGGGGAACACGGGGGGTGGTTCTAGTGATAACGGCAGTGACGACGGAAACGATAACGGCGACGATGACGACAGCAATGATAACGGCGATGACAACGGCGGTTCCGGCGGCGGCGGGGACAACAACAACGGAAACGATGACGACTAGTTTGTGCGAATCGGCACAAATGCAGTACGATTACCGTCAAACACAGTCAGTTTGTCAGGGATAGCACCGTGACCGTTACTTACGATTATGTCATTGTTGGCTCGGGTTTCGGCGGCAGCGTCTCCGCAATGCGGCTCACGGAGAAAGGCTATAAAGTCCTCGTCGTCGAGCGCGGCAAGCGTTTCAAAGACGCGGACTTCCCCAAGTCCAATTGGAACGTCCGCAAGTATTTGTGGGCGCCCGCCCTTCGCTGTTTCGGTATTTTACAGATTAGTCCGCTCAGGAATGTGCTCGTGTTACATGGTTCAGGGGTCGGCGGCGGCAGTCTGGGCTATGCCAATGTGCTCATGGCGCCTGATGATGCTTCATTTGCCAAAGAGGGCTGGAAATTCCCGCACGACTGGCGCTCAATTCTGGAGCCCCACTACGCGACCGCGCGGCGCATGCTCGGCGTCGCCGAAAACCCGCGCTTGTGGCCAGCCGACCATGTGCTGAAAGAGATCGCCGGCGAACTGGGCACGGCAGACACGTTCCGCCCGGCAACGGTCGGCGCATACTTTGGCGAACCGGGCAAAGAAGTCCCCGATCCGTACTTCGGCGGTGAAGGCCCGGCACGTGCTGGCTGCATTCACTGCGGCGGCTGCATGATCGGGTGCCAGCACAACGCCAAGAACACTCTCGTCAAGAACTACCTCTACTTCGCCGAAAAGCGCGGCGCAGAAGTGTGGGCGGAGACGGAAGTCCGCGACGTGAAGCCGCTCAGCGCCAATGAACAGGACGGCGCGCGCTACGAGGTCAAGATGTGGCGCTCGACCGCTATGATCCCACGCCGCCTGTGGAAAGTTCGCGCCCGTAACGTGATCTTCTCGGCGGGCGCGCTTGGCACCCTCCGCCTGCTGTTCCGCTGCAAGGAAGACACGCAGTCACTGCCCAATATTTCGAGCTGTTTGGGCACGCGCGTGCGCACCAACAGCGAGTCGCTGCTCGGCGCAGTCAATCGTGATACAAAAACCGACTATTCCGAAGGCGTGGCCATCACCTCGATCTTCAATGCGGACGACGTGACCAGCATCGAACCGGTGCGTTATCCAGCCGGGTCGTCGCTCATGCGCTATCTCGCTGGCCCGATGATCAGCGACGGCAGCATCTGGCAGCGCATTAGCCAGTCAATTCGTGAAATCGTCACCCACCCGGTCGACTTCGCGAAAACGCATGCTCTGCCCGGCTGGGCGCAGCGCGCGACCATCATGCTCGTCATGCAGCACACCGACAACTACATTCGCGTCAAGCGCGGGCGCAGCCTGTTCACGTTTGGCGTGACCAATCTGGTCTCCGAAGCGGACGCCGAAAACAGCATCCCGACCAAGATTGACATCGGGCATCAGGTCACGCGCCGCTTCGGGGAGAAAACGAACGCGGTCGCGCTCGGTTCGATCAACGAGGGGTTGTTCAATATCCCGATCACCGCGCACATACTCGGTGGCTGTCCATTTGGACGAGACGCCCATGATGGCGTGATCGACGCGAACTGCCAACTGCACAACTACCCCGGACTTTATGTGATCGACGGGTCGATCATCCCCGGCAACCCCGGCGTCAACCCCAGTCTGACGATTGCGGCGATGGCCGAGTACGCCATGAGCCGCATCCCGGCGAAGGCCTAGATCAAGCGTCGTGTTAGCATTGTTATGGGGCGACGTACCTGTCGCCCCTTTCGTTTCGCAGCCTTGAGAAACCGTAAAGATACAACTGTCCTCTAATCTAATCCTCATTTACTAGTGAGAAGTTTCACAATACCCGCAATATGCACCCCTAATTTCATTACATTCATAACTGCATACGAATACGGACCTCTCGTTAAGATGCATGGGTAACAACACGCAAAAAGATTGTGAGAGGTCAGCCTTATGCCCCGCTTGGACAGCGATACGCGCGATATGATCTTGGATACGCTCCGTAAGTATGCCGACAAGAAACTAACGCCGGAATACTTACGTGAACTGGACCACAAGGACGAATTTCCCCGCGAAGTTCTAGCCGAACTGTACGACCCATCCCAACTTGGCCTGCACCTGATGTTCATCGAAGAAGCCGACGACGGTCTCGGCGGTGGCGCGTATGACATCTATCGCGTTTCCGAGTTGATGGCTTCAATTGACCTAGGTATTGCAACGGGCGTGTTGGCAACCTTCCTCGGCTCCGACCCGATCACCGTGGGCGGAACGCCTGAACAAAAGCACTTTTGGATGAGCAAAATCGCGAATGAGTCGCTGCTGGTGGGTTACGGCGCGACCGAGCCGGGCGCGGGTAGTGACCTCGCCGCGCTGACGACGAAAGCCGTCCCCGTCTACGAAAACGATGTGCTCATGGGTTACAAAATCAACGGGCGCAAACAGTGGATCAGTAACGGTGGGCAAGCCGAGATCTACACCATTCTCGCCATGGCGCCCAACGGCCCGTCATGGTTTGTGGTGGAAAAAGACGCCCCCGGCTTCACCTGTGGTAAGCCGGAAGATAAACACGGCATTCGCGCCAGCAGCACGGCGGCGCTGTTCCTCGAAGATGTGTTCGTCACGCCGGATCGTCTGCTCGGCTGTGTCGAAGGGCAAGGCTTGGTGCAAGCGGCAGCCGTGTTCGGCTACACCCGCTTGATGGTCGGCGCGTTCGGCATGGGCGCGGGCTGGGAAGCGCTCAAGCGCGCCATCCGCTACTCGCAGGAACGCATTCAGGGCGGCGAGCCGCTCAGCCAGAAGCAAGGCTACACGCACAAGCTGATCGTCCCCAACGCCGCGCGGCTCGAAGCTGGCCGCAGCTATATCGAATGGGTGGCGGATCGGCTGGATGATGGCGAAATCGGCCTGCAAACCGAAGGCGCGATCGCCAAGTACATCAGCACCGAAGCAGGCAACAAAGCCGCTGAAGATGCCATTCAGGCGCACGGCGGTTACGGCTACACGAAAGAATACATGGTCGAAAAGATCAAGCGCGATGTGCGCATCACGACCATCTACGAAGGCACCTCCGAGGTCATGGAAATGACCATCGCGCGCGACCGCTGGCAGCAGCACCTCAAGACGCGCGGCGGCTACTACAGCGACTGGGCGAAGCGTCTCGATGAATTGCACCAGCGCCAACCGCAGAACGGCGCAAACTATGCCGCGCTGGCACTGCGGGCGCTCAATGTCATCCTTGAACGCTGCCGCCTCGACCGCCTCACCCGCCAGCAGCACATCCTCTTCCGCGTCGGCGAACTCGTCGCGTGGGCGGAAACCGCAGCCGTCTTCGCGGAACGCGTGGTCGATCAGGCGACGGAAGCCATTCCACTGGATGTGCCGACCCGGCAGGCACTCAGCCGTGTCTACGGACGGCAGGCCGCGCTCAAGGTGGCCGCGGACGGCTTGAGCTGGGCCATCGGCGCGGGTCAAACCGACCCGAACCTCGCGAATTCACTGAATCTGCCGGGAATTTACGCCGCGCAGGCTGGCTTGCTCGAAGATATGGATTTCGCCGCAGCGCAGCTCAACGCCGCGTTTGCGCAGTAATGGGGGCTAAACGCGATGAATGACTCGGCGAACCGAGCAGTAGCGATTGTGGGGGTCGGGGCTATTTTGCCCGACGCCCCATCCGCCGCTCACTTCTGGCAGAACATCGTCACCAAGCGCTACAGCATCAGCGATGTACCGTCAGATCGGTGGGCAGTGCGCGACTATTACGATCCCGACCCCAAAGCGCCGGATAAAACCTACAGCAAGATCGGCGGTTGGGTGCGCGGTTTTGACTTTGATTGGAAACGCTTCCGCATGCCGCCGAAAGTCGCGGCAGCGATGGATCAAGGTCAGCAGTGGGCGGTGACGATTGCCGCCGACGCGCTGGCCGATTATGGTTACCCTGAACGCCCGCTCGACACCGACCGCACCGCCGTCATCATCGGCACGGCGATGGGCGGCGAACTGCATTACCTCACAGCTTTACGCATTGCCTTCCCCGAATACGCCCGCGCGTTAGAACAAGTCTCGGAATTCAACCAACTCCCCAAGAACGTCCGCGAAGTCATTATGAATCGCTGGCACGAAATTCTTGACGGCGTGATGCCCCCGGTCACCGAAGATTCGATGCCCGGTGAACTTCCCAACATCGTCTCCGGGCGCGTCGCCAACGTACTTGACCTGCGCGGTCCGAACTTCATCACCGACGCCGCCTGCGCGGGCAGTCTCGCCGCGCTGACGACCGCCATCGAAATGCTGACCGAACATCAGGTGGACGCGGTGCTGACGGGCGGTGTGGACCGCAACATGGGCGTGTCCACCTTCGTCAAATTCTGCAAAATCGGCGCACTCAGCGCGACGGGCAGTCGCCCGTTCGGCGATGGCGCCGACGGTTTCGTCATGGGTGAAGGCGCGGGCATCTTCCTGCTCAAGCGCCTTGAAGATGCCGAACGCAACGGCGACAAAATTTACGCGGTCATTCGTGGCGTCGGCGGTTCCAGCGACGGCAAAGGCAAAGGCATCACCGCCCCGAATCCGATTGGTCAGGTCCTGGCGATCAGCCGCGCGTGGGAAAGCGCGCAGCTTGACCCCGCGAGCGCGGGTTTAGTCGAGGCGCACGGCACCAGCACCCGCGTCGGCGATGTCGTTGAAGTCGAGAGCCTCGCCAAAGTCTTCGGCGGCGCGAAAACGCACAGCATCGGCCTCGGTTCGGCCAAGAGCAACATCGGCCACCTGAAGGCGGGTGCCGGCGCGGCAGGTCTGCTCAAAGCAACCATGGCGCTGTACCACAAGGTACTGCCGCCCACGCTCAACAGTGAACGCCACAACCCCAACATCGATTTCGCGCATTCGCCCTTCCAACTCATTCACGATACGCGCGAATGGCAGAAGAACGGCACGCCGCGGCGCGCAGGCGTTAGCGCCTACGGCTTTGGCGGCACCAACTTCCATGTTGTCCTGGAAGAGCATATCCCCGGTCTGCTCACACAGCCGAAACAGTATCAAGGCGCAAGTGTCCCGCAGTCCAACGGATCGCATGGCACTAAACCCGCTGTGTCGACCAATTCCTCCTCGACGATCAACGCGGGCAGCAACGACGCGCCCGTCTCCGAACGTCCCGCGCAGCCCATTCGCGGCATCCTCGCCCTCGGCGCCGACACGCCGAAAGCGCTGGTCGACAAGCTGGCCGATGTGGTCAAGCGCGTCGAGGCGGGTTGGATGCCCCCGTTCGCGTTCCCGAAAGCGACCGACCTACAAGCGCCGGAGCGCCTCGTCATCGATTACGGCACGCACGAAGAACTCCTCGCCCGGCTGCACACTGCGCAAAAAGCCGCTGGCACTGACAATCCGTCGGCGTGGCGCGCCTTCACCGCGCAAGGCATTTTCCGCGGCAGCGGCAGCAAACCGGGCAAGATCGCGTTCATGTTCCCCGGTCAGGGCAGTCAATATGTGAACATGGGGCGCGAACTGGCCAAGGTCTCGCCTATCGTGCAGCAAGTATTCGCTGATGCGGATGCCGTCATGACGCCCATCCTCGGCAAGCCGTTGACCAGCTACATCTTCGTAGACAGCACCGATCCGTCGGCGATGATGCAAGCGGAAATCGACCTGATGCAAACGGCGATCACGCAGCCCGCGATGCTCACACTCGATACCGCGCTCTACGCCCTGCTCCGCGCTTATGGCTTTGACGCCGATGTCGTGCTCGGACACTCGCTCGGCGAATACGCGGCGCTCATCGCCGCAGGCATCATGCCGTTCGCACATGCGCTCGAAGCCGCCGCCGCCCGTGGCAGCGAAATGAGCAAAGTCAGCGTGGGTGACAACGGCAAGATGGCCGCGATCATCGCGCCGTATGCCGTCATCGAGGAAAAACTCAAAGAGATCGACGGCTACGTTGTCCCGGCGAATATCAACAGCCGCAGCCAGTGTGTGATCGGCGGATCGAGCGACGCGGTCGAACAAGCTGTCGCCCTGTTCGAAAAGCTCGGTTATCAGGCGCTGCTGCTCCCCGTGAGCCACGCCTTCCACACCCGCATCGTCGCCCCGGCGAGCGATCCGCTGCGTGTCGTGCTGAATCGCCTTGATATTCAGCCGCCCAAGCTGCCGATCGTCTCCAACGTGACCGGCGACTTCTACCCGACGGACGTCGAAGCCATCAAAGACTTACTCCAACTTCAGATCGCGTCGCCCGTGCAGTGGGTCGCGGAACTGGAAACGCTCTACGACTACGGCGTGCGCACGTTCATCGAAGTTGGCCCCAAACGCGCGCTGCGCGGCTTCGCCGAAGACGTGTTCGGCAGTCAAGTGCTCGCGCTCATGACCAATCACCCCAAGAACGGCGAACTGCCGAGCTTCAATCAGGCGATCTGCGGGCTGTACGCGGCGGGCTACTATACCGCGCCCGTGCCGAAAGCAGCGCCCGCCCCGGTCCAGATCAACGAACCTCAACAGGTGGTAACAATGACTCAACAGAATCCCTCGTTGGATGCGCTCAGCCAACTGCTCGCGCAAGCCTTGCAGGGGCAGCAGGCCGCGCCACGCCGCTTTGATCGCAATGACCCGCCCACCGGCTCGGTCGTGATCACGGGGACGGGTTTGGGTTTACCGGGTGCGGACAAGCCAGTGATGGCCGAAGACAACGCGCTGCGCATTTTGCGCGGCGAACAGTTCGTCGACCTGATCCCGGAACGCTTCCGCAAAGCCATGCTCGACAAGCGCATCACGCGGTTGGTCAAGAGCGCCGACGGCAGCGGCCACTTTGAAACGATTAACAGCCCCGACGAAGTGATCCGCCTCGCCGGTCGCGGCGGCACCTTTGACCTCGCCGATGAATATGGCATGCCCAGCGATTTGATCGACGCGCTGGACATCACTACGCAGTTGGCGATGGCCGCCGGGCTCGACGCGCTGCGCGAAGCGGGCATCCCGCTCGTGCAGACCTACCGCAAGACCACCACGGGCAAATACCTGCCGGATCGCTGGGTGCTGCCCGCCTCCCTGCGCGACGAAACTGGCGTGATCTTCGCCAGCGCCTTCCCCGGTGGCGACCGCTTCGTGCAGGAGTTCCAGCACTACTTCGAGTATCGCAACCGCATGGAGCAACTCGCCATGCTGGACGATCTGCGCAACCGCACCGACGACCCCCGGACGCTGCGTGAAATCAAGCGCCACATTGATGCGATTAACGATGAACTGACGCGCAATCCCTACGAATTCGACCGCCGCTTCGTCTTCCGCATTCTGGCGATGGGCCACAGCCAGTTCGCGCAGTACATCGGCGCGCGCGGTGCGAACACGCACGTCAATGCGGCATGCGCCAGCACCACGCAGGCGATTGCGCTGGCTGAAGACTGGATCCGCGCTGGTCGTGTGCGCCGCGTGATCGTCATCGCGGCGGATGATGTGACCGACGAACATTTGATGGAATGGATCGGCGCGGGCTTCCTCGCGCTCGGCGCAGCGGCCACCGATGATCGCGTCGATGAGGCCGCCCTGCCCTTCGACCGCCGCCGTCACGGCACGCTGCTCGGCATGGGCGCCGCCGCGATGGTGATCGAAAGCGAAGATGCGGCGCGCGAACGCGGGATGCGCGGCATCGTGGAAGTGCTCGCCACCGAAAGCAGCAACAGCGCTTTCCACGGCTCGCGTCTCGATGTGGAACACATCACGCAGGTGATGGAACACGCCGTGAGCGCCGCGGAACGCCGCTTCGGCATCAATCGCTACGCGATGGCCGAGCAGTTGGTCTTCATGTCGCACGAAACCTTCACCCCGGCGCGCGGTGGCAGTGCCGCCGCTGAGGTGTTCGCCCTCCGCCAGACATTTGGCGAAGCCGCCGACAGCATCGTGGTCGCCAATACCAAAGGCTTCACCGGGCATCCGATGGGCGTCGGCATCGAAGATGTGATCGCCGCGAAGATCCTCGAATACGGCATCGTGCCGCCCATCCCGAACTACAAAGAAGTCGACCCCGACCTTGGCACGCTGAACTTCAGCCGCGGTGGACGCTACCCGGTCAACTACGCGCTGCATCTGGCGGCGGGCTTCGGCTCGCAGATTGCCTTCTCGCTCACCCGCCGCATCCCCGGCGCGCTGGATCGCGTTGACAACAAGCCGCTCTATCAGCAGTGGCTCGATCAGGTCAGCGGTTATGAGCACGCCGTGCTCGAAGTCGAAAAGCGCGTACTGCGCATCGTCGCGCAGGGGTCGCCCAACCGCCAGCCTGCGCCGTCGCAGTGGCAGTATGGGACCGCGCCGACCGTGCGCACCAACGTGAGCGCCGACCAGCGCTACGCGCCCGTCCCGGCGGCCTACAGCCAACCGGTCGACTATAAGCCGACGTACACCCCGCCGCCCGCCCCGGTCGCACCCCGCCTTGAACCGACGCCCAAGCCGATCAGCCATGGCAACGGCAAGATGCAAGCCGAACCTGTCGAACCCGTGACGATCACCCGCGTGGAAGTTGCGCCGGAACCCCTGCAGCCCGCGCCAGTCGCGTCGCCCGCTCCAGTGAGCGCACCCACCGTCGACACCATCGCCGCGCAGGTGCTGGAAGTCGTCGCCGCGCAAACCGGCTACCCGACCGACATGCTCGACCTTGACCTCGACCTCGAAGCTGACCTCGGCATCGACACCGTCAAGCAAGCCGAAACGTTCGCCGCCATCCGTACCGCCTTTGACATCCCGCGGCAGGACAACGTCAAGCTGCGTGAGTACAACACGCTGGCCAAGGTGATCGGCTTCGTCAAGTCGAACCGTCCCGATCTGGTTCAGGCAGCGCCCGCCGCCCCACCGCAGACCAGCGCCGCGCCCGTGCAGGCCGCGCCCGCCCCGGTGACCGCTCCTGCCGTTGATATCATCTCCGCGCAGGTGCTCGCCATCGTCGCGGAACAGACGGGCTATCCGACCGACATGCTCGACCTTGACCTTGACCTCGAAGCCGACCTCGGCATCGACACCGTCAAGCAGGCCGAAACCTTCGCCGCCATCCGCACCGCTTTCGAGATCCCGCGGCAGGACAACATCAAGCTGCGCGAATACAACACGCTGGCGCGCGTGATCGGTTTCGTCAAGACCAACCGCCCCGATCTGGTGGTAGAAGCTCCTGCCGTCATCACACAATCGGTTGACGTAGGGGCGCACGGCCGTGCGCCCCTACCAGAGACACCCGCTTCGGTGAACGCCCCCGCCATCGATACCATCGCCGCGCAGGTGCTCCAAATCGTCGCGAACCAGACGGGCTACCCAACCGACATGCTCGACCTCGACCTCGACCTCGAAGCCGACCTCGGCATCGATACCGTCAAGCAGGCCGAAACCTTCGCCGCCATCCGCACCGCGTTTGAAATCCCGCGGCAGGACAACATCAAGCTGCGCGACTACAACACGCTGGCGAAAGTG
Organism: Candidatus Flexifilum breve; assembly: GCF_016713355.1. Taxonomy (NCBI): domain Bacteria; kingdom Bacillati; phylum Chloroflexota; class Anaerolineae; order Aggregatilineales; family Candidatus Flexifilaceae; genus Candidatus Flexifilum; species Candidatus Flexifilum breve. Next base: position 501,670 of record NZ_JADJPI010000004.1, read on the forward strand.
ATTGGCTTCGTCAAGACCAATCGTCCCGATCTGGTCGTCGACACGCAGCCAGAACCGCCCGAACCCACCCCCGAACCGCCGACCACCCCGCCTCAAGCGGAAGTCAGCAGCGGCACGGATGCGATCACGGCGCAGGTGTTGGCGATTGTCGGTAATCAGACGGGCTACCCAACGGACATGCTCGATCTCGACCTTGACCTCGAAGCCGACCTCGGCATCGATACCGTCAAACAGGCGGAAACCTTTGCCGCCATCCGCACCGCGTTCGAAATCCCGCGGCAGGACAACATCAAGCTGCGCGACTACAACACCCTCGCCAAGGTCATCGGTTTCGTCAAGACCAACCGTCCCGATCTCGCGGAGGCAACCTCTGTAAACCCTAAGTTGGCGGCGGACAGCGCTGACAAACCTGTCGCGCCGCGTATGGTGACTCTGAAGTACAGCGTGGAGGACGCGGACAAAATGCCGCGCCGCGTCCCCACGGCTTCCCTGCGCCCGGCGTTAGAGTTCTGCAAGCCGACCGGGGTGCAGTTGGACGCTTCCAGCCGCGTGATCGTCGCGCTGGATCAGGGCGGTGTCGGCAAGGCGCTGGTCAGCCGCTTGGAAAAGCGCGGCGTGACCGTGCTCACCATTGAGGACGCGCCGCCGAGCGAGGCGCTGCTCGCGCAAATCAACGAATGGCTGGCGCAGGGCGCGATCACGGGTGTGTACTGGCTCCTCGCGCTCGACGTCGAACCGAACCTGAACGACATGGATCTGCCGCTGTGGCGCGAACTGAACCGCCAGCGCGTCAAGAATCTGTCGATCACCATGCGCGCGCTCTACAATGCGATCAGCGAGGCGGGGACCTTCCTCGTCAGCGCGACCCGTTTGGGCGGCAAGCATGGTTATTCGCCGGAAGGCGCGACCGCGCCGCTCGGTGGTGGCGTGGTCGGCTTCACCAAAGCTTACAAGCGCGAACGTCCGGACGCGCTGGTCAAGGCAGTTGACTTCGAAATCAGCCGCAAGACCGCCGGGCTCGCCGATACGTTGATCGCCGAAACGCTGGTCGACCCCGGCGTGGTCGAAATCGGCTACGCGGACGAGATGCGCTATACCGTCACACTCATCGAGCAGCCCGCGCAGGATGGTCAAGCCGGCCTGACGTTCGACCAGAACACCGTGTTCGTGGTCACGGGCGCGGCGGGCGGCATCACCAGCGCGATTGTCGAAGACTTGGCGACGGCCAGCGGCGGTGTGTTCTACCTGCTCGATCTGGTCAAGACGCCCAGCCCGAACGATGCGCACATTCGCCTGTTCCGGCAGGGGCGCGACGCGCTCAAAGCCGCGCTCATCGAAGAAGCGAAAGCGGCGGGCGAAAAACCCACCCCTGTCATGATCGACAAGCGCGTGATGAGCATCGAACGCGACGAAGCGGCGCTCCGCGCCATCGAAGCGGTCGAGAATGCGGGCGGCACAGCCATTTATCGCAGCGTCAACCTGCTCGACGGCGCGGCGGTGACAGCGGTCGTCGACGAAATTCGCCAGCAGTACGGGCGCATCGACGCGCTCGTCCACGCGGGCGGTCTGGAAATCAGCCGCGCGCTCAGTGACAAGGATGCGGCGCAGTTCGACCTCGTCTTCGACGTGAAGGCCGATGGTTTCTTCAGCCTGCTCAACGCCGCCAAAGACCTGCCCATCGGCGCGACCGTGGCCTTTAGCTCGGTCGCCGGGCGCTTCGGTAACAACGGCCAGACCGACTACAGCGCGGCCAACGACCTGCTGTGCAAGATCAGCAGCAGCTTCCGCAACTGGCGTCCAAACACACGCGGTATCGCGATTGACTGGACGGCGTGGGGCGGCATCGGCATGGCGACGCGCGGTTCCATCCCGAAGATCATGGAGATGGCTGGCATCGAAATGCTCCCACCAGAGAGCGGCATCCCCACCGTGCGCCGCGAACTCGTGGCGGGCGGCTTCAAGGGCGAAATCGTGGTCGGAGGCAAGCTCGGCGTGCTGGTCGATGAATGGGACGCCGACGGCGGACTCGACGCCGCCAAGCTGACCGCGCTCGCCCGTGAGAAGAACCTGCTCATGATCGGCGAGGTCAAGGCCGCGAAGATTTACGGCGGCATCGAGGTCGAAACGACGCTCGACCCGAACGTCCAGCCGTTCCTGTACGATCATGCGCTGGAAGGCACACCGCTGCTCCCCGGCGTGATGGGCACGGAGACGTTCGCCGAGCTCGCCAGCCTGATTGCGCCTGATTATCACGTTATCGAAGTCAGCCACGTGAGCTTCGAAGCGCCGTTCAAGTTCTACCGCTTGGAGCCCGCCACGCTGATCCTCAACGCGCGCATCACGCCGGATGCCGCGGGCGGTCTGCTCGCCTATACGCAGCTCCGCTCAATCCGGCAGAGCAAAGCGGGCGTGCAGGAAAAGACGCACTTCACCGCGCAGGTGCGCCTGAACAAGCAACCCCTTGATCAGCCAACGATTGCGTTCACACCGCCGACCACGCTGCCCATCACGGCACAGCAGGTCTACCAGATCTACTTCCACGGCGACGCGTATCAGGTGATTGAAGGCGCGGGCGTGCAGAACGATACGGCCATCACGCTGCTGCGCGCTAACCTGCCGCCGAACAGCGTCCCGGCGCACACCGCCGCGATCATGCAGCCCCGTTTGATCGAACTGCTGTTCCAGACGGCGGGCGTGTGGCAGATCAGCACCAAAGGCGAAATGGCGCTCCCGATGGCGGTTGAGTCGGTCTCGGCACACCGCGTGCCGGATGGCAGCGAACGCCTGTACGGGCTGATCGAGGCAACCGATGGCAAGTTCAACGGACTGGTCGTCGGGGAAAGCGGCGCGGTGTACGTGTCGCTCAAGGGCTATCGCACGGTAGCGCTCCCCGGCACGGTGAAATTCGAGTAAGTTCTCGCCTCACCCTGTCGGGGCAAGGCATGCCTCCCCTCTCCCAGCAGGAGAGGGGGTTCGGAAATAGAAGGATACACGCATCATGATGATTCACTGGCTCATTCAAACCATCGACGACCACCCGGCGCTGAAGCACGCCACCCCACCCGAAGGTTTGCTGAGCGACCAAGAATGGGGAATCTTCACTCAGCTCAAAACCGAAAAACGCGCCCATGACTGGCTCATGGGTCGCTGGACGGCCAAGCAGCTCCTGCATCAACTCACCCAGGCGCCGCACAGCACGATTCGGATTTTCAACCATGCGAACGGCGCGCCCTACTGCCCAGATTTCCCGCAGTACAGCCTGTCGATCAGTCACTCCGGCGACCACGCCGTGTGCGCGGTGATCGAAGGCGAAGGGCTGCAAGTCGGCGTCGATCTTGAACACATCGAACCACGCATCGATGCCTTTGTCGAAGACTACTTCACCCCTGAAGAACAAGCGAGCATTCACCAGTGCGAGGACAAAGACCGTCTGGTCACCCTCCTCTGGAGCGCGAAAGAAGCGGCCCTCAAAGCCCTGCACATTGGGCTGAACATTGACGTTCGGGCGATCAATTGTTCACTGGACACGGAGGCCGCCGAAGACTGGAATCCCTTAACCGTATCCTACGCTCAACCCGATTCGCTCACGACCAACTGGTATGACGGCGTCCCGAAAACGTCACGGGGTCAGGCGAGCGGGTGGTGGCGGCAAGAGGGCGAATACGTGCTGACGTTGATCGCCCTGCAAACGGAGACTGCACAATGATTGAAACACTGGCAAAAGACATGGCGTTCTACATCGCAGAGCTCGAACGCCGCAAGACGATTTCGCAGGGCACGCAGAAGGAAGCCGACGCGCAGCACAGCAAAGGTCGGTTGACGGCGCGCGAACGCATCGAACTGCTGTTTGATCCCGGCACGTTCATGGAAATCGACTCGCTGGTCATGCCGCGCTTCGAAACCTACCTCGGCGGCAAAGAATCACGCTTTGGCGATGGTGTGGTGACAGGCTTCGGCCTGATTAACGGGCGCTATGCAGGCGCGGCGGCACAGGATGCTTCCGTCATGGGCGGCTCGCTCGGCGAAATGCACGCCAACAAAATCGTCAAGGTCATGCGCATGGCGCTGGAATACGGCTGCCCGTTCATCGCCCTGAACGACTCCGGCGGCGCGCGCATTCAGGAAGGCGTGGACAGCCTCGGCGGGTACGCCCGCATCTTCGACGCCAACTGCGAAGCCTCCGGCGTCATCCCGCAGCTCAGCGTGATCATGGGGCCGTGCGCGGGCGGCGCGGTCTACAGTCCGGCGCTCACCGATTTCGTCTTTATGACGCAGTCCAGCTATATGTTCATCACCGGACCGGAAGTTGTCAAATCGGTGATGCAGGAAAACCTCAGCCTCGAAGAACTCGGCGGCGGACAAATGCACGCACAGGAAAGCGGCGTCTGCCACTTCCTCACGGGCGACGATCACGACTGCATTAACAAGGTGCGCACGCTCCTCAGCTACCTGCCGTCGAACAATCAGGAAGACCCGCCCTACATCCCGCCCGTCGATGATGCCGCGCGGCTCACCACCGAACTCGAACAAATCGTCCCGGTCGACCCGTACAAGCCGTATGATGTGCGGCAGGTGATCGCCAGCGTGGTTGATGATGGGCGCTTCTTCGAAGTGCATCAACTGTGGGCAGAAAATATGGTCGTCGGCTTCGCGCGGCTCAACGGCTACGTGGTCGGCATCGTCGCGAATCAGCCGATGTTCCTGGCGGGCTGCATCGACATCAAGGCGTCGGTCAAGGCTGCGCACTTCATCCGCATCTGCGACGCCTACAATGTGCCGATCATCACCCTGCAGGATGTCCCCGGCTTCCTCCCCGGCAAGGATCAGGAATACGGCGGCATCATCCGCAACGGCGCGCGCATGATCTACGCTTACAGCGAAGCGACCGTGCCGAAACTCATGGTCATCCTGCGCAAGAGCTACGGCGGCGCGTACTGCGTGATGAGCAGTAAAGGTCTGCGCGGCGATTTGCTCTACGCCTACCCCAACGCCGAAATCGCGGTCATGGGTGCGGAAGGCGCGGTCAACATCCTGTTCCGTGGCGAACTCAAGGCCGCGGACGACCCGACTGCCAAGCGCAAGGAACTGGTCGAAGACTACCAGAAGAAGTTCAACAACCCGTATGTCGCCGCCGCGCGCGGCCTGATCGACGATGTAATTCAGCCCCGCGATACGCGCCGCGCACTCATTCAGGGGTTGGAACTGACGCTCTCCAAGCGCGAACGTCACGTCAGCCGCAAACACGGGATTTCGCCCGCCTAGGGAGGCGCACATGTTCAAGAAAATGCTCATCGCCAATCGTGGCGAAATCGCGGTGCGGATCATCCGCACCTGTCAGGAAATGGGGATTGAGACGGTTGCGCTCTACCAACCGTCCGACCGCGGCTCGCTGCACGTCCGCCTCGCGGATCAAGCCGTGCAGCTCGACTCGGACTTCAACGACGGCGCGGCGCTGATCGCCATCGCGCAGCAGGTCGGGGCGGACAGCCTGCATCCCGGCTACGGCTTCCTATCGGAAGAACCCGACTTCATCCGCGCGTGTGAACAGGCCAGCGTAACGCCGATTGCCCCACCCGCCGACGTGCTGGCACATATTCAGGAACGCGGCGTGCAAACGGTGACGGATACGCCTGTCAAACCGCTGCACCGTGTGTTCGTGCAGATTCTCGCGGATCAGCACGGCAACGTTGTGCACCTCGGCGAACGCGAAGGCTCGCTGCGGTTCGGCGGCATGCGCGTCATCGAAGAATCGCCCGCGCCCTGCTGCCTGAGTCACCAGCAGCGCCAGGGGCTGTGGCAGGCCGCCATCGAAATGGCGCGGTTGTATAACTTCGTCGGCGTGGGCAGTGTAGAATTCGGCATGAACGAGGAAGGCACCTTCTTCTTCACTGTGTTCAAGGGCCGCATCCAAACCGATCACCCGATTGCTGAGACCATGACCGGCATCGACCTCATCCGCGAGCAGATTCGCATCGCGGCGGGCGAGGTGCTCGCCTATACGCAGGACGACATCAAGATCAGTGGGTGCGCCATCGCCTGCCGCATCACCGCGCAGGACCCCCTGCGGAATTTCATGCCCAATCCCGGCGTCGTGCGCCATGTGCGTCTGCCCGGCGGCTTCCGCGTCCGCGTGGATACGTATGTGTATGATGGCTGCCCCGTACCCGCCGAATACGATCCGCTCGTCGCCAAAGTGACCGTGTGGGGTGAAACCCGCGAAGCCTGCGTCGCGCGCCTATCGCGCACGCTTGACGAGTTCCGCCTGAGTGGGGTGAATACCAACCTCTCGCTGATCAAGCGCATCGTGAACGACCCGGTGTTCATTGATGGGTGCTATACCGCCGATTACGAAGTTGAAGCGCAGGAGCGCATTCCGTCAGACAACCTGCGCGATCTCGCGGTCGCCGCGGCGATTCTGTACGCGCGCCGCAATCTATCGTTCAAGCCGGTTGTGCCGGAACGTCTGCAAAGCGGCTGGCATCGCCGCAACCTGGAGGGATCATGAGCAAGCTCACGGTGACGATTGGCGGCCAAAGCTTTGATGTAGAGTTCATGCTCACCGAAAGCGCCTCGGAACTGGCTGTGAAGGTGAACGGCGAGACCATTCAAGTGGTACGTCCCGACGCGAATCAGCCCTTTGAAGCATGCAGTTGGATGATCATCGATGGGCGCCCCCTGGAGATCGAGTTTGACCGCGATTTGCACTGGATTCGCTCCAAAGGTGACATCGAACCGCTGGAAATCGTGGACTGCGAAGCGGTCGTGGCGCGTCCGCGCAGCGGCGATGGCCGCATCAAAGCGCCGATCCCCGGCCTGATCACGACGGTGCTGGTCGTGCCCGGTGAGTCGGTCGAGGCAGGTCAACCGCTGTTGTATCTGGAAGCCATGAAGATGCAGAACGAGATTCGCGCGCCGTTCGCAGGCAAGGTCAAGGCGATCCATGTGGGCGCGGCGCAAACCGTCACCCGCGATCAGGTGCTCGCCGAAGTCGAGTAAACAAGCCAAGACTCAACGCAAAGGCGCTAAGACGGTAAGGTGCTAAGTAGGGACGAGGTATTCCTCGTCCTTCTGTTTTCAAACACCTTGCCTTATTTGAATTCACTTGCGTCTTCGCGTCTAGTCCTTTCTTTTCCTTCGTTGCTTGTTTTGGATCACTTGATCCCGCTGGACGCGAAACTCTGGATGAAACGGCGCTGGAACAGCATGAACAGGATGACGAGCGGCGCGATCACGATCACCGTGCCCGCCAGCAGTTGACCGTATAATGCCCCGACTTCCGTCGTCGAATACAGCTTGTTCAACCCCACGGTGAGCGGGCGCACTTCTTCGGTGCGCGTCACGATGAACGGCCATAGGAACTCATTCCAGTGCGAACTGATTGACACGAGCGCGAAAGCGACGTAGGCCGGTATACTCAGCGGAATATAGACGTTGAACAGAATCTGGAGCAGATTCGCCCCATCAATGCGCGCGGCCTCTTCCAGTTCGCGCGGCACTTCGCGGAACGTCTGGCGCAGCAACAGCACCCCAAACGCCGATCCCCAATACGGCAGCATGAGCGCCCAGCGCGTATCAAACAACCCCAGCTCGCGGATCGTGGCGTAGTTCTGGACGAGCAGCACCGCCGTCGGAATCATGATTTGCAGGAGCAAGATGAACAGCAGCACCCCGCGCCCGAAGAACTTCATCCGGGCGAAAGCATAACCCGCCATCGTCACCGTGACCAACTGCACGACGAGGGTCCCGACCACGAAAATCACGCTGGTGACGGCGTGCCACGCCCACGGCGCGACGCTCAATGCGGCGCTGTAGTTATCCAGTGTGATGCGACTGCCAAAGAAGATGTTCCCGCTGCCCACACCATCGGCCTGCGGGCGAAAACTCACCAGCACGGCGAAGATCAACGGCAGCAGCCAAATCAGGGAAACTACCGCGGTGAGAATTGTCGCGCCAAATCCGGCTCGTTTTTCAGTCATCTTCGCGCCCCCGCTCGAACAAGGCGAAATTACTCACGGTGAACACCAGCAGAATGAGAACGAGCACGACGGACATGGCGTTAACATAACCCCAGTTCCGCCGCTCGGGAATCGTCTGGAAGATGTAAAACAGCAGGAGATTGCTGCTGTTACCGGGACCACCCATGCCGAGCACCTGTAACTGCTCGACGGTCTGGAAGGCAAACGTGAAGGCAATGACGAGAATGAACAATGTCGTGCGGCGCAGGAGCGGCAGCGTGAGGTAGTAGAACTGCTGCCAGCCGTTCGCCCCATCGAGTTCGGCAGCTTCGTAGAAGTCGCGGGAAATGCCCTGCAAGCCTGCCAGATAGAAAATCATGTAATAGCCGACTTGCTTCCAGATGTTGACGACGATCACCGCCCACAGGGAGATGTTCGGGTCGCCAATCCAGTTCGCCCCGCGCCCGCCAAACGAGCGTACAACCGTGTTGATCAAACCGACCGTATCCGAGAACAGAAACGCCCAGATGCTCGCCGCGCCGATCAAAGGCAGCAGCGACGGGTAAAACAGGCTGAAGCGCCACACGCCTTGCAGCGGCATTTTGCGGTTGAGCAGCAGCGCGAACAGGAGTGCGAGCGGCACGCTGACCAGCACCGTCACAATCGAAAAGGTCAGGGTTTGGCCGATAATCTGCACGAACGCCGAGCCGATGTAGTGATCCGGGTTGAACAGATCGACGTAGTTCTCCAGCCCGACGTACTCCGATGGGTCACGAGCGTTACGCGCCGGCTTATACAGGCTGTCGACCACCGAATTGATCGCCGGATAAACCGTGAAAATGAATACCAGTATCAGGGTCGGCGCGATCAACAGGTACGGCAGCAGTCGCGCGAAGAGCGACTTGCGAAGGCTCACTGACACGGTTCCAGCCATAAACATCCTTTATGGGGGCAGTATCTGCTCACTATAGCGTAGGGGCGCACGGTTGTGCGCCCCTACCAAAACATAGATCAGGAGGATCGAACAGGTCTAGCGGTATTCTTCCAGCAGCGCATCGATCTGTTCCTGCGCCGAGGCCATCGCCGCCGCCGCATCCGTTTCCGCACCGCTGATCACGCTGCTCAACGTGGCGTTGATGATGTTCTGCGTGTCAATCGCGCGGTAGGAGGTGAATTCCGCTGCCGCGTAGGCGAGCTGGTCACGCGCCACCAGATACTGCGGATGTTCCGCGGCCCGGGCGGCCAGCGGGTCGAGTTCCCAGGCACTCGCGCGGGCGGCAATATACCCGGTCGCCGCGCCCCAGTCGGACTGGATTTCGGGCGAAGCCAGGAATTCCGACCACAGCCACGCCGCTTCCAGTTCTTCCGGGCTGCGTTCCGCGCCGGGCGGGTTGAAGATATAGGTGTTACCGCCGCCGGTCACCGTGCCATAACCCACGCCTTCGTCATTGGGCAGGCCCATGGGGACGAACGCCGCGCCGACATTGAACGTCGCGTTATTGAGCAGATTGGTCATCGTGCCGGTGGTGTGGATGATCATCGCCGCCTGCCCATTGAGGAACGCGGTCGGGGTGTCGCCCCACACGCTGCCACCCGCCGGACCAACCGCATATTCCGTACCGAGCTTGGTCGCAAAGTCGAGCGCGTCGATCACCTGCGGATCGTTCATGTAAACGGTCGTCGGGGCTTCACCCGTGATGTTACGGCCATTGCCGATGGCAAACGGTTGGAACACCCAAATCGGGAAGCCACCCGCGAACGGAACCAGCAGACCCCAGCGTTCGCCGTTGGGAAGCGTGAGCGCCTGCGCGGCGGCCAGCAGTTCATCGCGGTTGGTCGGCGGATTTTCGATACCCGCTTCGCTCAGCAGGTCAGCATTGTAATAGAGGATCACGGTGCTGCGCTGGAACGGCAGCGACCAGATCGTGCCTTCTTCGTCCATGCTGTTGATCAGGAACGCCGGGAAGATGTCGCTCACAAAAGCTTCGGGATCTTCGAGCGCGTCGATGTAGTCCTGCGCCGGCACAATCGTGCCTTCGTCGATGAAGCTGTACAGGTCGGTCGTCAGCATAACAGCAACATCTGGGCCAGCGCCGCCGCCGTTGAGTTCGGTGCGGATGGTGTCACGGGTCTGCGTATACGATCCGGTGTAGGTGGGAACGACGGTGATATCGGGGTGCAGTTCGTGGAATTGATCCGCGTACCCCTGAATGATCTCGTTGATCGGGGCATCAACAGCGGTCGGGAAGTAAAATTCGATGGTTATTCCATCTTGAGCCATGACGCCTGCGCTGGTGAGCAGGACAAACAAGGCGACTAGAAACAGCACTTTACGCATTTTGAGCATCTCCTAGAAGATTGCGGTTAGGCGCAAAGACTATAACCTAGAATTGTTAAGAACGACAAGCGTCCGTTTTAAGATGCGAGGAAGCGCTGCACTGTCTCCGCGTAGCGCGTCGGCTGTTCCAGATGGACGGTATGCCCTGCGCCGGGGATGATGGCCAGCGTGCAGTTGGTCAGACGTTCGCTCATACGCCGCGCAATTGCTGTGAATTTGGTATCGAGTTCCCCGGCGATCAACAGCACAGGCAAATGCAGTTCGCCGAGGCGATTCCAGTAGCTCGGCTGCGCGCCTGTCCCCATCCCGCGCAGGCTGTTCGCCAAGCCGACCGGGTTCTGCGCGAGCCGTACGACTCGCAGCCGTTCGCGCACTTCAGGCGACTGGGTGGCGAACAGCGGGTTCTGCTCCCACTTCGCCATAAAGGCCTCAACGCCATCCCGCTCGATGCGTTCCGCCAGCGTGTAATCATTGCCGCGCCGCGCCATGCGTTCGAACTCGTCATCAATGCCCGGCGACGCGCTTTCCAGTACGAGCTTCGAAAGGTATTCGGTATGGTGCAGCGCGAAATCGAGCGCCAAGCGCCCACCCATCGAATAGCCGAGCAGCGTCACAGGCGGGGTCGTTGTGCGCACAATGAGATCGACGAGATCCCGCGCTGCCGTGCTGATACCGTAGCGCCGATAATTATCCGGCGACTCGGTCGCCCCATGCCCGAGCAGATCGGGCGCGATCAACTGGGTCATGGGTGGGAACAAGTCCGCTGACCAGTTCGCGCCGCTGCCCGTGAAGCCATGGAGGGCGACAACGGGCGCGCCGTCCCCTGTCACCCGCACCTGATACTCAACGCCATTGATGTTCATATGTTGGAGAGAAGCTGCTCCTTCACAGCGGCCCGATGAATTTTGCCATTCGAAGTTTGGGGAAGTTGATCGACAAACACGACGGTGCGTGGCTGCTTGTAACCCGCGAGATGCTGACGGCTGAACATGATCAACTCAGGAATTGTGAGCTGCATATTTTGCCGGATGACGACCATCGCCGCGACGCGCTGCCCCCATTCGGCGTCGGGCAGGCCGACCACGCACACCTCCAACACGGCGGGATGCTGGCGCAGCGTATTTTCGACTTCCGACGGATACACGTTTTCGCCGCCCGAGACGATCAGGTCGCTGCGGCGATCTACGAGCCACAGGTCGCCGTCCTTGTCGAGATAGCCGACATCGCCCGTGTGCAGTTCACCGTTCGCGGATGCATGCCCGAGATAACCCTGCATGACGACCGGGCTGGTCACGATGATCTCGCCGATCTCCCCCGCCTTGAGCGCCTTGCCCGTCTCATCGACCACGCGCACCGCGGTGAACATGAGTGGTTTGCCCACGCTCCCCGGTTTCTTGAGCACTTCCGCCGGGAGCATGGTCGCCACCTGCGAGGCGGCTTCGGTCATGCCATAGGTCGTCGCCAACGGCACGCCGCGATCCAGCGCGCGCCCGACCAGATCGGCCGTCGCCGCCGCCCCGCCCAGCAGCACCATCCGCAGCGACACGGGGAACGCCTCGCGCGTATTGAGCAAGCGATAAAGCATGGTCGGCACGAGCGACATCAAGGTGATCTGCTGCGTGTCGAGCGCGCGATTGACTGCATCAAGGTCGAAGCCCGGCTGGAGCACCACCGTAATCCCGTAGAGCGCCGTGCGCAAAATGATCGCCAACCCGCCGACATGGTACAGCGGCAGCGTGCACAACCAGCGGTCGTTGGGCTGCACGCCGATGCGATAGGCCGACCCTGCCGCGCTGTAAAAGTGATTGGCGAACGTGAGCTGCACACCCTTCGGCCTGCCGGTGGTGCCGGACGTGAACATGATGGCTTGGACCGCGTTCGGATTGAACTCCAGCGGCCGCCATGAGTCGGTGAGCGTAATATCCCACCACGACTGCACGAACGGACTGGTCGTTTGATCAACCGAGACGACGCGGCGCACATCGGGGCTGAGCTGGGCGGCAGTCGCTTCTGTTTCAGCCGAGCAGATAACGAGTCCACACTCGGTCGCCGTGAGCTGATACTCGATCTCTTCAGCAGTCAGCCGCGTATTGAGGGGCAGCAGTACTGCGCCCATCCGCGCCAGGGCATGAATGAGCACCACATAATCCGTCTGGTTCGGCATCAGCACGCCGACTACCATGTTTGGCAGCACGCCTAAGCCCGCAATGCGCCCACACAGCACACTGACGAACCGATCCATTTCGCTGTAGGTCAATTCATCTTCCCCGCAGATCAGGGCGATCCCCTCGGGGCGAGCAATCCGCTGTGCTGCCAACCAATCTTTCATACCGGCCTCAATGAGTTCAGTTCACAGATTACAGTTTACCGTATATTCGCCGAGACGCATACACGGCCGCCACGGCGAGACGGCCAACCTCAACCTGTGACCGTCAAGGACGCCACGGGTACTTGCGGAAGTTCGGCGCGCGCTTGTTGACGAACGCATCACGGCCTTCGCTACCCTCTTCCGTCATGTAGTACAGCATGGTCGCATCACCCGCCAGCACCTGCAAGCCCGCCTGACCATCGAGTGCGGCGTTGAAGCCCGCCTTAAGGAAGCGAATCGCAATCGGGCTCTTGTCGAGAATTTCCTGCGCCCACTTGACGCCCTCGGCTTCGAGCTGTTCGACCGGGACGACCGTGTTGACCAAGCCCATCTCCAACGCCTGCTGCGCGTTGTACTGGCGGCACAAATACCAGATTTCGCGCGCCTTCTTCTGCCCGATGATGCTGGCGAGGTAGCTCGCGCCGAACCCACCGTCAAAGCTGCCGACCTTCGGGCCGGTCTGACCGAAGATGGCGTTATCCGCCGCAATCGTCAGGTCGCAGATCACTGAGAGGACATGACCGCCGCCGATGGAGTAGCCCGCCACCAGCGCAACCACAGGTTTTGGCATGGTGCGGATGATGCGCTGGAGTTCCAGCACATTCAGGCGCGCGACCCCGTCATCGCCGACATAGCCCGCATGCCCGCGCACCTTCTGGTCGCCACCAGAGCAGAACGCATACTTACCATCCTGCGCCGGGCCGTTGCCCGTGAGCAGAATCACGCCGACCGACTGATCGCGCCACGCATCGCGAAAAGCATCGATCATCTCGTCAATCGTCTTCGGGCGGAAAGCGTTGCGGACTTCCGGGCGGTTGAAGGCAATGCGCGCCATGCCGTCCGCCTTGTCATACGTAATGTCTTCGTACTGTTTCGCTTGAATCCAATTCACCATGGGTCATTTACCTCTGCAATACCGTCGTTACCAGCTGTTGAATTTGCTTACGCCGCGCGTCATCGTGCGCGGCGTCCGTGCGCACTTCGATGATGCGGGGAATGCGCGCGCCCACCGTCACATCGACGGCGCTGCGGAACCCTTCGCGGTCGGTCACGCTGACAAAGTCGAGGCCGTAGAGCCGGGCGGCATGTTCGAACTGCAAGCCGTGCGGCATCACGAACATGTCCGTAAATGGCGGATCGAATTTTGAAACGGGCAGGCGGTGGAAAATGCCGCCGCCGTCGTTGTTGAGCAGCACAATCGTCAAGTTATCCACGCCGCAGTTGCGGACGGCCAGCAGGCCGTTCATATCGTGATACAGCGTGATGTCGCCGATGAGCAATACCGTCGCTTTGCCCGTCGCCGCCGCGATGCCCAGCGCGGTCGACACATTGCCATCAATCCCGCTCGCGCCGCGGTTGGCGAACACATGCAGATGCTTGGTCGAAGGCCGCGCAAACTGCTCGACGTGCCGCACGGGGAGGCTGTTCCCCGCGAACAGATTCGCGCCGTCCGGCAGACGTTCCAGCAGATCGGCCACGACCTGCCCATCGAAGAATTCGTCGCCGAGCCGCTGACCGAGATTGAGCCAAGTCACCGCTTCGACCATGCGGATACGCTGCGCCCACGGCGACTCGGGCCGCGCTTGCAAACGTCCACTGAGCGACAAGCACAGCAGCGTGGGGTCGGCGTGGACAAACAAGTGCGTGCGGAACGAATCATCTGCCCACACGCCATCCGCGCTGACCTGCACGCGGTGTTTGGCGTCAATCCGGTCGAGATAGGCGTTGAGCACGTTCGAAGTCGGCACACCGCCAAAGCGGATCACTACCTCAGGATCCTCCCACGTCGGCGGCACGGTCAGAAACGTGTCATACGCGCCGATCACGGCGGTCTCTTGTACATGACCGCCGAAGCGCACATCCGATGTCGGATCGGCGAAGATCGGGTAGCCCGTGCGCTGTGACAACTGCGCCACCGCGGACACAAAGTTTTCGCCGAGCGACTTCGGCCCGCACACGATGATCCCGCGCTCATGCCGCTCGAAAAGCGCGAGCAGCGTCTGCATCTGCTGGACGGTGGGAATCGTCGCGCCGCCCGTCATCACCGTGAACGCGCCCGCATAGTCGAACCCCGCATCTTCAATGGCATCGCTGTGATCCGTCTCGACCGGGATCGGCTCCAGCGGCTTGCGGAACGGCAGGTTGACGTGCACGACACCTTTCCGCCCGTCCCCAATGCCGTCGGCGGTTGCATACGCGCGCGCCGCCAGCGTCCGCAGTGCGCGAATCGTTTGCGCGGCAGGCTGACCCTCTGGCAGCGGCGCATCAACCGACCACAGCGCATAATCACCGTACAGCTTGACCTGATCGATCGTCTGGTTCGCGCCGCTGTAGCGCAGTTCCGGCGGGCGGTCGGTCGTCAGCACAAGCAGCGGCACACGGGACTCGTGCGCTTCGATAATCGCCGGGAAGAAGTTGGCGGTCGCGCTCCCCGAGGTGCAGACCAGCGCGACCGGTTCTTCCGTTGCCAGCGCGAGGCCAAGGGCGAAAAACGCCGCGCTGCGTTCGTCCAGATGCGGATAGATGCGGATGCCGTCGTGTTCGGCAAAGGCCATGGTCAGCGGCGTTGAGCGGGAACCCGGCGCGATGCACACTGCGCGCAAACCCGCCCGCGCCAATTCGTCGACGAAGACGCGTGTCCAGAGAAAATTACGATTAGGCGCGTACATGATTCACCTCAGTCGTAGGTTGAGCCTCGCCCCGGTTAGCGCTGTTCACCGCCCCATCTCCCCCGGGAGATGGGGTCGGGGGGTGAGGTTGAGCGGTGCCAATGCCCAAGGCGTTGAGCATGGGGCGAAATTTGAGCGCGGTTTCATCCCATTCGCGCTGCGGGGTCGATTCGGCCACGATGCCCGCGCCGGAATAGAGCCACGCCCGGTCGTTCTGTACCACCGCCGAGCGAATCGCGACGGCGAACATCCCGTCGAGGTTGTGGTCGATCCAGCCGATGGGCGCGGCGTACCACCCACGCGGCACAGGTTCAGCGTCGCGAATATACTGCATCGCCACTTCGCGCGGCACACCGCCGAGCGCGGGCGTCGGGTGCAGGCGTTCGACCAAGGGCAGCACGCCCGCGGGTTCGCGCAGCCACCCGCTGATCGGCGTGTACAGATGCTGCAAATTGCTCAACTTGAGCGGAATCGGCGCATTCGGCACGCTCAAATCCGACGTAATTGGCGTCAGGCGTTCGCGCAGCGCATCGACTACGACGCGATGTTCATACGCCTCTTTCGGGTCGGTCAGCAGGCGAAGCGCGAGCGCGTCATCTTCCTCCGGGGTCTGACCGCGCTTGATCGTCCCCGCGAGGCCCATCGTCGCCATGTCCGCGCCATCCACGCCGATCAGCAGTTCCGGGGTCGCGCCGTAGAAGGCTAACCCGGGACTCGGCTCGAACAGGAAGCGGTAGCAGTCAGCATATTTCTCGTTGAGGTAAGCCAGCGCTGCATCGATGTTGATCCGATCGGCAAAACGTGCTTCGCACACCCGCGAAAGCACGACCTTCTGCATCTCGCCCGCCCGCATGCGCGTCGTTGCATCGGTGATGATCGCGCTCCAGCGCTCAAAGCTGAGGGGATAGTTGACGGTCAGCAGTTCGGGTTGCACCGCACTGATCGGCGGGTCAGCATGCAGGAGCGCATCATAGCGGGCGCTCAAGGCGTCGCACAATTCGGCTTCGTCGTAGCTTTCATCCGCGCCGATCTGCACGTTGATCGTCAACCAGGTATCCGCGCCGCGTTTGACGAGCTGGTAATGCGGCAGCACAAAGTAAGCGGGCGCGAACGCCGCCCACGTATTTTCGGTGACGAAGTCGCTGTAGAAGGAGAACCCGCCGAACAAACGTGGTTTCGCCAGCGGTTCCGCATCGCTAATTACCAGCGCGTCGCGGAACAGCTTGCGTGCCTTATCCTCAATCGTCTTGACGCGCTCTGCGCCCCACGCCGTGAGTTCGGTCGCGATGCCGAACCCCGCGAAGGCGAGATCATCTTTCTCCCAGTAGAAGCGTTCGTGACCCTGCGCCTGGCGCAAAAATTCGGCAATACTGATGTCCGGCGCGCGCTGGCTGTAGCTGATCAAACGGTCGGCGCTCATGCGGACTGCTCCTCATAACCAACGCTTTTGAGCAGCATAGGCAGCAGCGCGGAGAGGATGCGCTCGGAATCCGGTTCGCCTGTGTAAACCCAGCGGATCACGATGCCGTAGATCGCGCCCATCCATGCATAGGAGACGACTTCGGTATCCACTGGCGCAATGTCACCGATAGCGATGGCCTCGTCGAGATACTCTTTAATGAGGTTGGCGAAACGGTCGTTGACGTCCACACGCTTCTTCTCGAACACACTGCCCAGGCCGACCGCCTGCACCAGCATGATCTTGGCCGGGCGGCGGTAGCGCCCGAAGGTTTCGAGACAGGCTTGCAGCGCGGCGCGCACCCGCGCGATACCCTCGGCTTCCTGCTCGACGGCTTCGCGCACGCGGCGTTCGATCAGGTCAGCAAATTGGTCGACGAGCGCCAGAAACAGGCGTTCTTTGTTGGGAAAGTGAAAGTAGATCGAGCCTTTGGAGGTCGAAGAGGCTTCGACAATCTCGTCCATGCGCGTGTCATGGTAGCCCTTGTTGGCGAAGATGTTCAGCGCCGCGTCAAGGATGCGATCACGCGTATCCCGCGGATCATTCATGGTGCTTCTCCTGCTTAGACCGACTGGTCAGTCTATAGTATAGCAAGAGTTTTGCCACTTGTGATCGGGTTTCTCAATAAAGATCAGAACGGGGGGGGGGGGGGGGGGGGGGGGGGGGGGGGGGGGGGGGGGGGGGGGGTTTTGGGGGGGGGGGGGTCAGACGAGGCATAAGGTGTGGAAGAAGGTCGTGTCGAGCGGAGGGAAAGTTTACAATCGCGGGGATGTAGGGAGGGGGCGCACGGCCGTGCGTCCCTACAGAAAATTTAAAAGCCTAATTGTTCCCATGTTAAAAGTGCCCTGTGACTCTAAGCTACGGAATCGCGCCCACCTGCTTCATCATGCCGAGCGTATCGAAGCCTTCCCATTCTTCCGCGACGAGACCATCCTGCATGCGGAAGATCGAAATGCCCATCATGACCATCGGCTTGTGGCTGGCGGCCATGCCCATCAATTCGCCCTCGTGCGTCCCGCGCGAAGTCCAGCGCACCACGACGCGATCCCCGCTGGCAATATAATCATCGACGGTCAAATGTACGTCGGGGAAACCCTGCCGGTACATTCGCACCAGGTTGGCGAATTCATCTGGCCCGTGCACAGTCATCAGCGGCAGATGTCCCACATAGTTTTGGTGGAACACTTCGCGACACGCCTCCAGCTTTCCGAGGTTCCAAATATCATCCCAGATGCGGCTCACGAGCGCCCGCGTCCGTTCCAGTTCTGCGCAGTCCCGAGGAACAATGTCACCGCGCCACAGGGCATCTGCGTATTTCGAGAGAAGATCGTCATTCATGGTCGGCTGCCTCATTTCATCGTCGGTTATTTTGCATTAAAGCAGAATTTCTGAGGAGCGACTTCCGACAGATGTATTTGATTCGATCGTTACATTTGGACAACCACCCGTCAGTCGATTGTCACAAAGCCCATAAAAGTGGTGCATGCGCATTGGGATCGAATGCGGCTATAATCATTTTGGCGAGAGGAGAGTCCTTTATATGTCGGCTGTGACGCATGTACATCCAGATTCGATCCGCGATTTACTGAACGCCACACACGGCGATCCGTTTTCGGTTTTGGGCGCGCACCTCGTGCCTGAGGATCAACTCGCGATTCGGGCGCTGCGCCCGACCGCGAAGACGCTGACGGTGATCGTCGATTCGACTGACGAACGCTTTGAAATGACGCGGTCGCGTCCGGAAGGCTTTTTCGAGGTCACCATTCCCGGCGGACAGGTGCTCTATCACTTCGAAGAAGCGACATGGGACGGGCAAACGCGCACCTTCTATGACCCCTATGAGTTTTCCGCGCTGCTGACAGACTATGATCTGTATCTATTGGGTGAAGGCAAGCATCTGTACAGCTACGAGAAGCTGGGCGCGCACGTCACCGAGATTGACGGCATCAAGGGCGTCAACTTTGCGGTGTGGGCGCCGAGCGCCCAGCGCGTCAGCGTAGTCGGCGAGTTCAACGAGTGGGATGCCCGCGTCCACCCGATGCGCCTGCACCCCGGCAACGGCGTATGGGAGTTGTTCATCCCCGGTTTGGGCGAAGGCACGGTCTATCGCTATAACGTATTTTCACGCTACAACGGCTACCGTGCCGACAAATCGGATCCCTATGGCTTCCTGATGGAGAAACGCCCGCAGAACGCCTCGGTGGTCTGTGACCTGAGCGGTTACCAGTGGGGTGACGAGGCGTGGCTGGAAGCGCGCCAGACGCAGGATCCACTCACCAGCGCCTGGTCGATCTACGAAGTGCATGCCGGGTCGTGGAAACGCAAGGAAGATGGTGCCTGGCTCACCTACCGCGAGCTGGCCGATGCGCTGGTACCCTACGTCAAAGACATGGGTTACACGCATATCGAACTGATGCCCATCGCTGAACATCCGCTCGATGAGTCGTGGGGCTATCAGGTGACGGGCTATTACGCCGCGACCAGCCGTTACGGAATGCCCAAAGATTTCATGTACTTCGTCGATCAGTGCCACCAGAACAACATCGGCGTCATCCTCGACTGGGTTCCGGCGCACTTCCCGAAAGATGGCTACGCGCTCAGCTTCTTCGACGGGACGCATCTCTACTCGCACGCCGACCCGCGGCGCGGCGAACACCCGGATTGGGGCACGTACATCTTCAACTATGGGCGCAACGAAGTCCGCAACTTTCTGATCTCAAACGCCCTGTTCTGGCTGCGCGAATACCACATCGACGGGCTGCGTGTGGACGCCGTATCGTCAATCCTCTACCTCGACTTTTCGCGCAAAGCGGGTGAGTGGCTGCCGAATCAGCATGGTGGCCGCGAAAACCTCGAAGCGATTGGCTTCCTGCACGAGTTCAACGCCGTGGTCCATGCTGAATTCCCCGGCGCGGTGACCATCGCCGAAGAATCCACCTCTTGGCCGATGGTGTCGCGCCCGATCTACCTCGGCGGGCTCGGTTTCACCTTTAAGTGGAACATGGGCTGGATGCATGACACGCTCGACTACATGAAGCTCGACCCCATATTCCGGCGCTACGGGCACAGCCACGTGACCTTCTCGCTGTTCTATGCGTTCAGCGAAAACTTTGTGCTCTCGCTCTCGCACGACGAGGTTGTGCACCTCAAAGGCTCGCTCGTGCAGAAGATGGCGGGCG
Organism: Candidatus Flexifilum breve; assembly: GCF_016713355.1. Taxonomy (NCBI): domain Bacteria; kingdom Bacillati; phylum Chloroflexota; class Anaerolineae; order Aggregatilineales; family Candidatus Flexifilaceae; genus Candidatus Flexifilum; species Candidatus Flexifilum breve. Next base: position 521,638 of record NZ_JADJPI010000004.1, read on the forward strand.
ACTGGTGGCAGAAGTTCGCCTCGCTGCGCCTGCTGCTGGCCTACCAGTACACGCACCCCGGCAAAAAGCTGAACTTCATGGGCGCGGAGATCGCGCAGTGGCGCGAATGGAGCGAAATGCGCCAGCTCGACTGGGACCTGCTCGTCTATCCCACGCACACGGGCATCCAGAACTGGGTGCGCGATCTCAATCGTCTGCTGCGCGCCGAACCTGCGCTCCAGCAGCACGATTTTGATCTGGCGGGCTTCCAGTGGATCGAAGTGAACGACAACGAAAACAGTGTCTTTGCCTACCTGCGCCTCGCCGATGATCCCAAAGACTTCCTCGTGGTCGCGTTGAATTTCACCCCGGTGGTGCGGCGCGGCTATCGCATTGGCGTGCCCGAAGCCGGTTTCTACAAGGAAATCCTCAACAGCGACTCGACCTACTATGGCGGGAGCGATGTCGGCAACGGCGGCGGTCTGGAGACGGACGCCATCCCCTATCACATCTACCAGCAGAGCCTCAAACTCACCCTCCCGCCGCTCGGCGCGGTAGTCTTCAAGTTGGAACGTTCCGCAGCATCCGAGCAACCCACAGGAGACGCAGCGCATGGCGAGCGCGACGCAGACGACGCCGGAAGCGCAGCCTCGTAAGCCGCGCAGCTTTGCCGCCAGCGACAGCGGTGGCGGCATTTTCGGCAAGTGGATAGTCGATGAGGCGGGGCAACCCGCCTTCGAATACACGCTCGATCAGTATGCCGATGATCGCGCCAAGTACCCGACCGTTGAACGGCGGGAACGGCGCGATCACTGGCATCAGATCGGCAACGACGAGATCACTGCGCTGGCCTCCAATGACGGCACCGTGCAGGTCTACGTTGGACATCGCGGCGGACGCTTCCTCAACCGCTTCGCCAGCCAGATCGACGATGTGCTGCGGACGCAGGAGATGGCGCAAATCGCCAACCCCACCCTCCTCCAGCGGATTCATGGCCGTGTCATCCGTGCGCTGGGCAAAACGTGGCTCAACTTGCAATTGTTTATCCGGCATTGGCGCGTACGTCCGCCCAAACAAACGCCGATCCCCGCGCAGCAGGTCGATCATACACAGCCGCAGTCGATGAATCCGCGCGGCAGTCCAGTTGCCGAACCGGTGGCGGCAGTCGCGCAGATTCTGCCCGCCAAGCGCCCTTCGGTGCGCCATGCGCACGCGGGTGGCTTCGGCTACGTCGACGACGGCGAGCAGGTCTGGTGTACCGCCTACCGCTTCCGCCCGCCGACCTCCGAGACGCGGCGCATCTTCGGCATGGGCTACGCTGAGTACAGCACCACCTATGGCGATATCCGCGTCAAGCGGCGCATTTACCCGCCCAAAGACGCCTGCGCCCTGCTGATTGACGTGGAGATCACCAATCTGCGGCCAGACACAGTGCATCTGCGCTATTACGAATACTGGGATGTGAACGTCGAGCAGTTGAAGCTGCAGTGGCTGCGCGGCGACCCGTTCTACGCGATTGCCGATGAAGAACGCCTGTCGGTGAACGACTTATTTCTGCCCGAAGTCACGTTTGAAGACGGGCGCACGCTGCGCTTTCATCAGTCCCCGGTTAACCGGGAGATTGACGTGCGCGCCGTCAACGACATCGACTTCGAGCCACAGGATATCTTTTTGCATGATTTGAGCGGCACGCCGGACGCGTACTACACTGACAAGGTCGCGTTCTTCGGTAAGAACCCGCCGACCAAGCCAGAAGCAGTCGCCGAGCGTTGGGGCACGATTCCCGACGCGCCGTCAACCGACTCGATGCCCTACTGTCTGGTGCTGCGCCGCGACCTGACGCTCGCGGCGGGCGAAACACAGACGCTGCGCTTCGTCTACGGCACGAATCGCTTCACTGTGCCCGCGTTCAAAGGCGAAGCCGCCCTGCTGGATCGCGACGGCGATCTCTATTTCGACACGGGGGCGGATGCGGCGCTCACGCGCGAAATGGCGTGGCACTCGTACTACCTGACCTCGGCAACGGTCTACAACGACTACTACCAGACCTACCTCACGCCCCAAGGTTCAGCCTACTTGTTCATTCACGGGGCAGACGGTGCGCCGCGCGATCAGGCGTTGTTCACGCTGCCGTTATCCTACATCCGCCCTGACCTCGCCCGCGCCAACCTGTGCCTGATCATGGCACTGACGGATCACCAGACGGGCGCGATTCCGTATTCATTCGCCGGGTATGGTTTCCACAGCAACGCCTTCATTCACGACATGCCGTCGGATCTCGATTTATTCTTCCTGCTGGCGATGAACGAGTATCTCGCCGTTACGCGCGATTTCGAGTTCCTACAGCAGGAAGTCCCGTTCTATTCCGGCGACGACACCCCCGGGCATCCGCCCGCCGCGCTGGGCAGCACCGTGCTCGATCACATTCGCGTCGCCGTGCATCACCTGACGCAGCGCGTCGGGATTGGGCAGCATGGATTGGTCAAAATTGGCGACGGTGACTGGTCGGATGGCGTGGTGTTTGACACCTGCACCAAGTTCGGCGGCGTGCTGGCGCTCGGTTGGTTCAGTAATTCGAAGGCGAATGGCGAATCGATCCCTAATTCGCAGATGGCGCTGTACGTCCTGCCGATCACGGCGGCGCTCATCAAGCCGTATGATGCGGTCTGCGCGCGCGAAATCGAGCAGTTCGTCAGCGGATTGGAAGCGGCGGTCATGCGCCAGTGGAACGGCAAATGGTTCACCCGCGCCGTACTGCGGGATGCGCAGAACAAGCCCGTCGTGGTGGACAACAATCACATCAATCTGGAAGCACAGCCGTGGGCGCTGATTAGCGGGTTAGCGCAGCGTAACGGGATCGAATCCACACTCATCACATCGATCAAAACGCTGCTCGACGATCCGTCGCCGACGGGCGCGGCGCTGCTCGAACAGGGTATGATCTGGCCCGCCGTTTCGCAGTTGCTCACGTGGGGTTACACCCGTTCGCGTCCGGATCTCGCGTGGCGGTCGCTCGAAAAACATACGTTTGAGCGACACGCCAAGGAATTTCCCGACAAATGGATCAACGTGTGGTCCGGGCCAGATGGCGTGAACAGCAAAGAGGCGAAGCTTAACCCCGGCGGCACGTGGTCGAGCGCGGCCACACCCATGACCGATTTTCCGGTCATGAACATGAATCCGCACGCGATGGCGCTGCTCGGTTTACTGCGCGTGTGCGGCATCGAGCCGACCCCGGACGGTCTGCTGATCGAGCCGCGTGTGCCGCGGGAGCGCTTCGAGCTGGACACCGCGCTGCTGCGCTTGACCGTCACGCCCGACGAGATCAGCGGGGAATATCGTCCCATTGTGTCATCAGGAACCCAGACGTTGATCATTCGTACGCGGAAGGGTGAGCGACGCATTCCCCTGAATATCAGCGGAAGAGCGCCAATTCCATTCAAAGTGTCGATGATTGAGTTTCGCTAGATTAAGCTTGAATGTATAATTTTGGAAAACTGTCCTTGAAGGGAGTCTCACCTATGTCTAAGGGAAAGATCATCGCTCTCATTTTGACACTCGTCGTCGTGTTGGGCGCGGTGCTGCCGGCGTTCGCGCAGGATGGCTACGTCGCTTCGGTCAACACGGGCGCGGTCAATGTGCGCACCGGTCCCGGTCTGCAGTACGGCTCAGTCGCAACCCTGCCATTCGGCTTTGGCGTCAACGTGACCGCGCGCAATACCGCGGGGAGCTGGGTACTTGTCTCGCTGACAAACGGCGTCACCGGTTGGGTCAACGTGAACTACCTCTACACGCCTTTCCGCGTGTTCTCGCTGCCGATCACCGAAGTCGCAGTGGCGCCGTCGGTTGTCCCGACCGGTTCGATCACAGGCTATCTCGAAGCCGTGCTCCGGACGGGTCCCGGCCCGAACGATGCCGTGGTGGGAACCGCTCCCCTCGGGACGGCGGTCGTCCTGCTCGGTCGCAATTATGATGCGACCTGGGTGCAGATTCGTCTGCCCAGCGGCGTGACCGGCTGGACCGAAGCCGTCGCGGTTTCCGGCACGGTGCCGGTGCGCGGCCTCGCCCGCACGGATGGCAGCGTGTTCGTCCCCGGCGCGCCGGATCGTCCGACCACGGGCGGCACTTCGGGCGGCACGGGCACGATCTACATTGTGCGCGCAGGTGATACGCTGTGGCGCATCGCCCAGACCTACGGCATCAGCATTCACACGCTGGCCGCCGCCAACAGCATCTACAACTACGACCTGATCTACGCAGGTCAGCAGTTGGTCATTCCGGGTTAATTCCGGTCGAGAAAGTCTTTCACTCAGCGGGACATCGGGTCTGATGTCCCGCTGTTTTTATTGCAGAAGTCGGCGGGCTGCGTCGAGCGCCGCGCCGATTTGTTCCGTTGTCGCGGGCACACCCCCACCCTGCGCCATCGCGGGTGTCCCACCGCCGCGCCCGTTGATCGATGCCAGTGCTGATTTGATCAATGCATTCATATCTTGCGGCACTCCTTCGCTCCGCGCAAAGATCAACTGCGCCTTCTCGCCCGGCACGCCGAGCAGCGCGATCACCCCAGATGTTTGCACGAGCTTCGAGGCGATTAAGCGCACATCACCGGCGTCCCGATCCGCAAACACCTTACTGACTATGCGCAAATCATTGACTACTGGTGTCGCGGCGATGAGGCTGGCGACTTCCGCATCCAGCAACAGCGACTTCGCCGCCTTGAGGTCACGCTGCGCCGCCTTGACATCCTCCTGCATCCGCATGATCGCCGGGGAGACTTCCTCCGCTTTACACGTTAGCAGCGCCGTGAGCTGATTTACGAGCGCGTTCTGTGACCGAAACACCTCCAGCGCGCGCGCCCCACAGCGAAATTCGACCCGCGTTTTGTCGCCCCGTTTCTCCGTCCGCAACACCTTGATCAGCCCGATTTCGCCCGTCCGCCGTACATGCGTCCCGCCGCAGGCCGTGAGGTCAAACCCATCGATATCGACGACGCGGAGGCCGTCAGTGTGGATTTTCTCGGGCAGCTTGCGCATACGGATATTAGCCGCCTCGTTCAAGCTGATAATCTTCGCTGTGACCGGACGATCTGCACAGACAATCTCATTGGCTAAGTCTTCTACCCGGTTGATCGTCTCAGGTAACAGGTTCAGCTTGTCGAGATCAATGGTCAAACTATCTGCGCTCATGTGGAAACCGACCGTGCTGGCCTCGGCGACCTGAATGAACGCCTGCGACAGGATGTGCTGCCCGGTGTGGTGCTGCATGTGATCAAAGCGCCGCGCCCAGTTCACTTCCGCATTAACTGTGTCGTCCGCCAGTTCGCCGGCAAGCACATGCACGACCGCGCCGTCTCCCTCCCGGCTGATAACATCGATCACAGGCACATCGTTGACCATTCCCGTGTCGTTCGGTTGTCCGCCGCTCGTCGGGTAGAAATAGGTCTGGTCAAGGACGACAGCGGGGTGTCCACCGGCCTGCGTTCGCTCGATCACCTGCGCCGTGAACTGCATAACATACGAGTCGTCGTAGTAGCGCCGCATACTTCAGCCTCTTTTCGCCTGCAAATACGCGCGTATTGTAGCGAATCAAAACGGCGATCCGCAGATACACAGATCGCCGTTGTTCACTTCACCCGTTGCAATGCGACTCAGTTGTAGGGGCGAGGCTCGCTAGTAAGGGCGTAACATAGTGTGAAATTGGGTGACAGGTCGGTTTTGGAGTTTAGCGGACGCAATGAATTGCGTCCGCTGCTTCTGAAGCGCCTTCACACCATTCGACCGAGCTGCCAGCTCTCCTCGCCGTTGTAGGGGTGGGACAAGTCCCACCCCTACAACGGAACTTTTATGGGCTGCCCGCTATTCATACCGCAGCACGTTGAGCGGTTTCTCGCCCGAGGCGCTCCACGCCGAGCTCAGCGCAGCGATCAGCGCCACGGCAATGCACAGCCCCATGAGCAGCAGCGCCGTGCCATACGGCAGCGCCGAGAGCGGCACCTGCGACGTGGTTGCAAAGATAATCAGCGCGACCAACCCGAAGCCCACGCCGATCAAGCCGCCGATCAGACCGAGGATCCCGTTTTCGAGCAGAATCATTGCCAGCACGCGCTCACGCTGCAAGCCGACCGATTTCATCACGGCGATCTCACGCCGCCGCTCCATCGTGGTCAGCGCCACCGAATTGGCGATCACCACGCCGCCGACGATCAGTCCCAGCAGCGCGACCATCGTCGGGAACGCGGTGAACGTGCCCAGCAGCGTGCTGATCAGGTTGGTCAGGAAGGCCGTTTCGATGACGAACACGCCGAGCATGCCCGACAATTCGCGGCGCAGTTCCGGCAAGCTCTCTGGCGCAACATTCGCCGTGATGCTTACACTCGACGGGCCGATGCCCTCCGACACCGCGCCTTCGATCATATAGTTGGAGCTGGTGAAGCTCGCGCTCATCGCGCCCCGGCTCGTCAAGCCGACCAGTTCCAGCGTAACTTCCTGCGTTTCAACACCTTGACCGAGCAGTCCACCGCTCTGAATCGAGTAGGTGATGCGATCACCGGGGGTCAGACCTACACTCGCGAGCATAGGCGTTTCCTGAATGATCAGGTAAGGTTGGCCGACATCCTCAGCGGTCAGCGCGCGACCGCTGGCCAGCGGACGATCCGGCAGACTTTGTGGTGCCAGCATGTCGACCGAACCGACCAGACGCTGAAACATGTCGACATCGTTGAAGCCTTGCATGCCCGCAGACCGCGCTTCTTCACCGGACATTTCTTCGACATTGCCCTCGTCATCCGAACTGAAGAAACGCACACTCGACAGGTCCATGCGTTCGGCAACCTGTTCCGGCGTCAGCGTTTCGCCCGTCTCGTGGTCAAACAGTGAAACAACCTGCATCTGATACGAACGCACCACGCTGTAGCTGCTCACACCCTCGACGTTGTTCAACGCGTTTTCGACGCCGCCGAGCATCAACGTCGTCGGCACAGAAACGTAGACGTTGCCGCCGCTCTGTTCTTCCAGGCTGACGCGCAGCAGGCTTGTGATCGAATCGGCCATGAGCGTAATCGTGCTGAGCGAGAACACGCCGACCACCAACGCCAGCAGCGTCACCGCCGCGCGGGATCGTCCGGCACGCATCTGCCGCAGCGAAATGCGCAGGTCGACGATGCCAAAGGACGGGAACAGTCGTCCGAACAGCCAGATCAGCACGTTGAGCGCGAGATACAGGAACCCCGCCGCCACGAACGCGCCGACCACCACCGCGAATGCGATGCCAATATTGTTGACAATGGGCGTCGCGATGAGCGTCAGCACGCCGACGATGACCAGCAGCGCCAGCAGCGTCGAGACACAGCCCGCTTTCGGGATGATATTGTCGTTCGGGCGCAGCACCACACCGGGACGCACCTGCCCCGCCGTCAGCGTCGGCAGGAAACCGAAGACCGTGGTCACGATCACGCCGACCAGAAACCCGATCAATGCGGGCACGGGCGCTATCTGGAACGGAAGTTCGGTCGCCAGCAACCGTTCCGCGGCGCCGCGGACAATGAACACCGCCCCCCAACCGAGCACGATCCCGGCGAGACTGCCGATGATGCCCATCAGCACCGCTTCGACGAGGAACAGGCGTGTCACCTGCCCGGCTTGCATGCCAATCGTCTTGAGTACGGCAACTTCAACCGTACGCCGCCGTACGATCACTTGCATGGTATTGACGATGCCGATGCTGCCGATCAGCATGGAGAGCAGCCCCATCACCGACACGAGCGTGTTGATGTTCTCCGACAGCACTTCGTAATTGCTGCGCAGGTTCTCGGTCGTGGTGGTGTTCAGATAACCAAAACGCCCGGAGACCGCCGACTCAATTTCCAGCACAAGATCCGGCGTCGGGTTAGCGATGCGGAAGTAGAGCGTGTCGATTTTGACGGGAACGCCTTCGAACAACGGCAGCGACCGCGCATCCACATAGTAGTAGCCAAACAGTGCCGTGAACATGTCATTCCCGGCGATGTTCTTGACTTCGGCCTCGTCCGGCGTGATGCCCCGCACCGTAAAATCGGTCGTTGTCCCGCCGATGCGAATCACCGCGCCCACGTCCGCGCCCAAATCGTTGGCGACACGGCGGCTAAGCACCAAATCCGTTGGTTCGCGCAGCAAATCCGCGAGCGGCGTGCCTGCTTCATCGACCGTTTGGTCGTAATACGGATAGACCGAGGAGTCGATCATGACGGGAATGGCCGACGACACCTGTGCGCCCGTATCCGCGACCGTCAGCGATGAGGCTTCGCCGCCACCAAACAGCGCGCTAAACGGATTCATGAGCGCATAGCGCGGCGTGATTTCGACTTGGCCGGGATAGCGGTCATTCAACCACGCGCGGATCGTGTCCACGCCCTGCGCGGTCAGATAGTAGTCACTGGAGGACTGGCCGAAGATCGAACTCTCTTCAAGGGTCAAATCGCCCGCATCAACCGCCGCCGTCATGGTCGTATCCGAGCCATCGGCCCCGAACATGCTGACGACCTGCGCGGTGATATCGCCGCGGTTGTTGCGCTGCAAGTTCCCCGTCAGGGTGTCAGAAATCATCACCGCCAGCGTTTGCAGCGAGACAATCGCCGCCACGCCCGCCGCAATGCACAGCAGCGCGAAGAACGTCCGCTGCCCGTTCACGCGCAAATCGTTGAACGAGTGGCGGATATAAAACGTCAGGTTTTCGAACATCGCGTTAGCCCTTCTTCGGGTGGACGAACGCTTCGAGTTCGCCAGTCGCGTATTTGTCTTTGAGCATCTGCACGGCGGCGCGCTGGGCGGTCGAGCGCGGGTCAACATCCGACGCAATCTGCCCGTCAACCAGCGTCACGAGGCGATCCAGATGCGCGGCCACGTCCATGCTGTGGGTGACGATGATCACCGTTGTGTTGAGGCTCTTCTGCACATCGCGGAGCGCGTTCATCACTGTCTCGCTCGATTCGGTGTCAAGGCTGCCTGTCGGCTCATCACACAGCAGCAGCGGCGGATTATTCGCCAGCGCACGCGCCATCGCCACGCGCTGCTGCTGACCGCCAGAAAGCTGCGTCGGGCGGTGATGCAAACGGTCGCCGAGGCCGAGCATGGACAGCAGTTCGGAAGCGCGTTTCTGCGCGTTCTTCTTGTGATTGCGGGAGAACTGCATCGGGAGCGTGACGTTTTCCAGCGCGGTGAGTGTCGGAATCAGGTTGAAGAACTGAAAGACGAAACCAATCTTCTCGTTGCGGATGGTCGTCAGCGCGCGTTCCTTCATCTTGGTGATATCCGTGCCGTCGATGACAACTTTCCCGGCAGTGGGTGTATCCAGTCCGCCGATCAAGCCGAGCAGCGTCGATTTGCCGCTGCCGGAGGGGCCGACGATGCCCATGAATTCGCCGCGATCCACCGCGAGTGTCACGCCGCGCAGCGCGTGCACGACAACTTCGCCCATCTTCAGGTCTTTGCGCAGGTCTTCGACGTAGAGAACGGTGTTTCCGTTTGGTTTCCGCTGGTTATCCATGCTTCCCCCGGGTGCTATTTTTCGTATCTCACATCTATACGAACGTAGACAGCATAAAGTCGCGGAATCCACACGCGCTAGAGGCAAATGACTGATTTTGGCTCAACCCAGACCGCCGATAAGCAATAAAAAAGGACGAGGTGTGCCTCGTCCTCATCGACACTGGATACGGTTTCGGCTCGACTGCTTAGGCGATTTCAAACGCCACGGGCCAGATCGGACGACCGGGCGGTCGCCGTCCCGCGTTGACATCGGCATAGTAAGCGTCAAAGGGGCTGGGCTGGAAGGCGCAAGCCATCGCCGGTTCCCACGATTTCGCTTCGATGTGCGCCTCCGGGAACGCCCCCGCCGAGGCCGACGCCGGATGCAGCGGCAGTTCAATGCGGGCGCCGCCGCCGATCATGCGCGCCATCTGGCGGGCAATCTCATGATCGCGAGCGAAGAAGGCGCCCGGCGACTGCCCCTCATCACGATGAATGCGCGTATAGCCAACCACTTCCTCGTTGAGCACGTAAACCGACGAGGTGATGAGCGGGTTCGGGCTGAGCCAATCGATCAAGCGATCCCCCGGGTCGATGCTGAAGTCAACCTGCGCTTCTTCATGCTGCCACAAGGCGCGGAGCGCGGGTAAATCAGCCGCCTGCGGTTTGCGTGTGTCCAGCTCGCTCTCCGGGAGATCATGTGTCGCGGTTTTGCAGCTCGACATGCCGAAAGCGTGTGGCACATACACGAAGAGTGGGTAGTAGGTGGGATGACCGAGCAGGAAACAGAGCGCAAACCCCTTGGCGCGCGCCAGCTCATGGCCGCGCGCGATCAAAGCCGCGCCCACCCCCTTGCGTTGAATCGTTGGATTCACCGCGATTGGCCCAAGATTGACCGCGCGCACCGTCGCGCCAGAAATCTGCAGCAGCATGGGCGAAAACAATGCGTGACCGATCAACTGTCCTTCGTCTTCGGCCACCAGCGAGAGTTCCGGATCAAACAGCGCCCGCTGGCGGTGCAAGGCGACGATCAGCGCCTCATCGGCCCGCTCTTCGAACGCCAGAACGTTGATATTCGCAATCTCCGCATAATCACGAGGTGTTGCTGAACGAATGATCATGAGTTTGACTTCATTTCTCGAAAGACCGGCGCGCCCCAAGTATAATCACTGTTGTGAAGCTAGAAACAGTGACAAGGATCACCATGCAAGTAAACCAAGCTGCACAATTGTACCGCTTGCAGACGCTCGATTTGAATATCGCCAAGCTCCGCAACCGCCTCAAGCAAATTGATGATCTGCTGGGCAATGACGAGGAAATCGTCAAAGCAACGGCACAAGTCGCCGCGGCGCAGGCAGCTCAAAAACCGCTGCACGCCCGCGCCACCGAACTCGATCTGGAAGTGAAAAGCGTCGCTGCCAAAATCAGCGAAACGGAAACGGAACTCTACAGCGGCAAGCAGTCGAACCCCAAGGCGTTGAAGGAACTACAGGAAGAGGTGAACGCCCTCAAACGGCGCGAAACGAGCCTGCAAGAGACCCTGCTGGCCACCATGCAACAGGTCGAGGACGCGAACAACGCCATCACCGCCGCCGAATCCGCGCTGACGGTCGCTAATGAGACCAAAGCCGGGCGACAGATCGATCTCCAGGCGGAAAAAGAGAAGGTGGTGAGCGATATCGCCGCAGTCGAAACCAAGCGCCGCGACCACGCCGCCAAAATTGACCCGGCTGCGATCAAAATTTACGACGGTCTGCGGTCGCGGATGAAAGGCGTGCCCGTCGCCGTACTGGGACCGGATGGCTGCTCGTACTGTCACGTCGAACAAACGTCGCTCATCAACCAGCAGGTGCGCATGGGCACGAAGATTGTGTACTGCGAAAGCTGTGGACGCATTCTGGCGTCGGCTTAACGCGCTCGGTTGATCGCGTCGCGCAGGTCACGCGCCGCCCCCGCCGGATCCGCGGCGAAGATGATCGCGCGCGATGAATTAATAATGACGCCCTTCCGGTCGGCATTCACCCCCGCCCGGACGGTCGTTGCTACGTCCCCACCCTGCTCGCCAATGCCCGGGACGAGAAACGTCATATCCCCGACCAGCGCACGAATGTGGCGCATCTCGTCCGGGTAGGTCGCACCGACCACGAGCATGCAGTTATCCGGCCATTCCCGGCTGACGCGCTGCGCGACATGCAGGTACAGCGGCTGACCTTCGATAATCAGATCCTGAAACTCCCCCGCGCCGGGGTTGGACGTGCGGCACAGGATGATACAGCCCTTGTCTGTCCGCGTCAGGAACGGCTTGAGCGCCTCGCGCCCCAGATACGGCGAGAGCGTCACCGCGTCAAAGCCCAGATCGTCGAAGATGGCTTGAGCGTAGGCTTCGCTCGTGCTGCCAATGTCACCACGCTTAGCATCGCATATCGTCAGCATGTCCGGGTAGCGTTCGCGCAGATAGCGCATCGTCTCCCGTACCTCGCGCCACCCCGCTTCGCCGCGCGCTTCATAGAACGCGATGTTGATTTTGAAGGCGGCAGCGTAAGCCTGCGTCTGTTCGATGATGGCGCAGTTAAAGGCGTACTGCGGTGTAGGGTGGGCGCGGTACTCGGCAGGCAGACGTTTCAGATCACTATCCAGACCAACACACACCAGCGAATTGACCGCATCGGCGCGCTGATTGAATTTCTCAACAGCGTTCATTTCACGTACTCCACTTATCCAGATTGGCGGGCGCGCTGCCCGGACTAAAGATTCGGATTCCAGCCGCGCGGGTTTTGCATCCAACCGCGGACAACTTCGGCTTCGGTTGCGGGCAGTTTGCCCATCATATCCGCCGACAACAAGATCGCGTCGAATGTGGTCAGCGTGTGCAAATGCACATCTGCCGCTTGGAACGCGGCGACGGCTTCCGGGAAACCATAGCTGATGATGGCACACACGTCGGTCACGACCGCGCCCGCGCTCCGCAGTGCTTCGACCGCGTCGAGGCTGCTCCCGCCGGTCGTCACCATATCTTCGATGAGCAGCACGCGCTGCCCCGTCACCGCGCCGCCTTCGATGCGCTGGGCCTTGCCGTGTTCCTTCGACTCTTTGCGCACGAACACGGACGGCGCACCGAGCACATACGCCAGCGCAGAACTATGGGGAACGCCGCCCACGGCCACCCCGGCAATCACGTCGTACGGCAGCGCCTTCTCCGCGATCAACGCCTTGAACCCATCGATGATGACGTGCCACTGCGCCGGATGATACGGCAGAATGCGATTGTCCACATACACGGGCGACAGAATGCCCGACTTAAACGTGATCGGCTTCTTCAAGCTGAAGCCGACCGCGCCGATCTCCAGGAGCGTCCAAGCGACCGAGCTGCTCATATTCCCTCTCAATGTGTGCTGCCGCCAATGCGCCGCGATAGATCAGCGCTGACCAATACTGGCCGGCTGGCGTACCGAACCTGGCAAAATCCTCACCACTCAGGATGCCCCCGCACGCGACGACATCGATTGTATAGCCTGCGCGCGCCTTTGCCCGTAACAAATGCGTAACAGCCTCGACCGCCGCCGCGTGCAAGCGACCACCTGCCATCCCCGCCGAGACCTGCGGATTGTCTGGCGTCGGCTGCGCGAGCGTATTGGTCGCGATGACGGCCTGTGCCCCGGTTTCGACCGCCGCGTGCAGCAGCGCCTCATACTGCTCTGCCGCGAGCGCCGGACTCAGCTTGACCCACAGCGGCGCGCGCCCACCGATTTCCGCGACCGCTGCCGCGCAGTACCGCCGCGCCAAGGCATCGGTCTGGTTCGCGCCGGGGTCGTCTTCCGTGTTCGGACAGCTCAGATTGAGCGTAAACCATGCGGGCACAACGCCTAGATCGAGAAAGAAGCGCAGCGCTTCGCGAATCTCCCGCTCGCCCTGATTAAGTTCGTCGACACCCGGACTCACGGCAATATTAATCCCGAGCAGGCGCGGCAGGTGGTGCGCATTCCGCGCCAAAAACGCCGCCGCCGCCCGCGCACCGGGATTCTTCAAGCCGACGCGGTTCTGCGTCGACTGCGTCGCCGGGTCGCGCCACATCACGACCCCGGCGTTGCCCACCCGCGGATAGCGCGTGAACGACCCGAACTCGACCAACCCGACCAGCGCGGGCATGGAACGCCAACCCGGCATAATGTTCTCGCCGCGTTCGACCGCGGCCAGCGCCTCACCTTCACTGGCGAAGCCGTGACCTTTGACGAAGCCCGCCGCCAGCATCAGTGGGTGATCGAGGTACACCCCGCCGACGCTGACCGGGCGCGACTGGCTGAACGCCTGCCACCCGATCATACGCAGCGCCGCACACGCTAGTGCCGACTTATCCGCCAACGCAAGCGCGCGCAGCACCAGCGCGTGCGCGTCCATCGGCGTCAGGTTGAAGATCAGCGGTTTCATGACTCCATACAACCACTCAGTGCTGTACAACACGCTGACCAAACCCTTCCGCCGCTAAAACTCGTTCACCATCATAGGCCAAGGCGCCGCGCACCCGCGTTTCGATCACCTTACCCGTGACCTGCATCCCCGCGTACGGCGACCAGCCACACGCCGAATGCAAATGCGCCGCGTCGATGGTATAAGTCGCGTCGAGGTCGACCAGCACATACGTTTCCGGCGGGCAGGCCAGCCCCCAGAGGCGGCGCGGATTGGTCGATACCAGCTCGACGACGCGTTCCCTGCTGATACAGCCATCGTGCGCCGCCGTCAGCATCAGCGGCAGCGTCGTCTCCAGCCCCGGCACGCCGTAGGGCGGCTTGGCAGAGAGCTTCTCTTCACGGGTATGCGGCGCGTGATCCGATTCGATCACATCGACCACACCGTCACGCACCGCATCCCACAGCGCCGCGACATCGTTCGCCGTCTTGAGCATCGGCTTCATCCACGCGAACGCGCCGAGCGTCCGCACATCATCTTCGGTCAGGAACAGGTGATGCGGGCACACACCCACGCTAATCGGCAGACCTTCGACTTTCGCCGCGCGCAGAAAACCGATCTCCTCCGCCGTGCTGATGTGCAAGAAGTGTGTGTGGCGGCGGTGCTGCCGCACCAGTTCGAGGATTTGCAGCACCGTTTCGCCTTCGGCGTGCACAGCAATTGGTTTGGGGCTCGTCCACGCGGCGTACATCCGGTCGCGCAGCCCCTGATCCTCCACCAGCAGATCGCCCGTCGTATCGTTGCAGAAGATTTTCAGGCCGCAGATGTCCGCCCACGTTCCGGCGAACTCGCCTGTGTTATCCGCCTGCGACGCGCCGAGGTACACCCCCCAGTCACAGCGGGCAGTCGCACCGATCGTGTGCAGCTTGGTATCGAGCGCCGCGCGGTTGATCGTCGACGGCGGCGTATTGGGCATATCCAGCACTGCCCAATAACCACCCGCCAACGCTGCCGCCGTTTCGCTCGCGAAGGTCGCCTTGTGCGCCCATGCGAGATCGCGCAGGTGCACATGGGGGTCGACCATGCCATCGATGCGGAGGACGGCCATTACACATACACTCCGCGCAGCACCTTCGCCAACAGGGCCATGCGGACGAACATGCCGTTTTCCATCTGCTCGAAGTAGACCGCGCGCGGGTCTTCATCCAACACATCGTGATCGGCCTGCGTGCCCATCTCATGCTTGCGCGGGAGCGGGTGCATGAGAATGGCGTCAGCCTTCGCGTGGCTGAGCAGCGACGGCGTCATGATGAAGCGGTCTTTGATCGCCTCGTAGTCGCCGGGGTTCTCGAAGCGTTCTTCCTGGATGCGCGTCCAGTAGATGACGTCGCTTTCGCCAAGTACATCCATGAGGTCAGCGGTTTCGTAGGTCGACACGCCCAGTTCCGCCAGCATAGACATAATCTCGGCGGGCATGCGCAGCGAGTCCGGCGAGACGAAGGCGAGCCGCGTCCCGGTCACGCCGTAACGCGCGATCAGCTTGGCCAGCGAATGCACGGTGCGCCCGTTCAGCAGATCGCCGACGAGGGTGATCGTCTGTCCGTCAAACGTCTTTTTGTGGTCATAAATCGTGAACATGTCGAGCAGCGCCTGCGTCGGGTGTTCGCCGATGCCGTCACCGCCGCTGATGAGCACAGTCGGGTTGTCGATGCGCTGATTCAGCTTGTCGAGATAGTACGCCGCTTCAAACGACGCGCCCTTCTGCGGGTGGCGCATGACGATGACATCGGCGTAACAGCCCGCCGCGCGCACGGTATCAGCGAGATTTTCGCCCTTGTAGACTGACGAGAACTGCACGCCGTTGCTCGCGCCGACCACATCGCCGCCCAAACGCCGCATGGCCGCCTGAAACGAGAGATCGGTACGCGTGCTCGGCTCGAAGAACAGCGACGCCATCACGCGCCCCGCGCACAGTTCGGTCAAACCGCGGTCATGCTGCCGCAGGCGTTTGCGCAGCGAAATCGTCGCGTTGAAGATCGTTTCTAAATCTTTGCGCGCGAATTGATCAACGGTGACGATGTGCTTGCCGACGAAGTCGCCACCAATCAGCGGCGGGGTGTAAGACAGTTCGCGAATCATGGGTTTCTCCTTGCAATTGGCAAAAAAAAGCGGGGAAAACGCCCCCGCTTTCGTTCACTGTGAAATAACGCCTAAAGCAATTCCGGTCGCCCGAACAATGAGATCATGTTCGGATAAATGCATCCGCCGCTCAAACTCGTCGAGCGGCTCTCCGGGTCGAAAAATGACAGGTGCCTGCGCGATCACCGCCCCGGCATCCACCTCCGGGATCACGTAATGCACCATGATGCCCGTCTGGTCAAGGTCGCCGCGCTGGTAAGCGGCATACGCTCGCTGAATCGCATCGACGCCGGGAAACGCGCCGGGCAGCGCCGGGTGTAAGTTGATCACCTTATGCGGGAAGCGATTCAAAAATGCGGGCGACAGAATGTGCATCCACCCGGCTAAGACGATCAAATCCGGGGCACACGGCGCGATCTGGTCCGCGAGATCGGCGTCATACTGCGCCCGATCCGTATAGCCTTTGAGCGGGCAGTACAGGGTCGGGATCTGTGCCAGTTTCGCCCGTTCGAGCGCATAGGCGTCCTTGCGATTCGATACCACGAGCGCAATCTCGACTCCGAGAGCGGCGCGCGCATCGATCAACGCCTGCAAATTCGTTCCCGAACCGGATACCAGCACGACAATCCGCTTCATACGAGCTGCACACCTCGCCCTTCGACAATTTCGCCAATCCGCTTGGCCGTCGGGATGATTTCGACGGTCTTGTCTACCTGATCGACGGGGATGACAAGGATCATCCCGATGCCCATATTGAAGACCCGGTACATCTCCGGGGTGATAATTGAGCCTTTGCGCTGCATAAGGCTGAAGATCGGCGGGATGTCCCACGCCCCCCGGTTGATTTTCGCGCCGATGTTGGGCAGGAAAATGCGCGGCAGGTTTTCGACCACGCCGCCGCCGGTCAAGTGCGCCAAACCGTGCGTTTCGACCCCCGCTTCCCAGAGCTTCGTGACTTCCGAGAGATAGGAGCGGTGCACGGCGAGCAGCGTGTCACCGATAGTCGCGCCATTCAGGTCAGGGTGTGGGATCGTCCAATCTTCTTTTTCGAGCACTTTACGCGCCAGCGAATAGCCGTTGGTGTGCAAGCCGCTCGACGGCAGGCCGATCAGCACATCGCCGACCTTGATGGCCTTGCCCGTGATGACTTTGCCGCGTTCGACCGCGCCGACAATCGTCCCGGCCACGTCAATCTCGCCCACTTCGTACACGCCCGGCATTTCCGCCGTCTCGCCGCCGATGAGGGCGATACCCGCTTCGCGGCAGGCATCCGTCATTCCCTTGATGACCGCCGCGATGATGTCCGGTTGGATTTTCGCGGAGGCGACGTAATCGAGGAAGAACAGCGGGCGCGCACCCTGCACCAGAATGTCGTTGATACAGTGATTGACGAGATCCGCGCCGACTGAGTCCCAGCGATTCAATTTGGCGGCGACTTTGGTCTTCGTGCCCACGCCATCGGTCGAGGCGACCAGCACGGGCGACTGCATGCCCTTGAGCCCGGTCGCATCAAACAACCCACCGAACGTCCCCACATCGGAGAGTACATTCGGGTTGAAGGTGGAGCGCAGGGCGGCTTTGATCTTCTGCACAACGTCATTACCGGCGTCAATATTGACGCCCGCCGCCTTATATTGGCTTTCGGGTTCCGGCGCGGGCGCTGAGGCCGCGCTGTCTTTGGTATCTTGATCGGTCATGTCCCGGATTACTCCAATGTCGCGTCGAAACTGCCTGCCCTCAAAATGAATGCGCTCTACGCCCACGTAAGCCCGTTCGAGCGCGAGCGCGAGCGTGTCGGCAACGGCAGTCACAGCGAGCACGCGCCCGCCCGCCGTCACGATCTGTTCACCGCTCCGCTTCGTCCCCGCGTGGAACACATGGATATCCTCCGGCACACCCGCCAGTCCCGTAATCGGGACGCCTTTGGTGTAGTCGCCGGGATACCCGGCGGAGGCCAAGACCACCGTCGCGCACGCACCGCTTTTCCAGCGCACATCCAGCGACTTGAGTCGACCCTCCACGCAGGCACTCATCACATCATAAAGCGGAGTTTCCAACAATGGCAGTAAAGCTTGCGTTTCCGGGTCACCAAAACGGCAGTTGAATTCCAGCGTGCGCACCCCATCCGGCGTGAGCATCAACCCAGCGTACAGCACACCGACATAGCGCCGACCTTCCGCCGCCATGCCCCGCACCGCCGGTTCGAGCACCTCGCGCGTATACCTGGCAACATCCTCGACGCTCACGTCGGGGACGGGGGCATACGCGCCCATCCCGCCCGTGTTCGGCCCTTGGTCGCCGTCGTGAATGCGTTTGTGATCACGCGCAGGCGGCATCGGCACGACGGTCTCACCATCGCTGAAGGCCAGCAGCGAGACTTCACGCCCGGTCAGCCGTTCCTCGATGATGACTTTCTCGCCCGCCGCGCCGAACAGCGCGCCGTGAAAGATCTCCCATAAAATCGAGGCAGCTTCGTCGCCCGTATCGGGCAGCAGCACGCCTTTACCCGCTGCTAACCCGTCCGCCTTGATGACGAACGGTTTGGTCAGTGTGCGCACGTAGGCCACCGCCGACTCGTAATCGCTGAAGGTGGCGTAGTCCGCAGTCGGGATGTTATGCCGCCGCATGAAGTCTTTCGAGAACGCTTTCGATGATTCGAGTTCACCCGCCGCTTGGGTCGGGGCGAAAATGCGCAGCCCCGCCGCCGTGAACTGATCGGCGATGCCCTGCGCGATGGCGACTTCCGGCCCCACCACGGTGAGGTAGATCTGCTTTTCACGCACAAAGTCAATGAGCGCCGCGAAGTCCGTTAGTGCGACGTTCTCGCACGGGGCCACACCGTCCGCCGCTGGCCATTCGGTGCCCGCATTGCCCGGCGCGACGTAGACGTGATCAGCTGACCGCGCCAGCGCCCAGGCGAGCGCGTGTTCACGCCCACCTGATCCGATGATAAGGACTCGTTTCATACGCGCAGCTTCGCCTCGAAGATGGTTTTGTCGCGCTCGTCCGCAAACAGCCAATTCGGAATGGTAATCGGGTAGACGCCCGAGAAGCAGGCGTTGCAATACCCGGCATCATGCCCCAAAACCGTGCGAATCGCGCTCATCATGCCCGGCAGGCTCAGATAGTCGAGGCTGTCCGCGCCGATCTTCGCGCAAATCTCCGGGATATCGTACTTATTGGCAATCAGCTCACGGTAGGTCGCCATGTCCACGCCCATAAAGCACGGGTGCTTGACCGGCGGCGACGCCACGCGCAGATGCACTTCGCTGGCACCGCTGTCGCGCATCAACTGCACCATCGGGCCGGCGGTATTGCCGCGCACAATCGAATCATCAATCAGGATGACGCGCTTGCCCTTGAGGTTGGCGGTCAGGCCGTTGTACTTGAGGTTAATGCCCTGCTTGCGCAGGTTGTCATCCGGCTGAATGAACGTCCGCCCGATGTAGCGATTTTTGGTCAGGCCTTCGGTGTACGGCAAGCCGCTTTGCTGCGCAAAGCCGATAGCGTGCGGCGTCGCGGAGTCGGGCACGCCGACAACAATATCGGCATCAGCCGAGGCTTCGATGGCGAGCTGACGCCCCATCTGCTGCCGCACGAGATGGATCATTTCGCCGCCCATCACCGAGTCCGGGCGGGCGAAGTAGACATATTCAAACACGCACAACGCCTCTTTCGGCGCCTGCTTGCCCCGGACCGACGAAACCCCCGCCCGATCCAAGCGGAGAATTTCACCCGCTTCGAGTTCGCGGACAAACTTCGCGCCGATGGTCATGAGCGCGCACGTCTCCGAGGCGATCACGTAACCGCCACCGTCCAGTTCGCCGAGGCACAATGGGCGCAGCCCGAGCGGGTCGCGCACCGCGTAGACCGCATCTTCGGTCAGAATCGCCAGCGAGTACGCGCCTTCCGCGATCTCCTGAAAGGCGCGAATGCGCACCATCCAGCGATCCGGCACCGGATCATCGGGGTTGAGCTGGAAAATGTCGCTGCCCCACACTTCCGGCGGCGCGGCGAGGATTTGTGTGACCAGTTCGGTGTCCGTCGTCGACGAGAGGCCGACGCCGCGCTCCAGCAGGCGCTGGCGCAGTTGGAGCGCATTGGTCAGGTTACCGTTGTGCGCCACCGCGAGCGGCCCGTACATCGTTTCGATCAGCGTGGGCTGCGCGTTGCGGATATGCGACGATCCGGTCGTCGAATAGCGCGTATGGCCGATGGCGAGGTGTCCCTTCAACGGCGACAAGTTCTCCTCGTTGAAGACCTGTGCGACCAAGCCCATGCCTTTATGGGAGTAGGCCGCGCGGCCATCACTGGTGACAATGCCCGCGCTTTCCTGCCCGCGATGCTGCAAGGCGTACAGGCCAAAAAACGTCGTGCGGGCGACATCGCGCCCCGGCGCATAGACGCCGAACACCCCGCAAGCTTCGCGGGGGTGATCCTCGTGAAACGTCATCCGTTTCCCTTGACCTCTGCATCATCCTTGACGATGGTGTCGATCAGCTTGCGCTGATAAGCTTCGATCCGTGCCTTCATTTCCGGATCACCTAACGCGAGAATCTTGGCGGCCAGCAGCGCCGCCCCGGTCGGCTCGATGATGACGGCGGGCGCAACCCCGCTCGGCATGCGCAGCGATGAGTAGATGTCCGCTCCGGCAAACGTGTTCGAAATGGGCGGGCACGCGATCACAGGCGCGCTCACCTGCGCATCGACAAAACCACTCAGCGCGTTCGAGCGCCCGGCGATGGTGATGTACACTTTCGCGCGGGGATCAGCTTCGTAAGCCTGCAAAATCGCCAGCACATGCGCAGGCGTTTTGTGCGCCGAACCGACGCGGATTTCCGATGCGATGCCGAACGTTTTCAAGGCTTCGGCAATCGCCTGGGCCTGCGACAGGTCGGCGCGTGAACCCATGAGGATCGGGACGATGGCGTTCATAGTGTCTTCTCCCGGTACGGTGCTAAATTACGAGCGATACGATCAGCGGCGGGTTGTGCACCCGGTACGAACGTGCTTCCGGTCAACCGCTCATAGGCGGCAATATACAGGCCGGCGGCCTGCGCGACGAATTCCGGTGTGAGCGGTGGTTGGACACCATCACCGCGATACCCCTGCGCCACAAACCACTTGCGCACGAATTCCTTATCATAGTTTTCCGGTTCCGCGCCTGTACCGTAAGATTCTGCCGTCCAATAGCGGCTGGAGTCGGGCGTGTGGATCTCGTCAATCAGCGCGAGCTGGCCGCCGATCAGACCGAATTCGTACTTGGTATCGACCAGCAGCAAGCCCGCCTGGCGCGCCACTGCCTGCCCACGCGCGAAGATCGCCAGCGCCGTTCGTTCAATCTGCTCCCACAGCGACTGTTCAACCAGCCCCGTGCTGATGATCTGGTCGCGAGTCAGGCGTTCGTCATGCGCGCCACCTGTCGCTTTAGTCGTCGGCGTGATGATCGGCGTCGGCAGCGCGTCATTCTTCTGCAGGCCATCCGGCAGGCTAATCCCGTACGGCTGGCGGTCGCCCGCCGCATACAGCGTCCACAGCGACGTGCTGGTCACGCCGGTGATGTAGCCGCGCACAATCACCTCAACCGGCAGCGCCTCGGCTTCGCGGGCGACGGTCACATTCGGATCGGGTACGTCAATCACATGATTGTTGACGAGGTCGCGCGTCTGGTCAAACCACCACGCGCTCAACTGATTGAGCACCTGCCCTTTGAACGGGACGAGGCCGACTACGCGGTCAAACGCGGAGATGCGATCCGTCGTGATGAGGACGCGTGCGCCACCCGTCATGTACATGTCGCGAACTTTGCCCGCCCGTTTGTCGCCGAAACCATCTAAGTTCACCGTATCGAGGACGTGCGGCACTGCCGCCAAAATCTGATCCTGTGTGAGCATTCGTTCTCCACCGAATTGATTGACTGGTGTGGGGACGCAGTCGCCCGCGTCCGCAGCAATGGGCGGGAAAGCCCCGCCCCTTACGGTAGGTTAAGCGTGTGGGTTACGCGAACTTCACCGCGTTCTGGAACAGGCGCAAGCCGAGCATCCCCGACTCACCGCGCGTCCAGCGCGGATGCTGCCAAGCGAAAATGTGATCTTCCGGGTGCGGCATCAGCCCAAACACGTTCCCGGCTGGGTTCGTCAATGCCGCAATCGCGTAGCTCGATCCGTTCGGATTAAGCGGATAACCCACCGCACCGCCCCGGCTGTCAACATAGGTCAGGGCGGCCAGGCCCGACGTCCACAGCGTATCCAACGCCGTTTGATCGCGCGCCGCGATGCGCCCTTCCCCATGCGCTACCGGGCAGTAGATCGGCTCGGTCAGCCCATCGGTGAACAGTGACGGGCTCGCGATGTTCGGCTGCAAATACACCCAGCGACATTCAAAGTGGCCAGACTCGTTATACGTCAGCGTGACCGAACCGTCATGTTCACGCCCCGGCAGCAGCCCCGCCTTGACCAGCACCTGAAAGCCGTTGCAAATGCCCAGCACCGGGCGACCGCTGGCGACAAACTGCGTGAGTTGGTCAGTGAGGCGGTGGCGCAGATCCGTCGCCCACAGCTTACCCGCGCCGAGGTCATCACCATACGAGAAGCCGCCGGGAACAATCAGCAGGTCGTAGTCAAGCACGCGCGTGTCACCGTTGAGCAGATGCGTCATGTGGACGATGCGACTCTCCGCGCCCGCAACCTCGCAGGCCAGCGCCGCATCGCGGTCGCGATTCGTCCCGGTCGCGTGCAGAATGAGAGCTCGCGGTTTGGCCGTGCGCGGGTTCACCGTGCGCGCAGTCTTCACTGCGGCGCTAATTTCCGGTCGAGTCAACTCGACAGGTTCGGCGGCGACCGCGCCGCGCCACGCGTGTTCAAATTCGTCAATGCGCGCGGTCAGGAGCAGCGACGCATCGTCCTCGTAGATCGAATAACGCAAGTCCAGACGGTTATCCGGAGTCACGCGTCCGATCAGCGCTATGGGCGCGATGTTCAAAGCGGCGTCAAACGCTGCTTGATCTTCGAGCGCAACTTCGACGATGAACCGCCCGCTCGATTGTGAGTACAGCACGCGTTCGGGATAGGTCTCCGCATCAATGTGTCCATCAAGCTTGTGCAGGAACACTTCCGCGCCGAGCTGCCCCGCGATGCACATTTCGGCGAGTGCCACGGCGATGCCGCCTTCGCTCACATCATGACATGCTTTGACCAAGCCCGCCTGCATAGCGGCGTGCAGCGCGCGCATGATCTGGAGCGCATCCGGCACGGGCTGCGGCACAACACCGCCCGTCACCCCGTGGATCAGGTGATAGTGACTACCGCCGAGTTCGTCACGCGTCTCGCCAATCACATACAGCAGGTTCCCCGCCGCCTTCAGATCCATCGTGACCGCCTTGGTCACATCCGGCACAATCCCCAGTGCGGAGATCAACAGCGTGCCGGGGATGGCATGGCGCTGACCATCCGCGCCCATGTATTCGTTGTTTAAGCTGTCCTTGCCACTGACAAACGGCGCGTTGTAAGCGATAGCCGCGTCATAGCACCCCTGTGACGCCCGCACCAGCGACCCAAGGCGGTCGGGCAGCAGCGGATTGCCCCAGCAGAAGTTATCGAGCAGCGCGATCTGGTCGGGGTCAGCGCCGACCGCGACCGCATTGCGAAACGCTTCGTCGACCGCCGCCCACGCCATCGCGTAGGGGTCAAGATCACCGTAGGGGGTGCACAACCCAGCAGATAGTGCCGCGCCCTTGATGGTCTTGGCAGCCTCTGTCACCGTGCCGAGCGGCACGATCACGCTGGCGTCGTTTGGACCGTGTTCGTCCACGCCGCCCAACGGCTTGACCGCCGTCCCACCCTGTACCTCGTGGTCGTAGCGCCGGATCACGTCTTCTTTGCTGCGAATGTCCGGGTGCGCCAGCAGTTTCAGCAGCGAATCGGTCAGCGTTATTTCACCCCCTCGCCCCTGGGAGAGGGGGTCGGGGGGGGAGGTTGTCGGTTGCCACACCGCTTGCAAATGGCGGCGCGGAATGCCGTCATGCAGGAAGTCCATCGACATCGCCGCGACCAGCTTCTCGCCGTAATACAGGCTCAAGCGCCCATCAGCGGCGAACGTGCCGATGCAGACCGCTTCGATGTCCTGCTCGTCGGCAATTGCCTTAAGGCGCGGCCAGTTTTGCGGCGGCACCGCGAACACCATGCGTTCCTGCGCTTCCGAGAGCCAGATCTCCCACGGGCGCAAACCGGGGTACTTGAGCGGCACATCCGTCAATTGGACGTGAATGCCCGTCTTCGCGCCAAGTTCGCCGACCGCCGACGACAACCCGCCCGCCCCGCAGTCGGTGATCGCATGGTAGAGCCGCTCGTCGCGCGCCTTGAGCACAACTTCCAGCGTCTGTTTCTCGTGAATAGGGTGACCGATTTGCACCGAACTCCCGGCAATCTCGCTGGTCGACTGATCCATCTCCATACTGGAGAAGGTCGCGCCGCGCAGACCGTCGCGCCCGGTGCGCCCGCCCACCACGATGATCAGGTCGCCGGGCTGGGGGTCAGTCGGGTGCGCGCCGTGCGGCAGCAGCCCCAAACACCCGCAAAACACCAGCGGATTCGCCGTGTAGCCGGGGTGATAAGCGATCGCGCCGTTGACCGTAGGAATGCCCATCTTGTTGCCGTAGTCTTCCACGCCGTGAATGACCCCATCGGCGATACGGCGCGGATGCAGCACACCCTCCGGCACGCTGTCAAACGGCATCTCCGGCGGGCCGAAGCACAGCACGTCAGTGTTGGCAATCGGACGCGCGCTCACGCCGAGGATGTCGCGCACCACGCCGCCGACGCCCGTATTCGACCCGCCGAACGGTTCGAGCGCAGACGGGTGATTATGCGTCTCGACCTTGAAGGCGAGGTCGAAGCGATCATCGAATTTGACGATCCCCGCGTTGTCGACAAACGCCGACCGCACCCAATCGCGGTTGACCTGCTCGGTCGCCGCGCGGATGTAGGTCTTGAGCAGTCCATCGATCTGCGTCGTCTTGCCGTCCGCATCGGTGAAGTCGATCAGCGCCTTGAACGTCTTGTGGACGCAGTGTTCGCTCCAGGTCTGCGCAATCATCTCCAGTTCGACATCGGTCGGTTCGCGGTTTTCCGAGCGGAAATAGGCTTGCACCGCGCGCATCTCGTTGAGGTCGAGCGAGAGCCGCCGCTCCGCGCTGATCGCTTTCAGGCGGGCGTCGTCGGCGTCACAGACCAGAATAGTCTCGACCAGCCCATCGCCCGGCTTATGCGGCACAAACGGCGCGCTGATCGGCGTGTCAATCTCATAGCGTTGAATGACTGGATTCGAGAAGACTTTGACGGCCAGCGTTTCGAGGTCAGCGCGGGTCAGGTCGCCTGTCAACAAGTAGCGCTGCCCGGTCGCGGCCCGCTCCAGCGCCGTCACGCCGAGCAAGTGCGCCGCGCGGATGAGGTTTTCCGCCGCCGGGTCGGTCACGCCGGGGAGGAGCGTCACTTCCAATGTATGTTGAAACGAGTGGGGTGGGAGGGTATCAATGCTGTACTGCTCGGTGACCGCATCGGCGAGGAGTTCCGCCGCCAATTGCGTGACCTGCTGGTGCGTCAAGTCCCCATACAAAAAAAATAGCCGGATATACTCACATCCGACTACCGATGATACACCTAATTGGTGAGCGGTATGAACTCTGGGATCGCGTCCAGCACTGCTCGTACGTGACCAGACTTCGACACGGTATGTCCGCGCTTCGTTCAACCGGCGACTCCTTATGTTTCAGCCGCATTAAAGAAACGTGCCAAATCTTAAAACGTCCTTAGCAATTGCGCAAGCTTTTGATCGTTAAGATTTTATATCCCTGACCGTAGGGGAAACGTGGGGTAGAGGTGGCGGTTTCACCCCATCTAATCTGCAGTTTTCACTAGAATAGTGATCATGATGAATCGACCAACACCCTACGTCCAGCAGCGCCCCATACCGCCCCGCCGGCGGCGTAAGCGCTCAAATCCACCCTTCTGGCTGATCGGTGGAGCAGCGGCCGTCATCGCGTTCGTCGGCTTGCTTGGCGTGGCGCTGATCGCCTTGATCGCGCTGTCGCCGCAGCGGGTCATGGCGGGCGTGCAGATCGCGGGCGTCAATGTCGGCGATGTGACTGTCGCCAACGCGCGGGCGGCCGTCGAAACGCTGGCGAGCAGTCCTGTCGCGGCGGTCGATGGCGAACGGCGCTGGAATATTCCGCTCTCGGATCTCGGCGCGACGCTCGACGTCGAAGCGACGCTGAAAGCCATTGAGTCAGCTCCGGTCAACACACAGGTGACCCCAATCTACACTGTGGATTTGAATCTCGCCCAATCCGGATTGTATGCCTTGAGCGAATCCGCGAATATCGCCGCTATTCCCGGCGATCCGCCGCAGATTGGCCGCGCCATGGATATTCCGGTCATGCTGGATCGCCTGCGCGTCGATGTCTCCGGCGAACTGGCCGATGGCGTGTTCGAACTCGACATGATCGAAGTGCAGCCAGAAGAAGAGACCGCGGCCAATTACACTGGCGCGACCAGTACGCACATCGTCGCAAGCGGCGAAGAACTCGGCTTGATCGCGCGGCGCTATGGCGTGACGGTCGACGATATCATGGCGCTCAACCGTCTCAGCGATCCCAATTTTATCTGGGTGGGGCAGGAACTGACGATCCCGGCGGCAGGCGAGTACGTACCCGAAAATGTGCCCGCCGCACCTGCTGGTCGCGGCAAGTCGATCCTCGTGTCGAACGACCAGCAGCGCATCTACGCTTATGAAGATGGCGCGCTGGTGTGGACGCGGATCGTCTCAACCGGACTGCCCGCCACGCCGACCGTCACGGGCGATTACAACATCTACGTCAAATACGTCGCCGACGACATGAGCGGACCAGATTACTTTCTGCCGCAAGTCCCCTACACCATGTACTTTTATCAGGGGTACGCCATCCACGGGACGTACTGGCATAACAAGTTTGGCCGCCCCATGAGTCATGGCTGCGTTAACCTCCCTGTCGGGGACGCGCAGTGGATATTTGACTGGGCGGAAGTCGGCACGCTCGTGCGTGTGATTTAAGCTGGGCTGTCGCCATCGGGACGCGGCAGCGCGTCCCGACACCCTCGCCCCATTAGATGCTCTTCAGGCATATTTCCACTTACACGAGTAAATTCCCGTGACTTCGTGCACTTTATACGAGCTTTTGCAGCCCCAAATTTCAAACAGCGCTATAATTAGTTGCACGTGCAACAAATTTGAGGACTATAACGTTGTTAACCGCAATTTCTGAGTCCGTGGCCCACCAAGAGTACCGCCTCATCATCGATATCTTCATCTATCTGGATGCGTTTGACCGTCAACTGCTCCGCCGCTTCGGTTTGACCCCGACCCAATACAACGTACTCCTGCACCTTGATCCGCTGTCGGGCCAGCAGCTCGTCACACTCAGCGATCTGATGCTGGTAGCGCGCAGCACGATCAGCCGCATCATCGACCAGATGGAGGCCGCCGAACTCGTTCACCGTGTCACCGACCCGGATGATCGGCGGGCGCAGCGCGTTGTCCTCACGCGCGCCGGCGTCGATCTGCGTGACCGTGTGCACGAAGCGCACGGCAAAGCGCTGGAGGAATACCTGAGCGGCGTTGATCTCGCCGAGCAGGAAGAACTGCTGCTGCTGCTCCGGAAAATGCGTTCCGGCTTAGCCGCTAATGTTGGGGACGGAAACTAAGGAGGTCTCGCGTACACCAATCGTTCGTTCTCGTCGCCGCTCGTTTCTCGATTACTTAAGCAAGTAGGGAGAATCAACCCCAATGAAACGCAATATGTTGTTTGTGGCTTTAGTGCTGGTCATCACTGCTCTGTTTGTGACCCCTATTGCTGCCCAGGATGATCCCGATCTCCTGATTTGGGCAGACCGCACCCGTACCCCCGCCCTGACCGCCGCCGCGGAACAATTCTCCGCTGACTTCGGCGTGACCGTCGAAGTGCAGGAAATCGGCATGGGCGATATTCGCGCCAATCTTGGCGTCGTCGGCCCGACCGGCGAAGGTCCGGACATCATCATCGCCGCGCACGACTGGATCGGCGAACTGGTGCTGAACGGCTCCGTCCGCCCGATTGACCTCGGCGATGCGGCGGAACTCTTCACCCCGGCGTCGCTCTCCCTGTTCACCTACAATGGCGAACTGTACGGCGTGCCCTACGCGGTGGAAAATGTCGCCTTCTTCCGCAACACCGACCTCGTCCCCGAAGCTCCGGCGACGTGGGCCGAAGTCAAGGAAATCAGCGAACAACTGGTCAGCAGTGGCGCGTCGGAACACGGCTACGTCATTCAGACCAGCGACTTCTATCACTTCTTCCCGATTGTCAGCGCGTTCGGCGGCTACATCTTCGGTCGCGATGATGCGGGCAACTACGACCCGACCAACGTCGGCATCGACAGCGAAGGCACGATTGCCGCGGGCGCTTGGCTCCAGAGCATGGTGGAAGCCGGGCTCATCCCCGACGCTATCGACTATGACGTCATGCACGCCATGTTCGAACAGGGCGACGCTGCGATGATCGTCACTGGCCCGTGGGCGCTCCCGCGCATCCGTCAATCGGGCGTTCCGTACGCGATCAGCGACATTCCGGCGGGCGATGCTGGCCCCGGTCAGCCGATGATCGGCGGTCAGGGCTTCATGATCAGCGCTTACACCGAAGATGCCCTCCTCGCCGAAGCCTTCCTGATTGACTTCATGGCGACCGAAAGCGCGATGCAGGCGATGTACGATGTCGATCCGCGTCCGCCGGCCTTCGTCCCGCTGCTCGAAACTCTCGCCGATCCTGATCTCGAGGCTTTCCAGAGCGCTGGTCTGGTCGGTGTGCCGCAGCCGTCGATCCCTGAAATGTCGTCGGTGTGGGGCGCAGCCGCCAACGCGCAGCAGTTCATCATTCAGGGCGACCTGCCCGCTGACGAAGCCTTCCTCACGGCGGGCGAACAGATCCGCACCCTGATCGCGGGCGGTGAAATCGAAGCAGTTGCGGCCTCAACGGTCGGCGACACCCCGCCGGAAGATGGCCCGCAGGCCGTCTCGATCCCCGGCACGGTCAACTCGGCCATGGGCTGCGCGGGCGACTGGGATCCGGCGTGTGCGGAAGCTCAGCTCGCTTACAGCGCCGCGGGTGATGTGTGGCAGGGGACGTTTGTCCTCGCCGCGGGCGAATATGAATATAAGGTCGCGCTGGATGGCGCGTGGGACGAAAACTACGGCGCGAATGCGGAACGTGACGGCGCGAACGTCGCCCTGTCGCTGGCCGAAGAAACGCCCGTCACCTTCATCTACGACAACAAAACCCACTGGGTCATGGACAACGTCAACTTCATGCTGCTGACCGCCCCCGGCGATTATCAGGATGAAATCGGCTGCGAAGGCGATTGGCAGCCCAACTGCCTGCGTTCGCTCCTGCAGGATGCGGATGGCGACGGCGTGTACAGTTTCACCGTGAACACGCTCCCCGCGGGCGATTATCAGGCCAAGGCCGCGCAGAATATGGCGTGGGACATCAACTGGGGTGTCGATGGCGCGCGCGATGGCGCGAACATCACCTTCACCGTCCCCGCAGACAACGCGGAAGTCACGTTCTCGTTCGACTCCAGCAGCAGTGTTCTGACTGTTGAGGTCGCTGGATGAGCGCGGCAGCGCAAGCTAGGGGTCCGCAAGGGCCCCTAGCCTCCCTCAATCTGACCAACCTCGCCATTCGCCTGCTCGTCATCGCGATTGCCGATGTCTGCGCACTTTTGCTCGGCGTCGCGGTGATCGGCGATGGCAACTGGTTCCTCGGCCTCACGATCATCATCACCGCGGCCATCCTCAGCTACGTCAACCTCAAGCCAGAGCTGTGGCCCGTCCGCTGGATGACCCCGGCGCTCGCGCTCGTCGCCCTGCTCGTCATTTACCCGATGGCCTATACGCTGTATGTCGCCTTCACCAATTACAGCGACGGACACCGCTATACCAAAGTCGAAGCCATCGAAATGATGGGGCAAACCCTGTACCTACCGGAAGGCGAAGCGAGTTACGAGTGGGAAGTCTTTCGCAACGAAGCGGGCACTTATGCTCTGTGGCTGAGCGCTGATGACGGCCAGCAGTTCTTCGCCAGCCCCGGCGCGGCGCTGGTGCCGGTCACAGGCGATGTTCCGGAGGCGTACGAAGGTTACACACACTTAGAAGGCGGAGAGCGTTTCCGCGCTTTATCCGAAATCCAAGAGATGCAATTCGGGCCGGATGACAACCCCGTCGGGATTGCTTCCCGCACGCAGGCCGGCGTTTTTCGCAAAAAATGGGAGTTTGACGCCGCGCAGAATGCGCTCGTCGACCGCGAAACGGATACCCCCTATTTCGCCGACGACACGACCGGCTTGTTCACCGCCACCAGTGGCGAAACTGCACCGCTCGGCTACTGGGTCGCCGTCGGCTTCGGCAACTTCACGCGGATTTTCACCAGTTCAGTGATCAGTGGGCCGCTGGCGCGCGTGTTCGCGTGGACAATTGCCTTCTCGCTGATTTCGGTGATCACGTCGTTCGCGCTCGGCCTGTTGATCGCGCTCATCCTCAACAAGGGTTTCACGGGCGTCCGCATCGTCCGGTCGCTGCTGCTGATTCCGTATGCCGTCCCCGGCATGATCAGCATTCTGATCTGGCGCGGCATGCTCAACCCGAACTACGGTGTCGTCACCACAGCGATACAATCGGCTTTCGGTTGGGCGCCTGAGTGGAATTCCGACCCCGGTTGGGCGAAAGTGGCGATCCTGCTGGTCAATCTGTGGCTGGCCTTCCCCTACTTCATGCTGATTTGCAGCGGCGCGCTCCAAGCGATTCCCACGTCGATCTACGAAGCCGCGGAAGTCGACGGCGCGAACCGCTTCCAGCAGTTCTGGAAGATGACGATGCCGCTGCTGCTGGTCGCAGTCGGCCCACTGCTGGTCGCTTCGTTCACATATAACTTCAACAACTTTCTGATCATCGAAGCGATGTTTGGCGGCGGCCCACCCATGATCGGTACGAGCGCGCCTCCGGTTGGCCACACGGACAACCTGATCAGCTACACGTTCCGCTACGCCTTCTCCGCGGGCGGCACGCGCGATTACGGCTTTGCCTCGGCCATCGCCATCGTGATCTTCTTCATCGTGGGCGCGCTCACCCTGTTCCAGTTCCGGTTTACGCGGCGT
Source organism: Candidatus Flexifilum breve (assembly GCF_016713355.1). Classification (NCBI taxonomy): domain Bacteria; kingdom Bacillati; phylum Chloroflexota; class Anaerolineae; order Aggregatilineales; family Candidatus Flexifilaceae; genus Candidatus Flexifilum; species Candidatus Flexifilum breve. The sequence continues at coordinate 552,878 of NZ_JADJPI010000004.1, forward strand.
TTAGAGGAGATCGGCGAAAATGTCTAACGTCACGACAGCACCTCAGACGCAGGCGGCGCCTCGGGCTAAAGCCGAACGCAAGCTAGGCAGCACACCGCCAGCGCTGCTGGTGGTCCAGATCATTATCATCGGGCTGGTGATCATCTTCGCGCTGTTCCCGGTCGTATGGATCATCTCGGCGGCCTTCAACCCGAGCGGTTCGATGGTCAGCCAGAGCTTCATCCCGCAGAACGTGAGCAGTGTCGACGAACTGCTGACTAACTTTCGCCGCCTGTTCGATGACCCGACCATCCCGTTCTGGCGCTGGGTCGGCAATTCGCTGGTGATCTCCAGCGTGACGACCGTGCTCACAGTGAGCATGACAGCGTTGAGCGCGTATTCGTTTTCGCGCTTCCGCTTCTACGGTCGGCGCACCCTGCTCGTCGGCTCGATGCTCATTCAGGTGTTCCCGAACATTCTGGCGATGGTCGCGCTCTACCTGCTGCTCCTGCAGGTCGGGCAGTACGTGCCGTTCTTCGCCATCAACACGCACGGCGGGTTGATCCTCGTCTACCTCGGCGGCGCGATGGGCGCGAATACGTGGCTGATGAAAGGCTTCTTCGACTCGATCCCGCGTGATATCGATGAGTCCGCGATGGTCGACGGCGCTACCCACTGGCAGGCCTTCACACAATTGATTCTGCCATTGGTTGTCCCGATTATCGCCGTCGTGTCCATTCTGGCGTTCGTCGGCACGCTCAACGAGTTCTTGCTGGCGCGCATTGTGCTGACCGACCGCGAAAACTGGACGCTCATGGTCGGCCTGTTCAACTTCGTGAGTGCTGAATTCACCAACGACTGGGGCGTGTTTGCTGCCGGCTCATTGATCGCGGCGACGCCGGTCGTCATTCTTTATCTCTCGCTGCAACGGTACATCGTCGGCGGCCTGACGGTCGGCGCGGTGAAAGGTTAATCGTGGATTTCATCTTTGGAACGTGGTCAACCGATGAACTTAAGCTGATTCACCATCGGGCAACGCGACGCGGCTTGCAGCATCATGGCACCATCAGCCCGCGTGACCCGCAGCCGGGTCAGCCGGTGGTGGTGGATGCGCTGACAGGCGGCGATTTTCACGCGGATCACGTCGCCCTGTACTATACGCTCGATGGCAGCCTCCCCGCCGGATCGCGCGGGGTCGCTGCCAACGGCATCGCGCTCCCCATGGATCGCGTCACCATTGAATGGGACTCGATCTCGTGGGCGTACCTCACGCACTGGCGCGCGACCATCCCCGCGCAGCCCGACGGCGCGGTTGTGCACTACCGCATCAGCGCGTGGTCAGACACGAACGGGAATGAGGAAACGTTCGCCAACTTCCCCGACTCGCAGCAGATCGTCGAAGTTGCCGCGTCGAATTACTTCAAAAACCTGCCGATGCCGAACAACTACACACCCGGCGACCGCTGCGGCGAAGTGTTCACGTATCATGTCGACAGCTTCCGCTCGCCGCAGTGGGCGCACGATGCCGTGATCTATCACATCTTCGTCGACCGCTTCTACCCCGGTGACGGGAAAACGTGGACGCAGACCGAAGATCTCTTCGGCTTCTGCGGCGGCACGCTGTGGGGTGTGATCGACAAACTGGACTACATTCAAGACCTCGGCGTGAACTGCATCTGGCTCAGCCCGACCTGGGAAAGCCCCTCGCATCACGGCTACGATGTCACCGACTACTGCAAGACCGAGCCGCGCCTCGGCGGGGACGAAGCGCTTAAGGCGCTGGTCAAGGCGGCGCATGCGCGCGGTATCCGTGTGCTGCTCGACCTCGTGTGCAATCACATCAGCAACGAGAATCCGGTCTTCCAGTCGGCGCTCAACGACGTGAACAGCCCGCACCGTGACTGGTTCATCTTCGATGATTCGCCCATCGGCTACCGCACATTCTTCGCCGTCGCCTCGATGCCGCAGGTCAACTTGACGAACCCCGGCGCGAAAGCGTGGATGCTCGACATCGCGCGTTACTGGCTCAAAGAATTTGACGTGGACGGGTACCGCCTCGACTACGCGAACGGCCCGAATCCCCAATTCTGGTGGGAGTTCCGCGCCGCCTGCCGCGAAGTCAAACCGGACAGCTACATCTTCGGCGAAGTGGTCGAAGCGCCGGATAACATCGCACACTACATCGGGCGGCTGGACGGCTGCCTCGACTTCCACATCGGCGAGGCGCTGCGCCGCACCTACGGCTGGAAGAATCTCTCGGAGAAGGCGCTCGACGAGTTCATCGCGCACCATCACCTGTACTTCCCGTCGGATTTTGTGATGCCCTCCTTCGTCGACAATCACGACATGGATCGCTTCCTGTGGATCGCTGAGGGGGACAAAGAGGCGCTCAAGCGCGCCGCCGCCTACCAGATGAAGCTGCCCAACCCGCCCATCATTTACTACGGGACGGAAGTGGGGCTTAATCAGGATCGCGGCACGCATGGCAATGGCTTACACATGAGCCGCGTACCCATGCTCTGGGGCGAGGATCAGGACGCCGACATGCTCGCCTTCTACAAACAAATCATCAAAGCGCGTGGGTAATATTCAGTCTTTAGTGGGACGAGATTGACTCGTCCCATTATTCGGCTCTAGCTACGGAAGTCCCATAGGCGCATTACCCCATCACGTCCTACAGTTGCAAACATAGTACCATCAGGAGAGAGAGCAACTTCCTCAATGACCGCCAAGGTAGCTGGAATACTATATTCGCGTCGGTAATCGATCAATCGCAACTTTTCACGTGCTGCAACGTCCCACCAATCACTTGCCCATACACACTAACAGAAACTAGATACAGCCCGTCTGGGGTGAAATCTATGTCAAAGACAGAGTCGATATGTTCGCGAGGCAACAGATACTGCTCACTAGTTTCGAGACTCCGCAGATAAATATTCGCCGACGCTGTGCTCCACGCTACCCATTCCCCGTTCGGGCTGAATTCGACATCATAGATCCGCGTTGAGTTCGTATTCGCGATGGAGAACGCTTCTGTGTCATCATTCAAGCTAAATATCCGCAGCACTCCATCTGTACCCCCAGATAACAAACTTGAGCCATCTCTACTGAAATCTACTCCCCCAAAACCCTTTGTGTGTCCCGCAAAAAGGGCCGCCCACCCGCCCCCCGGGGCGCCCCCCAAAAGGGGGACGCCCCCGCCCGCCCGGGGGGGGGGGGGGGGGGCGGGGGGGGGGAGAGCACAACATTGGCTGCATTCGTGGAAAGAGCATGAGCAGATCCTAATGTGTCAAGATCAATCAATCGGACGCCTCGACCGTCGCAAACAAAAGCCAGGAAACGCCCATCCCAGCTGTAGTCTAGACTGATGACATTTGGGCAGTCGTCCGGTTCGATCGAACGCGAAATGGCTTGGGATGCCACTTCCCAAAACAAAATTGTTCCAACACTCGCACCCAAAGCAATCGTCTGACCATCAGGCTTAAACGCGAGCGAGCGCAAGGAGTTATCGTGGGTATAGGTCGACACTTGCGCAAATGAGTTAACAGTCTCGCGTGAAAGCACAAAAGAGAGAGTTGCTACGGGACTGCTAACAAGCAATTGGGTTGCAGTTGCAGTGCTGGTAGGTAGAACATATTCGGCAGCTTCTAACGTGCGTAAACGAGAGTCGAGCGTGCCTGTTGCCTGACTCAGCGTCATAATCTGGTTATTCAAAGCCACTTGCGTTTCGGCTGCCCGGACGGCTGATTGCGTTTCGCCAGCATTTCGGGTGCGCTCGATATCATTCCGAGCCCGATTGGTAAGCACAACTGCCGTAAAGGCGACCATAATGATCACCAGTACCGAGACGCCGATGAACACTGCTACGGTTCGTCGACCACTACGCAGTTGAATCGCTTCTTTCGCAACCTGCACAACCCGCAGCGTCGAGCGCGGATACCGCGCGATTTCCCGCAGAATAGTGATGGCTTCGCGCTCCGTCTTCGCTCCGACGCGGGCGGTTGCGCTCAACTGGTAGACGATTTCGAGCATGTCCTGTTCAGTCAGCGTGTCGATGTGCTCAAGTTTCTGGCGGATTTCCGCTAATGGGTCGGGCGGAAACGGAAACGCCGGACGCGACGGCAGCGGATCAGGCGGTGGGAATTCGCCTGCCGCCACCCGATCTTTGAGTACAGATAGTGCTTTCGACAGTTCGATGATAGTTTCCGGGCGGTTCAGCGCCCGCCCGTTGACGAACTGCGTCTCGCGCAGCTTGCCCACGGGCAGTTCTGCGTCGAGCAGCATTACGGGCAGGATCGGTTTATTCAGGTCGAGCGCGTATTGAAATTCCGCGCGGCAGGCCGACGAATTGGTCGATTGCGGCGAGAGCGCGAACACAAACACTTCGCACCGTTCAATTGACGAAGTGATACTCTTCCACCAATCCTCACCCGCCACGATTTCTCTATCAAACCACGCATCGTGCCCTAAGTCAGTGAGGAGCTTTTCCAGCGTTTCAACCTGCTTGCGATTCACACGTGCATAGCTGATAAAGATCTTCATATCATTCTCCGACCCGCACCTCGCGACCTTCAAGCGCAGATTTATAGCACGCATCAATGATTTCGGTGCGCCGCATGCCTTCGCTGCCATCATGGGCTGACCAGTCACCGGACCGGACCGTGTTCACAAAGTTGCGCACGACCGCCTGGTGCCCTTCTCCACGCCAGACACGCGGGCGAATTTCTGAGGGCACACCCGCCGTATCGTTATAAATCGTGAGGGTGTCTTCCCACCCGTAGTTCTTCACGGTGATATCCGCGCCGCCATCCGTGCCGTACAGAGTCACGCCGAAGTCATCCGCCGCCTTGCCGTAGACCGCCCAACTCGCTTCGACCAGCAGCGTCGCGCCGTCGGCAAGGCGCAGGAATGCGGTCGCCAAGTCTTCGACTTCATAACCGCCCGTCCCGACGAGCGTTTGATTGCGACTGCCGCGTCCGCGCGGGCCGAGCTCGGAATACGTCGCCGCACTGACCGAGACCACCTGTGGTTCTTTCATCAGGTAGAGGATCATATCGAGGACGTGCACGCCGAGGTCGATCATCGGACCACCGCCGGCCATTTCGCGGCTCGTAAACCACCCGCCCATGCCCGGAATCCCGCTGCGCCGCATCCAGGTCGCTTTGCCGTGATACACGCGCCCTAAAGCACCCGTATCGACATAGTTCTTGAGCACCTGCACATCGCCGCGCTGGCGGTGATTAAACGCGACTTCCAGCACCCGCCCTGCCGCCCGCGCCGCCTCGACCATTTGCCCGCTTTCCGCCCCGGACCGCGCCAACGGTTTCTCGCACAGCACATGCTTGTGATTTTGCAGTGCCGCGACCGTCACCGGCATGTGCAAGTGATTAGGCGTCGCCACGCTCACGATATCCAGATCAGGGCGTTCGACCAGCTCACGGTAATCCGTGTACAGCGCCTCAATCCCGTAGGTCTTACCGACATTGGTGAGGCGCACCTCCTGTGGTTCCGCGAGTGCGACCACTTCCACATTCGGGAGATTGAGGTACGACTTGAGATGCGTTTCGCCAGCCCAGCCCAAACCAACTACACCTACGCGGAGTTTTTCCGTTTGATTTTGCATAGTTCTGTTCTCTCATCGAGATTCGGATCAGTGTGGATTATTATAATCAAGGTTATGGACAAGGGGTTGTACCATGAATCATACCGATCATGTGAACTTGATTCGCGGCGGTATCATCAGCGGCACATGGGCAGATTTTGGCTCCGGCACCGGGGCATTCACGCTAGCGCTGGCCGATTTGCTCGGCAAAGACGGCGTGATCTACTCGATTGACAAGGATCAGGCGGCGCTGCGTGAGCAGGAATCGGCTATGCAAGCGCGCTTTCCACACGCCAAAGTCTACTACCGTCACCTCGACTTTCGCCAAAACTTTCAACTGCCGCCGCTCGATGGTGTGCTGATGGCGAATTCGCTGCATTTCTATAAGGACAAAGAAGCCCTGCTGGCCACCATTCGCGCGTTCATCCGCCCCGGTGGGCAGTTCGTGCTCGTCGAGTACAACACGGATCGCGGCAATCAGTGGGTACCGCACCCGCTCTCGTATCACACATGGTCTGAGCTGGCTCCGGCGGCAGGCTTCCGACGCACGTCGCTGCTCGGCACGCATCCCAGCCGTTTCCTCGGCGAATTCTTCAGCGCAGTCAGCGAGAACTAACCGTTCTGACCCCTCATGCGTTTTCCTAGTTGACAGAGACGCGTGTTTGTCGTTTAATAGCTCATGGCGCAGCGTGGCGAACCGGGTTCGCTGCCCTCGTCCTGATGTGTCCGAGAGAGTGAAAGGCCGACCATGTTAACGGTCAGACAGAGCTAAGAAGCCCCATAGTAGGCTTTTTCTGCTTGCTGCTGACCTATGCTGCATGTGTCTTGACATTCCTATCTCCCGGCGCTCCACTTGGATAGCCGTGTGCTGAGACGAATTGCGCCGCATGGGTCACCTGTGCGGCGTTTTTTATTTTCCAATGGAGACGAACTCATGGCGTTACAACCTCAGCCCTTTAGCGGCGACAAAGACTTCCAAGCAATGCGCTCGATCCTGACCGCAGGTATGCAGGCGTCGCGACACTCCGGCTATGTGCATATCGGCGACCTCAATTGGTGGCTGTACTACATTCTGCCAGCGAAAAGCTGTGACCTGCGCGAGAGCGCTTACGTGTGGCGCGACGGCGACGCCGTGCTCGGCTGGTCGCTGTTCTCGCCGAACGGCGTTTTCGATCTATTCGTGCACCCTGACGAGCGGCGGGGCGCGCGCCGCGCTGACATGCTGGCGTGGACGGTCGAACAAGCCACCGAACGCGCCAGATTTGCCGGAGAAGCGGAACTCAGTACCGAATTTGTCTTCATGGACGATCCGGTCTGGAGCGATCTGTTGGCGGCGCACGGCTTTACGCCAGACACTGCGAATCCGTCGCTCTACACGGCGTTCGATCTCAGCAGCGGCCTTCCCACAGCGCCCATCCCGGACGGTTTCACACTGCGTACCGTAAGCGGAATTCATGAAGCGGCCGGACGCGGGAGGCAGTGCACCTGGCTTTGTTCCGCAAACCCTGACCGAAGAGAAATACAGCTTCATGACCACTGCGCCCGATTACCGCCTAGATCTCGACGTGGTGGTCGTCGCCCCCGATGGACAGTTCGCAGCCTTTGCGCAGGGTTGGGTCGATGCCGAAAACGGCATCGGCTTGTTTGAACCCGTTGGCACCCATCCCGATTTTCGCAAGCTGGGGCTGTGCCGCGCCGTCATCTACGAAGGACTGCGCCGCATGCACGCCGCGGGCGCGACTGAAGCACACGTTTATCCCTACGAAAACCACGACGCGAGCCAGGTCTACCGCAAACTGGGCTTCCAGACGCGGGGCAAGATCATCGCGTACAGAAAGGCACTCTGATCATGAGCATTCTCAACGCGCACAACCTCAGCCAGCAATATGGCGCGTTCACCGTTTTCAGCGGCATCACCGTGAATATTCCGCACGGCGCAAAGATCGGTTTGGTCGGCGCGAATGGCATCGGCAAGACGACCCTGCTGCGTATCCTCGCCGGACTCGAAGAGTCCCCAACAGGGGGCGTGCACATCGCGCGCGGCACGCGCCTCGGCTATTTGCGGCAGGAGGCCATCGAAGCCTTCGCGCAGCGCGACAATTCGCTGATCGACGAAATGCTGCTCGTCTTCGCGCCGCTGCAGGCGGAAGAAGCCGCGCTCACCGCGCTGGCGCATCGCCTCGTTGACGAACCCGAACTGCTCGACGAGTACGGCACGCGGCAGGAAGCGTTCATGCAGGCGGGCGGCTACGACTATGATCTGCGCATTGAGCAGACTCTGAGCGGCCTCGGCTTCAGCGAACGCCATTACGATCTCCCGCTGACCAAGTTGAGCGGCGGGCAAAAGACGCGGGCGCTGCTGGCGAAGCTGCTGCTCGAACGTCCCGATCTGCTGATTCTGGACGAGCCGACCAACCACCTCGACATCGAAACGGTCGCGTGGCTGGAAAAGACGCTCTACAAGTGGGATGGCGCGCTGCTGATCGTCAGCCATGACCGCTACTTTCTGGATCACGTCGTCAATACCATCTGGGAGATGTCGCGTGTCGGCATGGAGGCGTATCGCGGCAACTACAGCGCCTACGTCCGCCAGCGGCAGGAACGCTGGGAGCGGCGCGACAAGGTGTATCAGGAAGAAGTCGAACGCCTGTCGAAAGAACTCGACTACGTCAAGAAGAACATCGCCCGCGCCAGCACCAACGCGCAGGCCGTCGGTCGCTTGCGCCGCTTAGGCCGCGAACTGACCGCGATTCACGAGCTCGGATTGCTGGCGTTCAAAGACGCGAAGAATTGGATGGACACGGGCATCGGCAACCCCGGATTAATGGGTGTCGCCGAAGTTGAGCAGATGCTCAAGACCATGCCCTCGCCTAACCTGCGCCCGCCTCGCCTGAGCATGCGCATCAAAGCGGGCGAACGCGGCGGCGATCTGGTGCTGCGGACGAACGGGTTGAAGATCGGCTATGCTGATCACCCATTGTTCAGCGGTGACAACATCGCTCTGCTGCGTGGGGAATGCGCCGCGCTGATCGGCGGGAATGGCACGGGCAAGACGACCTTCCTCAAGACGCTGACGGGCGAACTCGCGCCGCTGGCGGGCAAGCTGCAGTTGGGGATCAACATCAAGCCCGCGTATTTCTCGCAGGCGCACGAGGCGCTCAATCTGGAGAACACAGTGCTCGACGAGCTCATCCGCCACAAGCCGATGAAGCCGGGGCAGGCGCGCAACGTGCTGGGACAGTACCTGTTCCGCAGTGACGAGGTGTTCAAACCTGTCGGGGCGTTGAGCGGCGGCGAACGTGGGCGGCTGGCGCTGGCGATCCTCGCGCAGCAGGGCGCGAACTTCCTGCTGCTGGACGAGCCGACCAATCACCTTGACATTCAGGCGCAGGAAATTTTGCAGGAGGCGCTGGAACACTTCGAGGGAACGATACTGCTCGTGTCGCACGACCGCTACTTGATCGCGGAACTGGCGACGCAGATCTGGCAAATCGAAGACGGGCGCATGACCGTGTTCAATGGCACGTACGCCGAATTTGCCGCGTGAGCGGGTGCGTGGGTGATGGCGTCACAGCCGCGGGCGGCCCCGGGCGCGGGGGCGGCCGCGCCGCCGGCGCGCGGCGGGGGCCCCCGGGGGGGGCGCGGGCCCGGCGGGGCCCCCCCGCCCCCCCGGGCGGGGGGCGCGGGGGCTCCCGGGGGGGGCGCCCGCCGGGGCGCCCCCCGGCCGGCGCGGCGCCGGCGCGGCGGGGCGGCGCCGGGGGGGGGGCCGCGCGCCGGCACGGGGGGGGCCCGCGGGGGCCGCCCCCCGCGGCCCGGCCGGGCCCCCCCCCCCCCCCTGAAGGGCCGAGCGAACGGGAGTTAAGCGGTATGTCGCCACGACAGTTTTACGTCAGCGCGAACGGGATGCAGCAGTCGGTCTACGAATGGGCAGGCATGGGAACGCCGATCCTGTTCGTGCACGCGACCGGGTTTCACGCCCGCGTATGGGACGCCGTGATCGATCTGCTGCCGGGTGTGCACGCCTACGCTGTCGACATGCGCGGGCATGGGCTCAGCGACAAACCCGCGCCGCCTTACCCTTGGCAGACGGTCGGCGACGACATTGCGGTGTTGAGCGCGGCGCTCGGGTTACGCGGGGTGCTCGGCGTGGGGCATTCAATGGGCGGCCATGTGCTGACCTACGCGCAGGCGCATCACCCGGAACTCTTCGGCGCGCTGCTGCTGGTCGATCCGGTCATTTTGCCGGAAGCCTATTACATCGGCGCGCTGGACGGCGAACACTTCGCGACCAAACGCCGTGCGGACTGGTCATCACCGGACGAGATGTTCGCCAAGTTCAAAACGCGCCCGCCGTTCGACCGCTGGCAGGAGCAATCCCTGCGTGACTACGTGAACTACGGGCTGCTCCCCATGCCGGAGGGCGGCTATACCCTCGCCTGCCCGCCCGCCATTGAGGGGTCGCTCTATATGCAGGCCAGCGCCGCCAACATCTACCCGGAGATCGCACAAATCGACATTCCGGTCACGATCATGCGTGCGCGGACTGCCACCGACAGCGCGGCAGGCCCGTTCGATTTCAGCGCGTCCCCGACCGCGCCGGATCTCGCCAGCCGCTTCCAGCACGGGACCGATGTCTATTTGCCCGACAACACCCACTTCATCCCGATGGAAGCGCCGCAGATCGTCGCGGACCACATCCAGCGTCTGCTGCGCGATCTCAAGTCGTTGCCGTAATGTTCCGTTTGCGGTTAAATCTCATCGCTAATTACTAATGGCTAATCGCTAAAGGCTTCTTTATGAAACGCTCGGAAATTAACGCCATCATTCGGGACTCAGACGCTTTCATCCAGCGTCATTTGTTTCACCTGCCCCCTTTCGCCCACTGGACGCCGGAGGATTGGCGCGGCAAGGGCGCGGAAGTTGCGGAAATCGCGGAGAACGGCCTCGGCTGGGACATCACCGACTTCGGTCAGGGCAAGTTCGCCAAGCTTGGACTAACGTTGTTCACCATCCGCAACGGCAAGCCCGCCAACCTCAAGACCATGCAGGGTAAAACCTACGCCGAAAAGCTGCTGATCGTGGACGCGGGTCAGGTGACGCCGTTCCACTTCCACTGGCAGAAGACTGAAGACATCATCAACCGCGGCGGCGGCCTGCTCAAGCTGCAGCTTGCCAACTCGACACCGGATGACAAGCTCGCCGATACTGACATCACCGTGAGCATGGACGGCGTCGAATATCACTTCCCCGCCATGCACACGGTCACGCTACGCCCGGGCGAGAGCATCACGCTGCCGACGCGCCTGTATCACAAGTTCTGGGCAGAAGGCGAGCGCGTGCTGGTCGGCGAAGTTTCGACCGTCAACGACGATAACAGCGATAACTGCTTCCTCGAACCGCTCGGTCGCTTCCCCGCCATCGAAGAAGACGAGCCGCCGCTCTATCTGCTCGTCGGTGATTACGGCAAGTACTACACGGCCAAGTGAAAGAAAAACCAAGACTCAACGCAAAGACGCCAAGTCGCTAAGACGCCAAGTGTGGAACTAGATTATCAGCTTACTTTGTGCCTTTGCGTCCTTGCGCCTTTGCGTTGAGTCTTTCTCTTTCCTTTTGCGCTTTTCTTGCTTTTCCCTCTAGAAAGTCCGTGTAGCCGCCTTCGAAGCTGGTGAGCGCGCCGTCGTCCAGTTCGACCACGCGATCCACCACGCGATCCAGAAAATAGCGGTCGTGCGAAATGACGAACAGCGCGCCTTCAAAGTCTTCCAGCGCCGTTTCCAGCGCCTCCGACGATTGGATGTCGAGGTTGTTGGTTGGCTCGTCCAGCAGCAGCAGATTCGGGCGCTGGAGCATCAGCGCGCCAAGCTGCAACCGACTGCGTTCACCGCCGCTCAACGTGCCGATGGGCTGGCGCGTCTGCTCGTAGGTGAACTGGAAGTTGAGCAGAAAGGCGACCGCCGCCCCTTCGCTCGATGGGGAGGCATCGCGGATGAACTCAATCGGCGTGCGCTCGTACCATGAGAACAGCGTCTGATGTTCCTGCGCGTAGTAGCCGAGCTTGCTGCTGTTGCCGATCTTGATTTCGCCGTCCAGCGGCGCGAGTTCGCCCAGAATCAGCTTGAACAGCACCGACTTGCCCGATCCGTTTTTGCCGACCAGGCCGACCCGTTCACCGTGCCGCACGAGCAAATCCAGATCGAGGAAGATCGGATCATCATCGAACGCCATTGACAGCTTCTTGACCTCTAGGGCCTTCGTGCTGCCCCGCGATCCGGCGAAGTCCAGTTCTAGCTGGCGGCGTTCGCGCACCTTATCGACCAGCTCGCCGCTTTCTTCCCAGCGTTCGAGCATCTTGCGACGGCTGCGCGCCTGCCGCGCATGACGTTCGTTGAGATCGGCGGCCGCGGCCAGCTCAAAGCGCTTGATCGCCGCTTCCACCTGCGCAACCCGCTTCTGCTGCGCCACATACATCTGCTGCTGCCGCAAACGCGCCTGTTCGCGCAGCAAAGCATACTGCGAATAATTTCCCTTGTAGGCGGTCAGCTTGCCCTGTTCCATCTCGACAATCTGCTTCACCAGTTCATCCAGCAGGTAGCGGTCATGCGAGACGATCACCACTGCGCCGGGATAGTCACGCAGAAAGCCTTCCAGCCGCCGCTTGGCGTCCAAGTCGAGGTGATTGTCCGGTTCGTCGAGCAGCAGCACGTCGGGCTGTTCCGCCGCCAGCCGGGTGAACTGTACGAGCTTCTTTTGCCCGCCGCTCAAGGTCTCCGCCGGGAGATCGTAAGCGTCCGGCTTGATGCCGAGGTGCGCGAGAATCGACCGGATGCGCCCGGCATGCGCTGATCCGCCGAGCGCCTCGAACTGCTCGACCAGTTTCTCCTGTTCACCGAGCGCCCGGGTGAGAGCGTCGGCATCGTTATACACTGCGGGGTCGGTCAACTTATGTTCGACGGCGTGCAGCGCCGCGTCGACTTCGGCCAGCTTGGGGGGCAGGATCATCGCTTCTTCGATGAGCGTGCGCCCCGGTGTCAGCGTGACATGCTGCGGTAGATAGCCGACGCTCACGCCGCGCTGCTTGACCATGGCCCCGGCGTCCGGTTGGTACAGACCCGCAATGACTTTCAGCAGGCTCGACTTGCCCGCACCGTTGTGCCCGATCAGCCCGACGCGATCCTGACTGTCAATCACCCACGATAGGTCCTTGAAAATCACCCGCCCGTCATAGTTCACGGTGATGTTGTTGACATGAATGATGTGCATCTTATCTCCTTGCCGCAGAATCAAAAACGGCTGCGAACGCTATGCGCCGCAGCCGTCAAAATGACGAAATGTTTAATTGACCTATGCGGTCAACAGGCGCATCTGTACAAGGGATGCGCCAGATCGGACGCGATCAGTACAAATGCGAGCGTAGAGGAAGGGCTAATGTAAACCATGTGCATCAGCGTAGCAGAAAATATGCACGCTTGTCAATTGCCCGCCGCCAGCGCGCCCACGCTGTCGTGTTCAGCGCGAGACTCGCCACTGATATCCACTACAACCACATGTGCGAGCTGATCCGGCGGCGGAACATGATCATCGTCAGCGACAAACGGCGGCAGCGCGATGGGCGCGTAATTCGCCACCGTCAGTTCCGGGCTGATGGCCAGCGTATTGATCGCGTTATCGCGCACGAGCTGTGTTTCGTTGCAGGTCGGGTTATCCGCCGCGCAGCCAGAATTCTCGCCCAACCCGAGCGGATGATCTGCCGGGCCGTTCCCGATCACGTTGTTGACGATGTGCAGATCAACATCGGCCAGCGCGGGTGACGGCGCGTTCCCCTGACCACCCCCGGTAAACGGACCAAAGATGGTGAACTGCTGCCACTGCGACTGCGCGCCTTCCGGGTTATAGAACAGGTTGTTGTAGATGTAAACGTGGCGGTTGGGGATGCGGACGTAGTTCTCCCCATCCGCAATCAGGTTGTTACCCCAGCCGCCCTGCGCTGCGTACTCGTCGCAGCGTTCACGGCTTTCATCGCCCGGCTGACCGTCGCAGCTCCGCCCGCCAAACACAACTTCCAACAGGTGACTGCGCGCGCCGATATTCAGAAAGGTGTTGTAGGCGATCAGGATATTGTAGCCGCCCTGCACGCCCACACCCGCGCCCGTCGCGTCGTGCACGTAGTTATTGACGAAGCGGATATAGTACGCCTCATAGCGCAGGAACGGCGGGACCATATACTGAAATCCCGTCCCCTGCCCCGCGCTGAAACCGCCATTGCCACAGTTGTAGAGCTCATTGGCTTCATAAGTGATGTAGGCCGAGCCGCCCTTAGCATACGCGCACCAGTCGCCCGAATTGTGAATGGCGTTCCCGACGACATGTCCGGACTGCACGGCGACAAAGTCGATCACATTGTCCCAGGCACCGGAAATGTCGCTGTTTTCGATGTAAATGTTGGTCGACTGGTTGACCTTCACCGTCTCCTGCGTTTGATAGCTTTCGGGATCGGCTCCGGTGATGATCAGGTTGCGCAGCAGCACGTGATCGCAGCGTTCGCAGTGGAAGGCATCGACACCGGGACTCAGCGTGAAACCGTCGAAATAGACATAGCGGGAGTCGTACAGGTTGATCGGCGCGAGCAGGATCACCCCGAACACTTCGCTCTCCCCGGAGATGAGTATCGGATGCTCATACGTCCCGTAGCGCGACTCCCAATATACGGGAATGGTGTCTTCCGGGTACTCGTCGGGCAGCAAATGAATGTGGTAGCCGGTTGTCAGTTCGACGCCCATCGGGATGCGATTCCATGCCTCGGTGATCGTGCGCAGCGCGGTCTGCGGCGTATCCCCGGCATTGAGGTCATTGCCAGCGTAGGGATCAACCCACACATCGGTGAACGTGGGACTGCCGATATCGTAGTAACGGGTATCAGCGGCTTGTGCGGAAACAACGGTCGCGGACAGAAGCAGCAGAAGCAGAGCGAGCAGGATGGGCTTCATCGTAGACTAGGCCTTTGGGTAGCGATCGCGGTCGGGCGGACGCACCGATTCACGTCCATGCACCGATTCTACGGCACATTTGCCCGGCCCTCGATCTCAATTCTGTGAGGCGCTTCACTTCTGCGTTTTGGCACAGCCTATGACAAGCCATCAATTCCCAGTCGAATGGCAAGGCGTTAGCCACTGTTTACTGTCTACTGTGAACTGAGAACTACTTACTCTGCTTCTGCTTGGTGATCGCTTCGAAGGCGGTGTTGATCTCCGCCATTTTCGCGGTGTACTTCTCTTTTTCGGTCGGGTGCAGGTCGGGGTGATACTCGCGCGCCTTTTTGCGGTACGCCTGCTTGACTTCCTCAAACGAGGCTTCGGCAGACACGCCAAGCACGGCATAGTGCTGGCGCTGCTCGGAGGCGACAGATTTGCGCGTGCGGCGCTGCTGGCGGTTCTTATCCGCTTCGCCCGCCCAGTCCCACTGCGGCTCATCTGACCCGCCGACATCGCCATAATTGCGCGAAAATTCCTCCCACGAACTCCAGCCGCTCGGGGTCTCTTCTTCCTGACGTGTCGATTTCTTTTCGCTGTACGACCAGTTGCGCCACGAGTAGCGGTACTGCGCCTCTTCAAGCGGCGCTTTCTTCTTCCAGAACGAACCTTCGCCGAAGTTTGCTGCGGCGAACCGTCCCGTGATCAGCTTCGAATTCGATTCGATCACGTCCGTGTGCAGGTCGTTGATATTGACGATCTCGCCATATTCGACAAAGCGCGGTGCGTCGCCCCAGCGCCATTCAATGTGCAGCGGGCGGATGGTCACGCTGCGCCCGTCGAGATGATAGGTATAGATGCGGCTGCATGTCAGCGTGTGCAGCGCCTCCATCCAGTGCGGCGGCGGTTCAATGCGACTGTTATCCAGCGGCAGCATGCGCGCGTCGAGAATGAAGAGCGTATGCACGCCCCGCGAAGTGTTCCCTTCGTATGTCTCCTTGATTTCAGGCAGACGAATGGCGCGGTTGATCACGAAGACACTCACCGTCTTGCCGTTCTTCAGCTTGATGGAGAGGTCAGAATCTTTCTGCTGGGTGCAGGCGATCACGCGGTCGGCCTGCCGGCATTCTTGAATCAGATGATCTAGGACAAATTGTTTCATTGGCCGTGTTGCACCATGCCTAATGACGATCTATGCTTCTGCGCGAGTTGAGGGCTACATTGATTGTACCCTACAGAGTGACGTTGATCGATTGGACTTGTCGAGAACAGCTTGAAAGCCATTGTAACCGCGATTCTACTATTTTATACCCTTTCTCTAACACAACCGTCAGCCAATTTGGATGTCGCCCTTGCCCAACGGTTGGCCGTCGTCCCGCTGGATAGCCCCTCTTTTCACCGCGAAGTTGGGCGAATTGCTGACGAAGCTGGCGCGATCATTTATGCAGAAACGGTGGATCGGCTGACGGGTACAGCCTACCCCGGCTTAATTGATTGGCTTATCGGGATCCATCAGAACGGGTCATGGCAGGTTTTCTTACCCGGCGATTCCGGCTATCAAGCCGCTTACGAGCAATTACCCTTGAGCATCCGCGCCGCCGCCGATTCGACGCCGTACAAGCCGAGCGCCGACCCCGCCTTTGCGCCCGCAGCGCCCTACGCCCTCCCCTTTGCCGATGGCGCGTATGGAACGGTCACACGCAGCTTCAACCTGCATGGACGCGGGCAAATCGACTTTGACCTGACCGGACGCGAGATGGCCGCCGCCAAAGATGGCACAATCATCTATGTGAACGACTCCGCGGACGTCAACGGCTATACGGCGGGCGCATGGTGGTACTGGAATGTGATCATCATTCAGCACGCCCCGCACGAATATTCGCTCTACGGACATCTTGCGCCGCACAGCATCCCCACGTGGATCACTGATCAATGCTCGGCTGAGCACAGCGCGGCGAACTGCGCTGTCCCCATCCACGCGGGCGAGATCATCGCCCAAGAAGGCAACACGGGCACATCATCCGCCGCACATCTACATGTCGAATTCGGGCAGGAATATGCTGTCGCCGCCTACATGGACGTGCTCGACGCTGACCGCGACGGCGACCGTACCGAGGCGGTTTACGGTGGCTATGTGTATGCCGAACAGAACGTGCCGATCAGCGGGTATTCTATGGCTGAAGCGGCGGGCTGGGCGTACGGAACGGTGCTGCAAGCTGCCCAACATCCGATCCCGTTAAGTGACGCCAATCTCGTGACCAACGGCGATTTCAGCGCAGGTACCGAGGCGTGGACACCGTCCGGTTGGGTCAACTGGGCGGTGCGCGACGGCGTTATGCGCGCAACACGGTTGCGCTCGACGGAAGCGCCGGATTGGGGCGGCTTCTATCAAGCACTCCCCGGTGGCGCGTGGGCTCATACCGCGTTTGAGGTCGCGCTGCGGTTGGGCAACGGCAGCGCCATCGACAAAACGGTCAGCGTCGGCTTGACCAATGGCATTAATGGCGTATGGTCAGCTATTGTGGTCGCAGCGAATACCCCATTGCAGCCATACGCGCTCATGCTCACCGTTCCCAACTCATGGGCGACCGTCCGCCTGATGATCCTCGTCAACCCCGCGGATAATGCGCCCGCCGCCCTGATCGACGACATCGAGGTGTATCGCCGTCAGTGACATTGATCAGGGCGTGATCATGACACCGCGAGTCGCTTTTTGGCCTCCCTAATGCGAGAATAAGGTGAGTCTAAAAATCACCGTAGGGTATCATGGTCGAACTGCTGCAAACCTTCTCCCCACAACTCCAAGCCCTGCTCGCGACTTTGTTCACGTGGGGCGTGACCGCCCTCGGCGCCGCGACCGTCTTTCTCACCGGGCAAGTCAGCCGCCGAACCCTCGACACCATGCTCGGCTTCGCGGGCGGCGTGATGATCGCCGCGTCGTTCTGGTCGCTGCTTGCCCCCGCTATCGAAATGGGCGAAGGCGGCGTGCTGCCCGCGTGGTTCCCGGCGGTGACCGGATTCATCCTCGGCGGGGTGTTCCTGCGCGCGCTGGACTATGTGCTGCCGCATCAGCATCCCGAATCCGACCAACCGGAAGGCATCAAGACCGAGTGGCAGAAGTCGCTGCTGCTCGTACTGGCGATCACCCTGCACAACATCCCCGAAGGCTTGGCAGTCGGCGTGGCCTTCGGCGCGGTCGCCCACGGTCTCTCCTCGGCGACTTTGGCGGGCGCGGTCGCGCTGGCGCTCGGCATTGGCCTGCAAAACTTCCCGGAAGGTATCGCGGTCGCCGTGCCGCTGCGCCGCGCGGGCATGAGCCGCCTCAAAAGCTTCTGGTACGGCCAGCTCTCCGCCATCGTCGAACCGATCGCCGGAGTGATCGGCGCGGCGGCAGTGCTCTACGCCCGGCCGATCCTCCCCTACGCGCTGAGCTTTGCCGCCGGGGCGATGATCTTTGTCGTGGTTGAAGAAGTGATTCCCGAAGCGCAGGGCAACGGCAACACCGACCGCGGCACACTCGGCGCCATGCTCGGCTTTGCCGTGATGATGTTCCTCGACGTGGCGCTCGGCTAATCATCTGATAGTTAACCGATGGTGACAAGCTGTCAATTTGCATTGCGCTCCGCTCAGGTTTGCGCTATACGTAGGGACGCTTGCAAACAGGAGGAACGATGACGAAAGTCATTTGGATCACAACTTTACTGCTGCTGCTCGGCGCGGCCGCCGTGTCCGCGCAGGACAACACGCTCACGGTCGTCGCCCACGACAGCTTTGCCTACACAGAAGAGATACTCGCACAGTTTCAACAGGAAACGGGCATCACTGTCGAGGTACTGCGTTTGGGTGATGCCGGGACGATGCTCAACCAGCTCATTCTGAGCAAGAGCAATCCGCTCGGCGATGTCGTGTTCGGCGTGGATAACACGTTTTTGAGCCGCGCGCTGAACGAAGACTTGTTTATCGCCTACGAATCGCCCGCGCTGCAGAGCGTCGACGAGGCGTTCATTGTCGATCCCGACCACAACGTCACCCCGGTCGACTACGGCGACGTGTGCCTGAACTACGATATCGCCTATTTCGAGGAGAACGGCCTCGCGCTGCCGGAATCGCTCGCCGACCTCACCAAGCCCGAATACAGCGGATTGCTCGTCGTGGAAAACCCGGCCACCTCGTCGCCCGGTCTCGCCTTCCTCATGGCGACCGTCGCTGCGTTTGGCGCAGAAGGCGATTACACGTACCTTGATTACTGGACGGATCTGGTCGCGAATGATGTGGCGATCACCGAAGGCTGGACGGACGCCTATTATGGCGAATTCACCCGTTACGGGGGTTCGCGTCCGCTGGTAGTGAGCTATGCCAGCAGCCCGCCTGCCGAAGTACTGTTCGCCGACCCGCCGACCGATGTCGCCCCGACCGGATCGATTGTGGCGGATGGCACCTGCTTCCGGCAGATCGAATTCGCGGGCATCCTGCAGGGCACGGATAACCTCGAAGCGGCGCAGCAGTTCATGGACTTCCTGTTGAGCGTCGACTTCCAGGAGGATATGCCGACGCAGATGTTTGTCTTCCCCGTGAATGGCAATGCGGAACTGCCAGAAGTCTTCATTGACTATGCGCAGATTCCAGAAAACCCGGTCGTGCTTGACCCGGCGGACATCGATGCCGGACGCGAAGAATGGATTGAGGCGTGGACGGAAACCGTTCTGCGCTGAGCTGGCTGGGGCGGAACGGGTTGATCCTGCTTCCGCCCGCCTTCCTCCTCATCTTCTTTTTCTACCCGCTGATCAGTTTGTTCGTCGTCAGCCTGACGCCGGACGGTGTGCTCGATCTCAGCGGCTTCGCGGAAATCTTCACGGATGACTACTACATCCGCATCTTCCTGTTCACGACCGGGCAAGCCGCGCTCTCGACCCTGCTCACGGTCGGGTTGGCGCTCCCCGGCGCGTATGCCTTCGCTCGCTTCGACTTCCCCGGCAAGGCACTGCTGCTCTCCGTCTCGACGCTCCCGTTCGTGCTGCCGACAGTCGTGGTCGCGGCGGCTTTCAGCGCGTTGATCGGCGAACGCGGCATCCTCCCGCTCAACCTCGAAGGTACGCTAACGATCATCCTGATCGCCCACGTCTTCTACAACTACGCGCTGGCGCTGCGCATGATCAGCAGTTACTGGGCAACGCAAAGCCCGCGCATCGAAGAAGCGGCGCGGGTACTCGGCGCGCATGGCTGGCGCTTGTGGTGGGAGATTCGTCTCGCGGCGATTCGCCCGGCGATTCTGGCATCGTCCGCGCTGATTTTCATCTTCTGCTTCACCTCGTTCGGCGTCATGCTGATCTTGGGCGGCATTCGCTTCGCCACGCTGGAAGTCGAAATCTACCGTCAGGCCAACAGCCTGCTCAATTTGCAAATCGCCGCCGCGCTGTCGATCTTTCAACTGGCGCTGATGTTCGCGCTCATGCTGGTCTACACGCGCTTGCAGGCCCAGACCAGCACCGATCTGCAGGCCGCGCAGACGGTCGCGCGGACGCCGAAAACGCCGCGTGAAAAGCTGTTCGTCGGGGGCAACATCGCCTTGATGGCGGTACTGCTGTTCGCCCCACTGATCGCGCTCTTGCTGCGCTCGTTCTGGTCGGCGAACGGCTGGACGCTGCAATACTATGCGGCGCTCTCCACCAATGCACGCGGATCGGTGCTGTTCGTGCCGCCGCTGGAAGCCGTCGGCAATTCGGTGGTCTACGCGCTGCTGACAACCGTGCTCTCGCTCATTCTCGGCTTGATCGCCGCCTATGGGCTGGCGCGGCGTGGTCGGCTCTCCAGCCTGCTTGACCCAATCTATATGCTGCCGCTGGCGACCAGCGCGGTGACGCTCGGCTTCGGCTTTATCATTGCCCTCGACGAGCCGCCGCTCAACCTGCGCACCTCCCGCGCGCTGATCGTGATCGCGCACACGCTGGTCGCCATGCCCTTTGTCGTGCGCAGCGTGCTGCCCGCCCTGCGCAGCATTTCGCCCAACGTGCGCGGCGCGGCGGCCCTGTTAGGCGCATCCCCCACGACGATTTTGCGCCTGATCGACCTGCCACTCATCGGGCGCGGGCTGATCGTCGGGGCGACGTTCGCTTTCACGGTGAGCATGGGCGAATTTGGCGCGTCGCTGTTCGTCGCGCGTCCCGAAACGCCAACGATGCCGCTGGTGATCTTCCGTCTGCTTGGGCAGCCGGGGGCCCTTAATTACGGTCAGGCGCTGGCTATGAGCGCCATTTTGATGGGCGTGTGCGCGATCAGCTTTGTGCTGATTGAGCGCGCGCGCGTGCTGGGAATCGGGGAGTTTTGATGCTGTCAGTGACCGGGATAACGCGCTCGTTTGACTCAACGCCCGTCCTGCGCGGCATCGATCTGAAGGTCGAACGCGGCGAAATTGTGTGTTTACTGGGCGCGAGCGGCTCGGGCAAATCAACCCTGCTGCGCATCGTCGCGGGGCTGGATCGCCCCGATGCGGGCGACGTGCAGCTGGAAGGCAGATCAATCCTCAAGCAGCCCGTCCACACCCGCGACTTCGGCCTGATGTTTCAGGATTTCGCCCTGTTTCCGCATTTGAACGTCGCGCAAAACGTCGAATTTGGCCTGCGCATGAGACAAATCAAGCCGGGCGAACGTCAGCGCCGCGTGAGTGAAGTCCTCGCGCTGGTGAACCTGAGCGGCTTTGAGCGGCGGGACGTAGCGCAGCTTTCCGGTGGCGAACGCCAGCGCGTCGCCTTGGCACGCAGCCTCGCGCCGAGCCCACGCCTCCTCATGCTCGACGAGCCGCTCGGCGCGCTGGACGCCGTGCTGCGCGAACGCCTCATCCTCGAACTGCGCGACATCATCAAGGCGGTGGGCTTGACGGCGGTCTACGTGACGCACGACCGCCGCGAAGCCTTTGCGGTCGCAGATCGGTTGGCGATCATGGAGTCCGGCGTCATCGCCCAGATCGGCACGCCGATGGAAGTGTATCACCGTCCGACGACCGTCTTTGCGGCGCGCCTGCTCGGCTTGGGGAATGTAGTGACGGTGACGGACTGGCGCGATGGACAGGCAAACACGGCGTTAGGCAGCTTCCCGCTCGATCAACGCGCGCCCGCGCTGCTGCTGCATCCGGATGGCATTACGCTGGGTGGAGACGGCAATCTGCGCGGCACCGTGACCGAAGCCGTGTTTCAGGGCGACGCCCTGCAAGTCAGTCTAGAGGTGAATGGCGTACCGCTGGCGTTCAAATACGACTCACGCAGAGTCGAGCAACCACCTCGCCCCGGTGAACCGATTGCCCTCAGCATCAATCCCGCCTACGTACTGCCACTAAAGAACTGAACTGCGGAGACCGCAGAGAGGACAAAGAGGACGAGGCGTGCCTCGTCCCTACTCGCTTGGCGTCTTTGCGTTGAGTCTTTTCTTGTTTGCTCTGCGTTCTTTGCGTTCTCTGCGGTTAATTATCCCTTGTCACATCGGCGATGTACTCTTCGAATTTGCCCGCGTTGCATGCATCGACGTAGCGCATGAACTCCCCGCCGCCAATCGGGTACAGCGGATAGCAGGAAGTCGGGTACGCGCCGCGCGGCGCATGTACGAGATGCGTCGTCGCCGGCGCGGGCATCAGGAAGCTGTCAGCCGTGCGTTCAACCCGCTCGACGATGTTTTCGACCGTGACAATCACGGTCTCAGCGAGATAAATCAATTCCATATCCACGCCAAGGTTGTTATTCAGCTTGACGTTACCGCGCGCATCCCCTTCCAGCGCGTGGATCACCACCACATCACAGTGAATGGCCGGGAACGCGACCAGTTCTTCGCCGCTGTACGGGTCGATCACCGTTTTGACATCGGGGCGTAAGCGCGGTAAGTCGGTACCGATCCACCCCATGGAGGGCATAAATCCCACACCGGCCATATGGGCGCGCATGCCCATCGCGAGACTCTGCTCTGTCTCTTCGATCACGCGGATTTCGCCGCGGTTCGCCCGCTCGGTGAACATTGGCGCGAGGCCAAACGATTCGAGGCCGAAATAGGCCGAGCGCACCGTCGCCACGCAGCCCGCGCCAACCAGTAAATCGCTCTCAATGCCAGCCGTAAAGCACAACAAGGTCAAGTCTTTGGGGCGCGGCGTGCGGCGCAGCAGCGCCTTGACAAACGCCACCGGACGGCGATACACGGTCATGCCACCGAGCGCCAGCGTCGCGCCATCCGGGATGAGCGCCGCCGCTTGATCCAACGTAATCCACTCTGCCACCGTCTATCCCACCTGTTCTCTACGCTTCTCGGGTCTTGCTGCCGATACAATACATCAACAGCCCGCAACACAACAGATTGAATTACCCACTCGGCCACCCGCTCTCCATCTTTGGTCGGGGAAAGTCGATCCATCTGAAATCGGAGTAAGGGTTAGCTGTCTGTTGGATGAAACCGGGTTGGTAAAGGCGTATAGTTGCCCTTGGAATTATGCACTAGGAAAGAACGAATCATGCTGCGAGTCTTGTTAGCGGTTATTCTGGCGGGGTTGGTGTTCACCGTTGGCGCCTTCGCAGCGGTGAGCGGCGCATCTCAGCCCGCCCTGCAAGTGAGCGTCACGCCGCGCCCCTCGGCGACATTTGCGCCCACGGCTGAACCGACACCCGCCGCCCTGGTTGGCGATCCGGTACGTGGTCAGCAAATCTTCGCGCAGGGCGTCAATGGCGCGCCGCCGTGCTCATCCTGTCACGGCACAAGCGGTGGACGCAACGCGTTTCAGCTTGCACCAAACATGATCGGTCTCGACGAACGCGCCGGTCAGCGCGTCGCCGGGCTGAGCGCGGAAGCTTATATTCACCAGAGCATTGTCGAACCAGAAGCTTATCTCGTTCCCGGCTTCCGCCCCATCATGCCCCCAACCTTCGGCGAAACGCTCACCGAGCAAGATATCGCCGACCTAATCGCGTTTCTCCTCACCCTTTAGTCCTGTCAGGGCGGCCCCAGAGCCGCCCTTTTTGATCACCACTCCCCTGTTCTAGCGTACAATCTACGCATCTCTCACAACACATTTACCCGCACATCTGTGCAAGACGCCGTATAATCGAAGTCTGAGAGTTCAGTGGAGTTACCCCATGAAATTGTCAAGTCAACTGCGCGGGCGCTGGCAGCACCTGTCGACAGCCATCATCCTCGCCCTCGTCTTCACGGCCGGCTTCGCCATCGGCAATGGGCGCGGGCTAACTCAGGCTCAAGGCGGCGACACCACCCCCCCCGCCGATGTCCAGCGAGACTTTGAACCGTTCTGGCAAGTGTTCAATCTGATCAAGAGCGATTACCTCGACGAGATCGATACGTCGGTGCTGGTTGATGGCGCGATCAGCGGCATGGTCGACGCGCTCGAAGACCAATACAGCGGCTACATGAATCCGGAAGTCTATGACCTGCTGAACAGCGATCTCGAAGGCGAGATTGAAGGTATTGGCGTCGTCATTCACACGGTCGAAGAAACGGGCGAGATCGAGGTCGTCGGCGTGCTGGAAGGCACCCCCGCGCAGCTCGCGGGCATGATGAACGGCGACATCTTCGTCACCGTGGATGGTCAGGAAGTCGCCGGCATGAACCAGACGGAACTGGCGGTGCTGGTGCGGGGTCCGGCGGGCAGCACCGTCGACATCACCGTACGGCGCTACAATGAGCTGATCGAGTTCACGGTCGAGCGGGCGCACATCATCATCCCCAATGTCGAATATGAAATCCTCGACGGCAACTACGGCTACGTCAAGCTGAATCAGTTCACGGCGGAAGCCCGCCATGACCTTGATAACGCGTTTGCCAGCATCGACGTGAACAGCTTGAATGGGCTGGTGCTCGACTTCCGCGATAATCCGGGTGGTCTGCTCAGCAGCGCCATCGAAATTGCGAGCGCGTTTGTCGAAGAAGGCACCGTGGTCGTCGAAGATTTCGGCGACGGCAATGCGCAGACCTTCACCGCCAACGGTGACTTCGCCGGGATCACTGTGCCGATTGTGCTGCTGGTCAATGAGAGCAGCGCGAGCGCGTCCGAACTGGTCGCGGGGGCGCTGCAGGATTCGGGCGCAGCGACCATCATCGGCGAGACCACGCTCGGCAAGGGCACAGTGCAGACATGGCATCCGCTCATCAACGGCGGCGGCGTCCGCCTGACGATTGCGCGCTGGCTCACGCCGAGCGGGCGCTGGATTCACGAACAGGGCATCGACCCGGATATCACGATCGAATGGACGCCGGAGAGCTATAACGATCCGAATGATCCGCAGTTGGCAGAAGCGCTCAGCTTCCTGCAAACGCAGGTCGCCGCGCCCGCGCAGTAAATCAGCATTTCAGCGGTCGGGGTGCAGAGTGTTGCACCCCGACGCTTTCCCCTCGTTTGTCAGCCGCCACTTTGCATTCCCTTCGCCCCATGCTATACTGCGAACGCTTTTTATCAGCTAGGAGTTTACGGCATGGAAGCTGCCTTACAGATCGTCTCGATTATTGTTTCAGTGGTGTTGGTTATTCTCGTGCTGATGCAGGCGAAGGGCTCCGGCCTCGGCGACTTGTTGGGCGGCGGCGAAAGCGGCGGCATCACCCGCACGCGCCGTGGTCTGGAAAAGACGCTCTATCAAGTCACCATCGTGTTGGGCTTCGTGTTCCTGATGGTCGCCATCCTTTCATTTGCGCTCAACAACTAACCGCACGAATCCAATTTGTCTTGACAGGTGTTTCGCCCAGCCGGGAAACACCTTTTTTGCGTTGAGGTGAAGTGTCATGCTGCGTGGATTTCGCTGGCAATTGATCGCCCTGCTGCTGGCGGCGGCGCTGTTTGTGATCGGTCTGGTGGTGCGGAGCAGCGATGCGCCCGCCCCCGCCCCGACGGCAACGGCGACCATCGGCGGTGAAGAAGCAGGCATCGCGGCGCTGCCCAGTCCCACCCCAAACCCAACGTCACCGCCGCTGCAAGTGACGCTGACGACGGACGGCGGCACCTACCGTGAAGCGTTGATCGGCACCGTGCAGCGGTTGAACCCGCTGTTCGCCAATCTCAACCCGGTCGACCGGGACATTACCGCGCTCATCTTTGAGGGCTTGACCAAAACCGATGCCTTCGGCGAACCAATTCCGGCGCTGGCCCAAAGTTGGGTGATCTCGGCCGATGGTCTCGAATACATCTTTACGCTGCGGCAGGATGTCCTGTGGCAGGACGGCATCCCTTTCACCGCGGCGGATGTCGCCTACACCATGTCTGTACTGCGGTCGCCGACCTTCCCCGGCAATTCGGAACTCGGGGCGTTCTGGCGCACGGTCGAAACCGATCAGCTCGGCGATTACCTGATCCGTTTCCGGCTCACGCAGCCGCTCGGCACGTTTCTGGATCGGCTGACCATTGGCATCCTGCCGGAACATGCGCTGCGCGGAACCACCGCCGACGCGCTGGCGACCCATCCGTTCAACCTGGCGCCGATTGGCACGGGCGCCTACCAACTGGATAGCATTCACGCGGACAGTCAGCGCATCACCGGCGTCGAGCTGCGTCTGGCGCCCGTCTACCGCCAGCGACCGGAAGGTCAAACGGGCGTATATGCCCTCGACCGAGTGAGTTTTACGCTCTACGACTCCTTCCAGACCGCCTACGACGCGCTGGCGGGCGGCGCAGTCGAAGGGTTGGCCGCGCGTGACTGGAACGAGCGCGCGCCGCTGTTCCAACTCACCCTGAACCAAACGACTCTCATCGCCAACAACAGCATCGAACCAACGCTCGGCGCGATCATCTTCAACTGGGTTGCCGACGATTCGCGCTTCTTCCGCGAACAGCGGGTGCGCGTGGCTCTCGACACCGGGCTGGATCGCTCGTCGGTGCTGGATCGCAGTATGTCGAATGCCGCCATTCGCGCCGACAGTCCTATGATCCTCGGCTCATGGGCGTATTCACCCGAGGTCGCACCGCCCGCCTACGATCCGACGACCGCGCGCGCCCTGCTCCAGCAGGCCTTTGAACGCTTGGAGCGCTTGAACGGCAGCGCTGAGAGCACAGCCGAAGCGACGGCCGCCCCGGAAGGCACAGTCGAATCGGCGGCGCTGTTCACCTTCAGCATCCTCACACCGGATGATCCCGCGCTGGTGCGGTTGACTAATGAAATCGCGACGCAGTGGTCGCAGTTGGGGCTGAACATCAGCATCGACGCAGTCGATCAGGCGACGTACGACGAGCGCCTGCGCGCGCACGACTTCGACGCGGCGCTGGTCGAGTACGCGCTCGGTGACAGCGCGGATCCGGATGTGTATGCGTTCTGGCACCAAGGGCAGTACCCGGACGGCTTGAACTATGGGGGCGCGGATGATCGCCGTATCAGCGAACTGCTGGAGCGCGGACGGCGTGAACCCTACGGCATCAACCGCTTACAGGATTACCGCGCGTTCCAGAACATCTTCGTCGAACGCGCCATCGCCATCCCGCTGTATTACCCGGTCTACACCTTCGTCACGCGCTCCAACGTGACTGGAGTGCAGTTGGGTTACCTTGGCACACCCGCCGACCGCTTCCGCAATATTGCCGACTGGAACGTTCAGTAAGAAGAACACTTAACCACAGAGAACACAGAGGAGGAATGATCAAATTCTCTGTGCTCTCTGTGTTCTCTGTGGTTCATTTATTTATCTTTTCAGCTAGAGCGCGTTTTCCTTCTCTAAAATTTCGCGCAGCAGGTCTTTACGGGCGCTGCCGCCGAGCATTTCCAGCTTGCGCACCCCAAGCGGATCGATCACCTCGCGCAGCAGGCGCACTTCTTCCTCGGTTGGGAGCGGCGTCTCGTGAACATCATCAGCGACTTCCAGCTCAAAGCCTGTCTTCTTCTTGACCTGCTCGATTGTCACGCCGGGATGCGTCGCAATTAAGCGCATCCGCCCGTGTGCCCAGTCGAACTGCCCCAGGTCGCTGAGCAGATACTTCGGGCCGCTGCCGCGTTTACGCTGCGGGCTGTAGCCCAGGCCGCTCACAAAGTCGACCTTTTCGACAAAAGTCACTTTGGAATGCCGCGGCACGTACAGATAGGTGTGATCGGAGTACGGCGTCACATCAGGGATGCCGCCCGTCCCCGGCAAGCGCATGCGCGGGTGTTCGTAGTCCTGCCCGAAGGCGATATTATTGGTATTACCGAGCGCGTCGATCTGCGCGGGACGGAAGAACTCTTTCGGGTTGTACTTTGGCAGCAAGTCGACCGCCGCGGCGACAAAGCCCACGTTGATCAAGCCTTTGCCGAGCCAGATATCCTCAATCCGCCCCACGCCGAGCGGAGCCCACTCGTGCGCGATGCTCTGCCCAATCGCGGAGGCGAACACCACATGGGGCGCGTGTGTCATCTGTGAAAGGATGAAACCCGCCATCACCAGCGGTGTGTTGATCCCCTGCGCCAGCACCTCGCCATCCACCACCTGCCGCGAGATGCATACGCACAGCAGTTCATCAATCGTACAATCGACCACTTAATCGTCTCCGGGTTCGTCGGACATGCGCACCATGAGCGGCGCGAACTTGCCAAGAATGTCAATCAATTCGCTCTGCGCGGCGATCACCTGTTCAATCGGCTTGTAGGCTTGCGGCGCTTCGTCCATGCCGCCGCCCAACAGGGTAACACCGCGGTCTTTCAGGTAACGGTCGCGTTCCGTCTTGGTGATCGCCTGGATCGCCTGTTTGCGCCCCATCGCCCGCCCCGCGCCATGTGACGCCGAGTTCAACGCGTTGGTGTTCCCCTTGCCGCGCACCAGATAGCCCGGATCGCCCATCGAACCGGGGATGATGCCGAGCACGCCCGCGCCCGCCGGGGTCGCCCCCTTGCGATGCACGAACACCTTGCGCTCGTTCCCCTGAAACCCCGCCGGGGCGGGGATCGTTTCAATCCATGCGAAGTTATGGTGGTTTTCGACCGAGAAGATCGGCTTGAGGCCAATGGCCTTCGCCACCCGTTGGTGAATCACCTCGTGATTCGCCGCCGCGTAGCGCCCCGCCAGCTCCATCGAGAGCCAGTATTCCTGCCCCGGCTGCCAGTCGAGCGGCAGCCACGCCAGATGTCGCACGGCGGAGTCGAGCTTGGGGTGCAGTTCCATCGCCAGCTTTGAGTAATGGTTGGCAATTTTGAAGCCCACGGCACGTGACCCGCTGTGCGAGAGCAGCGCAAGGTAGCTGCCCGCCTTCAACCCGGTCTCAGCGTCATCTTGCGGCACCGTGAACGCGCCCCATTCGACAAAGTGATTGCCGCTGCCGCTCGTGCCAAGCTGATCGTACGCGCCATCTTTCAGCGACTTGAGATACTTGGTCGCCTCCCACGCGGGATCATCAAGAACGTCATGCTCGTTGCGGTCGTTCCCGGTGAATTTCGCGCCGACGCCGAAGCGCGTCTGCTCCATGAGCGCCTTCTTGAACTGCCCCGGCTTCTGCCCCACCGTGATCGGTGAGATCGGGTAGAGGCTCAGGCGCATCCGGCAGGCGATATCCACGCCAACCGCGTACGGGATCACCGCGTTTTCGGTCGCCAGCACACCACCGATCGGCAGGCCATAGCCGACATGCGCGTCCGGCATAAGCGCCCCGGCCACGCTGATCGGCAAGCGCATCGCCGCGTCCATCTGGGCGATGGCGCTGGCATCGATATTCTCTGCGCCCCAAACCTGATACGGGAGCGGCTGCGCGCGCAGATCGTCTTGGTGCTCCATAGTGGGTTTCCGTGTTACAATTTTTCAGGTGCGGGTTAGTGTACACCTATTCCAGTCAATTTAGGAGATGCGTATGTCTCTCGTGACCACCCTGCGACAAGCGGATATCTTCTACGAACTGACCCCCACGCAGTTGGAGCTCGTCGCATCGATTTGTACCGAGGTCACGTACAACCAAGGCGACATCATCTTCGAAGAACAGACCAACGGCAGCGAAATGTATGTCATTGCCAGCGGCGAAGTCGAGATTCAGATCAACCCGGCACTCATCGACAAGGTCGGTGTGAGCGAACCGCAAACGATCAGCGTGCTGCGGCGCGGGCAGTCGTTCGGGGAGATCGCGCTGGTGGACGAAGGACTGCGCTCGGCGCGCGCGCGCGTAGGTCAGCCGGACACGCACCTGATCATCATCCCGCGTGAACAACTGATGTATCTGTGCAGCACCTACCCGCAAATGGGTTTTCGCCTCATGCGCAACCTCGCCGCCGATCTCGCGATGAAGATCCGCAACACCGATCTCAAAGTGCGTGAGTATCTTCTGTGGCGGCAGCGCCAGTAACCAAAGAAACCGACCAACAACCTATGCTCTATCCCATCATCCTCGTCATCGTGTGCCTGCTCATCGGGTTGTCGAAAGGCGGCCTCGGCGCGGCGCTGGCTGTGCTGGCCGTCCCACTGCTTAGTCAGGTGATGCCCGTCAGTGCTGCCCAAGGCGTAGCCCTCCCCCTACTCATTGTCGCCGATTGGTTCGCGCTGTGGGCGTACCGCGGCACGTGGAACATGCACTACATCTGGCGCACGATTCCATTTGCGACCATCGGCATCGTGGTCGGCACAGCCTTGCTCACCGGCCTGCCCAATCAAACGCTCAAACATATTGTGGCGCTGTTCACGCTGTTCTTCGTACTCTACCGCCTCTTCGGTGACCGCCTGATGACCGCCGAATATCAGCCGCGCACGTGGCACGCCTACTTTGCAGGCGCTGTCTCTGGCCTCGGTTCGGCGTTGGCCAACGTCGGCGGGCCGCCGTTCACGGCCTACATGCTGCTGCAGAAACTGGAACCGCTGCCGTTCGTCGGCACGATTACCCTGTTTTTCGCCATCGTTAACGCGCTCAAGCTCCCCGGCTTGATGATCGCCGGAATCTTCGACTTCAGCCGCCTGCTCAGCATGATCTGGGTGCTGCCCGTGCTGCCCATCGGCGTCTGGATCGGCCGCTACGTGATCAAGCGCATCAATCAGCGGGTGTTCGAGCGCTTCATGCTCGTCATGCTGGTGCTCACCGCGCTGATTCTATTGTTCGGCTGACAGGCCACGAGCGCGGCTGTTGCCCACGGTAACTCCATAAGACATGCATTAGTGTTTATACTTTTGCCGATGTACCGCTTCAACTCCTCACTATAATGACGAATTGTATTGCGCAATTCGTATTGTAAGGAGGCAAAGATGCGGAAATTTGGATTCGTGTTACTGCTGCTGACCCTGCTGACCGCGTTCGCGGTGACGGCTCAGGAAATCACCACCGAACCGACCGCCGAAGTCACCGTTGACCTTAACACCCCCACGCCACAGGCGGGCGCGACCACGGCCCCCGGTGCCGATCAGACCACGCCGCAGGCGACCATGGAAATGGAAATGAGCACCGAAGCGACGGCGGAAGCGCTCACCGACGAGCGCGTGCATGTCCGCTTCGCGCACTTCGCGCCGACAGCGCCCGCCGTCCAGATCAGCCTGAACGGCGAGGTGCCGGAAGAAACCGCGACCCTCGAATATCCGTCCATGTCGGATTGGATGAGCTATGACGCGGGAACGCTCAGTCTGGAAGTCATGACCACGGGTGATGGCAGCACGACGGTGCTCGGTCCGACCGACCTCAGCTTGAGCGTCGGCACGTGGCAAACGATTGCTGTCATTGACAGCGGTACTGATGGCACTCTGAATGCGATCATCGTGCAGGAAGCCTACGACGATCCGCTGCCGGGGACGGGCGGCTTGACCTTCCTCAATGCGTTGGCGGGCAGCCGCGCTGTTGACCTGAATCGTGATGATGTGGTGTACTTCGCCGCGCTCGACTTCCCCAACTCCGAGGGCGGCATCTTCTTCTCGACGCTGATGGCCGATTCCGGCACGTATGACTTCCGCGTGAGCGCTAACGACGACCCGGCAACCACGCTGGCCGAAGCATCGCAGCAGGAACTGGAAGAAAACGCCTACACCTTCATGGCGTTGATCGGCACGCCTGACGCGCCCGAGCTGTTCGTCGACGTGACCGACCGTTCGGAAGTCGCCATCGAACTGGGACTGCTGCCCGAACCCGGCACGCTGCTGGATGCGCTCAGCGCAGACGATAACCTCACCGGGTTGGAAAGCGTGCTGGCGTCCAGTGAGCTGCTCGACACGTTGAACGCGGAGGGGACGGAATACACCATCTTCGCCCCGGCTAACTTCGCGCTCGACGAGGTTGATATGAGCGGCATGACGCCCGAACAAATCGATCAGGTGCTGCAGAGCCATGTGGTCGAGGGCAAGCTGACGTCGCGTGATCTGCTCAATGGCGAGCCGATCACGACGCTGGCGGGGACGCCGCTGGAAGTGACGGTCGAGGGCAACAACATCTACGTCAATGGGGTGCAGGTGATCGCCGTCAACATCCCAGCGACCAACGGAGTGATTCACATGCTCAACGCCGTGCTGCCGCAGGGCGAAATGCGAAGCTAAGAGGAATTTCACCCTGGGGAAGGGCAAGCCCTTCCCTCTCCACTGAGGTTGGAACAGGGACAAAGTGGGCGGGACAAGTCCCGCCCCTACAATTGTTCCACGGGACACGGGCGAGGTTATTCCTTCACCAAGCGCACGAACTTGCGCTTGCCGACTTGCAGCACGGCAGGCAGCATGTCCGGTGAGACGACCGCCGCGATATCGGTCACAGGCTGATCGTTGAGGCGAATGCCATTCTGCCCCATCAGGCGCTTAGCTTCCGCGCCGCTGGCGACCATGTCCAGCCGCCGCAGAATATCGATCACCTTCTCGGTCGCAGTCAGCACCGACTCGGGAATGTCTTCCGGAACCCCGCTGCCCATCCCACGATGTGCTTCATCCCACCACTTTTGCGCGCCCTGCGCCGCCGTCGGGCTGTGGAAAATCGAGACGATTTCGCCAGCGAGACTCATCTTGGCGTTGTTCGGATGAATCGAGCCGTTCGCTAGGCCTTGCTCCAATTCACGCAGGCGATCTGGCGCCCACCCGAGCACGAGCTTGTGATAGATCAGCATGGCCTTGTCGGGAATGCTCATCACCTTACCGAACATATCTTCGGGCGTGCTCAGCAGCGGGATGTGGTTGCCGAGGCTCTTACTCATCTTGATCTCGCCGTCCGTCCCCGGCAGGCTTTCGCCCATGATGATGGCGATCTGCGGCTTCTGCCCCATGCCCTCTTGCAGTTTGCGCCCCGCGACGAGGATGTTGAACAATTGATCCTGCCCGCCGATCTGCACATCAGCTTCCTGCGCGACCGCGTCATACCCTTGCATCAGCCCGTAGAACATCTCATGCAGGTAGATCGGCTGGCCAGCATCGAGGCGCTTGGCGAAGTTTTCGCGCACCAGGAACTGCTGCACCGTGAAGTTGCTCGCCAAACGGATGATATCGGCGAAATCCAGCGTGGACAGCCATTCGTCGTTGCGGCGAATGCGCGTCAGACTCGGGTCGAGAATCTTGAAGGCTTGTTCGGCATACGTACGCGCGTTGATCTCCACCTGTTCACGCGTCAGTTGATCGCGCACCTTGTCCTTGTCGGACGGGTCGCCGATCAAGCTGGTGAACGTACCGATCAGGAAGGTCACATCGTGGCCGAATTCCTGAAACTGGCGCAGCTTACGCATGGTGATGGTATGGCCGAGGTGCAAATCCGCCGTGCGCGGGTCGTAGCCGCAGTATACGCGCAGGGGGCGGCCTTCTTTTTCCGCGTCGACTAAGCGTTGGCGCAGTTCGCGGCGCATGGTTTCTTTGGTTTGCGGGTCGCCATATTCCGCGCCTGACATCAGAATGTCAACCTGCTCGTCAAGCGTTTTAGTGGGTGTCGAAGTCATCGTAAGTTCCTAGACAGAATGGATGAACGTGACACTAGTATATAGCACTGGCGTAACAAAAATAAACGCCGGGTCAGGGTTGACCCGGCGTTCCGTCTGCTGTGGACGGTCTACCTGATGGGCATGTACAGGTCGAGCACCATCTCCGCCGGAGCGACCTCCGCGCCGACGCGGATATGTTCTTCCAGCCACTGATGCGCCGCATTCTGGAAGCCGCTGGCCTCGCGCCACTTGACAAATTCCTGCCATGTCGGCGCGATGTTGTCCACGCCAGTCACGCGCGTCACCGCGTATTTACCGCCGCCGAACTGCTTGATCTGCGCCACATTATCCGCTTGCACGTCCGCGCCCACCGTGATCCAGACTTCGTAGCCGTACTGCGGGCTGCCCACCGACGGGCTGGGGTTGTTGAACCCGAACAGGCGGTGCGGCTGATCAAACAGGTGATGCTCACCCGCCCACGCGAACATCTGATTCCACGCCAGCATTTCCGGTTCCGTCCCATAGCCGAGCACACTGGCCACACGCAAAGGTTGCAGTTCGACGATTCGTACGTCCATGAGCTGTTCTCGCTTTCTTGTCGAGCGTTCCGTCATTCGATCGCTCTATGACACATAGTACGGCGCAAAGATGACATCCTCTGTCAGCTTTTCACGGTAGTCTAGGAGCAGGATCGACGGAGGGGTAAACATGCGCGCTGATCGCCTGATTAACCTGATTCTGCTGCTGCAAACTCGGGGCACAGCTACCGCACAGGAATTAGCCGACGAACTCGGCGTGTCGAAACGCACGATCTACCGCGACATGGATACGCTGGGGGAACTCGGGGTGCCGATCTATGCCGATCATGGCGTCACTGGCGGCTATCACCTGCTCGAAGACTATGGCGGTGAGCTCAACGGGCTGACGCGCGACGAGCGCGGTTCGCTGCTTATGCTCAGCGTGCCGGACGGGCTCGCCGAACTGGAAGTCGGGCAAAAGCTCAAGACTGCTTTGCTCAAGCTGTACGCCTCTGTGACGCAGGGGCGACCGCCGCGCATTCTGCTCGATTGGACGTGGTGGGGGCAGCGCGAGGCGACTACGCCGCATCTGCGCGCGCTCTACGACGCCGTGCAAACAGACCGACAGGTGCACATCCGCTACCGCCTGTGGGGGCATGTGCCGATTGAGCGCATGGTCGATCCCTATGGGCTGATTTTCAAGGCAGGGGTTTGGTATGTGATCGCAAGCAGCGGTGCAAGTCTCCACCATTACCGCCTCGGCGATCTGGACGATGTTCAGGTGAGTGTCAGTCGGTTCAACCGCCCCGGCGATTTCGATCTGGATGCGCACTGGCAAGCGATCTGCGCCGAGGCCGAACTGCCACCACCCGCTTTCGAGGTAGCACTGCGCGCGTCACCCGCGCTGCTGCGTACCTGGA
Organism: Candidatus Flexifilum breve; assembly: GCF_016713355.1. Lineage (NCBI taxonomy): Bacteria > Bacillati > Chloroflexota > Anaerolineae > Aggregatilineales > Candidatus Flexifilaceae > Candidatus Flexifilum > Candidatus Flexifilum breve. The sequence goes on from NZ_JADJPI010000004.1 coordinate 587,630, forward strand.
CGCAGCCCTATACCCTGATTCAGAACGAGGGTGAATCAACTATCATCAGCTTGGCGCTGGAGAGCTTCGAAGCAGCGCTGAGGTTAATTCTGCCATTGGGCGGCGCAGTCGAGGTGCTGGCACCAGAAGCCCTGCGGCTCACGGTGCAGGACTACGCCGCCCAGATTTTACGCCGATACGGTCACGCCGCGCCGACGATCATGCGACCTTCATGACCTTGTCGATCTTGAAGCGGATGATCATCATGTCGAGCGTGGTCCGCCAGAGTTCGATGTCCTTGTCGGCCTGCGGGTTTTCCTCATAGCGGTAAGTCATCTGCTTGAGCCAGCGGTAATCGGGGTCTTCCTCGTTAGAGCAGCGCCCTTTGAAGCTATAGCCGACGCCTTCGACCGAGTCGCCGCCCATCGTGAGCGACGCTTTCGGGTTAGCCGCAATATAGTCGATCTTCTTGGTCTTGCGGTCGCTGATGATGATGATATCGTCGCCATCCACATCAAACCAGAGCGGCACACTGTGCGGATAGCCATTCGGGTCGATCACGGTGAGGCGGGCAATCAAAGGTTTCTTCAGAAATTCGCGTACGTCGTTTGTCAGCATGAGTTATGTCCTTTTTTCAACTGCAAATTATAGCGTTTCGCCCGGGAGAAAGTAAAAGCGCGGAACCTGGTGGGATTCCGCGCTTTTACTTAAGGAGGAGGAGAGATGTACGTTAAGCGACAGGTGCTGCCGTCTCTACAGAGAAACGGATAAGCGTCAAATTGGGATTAGACAGCCATTCGGCGACATCGAGCTTGACCTGACGGTCGCCTTCATAACGATTGGCGATCCGCTTGAGCGTCTGGTAATCGGGCTTGCGCTCGATCATGAGTTCGCCCGTGAACACATACCCTTCGGCTTCGCAGTTCGTCGCGCCGATGATGACCGTGCCCCGACTGCGCGCAAACTCGACGGATTGGTTGTTGCGGTGGCTGATCAGCAGTAGGTCGCCACCCTCCACATCGAACCACAGCGGGATCGAATGGGGGAAACCGTCATGGTCAATGACGGACAGCGTGGCGGTCAACGGCTTAAGCAGGAACTGCCGAACGGGTTCGGTCAGGACAATGCTTGGAGTGTCAATCACAGAAGTCTCCTCAGGAGTACTTGCCGTCCAGCGCCGGAACGCCGGGTTACTTATGTGTTTACAAAACTCATTGTACTCCCGACCGCCGCCGCAAAAAACCGACATACGTCACCTTGATCGGGGGCAATTGCTCCCAATTTCACAAGGTGGTCTTCACGAACGCATCCCCTACAAAAAACATCGGTCGCAGACTATAATTTCAGTGAAATGTACGCCCCTTCACAAGGACTTATGATGAAACCGATGACCAGCGCCGAGGCGCGCAAGGCATTCTTAGACTTTTTTGCAGAAATGAAACATCAGGAAGTGGCGTCCTCGTCGCTGGTGCCATCCAATGACCCGACACTGCTGTTCACCAACGCGGGCATGGTGCAGTTCAAGGATGTGTTCCTCGGGCTGGATTCGCGCCCGTATTCCCGCGCGACCACCTCGCAGAAGTGTATGCGCGTTTCGGGCAAGCACAGTGACTTAGAGAACGTCGGCCCGTCGCTGCGCCATCACACCTTCTTTGAAATGCTCGGCAACTTCAGCTTTGGCGACTACTTCAAGCGCGACGCGATCAAGTATGCTTACCTGCTGCTGACCGAAGTCTACGGTCTGCCCAAAGAACGCCTCGCCTTCACCGTCTACCAGAACGACGACGAAGCTTATGACATCTGGGTCAAGGACATGGGCGTTGACCCCAAGCGCGTGGCGCGTCTCGGCCCGAAGACGAACTTCTGGCAGATGGCGGAAACTGGTCCGTGCGGCCCCACCAGCGAACTCCACTGGGACAAGTACCCGGATCGCGGCATCGACGACATCATCCCGTCGCTGACCAAGGAAGATGATCGCTTCCTCGAACTGTGGAACCTCGTGTTCATGCAGTTCAACCGCACGCAGGACGACCCGGATCACACGGGCGCGTTCGATGTGCCGCTGCCCAAACCCGGCGTCGATACGGGGATGGGTCTGGAACGCGTGCTGAGCGTTGTCAACGGCGTGCTCTCCAACTATGAAACCGACCTCTTCCTGCCAATTTTCGCAGCCACGCAAAAGCTCACGGGCGACAGCGACGAGCAGCGCGACGCGAACATCGTGCCCTACCGCGTCATCGCGGATCACCTACGCGCGGCGGTCTTCCTGATCGCTGATGGCGTGCTCCCTGGCGCGAAAGGCCGCGACTCGGTCTGCCGTCTGGTCATCCGGCGCGCGTCGCGCTTCGGCTCCAAGCTCGGCTTTGACAAGCCGTTCCTCGGCGGGCTGGTCGACGCGGTGGTCGGTATCATGGGTGCGCAGTACCCTGAACTGGTCGAACGCCGTGACGCGATCATCAAGGTCATCACGCAGGAAGAAGAACGCTTCCGCCGCACGCTCGACCGCGGCTTGACCGAACTCGAAGAAGAACTCGACCGCCTGCAAAGCGCTGGTCAGACCGTGCTGAGCGGCGACAAAGCCTTCTACCTCAAGGCGACGCTCGGCCTGCCGATTCAGGTGACCAAAGACATCGTCGAAGAGCGTGGTTTCACGGTCGACGAAGCGGGCTTCAAAGCCGCGGAAGAAGCGCATTCGCTCGCGAGCGGCGGCGGTCAGGCGATGGGCACCATTGCCAGCGCGGACGCCTACAACGACACGCTCAACGCGCTCAAGTCGTCGGGCGCGCTGGCGTTCAGCGGCGTGATCTACACGCCCTACACCGCCTCCCCGGTCGATGAGCCCGTCGTCGCGCTATTTGTGGACGGGCGCCCCGTGCAGGATGCGCTCGTCGGCGACAAAGTCGAAATCGTGCTGCCCAAGACGCCGTTCTACGTTGAGGCGGGCGGTCAGGTGAGCGACATGGGCGTGATTAGCGGCAAGGGCTGGCGTGTCGAAGTCGAAGACATGCGCCGCCCGGTCGGCGGTATGATCGTGCACGTCGGCGAAGTCGTCGAAGGCACGCCGAAAGTCGGCGACGCCGCCCACGCGCAAATCGATTTCGAACGCCGCGGCGATATCACCCGCAATCACACCGCGACCCACCTGCTCCACGCAGCGCTGCGCCGGCATCTCGGCACGCACGTCCAGCAGCGCGGTTCGCTGGTCGCGCCCGACCGTCTGCGCTTCGACTTCGCGCACGACAGCAAAGTCACACTCGACCAGATCCGCGAGATCGAGACGGAAGTCAACGACTACATTCTCAAGAATTACCCGGTGCTGACCGTCGAAAAATCCCTGGCCGACGCCCGCGCAGAAGGCGCGATGGCGCTGTTCGGCGAGAAGTACGGCGAACGCGTGCGCACGGTCACCGTCAAGAAAGAAGATGACCGCTACAGCTATGAACTGTGCGGCGGTTGCCACGTGAGCGAGACCGGGCAGATCGGCGCTTTCATCATCACCGCCGAAGGCAGCGTGAGCGCAGGCATTCGCCGCGTCGAAGCGCTGACCGGGCACGGCGCGGTCGAATACATCCAGCGCAGCATGAATACACTCGGTCAGTTGGCCGCGCAGTTGAGCACGTCGCCCGACCAGGTCGGCGACCGGATCGCCGCGCTGCAAAGCGAACTCACGACGGCCAAGAAGCAGGCGGCGGCGCTCCAGCGCGAACTCGCCAAGAAGAGCTTCGACGTGCTGGTGAGCAGCAATCTCGAACAGATCAACGGCGCGCAGGCGCTCATCGCCCGCCTAGACGACGTTCCGCCGGATATGCTGCGCGAAGTGTCGGACTGGTTCCGCAACGCGGTCAAGAGCGGCGTGATGGTCATCGGCAGCGTGATCGATGGCAAGCCGCAATTGGTCGTCGCTGTGACGGATGATCTCTCCAAGAAAGGCTATCACGCGGGCAATCTCATCAAGGGGATTGCAGCGGTGGTCGGTGGTGGCGGCGGCGGGCGTCCGACAATGGCGCAGGCCGGCGGCAAAGACGCGGGCAAGCTGAATGAAGCCCTCGACACGGCCCGTCAGTTAATCGCTGCGGCGGGCGGATGAAGGCCGAATTTCTCCAGCTCGAAACGGGTGAGGATGTCGCGAGTATCCGCGACCGCCTCACCTTTTTGCGCGGGCAGCGGGTGCTGTTGATCTGGCCAGAAAACGGCACCGCGCTCACCCGTAAGCTCGATCTCGTGCTGGTGCAGCGGGAAGCGATGCGTTTAGCGATTCGTCTCGCGCTCATCACCCACGATGCCGTCGTGATTCGGCACGCGGCGGAACTCAACATCAGCACGTTTGAAACGGTCGGCCAGAGCGAGCGCGGCAAGTGGAAGCGCGGACGCTCGAAGGTCTTCACGACGCGCTTTCAGCGCCCCAAAGACGAACCCGAAGCCGAAGAGCTTAAGCAGTACGCCAGCCGCGTGCTGGTCGACGATGAGCCGCGCAGCGTGAAGATTCGCCGCGCCATCGGTCGGCTGGTCGCGCTGCTCCTGCTGCTGGGCGTGCTGGTCGCCGTAGGCATCGTCGTGCTGCCGAGCGCCACGATCACGGTGACACCCGCGCAGGAACGCCTGCAAATCGATGCGACCATCACCGCTGACCCCGAACGCGCGGGCGGCTTCCCCGACGTCGAAAACGGCATCATCCCGGCGATTAGCCTGATCGCGCAGATCGAGGAGCGCGCCACTATCGAGACGACCGGCGCGCAGGACTTGCTCGATACGACGGCGACGGGCAGCGTGATCTTCATCAACCGCACCAACCAGAACATCACCATCCCGGCGGGGCAAGTCGTCGCCACCAGCGCCGGCACGACCATTCGCTTCCGCACCACTGCCGAGACGACCGTCCCGGCGGGGATCGGCCTGCAGATCGAAGTCCCGGTCGAGGCGGAAGCGACGGGCAGCAGCGGCAACGTCGACGCCAACCAGATCAACACGGTGGTCGAGAACGACGACCTTGCGCCGCGCGTGGAAGTTCGCAACCTCGCGCCGATCACGGGTGGCGAGGATCGCGCCGTGCGCGCGGTCAGCGCCGACGACCGCGACCGTCTGATCGCCATTTTGCGCCAGCAATTGCAAGACCGAGCCTATACCGAAATGCTCACCCGCATTGATGAATCGCAGTTCCTGATTCCCGAAACCGTCCGCATCAGCGAAGAACGCACGGACTGGATGACCTTTGATCACGAAGTCGGCGACGTGGCTGATTCGCTCTCGCTCACGATGCGCGTCATCGTCGCGGCAACGGCGGTTGACGAGCAAACGGCGCAGCAGGTCGCCTTTGCGCGGCTGGCGGGACAGATCCCGGCGGGGCGTTCGCTGCGACCGGAGACAATCCTGTATGAGCGCGGCGCGGTGACGAGCTTTGAGGCGGATGGGCGCGTGATCTTCAACCTGGCATGCAGTGCACTCGCCGCCCAGCAGATCAACTATGGTGAGTTGGGCAACCAGTTGGCCGGGCGCACACCCGAGGAGGCGCTGCAAACACTTACGACCTCGCTCGACCTCGCTGAAGGCACCGTCCCGCAAATTAGCATTAACCCCGAATGGCTGCCGCGCCTCCCGCTGCTGCCCGTGCGCATCCAGATCAAGACGCAGAGCCCCGGCGTATGACCGAACGGTCAATCGCGGGGCGACTGCTCGGGCTGGATCATGGTCTCGCGCGGATCGGCGTGGCGCTCAGTGACACGACAGGGTTGGTCGCCAAAGAACTGGCGATCATCGAGCGCAAATCTAAGCGGGAAGATTTCGAGAAGATCAACCGCTTGGCGGCGCAGCATCAAGTGATCGCCTTTGTGATCGGCCTCCCGACCGATCTCGACGCGCCCGAGGACAAATTCACGCAAGCGGATAAAGTCCGCAATTGGGTGCAGGCGTTTGCCGTGACAACCACCCTGCCGATCATCCTGTGGGACGAGCACATGACCACCGTCGACGCCAGCGAAATTGCCCGGCGGCAGGGGCGCAAGCTGCGCGACCACGTCGACGATCTCGCCGCCCGCGTCATGCTGCAAAGCTATCTCGATGCCGTCAGGGATGGATTGGCCGCGCCGCCAGATCGACCTCACCCCCCACCTGAGGGGGGGCAAAAGGCAAGGTGACCTGGTCCCTCTCCCCACGGAGAGGGACGGCTTGCGCAGCAAGCAGGGTGAGGTTAGCCCTTGATCACCCGCTCGTAGAATTCGACTGTATCCCGCGCGATCTCTGACCAATCGAAATCCAGCGCCAGCGCCGCCGCCCCCTGTTTGAGCCGCACCCGCAGCTGCGGCGACTCGTACAGGCGGTGCAGCGCGTGCGTCAGCGCATGCGGATCATCCGGCGTAACGAGCAGCAGGTTCTCCTGATTTTGGAACGTCGGAATATGCACGCGGGGGATCGTCGTCACGGTTGGGCAGCCATAGCGTATCGCCGCCATCAGACTGCCTCGGCGATACGATGCCCCATCCGCGAACGGAAGTACGACTGCGTCCGCCGCCGTCAGATACGCGCCGATAACCGTGTCGTCTTCGATGTAGCCGAGGCGGTGAATGTAGGGCGCGAGCTCCAGCCGTTCGATCAGCCCGTCGATCTCTTCCATATAGGCGACGTTCGTCGGGTCGCTCGACCCGGCATTACCGATCATGATCAAACGCGCGGGCACATGCTCGGCGCGCAATTTGGCGACGCTCTTGAGCAGGGGTTCCAGCCCTTTGCTGCGGTTGATCAACCCGAAGTACGCCAGCAGAAAGTCGCCATCCCCGGCTCCAGCCTGCCGCCGCCACTCCACCGCGTCGAAATCGTCGGCCAGCGGCTTGAGGATATTGCTGCCAATCGGGATGAGCGCTGTGCAGGGCAAATGCCCGATCTTGAGCGCGTCCTCGTGATTGGTGGCGATCACCCCATTCGAGGCCTTCGCCAGATGCGCGACGATCCAGTCCCGCAGCCGCCCAGCCTTCGGGAACAGATACGGAAAGCGCAGGTCGTGGAAGGTTGTCACCACGGGCGTACGTCCGATGACGTCGGGCAAAAAATGCACAATCGGCGACATATCGAACGCGGCAGTCTGGTACTGCAGGTTGACGACATCGACGCCACGCGCCCACGCTCGAATTGCGCCAAGACTGCGCACATCCCATGTACCAATTAGCGGGTCTAGGTGAATCGCTGGCTCATCTTCAGTCGAACCAACGCGGGACAGCACATGAACCTCATGTCCCAAGGCAGCGACGCTGCGCGCGAGAATCCGCGTGTAGGCGCCGATCCCGCCTTGCATCGGCGGGTATTCCCCGGTGATCAGCCCAACGCGCATCAGGTCACCTTCAAGCCGGAACGCAGCACCTGCGCGTAGGCCTGCATGCGTCCGCGGCGCAGTTCGCGCTTGTGCCCAATGAGGAATTTGCCACTTTCTTCGATGAGTTGGATCGCATAGTTGAACAGCAGGAACAGGCGCAGCAGATGCGCCAGCAAAGCACCATGATACTTGCGAAAGTAGCGGATTTTGCTCTGCTGGAAGTAGATGTGCGACCGCGCGACCATCTGTTCCGTGCTTTTGCCGCCGTGATGCACGATGTGCGCGTCGCCCAGGTAAACAACCTTCCAGCCCGCGTCTTTGGCGCGCTTGCACCAGTCGAGCTCTTCGGAATACATCACGTAGCCCTCGTCCAGCCCGCCGATCTGCGCGTAGACTTCGCGCCGTGCTAGCAGTGCCGATCCCTGCACCCAATCGACCTCGCGGGTGGCGGTCTCCGGCGTGCCATCCACGACGTAGTAATAATCGAGCAGATGCTTCGGCGCGTGCGGCTGCAGCCACGTGCTCTCGACAAAGCCGATCAGCGGCGTGGGAAAGCGCCGCCGCGTCGACTGCGTCGTGACGCGGTCGCTGTTGTAGGTGTGCGGGCCGACGATGCCGACCTCCGGATGCGCGTCCAGATAGCGCACGAGTACGGGCAGCGCATCGCCCATGATTTCGGTATCCGGGTTGAGCAAAAAGTGATAGCGACCACCTGCCGCCGCCAAAGCGATGTTATTGCCGCGCGTATAGCCGACATTTTCGCTCTGCGCCAGCACAGTGACTTGGGGGAAACGTTCACGCAGCACGGCGACGGTATTGTCTCGACTGGCCGAATCGACGACGATGATTTCGAAAGTAAGGTCGCCCTGCCCCGCCAGAATGGTCTCAATACAGGTGACGAGCAGGTCGGCGACGTTCCAACTGACAATGAGGATGCTTAAATCGATCATGCAGAAATTTTACCAATGATTTTCAATTGAGCGGAATTTTGATTACATGTGCCATCCATCCTAAAGGATGTAGTCGAATGGACATAGGAGATCAAGACAATGAACGCGAAGAAATTCGGTGTGACGGTGGTTCTGGTTGGGGCATTGGCCGGTGGCGCGCTGGTGGCACAGGCGCAGGAGAACCCCCCTCCGACAGATCCGCAGGCGCAAGACGGACAACCGGGACCCATGGGTGGCCGCGGCGGCCGCGGCGGACAGATGGGCGGCGATCAGCGCGGCGGGCGCTTGGGGGAAGATCGCCAGATCTACTTGATGCAGGCGGTCATGGATGCCACGGGCCTGAACCTCATCGAAGTCAGCACGCAGGTGCGCGACGGCGCGACGCTGGGCGAAATCGTCACGGCCAACGGCGGCTCGATTGACGCAGTCGTCGCCGATGCGGTCGCCGGAACAACGGAAGCGATCAATCAGGCGGTCGCCAATGGTCGCCTGACGCAGGAACAGGCCGATCAAGCGCTGGCGCGGATCACCGAGGTGTTCACTAACGTTCTGACTGGCGAAGCGCGCGATCAAGCGTTGAATCGCGTGATGGATGTCGGCATCGTGCAGTTGGCGGCGGAACAGACCGGTGTGAATCCGCGTGATCTCGCGCAGCAGCTCCGTGATGGCGCGGCGCTCGCAACCATCCTCACCGATAACGGCGTCGATGTGACCGCCTTCGTGACCGAAGCGACCGAACGAGCGCAGGCGCGGATCAATTTGCAGGTGGCGGAAGATCGCATCACGGCGGAACAGGCGGCGGAGCTCATGGCGCAGTTCAGCGAGCAGTTGAACACGCTCCTGAATGCGACGACACCCGCGCTGTAAGCACCGCTCGTAGATCAAATATCCGGACGAGGCTTGGCCTCGTCCTCTTTGCGTTCAGTTCGATGGCTGCCCGGGGAGCCGGAATAAGCGCTCGGCATTGGCGGTCGTCGCGGCGGCAAACTCGTCCAGCGTCAACCCCTTGAGCGCCGCGATGCGGTCGGCGACGAGCGCGACATAGGCGGGCTCGTTGCGCTTGCCGCGATGCGGCACGGGGGTAAGGTACGGACCGTCTGTTTCGACCAGCATCCGGTCGAGCGGCGCTGCCAGCGCCACACGGCGTAACTCCTCCGCATTTTTGTAGGTCACCGGGCCAGTGAAACCGAGGTAAAAGTTGATCGCCAGCGCGCGCTCGGCGATGCTCGGCGGCGCGGAGAACGAATGCAGCACGCCGGGGCGCTCTTTGAGCGCGGGCGGCAGCGTCGCCGCCCACGCTTCGAGAATCGGCAGCACGTCGTCGCTCGCTTCGCGGTTATGGATGATCACGGGCAGTTCCAGCTTGGCGGCTAAGGCCAACTGCGCTGCAAAGGCGCGCTGCTGCATCGCTTTTGGGCTGTCATCCCAGTGATAATCCAGCCCGATTTCGCCGATGGCGACGACTTTCGGATGCGCGGCCTGTGCCGTGATGGCCTCAAGGTCGGCATCGGTGAAGTTGGCGGTGCTGTTCGGGTGGAGGCCAGCGGCGGCGAACACTCCCGCATACCGCTCAGCCAGATCAATCCCCTCCTGCCCCGTGACCAGATCGACCGAGGGGATGATGATGCGCGTTACGCCTGCGTCGGCGGCGCGCCGTAAAACTGCCTCTCGATCCGCGTCGTAGCCGTCAAAGTTGAGGTGGCAGTGCGTGTCAATCAGCATCAAAGGTTGTGCTCAGCCTTGAGTTTGTCGTAGTCGGATTTGACCATCATTTCGACCAACTGCTCGAAGCTGACATGTGGTTTCCAGCCCAGCACCTTCACCGCTTTGCTCGGGTCGCCAATCAGCAGATCGACTTCGGCGGGACGCATGAACTTCGGGTCTTGCACGGCGAAATCGCGCCAGTTCAGCCCCACACAGTTGAACGCGACTTCGACCAGGCGCTGCACAGTATGCGTCTGTCCGGTCGCGACGACGTAATCGTCCGGTGTTTCTTGCTGGAGCATCAGCCACATCGCTTCGACATAATCCCCGGCAAAACCCCAGTCGCGCTGCGCGTCGAGGTTGCCGATGCGCATTTCTTCGGATAAGCCCAGCTTAATCCGCGCGGCAGTGTACGCGACTTTGCGCGTGACAAATTCGCGACCGCGGCGCGGGCTCTCGTGGTTGAACAGAATCCCCGATGTCGCGTGCATGTTGTAGCTTTCACGATAGTTCACGGTGATCCAATGGCCGTAGACCTTCGCGACGCCGTACGGGCTGCGCGGGTAAAACGGCGTGGTTTCCCGCTGTGGCACTTCCTGCACCTTGCCGAACATTTCGCTGCTGGACGCCTGATAGAAACGCGCATCCGGCTTGGCATTGCGGATCGCGTCGAGCATTTGCGTCACGCCCAGCGCGGTGATCGCCCGTGAACACAGGCTGCGACCACGAGGTCGGCACGAAGCTTTGCGCCGCCAGATTATAGACTTCATCCGGCTGCGCTTCGCGAACCGCCGAGATCAGACTCGTCAGGTCGGACAGATCCGCCTGTATCAGGGTTACGTCATCCTGAATATGCTGGATACGCTCGAAATTGGTAGTGCTGCTCCGGCGAATCGTCCCGAATACCTGATAGCCCTTCGCCAGCAGAAATTCTGCCAGATACGAGCCGTCTTGCCCGGTGATGCCGGTGATCAATGCACGTTTCATGCGGTTGTCTCTCTAAAAGTGAAAAAGTAATGTCATCCGATATAATTATACAGGGGGCGGCAATTACGCTCCGCCCCCCGTACATTGTTAGATGACTCAGCCGCCAGCCGGGGCTTCCGTTGGCGTGCCCGTGGGCGTCGGAGCGAGGGTGGGCACCGCGGTCACTTCAAACGACCGTCCATTGAAAGACAGTTGGATGTACTGCGCCCAGACCCAACCCGTCTGATCCTGATAGGTGGTTTCCAGCCAGATGCGGCCATCGGTGTCTACGGACTGCGCCGTGATGACGAGCGTCGTGCCGTTGGGCAGCAGCGCAATCGATTCGGAGGTCGCGCTCGGGCGGCGGCGCATGTGCAGGTTTGCGCCCGGGTCGAGGCCGATCACTTCGCCGACAATCGCGTCGCGCAGCGGGGTTGCCGTTGGGGCGGCCGCCTGCGGCTGCACTTCGATATCACCGCGTTCTTCATCTGCCACCGTGACCAATTCTTCACGTGTGACCAGTTCTTCAATAGTCGTCGGCTGGCCATTGCGCTGATAGCTGATGAACGACGTGTTCACCCAACCACGCAGCGCACCACCATCGGGGCTGGTATAACGCACGAACGCCCAATCCTGCGCCTCGTTCAGGCCGAGGAAATCGAGCACTGTGCCATTCGGGATGCGCGCCAGCGATTCGCCTTCGCTCGTCGGCGTGCGGCGGATGTGCACGTTAGCCGACGGATCAACGCCGACAATCGTCACCGTGAGCGCGCTCTGCCGTTCGGTCGGCGGCTGGATGGCCGTGTTGGACGCGAAGCCGTAGCGGTTGCTCGGGATCGTCAGCAGCTCACGCAGCATGAACGTTTCGCCGTCAGCATCGCTCAGCGCGAGGAACTGCGCGTTCACCCACGCGGTGATCGAACCGCCGTCCGGCGTGATGTACGTGACATACAGCCACGTTTCTTCCGGCACGAGATCCGTATCTTCATCTTCCAGCAGTGTGACCGGGTCGACAAACGGCGTCGTGGTCGGCGTCGGGACGAGGCCAGCAACCGGGCCGGGTTCGCCTTCGCGACCGAGCACCAGCAGGATCGCACCGGACGGCGCGAGACCGAGCGAACGCGCATCCGGACGCGGATATTCACGCAGGTGCAGGTTCGCGCCGGGGTTGAGCATAATCTGCGCGGTCGGACCAGTGAAGGCGGCGGGCGCGGTGGCCGCCGGAACCGCCAGCGTAGCAGTCGGCAGAATTTCCGGTGCGGCGGTCGGCGCAGCAGCAGCTTCCGTCGGTGCGGCGGTCGGTTCGAGTGTCGGTCCCGGCGTCGCGACAGCGCTGACAGGCGCGCTCGACAGGTCTTGCGCGATGCTCGCCATATCGACGATCACCTCGCCACCATCCACCAGAATCGCCGTGTAGACGACACCACCGTACACGCCGCCGGGCAGGTCGAGCGGCTGCACACCCGAGGCATCATTGGTATTGATGCCGAGGATGATATCTTCGGTGGTCGGCGCGACGAGTGCGGACTGCGCCGTGCCCGAGGCCAGATCCGCGATCAAGCCAGCGCCTTCCGTCAGCGAAGCCGTCACCGACGAGACGCCGCTCAGCGCATTGATGACATACAGCGCCGATTCGGTGCTGCTCACCGTGCCGAAGGTTTCGGAGAACGTCTGGAGTTCCGGGGCGCTCGCGCTGCCCAGCACAATCGCGCTGACATAGTCGCCCGAGCCCACCGAAACGCTGCCTGAGGCAACATTGTCGCCCGAGCCAGTCACGCTCACGTTGACCGTGTATTCACCCGCCGGCAGTGCGACGTATTCGGTCAGTTCGCCGAACGCCAGCGCCGGCGCGAGGAGCACATCATTCACGTACACATCGACCGCGGGAGCGTCCGCGACGCCGTGCACCAAACGCAGCGCCCCACCCTGCCCATCGCCGTTGGTCGGCGCGCTGAGCAGCAGGGCCTGCGGATCGTTCGCGGTGCCATAGGCCAGCGCCACATACGACGTTCCGCTGTCGAGCGCGTAGGTCGCCGCCGCGATGAGCGCGTTTTCCAGCGAGTCGCCGACCGGAACGACCGCGAGGTCATAGGTCATCGCGGGCAGGTCAAGCGTGCCATAGGGCTGGTTGTAGGTCAGTCCCGGAATCACGGGCTGTCCGGTCGCCAGAATCACGTCAACCGGGTCGGCATCCGCAATCGCATGGATCGCCGTGAAGCGCGACTTGCCAAGCGGCAGCGGATTGAGGTCATCCGTATACTGGGTGAATTCCAGCGGTTCGATGGACGAAGCAATCAGCGTCGACGCCGATTGATCTGCAAACGTCAGGCTTTGTTCCCACAGCGCGGTCGTCGCGCCTTCCTGCGTGACGGTCAGCGCATGGTCGCCCGCCGGGAGCGCGATATAGTCCGTCGCGCTGCCAAATGCCAGACTGCTCACCGCCAGCTGCCCATCGACGTAAATGTCGACGGCGGACGCGCCGGGAATCGCATGGACGAAACGCGCTTTCGCGCCGTTATCCTGCCCGGCCACAGGGATGATCGCCAACGCTGACAACATCAGCACCAGCGCAATCAAGGTGAAGCGTTTGAGAAACTGCATATCGCGGACTCCCTTCGGACGAAAATGGTAAATTTTACGTGCCTTCTTCCCACTGGGTCAGATAGTGCGCCTGCTGCTCGGTCAGCGTATCGATCTGGATGCCCATGGAGAGCAGCTTGAGACGAGCGATTTCCTTGTCGATGTCTTCCGGAACAACGTATACATTCGGCTTGAGCACAGCGGCATTCTTCGCCATATATTCCGCGGCGAGCGCCTGATTCGCGAAGCTCATGTCCATCACGCTGGCCGGGTGACCTTCGGCGGCGGCGAGGTTGATCAGGCGGCCTTCGCCGAGCACGTAGATCTTCTTGCCCTTGACAGTGTACTCTTCCACGAACGGACGCACGAGGCGCGGCTTGCCGCCCGCCATTTGTTCCAGCGCGGGGATGTTGATTTCCACGTTGAAGTGGCCGGAATTCGCGAGGATCGCGCCGCTCTTCATGGTGGCGAAATGGTGTTCGTCCAGCACGTTGATGTCACCGGTTGCGGTGATGAACAGATCGCCCACCGCAGCGGCCTCGGCCATCGGCATCACCCGGAAACCATCCATGACGGCTTCGAGCGCGCGCATCGGGTCAATTTCGGTCACGATCACGTTCGCGCCCATCCCCGAAGCACGGCTGGCAATCCCACGACTGCACCAGCCGTAGCCCGCGACCACAACCGTCTTGCCGGCCAGCAGAATGTTGGTGGCGCGCACCACACCGTCGATCGTGCTCTGACCGGTGCCATAGCGATTGTCGAACATGTGCTTGGTATTGCTGTCATTGACGGCGATCACCGGGAATTCCAGCGCGCCATCTTGCGCCATGGCGCGGAGGCGAATGACGCCTGTGGTCGTCTCTTCCGTGCCGCCGACGATGGTTTCCAGCAGTTCGCGACGGGTCTTGTGAATGGTGCTCACGAGATCCGCGCCGTCGTCCATCGTCTGATGGGGGACGTGATCCAGCGCCGCCTTGATGTGATCGTAGTAGGTGCTGTTGTCTTCACCCTTGATCGCGTAGACGGGGATTTCGTAATGTGAAACCAGCGAGGCCGCCACATCATCCTGCGTCGAGAGCGGGTTGGACGCGCACAGAACGATATCGGCACCGCCAGCTTGCAGCGTGTGCATCAGGTTCGCGGTTTCCGTGGTGACATGGAGGCACGCGGAGATGCGGACGCCGGCCAGCGGCTTTTCAACGGCGAAACGTTCGCGGATCGCGCGCAGGACGGGCATCTCACGTTCGGCCCATTCGATGCGGTAACGACCGCCCACCGCCAAATCGAGGCTTTTCACATCATGTTCTACAGTCATGTAGTCTCCTGAATTCCAGAATCACGGGGAATTATCCCCAAAACGTTGGGATTGTAACACATTGATCGAATTCACGAATAGGTAGTAACGGCTATGACTACCCTACGACTAGGCGGACGCCGGTTGGAACAAGCGCTCCAGAGCGCCATCATCGGCATAATGGGTGCGGAAACGCGCCGCGAACTCTTCTGCGGTGAACTTGTGGCTCTGCGTGCCGACCTGTTCCAGCACATAGGCGGCGCACAACGATCCGACTTCGCCCGCCAATTTGAGCGGCGCGCCATTCATCATTCCAAAGATCAAGCCGGAACGATAGGCATCGCCGACGCCCGTCGGGTCTTTGATCGAATCGATTGGAAAGACCGGCACTTCGGTCATCGTCCCATGCTGGTAAATATGCGACCCGTTTTTGCCTTGGGTAACGATCAGGATCTCAATTTGATCGCGCAGTTGGTCAATCGTTAAACCAGTCTTGTTGGAGATCAGTTCGGCTTCATAGGCGTTGACAACCATGGCATACGCGCCCTGCATACCCTGCTGCAGTTCGGCCCCGGTGAGGCGTGGAACTTGCTGACCGGGATCGTAGAGGAAACGAATACCCCGAGTGCGGCACTCTTCTGCCAGACTTGTCATCGCAACCGGATCATTAGGGGAGATGATGACGAGATCGGGGATGCCATCGTAAACATCGGCGATGCGGTAGTTCTTCGCCAGCGCCATCGCGCCGCTGTAAAACGACGAGATCTGATTGTTATCGAGGTCAGTATTGGCAAAGAACGAAGCCGTGAACACGTTGTCGATCTGGCGGACGGTGCTGCAATCTACGCCTACCGACTCCAGCCACAGGCGATAGTCCCCAAAATCACGTCCAACCGTCCCAAAGAGCTTGGGACGCATCCCCAGCAGCGCCATGGTATAGGCGATATTGGCGGCGTTGCCGCCCCAATGCTTGGACATATCTTCCACAAGAAAGCTCAAGCTGACTTGATGCAGATGCTCGCGGATGATATGTTCGCTGAAGTGTCCGGGAAATCGCATCAGGTAGTCATAGGCGATTGATCCGGTTACAATGATGTCCATTACTTTCAATGTCCTTACCTTAACGTGAACGCGGCGAAGTATAGCAAAACTTACCGGGACAATTCCATGACCGTTTTTGACCACCAGAGAAATACCCGCATCAATATGGATTTTGCGGGGCTGCGGCGCGGTCTGTACAGTGACAAGTATTTCGCCAATGTGGTCGATGTGCTCAGAGCGGCACAGGCGTCTGGCTATCGTTTCGCAGGTCGGCGTCCGCGTTCCCTCCCCGTTGATTTGTCCACCGTGGCGGTCGGCGATCTCGTCGTGGAGGCGCAGGTCTTCACGCGGCGTGCCCCGTACGCCTTAATCGCGGGCGTCGACGCGGCGCTGGCCATGCTCCGGCACGGCACAGGCTACTGGCACGACGACACGTTCGTCGAGACGTGGAAATCGCTGGATGTCGAGGCGGTCGAAGATGGTGTGCTCATCCCTTACGCCGGGCAGCCCGATCAGGTGCGCCCCGTGCTCAAAATTCGCGGCTGCTACCGGGACTTCGCCCTGCTCGAAACGCCGATTCTCGGCGTGCTCGCCCGCGCCAGCCGCATCGCCACCAACGTGCTGGATGTGCTGCGCGTCTCTAATGGTAAGCCCATTTTGTTCTTCCCGGCACGCTTTGACCTGCCTGAAGTTCAGGCCGTCGACGGCTACGGCTACTGGCTGGCAGTGCAGGCCTACAACCATGAGACGGGCCAGTCGACCAAACCCGCCGTTAGCACCGATCAACAGGGGGCGTGGTGGGGTGGGCACGGTGGCGGCACGATTCCGCACGCGCTGATCGCCGCCTTCTTCGGCGACACCGCCGAAGCCATGGTCGCCTTTGCGACGAGCATGCCCGTCCATGTGCCGCGCTATGTGCTGGCTGACTTTAATAATGATACGGTCGGCGACGCGCTGGCGACGGCGGCGGCGTTCTGGCCGCATTACCAGGCTGCGCTCGCCGCAGGTGACGCCGCTGGTCAGCGGCGCTGGACGCTCGACGGTGTGCGGCTCGATACCAGCCTGAGTGTCCGCGATATCTCACTCGGCGACGATGATCCCTATGGCGTGAATGAGAAGCTCGTCCGCGTCGTACGGGCGGCACTCGACCGCGCGTGGGAAAGCTGGAATATCCCTGATCACCTGCGTGACGCGGCGCAAACCTACTGCCAGAACATCAAGATCGTGGTAACGGGCGGCTTCAACGCCGAACGCATCGCCCAATTTGAACGCGACCGCGTCCCGGTCGATATTTATGGCGTCGGGTCATCGCTGCTGCGCAATGATTCGGCCACCAACACCGATTTCACAATGGATGTCGTGCGTGTCCAGATCAATGGGGTGTGGTACGATGTGCCTAAAGTTGGTCGGATGCCCAATGCCAATCCCGATCTCCAGCCCGTCAACTTAGGAGAGCTAGACCAGCATGACCGATGATCGTCCCTTGCGCCCCAACGCCGATGAAGGGCGCGAACCGCAGTTCGTGACTGCCCGCCGCGGCACCCGGATGATGTCGCTGGCGGCGCTCAAAGAGCGCATCGCCGACCAGTTCTTCGAAGAATACGGCGAAGACTCGCCCCAGATCCGCGAAGCCGATACGCCGAGCAAACGCCTGCGCATGGTGCTCGAAGTCGCCAACTACGTCCTCGCCGTCGAATCGATTGTCATCAGCGATGACGAACGCGCCGGGCTAGTCAGCGGCATTTACAGCGATCTCTTCGGTTATGGGGCGCTCGACACGCTGTTCTTGGACGAAAGCATCACGACGATTTCAATTTATGGCGCGGATCACACCTCAGTGCGCTACGGGCACGGCGAACTCGTCAACCTCAAGCCGCAGTTTGAAGACACCGAGCATTTGCGCCGCGTAATCGGTCGCTTGGTCATCGATGCCGGGGCGGAACTGCGCGACGACACCCCCGATCCTCGAAACGGGTTTGCGCGTCGGCGAGCGGCGCGCCGCCCTCAACGTGATTATGCCGCCCTACGCTCCCGTGATTAGCGTCGACATTCGCCTCCACCCGGTGCAAGCGCCAACGCTGAACTCGCTGGTTGAAAGCGGCTTTATGACCGCCGAGGCCGCAGCGTTCATTCAGAAAATCGCTGTTTCGAAGTATGGCGTCACGATTGCGGGTGAACCGGAGTCGGGCAAAACGACGCTGTTGAATGCTTTAGCCTCTGCCCTCGCGCCTGCGGACAGAGCACTAGCCGTCGAACGCTCCGGTGAGATGCACTTAGCGCCGCACTACGAGCGGTTGATGGTACAGTGGGCGGTTGGCGAGCAAGCCGGAGCCTCGTTCGGGAATCAGATTGAGGCAGCGCTCGCCCGCCAGCCCGATTTGCTCATCCTCGACGAAATTCGCGCCGATGAGCCGCTCTCCATCGCGCCGCTGCTCTCCATTGAGAATCCGCCGCGTCAGGTGTGGAGTGTACGCGGCGTGCCCGACGCTAAACGTCTGCAAAGTGCGTTGGGCATGCTGGCGCGGCGTTCAGCCATCGGTCAGGGCGAGAAACTGGTTCACGCTCTCTACGAACGCTTGCCATTGGTGCTGACGACCGCCCGGATCGGGGGTCGCCTCCAACTGTTCAGCATCGCGGAATGGCAGTCCCGTGCCGACTCGGATTACCCGGATTACGTGATGCTGTTTCAGTACAGTGATGGCGCATCCCGCCCCACCGACCGCAGCGCCGCGCGCTGGCTCTAAACAGGCCAGCGCTGGACGCCCAGCGCGCTACTTAAGGTCCATCAAACTGCTGATCTGCACGAGCGGTTGTACGTTCGTGTAGTTATGGATATCGCCCATAATCCACGCCCCTTCCGCCATGAAGCCCTTCTGAAAGCCTTCCAGCGTTTCGAAATTGAATTCACAAAGGCACGCATACGGCGGTGGCTGACCGGGCAGCGCTGACCCCATGCCCGAATGCAGTTGGACGCGCACGAGTCCCAGCGGGTCAAAAATTTCGTGGATGCGCTTGATGTGGCTGCTGATGAAATAATCCCAATTAAAAGTGCTGTCAGTCGTCTTGGGGTAGAGCATGATGATCGAAATCACGGTGTCTTCTCCTCATTGGGCGGTGGCCCCATAGTAGAGGACTTTGATCCGTGCGTAATCCGACAGGAGTCGTGCGTCCGTCTCAGCACTTCGATTGATGTCACAATCCGTCAATTTCGCTAGGATAGCAGCGAGCATAGGCAAACATTCAGACAAAGCGAGAAAATCATGCGTAGAGATGTCAGCTTTTTGAGTGACGGGGAGCAGGTAAGTGGTTGGCTGTATGTCCCGGAAGCCCTGACCGGGAAAGCGCCCGCGATCGTCATGGCCAATGCGATCAGCGCCGTGAAGGAGATCACCCTACCGGGTTATGCCGAACGTTTTTGTCAGGCGGGTTTTGTCGTCCTCGTCTTCGACTACCGGCATTACGGCGGCAGCGCTGGCGAGCCGCGCAATCACCTTGTTCCGCACGAACAACTGCAAGATATCCGCAACGCCATTACCTGGCTGCGCGCGCAGCCGGAAGTCGATAAGGACAACATCGGTGGTTGGGGCCTCTCTATCGGCGGCGTGCATATGCTCAACTTAGGCGCGTACGACCGCCGCTTAAAAGCGGTCGTCAGCGTTGCAACGGGCCTGAACTCACAAGAGAGCATGCTGGGCGCGACCGCGCTCAAAGGGCTGCTCGGTTTCATCAATGGTGACCGTGATACGCGCTTCCGCGCAGGCACAGCCGCGACCTACATGCCCGCGGTCGGGCTTCCCGGCACCAATGCGGCCATGCCGCTGCAAGAAGCTTACGACTTTTACACCGAAGCCATGCAGACTTACGCCAAGTCCTACGAAAACCGCATCACGATTGAATCCGTCGAGCACCTGCTCGGCTATCACGGTGATGCCGCAGTGCACCTGATTTCTCCGACGGCGCTGCTCATGATTCACGGTGAGAAGGATCTGATACCCCCCGAACTGGTCCGCGCCGTGATGGAGCGCGCCCAAGAGCCGAAGAAACTTGTGATCTACGACTGCCTGCACACCGACTTGTACACCCGTCAGCCGTGGGTGACATACGCCGCCGATGAAGCGATTCAGTGGTTCAACAAGTATCTGCACAATCCGCGTGGTTTGATGGGAGCGCCGCAAAACCCGGAACGCAACAAGCAAATCATCCAATATTTCTATGATCAGACAGCGGTCGGGAATCTCGCCGTCTACGACGAACTGTTTGCGCCGGAGTTCGTCAGCTACACCAGCGCCGCCGGGCAGGAACTGCGGGGCGGCGAGGCCTTCAAACAGGCGAACATCATGTACATGAACGCCTTCCCGGACTTTCAGACGAGCGTCGAATACATGGTGGCCGAAGGCTCGTATGTCATGGTGTACGGGCCGGCCAGCGGGACCAACACCGGTTCGATGTTCGGGCAACCGCCGACCAACCGGCGTGCCGAATGGACGGGTATGGCCATCTATCGCTTCAATGATGATGGGAAAATCGACGGCCGCTGGCAGGAATTCAACGGGGTGAAGATGTTCCAGGATCTGGGACTGATTCCGGCGCCGGGAGGCGCGCAGGCCTAGAATTTCCTGTGTGACGGTCGGGGCGCACGGCTGTGCGCCCCGACACTGTGACCTTACTGAGCCGAGCCAATCGGCGCGAAATTGCTCGCGTCGAGCGTGTACGTCGGCGCGGCACTCGTGCCCTTCGACGAGGCACTCACGTTGAACGAGTAGCTCTCATACGAGCAGTCTTCGACATCTTCGTCGTAGCGCAGGTTCACCACCGCCAGCACGACATCATCATAGCCGTCCGTGCTGAATGTACCGGCATGACCCAAGTTGAAGATGTCCGCTTCGTCGCCGCGCACAGCAATGACGACGAACTGCATCTCTTCGCCACCGTCGGCAAAAGACACATCAAACGCCCCGCCGCCCAACTGCACGTCATAGTAGTTGGTGGCCAGTTCTTGAATGCCCTGCCCCGTGAATGTCCATTCGCCTGTGTTGTTGATCGTCTCTTCGCGCCACACCGTCGCGCCAAAGCGATCGGCGTATGGATAGGTGCGCGTGACGTTCTGCGCCGCGTAGCGCAGCATCGAGTTTTCAATGCTGTCGCCATACCCGGCGAGCGCACGTTCGAGCGCTTCAAACCCGTCATAGTCGACCGCACTTTCCCACAACGAACGCACCACATCTATACCGTGGACATCCGCCAGCGACTGCAGGTACAGCCAGTGCCCGTAAATCAGCGTGTCGTCCTTCGAGCCAAAGCAGACTTCCGGATAGCTGAAGTTGTCGGCCACATAAATGGTCGCCGCTTCATCATCCTCCGCAACGTAGATTTCGTGCCACGAGGCAATCGCTTCAAAGAACCAGTTGTGCGGTTCCGCAGCGTCGTAGCCGAACTGAACATTATGATTGAACTCATGGGCGAGCGTCGTGTGCAAGTCAGCCAGCGCACGTTCTTCGCCGCCGCACGACCCACCAACCGGGTTATCACGGTCGTAGTCGTTATCGACGACCAGATAGCTCGTGTAAGCGTTGGTCTCCTGCTTGCTCGTGTTCGGGTTGTCACCGCTGCCGATGCCCGGTTCACTGCTGGCGTAACCGTAGAGGCATTCATCCGCCTCGTTGAAGATGTTGGCGAGGTAGATGTCAAAGCGATCATCCCCACCCGAACCCTGATCCGGCGGCGGCGCAGCCCAGCCCATCTCGTTGATTTCGACGTTCCACACCGAATCGGCGTATTCCGCCGCGGCATCCACGTATTCCTCAGTCGTCGCGTCTTCACCTTCCAGTGTGTAGTGGATGATGAAGTTCTCCGTCTCGCGGGTGAGCGCCGTGCCGCTCAACTGCACGCGCTTGATATTGTCGAACTGGTCAACCAACTCTTCGCCGCCCACCGTTACGGCCAGCGTGAACCGTCCAGTCGTGTCGCCGTAGCTGCTCACCACCGCGGTATAGGTGCCGCCCTGCTCTGCCGTGAAGACGATGCCCGAGTTATAGCTCTCGCTCTGGTAGTCGTCGTTATAGGCGACTTCCGAACCACTCGGGTCGAGAATCGTCAGAATGGTGTCAAGCGTATCGTCAATTGCTTCCGTCTGAATCAGCGCGGTTTCGCCCGCTTCCAGATTAAACGTGAAATCGAGTTCCGAGTTCGAAGACGTTATTTCACCGCGCTCAACCTGTTCCGCCGCGCCGATCGTCACGGGCTGTTCGCCGCCCGCCGTCATCAAGCCCGTTGTCACCGTAAGCAGGAATTCGCCGACTGAGTCGTCGTAGCCCGCCACCCCGACCGTATACGTCCCTGAGTCGTCCACCGTGAACGAAATCGCGGAGTTGTAGTTGTACGAATCGGTGTTGATGTCGTCGTTCTCGTAGTAGACCTCGCCCTGCGGATCATACAGGGTGAGCACGGTATCCAATTCACCACTCAGCGACTGAGTCTGGATCACCACTCCATCACCCGCCACCAGTTCAAGCGGATATTGTGCTATCAAGGCCGAACTGGTCAGCTCGTCCCGGAAGATCTGCGTGTTCGCTTGCGGCGCATTCAACTGCGTGAAGACGAGCGTGAAGTCACCCTCGCCATCGTATGCACCAACGCGCGCGGTATAGATCCCGGTCGTGTCGACATCGTAGAAGATCACCGAATTGACGTTGCTGCCGTCGAGATTAATGTCGTCGACGGTCGTCACCTCGCGCCCATTCGGGTCAAGCAGCGTCAGCGTGGTATCGAGGTTGCCGGTCAGGCTCTGCGTTTGCAGGATGATGCTGGTGCCTGCCTGCACTTCGAGATCGAATTCCACTTGATCCGCGCTGCTGCTGATCGAGCCTTCGAGCACGGTGGTGAAGCCCGGCTCACCGCTGGAGCTCGTGCCGCCGCGCCCCGGCAAGCGGGGAGGTTGCGCCGCTCCGCGAACGATGGCCAATTCAAAGTCGCCTGTGCCGTTGAAGCTGCCGACACTCACCGTGTACGCGCCCGCGCTCTCCGCCGTATAGACGATCTCGGAGTTGTAGTCGCCGCCTTCGAGGTTGATATCGTCGTTATAAGCGACCGAATTCCCCGCCGAATCGAATAGTTCCAGCGTCGTATCGAGTTCATCATCCAACGCGGTAGTCGTCAGGGTAACGGTTTCGCCCATTTGAAGATCGAGCGGGAAATCGACCGTCGGGTTACGGCGATCAATCGTGCCCGTCAACAACGTCGCTTCACCAACAGGTTCGGACGGCGGCGCAGCGCTCCCAAATTCCACCGTGACTTCAAAGTCACCTTCACCGGTAAAGCTGCTGACGCGCAGGGTGTACTCCCCCGCGTCGTCGGCGACATATTCGATTAGCGAATTGGTGTTGCCAGCGGAATAGTCAATATCATCGTTGTACGCCACTGTGTCACCGGATGGGTCAAGTAGTTCCAGTGTCGTGTCCAGATCGCCGTTGATCGCGGTCACAGTGAGCGTCACCGCGTCGCCAGATTCAAGGGGCAGAGCAAAATCCACCGCTGGGTTTTTCGTGTCAATACTGCCCGTGAACGTCTGCACGTCCTGAGCAGCTGCCGTAAAGATGCCAATAAACAACAACGATACCATTACCAGGACGGATCGTCTCAACATAGGGAGTCCTTTTTGGATGTAGGCAAGCTGCTCTCATTCTAAACCAGATTTGTCACTTGAAACGCAAGTGGATCTTCCGGAATGGGTGATTAATCCTATCTTCGCGGCTGATTTCTCATCTGCGGACCAGGGCTGAGCGCCCCGCGAACGGCTTGCCAAGCCCCCTGACCTCGGTGATAATCCATGTACCGACAAACAATCATCAACAGGGCGAGACGATGGCATTCCCCGAATTTTACGATCCAGACAAGGTCGGTCAGATTTACGTGCCCGCGACCGCCGCCGCGGTGAACGCTGGTCGCGCCGCCGGTTTAGCCTCGGCCGCCAAAGCCCAGGTGCGGACGATTCTCGTGCTGGTTGACGTGCAGATCGACTTCGTGCATGAGCAGGGCGCGCTCACTGTCCCCGGGGCCGTTGCCGACACACGGCGCACAATTGAGTGGATTTACCTCAACGTGAGCCGTCTCACCACCATCGCCGCCTCCTTGGACAGCCATGTGCCGATCCAGATCTTCTTCCCGCTCTGGTGGGTCGACGAGAACGATCAGCACCCCACCCCTTACACTGTGATCCGCAGTGCGGATGTTCAAGCGGGTAAGTGGCGTCCGCTGTTCCAACCGGAATGGTCAGTGGAGTATGTCGAGATACTAGAACATAACGCGAAGCGAGAACTGATGATTTGGCCGTATCACTGTCTGACCGGTTCGGTCGGCCATGCCCTCATGCCCTCGTTGTACGAAGCAATCGCCTATCATTCCGCGGCGCGGCAGGCTCAACCCCTGTTTTTGGCCAAGGGGAACATTCCGGAAACTGAGCATTACTCGATCCTAGAACCAGAAGTCAAAGTCCCAAATCACCAGCAAGGGACGCTCAACACCGACTTCCTAAATATGCTGGCGGGTTACGACCGGATTTTCATTGCGGGGCAGGCCAAGAGTCACTGTGTGCTGGAAACCGTCAATTCGATGGTGCGCTTCTTTGACGATCAGCCGAAGACACTGCGCAAAATTCGCATTCTACGCGATGCGATGTCGTCGGTCGCCCACCCGACCATCGACTTTGAGGCACTGGCAGCCAAAACCTTTCGCGACTTTGAGTCGCGCGGGCTGCAGATGGTCGACACAAGCATGCCGGTACGCTGACGGCTTACGGGAAGAAGCGCCGGGCTTTCGTTTCGAGCTGGGCATCGTCGCGGAATCGGAACAGCTTGGCGGGGCGTCCGCCCGTCTCGCGGTAGCGGCTCACTGGCTCGACAATATTCGCCTCGCGGATCTTCTTGCGAAAGTTCGCCTTGTCGAGCTTATGGTCGTTGAGGATGACCATGTAGGCGTCCTGTAGTTCGCGCAGGGTGAACTCTTCGGGCAGCAGTTCAAACGCCACCGCCGAATATTCGATCTTGTAGCGCAGGCGCGTGAGCGCGTAGTTGAGGATTTCGGCGTGGTCAAAGGCGAGCGGTGGCAGAGCGTAGACGCTGTGCCACGATGGCGATCCGCTGGTGTCTTTGAGGCTGTTGGGGGTTAAGCGATCTTTCGAGACGAGGGCAAAGTACGCCACGCTGACGACGCGCCGGCGGGGATCGCGCTCCGGGTCACCGAAAGTATATAACTGCTGCAGGTAAGCTTTGCTGATATGCAGTGTATCCTCGATCTGCCGCTGCGCCGCGCTGTCCAACGATTCGTCGAGGCGCAGCAGACAACCGGGCAGCGACCAGTTCCCCGCGAACGGTTCATGATCGCGTCGCGTGAGGCAGATTTTCAGATCCCGGTCAACCAGTGTAAAAATCACCGTATCAACCGCGACTTGAAAGCCGTTCTCCATTGTCTCTGGCATGGTTTCACTTTCCGGCGCGGCGGAGCAAAGAGCGTAGGGATCAGACAAGTCCAACCCCTACGCTGAGGACACGGTTCTCGCAGCTTACGAGACCCGCGGAGATAGTCAGTTACTGTGCCTGTTCGACCACCGCGCCCAGCACGTCAATCGTGACGCTGCCGCGATTATACACCTGACCGTTGTAGTTGATGAACTGCGCGGGGCCATCGTTGTAGCGCACCATCACGGCGGGCGTCCCGGTGATCTGGCTGGTGCGGCCAAAGTTGATGTCAGTCGTCACCTGTGACGCGTCGCTGCTGCACGTGAGCAAATCGCTGTAGTTCATGTTCAGGTCGGTCGCCAGCGTGCGTCCCACGTCACGGTTGTAGCGGCCGCCTTCCGAATAGCCGTACAGCAGACCGTAGGCTTCCCAGAACGCGCCGGGACGCTGTTCTTCCGCGCATTCCTGTAACTGCGCCGCAAACCGGGTGAGGTCGCCGCCCGCCGTCGGGAAATTGCGATATTCGAACTTTGCTTTGCCGGTCACAACATACTTCTGAATGAATTCCTGCATCGTGCCATGATAGGTCAGGCAGTGCGGGCACCCGTAATCGGCAAATTCGATGATGGTAATCGGTGCATCCGGATTGCCGAGGACAAACGCGCCATCATCACCGCGGGACTGCGGCAGTTCCGTATAGTTGATCGCGCCCGACACCGATCCGGTGCCCGCCAACGCAATCACAACAATCGCCAGGACAATCGCAGCCACCGCCACTACGCCGATGACGAGCAAGCCTTGCCGCGAACTACCGGGCGCGGCTGCGCTGTTAAGTGCCTTTTGTGTAGCCATTCAGTAAGGTCTCCGTTACAATAGCTCTCTCAAGTCCGGTCATTTTAACGTATCTTGGCCATTGCTCAACAGTCTTTATGTAAAATCTACCTGAAAGGTTGATAATGCGCGCGATCGACATCATCGCCCATAAGCGTGATGGCCTCCCCCTGAGCAAAGCTGAAATCGACTGGTTTATCAGCGCGTACACGCGCGGCGACCTGCCCGATTATCAGGTATCAGCCCTGCTCATGGCGATCTATTTGCGCGGGATGAACCGGCAGGAGATCGTCGATTTGACGCTGGCAATGGTCGACTCCGGCGAACGCCTCGATCTTTCGGACATCAGCGACTATTGGGTCGACAAACACTCGTCCGGCGGCGTGGGCGACAAAACGTCGCTGATTGTGCTGCCGTTGGTGGCTGCGTGCGGCGTACCGGTCGCCAAAATGAGCGGACGCGGGCTGGGGTTCTCCGGCGGCACACTCGACAAGCTGGAAGCGATTGCCGGGTACGATGTCAACCTGTCCGGCGAACGCTTCCGCCAGTTGGCGCGTGACAACGGCATTGTGCTGGCGGGTCAATCGCTGGCACTCGCCCCGGCTGACGGCAAGCTCTACGCCCTGCGCGATGTGACCGCGACCGTCTCTACCCTCCCCTTGATCGCCAGCAGCATCATGAGCAAGAAGATCGCGGCGGGCGCGAATGGCATTGTGCTTGATGTGAAGTTGGGACGCGGCGCGTTCATGAGCACTGTCGAGGAGGCGCGCGGTCTGGCGCAGACGATGGTCGCCATCGGCAAAGACGCGGGACGCGACGTGATCGCCGTGCTCTCGGACATGAATCAACCCCTAGGGGAAATGGTCGGCAACGCGCTGGAAGTCGCCGAAGCGATTGAACTGCTGAACGGCCGCGGCGCGCACGACATCCGCGAGCACTGCATCCAGATTGCCGGGTACATGCTCAAACTGGCGGGGCGTGGTCAGAAGTGGACAGACGCCGAAGATGTCGACCGCCTGCTGCGGCTCAAGTTAGCCAACGGCGAAGCGCTCGCCAAGTTCCGCCTCTTGGTCGAAGCGCAGGGTGGCGACGTGCGCATGGTCGATGATCCGGCGCTGCTCCCGCAAGCCTCGATTGTGGAAACGTACACCGCGAAACAGGGCGCGTATATCGCCCATATCTACGCCGATGAAGTCGCATGGGCAGCGTTTGAACTCGGCGCGGGGCGCGAAAAGAAAGGCGACGCGCTCGATCTGGCGGTTGGACTGCGCGTGCCCGTCAAGGTCGGCGAACGAGTCGAAGCCGGGCAGACGTTGGCGACAATTTACGCGAACGATGCGGCGAAGCTCGCCGCTTGTCGCGCCCACCTCGACGCGGCGTTCGGCTTCAGCCTGCACCCGGTCGAACCGCTGCCCCTGTTCTACGACGTACTTGAATCGTCAGACTGAACCACTGGAGGGGCGCACGGCCGTGCGCCCTACGCCTCGGCGTTCACCCAAACCCCATTTTCAAAACGGTAGCGATGGATGGGCGCATCGATCCAATAGCCATCGTCGCCAAACGCGATCACCCCGTTGAGGCTGTTATGCTGCCCCTCGCCGAGTAGTCGCCACGCCGCCGCGCGTTCGCCCGTGCTCGCCGCTTCGATCAGAAACGCCGTCGCGTCATAGGTCAGCGTCGCCAGCAGATTCGGGTCAGGCGCGAACTGGTTGCCCGCCGCATAGCGCTCCGCGAAGTTCGCATCGGGGATTGATCCGCTCGTCACCACTGTGATCCCATCAAGCGAGCCACGCAGCAACCGCGCGCCTTCGAGCATCCACACGTCACCACCAAGATAAGGAGTGTCAATCTCATCCGTGACTGCATCCAGCGGGGTGTCAATCTCCGCGGCTGACAGAATATACACGTTGTCAGCCGCGCGGGTCTCCGTCCAGCGTCCGACCATGATCGCCGGAATGTCCTCCAACGCCGCTTGCACTTGCGAATCCGCGGCTTGGTAGCCGAGGATGAGTGCCCCAATCACCTGTGGGTCGTGGGTCAGCGCTTGGGCGCGCAAGACCGCCGTGGCTACGCTGCCCCCGTCGTCAATCGGCATGAGTTCGACGTTGGCGAATCCGCTTTCGGTGAAAGCTAACCGGGCTGCATACAGCGCGTTGTAACCGATCTCCCGGTAGCGCCCCTCGAACGGCGCGAGCAGCGCGACTCGGTACATGGTCGGCGTACGCGTCACCGCGCACGCGGACAGAAGGAGGGCAAGCGTAAGCGCACTTATCCATACGCGAACCTCACCCCCTAGCCCCCTCTCCGGTTGGCGAGGGGGAACTTCCCCTCTCCCTCTGGAGAGGGGACTGAGGGGTGAGGTGGCTTTAGCAGCTCTTCGACAGGTGTTCTTCATACGTCTCACTGAAATTGTGATAGCCGCTGCCGCTGCAATCCGCTTGGAAGAAAAAATAATCGCTCGGCGTCGGGTTGAGCACGCCGTTGATCGCCGACAAGCCGGGGTTGGCAATCGGCCCCGGCGGCAATCCGGTCACGCGATAAGTGTTATACGGCGAGATCACGCCCTGATAATCTGCCTGCGTAATTTGCCGCCACCAGTTCCCCGCCCCACCGAGCGGATACTGTACGGTCGGGTCAGCGTCCAGCTTCATGCCAATATTCAAACGGTTGAGGTACACACCCGCTATCTGCGGGTCTTCTTCACGGTGAATCGCCTCACGCTGCACAATCGACGCCAGCGTGACCACTTCAAACAGCGTGCGGTTCTGCTGCGCCGCGCGTACAAACGCGCTCGAACCCACCTGCCGCAAGAACTCTTCGGTGAGCAAATCGCGCAGACCAAAGGCCGTGATATCCGGCGGAAGCTGGTAAGTATTCGGGAACAGGAAGCCTTCCAGCGATGCGCCGACCGGCATGCCCACCTGCGATACAAACGCCGGGTCGAACTGCACGCCTGCGCCGACTACACGCAGGAAGTCCGCGCCCGTGAAGCCAAACAGCGGGTTGCGGTCAATAGCGTCAGCGACCTCTTCAATCCGCCACCCCTCGATGATCGTGAAGTTGATCACACTGTTGCGCGAATCGGTCAGCGCCAACGCAATTTCGGAAATGGTCTGCGTCTGGCGAATGAAATACGTTCCCGCTTCCAGTTCGGTATCCAAGTCATTCGCGCGCAGGTAGTCGACAAATAAGTCGGCATCGGTGATGAGGCTGGCGGCCAGCAGATTGCCGGCAATCGCGCGCGGGCTGTCGCCGGATGCGACCGTGAAACGCACCGGATCGGGGTTGCTCCCCGCGGCAGCATTGAGATCATCCTCGCGACCCGCCAAACGTAAGCGAATCAAGGCCGTTTGTACCCCATCGACGGGGTTGCCGCCCGTCGCGACGAAAATTACGCCGACACACACCACGCCGACCAGTGCGGCGGCGACGATCAACAGCAGTAACAGGCGACCCAATCGACTCAAGAAGACCTCTCTATCATGGTATCCGAACGCCTATTGTAACGTCTGCGCGGATGTGGGTACACTGGAAACGGTCTATTGGTCACCGATGATTGGGCTACGATCCGCATGATTTCTTCCGCCACGCTCTACCGCCGCCGCGATTTACTCGCCGTAATCGCCTTGATCGCGCTGTGGTTGCTGTTCTTCTGGCGGCTGTTCACGCCGGTGCGCGCGGATCAAGCCTCGCTCAGATCGGGTGACTTCTCCGGCCAGTTTATGACGTTCGCGGGCTACCAGTACAGCCGCTTCGCCGAGGGCGAAGTGCCCCTGTGGAATCCCTATAACAATGGCGGTCTTCCCTTTATCGCGGATACACAGGCCGCCGTCTTCTACCCGCCGCGCTTACTGACGATCACGCTGGCTCGGCTTGCCGGGGGTTGGACGTATCAGGCGCTGGAACTGGAAATGACGTTCCATGTCCTCGCCTTCACGCTCCTAATGTACCTGTTCGTGCGCCGCGTCACCGGGAGCGTGCTCGGCGGTTTTGTCGCCGCGATCGTAGCCGGCTATGGCGGCTTCTTGAGCGGCTATCCACCGCTGCAAATCGCCTTGCTCGAAGCGGGCATCTACCTGCCACTGGCCGCGCTGGGTATCTACGAAGCGACACGGGATGACCGCCTCGGCCTCAAATGTCTGATCGTCACCGGGGCGGCGCTCGGCCTGTCATGGATGGCGGGACACCCGCAAACCAGCTTCTTCCTGACTTATCTGCTCGTCGCCTACTTCGGCTGGCGCATATACGAGCGGCGCTGGCGGTTCACCTTGTGGATAGTGGGCTGCGCCGTCTTCGGGCTGATCGCCTTCGGGCTGGCTGCCGTCCAGTTGCTCCCCGGGTTCGAATACCTACTGTATACCACGCGCGCTGAATTCGGCTACGACGCCAAGAGCAACGGCTTCCCGATTCAGGACGTCATTCAATTCATTTACCCCACCATCCTAAGCATGTTTTCGCCGCTCTATGTCGGCGTGACCGGGCTGTTCTTCGCGTTGATCGCGCTGTGGCGGCGCGTATCGGGCGCGTGGTTCTGGGGTGTCGTCGCGCTGATCGGTCTGCTGTGGAGCTTCGGTGGCAACAGCGCGGTCTTCCCGGCGCTGTACAACGTACTGCCCGGTCTGCGGTTTTTCCGGGGTCAGGAACGCGCTGCCTATCTGGTCGTCAACAGCCTCGCGATCCTCGCGGGTCTGGGCGCGACCCGCCTTGCTCAATGGGACACGACCACGGACTATCCCGCCGCGCTTCGGTTGCGCGTCTGGCTGAATACGGCTGTCCGCGCGGCGCTGCTGTTCACCGCGCTGGTCTTCGTGTTGTGGATCGGTCAGCCCGACGCCTTCGGACGCGTCATCAGCGTGGTGACGCTCGTGACCCTCGTTGTCGGCGCGCTGGCGCTTCTCGTGCCGAGCATCACTGGGTATGCGCGTCCGGCGTGGGTGTGGGGCATTGCCGCCCTGCTCGTGCTCGAACTGTTCACGATCAACATGGATGCTGAACCTGTCTATGACCCAGTGCCCGCCGATATGCAAATCAGCATCAGCCCACCGCCGCACGTCGCGCAGGTATTGGCCGATACCGACGGCGTGTTCCGCGTTGATGGTTTCCGCGGTCTCGGCGACAATTACGGTAGTTTATATGGCGTGCAGGATATTCATGGCATCAGTCCATTGTGGCTGGGCAGCGCCTACAGCCTGATCGAAGGCGCTCTCCCCGACGCACGGACATGGGAACTGTTTGCCGTGCGTTACGTCTACTCTGATTGGGCGGAGCTACCCGTGTCAGCCCAACTTGTCGGCACCGGGACAGATCGCTATGGTGACATCAACATCCACCGTCTCGATAACCCGCGCCCCTTCGCCCTGCTGATGTACTCTGCCGCGATCATGGGCGACGACGCACAAGCCTACAGCATCCTCGCTGACGCGGGGTTCGATCCGCGTCAAACGCTGCTGCTGCAAAATGATGCACCCGTCGAACTAAACGGCGGCGAGTCGCTGCCAGCGATTGTCACGCGCTTCGAGCCGGAACTGATCGAGATGAGTGCGAGTTCGCCGCAGCCCGCGCTGCTGTCGATTGCACTGCCGCAGTATCCTGGCTGGCAGGCGACCGTCAATGGCAGCACAACGCCGATTCAGCGGGCGTATGGCGGTTTGACCGCCGTCGCTGTACCCGCAGGCG
This sequence comes from Candidatus Flexifilum breve, assembly GCF_016713355.1. Taxonomy (NCBI): domain Bacteria; kingdom Bacillati; phylum Chloroflexota; class Anaerolineae; order Aggregatilineales; family Candidatus Flexifilaceae; genus Candidatus Flexifilum; species Candidatus Flexifilum breve. The sequence goes on from NZ_JADJPI010000004.1 coordinate 619,406, forward strand.
ACTCGACGGTGCAGCTCGTGTTCGACCCGCTGAGTTACCGCATTGGCGCGCTTCTCAGCCTCGTAACGTGGATCAGTTTGCTGGTTCTGGCGGTTGCGGCTTTCGTCCGACCACGGCGGACATAGTCCCAACGCCCTGTTCTACCAATGCGTGCAGGTTCTTCGAATAGTAGGCGTCCGCCAGCCGACCAAACAACTGCACGGTCGACCAGTTCACCAGAAACCCGATCACCGCGCCTGCGCCCGGAATCACCTTGGCCACCGTTTTGAGGAGAATCGTCCGCAGCAACCGCTGAAAGGCCGCGCCCGCGAACTGTTCCTGATACATGATCAGTTGATCGGGCGTGACTAGCTTGTGGCGCAGCATCAGCATTTGGCTGACATTGAGCGCTTGCGCCTCATCCTGAATGCCATACACCTGCGCAATGAAATACGACATCGCTGAGGTTGAGCGCGCCGAATAGACGAGGTCAATCAGCAGACCGAGCGGCAGTTCCAGCAAACCGCCAAAACTGGTCAGCGCGCCAACGATCCCTTGACGGATGGCATAACGGTTTATAATGCGGCGAACGCGCTGTGATTGGGTATCATGGGGATGAGCGGCGACCAACTGCTCGTACATCCGCTGGAGTTCATCCGTGTTCGGCGCGCTGTAGTTCGGCAGGTTGCGGAGAAAGCGCGGGAAGTTGCGCACAATCAGCCAACCGATGATCAGTAAGGTTAGCGACGACAGGACACAGGACAGAACCAACAGTTGACCGAAATCCAATTTTCCGCCTCACAGAGCGCAAACCGAGTTTGGCATTCAGTGTACCGGAATTTGAGCGTTTACATAACGACGGCAGAGAGTATGAACTATGCTGTATCTGACTAATCCCCTGCAAGACTGGATCGCGCGCCTTGACCGCCGCGCCTACGCCCTGCTGATCGGCACGGCGCTCGGCGTGCTCGGCGGCGTGACCGGCTTGCTGATCGCCGTATTCGACCCGCTGATCGCCTTCGGGCTGATCGTCGGCGTCATGCTCGGCCTGTATGTCATCACCAACGTGAACGCGGCGCTCTACGGTGTGATCGCGGTCATGGCGCTCGTGCCGTTCGCGACCTTCCCGGTGAAAATCGTTTTCACGCCAACCTTCATGGATGCCGTGATGGGCGCGTTCTTCCTCGTCTACGCTTTCCAGTGGATGACGGGCAAGCGTCACTTCTTTCGGCTGACGCCCGTGCACGGCGCGATTCTGCTCTATTTGTTGTGGCTGATCATCAGCTTTGTGCTCGGCTTGCGCTATGCCATGCCGACGCCCGCCATCGCCCGCCAGTTCGCCGAAACGCTGCTGAGTATCAGCATGGTATTCGTACTTGTCGATTTGCTGCGCGAACCCGCCGCACTGCGCCGTCTCGTCCTCGCGGTGATGATCGCGGTCGGCGCACAAGCGACTGTCGCGCTCATCCTGTATGCGATGAATGATGCGGTCGCCGAACGCACGCTCGTACGCCTCGCCCGTTTCGGCTATCCCAATGGCGGCGTAATCCGCTATATTGAAGACAATCCTGCCGACGCGGAACGCGCCATCGGCACGTGGGTGGATCCCAATGCGCTCGGTGGATTTCTCGCCGTCGCCGCCACGATGATCGCGCCGCAGGTGTTCGCGCGGCGTCCGGTGCTGCGCTCGCGCTGGATCGCGTGGGGCGTGCTCGGCATCGTCGGCTTGGCGCTGGTGCTGACGCTGTCGCGCGCCTCCCTGCTGGCTTTCGCCATCGGCCTGTTGTTCATCGGTCAGGTGAAAGGCTACCGCCGCTTCATCACGCTGATTGCATTGGGTGGCACGCTCGTTCTCATCCTTCCGCAAACCCAAGCCTATGTCGGGCATTTCATCAACGCCTTCACGGCGGGCGACATCTCCACGCAAATGCGCATCGGCGAGTACACCGATGCCTTCCGGCTGATTCGCCGCTACCCCTTCACGGGCGTCGGCTTCACCGGGACGCCGGATAACGACATCTACACCGATGTCGCCAGCATGTACCTGATTATGGCCAACCAGATCGGCTTGATTGGTGTCGGGTTATTCGCGCTGACCCTCGGCAGCGTGTTCGCCTATGGTCGCCGCGCGTGGCAGTATGTGCGCGACAACCCTGAACTGCGCTCGATTCACCTTGGCTATCACGCCGCGCTGCTGACGGCGCTCATCAACGCCACAGCCGATCTCTACTTTTTCCGCCTTGACTTCCAGGCGTCAATCACCCTGTTCTGGTTGGTAGTCGCGCTCGCGCTGGCCTCGTCCCGTCTCGCCATCGAAGCGGGTGAGCAGCAGACACCGCCGACGCTGCGAACGACTCCGCAAATCTAGTTCCGCGGCCCTGTCGATTGATGCAGGCCTGCGTACTGAAACCACATGGTTCCTCGGAGGGGCGCACGGCTGCGCGCCCCTCCCCAAGCAAGTAGAGCTTACGTGTCTGCGTTTTCGTTTCCACAAGCATCACGACCCCAGTTTGTTTGTGGGCCGCCACACCTTTCAAAAATCACATGCCATCATAATCTACCGTTGTCAAAGCCCCCTCCATCCGCTATGATGCTGCCCATAACCCATCTTATGTTCTTTCCGCTTTGTGCCAGGGCACCCTCGCGTCTGGTTCAGGGCAAACCCAGGGAAGGGGTAACTCAGAGTGAAACGACCTTACGAAGTCGCTTTTATCGTGCGTCTGGATGTTACAGACGAAAACTCGGTGAACAACACCATTGATCAGGTGCGCGCTTGGATCGAAACCGACCAGCTCGGCGAAGTCAAGAAGATTGACCGCTGGGGTCGGCGTAAGCTGGCTTACGAAATCGACAAGCAGCGCGAAGGCTTTTTCGTGTTGATGGAATCGCAGATCGAACCGCGCGGCCTGCCGGAGCTGGAACGCAGTCTCAACCTCTCGCCGTTCATCTTACGCTATATTATTGTGCGTACCGACGAATAACCCTCCCCAATCTGTTGTTTTGAGTAGAGGTGTGTTGTTATGGGACGCGGTCTAAATAAAGTCATCATCATTGGTTATGTAGGACGGGATCCAGAAATGCGCTACACCCCCAGCGGTCGCCCGGTGACAAGCTTCAGCGTCGCCACCAGCCGCACGTGGGTGTCTGCCGAAGGCGAACGCCGCGAAGAAACTGAATGGTTCAACGTGGTCGCCTGGGGCAATCTCGCCGAAATCTGCAAAGCCCACCTCAGCAAGAATCAGCAGGTGTACGTTGAAGGTCGCCTGCAGACGCGGGGTTGGGAAGATGAAACCGGCAAGAAGCACTTCCGGACCGAACTCGTCGCCAACGAGATGATTTTACTGGGAGACCGTCGTCCACATCACAGCGACTTCGACTACGTCAATGACGACAGTGATGGCAGTGATTACGCATTTTAAGGACATGTCAGGAGACTACCTGTGAGCGATAACGACAATCGCCGAGATTTCGACAGTGACGATGGCGGCGAACGCCGCGGCCGTCGTGAAGACCGTGAAGAGCGTGGGGATCGTGGTGACCGCGGCGAACGTGGCATGGGCCGCGGTCGCTACCGGACGCAGAACTACTGCCCCGATGGCAAGTGCTTTGACTGGAAAGACGTTGATACGCTGAAGAAGTACATCAACGAAACCGGCAAGATCAAGCCGCGGCGTCAGACGGGCAACTGCTCGCGCTGCCAGCGGCAGTTGGCGCGGGAGATCAAGCGCGCACGGCACATGGCGCTGCTCCCCTTCATCATCATCACGGAATAACTCACCTGTGCCGGACTCACCTCCGGCACATTCATTTAAATCGTCATTATAAGTGGATCACGTGGACGACGTTGGGACGCGGTTGGCTGCGCCCCGGCATAGTAGCCTGCATGATTAGGAGTACGCATGAGCAAGCGTAGTCAAACGACAGGGATGCCCAAGCCCGGTCAATCCAAAAAAGTCGTAGAGAAAAAAGAAGAACCGAAGGGCGCGCTGCAGCGGCTTCTCAAAACGGATTACGAACACAAGCACGAGCGTGAAGCGGCGATTCAGCGCCTCGTGATCCTCGGTGTGGGGCTGGTGATTGGGATCGCGGCAATCATCTTCGTTGCGGCCTTGTTGGTCGACACGCTGATCACGCCGAATCAGGCTGTTGCAACCGTCAATGGCACGACAATCACGGTCGCGCAGTTCGAAAACCGCGTGCGGTTGGAACGCGCCATCCTCAACAACCAGTTGAATCAGGCCGTCGCGCTGTACCGCCAGTTCGGCGCCACCGACGACCAGATCAACCAGCAGTTGTTCTCGCAAGCGCCGTACAGCACGTGGCTCAACGAAATGCAGGTGCCGGATCAGTTGGGCAACCGCATCATCAACGAAATGGTGGACGATGAACTCGTGCGCCAGCAGGCAGCTGAACGCGGCATCACCGTGACGGCGGAAGAAATCGACGCGGAAATTCAGGATTATTTCGGCTTCGACCCGAACGCCGCCGATGCGACTGCCGAACCGACGGTCGAACCCACGCTCACGCCCACCCCGTTCGTCTCGCCGACACCGTCGCCCGTGCCCACCAGCACGCCGACCCCGCCGCCGACCGCGACGCCGGAATTCACGCCTGCGCCGACGGTGACCGCGTTCCCCTCGGCGACGCCGACCAACACGCCGAATGCGACGGAACGCGCCGACCAGTTCAACACGCAGCGCGAAGATTTCTTCAGCTATCTGCGCCGCGCGGCTGGCCTCGGTGACAGCGAAATCCGCTCCTACTTTGAAACGCAGCTCCTGCGCAGCAAGTTGGGCGAAGCGCTGATGGAAGGCAAGACGACGGGCTTGTGGGTGAATGCCCGCCACATCCTCGTCGACACGCCGGAACTCGCGCAGGACGTGATTGACGCGCTGAACAACGGCGAATCGTTTGCGGCGCTGGCGACCCAGCTCTCGACCGACACCGGCAGCGGTGCGCGCGGCGGCGAACTCGATTGGTCGCAGGTCAGCGGCTTCGTGACGGAATTCGGGGAAGCGGTGACCACCGCCGAAATCGGTGCCATCGTCGGCCCAGTGCAGACGGAGTTCGGCTATCACATTATTCAGGTGCGCGCTCGTGAAGAACGCGAACTGGAAGGCAGCGAACTCGACAACGAGCAGACCCGCCAGGTGAACGTCTATCTGGACGATCTGCGCGCGGCGGAGACTACCTCGGTCGAAATTCTGGATGCGTGGACGAACCACGTGCCAACTTCGCCCGCTCTCTCGCTGACCGGCTCGTCGAACTAATTTCAGCCTATGAATCGTAGGGGCGCACGGCCGTGCGCCCCTACGATTCATAGGGATTATCTCTCCCCACCGTTTTCCCAACGTTTAGGATTCTCCAATTTCCCCGCGTTGCCGCTGACTAGCGGCCTCGGTTATAATGCCCGGCATGAATGATCAAGGTCTATCCCGGTTTGAAACGCAGCTTGAGCGGCTGATCGAAGGCGCGTTCGCCAAACTGCTGAGCAAAACGATCAGTGCCCATGACATTGCCCTGCAGGTTGTGCGCGCGATGGAAGACGATCTCTGGCAGGCGACGGACGGCGATCCGCGCCCCTTTGCGCCGGATCAGTACGCGATCCGCATGAACCCCAATGTGCAATATCACCTGCTTACGCGGCAGCCGTCGCTCGGGACGCTGCTGGTTCAGCACATCATCGAACTGGCCGCGCAGTCGGGTTACCGTCTCAACAACACGCCGATCATCCAGATCATCGCCGATCCCGACTATGCCGCGAACGAACTCAAAGTGCAGACGCAGCACGTCGACAAGCGGCAGGACTCGACCGCGGTCATGGAGCGTATCGACACCCCGCGCGACGAACCCGCGCCGCATAATCCCCAGTTGATCATCAATGGCCAGAAGACGGTCAAGCTGCGCGACGCGATCATCAACCTCGGGCGCGGACGCGATAACCATATTGTGCTGGATGATCCCTACTGCTCGCGGCATCACGCGCAGCTCCGGCTGCGTTTCGGGCGCTACACGCTGTTCGATACCAACAGCGCCAGCGGCCTCAGCGTCAACGATGTCGCCGTACGCGAACACCGCTTACAGCCCGGGGATGTCATCCGCCTCGGCAAAACCCAACTCGTCTACTGGGAAGACACCGTTCCCGGCGATACCGGGATCAATGAGCCACAGTGACCACCGACGCCGTCTTGTTCATCCTCCGTTTGCTGGCGGGCGTGATTCTGCTCGCCGTGCTCGCGATATTGTTCCTCGTGATGTGGCGCGACTATAAAAGCGCGCTGATCCATGTGGAGTCGAGCCGCCGCGCCTATGGGCGCTTGGTCGCCGTCGAAGAACTGGATGGCGTACAGATCGCCGGGCAGGTCTACGCGCTGCTGCCGCTCACGAGCATCGGGCGGTCGCCCACCAACACCATTACCATTGACGACGACTTCGCCAGCGGCGAACACGCGCTGGTCGCGTATCGCGGCGGGCAGTGGTGGCTGGAAGATCGCCAGAGCCGCAACGGCACTACGATCAATGATATCCCCGTCACGCAGCCCATTATCATCACCGATGGGGATGTGATCGGCATCGGCAGTTGTCGTTTTCGCCTCGACTTGGAGCATTAACGCATGGATTTAGGCCTCCGCAACGCCAAAGTACTGGTGACCGCCTCCAGTCAGGGATTGGGCAAAGCCACTGCCCGCCGCTTTAGTTTGGAAGGCGCCATCGTCGTCATCAACAGCCGCAACCTGGCCGAACTGCAAGCGACCGCCGCCGAAATCAACGCCGAGTCGGGCAATCCCGTCTTCACGCTCGCCGGCGACGTGAGCGATCCGGTCCAAGCGGCCAAGCTCGTCCGCAACGCTGCCGACATGCTCGGTGGGCTGGACATTCTGGTAACGAATGCGGGTGGACCGCCCCCCGGCACTTTTGAAGACTTCGACCTAGAGCAGTGGGAGCAGTCGACGAAGCTGATCGTGTTCAGCGTCGTTAGTCTGATCAAAGCGGCCCTACCCCATCTCAAGCAGTCCAAGCGCGCGGCGATCCTCGCTGTACAGTCGATGTCGGTCAAGCAGCCCATCGTCAACCTGACGCTTTCCAACGCAATTCGCCCGTCAGTCGTCGGCTTGACCAAGACGCTCTCGCAGGAGTTGGGGCCGCAGGGGATTCGCGTCAATGCGATTCTGCCCGGCAGCACGGAAACCATCCGCATCACCGAATTGATGGAAGCGCGCGCGGTCAAAAATGGCACGAGCGAAGCCGACGAACGCGCGCAGGCCTCTGCCGACATCCCGCTGCGCCGCTTCGCCACCCCCGACGAATTCGCTAACGCTGCTGTGTTTTTGTGTTCGCCTGCCGCCGGGTACATCACGGGAGTCGCGCTCCCGGTCGATGGCGGCGTGATCAAAGCTACGCTCTAAGGATGCGATCCCATGACTGAACCCATTTTGATCGGCGTGATCGGCGGCTCTGGTCTGTACCAGATGCCCGAACTGACCGATGTGACGACCGTCGCGGTCGATACCCCATTCGGTAAGCCCAGCGCGGACATTGTGATTGGCACACTCCGCGGCAAGCGCGTCGCCTTCCTGCCCCGCCACGGCGTCGGGCACGTGTTCACGCCGTCGACCGTCCCCTACCGCGCCAATATCGCGGCATTGAAAATGCTCGGCGTCAAGCAGATCATCGCTGTCAATGCGTGCGGTTCGCTGCGTGAAGACTACGCCCCCGGCGACATTGTGCTGCCCGACCAGTTGTTTGACCACACCCGCGGCACCCGTCCGCGCACCTTCTTTGATACGGGTATGGTCGCGCACGTCTCCGTCGCCGACCCCTTCTGCGCGCAGCTCAACGAGGTGACGGCGGATGCGGTCGAGAAAGCGGGCGGACATGTGCATCGCGGCGGCGCGTATATCACCATCGAGGGCACGCGCTTCAGCACGCGCGGCGAAAGCGAAGTCTATCGCCAGTGGGGCATGTCGATCATCGGCATGACGACCTGCCCGGAAGCGTTCCTCGCCCGCGAAGCCGAGATGTGCTACGTCACCATGTCGCACGTCACCGACTACGACGTGTGGCACATCAGCGAAGAAGCCGTCACCGTCGACAAGGTGATCGCCACCATGCACCATAATCTGGCCATCGCGCAGAACGCGGTCGCCAACGCTGTAGCCGCCCTAGATGAGCACCGCGACTGCGCCTGTCACCGCGCGCTCGACAATGCCATCATGACCGACCCCAAACGCATCCCGGCGGACGTTCTCGAACAGATGCGTCCAATTGTGGGGCGCTTGTTCGCCTGATGTTCGCGCCGACGGAAAGCCGCCGCGCTGAATTCGCGCTGCTAGGCGTGTCGATGCTGTTCATCGTCATCAGCACGCTGGCGCTGAGTTTGGCACGCGGAGAGATGCTGCCCGCTAACTGGCTGCATCTGCTCTCGTGGGCGGTCTGCGCCGTGCTTGGCAGCCTGTATCTGCATCGGCGCCTGCCCAACCGCGACCCGCTGCTGTTTCCGCTGGCGATGTTCATGTCCGGTTGGGGGCTAATTCTGATCGAGCGCCTCGCGCCGCCCTTCGCCGAACGGCAGGCGCTCTGGCTGATCGTCTCAACCGCGGCGCTGCTGATTGTGGTCAGCGTGCCGCGCATATTGTTCTGGCTGCGTGCCTACCGCTATACCCTGCTGGTCTTCGGGTTGGGGCTGCTCGTCGCGACCATTGTGCTCGGCACGAACCCCTCTGGGCAAGCGGGCGCGCCGGAGTTGTGGCTCGGCTTCGGGACGCTTTTCTTCCAGCCGTCGGAAGCGCTCAAGGTGATCCTCGTCGCCTTCCTCGCCAGTTACCTCGCCGAGCAGTACCCGGCGCTGCGCGCGTTCGCAGGGGTTGAGCAACGGCGGCTATCCCCGCGCATCCTCGGCCCCATTCTGCTGATGTGGGGACTGTCGGTCGTCATTCTGATCTGGCAGCGCGACCTCGGCACGGCGATTCTGTTCTTCCTCGTGTTTCTCACCCTGTTGTATGTCGCCAGCGGCTACACCCCGCTGTTGATCGGCGGCGCGCTGCTGGTGCTCATCGCCGGCGTGCTCGCCTACCAGTACATCCCGCTGGTGCAGCTGCGCATCGACATCTGGCTCAATCCGTGGCCGGATGCTGACAACCGCGCCTTCCAGATCGTGCAGAGTCTGCTGGCCTTCGGCGCGGGCGGCATCTTCGGGCAGGGCGTCGGGCAAGGTTCACCGACGTTCATCCCCGTGGTGCATTCCGATTTCGTGTTCGCGGCATTAGCCGAAGAATGGGGCTTGCTCGGCGTGATTGTGTGCATCGCCTGCGTGCTGATGTTCGTCATGCGCGGTTTACGCATCGCCGTCAAAGAGAATGGTCGCCCCTTCCATGCGCTGATGGCAGTCGGCCTCAGCGTGGTGCTCGCCGTACAAAGCCTGATGATTATGGGCGGCGTCCTCAAGCTGATTCCGCTCACAGGGGTCACGCTGCCCTATTTCAGCTACGGCGGCAGCTCGCTGCTGGTAAATTTCATCATGGTGGGGCTGCTGCTGAAGCTCTCGGCGGGAGAAACGTGATGGGTTTTAGCCGCGAGATCAACCGCCTGCTGGTCGGTTTGCTGTTCATGTTCGGGATCGTCGCATTATCGGCGGCCTACTGGAGCATCACCGGACCGGACACCATTCTGCGCCGGGCCGACAACCCGCGCCGCGTGGAAGCCGAACGCGCCATCGAACGTGGAGCGCTCGTCGACCGGAATGATCATGTGTTAGCGTACACCGAAAGCGCGGATGGTATTGTCACGCGCCGCTATCGCTACCCCGCAATGTACAGCGCGCTCGGCTATTACAGCTATCGCTACGGATCGAGCGGCATCGAAGGAGCCTACGATGCGCTGCTGAGCGGCACCGATCAGGTCACCTCGACCGGAGATGCGCTGCTCAACGGCTTGATGCATCGTCCACAGGTGGGCTCGGATGCGCGCCTGACGCTCGATCTTGAAGTGCAGGAAGCGGTCGCCGCCGCGTTGGCGGGGCAAACAGGCGCAGTCATCGTGATCGGCGTGCCGAATGGCGAAGTCCTAGCGCTCGCCAGTCTGCCCACCTACGACCCAAATACGCTCGACGAGAACTGGGACGCCTTGATCGGCGCGCCCGGGAATCCGTTCTTCAACCGGGCGCTCCAAGGTCAGTACCAACCCGGTGCAGCGTTGCAGACGCCGCTGCTGGCCGCAGCTATGCTCGTCAACATCCCGTTGGAGACGGTTGATGCGAGCGCAACGCAGCCCGTCCCGCTCGGCGATCTCAATCTCGCGTGCGCGGTACGCCTGCCGGAAATTGAGCTCACCCTGAGCGAGGCCTACGCCTTCGCCTGCCCACGCGCCTTTGCCGACATCCTCGATCCGATTGGCGTTGACACTTTGAACACGGTGCTGATGACCTTTCGCCTGAACGAGTCGCCGCTTCTCGCCGGGTTTGAACCGCCGCCGACCAGTACTCCGTCGACGCTGCGCCTCACACCTGATAACCTGCTGGAAACGGCGCTCGGTCAGGGGCAGTTCACCGTGACGCCGCTCTCCATGGCGCTCATGGCGGCGGGCATCGTTAACGACGGCAACGCGCCGCAGCCGTACCTGCTCCAACAGTCGCGCCAGCCGGATGGCGCATGGATCGATGTGCGCACGGCGCGGGCGAGCCTTCCGATCACGACCACCAACAGCGCCCGCCGCCTGCAAGACCTGATGCGCGGCGCGGTCGCCTTTGGCGCAGCCCAAAACGCCGGGCGTCCCGGCATTGATATCGGCGGACATGCGTCAATCGCCTATTCGGGTGAAGGCTCGCAGGCGTGGTTCGTCGGCTTTGCGACGTTTGGCGGGGCGAACGGCGCGGCGGTCGCCGTTATTCTGGAAAACAGCGATGACCCCGGTCGCGCGGCAGATATCGGCGGCACGGCGCTCGCCGCCGCGCAAGCCGCGCTCCTTGGACAGCCGAGCTCATGAAGATTCTAGCCCTCGAACGGGAAGTTCCCGGCACACCCGCCGACGCATTCGCGCCGCACCTCAAAGCGGAAGCGCGGCGCGCGTGGGAACTAGTCCAAGCTGGAGTCATCCGTGAACTGTACTTTGACCGCGATCAGCACACCGCCGTGCTCATGCTCGAATGTGCAGACCTCGATGCCGCGCGGGCGGCCCTCGCGACCTTACCGCTGGTGGAAACGGGTCTTATCACCTTTGAATTGATTCCGCTCGCGCCGTATTCCGGTTTCGCGCGGTTGTTCATGGCGGATTAGCCACCTTCCCATAACCGCGGGCTCAACCCGAGTTTCTTCGACCATTTGGCAGTTTTACTGTGAATGTGCACGAACCATGAGCTATAGCGGTCGGTGTGCTGGGCCTGCTTGAGCGCGTTGAGGAAGGACGCTGCATCGTCGAACGGTTCAAGTTGCATAACGGCGCGCCCGTATTCGCCGCGGCTGTGCGCATCCGACCCCACCGTGCCCACCAGTTGCCGCTGTCGGGCAAATGCCAGCGCCTTGACGTTATCTTCGGCGAACACACAGCGAGCATTGAAAATCTCAATCGCATCGACTTTATCGATGATATCCAGCAGATCTGGTTCCAGCCATGCCCCCTTGCGTAGGCGGTCAAACGGATGCGACACGCTGATCACCGCGCCCTGATCCCGCAGAATACGGATAGTTTCATCTGGCGTCAAACCCGGCGGAATTGATTCCTGCACAAAGTAGGCCAGCAGCTCTCCGCGGTCGGTCATAATCTCTTCGCCGACGATGATCCGATCCGGCGCGCGGCGGCACATCTCCAGCGCCCCCCGTGCCGTATTGTGATCCGTGATGGCTATGCGGTCGACACCGCGTTTATCGCACATCTGCAGAATCGTCTCGAACTTGATAAGGCAGTCTTTGGACCATTGGGTGTGGCTATGCAGTTCGACATTCAGCATTCTCATCTCCTTATCCTCGCGCGCCATTCTACGGGATCGCCCGGAGCGTTTCAACGGCGCAGCGTGTGAATGTGCTATAATACCCCGCGCGTTTGCAACCGTCAGAGAGTCGTCAGGTTGCCAGTCACATTTTGTGGCAAACTAACGGCATATCTATGGGAAGAATGTATTGAGAACTCAAACAACAATGGATCACGCATCCAACCTCCATGCGCCGCCGCGGCTGCTGCTCTGGGCGGCGTTGACCTTGTTCGTGCTGATTGTAATCGCCGGATTAGGCGGGATTGCGTATTTTTCCAGCGGACGTCTCGCCTCGCTGCTGCCCTACGCCGTGATCGGCGCGCTCGCCCTGTTCCTGAGCGTGATCGGCGGCGCCGTGCTCTTCCGGCGCACACTCCCGCGTTTGCTCTGGCTCTGGACTTCGATTGCTGTCCTCGGGCTGATGATCGTTGCCGCGTTTGGCGGCACGCTGCTCTTCCGCAACAACCTGCCCCCGCGCTATCAGGAGCAGATGATCACCGAAGTCCCCTTCATGAGCGGTTTCCTCCGCTCACTGATGCAGCCCACTCCGGCGGGCGGCGCACTGCCAACCGCCGCGCCGAACACCAGTGGCATTGACCCGCTGTCGCTGCTCGGCGGCGCAGAACCGACGGTCGCCGCCACGGAAGAAACCACGCCTGAAGCGATAAGCATCGTGCCGACCGCAACCTTCACGCCGCCGCCCACCGCTACCACAGCCCCGACCCTCCCGCCGACTACGGCGCCGACCGTTGCCCCCACTGTCGCGCCGACCGAAGTCGTCGCTGTAGCCGCGTCCGCTCCGGCGCGAGCCCTTGCGGCGCGCATGTATGGTTTCACACACGTGCAGCAGGGCTGGAACAACTGCGGCCCGGCGAACATCACCATGGCGCTGAGTCACTATGGCTGGCAAGGCACCCAGGATGACGCCGCGTCCTTCCTCAAACCGGTCGACGAAGACAAGAACGTCAGCCCGCATGAGATGGTCAACTTCATCAACACGCAGACGGGCGTACGCGCCGTCACCCGCCTCGGCGGTGACATGGAGCTCCTCAAGCAGTTGATCTTCAACAACATCCCCGTGATCATCGAAACCGCCTATACGCCGGAAGGCTATGACTGGATAGGTCACTACCAGACGGTGGTCGGCTATGACGATAACGCGGGCGTATTCTATATCTACGACAGCTACCTCGGCACGGGCGAAGCGGGTGAAGGTTTGCCCGAACCCTACGCCGAATTTGACGCCAACTGGCAGGCCTTCAACCGCGTGTTCATCGCCATTTACGATCAACCGCGCGAAAGTCTGGTGACCGAAGTCCTCGGCGAACGCGCCGACCTGCCGCGCTCGTACGAGATCGCGCTGGAAATCGCACAGGAAGAAGCGCGCGCTGACCGCCGCGACAAGTTCGCGTGGTTCAACGTCGGCACCGCGTTCACGCGCCTCGGCCAGTTCGAACAGGCCGCGAACGCCTTCGATATCGCCCGCCAGCTTGACCTACCCTTCCGCATCATGTGGTATCAGTTCGCGCCGTTTGAAGCGTATTTCGGCGCGGGGCGCTACGATGACGTGCTCGTCCTCGCGGAGACCACGATCAATAACAGTGACGAGCGTATCGAAGAAGCGTACTACTGGCGCGGTCGGGTTTACTCGGAACAAGGACGCGCCAATGACGCGAGCTCTATGTATCAGATTGCGCTGCGCCTGAACCCTAACTTTGAACCGGCGCAGCAAGCGCTGGCAGGATAACCACCATGGCCGCACAGAACACCCGGCAGCTCGCCCGCTCCACGCTGATCGTCATGGTCGCGTTTGGAGCGGCCAAAGTCGTCAGCCTCGCGCAGCAGTTCATCGTCGCCCGCGAGTTCGGCGTCGGCAGCGAATGGGATGCGTATGTCGTCGCCAACAGCATCCCCGAACTGATCTTCACACTGATCGCGGGCGGCGCGTTGGCCTTCGCCTTCATCCCGATCTTCGCGGGCTTCCTCGCGGAGGGTAACCAGCCGAAGGCGTGGAAGACGGCCAGCCATGTCATCAATTCGCTGTTCCTGCTCACGATCATCGTGAGCGCCGTGGTGTTTTTGATCGCGCCGTGGCTCGTCAGCAATGTGATCGCCACGGGGTTCCCCGCGGACGCGCAGGCGCAAACCGTCGACATGATGCGCATTCTGCTCGTCGGCACGCTGATCTTTTCGGTCAGCGGCATCCTGATGGGCATTCTGCAAAGCTACAACAACTTCCTGCTGCCCGCCCTCGCGCCGATCATGTACTCGGTCGGCTTGCTGATCGGCGTGGTCATCCTAACAGATAGTCTCGGCGTTTACGGCGTCGCCATCGGCGCGGTGATCGGGGCGGCGCTGCATCTCAGCATCCAGATTCCCGGCCTGATCCGCGTGCGAGCCCAATGGTCGCCCGAACTCGGTTTGACCGACCCAACGCTCTGGCGCATTTTGCGTCTCATGCTGCCCGCGCTCGGTGGGCTGGCCGTCTTCAGCGTCAACTGGCTCATCATGAACAACCTCGCCTCGAACATGGGCGAGGGCGCGGTCAGCGCGTTGAGCTGGGGCTGGCGCATCATGCAAATCCCGGAAACGCTCATCGGCACGGCGATGGGCACGGTCATCTTCCCGACGCTCGCCGCCTTGAGCGCTGTCGATAACCTCAAGGGCAAACGCGAGGCGATGGCGGGCGCGATCCGCTTCATCCTGACCGCGACCATTCCTGCGTCGATTGCCCTGCTCGTGCTGGGGCGACCGCTGCTCACCGTGCTGGAAGGTGGCGCGTTCGACGCCTCCGCGACCGACTTTGTCTACAGCACGCTCCAATTCTTCACGCTTGGCTTGATTGTGCAGTCAGTGTTGGAAATCGCCGCCCGCTCCTTCTACGCCGACAAAAACACGGTGATTCCCTTCATCACGTCGAGCATCGGCGCGGCGATCAACATCGTCGGCGCGTACGTGCTCAGCGCGAGCCTGGGCGTCGGCGGGTTAGCGCTGGCCAACTCGCTCGGCATCGCCGTCGAAGTCTCAATCAACCTGATTCTGCTGCGGCGGCGCTGGCACGGCATCGAAGAACGCTCGCTGTTCCTTACAGCCGCCAAGGGAGTAGCGGCCAGCCTCGTCATGGCGGCCATCATCCTCGGCGTCGGCGCGGTGTGGTCAGCGCTCGGTCTTGGTGAGCGGGGCAAAGCATTCCTGATCGCGCAGATCGCTGTGCAAGGCGTGCTGGGCGGCCTCGGGTTTTTGGCCGCAGCGTGGATTTTGCGCATGAA
Organism: Candidatus Flexifilum breve; assembly: GCF_016713355.1. Taxonomy (NCBI): domain Bacteria; kingdom Bacillati; phylum Chloroflexota; class Anaerolineae; order Aggregatilineales; family Candidatus Flexifilaceae; genus Candidatus Flexifilum; species Candidatus Flexifilum breve. The sequence continues at coordinate 634,616 of NZ_JADJPI010000004.1, forward strand.
AGAATTGGAAGAACTGCTGCGTCTGATTCGTAGGCGCTCCACTGCACCCGTTGAGGCGGCTGTTTCATGAGTATCGAAATCAAATACGTGACGCTTGGTCTCGCGCAGACGAATGCTTATCTTGTCGCGGATACCGAGACCAACGATGCCATCCTGATCGATCCTGTCGATCAGGCCGAACTGCTGCTCAAACTGGCGACCGACGCGGGCTGGACGATCAAGCTCATCCTCGCCACCCATGCCCACTTCGATCACGTCCTCGCGAGCGCAGCGCTCAAGGAACTGACGGGCGCGCCGTTTTATATTCATTCTGAAGCCGTCCCCATGTTGAAAAACCTGCCACAGACCGGTCTGCGCTTTGTCGGGCAGCTCTACCCCGAAGCCGCCGAACCGGATCGCCTGCTCACGACCGAATCGGAGACGATCACCCTCGGCGCGATCCAGCTGGAAACGCTGTATACCCCCGGTCATGCGCCGGGACATCTGGCGTTCTACATGCGCGACCAAGATATCGTTTTCAGCGGTGACGCGCTGTTTGCGGGGAGCGTCGGGCGCACCGACCTGCCGGGTTCAAGTTGGGCAGTGCTGGAGCGGTCGATCTTCGACAAGCTGCTCACGCTGCCCGATCAAACGCGCGTGCTCTCCGGGCATGGCGCCATGACGACGATTGGGCGGGAGCGCCAAACGAATCCCTTCTTGATATAGGCGAACGATGACCATAGCGAATCAGTTTTCGTATGTTCTCTTTGCGCTCGGCACGCTGGTCGTCGTTTTGGCGGTGCTGCGCTGGCGGCATGTCGCGTGGCGCTCGACACTGATCGCGGCTCTGGTGCTGGCGCTCGTCTTCACGGGCGGATTCCTCGCCTTCCGCGTGGGCGCAAGTGACGTCACAAGCGTCGGCGCGGCGCAGGCGCAGATCGGCAACGGCAAGCCGACCTTCCTGGAGTTCTACAGCAACTTCTGCGCGGGCTGCATGGCGGCGCGTCCCGCGGTCGACGAGTTGGTGACCGCGATGGGCGACACGTTCAATATACTGCGCATTGATATTCACACGGCGGTTGGGCGCGAACTGCGCGCCATCTATGGCTTCACCTATTCGCCGGAATTTGTCCTGTTTGCTGCGGATGGCAGCGAATTGTGGCGCGCGAACAGTCCGCCTACGGCTGTGGAGCTTGACCAAGCGACAACCAACACGATCTCCTCACCCTGACCATACCTGCCGCCCGGCGTTCGTGTTATTACTATATATTGGATACTCATATTCTCGCCGGAAGTGCACTGTGTGTCTTCCGGCTACGCCATTGAAGGGGACTTGTCCCACATGAAACACATCCTGCTCATATTTCTGGATGGGATCGGCTTGGGGGAGAACGACCCGACCACGAACCCGTTTGCGGCGGCTACCACCCCCACGCTCGATGCGCTGGCGAATGGTCACCGCTGGCTGCGCGACACCGGGGCACAGGTCAGCGAGCGTGCCATCTTCGTTCCAACCGATCCGCGCATGGATACTCCCGGCAAGCCGCAGAGCGCCAGCGGTCAGGCGGCCATTTTGACGGGCAAGAATGTCCCCGCGCTCATCGGCGAGCATTACGGCCCACGCCCCAACCCACCGATCCGCCAAATTCTGATGGAAGACAACTTCTTCAAGCAGGTGACGCGGCGCGGCCTGCCAGCAGCGCTCATCGAGGGCTATCCGCCGCGCTTTCACGAGGCGATCAACAGCGGCAAACGGCTCCGCTCCAGCTATCAGGAAGCGCTCTTCGCCGCCGATCTGCCTCTTTTTGGCGAGGACATGATCTACAGCGGCGACGCCTTGGCTGTCGATTGGGTTGGCGAAGGCTGGCGCAAGGAACTTGGCTACACTGACACGCCGATCTACGAGCCGTATGAAGCCGGGATCAAGATGGTTGAGATCGCCCGGCGCTACAGCTTCGCCTTCTTCGCGCACTGGGTCACCGATGTGATCGGGCATCGCGGCACGGTGGCGGATGGCGCGCGCAACCTCGAAATCTTCGACGGCGTGATGCGCGGCGTGCTCGACGTGTGGGACGACGACGAAGGTTTGATCGTCATCACCAGCGATCACGGCAACATGGAAGACCTATCGCACACCAAGCACACCGAGAACGATGTACCCACGGTCGTGATCGGCACAGGCAAAGAGGAATTCGCCGCAGGCGTGAAAACGCTGGCGGACATCACGCCGCAGATGGCCGCTTACCTGTTCGCCCAACCGCACGGCTGAAGTGCAGCCCTTTTACGAAACCGTGGTGAGGCGGGCGTTAGAAGCGTCATAGAACTGTCCCTACGAACAGGTGAAGCTAAGCATTTCTCGTCTATACTCAGATCAGAATTGTACTGGTATGAAGGCTGTGGATGATGGATGCTAACAATTTACGTGAAACCATGCGCCTGTGGGCGAGCGGCGTCTCGGTGGTGACGACCGCTGACGCAGTGTGCCGCGCGGGCATGACCGTCAGCGCGTTCAACTCGCTCTCGCTCACTCCCCCGGCGATTCTGGTGTGCTTACAGAAAGATACCCGCACCGCCGAGGTGATCCCCGGCGCGGGCGTATTCGCCGTGTCGATTCTCGGCGCGGATCAAGCCTATTTGTCGGATCGCTTCGCGGGGCGCGTGCCGCTCGGCGACACGGAAGATCGCTTCGACGGGCTGAACCTAACGACGGGCGTGACCGGTGTACCGATCCTCGCGGATGCTATCGCCTGGCTGGACTGCAAAGTGCGCGAAATCCACGATGGCAGCACCCACTGGATCGTGATCGGCGAGGTCGTCGCGACCGGCGTGCCAACCGATGGCGCATCGCCCCTGCTCTACTTCAATCGCAGCTACCACACCTTACAGACGCAGAATGTAGCCTCACCTTGATTCTTATCCCTCGCTCCACTACAATGAGCGCTGACTTTTCGACGGGTAGACCTCATGTTTGAGCAGCTTACAAACCGCCTGCAAGACGTCTTTGACGGCTTAGGGCGGGTCGGCAAACTCACGGAAAAAGACGTAGACAAGGTAATGCGCGAGGTGCGCATGGCGCTCCTCGAAGCGGATGTTGCCTTGCCTGTGGTCAAAGACTTCGTGGGGCGTGTCAAAGAACGTGCCATCGGCGCGGATGTGGCTAAGAGCCTCAAGCCCGGTCAGCAGGTCGTCAAGATCGTGCACGAGGAACTGCTCACCACGCTCGGTGAAGGCGCGAAGCTCAATTTCTCTGGCAGCACTAAACCGCATGTGATCATGCTGGTGGGTCTGCAGGGGTCGGGCAAGACAACCACCGGTGCCAAGCTGGCGCTGTTCCTGCGCCGCGAAGGCCGGTCGCCGTTCATGATTGCCGCCGACACCTATCGCCCTGCCGCCGTTGACCAGTTGGTCACGCTGGCGAAGCAGATTCAGGTTCCGTACTACGAGGAAGGCACAACCGCCAAACCGCCGGACATCGTCGCGCGCGGGTTGAAGGTCGCCAAAGAGCAGAACGCCGCCGTCGTGATCGTCGATACGGCGGGTCGTCTGCAAATTGACGAAACCCTCATGACGGAGCTGGAAGAGATCAAACGGCGGACTCAGCCCGCGGAAATCCTGCTCGTCGCGGACTCGATGACGGGTCAGGAAGCCGTGCACATCGCCGAAGGCTTCAACGGCCGCCTTGGTATCACTGGGCTGATCCTCACCAAGATCGACGGTGACGCCCGCGGTGGTGCGGCGCTCTCGATGCGCGCTGTGACGGGCGTGCCGATCAAGTTCCTCGGCACGAGCGAAAAGGTCGACGGGTTCGAGGCGTTCTCGCCGGATCGTCTGGCGCAGCGCATCCTCGGTATGGGCGATGTGATGGGCTTGATCGAAAAGGCGGAAGCTGAATTCGATGAGGCTGAAGCCATCAAGCTGCAGAAGAAACTGATGGAAAATCAGTTCACACTGCAGGATTTTCTGGAACAGCTCCAGAAGATCAAGCGCATGGGCAGCATCACCAGCCTGCTCGGCATGATCCCCGGTATGAACCGCTTCCGGGACCAGATCGACGAGCAGCAGGTCGACAAACGTATCCGCCGCGTGGAAGCGATCATCAACTCGATGACCAAAGCCGAGCGGGAAAACCCCAAGGTCCTCAACGCCAGCCGCCGTAAGCGCATTGCAGCGGGCAGCGGCGTCGAAGTGCGGGATGTGAACGAAGTCTTGAAGCAGTTCAAAGACATGCAGTCGATGATGAGTCAAGTTCGGAAGGGCAAATTCCCCGGCATGCCCGGTGGCGGCCTGCCCCCCGGATTTCCGCGCTAAGACCGCCCATCGGTCTTTCCGCAACTGAGTTATTTTGTTCTCAGTGGCTCTCCGTCCATAGGTGACGCCTGAGAGCGCAACTAGAAAGGTACATTACCCATGGTTCGTATTCGTCTCCGCCGGACTGGCCTCAAGGGTCAGCCGAGCTACCGTATCGTCGTGGCCGATCAGCGTTCTTCGCGTGGTGGCGGCTTCATCGAAATCATTGGCACGCACAATGCCCGCACCCTGCCGATCACGGACATCATCGACGAAGGTCGTGCGCTGTACTGGTTGAGCGTGGGCGCGCAGCCGAGCGAAGCCGTGAACTATATCCTCAAGCGCACCGGCACGCTGGATCGCTTTGAACGTATGAAGAAGGGCGAAGCCGTCGAAACGCTCGTCGCCGAAGCGTCGGCTGCGGCTGCCGCGCGCGATTACAGCGTCAAGACCCGTCACGATGCCCCCGCCGCTGGCGAAGGCACCATGAAGCCCAAGGGCAACTAAGCTTCACCTCCCCCTCGCCTTGCGGAGAGGGGTGGACATGGTGATAATCTGTAGGGACGAGGCATGCCTCGTCCTTTTTGGTATAATGATTTGTAGCATGGGGATGCGTTGAACGGCGTCCCGGTTTGCACAGGAGCACAAGACGATGGAAGAACTGGTCGAATACGTCGCCAAGAGCCTCGTGGATGATCCGACGTCGGTGAAAGTTCGCCGCCGCGACTCGGGCTCGTCCGTCGTGATCGAACTGCACGTCGCCCAACATGACACCGGCCGCATCATCGGCAAGGGTGGCCGCGTAGCGAACGCTTTGCGCGCGCTGCTCCGCGCGGGCGAAAGCAAGAACAAGCGCATCGTATTGAAAATCAGCTAGGCATGCAGCCCAAACACCTGATTTTAGGCGAAATTTTACGTCCGCACGGCGTGCGCGGTGAACTGCGCGTGCGTCTGCTCACCGATTTCCCCGAACGCATCAGTCAGCTCAAAAGCGTGTATCTCGGCACGGATCCGAACGGCAAGGTAACTGCCTACAACGTCGAATCCATGCGCATGAATCAGGAATATGGTCTGCTCAAGCTTAAGGGGATAGACGATCGCACCGAAGCCGAACGCTACCGCCAGCTCCTCGTCATGATCGACCTGAAACATGCTGTGCCGCTGGAAGCGGGCGAATTCTACCTTTATGAGCTGATCGGGCTGGAAGTTCGTACTGAAGATGGCGAAGTCCTCGGTACACTGACCGAAGTCCTCGAAACCGGCGCGAATGATGTGTACGTGGTCAAGGGCGCGCAGCATGGCGAAGTCCTGGTTCCGGTGCTGCCGGAGACGATCATCAAGACCGACATCGCCGCCAAGCAGGTGATCGTGCGCCTCCCGGCAGGTTTGCTCCCCGGGCAAGGCGAAGACGCTTAAGCATTCCCGCTTGACAGCCTCTATACCCCGCGCTTATGCTGTCCTCAAATACCCTAAGATCATGCGCCGGGAAACGCCGTGAGCGATCACCCCTATTGGCTCGGCTTCAGCCTCGTCCCCGAAATCGGTCTCAAACGCTTCAACCTGCTGCTGCACGCCTTCGGTGACCTGCGGAGCGCGTGGTATGCGGATCCAGCGACGCTGCGTAACAACGGGCTCGATGGCAAAGCGCTCGCCAATCTGATCGCTTTCCGCGACCGGGTAGATCTGGACGCCGAACTGGCCAGAATCGAGCGTGTAGGGGCACGCCTGCTCACGCTGCTTGATGATGAGTACCCCGTGCTCCTGCGCACCATTAACGGCGCGCCACCACTGCTTTACGTGCGCGGGACGCTCACCCCCGCAGATGGTCTAGCCATCGGACTAGTCGGCACGCGCAAAGTCACCGTGTACGGCAAAGATGCCGCGGCGTATTTCAGTAAGGGCTTAGCCGCTAACGGCGTCACGATTATCAGCGGGCTCGCCCACGGTGTCGATACGGTCGCGCATCGCGCCGCGCTGGACACAGGTGGGCGGACGCTGGCGGTGCTCGGCTGTGGTATTGATGTGATGTACCCGCGCGATAATGCCGCGTTAGCGAAAGAGATTGCAGCGCATGGCGCAATTCTGAGCGAGTTTCCGCTCGGTACGCCCCCGGAAGCACAAAACTTCCCCCGGCGCAACCGCATCATCAGTGGATTAGCGCTCGGCGTGCTGGTGGTCGAAGCGCCGGAGAAGAGCGGCGCGTTGATCACCTCGTCGTTTGCCGCCGAACAGGGGCGCGACGTGTTCGCCGTCCCCGGCAATATCTTCAACCCGTCGAGCATGGGCGCAAACCGCTTGATTCAGGATGGCGCGAAACCCGCGCTGACGGTCGAGGACATTTTAGGCGAAATCAATGTCACTTATACGACGATGACCACGCGCGAACAAGCTCAAGAATTCGCGCCGGAGGATGAAAACGAAGCGGCGCTGCTGCAATTTCTGAGCGCTGAACCGATCCACGTGGACGATTTGGTGCGCCTGAGCGGCCTCTCGACGCCGACCGCTATCAGCACACTCACCTTGCTGGAACTAAAAGGCGTCATCAGCCTTGTTGGGCATATGCAATATCGAACCGAAAGGAAACCGTAAGTGAATCACAACTACGCAATGATCATGGCAGGCGGTGGTGGTACGCGTTTGTGGCCGATGAGCCGCGCCGATATGCCGAAGCAGCTTCTCCCCCTCGTCGAAGATCATTCCATGTTCCGCGTGAGCGTCGAACGACTCGCGCCGCTCTTCCCGCCGGAACGCATCTACATCGTCGCGGGCCGCAATCACGTCGAGAAACTGCGGGCGGACGCGCCCAGTATTCCCGCGCAGAACTTCATCGTCGAACCCTATGGGCGGGACAGCGGCCCCGCCGCGGCGCTCGGCATCGCCGTCATCCAGAAGCGTGATCCGCAGGCCGTCGTCGCCATTCTCACCGCCGATCATCACATTGCCCACAAAGAGATGTTCCGCAATGTGTTGGGCGCGGCGAGCAAGCTGGCGCGGCACGGGCACATTGTCACACTCGGCATCTCGCCTTCCCTGCCGTCGACCGCTTTTGGTTACATTCGGCGCGGTCAGGCGATCAAGAAAGTCGATGACTTCCAGTGCTACGAGTCGCTCGGCTTCACCGAAAAGCCAGATACCGTCAAGGCGATCAGCTTCATCCGCTCGGGCGAATACAGTTGGAATTCCGGCATGTTCATCTGGACGGCGGAACGCGCCATGAGCGAATTCGCCCGCCAGCAGCCCAAGATGCACGAGCTGATCATGCGGCTGCAGCCCACCGTCGATACGCCGGACTATGACGCCACACTCGATGAGATTTGGGCGGAAATTCCGCGTATCTCCATCGACTTCGCGGTTATGGAAGGCGCGCAGAACATGGCCGTCATCCCGGTCGATATCGGCTGGAGCGACGTCGGCAGTTGGGATGCACTCTTCGATGTGCTCGACTTGGACGACTCTGGAAATGGCTTCAAAGGAGCATCGGAAGATCGGATCACGGTTGACACAAAGAACACACTGGTTTACAGTGACAAACTGACGGTCACCATAGGCATTGAGAACCTCGTGATCGTCGACACCCAAGATGTGCTCATGATCTGCCACAAAGAACGCACACAGGACGTCAAAAAAGTCGTCACGATGCTGCGAGAGACAGACAACACGAATTACCTATAGAGGGTTAGACCCGCATGACTGAACTTCAGGCGTACTGCGTGAAATGCAAGACCAAACGGGAAATTGCCAATCCGCAACCCGCCTTCACGAGCAAAGGCACACCGGGCGTCAAGGGGTCGTGCCCGGTGTGCGGCACGACCTTGTTCCGCATGGGCGCAACCGAAGCACACGCTAACCTGCCAAAACCCGTGATCGAGCCGAAGCCCGCCGCGGCGAAGAAAGCCAGCGGGAAGAAGGCGACGACTAAAAAGAGCGCCACGGCGAAAAAAGGCAAGAAAGCGGCGAAGGCGTCCGAAAAGGCAGCGCCACGCAGTAAAGCGCCGGTCGGCAAGTTAGTGATCGTCGAATCGCCGGCCAAAGCCCGCAGCGTCGGGCAGTACCTCGGCAAAGGGTATGTGGTCAAGGCGTCGAAGGGACATGTGCGCGACCTGCTGGTCTCGCAGCTCTCCGTCGACGTCAAGAACAACTTCGAGCCGAAATATCGCGTGTTGAATGATAAGCGCGATGTGGTCAAAGACCTGAAAGAAACGGCGGAACGCGCGCAGGAAATCTACCTCGCGACCGACCCGGATCGCGAAGGCGAAGCGATTGCGTGGCACTTGCACGCCGCCGCCGATATGGAAGCGCTCACGGGCAAACCGGTGCAGCGCGTGGTCTTCCACGAAATCACTCAGAGCGCGGTGCAGGAAGCGTTCTCGCACCCGCGGCAGATCGACATGAATCTCGTCAATGCGCAGCAGGCGCGCCGCATCCTCGACCGTTTGGTCGGCTACAATGTGAGCGAACTGCTCTGGGAGAAGGTGCGCAATCGCCTCTCCGCCGGACGCGTGCAGAGTATCGCCGTCCGCTTGATCGTGGATCGCGAGCGCGAAGTCGAGACGTTCGTACCCCACGAATACTGGACGCTGGACGCCAAACTGCGCAAGGCGCAGAATGGCAAAAAGGAAGATGGTAAACCCTTCCTCGCCCGCCTGTTCAAAATTGGCGACCACGACGTGCATTTCAATTCCAAGACCGCCGTCGATCAGCATCTCGAAACGCTCAAGCACAGCCAGTACGCGGTCGCCGATGTCAAACGCGGCGAACGGGCACGGCGGCCGTCGCCACCGTTCACCACCAGCACGCTCCAGCAGGAAGCGTCCCGACGCCTGGGCTTCAACGCGCGGCGTACGATGTCGGTCGCCCAGCAGTTATACGAAGGCATTGATGTCGGGACGGAAGGCTCGGTGGGTCTGATCACGTACATGCGTACGGACAGCACCGCCGTCTCGCATCAGGCGCAGAAAGAGGCGCGCGACTACATCGGTAAGCGCTTCGGCAAGCCGTATGTGCCCGCCCGTGCCCCGGTCTACAAGACCAAGACCAAAGGCGCGCAGGAAGCGCACGAAGCCATTCGCCCGACCAGCACGATGCGCGAACCGGATGCCATCAAGCGCAATCTGTCGAGCGAACAGTACCGCCTGTACAACCTGATCTGGCAGCGGTTCGTCGCCAGCCAGATGGAAAACGCGGTCTACAACACGCTGCGCGTCGACATCGACGCCGGGGCGACGCCCGCCGAACGCAAGTATCACTTCCGCGTATCGGGCAGCACGATTAAGTTCAACGGTTTCCTCGCCCTTTATGAGGATGCACGCGACGAAGACCTTGCGCTGGACGAAGACGAAGGGCGCATCCTGCCGGAGATGTCGGTCGACGAGCTGCTCGACCTGCTGCAGCTCATACCAGAACAGCACTTCACGCAGCCACCGCCACGTTACACCGAAGCGAGCCTCGTCCGCACGCTGGAAGAGTTCGGTATCGGTCGTCCGAGCACCTATGCGCCCACCGTCGCCGTCATTCAGGATCGCGAATATGTAACTCGTGAGGACAAGCGCCTCATCCCAACCGAAACCGGCCGCGTCGTGAACGATTTCCTCGTGGAATACTTCCCGGAAATCATGGATTACCAGTTCACCGCCCGCATGGAAGACGAACTGGACGAGATTTCCGACGGCAAGCGCCAATGGCGCCCCATGCTCGGCGATTTCTACAATCCCTTCCAGCAGCAGTTGTCGCATGCCCGCGCCACCGCGCCGGACATGAAAGCCGAAGAGGAAATTGGCCGCCCCTGCCCCGTCTGCAGCAAGCCGCTGGTGATTCGCTATGGACGTTTTGGCAAGTTCATCGGCTGCTCGGACTATCCGAACTGCCGCCACACCGAACCGTGGCTGGAACGCCTTGGCGTGAGCTGCCCGGTGTGCGGCAAAACGCACCACGGCGAAATCATCATCCGGCGGTCGAAGCGCGGCCGTACGTTCTATGGCTGCTCGCGCTACCCGGACTGCGATTTCACCAGTTGGAAAAAGCCGCTCCCGCAGCCCTGCCCCAACTGCGGCGGGATGCTGGTCGAAGCGTCGCGAACGCGCGCCGAATGCACGAGCTGCGGCACCAAGCACTCCCTTGACCGTCTGCCATCCATCAGCGCAGAGCCCGTCTAGTCTAAACTCCCCGTAAGCACGCTGAAAAGAGCGTGCCTACGGGAGTACATTTGTCTGTGTTTCCTTTGCGCTTTCTACCGTTTCGTGTACTATATTCTTATTCGTTGTCGGACGCGCTTTCACCCGGAAGGCTGCTCGTATGCAATGGTTAAAAGATACATATAACGGGCTGGTAGTCGTTCTGCTCAAGCCCTATTTGCCTCGACGTGTGACCCTCTTCGCAATTCTGTTGGGGATTTTGATCGGTTTTCTGGGCGCTTATGTGCTCTTCCCCACGCAGTATTACGATGGTGACCTCCGCACGCTCGAACAAACTTGGCAGAATGAATGGGTGAAACTGCTCGCCGATCGCTATGCAGGGCGCACGTCAGACACCAGCGCGTTCATCACCGATGCCTTACGCCAGGTGGATAATCCACTCGGCATTGTCGATACGCTGCTCGCGACGCCCGAAGAAGCCGAGAATTATGCGAAGCTGCAGGCCATTCGCCCGCTGGCGGAAGCCGCCCAGCCGACTGCAGCCGCCGCCCCACCCGAACCGACGGCCTTGGATAACCTCCGTCCGTTCCTGATTGTCCCGATTGTGACCCTGCTCGTCGTCACCATCGTGATCATCATCTACGGGATGTTCATCTACCCGAACTTGATCGAACCGCTGTCGCGGCGCGGTCAGAAACCTGACCCGGTACGACAAGCTGAAAAAGAAAACCGGGAAGCGGCGAAGAAGGCCTTTGAAACTCAGAAAACCGACTTTTCGGCGGCGGCCAATAACTACGGCCCACCGCTGATGCAGAAGATGTCGACCTACACCAAGGGTTTCGGCAGCTACGACGACTCGTTCACGATTGAGGATGCCGAAGAGAAATTCCTCGGCGAAACCGGTGCACTGATCGCGGAAGGCGTCACCACCGACGGCTCGTCGACCGCCTTTGAAGTGTGGTTGTTCGACAAGGACGACTTTGTCCGCACGATGACCAAGGTTTTCGCCTCGGAACACGCTTTCAACGACCCCGGCGTCCGCTCCAAGCTGGAAGAAAAAGGCGATGTGGTGCTGGCACAGCCGGGCGCCATCCTCGTGCTGGAAACCGCCGCGCTCCGCCTGCAGGCACGCATCATCGAAATGCAGTATGTCGCAGGAACGCCGATCCCGAACAGCCAGTTCCAGAAGCTGACGCTCGAATTGGCCGCGTGGCAGAAAGCGCGCACAGGCGCACCCGCCACGGTGACCGCACCAGCCGCGCCGCCGCTCGCCCCCATCACCCAACCGCTGCCGCCCGTCCAGCCGACTTACACGCCCGCGCCGACGCAGCCGATCTACACGCCGCCACCGCCGCCAGTGCAGCCGGCGCCGCAGCCCTACACACCAGCGGGTTATGGGACACAGCCGCCCATCCAGCGGCCACCCCTGCCCCAGCAGCCGCCCCCCGCGCCGCCGCCGCGTACTACTCCGGACGATGATCCGTTCGGCGGTACCGGCGATTTCACGCCAATCACCTAATTCAGACAGAATCAAAACGCCCGGCATTATGACCGGGCGTTTTTTGTTGACACAATCAGCGGATGTTGTACCTACTTGATGCTCTTGATCTTCACGACGGTTTCGCCGTTCGGGGTCTTCACGCGCACCTTGTCACCCTTTTTCGCGCCGAGGAGCGCCGCGCCAATCGGGCTGAGATTGGAGATTTTGCCTTCAGCGGGGTTCGCCTCGGCCGCGCCGACGATGCTGTAGGTCTCTTCGTCGTCGTAGCCTTCCTCAATGATCGTCACCATCGAACCAAGCGACACCACATCGGTCTTGCCTTCGCGCTGGATGATGGTCGCCGTGCGCAGAATATGTTCCAGATACTTGATGCGCCCTTCGATGAACGCCTGCTGTTCTTTCGCATCGTGGTAGTTGGCGTTCTCTTTAAGGTCGCCTTCAGCCACGGCCTCGGCGAGTTTCTTCGCGAGTTCAGGGCGGCGCACGGTGATTAACGTATCCAATTCGCGTTTCAGGTCCGCGTAGCCTTCGGGGGTGAGCGCATTCTCACTCGTCATGGTGTTTGCCTTACTATCTCCCTATCGGTACCATCCAGCAATTCTCGGCGTTGAGCCGCCAGCGTCATCACATTTTGCCGATGCAGTTCAACCGCTGAACCGTGCAGCAGAATGCGGCTTTTGCCGCAGCGTTCAATGTCGATGTTTTCCAGCGGCTGACCTTTTTCCAGCGCTTGATCGACGGCTTTCCGCAGCGCATCCAAATAGGCGATGTCGTTTTTCAGCCGATCTTCGATTTCTCCGCGCAGGACGATGTCGCCATGCCCCTGAATCACGTTCTCGTAATTGCCGCCGCGCAGACTCTGCAGCGAGGCGTACAGTTCATCAAAGCTGCCGTCGACAAAATGCGGCAGCGCCATGACCGTGTCTGCGGCCAGCAGCACACGATCTTCCTTGACCAGGCACACCACGGAGTCCGGGCTGTGACCGGGAGTCGACCAGAGGTGAAAGCTCTTATTCCCCAACGAGAATTGATAGCTTTCCCGGAATGTCGTATCCGGCAGCACCAGTTCCACATCACGCAGTTCAGGCACATGCTGCTTCGCCTGCTCCAAACTTTCCCGACCGCGACGTTCCAGCAGATCGCGGCACTTGGCATGCGCGATCACCTGCGCGTTGGGGAAAAAGCAGGTTCCCGCCGTGTGATCGGCGTGAAAGTGGCTGTTGATCACGACTTTGACGGTCGTACCCAAGCGACGTTCGACATAGCGGTGAATCTGGCGCGTTTCGTCGGGGTACAGGAGCGTATCGAACAACACCGCCCCTTCGTTCGTGGTGATCAACGTCGCATTGACTTGTGCGTACTGGTCACTGATAAAGACGTAGATATCGTCGGCGACGCGCTCACGCTGCATTATTCAGTCCTACACAAGAACAAAGCGGAACGTAAGACAGTATAGTCACTGGAAAATCGAAAATCAAGTCGAGAAGACGGTGAGAGTGAGGCGAAAAAACTGGAGTATAATGTACAATGAAATGTATCTACCCGATATTCAACAGAGAGACAAGGCTATGCGAAATCCTCGAACGAAGTTGATCTGCATCCTTCTGCTCGTGCTCCTGGTTCCTCTCTCCGGGCTGAGTGCCCAAAACGACATCCCGACGCTGACGATTGCCGTCATCGACGACCCGAGCGGGCCACTCATGGATGGCGCGCGCTTGGCTGTCCGCCAAATCAACGCAGACGGTGGCGTAGCGATCACAGCGACGACGACAGCGCAGCTCAACTTGCTGCCCGTTCTGGATACGGCCCGCGACAACCCTGAAGGCTTGGTCGCGGCGCTGCAGGCGCAGGATGTCATAGCGGTGCTCGGCCCTATCACGAATGATGAAGCGATCAGCCTGATACCGCAGTTGGTCGCGCTCGGCGTACCGATCATCACTCCGGCCACGAGTGACACCCTGCTCACCAGCGACGCGAGCGGGCTCGTCTTCCGCAGCCGCGCATCGGATGTGGTGCAGGGACAGGCCCTCGCCGCCTTCCTGATTCAGGAGCTCGGCCTGCGCACCATCGCCACCGCGCAGTTGGATATCGCCAGCACGGCGCAGCTCTTGGGCTTCGCGACCTCCGCCTCAACGCTCGGCGCTGCCCCCTCGCCGACGCTCTTCATCAGCGACGCGAGTGAGATCGCGACGCAAGCCGACCAACTGATCGCGGCCAACCCGGAAGCCATTCTCGCGTATGGTGATGTGCCCTCCGTCGCCAGCCTGTATGCCGCGCTGAAGGCCGGCGCGTGGAACGGGCTGTTCATCTACCCGGATGCGGCGCGTTTGGGCAGCGTGCTGCCAGATGGCTTGAGCAGCGGCATCCTCGGCACGACGACGTGGGCGTACACCTTTACCGATACCCTGAGTATCAATTTCGTCAATCTGCATGTGCGCACCTATGGCGAAATTCCGAGCGAACTCGCCGCCGCGGGCTATGACTCCATTCGCATGCTCGCTGAAGCCCTGGCGCAGCCCAACGATTTGCGCACCAACCTGCTCACCCTGCCCGAAGCGCGCGGACTGCAAGGCGTGCTCGATCCGTCGACACTCGCCAACGGCGAAACCACTGAGAACGTCGCCATCACCCGCCTGAATGAGTTCGGCGCTCCCGAAGTGATTGCGCTGTACCGGCGCGGCGACCCCTTCACTGCCGCGCAAGACCCGGTTGTCATCGTCCCGACCGCCACACCGCTGCCTGATGGCACATTCGTCACCATTACCAGCACGCTGCAAAACGTGCGTTCTGGCCCCAGCATGGACTACCCCATTCTCGGTCAACTCAATGAAGGCGATCAGGCCGAAGTGGTGGGACGCAGCATCGACAGCCAATGGGTGGTAATTGAGTTCATCGGCGATCCCGGTTGGCTGGCCGTTGATCTGCTCGAAATTACGGGCAGCCTCGCGGATGTGCCCGTCGTCGCGCCGCCAACCACGCCCGTCCCGCCGACCTCCGCCGTTCAGCCGACGGCCACCCCTGCGGGCACTCCCGATGTGATCATCCAGTCAGCCGTCGTCAACCCGACGCCGATCATCTCCGGGCAGACCTTCACCATTGCCGTCACGGTCACGAACATCGGCGCGGCTCCGACCGGAACGTTCTCGGTGGGCGGCACGTTCGCGCCCAGCAACCTATTCCTGAGCGGGCAGGTGCCAGCGCTCGCGCCCAGCCAATCGCTGGTCGTGAATCTCTCCGGCGTGTTCATCGCCAACGGCCAGTTCACCTCGTCGCTCATCATCGACTCGAATAATCAGGTCAATGAGGGAGCAGTTGGCGAACAGAACAACATCTACAACCTGACCTACAGCATCGACCGAGCCGTCCTGCGGCAGGCCTCGCAGACGCTCAACCTCGGCGACACGCTCGACCTTGAAGGCAACGGCGTGCAGGGAGATGTCAACTGGAATGCGGATGGTGGAGTGGGCCTGGATGGTCTCTTCGGCGCGAAGCTGGGGATTGTGAGCGGCGTCGATCTGAACGCCATCACCTATGATGCGATCAATCCGGCCAACCTCACGCGCGACAGCATCCCGCGCACCGAGATGTTCCCCGGCACCTTGATCGGTGTGCGCACTGCCGACGGAAATCGCGGTGTGCTGCGCGTGGACGCCGTCAGCGACACGCAAATCACCGTGACGTTTAAGGTTTACAGCGGCGGGTAACCAGTCCTAAACCGTTCACGCTCAACTGTCCCTCCCTATTCAGAGAGGGACAGTTGAGCGCATCAATTGGGTTTAGCTGCTAGTTAAGCTGCACGTTGATAAACGTGGTCCGGTTTGGGTAAAGATAGATCAACTGCTGGAAGCGGACGCGGCCATTCTCGCCGACCGTCACCATGTAGTAATCCGCGGGAATATCGCCGAGCGTGAAGTTCTCTCCGAACACATCATCCCCGTTGACTGAGGTATCCGCGTAGGTCCACGCGTAACGTGTCAAGCGTTCTGACTCCACTTTGAGTGTCACATCATAGAGGATGTTGCCCGCCGCATCGGTGACCCGCCCCGCCAGCGTGCCATACGTCGGATACGGGCGAATCCAGAGTTCCGGGTTGCGGGTGGCGCAAAAGCACTGCGGGTCGCCCACGCGCACTTCAAAGTGCACATGGGGTCCCATCGCGACGCCGGTCGCGCCAATCGTGCCAATCTGCTGACCATTGCTGACAGGCTGCCCCGTCTGCACCGCAATCTGATCCATGTGGCCGTACAGCGTGAACAGCGGACGACCATCCGGCGCGGTCGCGTTGTGCTGAATGATAACCAGATTGCCATAGTAATTGGTGATCGGGCCGAACATGGATGTCAGGTCATCACCCGCAAAATAGACGACGCCATCCGCCACCGCGTACAGCGGCGTACCGCGCGGATTCACGAATTCGACGCCGTGGTGCACCTGCAAGCGTCCGCCATTCGTCGCGCCATACGGATAATTCCGGTCGACCCAATTCGTCGCCGTGTCGCTGACCGGACGGCGGAACATGAAGTGATCCGCTACCTGCACCGACGGATCGGGCGGCGGCGGCGTGAGCGTCGGACGCGGCGTGCCGCTCAGTTCAGCTTCGGAGACGGTCGCCGAGGCAATGATCAATTCGAGCGGTGTGGGCGTCAGCGTGAGCGTGGGCGGGCGCGTGTTGGTCGGGAAGAGCGTCGGCGTGTAGGTCGAACTTGGCGTCAGCGTGGGTGTAGGTGTTTCGGTCGGGGTTGCGGTATCCGTCGGCGTGACCGGAATGGTCGGCGTCCGACTCGGCAGCAGACCGCCCGCGGTCGGCACCGGAGTGCTGTTCTGCGCCAACGCCTGATAGGTCGGATCGATGGTCGCTACGAACGGCGTCACCACGTCGACCGGCTGACAAGCGTTCAACACGAACGCGAATATGACAAGGATGGTTAGCTTGCGAACCAAATGATCCTCACCGAAATAATCTGGGCAGAGAACGGGTTAGGTTTCTTCATCGTCGACAAAGGTCGGCGGCTTGGTGGGCGGACGAACCTCAGGTGGGGGTGTGCCCGCGCGCAGCGACTTGAGCGTCTCTTCGTCAATGGTGCGCCCGTTATAGCGCGCGTACAGCGCCGGGCTCTCAAACGGATCGACCGCATACCGCCAGGCATGCGCGCCAACTTGGCGCAGCACAGAACGACACTCGGTGCAGCGCACCGTACTGCGCGGGCGCGGAATACCGACAAGGCGATCCGTGCGCGTCTCGACATTCAGATGGCCGCGACCACACACGGGGCAGGTCTCGACGATGAAACCCTCGGCAAAGCGTTCCTGCGCCGCCAAACCACGCCAGTACAAGCCGATATACACGAGGATAACAATCAACGCAATCACGCCGATCACGGCTTCAAGCGAGATCTGCACACCACCGCCCGTGGGCGCGGTCGTCTGTGGGGTGGGCGTCGGTGTGAGTGCCACTTGGGCGGCCGCAGCGGTGGCCGTGGGCGGGAACAACTGCACCACTTCGCGCGTCGCACTCGGAATAAGGTCGACGGTCGGCGTTGCGGTGGTCGTCGGGACCGATGTTGCGGTCGGGACAGGCGTATTCGTTGGTGGTACAGGGCTAGCTGTGCTGGTCGGACGCTCGGTCGCCGTCTCCGAGGGCAGCGGCGTGGGAGTGGGCGTCTCGGTGGCGGGCACGGGCGTGCGTGACGGGCGACGCGTCACCGTATCGGTCGGCACCACGGCCACGGCGACTTCTTCGGTGGCGGTACTGCTCGCGGTCGGCGTCAGCGTATTCGTCGCCGTTGGCTCGACCGTCGCCGTATTTGTAAATGTCGCGGTCGGCTCAGCGGTGTTCGTCAATGTAGGCGTGCTCGTCTCGGTCGGCAGCGCCGTGTTGGTATTGGTCGGTTCCGGTGAAGCTGTCGCCGTGTTCGTGGACGTCGCGGTCGGCTCAGCGGTGTTCGTGAAGGTGGGCGTGCTGGTCTCGGTCGGCTCCACCGTGTTGGTATTGGTCGGCTCCGGTGAAGCCGTCGCCGTGTTTGTGGACGTCGCGGTCGGCTCAGCGGTATTCGTGAAGGTGGACGTGCTGGTCTCGGTCGGCATCGCCGTGTTGGTATTGGTCGGCTCCGGTGAAGCTGTCGCTGTGTTCGTGGACGTCACGGTCGGCTCAGCGGTGTTCGTGAAGGTGGGCGTGCTCGTCTCGGTCGGCATCGCCGTGTTGGTATTGGTCGGCTCCGGTGAAGCTGTCGCTGTGAAGGTTGCGCTCGGTTCCGGCGTGAGAGTCGCCGTAGCTGACGGGGTCGTGGTACTCGTGGGTCCAGGCGACACCGAGTTCGTCGCGCTCGGGACTGCCGTCCGCGTCGGCACGGCCGTATTGGTCGGGAATGGCGATGGCGTGGAGGTAGCCGTGGGCGTCCATGTGAAGGTCGCGGTCGGCGTTAGGCTCGGCGTATTGGTCACGGTGAACGTCGCCGACGGGGTCGAGGTCGCGCTCGGGGTTGGCGTGAACGTCCCCGTCGCTGTGGCGGTGGGCGTCGCTGACGGCGTGAAAGTCGCACTGGGCGTCAGCGCATAGATTTGCAGAATCGGCAGGGAGGGCAGCGGAACGGCCAAATCAACCAAGCGCCGCGCAATCCACGCGAAGCCATCGCCAAAGCGAATAAGTATCCAACTGGAATCTTCCGTGCGCCCGACCGGCTCGATCACCGTGCCGCTCTCGAGCTGCCCCAAGACCTGATAGCGGAAGTTGGGACCCGACCGTACGAACGCTTCGACCCCGGCCGCATCCACCCAACTCCCGTTCGGTGTGGCCGTCGCGATAAACGGCGTCTCCGTCGGATCAGGGGAGAGCGGCGTCGGCGTCAGGTTACTTTCGTCGAGTGTGGGCAGCGCGTCAACATCGACCGCCCAATACGCGAGATCACGGCGAATCCAGCCAAAGCCGCGGTTATAGCGAATCAAAATCCAACTACCCGATTGGCTGCGGTTGACCGGAAACACGCGATCGCCTTCGACCAAGCGCCCGACCGGGAGCGACTGCTCCGTCGGAGCCGACCGCACGTAAATATCCCGTCCGGTGACATAGCTGCCAAGCGGTGTTGGCGTCGGCTCTTGCGCCCACGCCAGCGATGCGCTCAACAACGTAAGTATCAGCACGATGATCAGACGGAATTTCACAGAGACTATTCCTACGGTAAGCACGGCCAGCTTATCCTACCATGACGGCTCGACATACACCACTTTACATACCGATTGTAAACGTGAGCGGGTCGTTGATCGGGCTGTCGTTGGCGAAGAGCTGCACCGACCACGTGCCTGCGCCAAAAACGTCGCTGGTCGGCTCAATGTAGAACCACAAGCAGAAATCGTCGTCATCCTGCGCCACCGTGAAGGACTCGCTGTAAGACGGCTCTCCTTCGTAATTCCACTGCACGCGCATGACCGTGCCTGCGCGGATGTTGAGCGCGCGTGTGGTCACATAAATACGCCCCACATCCGCGGTAAAAGCGGTCACCAACCCGTTGGAACAGCCATCCGAGTCGCGGACGGTGAGCGCTGTGCCCACATCACTGAAGGGCGTGTTGCTGGTGATCTGCGGATCAGCGGGGTTCGCGGTCGCGCCGGCGGCGGGCAGGGGTGTCGGCTCTCCCAGCACGCCGAGCGGCGCAGGCGATGCAACATGCCCCGGCGTCGCGCCACCATTATTCTGAACCACTTGCTCGGTCGGGGGGAACACGGCGCGCATGGTCAGCAGCAGTTGATTGTTGATCTGTTCGCCCGCCGCGACGAGCGTTTCGCCCGCGCTCACCGTAGCGCGAATTTCCGTCGCCTGCGCCTGTGCCGCCTGAGCGATACTGGTCGCTTCCAATTCGAGTCCGGCGCGATTCGCCTGTACAGTGGCGGCGGGGTCGGGGGCGCTCAAGGCGCTGCAGCCAACGCTGAGCAGCATGAGCAGCAAGGCGAGCACAACGATGGGCAACCGACAGTACGTTTGTTTTCCGATCATGCGTCTCATCATGGTTAGCGGACAAAACAGGCGGACTTTAGCAGATTTCCGGTACAGATACCAGACTATCTTGCACAGAACCCTATTCGATGCTATCATGACCTCATTCGGAGGCCCCCATAGCTCAGCGGATAGAGCGTTGCCCTCCGGAGGCAAAGGCGCAGGTTCGATTCCTGCTGGGGGCACCTTAGCGACGTTGACACCCAACGTCGCTTTTTGTTGTGCCTGCTATGTCCGCTGATGATTGACCCCGGCGGCGTAGAACTTGTCCTGCAGGCGTTTGGCGGTTGTATCCGCCTTGATCGCGCGAATCGCTTCGACGAGCGCTTGCGCCGCGCCGCTGAGCAGTTCTTCGCCTTGAGCCGCCGTCGCGCTCGCCGCATTGCCGGCATAGTGCGTCGGGTGATCTCCATACCACCAAATACCCGTCATAGCCCCCTTATCCAGCAGATGATTCATGCGCCCCAACGCCTCGCCCTCACCATCGGTCGGCACATGCTCCATGTGGACGAGATCCGGGCGGATAACAAGCATCGCGCTCGTCTCAGTCGGGCCAGCATGGTCGGTAGCGAAATTGGAGCGACTGGCGAGATAGACCACATAGTCACGCGCGCTGACGAGCTGACTCTGCTGGAAGTAGGGCACCAACGCATTGTTACCGCCGTGCGCGTTGACGATAACGATCTTTTTCAGTCCGTTACGTGCGATTTCCCGGCACACGTTATCCAACAGGTGCAAAATGAGGTCCGGGTCGATGGCAATCGTGCCCGCGACGTGCCGCGCTTCAAGGATCTGCGTGAAGATAAAATCCGGGAAAATGACGACGGGTTCGAGCGCCGCCGCCCGGTTACAAACTTCCCGAGCGATAAACATGTCTGTGCCCAGCGGCGCGTGATGTCCGTGGCGTTCGATGCATGACAGCGGCAGCAAACACACACCTTCGCTTTGGGCAACCGCCTGACCAAACTGATCTCCAGTAAGTTCTTCCCAACGCATCTTGTTTTACCCTTCTGCCTCAAACCACTGCACTTTTAACGTAAGCATAGCAGGAAACGGGACATTCGGGGCGGTCGAGCGCAGCCAATTGCGCCCCTTGATCTGACCAAGCATCGCCGACAACCATTGTGGAAAAGTCCATCCCTAAATCCACTGAATGTCGTAATATACTGTTAGGCAGTGGTTAGAGATTGCCCAATGAGTTCACTATGCAGACTGGCATCGAACAAGCTTTTATCGACGATATGCGGGCTCTTCAGGAGCTGCATCTCGAGCTCCTTGAGGTGGAAGACCCGGAACAACTTTACGTGAAGATGGTGCAGCTCGTGCAAGAACGACTGCACATTGACCGAATCGGCCTTTTCCTGCTCACTCCCGATGGACGGCAGCTCCTCGGCACGTACGGCGTCGATGTGGACGGCGGTATTCGGGATGAACGCTACTATCGCGAAGACGTGTGTACTAACCACTGGACGTTCGAAATCCTCAACAGCCCCAAACATGTGAAACTGTGGGAAACCGGGGACCTTCGTGACAACGGGGAGACCGTCGGTCAAGGGTGGAAAGCCGCCACGACCCTGTGGGATGGCCGCAACGCGATCGGCTATATCGTCATCGATAATTTCGTCACCCACCGCCCACCGCGCTCCTACGAAGCCGAGCTCATTTCGATTCTCGGCAACACCTACGGCCATCTGATTGACCGCAACCTGCGGACGAATATGGAACAGGCCTTTCTGGATGACATGAAAGCGCTGCAGGAGCTGCACCTCGAACTCCTTGAGGTCGAAGACCCCGAACAGCTCTACATCAAAATGGTGCAGCTCGTTCAAACCCGCCTGCACATCGACCGCATGGGGTTGTTCCTGCTGAACGAAGACGGAACGCAGCTCAACGGCACCTACGGCGTGGATGTCGACGGGCAGATCCGCAATGAGCGCTACTATCGCGAAGAAGTTACCGCTGACCACTGGACGTTCGAAATCCTCAACAGTCCCAAGCACGTCAAACTGTGGGATGCCGGCGCTATTCACGACGACGGCCGCGTCATCGGTCACGGATGGAAAGCTGCGGCCACCCTGTGGGACGGGCACAAAGCCATCGGCTACATTGTCATCGACAACTTCGTCTCCCACCGCCCGCCGCGCCCTTACGAAGCTGAACTCATCTCCATCCTCGGCGGTACCTACGGCCACTTGATTGAACGCAAGCAGTATGAACATTTCGTCCAACAGCAGAACGAAGCGCTGATCAAGACAAATCGCGAATTAGCCGTCGCGCGCAAGCAGGCCGAATCGGTCAGTCAGCTTAAGAGCCAGTTTCTCGCCAACATGTCCCACGAACTACGTACGCCGCTCAATGCGATCATCGGCTACACGCAGCTTCTCCTCGCCGGGATGGCCGGCGCGCTCTCCAGTGAGCAGCAAGATTTTCAGGATCGCATTCTGGTCAATGCCCGCCACCTGCTCGCGCTGATCAACAGCGTCCTCGATTTATCGAAGATCGAAGCCGGACGCATGGAACTCGTCGAGCGCACGTTTGATCTGCGCAAATTCTTCACGAACCTGCACGCTCAAAACGCGGTGCTGGCGCAGAATAAAGGTCTCGCGCTGAACTTCCATATCGACCCTGCCCTGCCCGACGTGATAGTGGCAGATGATGAGCGTTTGCGGCAAATTATCATCAACTTGCTCTCGAACGCGATCAAGTTCACGGATCACGGCGTGGTCGAGCTCGAAGCACGCTGCGGGGATAGCAATTCGTGGCGATTGATCGTTAAGGATACCGGAACGGGCATCCCCGCGCACATGCAGCAAAGCATCTTTGACGAGTTCCGGCAGGCTGATGATGGGCTGCGCCGCGGTGGCACGGGCTTAGGTCTCGCCATCACCCGCCGACTCGTCCTCATGATGAATGGGAATATCCGCGTGCACAGCGAAGTTGGGGCCGGCAGCCGGTTCATCATCGAACTGCCCTTGGTCACCGAAACCACATATGCCGCTGGGTGAAGGACGGCAGCGTTCCTTAACCAAAGAGAGGAAATGGCAGGAGATGTCAGGAAACGCCGATAAAAACTGGACCGTTCTGATCGTCGATGACACAATGGATAACCTGATTGTGGCTAAAACCGTGCTCAAATTTCACGGTGCGACGGTCTACACCGCGATGAATGGTGAAGAGGGTCTGAAGGTTCTGCAGGATGTCACGCCGACCGTGATCCTGCTGGATATACGTATGCCAACGATGGATGGTTGGACCATGTTCCGTCTGGTGCGTGAGAACCCGGCGCTCAACCACATCCCCATTATCGCCGTGACCGCGTATGCCATGCTCAGTGACCGGGAAGAGATCTTAGCGGCCGGCTTTGACGGTTATATCTCCAAACCCTTTGATATCAGCCAGTTTATCATCGACATCGAAGATGTCGTTAATCGTGCAGCCCAACACAGGAATTGAACTCATCAATGAAAACATCTGCTTGGAAAGTCATTGTCGTTGAAGATACCTACGATGATCAGCAGGTCGTCTCGTACATGCTGCGTCATCATGGCATTGAAGTGCACATCGCTCACAACGGCGAGCAGTGCCTCGAAATGCTGAACATGTTTGAACCAACGTGCATCGTCACTGATCTGGACATGCCCATCCGTGACGGTTGGCAAACCCTGAGCGCTGTGCGGGCCGAAGCGCGCACGGCCCATATTCCGATCATCGCCATCACGGCGTATCATGCGACGGACGTTGCCGAAAGCGCCATCCGCGCCGGGTTTGATGGCTACTTTCCGAAGCCATTGAATCCGCAGACATTCGTCTCGCGCTTGCAGGAGATCGTTCAGGTCTAGGGCGTCATGGCCACGATGCGAAACCCGCGATCATAATTCCAATCATCCGCGGGGAAGCCAGCCTGAAACGTGACGCGGGCCTCATGCTGTGAGCTCGTCCATGCGCCACCACGCGCATAAGCATAGGGGCGACCGTCAATCTCAAATAGATCGTCGCACCACTCCCACACATTCCCACTCATATCGAGCACGCCAAACGAACTTATCCCCTGTGGGTACTGCCACACAGGGGTGGCTTGTTTTTTCTGGCTCTCCCGCGTGTTGCAGCACGCGACATCAAACTGGTCGCCCCACGGAAAGCGGCGGTTCTCATCGCCTTGTGCCGCGCGCTGCCATTCGGCCTCGTCCGGCAGCCAGATGATACCATCACCCCATTCGCGCGTCAGCCAGCTGCAAAAGTCCGTCGCCATGTTCCATGTGACGTTCGTGCGCGGCACATCATCCCCGGCGAACGCCGACGGCTTGACTTCCGTGCCGGTCGCCTTGGCAAAGACCCGGAACTGCGCATTCGTGATCGGGTACTTGGCGATGTAGAACGGCGCGACGGTCTCGACGGTTTGACGCTCGCCCTCGCTCAACGTGACCGTGCCCGACGGGATCGCGCACCATTCAAATGGTTCCGGCAGAGGCAGCTTCGGCGGCTCAAAATCGGGCAGCAGCGCCGGAGCGCTGACCTCGGGCGGAATGATCTGCGCGAGTTGGGTGTAGAACTTCTGCGGCGGCATGCCACCCTCACGCGCGTCAAAGTGCTGGAGCGATTCGACGGCCAACCAAATGTCGCCGTCGATCCAGATCGGGAAGATCGGCTTATTCAAACGCTGCGCGCGGCTCAACTCATTCTTGACCCACGTCGACGCCTTCGCGTTCCGCGACATGATGAGCACAAACGCCCCGCATTCGTTCAAGTGCGCTTCAATCACGTCCGACCATTCCGCGCCATAATCGATGCGGCGGTCGATCCACACCTGAAAACCCGAAGCTTCGAGCGAAGCACCTAGCTGATTCGCGTATTCACTATCTTTGTGGCTGTAACTGATGAAGATGTGGCTCATAGGCTCTGTCTTGTTAGCGGGTCACCATGCTATCATACTCAGGTATGGTGAAATGGATCAAACGCCTTTTATCCCTGCTTGCATGGATGATCCGCCTATTGGTCGCCGTGTGGGCGGTCAACGCGCTCGTCCCTGCCCCACCCCGCGCCGCGCTCGAAGTGCCGGATCGCGTGGTGGAGACGGTGCACCCGCACGTCTGCATGCATACCCGGCTCATTGACGAAGTCGAAGAGTGGAAGATTCAGCGCACGCTCCAACTGGTGCGCGAGATGGGCGCGAACACCATCGTCGAATTTTTCCCGTGGGCATACATTGAGCGCTCGCCCGATCAATATGACTGGTCGAGCGCCGACCGCATCGTGCGCCATGCCCGGAATCAGGGCATTCACATCATCGCGCGGTTGGGGCTCGTGCCGGGGTGGGCGCGGCAAACCGCCGACGATCCCCGCGCCGAGCGCAGCACGCTCAACACCCTCCCCACTGACCGCTTCGACGACTTCGCGCAGTTTGCCGCCGATTTCGCCGCGCGCTATGCGGGGATCATCGACCATTTGATTATCTGGAATGAGCCGAACCTCGCCTTTGAGTGGGGCTATCAGCAGGTTGACCCGCGTGGTTACGTCGATCTGCTGCGGACAGTCTACACACCGATCCACGCCGCCAACCCGCACGCAGTGGTGCTGGCGGCGGGCCTCGCGCCCACACTTGAACCCGCGGGCAGTCCGAACGGGTTGAACGACATTCTGTACCTTGAAGCGCTCTACGCCAACGGCGCCGCCGATTATTTCGACGCTTTGGCCGTGCACACCTACGGCTTCACTGAACCGCCGGGGGCCGAGCCGCAGCCGGACGCGCTCAACTTTCGCCGGGCGGAACTGCTCCGCGCGGTGATGGTCGAGCATGGCGATGCGGATACCCCCGTCTACATCACCGAAATGGGCTGGAACGATCATCCGCGCTGGACGAAAGCTGTCCACGCATCCCAACGCGTGACATATACGCTGGACGCGCTGCGCATGGTCGAGAATGACTGGGAATGGGCCGAAAAGGCGTGCCTGTGGGTTTTTCGCTACCCCTACCCGACGTTCAGCTACCCGGACAACTTTACGTTCGCCAACACCGAATTTCAGCCGCGTCCGATCTACTATGCGGTGCAAGCCTATGCGCGCGGTTGGGAAGAGACAAGTCTCACACCTAAAGAAAAAACCAAAAAACCACGGGGGGGGGGGAAAAAGAAAGGGTTGTTGGAAGGGAAATATTTGGGGGGGGGGGGGGCCCCCCCCCCCCCCCCCGGGGGGGGGGGGGGGGGGGGGGGGGGGGCCCCCCCCCCCCCCCAAATCATCAAGGTACTCAATGATGCGCGCCACTCGCTTCACCCCGCTGCTGGTGCTGACCGCGCTCGTGCTGGTGCTCGTCGCGCAGCCGGGCGCGGAGCCGAACGCCTACGAGATCTTCCACACGGCGGAAATCCGCGTCGGCGTGGATGCCAGCTACCCGCCCTTCGCCGTCGCCACTGCCGATGACCTGTTCGGCCTCGAAATCGATCTCGCCCGCGCCATTGGTGAACGCATCGGCTTGCCTGTACGCTTCGTCAACCTCGGTTTTGACGGGCTGTTCGACGCGCTCACCACCGATCAGGTCGATGTGCTGATCTCGGCACTCCCGATTGATATGGCACGCATCGGCGCTGTTCACTACACGCAGCCCTATTTCAACGCGGGGCTGGTGCTCATCAGTGACGGGACGTACACGACCATGCGCGACCTCCCGGACCGACGCCTCGCCTATGAGTACGGCTCAACCGCCGAAAGCGAAGTCCGCTTCTGGCTGCGGCGCATTCAGCCGTTCGACCTGCTGCCGCTCGAAACACCGGATGCCGCGTTGGAGGCTGTGCGGAATGGTGACGCCGACGCCGCGCTCGTCGACGCGATCACGGCGCGGTTGTACCTGCGCGACCGCGCCGAGTGGAACGCGAATTATAGCTATGTGACTGACACGCTCTACGCACTGGTCACCCGCGGCGACCGCCCCGATGTCGCCGCCCGGATCGACGCGGCGCTGGCCGAACTCTTCGCCGATGGCACGGTCGCCGCCCTCCTCGACCGCTGGCTCTAACTGGACATCCACCCATCCGGCGGCTATACTCCCCGCCATGATCGGCATTGACGCACGTCTGACCTACTACCGCACTGGCGGCATCAGCACCTACATCGTTCGCCTCATACAGGCGCTGGAACGGTTGGATTTTGAGCACCCGTACGTCGTCCTGCACAGCCGCAAAGCGCGCGAAACGCTGGTCACGCGCTTCCAACGTGCTGACCTATGGACGCCGTGCCATCATCGGCTGGAGCGAGTGGCGCTGTCCGTCGAGCTAGCGCGTTTTCGGCTGGCATTGCTGCATTCGCCCGATTTCATCCCGCCTCTGCGCGGGGCACGGCGGCACGTGATCACCGTCCATGACCTGAACTTTCTGTTCTATCCGCAGTATCTGACTGCCGACAGCTTACGTTACTACAACGGGCAGATCAACACAGCGGTCGAACAGGCTGATCATATCTTCGCAGACAGTGAGGCGACGAAGCGCGATTTGATCACCATGCTGCATGTCCCCGCGGAGAAAATCACCGTGCATCTGCTCGGCGTCGACGAGGCGTTCCAGCCGCAGCCACCCGCAGAGATCGCCCGCGTACGCGCCGCGCTGACTCTTCCGCCCGCGTATTTGCTCTATGTCGGCACGTTTGAGCCGCGCAAGAACATCGCCGGGTTGATCGAAGCCTATGCCCAGCTCCCGGTCGACGCGCCGCCGCTCGTGCTGGCCGGCAACCGGGGGTGGCTGTTCGAGGAGACGATGCAGCAAATCACGCGTTTGAACCTCGGCGACCGCGTGCTGTGGCGTGAGAAAATCCCACAGGCCGATCTGCCGGGGCTGTACAGCGGGGCGTCCGCGCTCATCACACCGTCGTTTTATGAAGGGTTTGGCTTGCCCGCGTTGGAAGCGATGGCCTGTGGCACCGTGCCCATCGTCAGCGACCGCGGGTCACTGCCGGAAGTCGTCGGTGATGTGGGGCTGCAGGTCAACCCGGACGACACCGCCGCCATCGCCCAAGCCATCAATCATGCGCTGAGCGACTCAGTCTGGCGTGACCAGCAGCGCGCCGCCGGGTTACGTCGGGCCGCTACCTTCCAGTGGGAAGCGACGGCGCGCACGGTTTTATCGGTCTACCAAGCTTTACTGTGAACGGCAGGGTTCGACTGTAATGCACATTCTATTGTTGACACCCGCGCTCCCCTATCCGCCGCACCAAGGGGGTGCGCTGAGAAACTACGGCATTCTGCGCGGCCTACGGGAAGCAGGACATCAGATCACGCTGTTCAGCTTCAGCGAACAATCCGCCGAAGGCACCCCGCTCCCCGGGCTGTGCCATGAGATCGTCACGGTGAGGCCGCCCGTCCGCAGTACGGCGCGCCGCCTGCGCGACCTCGCCCTCTCCAGTCATCCGGATCTCGCGCGGCGGCTGGAAACCCACGAAGCCCGCGACCAGCTCTCCCGCTTGCTGATGGCTAAGCGCTTCGACCTGATCCAGTTTGAAGGTCTGGAAATGGCGATTTTCCTACCGTTGGCGCGGCAGCTCCAGCCGCAGGCCAAGCTGATCTATGACGCGCACAACGCGGAGTACGCGCTCCAACGGGTGATCGCGCAGGTGGAGACCAAGAGCCGCAAGCGCCTCGCCGCAGCGGTCTATTCGCAGATTCAGGCGGCGCGCATCTTCCATTTCGAAAAGCACATCTGCGCCACGGCGAACGGCGTCATCGCCGTCTCCGATGAGGATGCCGCTGCGCTCAAAGTCTTCCGCGCGGATGGCAAAATCCACGTGCTGCCGAATGGCATTTTCGTCAGCGACTACCTGCAGCCGCCGCAGCAGCGCCTTGAACTGGGCGACCACGTCTTGGTCTTCACGGGGAAAATGGATTACCGCCCGAACGTCGATGCTATGCAGTGGTTTGCCGACGATGTGCTGCCGCTCATCACTGCCAGCATACCGGATACGCGCCTCTACATCGTTGGGCAGAAGCCGCACGCCAGCCTCGACTCGCTCCGTTCACTGGAACAGATCGAAGTCACAGGGTGGGTAGCCGAAGTGCAGCCCTTCCTGCACGCCGCCAGCGTGTATATCGCGCCCTTGCGCATGGGCAGCGGCACACGCCTGAAGATCTTGGAAGCGATGGCAGCGGGCTGCGCGGTCGTGGCGACGAATGCGGCGATTGCCGGGCTGCGCGATGACGCCCGCCAAAACATTCTGGTCGATGACAGCGCGCGCGGCTTTGCCGATGCTGTCATCCGCCTGCTGAATACCCCTGCCGAACGCGCGCGCCTCGGCACCGAGTCCCGGGGCGTGGTGCGCCAGCACTATGACTGGTCAGCGCTCACTCCCTGCCTGCTGGCGATCTACAAGGACATAGGTGTTGGATAGAGAAGCTCTCGTTTTACGCAATCGCGCGATGGCGGCAGCGTTCCACGCGACGCCGACCAAACATCGTGTGCGGCGGCTGGCTTTGGGCACCATCGGGCATCTGCCGATCCCCAAGCAGAAACCGCGCGATCAGGAGCGCATCCTGTTGATCCGCCCCGATCACGTCGGCGATGTCCTGCTCACCACCCCGGCCATTCAAGCGCTGCGCCGCGCCCGCCCTACCGCCGAACTGCACGCGCTGGTCGGCCACTGGTCAGCCGATGTAATCGCCAACTTTGACGATATCGACTACGTGCTCACGCTGCCGTTTCCCGGTTTCACGCGCCAAACCAAGCTCAACTGGCGGTCACCCTATGAACTGCTGCTCGCGTCTGCGAGCAATTTGCGGCGCATCGGCTACTCCAGCGCGATCATCTTCCGCCCGGATCACTGGTGGGGCGCTATGCTGGCGCAGGTGGCGGGTATTCCGGTGCGCATCGGCTACGACCTACCGGATGTCGCCCCATTCTTGACCGAAGCCATTCCCCATGAATACCAGCACGCCGTGCTGCAAAGCGCCCGTCTCGTCGAGCGCATAATTGGCGCGCTGCCCGCCGAAAGCCTCACATTACGCTATCCCGTTGCCGAGGCAGATCGCAGTTGGGTCGCTGGTTACCTGAGCGAATGGGGGGTAGAGGAGCGAATTTTCGCCATTCATCCCGGCGCGGGGCAGTGGGTCAAACGGTGGGACGAGGCGAAATGGGCATCCGTCGCCGACACGCTGTGCGATCAATTGGAAGCGACGGTGGTCTTCACCGGCGGCGATCACGAAGTCGCGCTGGTGCGGTCGATCATCAGCCACATGCAGCACCGCGCGTGCGTCATGGCGGGCGATACGGGCATCGGCTCGCTCGCGGCGCTGTACGAACGCGCGCTGGTCGTGCTGGGCGCAGACAGCGGCCCCCTACACCTCGCGGCGGCGGTCGGCACGCCAACAGTTACGCTGTTCGGCCCCGCCGACCCGGTCGAATTCCGGCAATGGGGTTCGCCGGATAAGCACATCGTGCTCACCTCGAATATCGGCTGTCGCCCATGCCGCATCCTCGACTGGGGCGGCGACGACCCCGCCCATCACCCGTGTGTACGCGAAATTCCCGTCGGCAGCGTGCTCGAAGCCGCGCGGCGCGTGGTGAATGTCGACGTGTAGGGACGCAACGCGCGTCCGCTGCCACGCTGCACATTTAATCTGGAGCCCAACGGCCGGGATCACCACCGTGCTCAAATCCTCGGCGGGTTCGGGATACTGCAAATTCATCGACTCCAGTGTTTCGACCACCGTCCGCGTAATCACCAGATTGCGGTACCACTTCTTGTTCGCCGGCACGATATGCCACGGCGCGTGGTTCGTGCTGCACTTGGTGAGCACGTCCTCGTAGGCGCTCATGTAGTCGTCCCACTGTTCGCGCACCTTGAGGTCGCCCGTGTTGAACTTCCAGTGCTTCGCCGGGTCATCGAGCCGCGCTTGCAGGCGTTCTTTCTGTTCATCCTTGCTGATGTGCAGGAAGAACTTCAGAATGCGCGTGCCCGTCTCGCTTAGCATGCGCTCGAACTGATTGATCTGCTCGTAGCTGGCTTTCCAGACCGACTCCGGTACGAGCCCATTCACGCGGACCACTAGCACGTCTTCGTAATGGCTGCGGTTGAAAATACCGATGGTGCCCTTCGGCGGCACTTCGCGATGCACACGCCACAGAAAATCATGCGCCAGTTCATCGAGGCTCGGCGCTTTGAAGTTGGCGATGCGAATACCGTTTGGGTTGACCACATCAAACACATGCTTGACCGCGCCGTCTTTGCCGGACGTGTCCATGCCTTGCAGGATGATCAGCAGGGACTGCTTGCCGCTCGCGTACAGTCGTTCCTGCAGCTCGACCAACCGTGGTTCCAGCTTGGTTTCCTCAGCGCGGCCAGTTTCTTTGGTGTAGCCATCGGTCTCAGTCGGGCTGAAATCGGCAAGCTTGACCTTGCCTTTGGGGATGAGGAGTTGCTTGGGCATGGAAGACCTCTCCGTCGGGACGATAATGTCTTCCATTCTACTCTAAAAGTCCGTTTCCGCTTGCGGGCTCACCGTGCGGGTGGTCTCATGGCGATACGTCACCATGCCGACCGCCCCGCCCTTGATTTTGCGCACATAGCGCCGCTCGGTCACATCGACGATGACTTTGCCCTCGCCGCGACTGGCACTGTAGTAGGCTGCCAATGCTGCCGCGCCTTCGATCACCCGTTCGGGGATCGGACGTCCGTCAAACTTGATGATCACATGTGACCCGCCGACGCCGCGCGCATGTAGCCACAAATCCATCGGGCTGCCCTTGTCAAAGGTAACGATCTCGTTCTGGCGGCTGTTACGCCCGATCCAGATCACAAAACCATCGCTTGTGACAACCCGCAGGGGTGCGCTCTTCTGCCCGCCAATCTTCTGCTGTGGCTTGCCCCGCCAGATGCCCTTGGCTTGCAGCGTCTGCACTACCTCGTCGATCTCGGTCCAGTTGGCCGCGAGTTGCACATCCGTCGCCAACTGCTTGAGGAAGTCGAGGTCGTGTTCCGCCTCTTCGATCAAACCGGGGACATCTTCCAGCGCGCGCTTGGCACGGTTGTACTTGTCGAAGTAGCGCTGCGCGTTCTCCAGCGGCGTGAGCTCGGGGTCGAGTGGAATGCTAAGTTCCGGTGCGTCGAGATCGTACTGTGCTTTGAGTTCGGTCTGGCCTTTGGCGATGCTGTACTGATAGGCGAGGATCAGTTCCCCGCTCTGCTTGAGCGTTTCGCGCTCCGACTCGTCTTTGAGTGAGCGGCGCAGTGACACCAACCGCCCTTCGATCTTGGCCGCGCCTTCGGCGATCTCTTCCTGAATGGGCTTCTTCGCCGCATTGTACGCGTCCTCACCGACGGGGGCGCTGTAGTACAGCGTGAGCGCCTCGCTCACCAACTCGACGCGCCGCCAACCGGGCTGTGACTCCAGCGGATACACGCTGAAGGCAGTGATGCCGCGTTCGCCTTCCGCGATGCCGGGCTGCCACTCGCGCCGCGCTAACGGATCGACGAGGCTGTGCAGCGCCGCCAGCAGCTTTTCCGGGTCAGCCTCTGCCGCTTTCGTCTCGGTTGATCTGGTCGCGCGGAAGACGATCTCTTTCGCCACCAACGGACTCGCACCGAGCAAGCGCGCCGTCAGGAGTTGGTGTGTCTTCTTCTTCGGGTCGTCGTTCTGCGCGAAGATGCCGAGCAGACTTTCAAGCGTCAGCGTGAGCGGATTGAGCTTGCCAACCTGTGGCGGCGGTGGAACATACGGATGCTGCGGCAGGCTGACACGGTAGCGGTTCTCGTCCGCTCCTACCCGCCGCACACAGTCCAGAATGATGCCGTTCTGCACGAGCAGCAGGTTGCTGCGCCGCTCCATGGGCTCAATGATGAGGCTCACCTCACCTTCTGGCCCCTGCACATTGATCTGCAGTACGCGCTCCCACGCTGGCTGGCTGACGTGGGCGATCAAGCCACCTTCGACATAGCGCCGGAACAGCAGCCCGACGGTGGAGGGCTTGGCTACCCCGCGGCGCAGTCGATCCGGCACGAGATGCACGCGCGGCGTCGACTGATTCGCGCTCAGATACAGGTATTGGCGGCGGTGATTAGCGTAGATTTCCAGACCGATGCTGTCCTCATCCACGCCGAGCGAATCCTGCACGCGCCCGCCGACGAGCGTGTCCATGAATTCATCCACCAGCGCGGAGAGGGTGAAGGCATCGAGGTTCATTTACTGCGCGTCCGCTGTGAGCAGATAGGCGATGATGTCACCCAGTTCCTGATCGCTGATGCGGGTGCCGAAGTTGGGCACCATCGAGTTGGGGTAGCCGTCCACCAGAAACGCCTCCGGGTGGATAATTGACTCGTAGAGATAGGCGTCCGCCGGCATGGGCGGGCGGCGTGTCGCCGCTCGTTCGGCCACACCGACCCACGACGGCGCGATCCCGTTCGCCGCGCCTTGACGATGACAGGCCGGGCAGCCGTATTTCTGAATGGCCGCCTCCGCATCCGCGGGGTTCGCGTTCGCCAGCAGCGCATCGACGCGCTGGCGATACGCACTCGCGCTGAGCGGCTCAATGCCAACCGCGCCCTGATTGAAACTGAAGGCTTCGACGAGGAACAGGATGACGACAATGATGAGCAGCGCCGTCGCAACGACCACTGCCCACCCGATCCGGTATTTCTTCATAGGACGGACTCACGTTGGGACGCGCCGCAGCGCGTCCACACAGACCAGATAGATTACAGGATCACCGTATCGATGATCATGATCAGGAAGAGGAAGGCGAGGTAAGCGGTGGAGAACTTGTAGGTCGACCGCGCCGCCGCGCCCGTCTTCTCCTTGATCAAATTGACTGACGCGCGAATCAGGCCGATGCCCAGCAGCACCGCGCCCATGCCGTAGATTGCGCCCAGTGTGCCAAATGCGAATGGCAGCAGGCTGATCAGCAGCAGCATGATCGCGTAGAGCAGAATCTGCTGGCGCGTGACCGCCTCGCCGCGCGCGACGGGCATCATCGGCACATTGGCGCGCGCATAATCGGTGTTGACCAGCAGCGCCAGCGCCCAACTGTGCGGCGGCGTCCAGTAGAACACGATGGCGAACAGCAGCCACGCTTCCACATTCAGCGTCCCAGTGACCGCCGCCCACCCGACAAGCACGGGCATCGCGCCTGCCCCGCCGCCGATCAGGATATTCAAAACGGTATTGCGCTTGAGCAGCACCGTGTAGATGACTACATAATAGAGCGAACCGCCGAGCGCCAACCCCGCCGCCAGCCAGTTGACGAACACGCCGAGAATGAACACCGACCACACGATCAGCGCCACGCCGAAAATCAGCGCGTTGGTGGGCGATACACGCCCCGACGGAATCGGACGGCGCGCCGTGCGCGTCATTTTGGCGTCCATGTCACGATCATAGTACTGGTTGATGACGCTCGATCCACCTGCGGCCAGCGCCCCACCGATAATCGTGGGCACCAGCACGGCGAATGACGGCGCACCTTCCGCCGCAATGAACATGGCGGTCACGGTCGTAAACACGAGCAGCAGCACAATGCGCAGCTTGGTCAGCTCAAGATAAATCTTGAGCGTATCGCCGAAACTCGTCGGTTTCATCGGCTCGCTTGGGAAGACGGTTGCCATCCAACCTCCGGCTGATTAAATGTTCGATTGTTGATCGTTTCGACCGCGCTGAGCGCGACGAGCAGCGCCCACGTGGCCGCCGCAAACCCAACATGCGCCGCGCCCCATAACGGAGACGCCGCGGTCAGCACGAACAGTGCGCCGATGGTGGCTTGCGCCAGATACATGACCAGTGCCAGGAGCGCCAACCGCCGCACCGGCCTCGCCTGACGGGCGCGCCATGCCGACCACACCAGCATTGCCAGTGAAATGCCGAGCGCCGCCACCGAATACCGGTGAGTCATGTGGATGATCTGGAGCTGACCCTGATCGAGCGGCAGCACCGAGCCGTTGCACAGCGGATAATCGACGCATGCGAGCGTCGCACCGCTGCCGCGCACCAGCGCTCCGGTCAAAATGATGACCAGCGACAGGGCCGTTGTGATATAGGTCAGAGTGGTGAAACTATCCCGCTGATTTTCCGACTGCGCCGGTTGTTTGTAGGTCGCAACGATGGCAGCGACCAGCAGCGCGCCGAGCAGCAGCATAGCGGTACCGAGGTGCAGGGTGACGAACGTTGGCGGCAGGTCGAACACGACGACAATCGCGCCGAGGCCGCTTTGCACCGCGAACAGCACCGCCGCGATCACCGTGAAAGTGAGCGCCCCGCGATTCTGCTTGCGATACGCACGGACGGCGACGATCAGCGTCCCCAACCCGAACACACCAATCAACATGGCGAACAGGCGGTGGAGCCACTCGATCCACGCAGTGAGGTTATCCAGCGGCGGAATCACCGTGCCGTTGCACAACGGCCAGTGATTACCACAGCCCAACCCGGAATCGGTGACGCGCACAACCGCGCCAAAGACGATCAAACCAACCGTTAACAGTGCCGTCGCTAACGCTAAACGTGGGAACAAACGACTTTGCATTCCAATTAACCCGCAGATGCCAGAAACAGGGACTTGAGGAACTGATGAACCGTGCAACCAACCCGCGCGGACGCCGCGCAGCCAACCACCTTACGACTGTTTAGCCGGGGTCTTCGGGGCGACTGCGCCTTCGGCCTTGGCGCGGCGCACACCGCGATCCAGCAACCACAGGATAATTGCCAGCGTCACCGCAATGCCAACCAGGTTGAAGAGCAGGAAACCGATCAGCGCGAACAACTGATTCGCCTTCCACTGCGTCATCACCGTGCTGGATGCTTCCGGACTGCCGACAATTTGCAGCACGGGGAGCACGCCGCCACCCTCATTGGCGATTAACAGCGAGGTCAAGCCGCCACCGATCAGGAGAAGCAGGAGCAGACCGATTACTAAGCCAAACCGCTTCACACTACGCCTCCACTATTTGGATGTCTGAAAAGAACTCGTTGATTGTACAGTTTTGAACAAAGACCTGCAAGCAGGAGTCAGCCGCGCTTTGGCGACTCCCAGCCGAATTTACTCGCAGCTCGCGCCGCGTGCCCGGGGCAGTGTGACGAAGAAGGTTGTGCCCTCACCGAGTGCGCTTTCAAGGGTGATCGTGCCGCCATGCTTTTCGATCACCGCCTTGACAATCGACAGACCCAGACCCGTCCCTTCGATGTGTTCATGGCTGTGCGAGCGCACGCGGTAGAAGCGGTCAAAGATGTACGGCTGATCCTCTGGCGCGATGCCAACGCCCGTGTCGCGGATCGTCAGATGCACATGGCTCTCAGACTTCTTCGCCGTCACCCACACGTTCCCGCCCTGCCGATTGTACTTGATGGCGTTGTTGACCAAATTCAGGATCGCTTGTTCGAGGCGGCGGCCTTCCGCCGGGATGACGCCCAGATGCGGCTCTATCTCCAGATGGCAGGTGACTTCCCGCCGCGCGGCCATGTCTTCGAGTACAGAGACCACTCGCGTGAGCAGTGCCGCCACGTCGCAGTCGTCGCATTGCAGCGGACGATCCGCGTCAATCCATGAAAGTTCGAGGAGTAAGCCGACGAGCTGTTCCATGTGCTTGAGGCTGTTCAACGCGCGTTCGCTGAACTGCTGCTGGCGTTCGTTCAACTCGCCAACCTGTTCGATGAGTTCCAGGTAACCTTTGACGGAGGTGATGGGGGTTTTCAGGTCGTGGGCGATGACGCCGACAACTTCAGTCCAACTGCTTTCGGGCATGGTCTAGACTTCACTCTTCGATGGACACAAGAGATTGGGGAGCGTATTCAAGGCGCGCGCCAAACGGGTACCATGCCACGTCAGCAGCGAACCATCGACTAAGCGAATATTCTGGTTGCGCGCCGCCGGAATATCCAGCGCAGCAAACACAGGGATGTGACTCGCATTGAAGGCGAATGGTTCGCTCGGCAGCAGAATTACGTCGGGCTGCGCTGCTTCGACTTCGGCCAGCGTCACACGTGGATAGCGCGTATCCCGCCCCACCGCGCGCGGATCGTCCGCGCTCAACGGTTCAGCCTGTCCGAGATCCGCCGCCAGCGGATACAGCCGTTCGCGGTCGGCAAAGACGTTGGTCCCGCCGCACACGCGCAGCACATCATGCGCGAAGGTATCAGCGTTGAACGTCATCAGCGGGTCAGACCAGATCGGCACGAAGACTTTGCACTCGGGTTGTTCCATGCGTTCCAGCCAGTCACACAGCCACTCGGTTGAGCGGATGCGTTCGACCATGGACGGTTCATCAAACACGTACATGATATTCCACAGCAGGTTGAAGGCTTCGCGCACGGTTTTGGGGAACGTCACCCACACGGGGATGCCAGCGGCTTGCAGCGCGACGACATCCGCCTCGCGGTTCTCTTCCTGATTCGCGATCACGAGATCCGGGCGGAGCGCGATGATCTGCTCCACATCCGGGTTCTTCGTCCCGCCGATGCGCGGCAGGCGGGCGACCTGTTCAGCAGGATGGACACAGTAATCGGTGATGCCGATTACGCGGTCGCCGACGCCGAGTTCAAACAGCGACTCGGTCACGCTCGGGACAAGCGACACCACCCGCTGCGGCGGTGTGCTGACCGGAGCTTCCATCGTATACCGGTATGTTCCATCCTGCTGCATACACTCAACTTATCGCTGCACTAATTGATCACGTTCCGGGCCAACGCTCACAGTGTTAACTGGAATTTCGAGCAGTTCGGCAATCCGGTCAATGTACGCACACGCCGCCTTCGGCAAATCATTCCACGTGCGCGCGCTTCCCAGTGGTTCATCCCACCCGGGGAGCGTTTCGTAGACCGGTTTGACGCGCATCTGGTCGGCAGTCGTGACCGGAATACCATCCAAAATTGTACCATCGATCTCATAGCCCACGCCGATGGTTATTTCAGGTAGACCGCTTAAGACATCGAGCTTGGTCAGCACCAGTTCGGTGAAGCCGTTCACGTCCCGCGCGTATTTGAGGATGAGCATGTCCAGCCAACCGCAGCGGCGCGGACGACCGGTCGTCGTGCCAAATTCATCCCAGAAGTTCTCGCCCGTGCCGCGCAGGCGCGCCGCGAGTTCGCCTTCAACTTCCGTCGGGAACGGGCCAGAGCCCACGCGCGTGCTGAAGGCTTTCGCCACGCCCACCACGCGATCCACCCAGCGCGCGCCGATCCCCAAGCCGGTCAGTGCCCCGCCGACAGTCGGCGACGAGCTGGTCACAAATGGGTAATCGCCGTGGTCGATGTCGAGCATCGTGCCCTGCGCGCCTTCGCATAGAATAACGGCACCTTCACGCAAACGCGCATTGAGATACGCCGAGGTATCCGCCAGATACGGCTTGAGCTTGTACGCCGCGTCGATGTACTCTTCGGCAGACTTCTGCGGATCAAGCGGATCGTTGCCATCGCGCACGAGCCGTTCATTCGCCGCGCCCGTGTGCTTATACAGCGCATCGGCGAACGCTTCCGGGTCCGCCATTTGCCCCGCGCGCAGACCGGAACGATTCGTCTTGTCAGTGTACGCCGGGCCGATACCACGCAGCGTCGTGCCGATCTTGTCTGCGCCGCGCGCCTTTTCCCCCGCCGCATCCAGCGCGATATGCGCCGGGGCGATGATGTGCGCACGCGTGCTGATCAGCAGGCGACCGGGGCTGACATCGACGCCCGCCGCGCGCAGCCCTTCCATCTCTTTCACCATGTTCACCGGGTTAATGACCGTGCCATTGCCCAGCAAACATACTGCCTGATCCCGCAGAATTCCCGACGGGATCAAATGCAGCTTGAACACCTGATCGCCGACGTAAACGGTGTGTCCAGCGTTATCCCCGCCTGCATACCGCGCTACGACATCCGACTGCGCCGCCAGCCAATCGGCGACGCGTCCTTTCCCCTCGTCGCCCCATTGAGCGCCGATCACTACTGTTGCAGGCATGTCTACACCCTCTTATGTGCGAAAAGCTGATCCCAGAGCAACGGTGACCTGTCCCCTACCCCAGGGTTCAATCTGACCATCCGGGCCGAGCGCCAACGCCGATCCGGGTTCAATCGCCAGCGCGACCGCCGTCGGCTGCACGTCGAAGACGAGTTTGGCGCGCGCCGCCGTGTCCTGCACGCCGACCAAAATCAGCGCACCTTCCAGCCATTCCAGGCCGTCACCCACAGGCGCGATCCACGACCCAAAGGCCGCCGCTGATTCACCTTCCAGCAAAATGACTGCGCCGTTGGCATATGCTTGCTGCATCCCCGTAATGGCCGCGCCGCGCAGCGTCGACCGGGCTTCACTGGCGGAACTCGCGCTGCTCACGAGCACGACGCCCGCCTCGGCGAGTTTGCTCTCAATGGCCTCGTCGTCTTCCGTGAACACGTCGACGGCGTAGCTGGACGGTGCACCGAGATCGCCGAGGTCATCGCTCAGGCGTTCCCCCGACCCATCCAGCGCGATCACAGCGATCCCGCCATCCGCGCTGGAACGGTTGATCGCCAGCGCGCGCACGTCGTCGTCCGCGCCCCCCGCCAATACAATCCATCCACGCCCATCAATCCACCGCAGCACATTCACGCTGGGCATGATTACTCCGGCAGCACGTACGCGGCAACCGCCTGACTCAGCAGCGCCACAGCGAGCGGAAGCGAGTTCTCGTCAATCGAGAACTTCGGGTGATGATGTCCGTAGTAGGCGTCGGCGGTCATATCCTGCGCGCCGACAAAGAAATAGAATCCGGGAATATCGTTCATGAACAGGCTGACATCTTCCGCACCCATCGTGCGCGCTGTGGTGTCCAAATTGTCTGCGCCGAGCATCTCCGCGAACAGCGGACGCAGCTTCGCGCCGACTTCCGCATTATTGATGACCGGAATCGTCAGATCAACAAAGTTGACTTCCACTTCGCAGCGCATAGCAAACCCGACATTCACGGCGATTTCCCGCATGCGTTCACGGGCGAGGTCGCGCGTTTCGTTGCGGAAGTAGCGCACGGTGCCGTGCAGTTCGGCAAACTGGGGAATGACATTGTAGGCATCGCCCGCGCGAATCTGCGTGACCGACACCACCAGCGTATCAAGCGGATCGGACGAGCGGCTGACAATCGTCTGCAGCGCGGTCACAATCTGCGCGGCACACACCACCGGGTCAATGCCAACATGCGGCAGTGCACCATGCGTGCCCTTGCCCGTCACCTTGATGTCGAAGATCGACGCGCCCGCCATCGTCGAGCCATCGGCCACGCCGACTTTGCCCACCGGCATGCTGTTCCATAGGTGCAAGCCAACCGTCACATCGGGGCGCGGATCTTCCAGTGCGCCATCGTCGACCATCGCCTGCGCGCCGCGTCCAACTTCTTCGCCGGGCTGGAACACAAACTTGATCGTCCCGGCGATCTCATCGCGGTGTTGGGAGAGCAGTTTGGCCACGCCGAGCGCAATCGCCGTATGACCATCATGACCGCAGGCATGCATCTTGTTCGGCACGCTCGACGTGAAATCGGTCTGGTTTTCCTCAAGAATGGGCAG
Organism: Candidatus Flexifilum breve; assembly: GCF_016713355.1. Classification (NCBI taxonomy): domain Bacteria; kingdom Bacillati; phylum Chloroflexota; class Anaerolineae; order Aggregatilineales; family Candidatus Flexifilaceae; genus Candidatus Flexifilum; species Candidatus Flexifilum breve. The sequence continues at coordinate 674,968 of NZ_JADJPI010000004.1, forward strand.
CGCATCCATGTCGGCGCGCACGAGAATCGTCTGGCCTTCGCGCCCACCTTCCAGCAAGCCGATCACGCCCGTCTTGCCGACACCCGTCCGTACTTCCAAACCCAGTTTTTGCAGCTCTTGCGCCACAATGCCCGCCGTCCGAAACTCCTCAAACGCGAGTTCCGGGTGCGCGTGGAAATCCCGCCGCCGAGCGATCAATTCATCGCGCAGCGCTTCAGCCTGCGCCTTAAAGTCTATGGCCATCATCCTCACCGATCAAATGTAATCACGCGAAAAGTTTCCATATAGCGCGGCGCATCAGGCGGAGCTTCCGGGTCACGGTTGCCCCGCTGGCGTTCGGCCAGCGCCTCCATATCGGCGATCTGGCTTTTGTGTTCGCGCAGCGCCGCGATCTTCGTTTCCAGATACTCTGTGACATCGACTTTGAGGTTGCCGCTGTATGTCCCGCTGATGTACAGGTGCTTAACTTTGTGTGGTTCGAGCCCCTCGTCCGTCTCCAGTGACGGGAAGTTCAGGCGGTCGCGCGCGGTTGGGTAGACGGAGTCGAGCGTCGCCTCACCTATCGCCCGGTGATCAGGGTGATTCAGTCCGCGGTCGCCGAACCAGAACACGGTCGGGTCACACGTGACGACCGTATCCGGCTTGTACAGGCGAATCTGGCGCACAATGTCGCGCCGCAAGTCGAGCGAGGGCGTGAGTTCGCCGTCGGGGTAGCGCAGAAAGACCACCTCTTTGACGCCGAGCACGGCAGCCGCATTGCGTTCTTCAACTTCACGAATCGCGACGAGCGCCGCGTGCGTCATGGCGGGGTCACTGCTGCCTTTGTCGCCGCTGGTCGCCAGCACGAAGATGATCTCCGCGCCTTCCGCCGCCCAGCGCGCGAACGTCCCACCCGCGAAAAATTCGGGGTCATCCGGGTGCGCGAACACCCCCAGCACCCGCTTCACTACCTCTGCTGCCATGCACAGCTCCGTTTGTTGGTTCGAGGCGAGATCGCGCTCGCCGGTTTACAAGGGCGGGAAGGTTTTCCCGCCCCTACGTATACCGTATCTGATGGGGGTGTCGCAACATCCCACCCCGAGGAGGTGAAGCGCGGTGACGTTATTCAGCGGCTTCCGGGCTGCCGCCGCCACTGTTCTCTTGATTCTTCGGACGGCGATCCGGGCGATTCTTCTTGCGCCGCCCCTGCCCACTGCCGCTTCCTTCCGGTCGTTCGCCGCGCGGCGGACGCTCTTTGCGTGGTTCACCCTGCGGTTTGGCCTCCGCCTGGGCGCCTTGTTTCGGCTGCTGCGGACGATCTCCCTGGCGGCGATCACCGCGCTTGCGCTGGCGCGGGCGGTGCGACTGATCCGACGGCGACTGTTCCGACCGGGCGACGGCGCGCGCTGGCAGCGGCGACTCGCCTTCCCCACCTTCCTCAGCCCCGGGGACTTCATCGCCAGCGACCGCATCGACGGGGGCGGCTTCGGCTTTGGCTTTGGGCGGTTTCGCGCCGCAGTCACAGCCTTCATCGCCGTGAACGGTGCACGGTTCTTTGGCCTTCTTCGCCAGCGCTTCGAGCTCCTCTAAGGGTACGATCTCTTCGCGCTTGACCGTCTGCAAGCCTTGTTCTTCGATATACACCAGCACGGAGTCGGCCAGCGGGAACACGTCGACGACCTTGGCTTCGCCGTACGGCGTGCCGATGCGTTTGTTCTTCTTGGGGAGCTTCTGCCGCGCTTCGACATACTGCTCGTACTCATAGACGAGGCAGCAGCGCAAACGCCCGCACATCCCGGTGATCTCTGACGGGTTGAGCGAAATGCCCTGCGCCTTCGCCATTTTGATCGAAATCGGGCTGAAGTCGGTCAGGAACGTCGAGCAGCAGCGCAGTTCGCCACATGCGCCGTAGCCGCCGAGCAGCTTGGCGACATCGCGCGGGCCGATCTGCCGCATTTCCACCTGTGCCGGGAAGGCGCGGGTGAGTTCGTTCCACAGCCGACTGACGTTCACCTTATCTTCGGCGGTGTACAGGAACGTGAGCATCGTGCCATCATAGTTGTAGGCCGCCATGATGAACTTGACATCCGTGAACCCGCCCATGTCAGCGGCCTTCTGGCGACAGGTCGCCAACGCGGTATCCTGCTGAAGCTCCCAATGGTGCTTCAGAATCAAATCGCGCGGGCTGGCCATGCGCATGATCGGTTTATATTCGCGCATGTCCTTGTCGTCTTCGACGGCGTTGAAGCTCATCACTTCACCCATCTGGCGTCCGCGCGCCGTTTCGACAATCACATAATCGCCGACCTTGAGGTCGGGGTATTCACTGAAATCAAAGTGATACAGTTTGCCGACGCGGTGAAAGCGCACTCCGGCCACTGTCTTTTGCATCGTAACAGGTTGGTCTGTCATGGGATACCTGATAAAAATACGTTACACATCCGCCATTAATGATAGGCGACATCGTCACAATCGCAAAGAGTTGACAAAATTTCGGCACGGTGCTAGTTTGTTAACCTAAAGATTTCACCCAGTAGATCGCGCGTCGATGAGCACATTAGTGATGAAGTTCGGCGGTACATCCGTCGGGATGACAACCGGGTTGAGTCAAGTCTTGAGTATCGTGCTGTATGAGCACGAACGCTGGACGAACTTGATTCTGGTGGTTTCCGCGTTGGAGGGGGTGACAGACGCCCTCATCGAAGCCGCTCATTTAGCCCAATTGAACAACCAGCGCGGGTATCGCCGCATTGTGGCGACACTGCGGACGCGCCATCTCGCCTTGATCGAGCATCTACCGCTCGGCTCGACCGAAAAGACCGCCCTGCAAACCGACCTCGACCGCTTGCTGTACGATTTGCTCGGCACATGTCAGACGGTCGCCGAGCATCATGACGATGCGCTCCGCCCGGAAGTTGCCGACAAGATCGTGCATGTAGGCGAACGCCTCGCCGCGCGCATTGTCGCCGCGCTCCTGCGCCAGAACAATCTGCGCGGCGTTGCCATCGATGCGACCGACTTGATCATCACCAACAACGCCTACGGCAACGCTATCCCCGACCTCGCGCTCACCCGCGAACGGATCGCGACGCATCTGCTCCCCCTGCTCCAGCGCGGGATCATCCCGGTGGTGACCGGGTACATTAGCTCCAGCGTGACGGGCAAGCCGACCACGCTCGGTCGCGGCGGCAGCGACTACACGGCCTCCGTGTTAGGTGTAGGCAGCGATGCCCGTGAAGTGTGGGTATGGACGGATGTCGACGGGCTGATGACCGCCGATCCGCGGGAGATTGACGATGCCCGTGTGATCCCGACGCTCTCGTATGATGAAGCGGCGGAACTGGCGTATTTCGGGGCGCGCATTCTGCACCCGCGTATGATTCACCCGCTGCGCGAACAGTCGATTCCGCTGCGCGTGCGCAACGTGTACACGCCCCAGCAGCCCGGTACGCTCGTCCGCGATAAGCTGGCATCGATGCTGCCAGCCATTCGCGCCGTGACATCAATTCAAGGTCTGGGGATGTCGACGTCGCATAACGGCCCGCTCGCCCCGCTCGCCCAGACGGTCGACAGTATGCTCGCCGACCTCACCGGCAGCCACACCGATGTGACGATCACCTCGCAGTCGTCATCACACAGCTTCATCTGCTTCGTCATCCCGACGATGGCCGGGCCAGACGCGCTGCACAGTCTGCAGGTCGCACTCAACCAGGATGAAGAACTGTCGGCGGGCTGGAACACGCGCCCCGTGCAGGTCGTGACCGTCATCGGCACGCGCTTAGGTGAGATTCACACGCTGACGGCCAATGTGCTGCTGGCGCTGGAGGGGATTCCGCTGCTGGCGCTCTCGCAAGCGCCGTCGCATTGCAGCGTGTCGCTGGTGGTCGAAACGCAGTACGGCGAAACCGCCCTCACCCGCATTCACAACCTCATTTTGAAGAACGGCTGACCATAGGCCGGGAATCGTCGGGGCGCACGACCGTGCGCCCCGACAAAAATTACGCCACTTGATCAACCAACCCCACACCTAGAACCGATTGATATATCGATCCAGTTCCCACGGCGTGACCTGCCGGTTGTAGTCGTCCAATTCCTGCTGCTTGGCGGCGAGGTAACGGTCGCCAATATAGTGACCGAGCGCATTCATGATCACGTCGTCGCCCTTGAGCGCGTCCAAGGCTTCTGCCAGCGAGGTGGGCAGCGTCTCGGTGTAGCGCAGCCGTGAGCGATCCGGCTTGGTGAGCGACTCTTCCAGCGCATCCTGCAGCGACATCTGCTGGCGAATGCCATCGAGCCCGGCTTCGAGCATCACCGCCGTCGCGAGATAGGGATTCGTGCTCGGGTCTGGGCAGCGCAGTTCGAGGCGCGTGTGCGCTTCTTTGCCGGGGGAAATGTGTGGCACGCGGATCAGCGCCGCGCCCGCCCGGTTGACGTGCGCCCACGTCACGTATTTGGGCGCTTCAAAGCTCACGCTCAAACGCTTGTAAGAGTTGATCAGCGGGGCGAGAATAGCGCACATGGCGCGCGCATGCGCCAACTGTCCGGCGAGGAAATAGCGCGCCGTCTCCGACAAGCCGTATTCGTGTTCCGGGTCGGCGAACACATTCACGCCCGTATTCAAATCGTGCAGGCTTTGATGCGTGTGCATCCCCGACCCCGGCAAGTTTGCTGAAGGACGGGGCATAAACGTGCAGTGCAGCCCTTTTTGCAGCGCAATCGCCTTGAGCGCCACTTTCGCCGTCAACACATTGTCCGCCGAGACAAGCGCGTCATTATAGTCGAAGTCGATCTCCTGCTGGCCCGCGCCGATCTCGTGATGCGACGAATCCACGCGAATGCCCATGTCCATCAACGTGGAGAGCATGCTCCGGCGCACGCCGAGCACCCCGCTGTTGGACATATCAAAGTAGCTGGCCTCGTCATACGGTTGGAGCGGCAGCAGTTCCGCGTGGCGGCGGAACAGGAAGAATTCGAGTTCCATGCCCGTCTTGAACGTGAAGCCCATCGAGGTGGCGTTATCCAGCGCCTTGATCAGCATGTTGCGCGGGTCGCCGATGAACGGCATGCCGTCGGGAGTCTGCACCGTACAAATCAAGCGAGCGGTCTTGGGATTGTCCCATGGCAGCACGGCGAACGTATTGAGGTCAGGCATGAGCATCATGTCGCTTTCGGCAACACGCGCAAAGCCTTCAATCGACGATCCGTCGAAGTGCAGTCCGTCGTCAATTACCCGCTCGATCTTCGGCGTGGGTATAATAATGCTCTTGACGATGCCCGTGATGTCGGTGAACCACAGGACGACAAATTCCACCTGATGTTCCTGAATGGCCGCAAGCACCGCATCTTTCGTCATCATCGGGATGTAATCCTCATCATTTTTACGTCTGAATCCCGGCAGCCACGCAACCGGATGCCACTAAACCTTGTCTGAATTATACAAAGCAGGTGATCAGGGACTTATAGTGATCTTGTCTAAATTTCACATAAGACCGCTTGGCAATACATCACAGACTATCGAGCAAGCCCAAATGACCGAGCATAGCATCGAGTCCAAGCAGGTAGCTGCGCCAGCCAAAGCCGCTGATTTGTCCAACACACACAGGGGCAATCACCGATTTATGGCGAAATTCCTCGCGGGCGTGAATATTCGACAAATGCACCTCGATGACGGGCAGCTTGATCCCGCTCACGGCATCGCGCAGCGCAATCGACGTGTGCGAATAGGCGCCGGGGTTGAAAACCACCCCATCCGCCCAGTTGCGCGCAATATGCAATATGTCGATCAGCGCGCCTTCATGGTTCGACTGTTCCGCGCGCAGCTCAATGCCATGCCCACGAACGTGATCCGCCGCGCGGTTGTTGATTTCTTCGAGCGTCATCTTGCCGTAAACGTCCGGCTCCCGCGTGCCCAACAGATTTAAGTTCGGCCCATGCAACAACAAAATCTTCTTCTTCATCACAGTCCCCAGTGGAAGTTATCAGTTGTCAGTTCACAGTTCACAGTAAAAGCGGCTTATGACTGATAACTGTGAACTGATGACTGTAAACTTGTCTTTAGCGCAGCCGCCGAATATCTTTGCGGCGCTGCGTCGCGTCCTTGTCCTTGATGTGTTCCAGCACCGCGATCACATCGCCTTTGCGCACATCATTCACGATTTTCGGCTGGCCGATGCCTTCGAGCAGCACAAAGCGGGAGCGCCCGTGGCTCCACTTCTTGTCGGTCGCCATCGCCGCCCAGATCGCTTCCGGGTCGAGATCGTCGATGCGCGTGGGCAATCCCACGTCTTCGATCAAGCTTTCCACCAGCTCGATCAGGTTGGGCGAGCACAGGCGGAGCTGCGCGGACAGCAGCGTCGCCGCGATCAACCCCACGCCGACCGCTTCGCCATGCAGCCACGTGTAGCCGCTCACCTGCTCAATGGCATGGGCGAAGGTGTGCCCGAGATTGAGGTGGGCGCGGATGCTGCGCTCATACGGATCCGCTTCAACGACCGCGACCTTGACCTGAATCGCCCGCGGGATGATCTCGTCGATATTCACGCGGTAGTCCTGCGCGAGCTCCAACAGCACTTCATCGGCCAGCAGCCCATGCTTGATGATCTCCGCCATGCCGCAGCGCCATTCACGCTCGGGCAGGCTGTCCAGCACATCAGGATCGATGATCACCTGCTGTGGCTGCTTGAACGCCCCGACGAGATTCTTGCCCTGCGGCAGATCGACGCCGACTTTGCCGCCCACGCTCGAATCGACCATTGCCAGCAGGCTGGTTGGCATCTGCACGAACGACACGCCGCGCATGTAGGTTGCCGCCGCGAAGCCGACCGTATCGCCGACCACCCCACCGCCGAGCGCCACCACCACCGCCGACCGATCCAGCCCCGCCGCGACGAAATCACTGTACAGGCGGGCGACCGTTTCGAGCGTCTTGTAGTGTTCGCCATCCGGGATGGTGATCAGGCTGGGGTTGGGCAGTGCCGAGGCTAACGGTTCACCGTAGATCGGTGCCACCGTCGTGTTGGAGACCAGCGCCACCTGCCCATTGAGTCCCAACGCCGCCGGGTTGATGTGGCTGAGCAGCCCCCGCGCAATGATGATCGGGTAGCTGCCGTCCAACGTCTTTACGTCGATTCGGTCTGCCATAATCGGATGATCCTCTCTGCCACCTGTTCCGGTGTACAGTTCGCCGTATTCACATGGAGAGGAATGGCGGCATAGGCCGCGCGCCGCTTCTCCAGCAGTTCTGCCCAGTTGGCCGCCAAAGGCCGCCCGCTGTCACGGGAGAGCCGCGCGCCGATCACCTCGGCTGAGGCGTCCAAACACACGACCAGCGCCGTTGGCAGCAGGCGGTCGCGGTTCTCCGGGTTGACCAGCATGCCGCCGCCCGTCGCGATCACCAGTCCGCGTTTCTCCGCCAGTTCCGCGACAAGATCGCGTTCGTACTGGCGGAACACAGGTTCGCCATCCTCAGCGAAGATGGCCGGGATCGGCTTGCCCGCCCGCTTGACGATCTCCACATCGGTATCAACGAACGGACGCGCCAACTGCCGCGCAAGCATCGTCCCCACGGTGGTTTTGCCCGTGCCCATAAAGCCCGTGATCACGATGCTGCGATCATTCGGGGTAGCCAAACCGCCACTCCCGATTATCCATTAATAAATCACTCAACCGCGCACGGCGCAAGCTGTTGAAGCGTGGATGCATTTCCGCCACGCTGTCCCCGCCGAGCTTTTCGATCAACGCTTCAGCAATGACAAACGCCATCATCGCTTCGAGGATCGGCACGGCGCGCGGCGTCGCGCAAAAGTCGCTGCGTTCATAGGTCGTCTGTTCGGCCTGCCCCGTCGCCAGATTGACCGATTCGAGCGACTGCATGACCGTCGCAATCGGCTTCATCGCCACGCGCGCCACAATCGGCTCGCCCGTCGTGATGCCACCTTCGAACCCACCCGCGCGGTTGGTCGAGCGGTGTAGGTTGCCGTGCTCGTCGACGCTGATCGCGTCATGCACTTCCGAACCGCGCTTGCCCGCGTTTTCGAACGCCGGGCCGATCTCCGCGCCCTTCATGGCGTGCACGCTGACCATCGCCGCGACGATTTTGCCGTCCAAGCGGCGGTCATAATGCACGTGTGATCCGAGTCCCGGCGGCACGTTGAGCGCGACGACTTCGATGACGCCGCCGAGCGTATCCTTGGCGATCTTCGCCTGCCGAATCTCCTCATGCATCAGTTCCGCTGTCGCCGGATCGGGACAGCGCACATCGCTGGCTTCCGCCGCGGTGAAGCGCTGCTCGTAGGTCAGCGCCGGGTCAAGCGTCACGCTCACCCCACCAATTTGCACCACATACCCGCCGATCACAATGCCGAATTCGGCGAGGAGCTTCTTGCACACCGCGCCGACCGCCACACGCATCGTCGTTTCGCGGGCGCTGGCTCGCTCTAGGGCGATCCGCAGTTCGCGATAGCCGTACTTGATCGCGCCTGTGAGATCGGCATGACCGGGTCGCGGCGTCGTCATCGGCGGAATGTCTTTTTCGCGCCAATTCTTGTAGTCGCGGTTCTCGACCCACAGGGCGAGCGGCGCACCGGTCGTCATGCCTGCCGCCACCCCCGCCGAGATATGAATCTCGTCGCGTTCGATGTTCATGCGCCCGCCCGATCCGTAACCCGTCTGGCGGCGCGCCAGCTCGGTGTTGATGTACTCCGCGTCGAGCGCGAGTCCCGCGGGCATGCCCTCTAGTATCGCCGTCAGCGTCGGCCCGTGCGACTCACCCGCCGTTAAAAATCTCAGCATGTAGCTACCTCATCTCATGACCGCAAAGATCAAGACTCAACGCAAAGGCGCAAAGACACGAAGACGCAAAGTATCATTTGAACAAATCCTTTGCGCCTTGGCGTCTTAACGCCTTGGCGTTAGGCATTTTCTTTTCTTTCGTTTAGCGCTTGCTGGGCCGCTTGCAGCATCACGTCGACCGGGGGATACACACCCGCCCACAGGTGGAAGGCCGCTGCGCCCTGCCGCACGAGCATGCCCAGTCCGCTCACCGCCCGCCCGCCCGCCGCCTCGACCTGTTCCATGAGCCGCGTCTTGGCCGGACGATAAATCATGTCGTAGAGCGTCACACCAGCGGGAACGATCTCCAATGGCGAGGCGTCGACTTTCGGATGCATGCCGACGGGCGTGCAGTTAATCACGATCCGCGCGCCCGTCGCAAACGCTTCGTCGGCGCTTAGGACGTCCGCCGCCACGCCGACCGACTCGATCATCTGCTGCGCTTTGTCCGCGGTGCGATTCACGACGATCACCTGCGCGCCGGCCTTGCTCAGGCCGTAGACCGCCGCCCGCGCCGCACCGCCAGCGCCGAGCACGATCACCGTTTGCCCGTTCACCTGAATGTCATGCGCGGCGAGGTCATCCATCAGGCCGATCACGTCGGTGTTGGTGCCTACGTTGGTGCGAAAATCAATCGTATTGACCGCGCCAATCGCCCGGGCGGTCGCATCTGGTTTGCAGTGCGGCATGACCGCCTGCTTGTGCGGAATCGTCACATTCACGCCGATGAAACCATGATCGCGCAGTTCGCGCAAGCCAAGCTTGACAATATCCGGCATCAGCGGAATCTTGTCGTAGAACCAGTCCGTCATGCCGAGCGCCGCGAAGGCCGCGTTGTGCATCACCGGGCTGAGGCTGTGTTCTACAGGCCACCCGATGACGGCGACTTTCTTCTCGCTCATCAATCGAGCACCTGCACGCGCACATCCGCCCCTAACTTGCGCAGCGTCTCGGCGTAACCGGGGAATGAGTCCGCGGCGCATTCGGCATCAAGTACCGTCGTTTCACCGTCCGCCGCCAACCCGGCCACCACCAGACTCATCGAAATGCGGTGATCGTCGTGACCGTACACTTCCGCGCCGCTCAACACCTGTGGCCCATCGATGATGAACCCGTCTTCCGTCTCAATGATGTTCGCACCCAACTTCGTGAGTTCGGCAGTCATCACCGCGAGACGATCCGTCTCTTTCACGCGCAGTTCACCCGCGTCGCGCACGATGGTGCGGCCTTCAGCGAATAACGCCGCCACCATGAAGATCGGGAACTCATCGATCATGCGCACGACGACTTCGCCGCCGACCTGTGTCCCCTTCAACAGACTGGAACGCACACGAATCGTACCCACGGGATCGCCTGCTTCCGTGCCCGTCTCAGTGATTGTCAGGTCAGCGCCCATCGCCTGCAAGACCTCAAACACGCCCGTGCGCGTGGGGTTGAGGTTGATGTTGGCCAGGGTGATGTCACTATCCGGCACAATCAACGCCGCAACGATTGGAAACGCCGCCGATGACGCATCGCCGGGGATAGTGAAGTTGATCGGCTTGAGTACAGGCGTCGGTTGGATAGTGACGACATTGCCCTCCGTCACAATCTTGACGCCCATCGCGCTTAACATGCGCTCGGTATGATCGCGCGACGGTCCGATTTCGATCACGCGTGTTTCTGCATCTGCGAACAGCGCCGCCAGCAGCAGCGCGCTTTTGACCTGTGCGCTGGCCACCGTCATTTTATGTTCGACGCCTTTGAGCTGCGCCGGGCGCACGTACAACGGGCAGTAGCCGTTCGTCCCTTCAAGATCCGCGCCCATCACCCGCAGCGGGTCGATGATGCGCTTCATCGGGCGGCGGCGGAGCTGCTCGCTGCCGTCCAACACGCTCGGGAACGGCTGCCCAACCATGATCCCGGTGAGCAGGCGAATGCCCGTCCCGGCGTTGACCAGATCCAACGGTCGATCCGGCTTCTGGAGCTGACCGCCATGCACGGTCAGTTCGGTGTCGCTGTGCCGCTCGACTTCCACGCCCAACGTGCGCATCGCGCCGAGCGACGCTTCCGTATCACCCGCGGGCAGCCACGCCTTGACGTGCGTCTCACCCTGCGCCAGCGCGCCGAACATCACCGCGCGGTGTGACATCGACTTATCGCCGGGGACAGTCGTCACGCCTTTGAGGGCGCTTCCCGGTCGGACTGCAAAGTAATCACTTGCCGCTGCCATTTTTCGCCGCCTCCACGCGCTGCATCCATGCGAGCCGCGCTTCTCGCGCGGGACTCAAGAGTTCCGCCAGTTTAACATCATCCTGCGAAATCAACATGGCTTCGATCATGGCCAGTTCGCGCCGGAACAACGCCAGAATGCGCGCCACCGCCCGCGTGTTGGTGCTCAGGATATCGCCCATCATTTTGAGGTCGCTTGCTGCCAACCGCGACGTGTCGCGAAAGCCACCCGCGGCTAAGCGCCACACGGCGTCGTCCTGATTCCCCTCTTGCGCGACGGTGGCAACAAGCGCGGCGCTCAACAGGTACGGCAGGTGACTGATCGCCGCCACTGCCTGATCATGCCGCGTGGCGTCCATTTCAATCGACACAGCCCCGACCGCCTCGACCAGCAGCAGCGCCCGCGCCAGCGTCGCCGGGGTGGTGCGCCGCGACGGGCAGAGCACGAATGGACGCCCGACATACAAGTTCGCGTCGCTCTCCTCAATGCCGTTCGACTCTTTGCCCGTCATCGGGTGCCCGCCAATCGCCTGCACGCCAATCGGCAGGCGCGCCATCGCGTCGCAGATATCGGCTTTGGTGCTGCCAATGTCGATCAGCAGCGTGTTCGAGCGCAGGTACGCCCCGATGCGTCCTTCGATCATCTGGATGATAACGCGCACGGGCGCAGCGAGAATCACCGTATCGGCTTCGCTCACGCCCGCTTTCAAATCTTCCATGCTTACATCGATAATGCCGTGATCCAACGCATATTTCAGCGTATCGGGATCGCGATCCACACCCGTGATCACCTCGGCGCGGCTGCGCAGAGCGCGCGCTAGTGATCCGCCCATCAAACCTAGTCCGACGACCGTCAGGTGTCGGCTCTTAAAGCCACCGCTCATGCTGAACGCCCTACCGCCTGCGCGACCAACTGAATCCGCTGCATCATCTGCTTGAAACCGTCATAGTTCAAGCTCTGGCGGCCATCGGAGAGCGCGCGTTCCGGCGTCGGATGCACTTCCACGATCAAGCCATCCGCGCCCGCCGCCACCGCCGCCAGTGCAATCGAGGTGACATGTTCGCTGTAGCCGACCGCATGGCTCGGGTCTGCGATCACAGGCAGATGCGTGCGCGCCTTGAGTACGGGAATCGCGTTGATGTCGAAGGTGTTGCGGGTGTACTTTTCGAAGGTGCGGATACCGCGTTCGCACAGCATGACGCGCTGGTTGCCCTGCGCGAGGATGTATTCGGCGGACATCAGCAGGTCTTCCATCGTGTTCGCCATGCCGCGCTTGAGCAGCACCGTGTGCTGACTCCGTCCGACTTCGCTCAACAGCACGAAGTTTTGCATGTTGCGCGCGCCGACCTGCAGCACATCGGCGTATTCCGCCACCATGCCGACCAGACCGGGGTCCATGACTTCGGTGACAATCGGCAAACCCGTGCGTTCGCGCGCTTCCGCCAGCCACTTGAGCCCGGTTTCGCCGTGCCCCTGGAAGCTGTAAGGCGACGTGCGCGGCTTGAACGCCCCACCGCGCAGCGCGGTCGCGCCCGCTTCTTTGACGGCACACGCGATCTCAATCGTCTGCTCGCGGCTCTCGACCGAACACGGCCCGGCGATCACCAGCACCTTATTTGCGCCTGCCTGCGACCCGTTGAGGGCGACATGCGTATCCATCGGGTGATACTCGCGGCTGGTCAGCTTGTACGGCACCGAGACGCGCATCACGCGCTCAACGCCCGACATTGAGCTGTAGTTGTCTTCGCGCAGCGGTGTCGGGCTTTCGCCCACCAGCCCGATGATTGTGCGTTCTTCGCCTTCGGTCAGACTCGCCTTGTAGCCGTCCAACTCCACGCGCCCCACGACATTCGAAATATCTTGCGCCGAAGCGCCCTTCTTCATCACGACGATCATGGTTTCTTGTCCCCCTGAGAGTACAGCTATTAGCTGTTAGCATTTAGCGAAAGATAAAGACAATAACTGGCGAAGCTCTACCACTTCTGTAATCGGCTATGTGGGTCAAAGTGACTGGCCGTTTCCGATACACGGTGCTAAAATGGCTAATCGCTAACTGCTATGAGCTGACCGCTAAATCCGGGCGCAAGACAACCGCGCCCCGCTTGAAAATGTGTCGGATTTCGCCAATCGACTTGGTGGTGTTCCAGTGCAGCAGCACGCGCAAACATTTGGGTACGCCGCCCGGCACATCCATTTCAATGCAGTCGATCAACGCGACCTGCCGCCAGCCGAGATCCCGCGCTGCCTTCGCGGGGTAGGCCGCGTTCAAGTCGGGCGTGCAGGTGAAGATCACGCTGGCAACATCGTCTTCTTCAATGCCATTGGCCGCGATGATGTCTCGCAGCAGTTCCGCCGTCGCCGACCAGATCGCCTCAGCGGTGTTCTCCTCCACCGTGATCGCCCCGCGCACGCCTCTAAATTTCATACCTTCCGCCTTTCGACAATAAAAAAGGCGCGGAGCGTTTGCTCTGCGCCTTTCGGATGACTCGATTGATTCTCCCGCTAGACAGCTTGCAGCGCCCGACCCTCGACTATGTCGCCCGTAAAGTAATAATAGAAATAGGCAAACGAGTTGTGCGAACGCATGACCAGACGTGTCCTAGCGAATGAACTTGTCGCAGAGCATAGCATGTTAAGTTGCGGCGTGTCAATCAAACGGCGAGCTGCGCGCCAATTTCCAGCAGAAATTTCACCAGCGGCAGCGAAACAGGAATTATCTTCGCGGCTACACCGATTCAGGCGAATTTTCGTCAAGCGCGTGGCGCAGATCGCGCGCCAATGTGCGCACCGCTTCGATGCCCTGCCCGCCCGCGCGCACCATCGCCGAACCGACGATGAAACCGTCGACCAGATCGTTCATGCGCCGCGCATGTTCCGGCTTGCTGATGCCAAAGCCCATGACGAGCGGCACATTATGAGCATGCTGGCGTACGCGCCCGATGAACTCGGTCAGTCCCGGCGGCAGATCCGTGCGCACGCCCGTGACCCCGGTCAGCGACACCACGTAGATAAACCCGGTCGCCTGCTGCGCCACAAGTTCGACGCGCGCCGCGCTGCTGGTCGGCGCGAGAAAGAAGACAAGGGCCAGGTCTTCCCACGCGCACAACTGCGCCAATTCCGCGGCTTCTTCCGGCGGCAAATCGGGCACAATGAAACCGTCCGCGCCCGCCGCTTTCGCCTCCTTGACAAACCGTTCCAGCCCGTAAGCCAGCAACGGGTTGAGGTAGCCCATCAGCAGCATCGGCTGGTCGACGCCCCGCGCCCGCAGTTCGCGCACCGCTTCTAGACACTGTTTGACCGTGATGCCGTTCTCCAGCGCAACCTGCGTCGCCGCCTGAATGAGCGGGCCATCCGCCAGCGGGTCGCTGAACGGAATGCCGATCTCAAAACCATCTACACCTTCCGCCGCCATCGCAGCGATCATCTCGACCGAGTCGGTATAGGTCGGATAGCCAATCGGGAAATACGGCAGGAAGGCCGCTCGTCCTTGTTCCTTCGCGCGTGCGAACAACGCGCTGATGCCTTGCATACCTCTCATGATTTCACCTGTTTGAGCAGCCATTCGTAGAGGGCCGGGTCGGCATAGGCGCGCCGCGCGGCCTCCGTGTGGCCTTCTGACTGATAACGGGTATAGGTGTATTCAATGCTGCACTCATTGAGCTTGGCCACGACCGCATCCGACCGATCCGTATGTACAATCGGGTCGCCTGCGCTCTGGATGATCCACAGCGGCGTAGCGCCAATCGCGCACGGGTCAATCGGCTCCGGAATGAAGACTTCGTGGTAGAGCGTCGTCCCGGCGACAGGGAGCATCGCCGCGAAGCGGTTCGGATTCCGAGTTACATACGACCACGCGCCATAACCGCCCATGCTGAACCCGGTAATTGTGATACGCCGTTCATCGACCCGGTGGTGGGCGAGGAAATCATCCAGCGTGGCGTCAAGGCGGCTAATCACCTGCGCCCAAGACAGGTTCAACGGGCATTGCGGCGCAAGCACATACGCCGGGAGCGTGTTCCCCTGCTCCAGATAGGTACACACGGCGTACAGTTTGACGGGTTCGAGGTTGCTTCCGTCGCCGCGTTCGCCGGAACCATGCAGATACACGATCAACGGGTACGGCGCGCTGCCGCCCGTCGGTTCGTAGAGTAAATGCGGTAAGGGTTGGCTCATAGTTCTACCTCCAACAACGGTCGGGTGAGCGCCTCCAGACCGGCTTCAATCACTTCATTAGCGACGCGCACGCGAAACGCCCAGTTGGTCGGCTTAGCGTCATACGCCTCGGCAACCTGCGCCTGCCGCTGGTCATCAGCCGCCTTGTCCTGATACTGATCTGCCGACTCCCAATCTAGACCTTCGACTTCGACGGACTGGATTGAGAAGCCACCCCGCCATGCCAGCACCGCCCATTCGGCATCCGTCCCCATTGGGCGAATTGGCTGGCTGTTCTGCAGGATAAACCGCGCCGCCGCCAGACTAAACCCCTTCGACCCGGCTGCGAGATCGAGCGGCTGCCCTAACCACTGCGACAATACGCGATTCGTGAGCTGTTCGGTGGTCTGCAGGGACTGCGGATGCGTCGCAAAGGCGGCGGGTGTGCGCCCGATCGCCGTGAAGTCGGCGCGTGAAAGCTGCTCCACCGTCTGCGCCAGTTCGTCCGGCAGGCGTTCATGCCAGCGCACCAGCCGATCCGCATCGACATAGTGGATGTAGTCCGCGCCCGTGGCGACGCCTGCACGCAGCGCTACATACCGCCCCGACGCCCATTCGCCCTGCCCGACCACCTGCATATCGAGCGACTGCAGCGCCGCCACCGCCGCTGGATCGGCGCTCGGCGGGATGACCACCGTCACCGACTGGTACAGCGCGCGGATCGCCGGGTAGAAGCGTACCAGACGCCCCTCCTCGCCGCGTGGCATCCATGTGAGCACGAGCGCCGTCGTCACAAGCGCCCCGCTTCCAGATCATCGAAGAACTTACTGACGACCGGCCCTTTGGCAAAGCCGAAGTTCAGCCCCGCCGCACCTGCCCGATCATAGAACCCCATTGTCAAGCCTTCATGCAGCGTGAGCGACTCGACCGGGCGCTCCGTCGGCGCGACGAACACATGCACGATCACGTCGAGTTCACCGGGAATGCTGCGATCCGGGCAGGTGTAGGTGTACCAGTGACGGATCGGCAAATCGAGTTCGAGTTCTTCCTGTAATTCGCGCCGCGCTGCCACTTCAAACGACTCATCTTCTGGTTCGACTGCGCCGCCGAAGATCGTCCAGTGGCCGGGATACTTAATCGCCGGGTTGTAGTCCCGCTGCTGCAAGAGGGCCTCGCCCTGCGCGTTGTACGGGATCACGCTCACCATATGCTTTGTAGCGACCATCAGCCCAGCGCCTTGATCACCGTATCGAGGTCTTTGTCGCCGCGACCGGAGAGATTGATGAGCAGAATGCTGTCTTTCGACATGGTCGGCGCGCGCTTGATCGCCTCGGCGACGGCGTGCGAACTTTCCAGCGCCGGGATGATCCCTTCCAGCTTGGACAGCGTTTGCAGCGCGTTGAGCGCTTCGTCATCGGTGGCGTAGGTGTAGTAGGCGCGTTCGCTCTGGCGCAGGTAGGCGTGTTCCGGGCCGACCGAGGCGTAATCCAGCCCGGCTGAGATGCTGTGCGTGTTGACGATCTGCCCGTCTGCGTTCTGCATAACGAACGACTTCGTCCCTTGCAGCACACCAATCCGCCCGATGTTCGGATCGGCGAAGCGCGCCGCGTGTTCACCGCCGCTGATGCCGTGCCCGCCCGCCTCCACGCCGATCAGTTCAACGTGTTCATCCTCGCGGAAAGCGTGGAACAGGCCAATCGCATTGCTGCCGCCGCCGACACACGCGATACACACATCGGGCAGGCGTCCCGCCTCTTGTACGATCTGTTCACGCGCTTCCACGCCGATCACGCTTTGGAAGTCGCGCACCATCATGGGGTATGGGTGCGGGCCGAGCGCCGAACCGAGCAGATAGAACGTGGTATTCACATTCGTCACCCAGTCACGGATCGCTTCGTTGATGGCATCCTTGAGCGTCTTGCTGCCGCTCTCGACCGGAACGCACGTCGCGCCAAGCAGCTTCATGCGGAAGACATTCGGCTGCTGCCGCGCCATATCCACGCTACCCATGTACACGATGCACTCCAACCCGAGCAGCGCCGACGCGGTCGCGCTGGCGACGCCGTGCTGCCCCGCGCCCGTCTCCGCGACGACGCGCTTTTTGCCCATGCGCTGAGCGAGCAGCGCCTGCCCAAGCGCATTGTTGATCTTGTGCGCGCCCGTGTGCGCCAGGTCTTCGCGCTTGAGGTAGATCTGCGCGCCGCCCAGATGATCGCTCAGACGCTTGGCATACGTAACCGGCGTCGGGCGTCCCGTGTAGGTGCGCTGCAAGTGCGCCAGCCGCCCCTGAAATTCGGGGTCGGCCATGGCGTCTCGGTAGGCGATCACCAATTCGTCCAGCGCGGGGATCAGTGTTTCGGGGACGAAGCGCCCGCCGAAATCGCCGTAATAGCCACGCTCATCAGGGACGTTCGTCGTCCCCGTCTTGATATAAGTCTCTACATCAGGCATTCTGTTATTAGCTTCCCTCTATCTCGCAGTTGGAATTCTAGCGAGTCGGATCTTCTCAGCCCATTCGTTGAACATTTGTATTTGTTCTTCTGTTAGCTCATTAAGGCGTTCGTCTCGAAGCTTATCATCAACTGCGAAGTCACTTTGAGCAAATAACGAACTTCGACTGGCGACGAAACTCAGCAGGATTTCCACGTCAGTAATGAAATTCGGTGCGTTCGGTCTGGGTGCATATTCCCACTCGTCCAGTACCGGATAATTTCCAAACCATAGGACTTGAAACAACTCATACGCAGTTTGGTGAACCTCTTTGATCTCAGCAATATTGAGCGCCAAGCCCTTCAACTCTACGACACTAGAAGGGTCTATATGGGTTGGATAGTCCATATGGGCGATATAGCGATTGCGAATTTCATTGATTTTCATGGCAACCTGCTTCGAACGTGATTTGAAATCAACTCGCCTCAGTTGCTTTTTTAGGTACTCGTCTACACTAACATCAATATCTGGTCGCTTGAATTTTGTCATTATGCGATTCTGGAAAACTTGCAGAGCGAATAAGCCATCTTGTTCTGCAACCAATGTCCACAAGTTAACGATGATTGATTCGATAAGAGCTCGTTTAATTAGTTTCCAGAAAGTTCGCCTAGGAACAGCTGTAAACAGGTCAAATGGAAAACTCTCAATCTTTTCGAGAATGAACAACTCGTTATGAATTGCCCATAACCGCCAATAGATTGCTTGACATTCCTTTTGATAGACCTCAATGTACTGAGGCGCAATAACATCCACATCCTCAATTTGCATAATGTCAGCTCGTCCCAAACATTTGATGCAATCAGAATTTGTGCGCTTCCCCAATGAACGCCCGCACCTTCGCGGGATCTTTGCGTCCCGGTTGATCGCCTTCCACGCCGCTGGCGACATCCACGCCCCACGGCTGCACCGCCTTGACGCGCTCGCCCACGTTCTCCGGCGTGAGTCCGCCCGCCAGCATCAGCCGCGTACTGATGGCGTTGACGGCGACCGCGATCTCGTCGGCAATCGACTGCCCGGTACCGCCGAACTCACCGGCCTTATAGGCGTCCAGCAAAATCGACGGGATGCGCGTGTTCGTCAGCGGAAACTGCCCGTAGTAGCTCACATCGTCCAACGCTTCGGCTTTGCTGCGTGGGCGAATCGCCTTGAACGCGATGCCGCGCATCTCGCGCAGCATCTCAAACGACTCGTCGCCGCTCAACTGCGCGAAGTTCAACCCCACCTGCTCCATCGTCACGGAAATGCGGCTCACAATATCGTTGACGAACACGCCCACCAGCAGCGGGGTCGCCGCGCCGAGCTGCGTGCGCAGTGCCGTCGTCAGTTCTCGCGCCGCCGCCGGTTCGATGTAACGCGCGCTCTTCTTGAAGAAGTTCAAGCCGAGCATATCCGCGCCCGCTTCCGCCGCGACTAACGCGTCTTCCAACGTCGTGATCCCGCAAATCTTGACTATCGTCATGGTCGCCCCACACTGCTGAATAACCGCACTTGTTCGGCGATCTTACCCGCTTTGACCAGCCCTTCGCCAACCAGAATCGCGTGCGCGCCGAGTTCCGCCATCCGCTGGACATCCTCCAGCGAGCGGATCGCGCTCTCTGCGACCAGCGTCACTTCCGGCGGCACCCGCTTGGCGATCCGCCCGGTCGTGTTCAGGTCTTCGCGGAAGGTCTTGAGGTCACGGTTATTCACACCGATCAGCGTCGCGCCGATCTTCAGCGCGCGTTCCAGTTCGGTCTCGTTGTGGACTTCGACCAGCGCCGCCATCCCCAACGATTCGATCAGCGCGTGCAGGTCAGCCATGTGCGCATCTTCCAGCGCCGCGACGATCAGCAGGATCGCGTCTGCGCCCGCTGCCCGCCCCTCGTAGACCTGATACGCATCAACGATAAACTCTTTGCGCAAAATGGGCGTCGCAACGACTGCCCGAACCGCCCGCAGGTAATCCATGTGGCCTTGAAAGAAGTCCTGATCGGTGAGGATCGAGATCGCCGCCGCGCCATTGACCGCGTAGATTTCGCCTAACGCCACTGGATCAAAGTCCTCGATCAGCACGCCTTTGCTCGGCGACGCCTTCTTGATCTCCGCGATCAACGCCACCGTCTCACGTCGTAAACCCGCCGCAAACGGCTTCGGAGGCGGCGCGACCTGCGCCGCCGCGATCATCTCCGACAGCCGCGCCCGATCTGCGTCCACCTCTTCAACTTTCCGCGCCAGAATTTTGTCTAGAATCGTATCCGTCTTGACGAACATACTCGTCCCTTGATTGAAAAGATGATGAACCACAGAGAACACGGAGAACACAGAGTAGAAAGCTGAATTATGGAGTCGCAGAGTATCCTTGCTGCTTAATCAAAACACGCTACTTTCTCTGCGCTCTTGGCGTTCTCTGCGGTTCACATCTTTTTGTCCGATCCTCTGTGTTCTCTGTGCTCTCTGTGGTTAACAGTCTTTACGCCACCGTCTGTGATGCGAACGTCTGGCTGTGCGCAATCAACGCGTCCAGCTTGCCGAGCGCCGCGCCGCTGTCGATCACCTGCGCTGCCTGCGCCAGCCCGTCCGACAAATCCGCTGCCGTGCCCGCCGCCACCAGCGCCGCCGCCGCGTTGAGCAGCACCACATCGCGCTTCGCATCCGTGATTTCGCCGCTCAAGATACCGCGCAGAATCGCCGCGTTAGTCGGCGCATCACCGCCGAGCAGTTCGGAGATGTGCGCGCCCCGGAAGCCGTAGTCTTCCGGGTTGATGTCATAGGTTGTCACTTTGCCGTCGCGCAGGTGGCTGATGTGATTCGGCCCGGTCGTCGTCAGCTCGTCAAGGTTGCCGTAGCCGCACACCACCAGCGCTGAGGTCGAGCCGAGTTCGCCAAGCACGTGCGCCAGCAGATCGGTCAGATCCGGCGCGAACACGCCCATCAACTGCCGCTGCGCGCCCGCCGGATTCGTGAGCGGGCCGAGGATGTTGAAGATCGTTCGCAGGCTCAGCTCACGGCGCACGCCGATGGCGTACTTCATCGCCGGGTGCAGCTTGGCCGCGAACAGGAAGCCGATGCCGACCTGATCCACGCACTGGCCCACCTGCTCCGGCGTCAAATCGAGGTTGACGCCCAACTGCGCCAGCACATCGGCGCTGCCGCACTTGCTCGACGCCGCCCGGTTACCATGCTTGGCGACGCGCACGCCCGCGCCCGCCGCCACAAACGCGACCGTCGTGCTGATGTTGAACGTCCCGCTCTTATCGCCGCCGGTGCCGCACGTATCGAGCAGTTCGCCGTCCACGCTGATCGGCACGCGGTGCGCGTTCGCCCGCATCGCCCGCGCGCTCCCGGTGATCTCGTCGCGCGTTTCGCCCTTCATGCGCAAGCCCATCAGGTACGCGGCGATCTGAGCTTCGGTCGCGCCGCCGCTCATGATCTGGTTCATCACCAGTTCGGCTTCATCCGGCTGCAAGTGACCGAACTTGCTGACGATGTCGATGGCCTTTTGAATATCCATGCTAGACCGCCTGTTCCGGCACGCGGACTTCGAGGAAATTCTGGAGCAGGCGCTTGCCGCCTTCCGTCAAAATGCTCTCCGGGTGGAACTGCACGCCGTAGACCGGGTGTTCCTTGTGCCGCATCGCCATGATCTCGCCGCTGTCCGCATAAGCGGTGACTTGCAGCGCGTCGGGCAGCGTGCTCTCCTCAACAATCAGGCTGTGGTAGCGCGTCGCCTCAAACGGGCTGGGCAGCCCTGCGAACAGCAGGTCGCCATTATGCTGAATCTGGCTGGTCTTGCCGTGCATCAGCTTGCCTGCGCGCTTGACCACGCCGCCATAAGCCTGCCCGATGCTCTGATGCCCGAGGCACACGCCGAGGATCGGCGTGGTCGCGCCAAATTCGCGGATTACGTCCAGCGAGATGCCCGCGTCGTCGGGATCGCCGGGGCCGGGGGAAATCACGATATGCGACGGGTTGAGCGCGTGAATCTCGTCGAGCGTGATCTGATCATTGCGGACGACGCGTAAATCCGCGCCCATTTCGCCCAGATACTGCACGAGGTTATAGGTAAAGCTGTCGTAGTTATCGATCACGAGGATCATGTTGTTTCGCCTCTAGTTCAGTTACTGCGGAAGTCCGCAAGCCTTCGAGATGTAAGCAGTCATCGACTGCGACAAGTTTCCAACTGTCACCGCTGCGCCGCATGGTAGTCACCGACGTATTGCCGAGATTCACCGCCAGTGGGTTGTAACCGGGGAACAGGTCTTCCATCAACACCTTGAGCGCTGTCGTATGCGTGAGGATGCCGACGGTTTCGCCCTTCGCCTGGGCCAGCACATCGGCAAACGCCGCCTTCATGCGCACCCGCACATCCTCGCGCGATTCGCCACCGGGTATACGGTAGGTGTCCGCGTCTTTGAGCATGGCCGCGTATTCGTCCGCGTACCATTTGCGCATTTCGTCGAGCGTCAGCCCCTGCCACAAGCCGATATTGCGTTCGCGCAGGCGTTCATCCGGGATCAGTTCAAACGCGCTGAACCGCGCCAGAATTTCCGCTGTTTGCAGCGCCCGCTTCAGATCGCTGGTGTACAACGCCGTCATGCCAATCGACCGCATAAAGCGCGCCAATGCTTCGGACTGCTGCCGACCATGTTCGTTCAGCGGGACAGCAACCCATCCCTGCCAGCGTTCCAGCTTGTTCCAATCGGTTTCGCCCGGACGAATGAAAATGATGCGCTCGACTGCCATGATTTAAACCTGTCCCCTTTAGAGTAAGCCCTGTTCAGCGCGGCGAATGGTCAGGATCATCGCGCGCGCCTTATGGAGCGATTCTTCAAACTCCGTCGATGGTACACTATCCGCCACCAAACCCGCACCTGCCTGAATGTAAATCATGTCGCGCTGAATGAGCGCCGCGCGGATGGTGATGCAGGTGTCCATCGAGCCGTCAAAGCTGAAGTAGCCGACCGCCCCACCGTACACCCCGCGCCGCGTGCCTTCCAACTCTTCGATGATCTCCATCGCGCGGACTTTGGGCGCGCCACTGAGCGTGCCCGCCGGGAGCGTCGCCCGCAGCAGATCAAAAGCGTTCATGCCCGCGCGCAGATTGCCCTGCACGTTGCTGACGATGTGCATGATGTGGCTGTAGCGTTCGATGTACTTCATATCAGTCACCTTGACCGTGCCGTATTCGCACACGCGCCCGAGGTCGTTGCGCCCCAAATCCACCAGCATGATGTGTTCGGCGACTTCTTTGGGATCGGCCAGCAGTTCGGCTTCAAGACGCTTATCGTCGGCCTCGTCGCGACCCCGCGGACGCGATCCGGCAATCGGGCGCGTCGTGGCGATGCCATCTTCGAGGCGCACCATCATCTCGGGCGACGCGCCAACCAGCGTGAACTCTTCGCTGAAGCGCAGCAGGAACATGTACGGCGACGGGTTGGTCGCCCGCAGTGCGCGGTAAATCGTGAGCGGCGAGGCGGTCGTCTTGCGGCTCAGGCGCTGGCTCAGCACGATCTGGAAGGCGTCACCCGCGGCGATGTACTCCTTCGCCTTGAGCACACCTTCTTCGAACTGCTGGCGCGTCATGGTCGATTGCAGCTCTTCATCCACGGGAGCGGGGTTTTCCTGCGGCAGCACGAGCGGCTGACGCAGTGCAGCCACAATCTCGTCAATGCGGCGTACGGCATCATCGTAGGCGGCGTCGGCATCGCCCTCGTTGTGCGCGTTCGCCAGCACGATCAACTGGTGCTTGGCGTGGTCGAAGATCACGAGCGTGTCAATCAGCATGAAGGCGAGATCCGGCACGTCGAGTTCGCGCCGCGCTGTGGTGGGCAGGCGTTCGAAGTAGCGCACGATGTCATAGGCGAGGTTGCCGACCGCGCCGCCGACGAACCGCGGCAGCCCTTCGAGGCGCACGGGCGTCACACGGGTGAACTCGCGCTCAACCACATGCAGCGGATCTTCGCCGGCGGCCAGCGGGCGCGTCTCGGTTTCGCCGTGATAGGTGCGCGTCATCACGCCGTCTTTCACGGTGATCACGCCCTTGGGGTTGACGCCGAGGAACGAATAGCGCCCGACCTGTTCGCCGCCTTCCACGCTTTCCAGCAGGAAGGAGACTTCTCCCATCTGCGTGAGCTTGAGATAGACGGACACGGGCGTTTCGAGATCGGCGAGCTGCGTTTTGTACACGGGGACAAGATCGCCTTGCCCGAACAAGGTATGGACTTGCTCGCGGCTGGGCAGGATGTCGGAACGGACTTGCGGATACGTCAAGGTCATGGTTGGTGTCTCCACTCTTTCGCGTCGTCGCCGACGCAAATAAAAACCCCTTCCCGCGTCAAGGACGAGAAGGGGTTCCCGTGGTGCCACCTTGTTTGCCGCTTTGCCGAGGCGAAAGCGACCACTCTCAAGAGTACGGGCATTACTGCCGATACTCCGCGCCTTGATAACGGGTGCGCTCTCCCGGTGACCGCTACTTAGGATTAAGCCTGTTCGCCGTCACAGCTCCCCAGTCCATTCGACATCTGCGCGTGTACCGCCCTCTCAGCTGTGGGCGACTCTCTGTGACACCGCTTTGATGTGTACTCGTCTGGATCGACGCTGTTGTCCTATGTGTAATTGCGCAACAGCATAACGACATTCCGAAAACGTGTCAAGTTATTCAAAAGTGAATTGGACAAAGCGCATGCCCGCCAGAATTTGCTCAACCCGTTCTTCGCCTAATGTGCCGAGATAGTCGCCAAGTTCGGTTTTGAGCACAATTGATACTTTGGAGACTTCGACCACGCTAGACTTGGGCAGATTGGCTTCCCCAGCCTCAAGCAGCACATTCCCCGGCAGACTTACGCGCTTCAGATTCGACGTCAAGGCGCAGGCCACTACCGTTGGTATACGACTGTTGTTTAAGACCGTCGCCTGCACGATGACATAGGGATGGGCTATCCCCGACTCAAATCCATCAAGATTGGATATCCAATAGATGTCCCCTTGCTGAATAGGGACATGATCGGCAGGCAAAACTCATTCCGGCGTCGCCACCATTTCGAGCCGCACTTCGCCCGCCTGCGATTCACCCGGTTGCAGCGTGAACACACCGGATTCGTCAATGCCCCGCGCCAACAGATTGAACCCATCGTTGACGTTGGTCATGGGTTCGAGCGCGAAGAACGGCTGTCCGACGGGCGCATACAGAAGCAGGTGGCGGTAGATCGGGTCGGCGCGCATGAGCAAACCAACGTTCGCCGAGGGGAACTGCATAAAGGCGGGGGCATCGACCACGCGCCCAGTCAGCACGTCGTTGATCTCGTCGTTGCCCAACGCGCGCGGCTGCTGAAAATTGAGGCGATTGGTCAGCAGGACGGGGCCACCCTCCGCGAGATAGTTCACGAGGTTGAACTGCTGCTCACAGGGAACCATCACCTTGGGCTCCGCCTCCGGGCGCACGAAATACGGGTGGAAACCGAAGCCGCCCGGCATCGGTCGCGTGTCCTCGTTTTTGAGCGTCAGCCGCCACACAAAATCCCGCCCTTCCAGCGCGTATTCCGCCCGCGCCGAAAACTTGAACGGGTAATTCATGTCGGCATAGTCCGCCGAGCTGATCGTCAGGTAGACATGGCGGTAGCTCTGGCTTTCCACCTGCCACCCGCGCTTGCGCACATCGCCGTGCCGCGCCGTGCCATCGTCTTTCTCGGTGCGCATCTGGTAGGTCTGTCCGTTGAAACGCAGCACGCCGTCGCGGATGCGGTTGCACCACGGCAGCATGATGAAGTTCGCCGCCTTGCTCGAATTGCCATAGTCCTCGGGCGCAGTCGGGCGCATGAGGTCGACCCAGTCTTCGCCCACCCGCACCCGCCCATACGCGGTCGACGCGCCGGTTTCCGGTAAAATCCCCACCTGCCAGAATTCGTTTTCCAGTGCGACGACGTTCACGTTCTGCGTCCTCTCCATGCGCTGACCCAATACCGTCTAGCATACCCGATTTCAGGGGAAAGAGCGCGGAACCCACAACAGTCCAGTTGTAGGCGGTAAGGGGCATTGGCAAATGCACAAAACACCCTAAACACGGGTTACAAGTTGGTTGTGGGATTTGGCGGACGCGATAAATCGCGTCCCTACGAGAAGGCGGTGTTAGTGTAGGGACGCAATTCATTGCGTCCGCTGCAAATGGGCAAGGCAAGCAATCCCTAAACCACACGAAGATCGGACGAAAGTTGCGGCATGCTTTCCCCGAATTCGCTCATGAAGTATAATTATTCCTGAACAGAGGTTCTAATAGGCAGGGACAAATGGCGCTGACCAACCGCGAGATTGCGGACTTGTTCGATACGATTGCCGATATGCTGCAAATCAAAGGTGAAATCATTCACCGTGTCATGGCCTACCGTAACGTCGCGGGCGCAGTGCGCGAACTTCCGCGCGACCTGCGGGCGATTGCCGCCGATGGGGAACTGGAAACCATTCCCTTCGTCGGCAAGATCATCGCGGAAAAGCTGACCGAAATCCTCGAAACGGGACAGTTGGAATTCTATAATCGCCTCGCCGAAGAAGTGCCGCCCGGCGTGGTCGACATTCTCCACGTCAACGGCGTTGGCCCAAAGAAAGCCAAGCAGTTCTGGGATGCGGGCATCACCACGCTCGAAGCGTTGGAAACCGCCGCGACCGAAGGCAAGCTGCGGGATATGGCGGGCATGGGCGCGAAATCGAAGCCAAAATCCTCGAAGGCATCGAATCCTACAAGCGGCGCGCGGCCAATACCCGCATCCGCCTTGGCGACGCGCTGCCCACCGCCGAATCGATTCTCAGCCGCCTCATGGCGCTACCGGGTGTGCTCAAGGGTGAAATCGCCGGGAGCATTCGCCGCGGCAAGCCGACCATCGGCGATGTCGATCTGCTGGTCGCCAGCTACGACGCCAAGCCGATCATGGATACGTTTGTCACGCTGCCGGAAGTCTCGCGCGTGCTCGGTCACGGCGACACCAAGAGCAGCATTGAAACGCACAGCGGCCTGCAAGTCGATCTGCGCGTGCTCGCGCCAGAGCGTTGGGGTACAGCGATTCAGTATTTCGGCGGGTCGCAGGCGCACAACATTCACACGCGCGAACTCGCGCTGCAACAAGGCTATTCGCTCAACGAACACGCGCTGACGCCGGTCAATGGCGGCGATCCTCTGCTGTTCGACAGCGAAGAAGCCCTGTACGAATTCCTAGGTTTGCAATGGGTGCCGCCCGAAATCCGCGAGGATTGGGGCGAGATCGAAGCGGCGCAGGCGAAGAAAATCCCCACACTCATCACGATCAACGACATCCGTGCCGATCTGCACATGCACACCACGTGGAGCGACGGCAAGCTCTCGATCCGCGAGATGGCGGAGGCAGCGATCAAACGGGGACGCGAATACATCTGCATCACCGACCACTCGAAAAACGCGACCATTGCTAACGGCCTTTCGGTCGAACGCCTGCTGGCCCAGCGCGAGGAAATTCGCCGCGTGGATGCCGAGCTGCGTCCGTTCCGCGTGTTTCACGGCGTCGAATTGGAGATCAAAGCGGATGGTGACCTCGACTACCCGGATGATGTGCTGGCCGAGTTAGATTTTGTCGTCGCGTCACTGCATGTGGGTTTGCGCCAACCGCGCGAACAGGTCACCGCACGGCTGCTCAACGCGATTCGCAACCCGCACGTCGATCTGATCGGGCATCCGCGCGGGCAGTTGGTCAACGAGCGCGACCCCGCCGATCTCGACATGGACGCCGTCTTCGCCGCGGCGAAAGAGAGTGGGATAGCGCTGGAAATCAACGCCAACCCGCACCGCCTGGATCTCGAAGCGTCGCTCGCCCGCCGCGCCGCCGAGATGGGCATCTGGATCGCCATCGACACGGATGCGCACAGCGAGGCCGACATGGATAACCTGCGCTACGGCATCACGACCGCACGGCGCGCCTGGTTGACCGCCGCTAACGTCATCAACACGTGGCCGCTCGCCACGTTTGAGCAGTGGATTGCCGGGAGGGGGAAAGCATGAGTCATGTCCAGATGCCGGAAAACCGGCGCAAGCGACCGGATCGGAAGACCAGCGGCCTCTACCTGCCCGCGTGGTCGATTGCGGCTATGCTGCTGATTGTGATCGCCATCGTCGTCGCGCTGGTGACATTGTTGATCACGCTCGGCGGCGGGACTCCCGCCAGCGGCGATCCCCGCGTGGTGATCATCACCGCCGTGCCGACCGAGACGCCCCTGCCCTCGCTGGCAACCGTCACGCCGAATCCCACCGCTATCCCACAAGGCAGTGTGGCGGGTGGCACAACCATCCCCGTACCAGAGTTCGCGCTCGAAGGGCCGACGCTCCAGCCGATTATCTTCACGCCAACGCCGCTGACCATCGCCGTCGGCGTGACCGTGCGCAATGACGCGGACGGGTTGAACGTGCGCGAAGCGCCCGGCCTCGACCAAACGATTCTGTTTCAGGCGGAGCAAAATGCCCTCTTCCGCGTGATCAGCGGGCCGGAACAAGCCAGTGATATCACGTGGTGGAAGATCGAAGACCCCAACGACCCGACGCGCAGCGGCTGGGCCGCCGTCGATTATCTGATTGCACAGCCGTAGGAGAGGAACATGTCGGTCGATGTCAATCAACGCGCCCATGAACTGCGCGAGCAACTGCATTACCACAGCTATCGCTACTATGTGCTGAGCGATCCCGTCATCACCGACGGCGAATTTGATCGGCTTTATAACGAGTTGGTTGAACTAGAGAAGGCGCATCCCGAACTCATCACGCCGGATTCGCCGACGCAGCGTTCCGGCAGCGATGTCTCGGAAGACTTTCCCAAAGTCCGGCATCCCGCGCCGATTCTGAGTTTATCCAACGTCTACAACGCCGATGAAGTCCGCGCGTGGGAAGAACGCAATTTGCGGTTGCTGCCCGCCGGGACACAGTTGGCCTATACCGTCGAACCCAAGCTGGACGGCCTGACCGTTGTGCTCACCTACGAGAACGGCGTGCTCACGCAGGCAGCGACGCGCGGCAACGGCGAAATCGGTGATGTGGTTACACCCAACATCAAGACGATTCGCACCGTGCCGCTGCGCATTCCCGCGCACCCTAACGGCAAGCCCGCCCCGCAGAGATTGGTCGTGCGCGGCGAAGTCATGTTCCTCAAACGGGATTTTGACGCGCTCAACGAGCGGCAGGCCGCCGCGGGGCTGCCCGTGTTCATCAATGCGCGCAATGCGGCGTCCGGCGCGCTCAAGCAAAAAGATTCCCGCATCACCGCCACTCGACCGCTAACCGCGTTCCTCTACCAGATCGTCGAGCTTGTGGGAATCACGCTGGATAAACAGTGGGATATGCTGGATTACCTGCGGGATATGGGGTTTCAGACCCCGCCGAACAGTGCGCTGTATCCAACGTTATCCGACGTTATCCAGCAGATACCCGCGTGGGAATCCCGCAGAAACACACTCGATTTCGAAATTGATGGCGTCGTCATCAAGGTGAACGACCTGCGCGTCGCCGGAGAGCTCGGCGTTGTGGGAAAAGACCCACGCGGCGCGACCGCCTATAAATTCCCCGCGCAGGAAGGCACGACTAAGCTGCTCCGCCATGTGGTGAGCATTGGCCGCACCGGCCGTGTGATTCCCAACGCGCAGTTGGAGCCCGTGTTCGTCGGCGGCACGACCATCAGCAATGCGACACTGCACAACTACGACATCGTCGCCGCGCTGGATATTCGCGTCGGCGATACAGTCGTCGTCAAACGCATGGGGGACGTGATCCCCAACGTGACCGCGCCGGTCGTCGCCCTGCGGGATGGCACCGAGCAGGCCATCCAACCGCCCGCGCACTGTCCCTTCTGCAGCACGCCGATCATCCGTCCCGAGGGGGGCGTCGATTTCTACTGCCCGAATCTCCACTGCCCGGAACGCATCTTGCGGCAGGTCGAATTCTTCGTCTCACGCGGCGCGCTGGATATCGACGGTATGGGCTCGCAGACCGTCAAAACGCTGATCGACAAGGGACTGATCCACGACGAGGCCGATATCTTCGCCCTGCGCGCCGATCAACTGCTGGAATTGGAAGGCTTTGCCGACAAAAAGGTGCAAAAGCTGCTGGCCTCTATCGAGACCGCGAAAACCCGCCCGTTTGAGCGCGTGCTAACCGCGCTCGGCGTGGAAGGCGTGGGCAGCACCGTCGCCGCTGACCTCGCCGCGGCCTTCGGCTCGATGGATCGGTTACTGACGGCCACCCTCGAAGAAGTGGACGCCGTCGAAGGCATCGGTGAGGTGCTGGCGCGTGGGATAGTGGAGTGGTTTGCCGACCCGTATCACCGGGCCGTGTTGGATAAGTTGATCACAGCGGGTGTTAACATGCGCGCCGAGGAACGGATCGCGGCGGGCGACCAGTTAGCCGGAATGACGTTTGTGCTGACGGGAACGCTGCCCACGCTCACCCGTGAGCAGGCGGAAGAGCTGATCATGGCGCACGGCGGCAAAATCAGCGGGAGTGTGAGCAAGAAAACCAGCTACGTGCTGCTGGGCGATTCGCCGGGGAGCAAAGCGGAAAAAGCCGCCAAGCTCGGCGTGCCCATCATCAGCGAGGATGAACTGCGCGGCTTGATCGGCGGTTAAGTCGCGACCTTGCGGCTGTCAATGTAGTCCTGCACCTCGTCGACCGTGAGGTGCAGGGTACGGTCGTTGTGGTTCAGAAATTCGACGATTTCGGGAATCGATTTCACAACCTTCAAGTGATCGGACCCGACCATCTGAATGATCACCGACACACCAAAGGTGACAACACTCTTTTCGCTGCCAAGCAGCAGCATCCACCCGGTATTGGGATGCATGGACGTATACCCAAACTGGCGCAGCTGCGCAATGGACGGAATCTTGATCGATGGGGAATGGACATCGACGATGGTATGCACCGGTGCTAGCCCCTCATCATGGTTGCGCAGCTGCAGCTCTTTGACTGCCGCGACATCCGCCCCGGTCACCTGCCCATAGGCGTGAAAATACACGACCCGCTTTTCGACCATCCAGGTCGCTTCAATCGGCATGTTGCTTCCTCAATCTAAACGGTCTTTAGGCTTCGCGAATGCGTGCATCCGCCCAATCGAGGGCAGTACCTACGGCGAAGGCGAGTGACGGATCGTTCGTGGTCAAAAACTCGACGGCTTCGTCGACTGTCCGGGCATTCTTGTACTCATGGATGTTGTTAAGCTGTTTGAGCAGCGACACGGTGAACGGAATCAGGCGCGTGGACGCATTAACGACCACCGTCCAGCCGACTTTGTTGTTCAAAGCGCCAAACGCCCGCTGCCGGGCCTGCATCAGAGACGGCATGATCACGGTCTGGGGATCAAGATCGATGATCATATGCACCGGGCCAATCCCGTCCACATATTGTTGATACTGCGTATCGAGGATGTCTTCGATGTCAGCATTCGACACCGCGTCCGTAATCGAGAGGTAGATAACACGCTTGTCTAAGAGCCAGGATGTCGTCAGCGGCATAGGTCGAACCTTTGTATAACAAATTCGTAATCACTATACGTCCAAGTTCAACGTAAGAAATCCGCCGAACGGCTAGGTAGGATAGGTGGATTTCGCCTAGCCACCTGTGCCTACCCGCCCTGTGATACAATGCAAATTCATTCGCATGTCTAAGCAAAGGCCGTCTATGTCAGCGCGTATCGTCATCAAAGCCGACCGGGAAAAACCGATCATTAATCAGCATCCGTGGGTCTTTTCTGGCGCCATTGATGAGTTGAAAGGCCGTCCCGCCCCCGGCGATATCGTCGATGTGGTCTCCAGCAAAGGCAAGTTCCTCGCGCGCGGCTACTGGAACCCAAAATCGCAGATTCAGGTCCGACTCCTCACCTGGCACGACGAAGTTATCGACGGGGAGTGGTGGGCCAAGATGATCGCGCGCTCGGTCGCGAGCCGTCGTCCGCTGGCCGTCAGCGGCGGCGCGCAGCGGCTGATCAACGCCGAGAATGACTACCTGCCCGGACTGATTGTCGATCGCTACGGCGACTGGCTCGTATTGCAAGCCTTGACGCTCGGCATCGACCAGCGCAAGCAGGAGATCGCGACCATCCTCGCCGATCTGCTCAAGCCGAAGGGCATTTTCGAGCGCAGCGATGTGGATGTCCGCTTCAAAGAAGGCTTGCAGGAAGTGACCGGCGTGCTGTGGGGCGAAGAACCGCCCGAACTCATCAGCGTGGCAGTCGAAAAGCGAATCGAGTTTATCGATGTGCGCAAGGGCCACAAAACCGGAACCTACCTCGACCAGCGCGATAACCAGCTCATGCTCTCCGATTTCCTGTCGACCGATCCCAAGTGGGAGTCGCTGCGCCTGCTCAACCTGTTCAGCTACACGGGCGGGTTCGGCCTTTCCCACGCGGGCACAGTCACCAACGTCGATGCCTCGTTCGAGGTGCTCGAACTCGCCGAGAAAATCTACGAGCTCAACGGGTTTCCTGAATCCAAAGTCGAATTCATCCAGGCGGACGTGTTCGAATATCTGCGCGACACGGTGGATCGCAAAATCCAGTATGACGTCGTGGTGCTCGACCCGCCGAAATTTGCGCACAACGCGCAGCAGGTCGACAAAGCCGCGCGCGGCTACAAGGACATCAATCTGAATGCGTTCAAGGTGATCGCGCCGGGTGGCTATCTGCTCACGTTCTCGTGCTCGGGGGCGATCACGCGTGACCTGTTCCAGAAGATCGTGTTTGGTGCGCTGGCGGATTCCGGGGCGGCAGGGGCAAATCGTACGCTATCTGAGCCAAGCGGAGGATCACCCCGTGGCACTCACGTTCCCCGAAGGCGAATATCTCAAGGGGCTGCTGGTACGGGTGTTTTAGAACACACCTTTTTCGAAGGGACGAGGCATGCCTCCGAAGGATACAGAGGACAGGGCATGCCTTGTCCCTACAAAAACCCTCTCATCAAGACAACTGTGCGCCTTTTTTTAGACCCCTTCTTGATGGCGTCCACAGTTTCCCTTTTCAAGAGCAGCAGACGCGATAAATCGCATCCCTACACAAGAACGGTCCTCGTTCCCACTACCGCTCCCGCGCGATCTGTTCCGCGGCCAGCTTCTGAATACGTTTGTAGGTATCGTTCCACGTGATATCGCTCAAGCCGAGCTTGTCGCGCAGATGCGTCAGGAGCGAGTCCGGCGCGGAAGTCGCGCACGGCACAGGTCCAGCGCATCATCTCAAACGAGATCTTCATCGGCACGACGGCGCTCAGGTCTTCCAGCACATATTCCAGCGTCCGCGGCGAACAGTTGAAAATCACGTCTTTGGGCAGATACGCGCCGAGGTATTCGTCGAGCACGCTCAGCCATGCCGGGCTGACCTCGATGATGCGCTCTTTGTAAACGTCTTTCTGGCTCTTATGCCGCACGGTGATTGTGGGCGGGTTGGCGCTCCGGTCGAGCATGGCGGGCGTCAGGCTGAGCGTCTCATTCTTCTTGATGCCCGTTTCCAGCAGCAGGCGGAACAACGTTTCCGGGCGGGCATCCGGCTTGTCGCCGCGCCGCAGACTGGCCGCGAACGCCAGCACCTCGTCAACCTCTTCCGGCGTCAGCACGACGGCCAGCGGTGCAGCCTGCGGCACTTGCAGCACCGCCCGCGCCGGATCAACTTCCAGCACATGGATCGCATTGAGCCATTTGAAGTACACTTTGAGCGTGGTTACGCGCCGGGCATAGGTCTTCTGGCTGCACGGAACGCCGCGTTCGTGCTGCATCCAGTGCAGAAATTCGTTGAGCCGCTCCGTGCTGAATGAACCAACCGCGGCCTCGTCGCCCGCAAACTCGCTGAACACGCCCATATCGGCGGTGAACGCTTTGAGCGTGTGCTGCGACTTGCCCTCGCGCAGCAGGAAGCGTTGAAACAGCGCGATCGTGTCTTTCAGCGTCGTGTGGCGATTGAGGTCATCCTCCGACTGCGGCTGCGCCGGAAACATGGGGAGTTGGCGAACGTCAGACATACCAGTCCTTACGCACATCTATTCTAATTTCAAGGTAACACAAAGCCTTTTAGTTCGTCAAGACAACCGACAGGAACAATCCAACATGGGCAACATTTTTCACGGTGAGCGGGTGCGTTTGCGCGGCGTCGAAGAGTCCGACTTTGAACACTATTTTGCGTGGGAGCAGGACACCGACGGTTCGCGCATGGATTACGAGATCTGGTTTCCCACGTCGACCACCTCCCGCCGTGAATGGGTACAGAGTCAGGCGCGCGTCACGGGTGAAGGGGACATTTTCCGCTTCACCATCGCCACCCTCGACGATGTGGTCGTCGGTTCACTCAACACCCATACGGTCAACCGGCGTAATGGCACATTCAGCTACGGCTTCTTCATCGATGCTAACCACCGACGCAAGGGCTACGCCAGCGACGCGCTGCGCATCCTCTTCCGCTACTTCTTCCACGAACGCGGTTACCAGAAAGTCAACGCGGAGGTTTTCGCCTTCAACGAGCCATCAATGCGCATGCATGAGCATTTTGGCTTCACGCTGGAAGGCCGCTTGCGGCGCATGATCTTCACGCAGGGACAGCACCATGACGCACTGATCTACGGGATGACACGCGAGGAATTCGAGACCAAGCATCTCTAGCGGCGAAATGTCCACTCGTCAGAGCCGTAGATTTCGCGTTCGAGCTGTTCGGCGTGCGCCAATTCGTCGGGCGTAAGGTCACGAGAAGTCAGGCGCGCCAGAAAATCGACGCCAAACGCCGCGCTGATATGCTCGACGAGCAGCGACTTGAGCGGCGGGCAGCCGACGCCGCCGCACAGCCCATCGACCAGTGTCGTGGCATGCGCGCGTACATCGAGCTTGGCTGCCGCGCGTGCCGCCTCGTCGGGATACACGAGGACGTCGCAGATATCGGCGATATCTCCGGTGAGCGGCAGCGATCCATGCTGCAGCATGCCACCTTTGCGCCGCACCTGCGCGCTGCCGATCAGCTTTTTGCCGTCAAACGTGATCTCGTAATGGGAAGGTGTCTCAAAGCACACGGGCGTGAGGTGCGCATCGTCGGTCATGCGGTCGGCGTTCGCCTGCAAGCCGAGCGCGCGCAGCCCGCTCAACAGCGCGTCACTGATGCGGCGGTAGCTCTCAATGATGCCGCCTACCGCAATCGGGTGGTCAATCGGCAGCGCGAGACTGTACGTCAGCTCATGGCGATGCAAAATCGCGCGCCCGCCGGTTGGCCGCCGCACAATATCCCACCCGCGCTCCCGCAAACGCGCTCCCGTCAGCTTCCCGCGCCCGCTGCCCATAGCCCAGCGACAAACAGGCCGGTTTCCACTGGTAAAAGCGCAGGGTTGGCGGCACACCGCCTGCTGCGACTGCGGTGAGAATCGCCTCGTCGACGGCCATATTGCGCGCCCCACGCGTAGGGGGATCGTAGATCAAACGCCATTGCTCCACAGGCACTCACCCGTATACTAAGGTTTGTGAACGGAGATTTTAACCGATGAGTGATTTACCTCCTACGACCAACGACCTTGAACACACGCAGGTGAACCTGAATGTCGCGGCGGATATTCCCGCGCCGACCATTCCCCTGCCGCGCAAGCATGTCCCGGTCAGCTATGTGAATAATCCGCCACCGCCCGCCCCACCCCGCCGCACCGGGTTGATCTTCGGCGCGGTCTGCACGGTGATCGCGCTGCTGGCGGTATTTGGCATCGGGACGGTGCTGGTGTTGAGCGCTGAAGCGCCTGCCATCACCCCGACGCCGATTGATATCGCGGCACTGCCGACCGCGGTCGACGCGCGTATTCACTACGACCCAGCGCTCCTGCCCACGCGCGCGCCCGTCGCTACTGCGCTGCCCACGCTCGTCGCCGATGCCGTCGGCTATAACGCGTGGAACGGCTCATCACGTCTCACGGTGCTCGTCATGGGGCTGGATCGCCGTCCCGGTTACACGGGCTTGGGCTACCGCACCGACACCATGATGCTTGTCAGCATCGATCCGGCGACCAACTCAGTCGGCATTCTCAGCATTCCACGCGACCTGTATGTGAATGTGCCGGGTTACAGCGCGCTGCAGCGCATCAACACGCCGATGGTGCTGGGCGAATACAACGGCGCGGGCGGCGGCCCCGAACTCGCTATGCAAACCGTGGAATACAATTTCGGCATCCGCGTGCAGCATTACGTGGTGGTCGATTTCGAAGCAGTCACCACACTGGTCGATGCCATCGGCGGCGTGGACATCAACGTGCCGCATCCGATCGCCGATTACCAGTTCCCCGATATGTACGATGGTTACGATCCGCTGGTGCTCAATCCCGGCTTGCAGCACATGGACGGCTACACCGCGCTGAAATACGCCCGCACCCGGCACGGCGACAGCGATTTTCAGCGCGCCGAACGCCAACAGCAGGTCTTGTTCGCGGTGCGGGACAAGGTGCTCAGCGAGAACGCGATCCCCGGCTTACTGGTGCAAGCGCCATCCCTCTACGGTTCGCTCAGTCAGGATATCTCGACGGATCTGTCGCTCGACGAACTGATTCAGCTTGGCCTGTACTTGAAAGATGTACCGTTGGACAGCATCGAGACGGGTGTGATCGGCATTGACTATGTCATGGGTTACACCACGCCGGAAGGCGCGCAGGTGCTCGTGCCCAACCGCGCACTCCTCGCCGACCTGCTCACCGAGGTCTTTGGAGCGGGGAATAAAGTCAGCTAGGGAGGTTTTGCAAGCCGGGCCCTGAGGGAGGCGAGGGGGGTCAGAGAACTGTTATCCATAACTCACGTGGGGAATAAGTTCGGGACGCCCCAACGGGCAGCAAAAAAGGCGACCAAGTTGGTCGCCTTTTGGTGTCAAGTAAGCCCGCTATGCCGTGTGTTGCGATGTTTTGAACCTGCTTTCGCAGGTGGGAGTCTTGCTAGCTATGAGGTCTTGGCTACGCGAGCCTATCACCTTGCTTCTAGAACCCGACTCCCCATAAAGGGGTGTTGGCTCAAAACCCGGCGCGACATCACGAACACAGCAGGTATCATCTTTATACCAGTCGCCTACAGGGCTGTAAAGGGTAAATGCAGGTCTTCACAAAGTCTTTAAATATGTCCTTATCCAGTGTTCGACAGGCTTTGCGGCCTGTACGCCAGCCCCCTATAATCAACCTAGCATGTGACTGGTATACAGGAGCTCTTTCGATGAATGATTCGCTGTTAAAGGGTGCGATTGCAGAATTTTTAGGGACGTTTACCCTCGTGTTCGTCGGCGCGGCGGTCGTGGCGACCGGTAACGGTCTCGTCGCGGCGGCGCTGGCCCACGGCTTGATCCTCGTGGGCATCATTTTGATGTACGGGCGCATTTCCGGCGCGCACGTCAACCCGGCGGTGACGCTCGGTCTGCTCGTCGGGCGGCAAATCACGCTCGACAAGGCGATCTTCTACTGGGTAGCGCAGTTAGTTGGCGGCATCGTCGCGGCGCTCGTCCTCAGCCTGTTAATCGGAACGGCGCAGGCTCCGCTCGCGGAAGGCAGCGACGTGCTCAACCTCGGGCAAACGGTCGGCGCGCTCACCACCAGTCAAGTGTGGACGGCGGGCGCTTTCGAAGCGGTGCTGACGTTCTTCCTGGTGAGCGCGGTCTATCAGGCGGCGGTCTTCGGCAAGCTGAACAATCTCGAAGCCCTCGCTATCGGCTTGACGCTGGCGGGCAGCATCTTCGCGGGCGGCGTGTACACGGGCGCGTCGCTCAACCCGGCGCGCACTTTCGGCCCGGCGTTGATCGGCGGCGGCGACATCAGCTATGTGATTCCGTACCTCGTCGGTCAACTGCTCGGCGGCGCGGTCGCCGGTCTGCTGCACATGGCGCTGTTCCGTCCGCAGGCCACCCCGGAACAAAGCTAAAGCAGCGGCGGTAGCTAGGCAGGTCGCCTATCTACCAAGCACACTCGATCTGGAAGGTGTTGGCAGCCGCTGCGCTTCACGGGCAGTCAACTGCTTAAGCACCTTCTTGATCGTGGCCCAATAATGGCACTCAACCGCGCCGCCCGCCTGCCCCTATCCGGGCGGTGCGCTGTGATACAGCATCCGGTAGACCATATGCGCCATCTCCTCGGGGCTGTAAGCCAGTTCTCCCGCTAACCATTTGCGTAACACGGCGAGCACCGCTCCTGCGCTAAACGTCGCCATGACCTCAACGGGCAAATCCATCCACCTTGGGTATAAGAAAGCATTCGTCGCCAGCGATTGTTTGAAGCCTTCGATCATCACGTCTTGAAAACGTTGGGCCAGGTGCACGGCTTTCGGGTGATTGAGGACCAACAGCACATCTTTGAGTTCAGCCGCCCGTTCAAAGGCGGCTTGCCAGGCGCGAATCTCTTTCTCCGGCGACTCATGCTGCGCCATTAAGCTGTGAATATCAGCCTGCAGATGCCAGAAGCCGCGCATGCTGAGCGTCAGCAGCACCGCATCGACATCCGCGAAATAAGCATAGAATGTGCCACGCCCAACGTTCGCCTCCGCCGCGATGCTGGTGACCGTCAGGCGCTCGTAACCATCCCGCAGCAAACACGTCAGTGCGGCCTCCAGCAACCAGTTTTCTGTGCGCCGGCGCGCATGTTCATAAGTAGACATATGTCCAAAATCGAACATTTTTACGATAGTGTCGAGATTATTGTATGCTCAAACCAATGGCAAATCCAATATAAGGTCAATTGAGGCATGAAAGCGATCATCATCGGCGGTGGGGTGGGCGGTCTGACGACGGCGCTCGCGCTGCAAAATAACAACATCGACGTGACAGTCTACGAGCAGTCGCCCACAGCCCGGGCGGATGGTGCCGGGCTCGCGCTCTGGCCAAACGCCGTGCGCGCGCTGCGACAGTTGGGCGCGCACGCCGCAATCACCGGGAGTTATACAGGTGGCGTGGGGTCAATTCACCGCTGGGATGGAACCACGATCTCAGCCTTGGACGCGCGAACAATCGAACAGCGCTACGGCGCGCCAATCATCGTTGTTCATCGCGAAGAAATCATGCGTGGATTGCTGGCGCAAATCGGCGGCGTCGTCCACTATGGCAAACGCATCGCCTCGTATCAGCAAGACGCCGACGGTATCCACGCGTTGTTCGCCGATGGCACAAGCGCCAGCGCTGATGTGTTGATCGGTGCCGATGGCATACGCTCCGCGGTTCGCGCCCAGATGAATGCGGACGCACAGCCTGTCTATCAAGGGTACGCGGCATGGCGCGGAGTCGTCCCTTTCGCGCATGCTCAGGTCGGGTCGATGTGGGGCGAGACGTGGGGGCGCGGCGCGCGCTTTGGCATTGTGCCGCTCAGCAGCGAGCACTTGTACTGGTTTGCGACCGCGAATCGACCCGCGCACACACCGCCCGCGAATCACAAAGCGGAACTGCGTCGCCTGTTCGGGGCATGGCACGCGCCCATTCCCGTGTTACTTGAGGCGACGCCCGACGCAGCAGTGCTCTACAACGATATCGGCGACTTACCGCCGCTGAGCACCTGGGTCGACGGACGCGTGGCGCTCCTCGGTGATGCAGCGCACGCCACGACGCCGAATATGGGTCAAGGCGCGTGTCAGGCCATTGAGGACGCATTTGTGTTGGGACAGGTCCTGACTCGCAGATCCGATCCGATACAGGCGCTCAAGGAATACCAGGCGCGGCGGATGCCGCTTGCGCGGCAAGTGGTGCTGCGTTCGCGAACCATTGGGCGCATCGGTCAGCTTGAGAATCCGCTGTTGGTGGCGCTCCGCGATGCGTTTATGCGCACTATCCCCGATCAACTGACCGCGCGCCAGTTCGATTTTGTGCTGCGGAAAACGTACTAGGCAAACAAAAAAGGACGAAGCTCGGCTTCGTCCTTTTGATTTCACGTTGTCGTGCGCTTTACGGCTGCTTCTTCGGCTCGGGGTGCACCACGCGGATGTGCAGTTCTTCGAGCTGCCGCGGCTCGGGTTCGGACGGCGCATTCGCCATAATATCCGCGCCCTGCTGCGTTTTGGGGAAGGCGATCACTTCGCGGATATTCTTCTCACCCGCCAACACCATCACCAAGCGATCCACGCCCGACGCCAGCCCACCGTGCGGCGGCGTGCCGAATTCGAACGCCTCCAGCATGTGACCGAACTGCTCTTTCGCCTGTTCGAGCGTCAGCCCGATCAGCGGGAAGATCTTCTCCTGAATGGCGCGATCGTGAATGCGGATGCTGCCGCCCGCGACTTCGTAGCCATTGCACGCGAGGTCATACTGCGAACCGCGCGCCTTGCCGGGGTCGGTATCCAGCAGATGCAGGTCTTCCGGCATCGGCATGGTGAACAGGTGCTGCGACGGATCCCAGCGCTTCTCTTCCTCGTTCCAGTAGAACTCGGGGAAGTCGATGATCCACGCGAAGGCCAGCACTTCCGGGTCGATCAGATTGAGTTCCTGGGCCAGATGGCGGCGCAGCGTATCGACGATGCGGTATACCGTGTCGCGCTCATCGGAGATGAACAGCAGCAGGTCGCCGGGTTCGGCGGCGGTCTGCGCGAACAGTTCCAGCTTCTGGTCAACGGTGAAGTACTTGCCAATCGGCCCCTTAACTTCGCCCTCTTCGGTTTCGGGCAGCGCCAACCATGCCAAGCCCTTCGCACCTGCCGACCGCGCCAGCGCTTCAAGTTCTTCGGCCAGTTTACGGAGCGCCATGCCGCTGCGCAGCCCCATCTTCGGCGCGCGCAGCACCTTGACCGGCTTGCCCGCCGCGACGTTGTTCACGAAAATCGGGAAGCCCGTCTTGCCCGCCAGTTCGGTGATGTCAACGGCGGCGAGCTCGTACCGGAGATCGGGCTTATCTGAGCCATACTTTTCCATGGCATCTTCATACTTGATGCGCGGGAACGGCGTCCACTTCGGTTCACGGCCCGCCACTTCGCGGACAATCGCCGTCATCAGGCCCTCGATCATCGCCATGACGTCGTCGCGCTGGACGAAGCTCATTTCCAGATCCAACTGCGTGAATTCCGGCTGGCGGTCGCCGCGCAGGTCTTCATCACGGAAGCAGCGCGCGATCTGGAAGTAGCGTTCGTAGCCCGCCACCATCAGGAGCTGCTTCAACTGCTGCGGGCTTTGCGGCAGCGCGTAGAACTGACCGGGGTTGAGGCGGCTCGGCACGAGGAAGTCACGCGCGCCTTCCGGCGTCGTCTTGAACAGAATCGGCGTTTCGACTTCGACAAACCCGCGCTTGTCGAGGTAGTCGCGCATGAACTTGACCACACGGTGCCGCAGCACGATATTGCTCTGCATTTCCGGGCGGCGCAGGTACAGGTAGCGGTACGCCATCTTCGACTCGTCGTCGACGAAATCCTCGCGGTTGATCGGGAATGGCGGCGTCTTGGAGGCGTTCAAAATCGTGATATCGGTGCCGACGATTTCGATCCCACCCGTCGGCAAATCCGTATTTTCGGCCCCGGCGGGGCGCTGGCGCACGGCGCCCGTCACCTGAATGACGTATTCCGACCGGGCGCTGTCCGCGACGCTGTGGGCGTCGGGATTCGTTGCCTTATCGACCACAATCTGCGTGATCCCCCAACGGTCGCGCAAATCGATAAAGATCAAACCACCTTGATCGCGGCGTCGGTGTACCCATCCCGCCAGCGTGACCTGCTGTCCGGCGTGATCGGAACGCAGCTCGCCGCAGTTGTGTGTCTTCAACATGCAATTGCTCCTGCGAAGGGACTTTTCTTAAAAACCCCACAAAGCATAGCATGAGGCGTTCGAGAAATAAAGCACAGTACGAAATTCTACTCACGCTCGCGCAGATAAAAGAGCAAATCCTGCTCGACGCCCGCCACGCCTAGGGTATGCAGCATGGCGAGAATTTGCGCTCGGTGATCAGTCGCATGGTTCACGATATGAAACAGCAGGTTGCCAACCTCATCCTCAAACGGCATGCCGCGCGTCGTCCGGTAGGCGAACCTCTGCCCCAACTGCTCATCGGTGATCGTGCTCAGGAAGGCGCGGCTATTCGCCTCAACCTCGCGCCATGCCGCTTGCACGGCTTCGGGCGTGGGATACTCGTCAGGATTAAGCACATGGGTTGGCGAACGCCCCTGTAAGCGTTCGAACCACAGCCATTCCGCGCTCATGGTATGCACTACCTGACTGCGAATTGACCCAATCGAGTAATCGAGCGGCTGCACGAACTGCTCCGGCGTCAGATTGGCGATGCAGTGCCACACCCGGCGCATCGCCCAGTAGTGATAATCAAACAGCAGACGCAGATAATCGGAAGTCATGGTTTCTCTCCTCGCACCTTCGCAGCAACGCAAAAAGGACGAGGTGAACCCCGTCCCAAAACTGTGACTGCGGAACTTCGTCTGGAGAGATTATACGACGGTGAGGTAATTCCCTGCGAGCTGCCTGTCGACCCATTTGGCGATCACCGGGTAGCGGTAGTCGCGGCCGTTGTAGGTTTCGATGGTGGCGAGCGTCGCATACAGCACCATGGCCAGCGGCAGCAGCATCACGACGAGCAGCAGCACCAAACCGACCAGCGCCCACACCGGGATGAGCACAAACCCGACGAGCACCAGCAGCGCCAGCATGGCGATCACCATGCCGATGGCCCACACGAACCCGCCGACGATCAGCAGCAGCATTGCGCCAACCGTGCCGATTAACTGGAGGACGAACGCCTGCAGCGCATGGAAGGCCACATAGTCCGAGCGCTTGCGGAACATGAAATAGATGATCAGTGGGACGAATATGCTGAGCGGCGTGATCACGCCAATGCTCAGGATCGATCCCAAAAACGTCACCCACGCGCTGCCATGCGCCACTGCCGCCCACATCTTCTCTTCATCGGTGAC
Source organism: Candidatus Flexifilum breve (assembly GCF_016713355.1). Lineage (NCBI taxonomy): Bacteria > Bacillati > Chloroflexota > Anaerolineae > Aggregatilineales > Candidatus Flexifilaceae > Candidatus Flexifilum > Candidatus Flexifilum breve. Next base: position 717,456 of record NZ_JADJPI010000004.1, read on the forward strand.
GCGCATCGTGCTGTAACTGCGCGGCATCGCGCGGGGCTTCACCCGTTCGGGTTGATACCGCCGCTCATATTCCTGCACCACTTCCTCGCCACCCGCTTCCGCGGTGGCGGGTGGCGGTGTCGAAGACAAGCGCGAAACGCGCTCTTGATCGTCAGGTTGGCTCATGGGTGTATCCTCAAACTGCGGTTATGCTTAAACTCTACATCACACTATACGCAGGCCGCTTTTCAAAAGTTGCAGACCTGTTATACTCTGGCTTATGGTCTCAAATCACTTCACGCTCACCAAACGCTTACTCGGCCTGCTCCTGCTGATCGCGGGAGTTGTGGGCTTTATCGCCATCCTCGCCATTGATGTGCTCAACCCCGGTCGCCAAGGCGGCATCGGTCCCGCCCAGCGCCTCGCCCTCGGGTTGTGCGTCGCGCTGGCGCTCGTCGGCCTAACGCTGATCCCTTTGGGCAGTCAGCCCGCTTGAAGACCGCACCCAACGCGGAGAAACGATGTTATCCCCGGTGAAACGCATCTCACAAACGCTGCACCCCGTCCTGATGCTCAGTGCGATCGGGCTGCTGCTGTTCTACCTCGTCGTCTACCTCGTCTTCGCGCTGAACCTGATCCAGTTTCCATTTGACTACGATCAAGGTGAAGGCTTCGAACTGGTCGACACGATTCTGTTCAGTCAGGGTGAATTCCCGTATAAAGATACCAATATATACCCGTTTTATTCCAGCAACTACCCACCCCTCTTCCATGTGATCGCCGCGCCGTTCGTGTGGCTGTTCGGCCCTGCCTACTGGTATGGGCGCTTGCTTGGCACGCTGGCGGGCCTCGTTGCCGCATCTGCGATTGGCTATGCCGTCTACCGGGACGGTGGCCGCCAGTGGGGTATCGCGCTCCTATCGGGCCTGGCGTTCCTCGCCTCGAACACGATCTATCACATCGCCCCGCTCTTTCGCCAGCATCTGAGCATGGTCATGTTCGAAACGCTGGCGGTCGTCGTGCTGGCCAACGTCAACGAGATTCAGGATCAGCGCACGCGGCGGCGCGTATTGTTCACGGGGCTGGCGTTTGTGCTGGCCGCGGGCTACACCAAACAGCTCGCCATTGCGACCGCGGTCGCCGTGTTCGTCTTCCTGTTCATCCGCCAGCCGCGCCGATCCATCGTGTGGGGCATTGGCTTCGCGCTGGTCGGCGGCGCCATCTTCGTGTGGATGAACGTCGCGACCAACGGTCAATGGTGGCTGCAGTCGATCACCGCCAATGTCAATCCGTTCATCCCGGATCAAGCGGTCGGCTTGTTCCGGTTATGGTTCAGCCTGCACGGCTTCTTGATCGTCCCGGCGGCGTTGTACGTCCTCTATGAGTTGTATTTCACGCGCCTGTCCATCTATTCGATCTGGTTCGTGGCGGGCATTGGCGTGAGCATCCTCTCGGGCAAATGGGGCGCGGGCGACAGCTACTTCTCCACGTCGATTGCGGCGCTGTGCCTGTTGAGCGGCCTATTCGCCGCCAAGACGCTGCGGGGTGAGTGGCGCTTCCCAACGACCAACCTCTATGGGCGCTGGCTGCGTCCGCTCGGGCGCGTCGTCAAGCCGCTGACAGGCGTCGGCCTGGTGATCGTCCCCCTGCTCTACCTCGGCTATGGTCGCGCGGTGCTGCATCTGCCGACTGACGCGCCTGTCTTCAGCACCATCGCCGACGTGCTGCAAATCGAGCCGAACGCGCTCAACGGCTTCTACGACTCCGCCGGGCGTATCGCGGGCGGTTACGCGGATATTGGTCACCTGACCACACCCGCCGACATCGAAGCGGGCTGGCGCATCGTCGAACTGGTACGCGCCGCCGATAAACCCGTACTGAGCGAGGAAGCGGCCTTCAATCTGCTCGCGGGCAAAGACGTGATCACCAACCCAACGCAGCTCCTCAACCTCGACCAGCAGGGGTTGTTCGACTCGTCCGCGCTGATCGCCATGATCGAGGCGCAGGACTTCGGCTTAGTCATCATGCGCGCGCAGTTCTACCCGGTCGACGTGCTGCAAGCCATCGCCCGCAATTATGAGGTCAGCGAGACGATCCCCATGAACGGCTTCGAGTACCTCATTTTCACGCCCATAGACAGGACTGAGGACTGAGTGCAAGCTTGGTTCTTTCTCTGTCCTCAATCCTCGAACCTCAGTCCTACTCAAAACCCGTGCTTGGCACGGATCGTATTGATCTGGTTGATGTGGTTGATACCGTGTCCGGCGTAACGCCGCGCCACCTCTTCGACCGTCACCTGCCCCCATTCGCCATGCACCGCCGTCCTGTTCCACTGCTCCTCGGTGAGCGACTCCAGCAGCGCGACCCAGCGCGCATGCAGCCCCGGCAAAATCGAGAGCGAGATTTCGAGCGGCAGCGCGTAATCGGGTTGCAGCGCGTACTTGTCCTGATCGTAGCCGGGGAGCGGCGGGTTGTCCTCGGTGAGCGGCAGGCGGAAGCGATTGTTCGCGTTCATGTGCGAATCCGCGACGTGATGCACAATCTGGCGGATGCTCCATTCGCCCTCGGCGACGCGGCATTCGAGCTGCTCGTCGGTGAACTGGCGCACGAGCGCGGCGAACTGTTCGGGGAACTCGCGCAGCATTTGAATATACTGCTGACGTTCGGCGGCAGGCATAGGTGAACTCCTAGCGATTAGCTTTTAGCAGTTAGCGATGACGCTAGGCTAGCAGAAGTTGGATGTGGGGATTATTACCAATTCAGGCCGCAGATTCGCCCCTCTCCCCGCTTGCGTGGGAGAGGGGTTGGGGTGAGGGGTCACCCGAACGGCGTTTTGTTCGGCTTCTTGTTCGAATTGATCAGGCCAATCGGGCGGCGCTGCGTGAGGAAATCCCGCTCGGAGCGCATCTGCCGCAGCAGGCTCTCGACCGACTGCGTGAGCAGTTCCGGTGTGACCTCGGTTTTGTGCTCGTGCGCGGCCAGCATGCGGGCATGCAGCGCGACCTCGCGCACAAACGCCCCCGGCTGATCGATCAGGTCGGGCACGACGACGTTGTGTCCCTCGTGCCACTGCTCGCCCATGTAATGCTTGAGCATCTCGACCGCCTGCGCCTCGTCCTGAATGGTCGGAATCACGAAGATGCGATCCAGCCGACCGGGTCGCTTGGAAATGCGCTCGTCAATGGCTTCCGGGTAGTTGGTCGTCGCCAGCAGGAGCGCGCCTTTGGGGTTGTTCGGCGACTCGATGCCGTCCAGCACATTGAGCACGCGCGCTTTGTCGTCGCCTTGCAGATAGGCGTCCAATTCCTCGACGATCAATAGAACGGGGTAGCGCGCCGCCGTGACCGCTTGCAGCGCCCGCTGAATCTTCTCGAAGGACGCGCCATCGCGATCCGCGCCGGAAACGTACACCACCACGCGCCCCTTGCTGATCGCGATTTTGGCCATCGCCGCGCACAGCATCGTCTTACCCGTGCCGGGGACCCCTGCCAGCAGCAGCTTGCGAAAGGGCGGCAGCTTCAACTGGCGATAGATGCCGACGCCCTTCGTGAAGAACGCTTCCATGTCGTCGAGCAGACGGGCCTTGATGTCGTCCGCGAGGATGATGTCATCCCAATCGACGGTCGGGTCGAAGAAAGCGTCCGTCCCGCCGATGATATACACATCGCGGCGGCGGCGAATCCGCGGACGCACGGCGCGCGCGCACGCAAACTCAAACGCCGCCCAGCCTTCCAGCTTGTTGGCGGGGACGAGCGCCACGGCCGTCAAATCCTGCACATCGTCGCTGAAATATGCGCTGGCGTAGATCGCCTCAAAGGCATCGCCGCCATCTTCCGAGAACTTGAAGGCGAATGCACCGGCGCTCGCCGTGAGGACCATCTTTTTGCCGCGTGACCCGTAATCGCTGATCGGCACGATGTACGGGCAGTCCAGGGGTTCCGCGCCATCGTAGCGCAGTTTGCCGCGCAGCTTGCGCCCAGTCTTGACCTGACTCTGAGCGATCATATTGCTGCATTCCGTCGATGCCCAGACGGTGACGTAGGGCTGGTCGCCCCACCGCGCTTGCCATGTCTCGCGCGCCCACTGGACAAGCCGTTCATACTGCATAGGTTCAGTCCTCTTTTTACCCTTCTTGTCCGCTTGCATGCGCCGCAAGAGGGATAACTGGTTACGCTTTCGTTCAGTCATTATAGATTGTTCTTTTAAGAAACACGATTCACGGTTATCATGCGGTCACTGTGCAGAAAGGCTTGTTCATGACCACGCTGTATGTCACGCATCCGCGTTTTCCGGAACACGACTCCCCCGGTCACCCCGAACACGCGGGGCGCATCCGGGCGATTTGGCAGCGGCTTGACGAGACCGGATTGGCGGCACGGATGCAGGCGGTCGAAGCGCCTTCGATTGAGCGTGACTTGATTCTCAGCGTACACACCCCACGCTATCTCGACCTTCTAGACAAACTGAGCGGGCTGGATCGTACCGTACGTCTCGATAACGATACCTATGCCAATCCGTGGTCGTATGAGATCGCGCGGCTGTCCGCGGGCGGCGTGGTGCGCGCCGTCGATGCCGTTGCCAGCGGCGCAGTTCACAACGCGCTGGCCGCCGTGCGTCCGCCGGGACATCACGCGATGCCGGATCACGGCATGGGCTTCTGCCTGCTCGGTAATATTGCGCTGGCGGCGCGCTATGCGCAGCAGCAGTCTGGGTTAAGGCGCATCCTCATTGTAGATTATGATGTCCATCACGGCAACGGCACCGAAGCGATGTTCTATAACGACCCGTCCGTACTGTTCATTTCGACCCATCAGCAGGGGATTTACCCCGGCACGGGTGCGATCAATGATACACGGGCGTCGGCAAAGGGTGGGTTTCAACATCAATATTCCGCTCATGGGCGGTCATGGCGACGCCAGCTACGCGGCGATCTTCGAGCAGATCGTGTGGCCAGCGGCGTTGCGCTTCGAGCCAGAGCTGATCCTCGTCTCGGCGGGCTTTGACGCGCATTGGGATGATCCGCTGGCGGGCATTCACCTCTCGCTGAGCGGTTACGCACATCTCACACGTGAACTCGTGCGCATGGCGGATCAGCTATGTGGGGGCAAGATCGCGTTCATCGTGGAAGGCGGCTACAACCTCGACGTGCTGAGCGAAGGCGTAGCGAATATCGCGCGCGTGCTGTTGGGCGAGGAAACGGTCGATCCGCTCGGTGCGTCACCGTACAGCGAACGCGCAGGCGTCGAGAACGTGATCGCGCGGGTCAAGCAGGTGCATGGGTTATAGCTGGTGATGTGTTCTTCGTCTATAACTCCGAGTAGGGTAGTCAACGCAAATCTCTTGAACCCACAACCCGGAATCCGAAATCCGCAAACCATGATCTTGGATTCAAGGTATAGTCACGGCGATATCTAGCGTGGACACGGCATTTATCGCCGTTAAAGGAACCGCCCCTTAGTATCCTCGCGTTTGCCCCTTCCAAACTGTTCTCGCCAGTTTTCCCATCAGTCAAACACCATTCCCAAACATTGCCACTCATATCCATGACACCAAAAGGGCTTGCACCCTCAGAGTAGCTCAATACCGAGGTTGTTTTACTGAAACGGCTTTCGGACGAGTTGTATTTCTGCATATCCCATTCATTTCCCCAAGGATATTTGCGTTCATCGTTCCCTTGTGCCGCCCGTTGCCACTGTGCTTCGGTTGGCAATGATATTCTTTCTCCTGTTTTAGCACTTAACCATAAGGTAAAAGCTACAGCAGCATACCATGTAAGATTTTCACGAGGGCAGTCGGTGCAATCTGCAAATTTGGCAGGTTCAATGTTCGGATTGCCATAGTACCAGTCCATTGCCTCCTTTGAGTAATTCCACCATTGTGGAAGGCGTGAACCATCTTTGGCTGCAACGAATGCATCGAATTGCGCATTGGTGATCGGGTAGCGGGCAATCCAGAATTCGGCTACGTCAAAGATAGTCTTCTCTTTCAAGTAACCGCCCGGTTCCACTGTCACCTTGCCCGCTGGCACAACACACCATTCAAACGGCTCAGGAATGATCTTGCCCACCCAATCCGGTTTGAAGATCAGCGGGAAAGTACGCTCTTTTACCTCTGATCCTCGCGTAGGTTTTGGCGTAATTAATTGACGTAACCGTTCGTGGAAATCGTCTTTAGGGAAACTGCCGTCGCGCACATCCGCATATTGCGTGCGCAAGAACATCGACCAGTTATCACTGCTGAGTAAATCGCCGTCGCGCAGCACTGGGAAAATCGGTTTCGGTAAATGATCGGCGAGTGTGACCTCGCGTTGTACCCACTTCGAAGCATCCGAATCGGGTGTCATTACAACCAGAAACGCCGCACATTCGCGGATTGCCTTTACTATCACCTGCCACCAATCTTCACCATAATCAATACGATCATCGATCCATACATCAAATCCGGTATCCAGTAACTTGTTGGCAAATGCGCGGGCGTAATCGCGATTCTTTTTGCTGTAGCTGATGAAAATGTGGCTCATGGGTGGAAACTCAAGGTGACGATTCGATTAATAGCGTTCATTATAACCAACAAAAAAGGACGAGGCATGCCTCGTCCCTACAAACGTCTGCTTTTACTCAGTCCTCAGTCCTGAAGTTCTCAGCCCTGCCCTTACACCGTCGGCGGCTTCTCGCGGATCAGCCGCCCATAGCTGCCCATCCACGTATCTTCCTTGCGCGTCATCTTCGTCACGTTGATGTCGCTCACATACGGGAACAGCTTGATCATCAGCGGCGGCAGATCCGCCCACTTGTCACCGAAGACAATCGCTTGAAGTTGGTCGGCCATGCGCCCCGCCCACGACCAGCGGTTGCGCAGTTCGTCGGCTTTCATCCAGTAGTCGCGCTTTTCCCACGCCTGCGCTGATTCTTCGATGCCCACATCGATATCGCGCAGGGCAAACACGAGGCACGCCACCATATCTTTGGCGTCATCGTCAAATTCGGGTTTCTGACCCAAGCGGCGCAGCACCTCGGCGATGGTCCGCAGCAGTTGATTGCGCTGCTTACCGTTGCTGTCCGGGTTGATCACACGTCCCATACCAATCCTCCAGTTAAAAGTCGAAAGTTAAAAGTCGAAAGTGAGGGGTTTTTACTTTCACCTTGTCACTTTTAACTTTTAACTGCTTCTAGTTCGTCGTCGGACGAATACCTTTATACACCCGTCCGCCGCTCAGCGTTTTCAACACCAGCGACGCCGGACGTCCGATATACTCGGAAATCTGCTGCGAGTTGACGGGCTTGTTGCCGTTCGCCAGAAACACGCGGAAAATGCTGTCCACGACCGCTGTATGTGGATTGATGAAGTCCGGGTCGAGCGACGCCGAACGGATCGCGAGCTGCAGTTCGTCCAGCTTGCTGACCTCGCCCGTCTCCGGGTCAATGTAGTCGACCTCGCGGGTTTCGGTGGTCTGGCTCAGACGTTCGCGCTGATCCGGGGACAGATGGCTCAATAAATATGTGCGCAGGTCTTCACCGCTCCGCTCGAACCACGAATAATCGATGTGATAACGAGTTTCCAGAGTCGGCTTCACTATCGCGCTGGGTTTAGCAGATTGCATAAAATCGCTCCCTACGCGCCGAAGCGCCAATAATGATTCCCAACATACTGAAATTCCGGGTCGTCGTTGAGCGTCGCGAAGACCGCGCCGGGCGACGCACGCCGCAGCACGTTGACCGCACTGTACAATGTCTTGGCGTGCAGCGTCCCCTGCGGCGAATTGCGCGTAAGTTCGGCGGCGACCGCTCGCAGCGCTTGGTTCAACGGGCGCTTGCCGTTGTAGGCACTGTCGGCGGCATTGACTTCATCGCTCCACAGGATGAGCAGTTCGTCGTATTCCGCGCCAATCGAGCGGCGTTCTTCTTCAAAGCTCACCAGACTGGCCTTCGGCGTGATCACGCGCACCCACTCGGTACGCGGACGATGTGCGCGGAAGTCCACGACGATCCGGTCGCCGTCACGGCGCACGACGATGAAGGCGCCAATCGGCAGCTTGTGCTTGCGATAGAACTTGTCCAACCCGAAGACGTAGCGATCCGGGCGCACCACCCACCCCGAATACGTTTCGCCATCCTGGCCATCGACCAGCGTCACCGCGATGCGCTGCGTGCGCCGCGCCGTCGGGAAAATCGCCTGCATTTTGCGGTTGAGCGGCAGCGTCCCCGCCCGCCAGTGTGCGTAGTTCAGCGTCAGCGTGACTTCATCACCCGCCTCCGCCGACTCGCCATCGGGCGACCATTCGTCGTCAATCTCAATTTCCAGCGCCCGCTGTTCGTTGGAGAGCAGCGTCACGTCATAGTCGATTTCGTTGTACTTGAGGACGTTGGGGGTATTGAGGACTTCGGGCGGTTCAAAGGTGCGGAGGTACCACATCACCGTGTTGATCGGCCCGACTTCGTCGAAGCGCGGGTCACGGTTGAGCGCGTCGTTGACGCTGAAAATTTGCAGTTCCAGCGGTGCGGAGTCGCTCACCCCACCGATCTCGGTGACGATGCGCTCGGTCGACATCGGCCCGCCCTCGATAGTGTAGAGCACCGCTTCGGCAAGGTTGAGATGCCCCTCGTTCACCTCAAGGATCAGGTCACGCGAGAACCACTTGCCCGCCACGCTGACCAGATCGCCGCCTTCACGCAGCCGTTCTTCCAGCGTGGGGACAATCACATGCCGGTTGTGCGCGAAGATTTCATCGGCGCTGCCCGCCAACTGCGGCGCGGCGTCTTCATTGAGCATGTCGCTCAGTTTATGATAGCTTTGCAGTTCAGCGGCAAATTCGCGCACGCTGCGACCATCAAAGTCCACTGCGATCACCTTGAAGGCGCCGTATTCCGGGTTGTCGCCCGCGCGCACATCGGTCACCGTGCCGACGGTGTAGTCCTCCTGCGGGAAAAACACCTTCTGGCCGACTTCATAGGTCTGCGCGGGATTGTACATCCGCGAATCTTTGAAGCGTTCGCGTTCGGCGGCGGCCAGTAGTTCTAACCGCTGCGCGATCAAGGCGTGCGCCAGCTCATCAATTGAAAGGGGGGTTTCCCGCTCTAACAATAAACCGGTCAAATGTTCAAGATCATCATTAGTAACGGTGAAGTCATCCGCCCATTGGCGCATAGGGTTGCTCCGGGAAACTCAAGGGGAGTAAAGCACGAATCCGGTTTGAGAAAAGTTAAAAACCACATTGATTATAGCGGAGACGAAAGTGCGTTTGCAAGCGTTGGGTTGACCACCCTCCCCCTGTCGATTATACTTATCCCCTGTCCATCAAGCTTTTTTCAGTAGGAATGACGAAGAATGTCAACCAAGCGTACTTACCAGCCCAAAATCCGCCGCCGTGCGCGTGTGCATGGATTCCGCCAGCGTATGGCCACCAGCACCGGGCGTGACGTGTTGAAGCGTCGCCGCGCCAAGGGTCGTCACCAGTTGACGGTCAAGCCGGTGCACGTCAAGAAGATCGACTGGAACGCTCGCTAGATCGATTGGGATGCAGCGGCGTTATCGTCTCCGTCGCAGCGCAGATTTTGAGCATCTGCGCCGAGTGGGTCACGCTCAGCAACATCGCCTGATGCTGTTAAGCGTGACCACTAACGATCTGCAAGACAACCGCTATGGCTTCATCGTCTCAAAAGGGTTAGGCAAGGCGGTGACTCGCAATCGCATTCGACGTTTGCTGCGCGAAGCGACACGCCTTTTGCACCCCCAGCTCGACCCCGGTCATGATGTCGTTATCATCGCCCGTCGTCCCATTGTCGGGCAACCTTTCTCTGTGGTTCAGCGTACAGTATATGAACTGTTCCGTCGGGCGAGTTTGATTAAAGAGGGATAACATCGTGAAAGCCGTCGCGCTGGCGCTGATTCGGTTTTACAAGCGATTTATTTCGCCCATGCTCCCGCCGAGCTGTATTTACGAACCAACTTGTTCGGTGTATACCTATCAGGCCATCGAGAAATACGGTGTATTCAAGGGCGGTTGGCTGGGCATCAAACGCATTGCGCGCTGCCACCCCTTTCACCCCGGCGGCTATGATCCCGTTCCATAACTGAGGAGTCCCCGTTTGAAGATCGTTCGGCTGTTTAGACGTTTCGGGATCGCTGCCGCGCTGCTGCTCGTTCTCTTGGCATCGGCATGCGTTCCGCTCCCCACGGACACCAATTGGGGACACATGACCCTTGCCGGTGATCCGCAGCAGATTCTGTTCGCATTCCATGATCGGATTGTGCTGATCAACCCGCAGGACGGGTCGGTCGCTCAGCTCCGCGATGCAGATGGCAACCTGCGTTACGATGACCAGAATAGCCCGCGTTTGTGGTCGGTTCAGGTCACCGGAAACGCGCAGACTCGCTTTTACAGCAACCCGCTGTTCACTGAAGACACCATGTATGCTGTCTCTTACGATACGGGTCTGTTCGAGGTTGATTTTTCGAATGCACGTGTCGAAAACACCACCGGGATTAGCGTCGGCGGCCATGTGGTAACCGATCCAATCAGCGATGGCCAGCGCCTGTTCCTCGGCTTGAGCGATGGCGACCTGATCGCGCTCGACATGACCGATCTCGCCAGCCGCGTGTGGACGCTGGATACCGAACGCGGTGTCTGGTCGGAACCGCTCCTCGCCGATGGTGTTCTGTACGTCGGCAGTATGGATCACAAGCTCTATGCCGTGAACGCCGAGACGGGCGAAGAACTCTGGCGCGTGGATCTCGGCGGCGCAATCGCCGACACGCCTGTGCTGTATGACGGCAATCTGTACATCGGTTCGTTCGCACGTAAAATTTTCCGCATCTCGCTGGATGGACAAATCACAGCCGAGTACTCGACCACCGAATGGGTGTGGGGTACGCCGGCCATTGTCGACGATACGTTGTACGTAGGCGATGCGGGTGGTTGGGTGTACGCCCTCGGCTTGAGCGCTGATGGTTTCACCCCCGTGTGGAGTCGCCAGGTCGCTGGACGTGTTATCCGCGCAACCCCGGTCGTCACGGAAGCAAGCGTAATCGTCGCCTCGCGCGATCATAAAGTTTACTGGTTGGAACGCGCCACGGGCGCCGAAGTCCGCCAACAGAACACCGACGCCGAAATTCTGTCGGATATGCTGGTCATCACGCCGGAAGACAATGCCGAACTCCGGGAATCGTTACTTATCGTAAGCACGATGGCAAACGACAAGCTCTTGTTCGCCTTTAGCTTGGACTCGGGCGACTTGCGTTGGCGTTATGCGCGTTAGTTGAGGGCGTGATATGGATATCATCGTCAACGTATTCGTTACCCTGCTGACCTTCCTGTATTCAGTTCTGAATCAGGATATGGTGCTGGCGATCATCGTCTTCACCGTGCTGACCCGTCTGCTGCTCTACCCGCTGACCGCGCAGTCGCTGCGCTCGTCTAAGGCCATGCAGCAGCTTCAGCCCGAACTCAAGGCGCTGCAAGAGAAGTACAAGAACGACCGCGAAAAACTCGCGCAGGAACAGATGGCGCTCTATCGCCAGTACGGCATCAACCCGCTGGGTGGCTGCCTGCCGATGATCATTCAGCTGCCGATCTTCTTCGCGCTCTACGGCGCGATCAACTTTGCGCTGGCCTCGACCCCCACCCACCTGCTCGACCTCTCCGGTCGTTTGCTGGTACCGGGTTTGGACAATGTCATTCCGCTCAACTCCTCGTGGTTGGGGATGAACCTGACGCAGTCGGCGAGCGTGATTGGTCTGAACCCGTTCACCATCGGCTTGATCGCGCTGATCGTCGTGACGACGTGGGTACAGATGAAGCTGTCGATGCCGCCACAGCCCAAGCCCGCGCCCGGCGAACAGCCCAGCACGGCTCAAGCGACATCTCAGTCCATGACGACGGTTATGCCGTTGATGTACGTGTTCTTCGGCATGTCGTTCTCCATCGGCGTGTCGATCTACATCATCGCGACCAACGTCGCCATGATTGCGCAGGGTCTGCTGACCGGACAGAGTAAACTCAGCTATTTGCGTGGGATTCCAGATGACAAACCGCCGCAGGTGGTGCAGGCGCGTACGGAAAGCCGCAAGACTTCCGGCGCGAAGGCGCTGGCGGACAAAACGAAGAGTGACGGCAAAACCAAGGCCAGCTCCGAAAAAAGCGGCAGCAAAGCCAAGTAAAAACCGGTCATTCAACATATCATTAGATCATGGGCGCAGAGATTCAGCTGCGCCCATTTCAAAGACGGATTTTACTTTCCTATTGTGAATTTAAGGACTCTCAAAATGAGTTCACCACAGTCAATCGAAACGACCGCCGACAGCATTGAAGAAGCAATCGCCAAAGGGTTAGCTGAACTCAAAGTCGGACCTAGTCAAGTTATCGTCGAAGTCTTGGACGAACCGAGCGCCGGGATGTTTGGGCTGCCGGGTCGTCCGGCCCGCGTCCGTTTGCAGGTGTTGAGCTTCCCGAAGCCCGTGTTCGATGCACCGCCGCCGCCCCCGCCACCTCCCGTTGAGCCGCCGCGCGTCGAAGCGCCGCGCCCGGCGGCTGAACCCCGCGCCGAACGTCCAGAACGCGAGAGCCGGCCAGAACGAACCGAACGTCCCGAACGAACCGACCGCCCTGACCGCAGCAACCGGGGCGAACGCTCCGACCGCGGGAATCGCGGTGATCGTCCGGGGGGCCGCGAACGGCCGCAAGGCGAACGCCGTGCCGACCGGAATGAAGAGCGCCGGGATCGCCCGCCGCGTCCGCCTAAGCGCGAGTTCCAGAACGAATTCCCTGACTACATGGACGTGGACGATGAAGAAGTCCCCGTTCTGACGCAAACGCCCGAAATCCCAGAGGAAGAATGGGACGACGAAGCCTCCATCGGGCGCGTGGTGCTCAACGAACTGCTCTCGCACATGGACGTGCGCGCGCATATCGCCGTGCGCCGTGCGGAAGCGGGCGAACAGGGCGAAAGCACCCCGTGGGTGCTGGATATCGCCGGGAGCAACCTGCAGCGGCTGATCGGTCGGCGCGGCGAAACGCTGGCCTCGCTCCAGTACATCACCCGCCTGATCACCAGCCGCGACCTTCAGCGCCGCTCGGAAGTCATTGTCGACGTGGAGGGTTACAAAGCCCGCCGCGCCGCGTCGCTGCACGCGCTGGCCCTGCGCATGGCGGATGAAGCAGTCCGCACCAGCCGCACAATTCCGCTTGAACCGATGCCGCCACACGAACGCCGCATCATCCATCTGGCGCTGCGGGGACGGCAGGATGTCGTGACCAAAAGCGTTGGGGAAGGTGTCGGGCGCAAAGTGACCATCGTTCCGAGTTCGCAGGCATGATTGATTACCTGCTGATCGGACATATGACGGCAGACCTCACCCCCGGTGGTCGTAAGGCCGGGGGCACTGTTTCGTATGCCGCGCGCACTGCCGCCGCATTTGGCCTGCGGGTCGGCTTGCTGACGAGCGCCGCCGTGGACGAGCCACTGCTCGACACGCTGCGCCCCTACGCCGAAATTCGGTCGCTCCCGGCGGCGGAAACCACCACGTATGAACACATCTACCGTCCGACGGGGCGTACTCAGTACGTCCGCCCGGTCGCCGCGCCGATTCGCCCGGAAGACATTCCGGCGGACTGGCTGGACGCGCCGCTGGTCCACCTCGCGCCAATTGCGGGCGAAGTTGATCCGCAGGTTGCGCACAGCTTCCACGACAAAACCGTGCTGCTCACGCTGCAAGGTTGGCTGCGCCGTTGGGAAGCGGATGGGCGCGTGCATTTCCGCCGCTGGTTTGACGCGGACATTCTCAAATCTGTCAACATTGCCGTGTTCAGCGAGGAAGATATCGTCGAAGCGCCGGACATGGAAGCCGCGTTCGCCGCGAGTGTCGACCATCTGCTGTTAACGCGTGCGGAAAAAGGCGGCACGTACTACCACAAGGGCACGCCGACCAACTACAGCACGCCGCGCGTCGAGCTCGTCAATGCGACGGGCGCGGGCGATGTATTTGCCGCCGCGGTGCTGGCGAGCCTCCCGGCGCTGGGTCATGATCTGAACAAGGCGATCCAAGTCGCCGCGCAGCTCGGCGCCATTTGTGTGACGCGCTACGACATCGACGGCACGCCAACGCCGGACGAAGTTCGACAAGCAATCGCCGCAGTTTAAGTTACAATCACATTCACGCTGATCAGGACGCCATCGCTGGCGTCCATTTTTGTTCTAAAACTGACGCGCTGCGGCGGTTATTTTCGCTTTGATGATTTTGATTTGTGAGCAAGCTGATGATCAATACGATTCTGTACAATGCCCGCATCGTCACCCTCGATGAACGGCATCCGCACGGCACCGTGACCGCGCTGGCCATCCGCGATGGCAAAATCGCCGCGCTCGGCAGCGACAGCGAAATCTTGCCGCTGGCGACTGTCGGCACGAAAAAGCATGATCTGCACGGGTTAGTCGTCATTCCCGGCCTGATCGACGCGCATGTCCACTGGAAGTGGACGGCCGAGTCGCTGCATCAGGTGCAGTTGTATGGCACACGCAACATCCGCGAAGCGGTCGACCGGGTCGCGGCGATGGCGGCTAAACTGCCTCCGGGCGAGTGGGTGCAGGGCTACGGCTGGTCGCAGGACACTTGGGAAGAACACCGCTTTCCCACCACCGCCGACCTCGACGCGCTGGTGCCGGATCGCCCTGTGTTTCTGCGGTCGCGCAGCGGCCACGCGGCGTGGGTCAACTCGCTGGCGCTGCGCCTGTGCGGCATCGACGCCAGCACGCCTGATGTGATTGAAGCAGAGATCCAGCGTGACGCGACGGGCGAACCGACGGGCATCCTCATCGAGTGGAACGCGATGAATCTGGTCGCCGACCGCATCCCGACCCCTACGACGGCCCAGACCGCCGATCAGATGCGCAAAGCGCAGGGGATGGCGTACGCCATGGGCGTCACGGGCATCCACGACTTTGACAATCAGGACTGCCTCGCGGCGCTGCAAGTCATGCGCGAACGCGGCGAACTCGGTCTGCGTGTGCTCAAGCAGATCAACAAGGGTTTCCTCGACTCGCTGCTGCACATGGGCTTACGCACGGGCTTTGGCGACAACTGGCTGCGCCTCGGCAACCTCAAACTGTTCGCGGATGGTGCGATTGGCGCGCATTCCGCCTATATGTTTGAGCCCTACATCGGCGAACCTGATAACTACGGGATCGTCGTGGTGGGCAAAGAGGAAATGCTCGAACTCGCCAGCCGCGCCAGCACCCACGGCTTTGCGACGACCATCCACGCCATCGGCGACCGCGCCGTGCATGATGTGCTCGACGTATTCGAACACGTGCGTGGGGAGGAATTGGCGCGCGGCATCCCGCGCAGCACGCGCCGCCATCGCATCGAACATGTGCAGGTCATCCACCCGAGTGATGTGGATCGCCTCGCCGAGCTGACGATCATCGCCTCGACGCAGCCCATTCACGCCACCTCGGACTACCCCATTGCCGACGCCGTATGGGGCGCAGATCGCTGCGCCTACGCCTACAACCCGCGTTTGCAGTTGGATCGGGGAGTCACAGTGTGCTTTGGCTCGGATTCGCCGTGCGATGAGTTCGGCGCGCTCAAGGGTATCCACGCCGCCGTCACTCGCCGCCGTCCCGACGGAACGCCCGGCCCCGAGGGTTGGTATCCGCAGGCCAAGGTCAGCGTGGATGAGGCGCTCAAGGCCTACACGGTCGGCGCAGCTTATGCAGCTGGGCTGGAAGGCATACAGGGCAAGCTCGCGCCCGGTTATCTGGCGGATTTGGCTGTCATTGACCGCGATCTCTACGCCCTTCCCGGCGACGAAATCCTCGACGTGAACGTCTGCGGCACAATGGTCGATGGTGGGTGGCGCTACGGCGAATGGATGGGATAGAATTGCATTTGGAAATAGTTGAATGCTGGGGAGTAGCTGAATAGATGTCACGCGCTGGAATGTTTATCGGAGAAACCGAACACCCCGTTCAGAATGCCATGCTCCAAGTTGGCGCGGCCGCACCGGATTTTCGGCTGACCGCCAACGACTGGTCGACCAAGTCGCTGGCCGACTACGCGGGCAAGGTCAAGATCATCAGCATTGTGCCGTCGTTGGACACCCGCGTGTGCGCCGCGCAAACCCGCCGTTTTAATCAGGAAGCGGCCAACCTGGGCGAGAACATCGTCATCCTCACCGTGAGCGCCGACCTGCCCTACGCGCAGCGCCGCTGGTGTGGCGCGGAAGGCATCGACAACGTGGTCACGCTGTCCGATCACAAAGACATGAACTTCTCGGATGGCTTCGGCGTGCACGTGAGCAGCCTACGCATTTGTCAGCGCGCGCTGTTCGTCGTCGACCAGAACGACGTTGTGCAGTATGCCGAGTACGTGCCGATCATCGGGCAGGAAGTTTCGTTCGACGCCGCGCTCGCCAAAGCGCGGGAACTGGTTGGCTAGAGAGGTTTCGTAGGGACAAGGCATGCCTTGTCCTTTTTTCATCAAGAATCAAGCGGACGAGGTATGCCTCGTCCCTACCATTGAAGGATTTGTCATGAGTGATCCCCGTATTGATAAACTTGCCAGCGTCTTGGTCAATTATTCGACCAACGTGCAGCCCGGCGAATGGGTCGGCGTGCTCGGAGATGTCTCCGCGCTGCCGCTGGTGCGCGCCGTCTACATGGAAGTGCTCAAGGCGGGCGGCAACCCGTCGCTGATGCTCACCGATGAATACCTGACGCGCAACTTCATCCGCAACGCGACCGACGCGCAGATGGAATGGATGGACCCGGCGCAAAACCTGTATTACGAGAACGCGGATGTCTACATTCGCTGCGGCGCGCTGCCCAACACCCGCGCTATGACCACCGTCGACGCGAAGCGCATCCAGAAGAACACGGGAGCGAAACGTCCGTGGCTGGAAACGCGCATGCGCCGCGCCGCCGAAGGCCAGATGAAATGGGTCGGCACGCTGTTCCCGACTGAAGGCTCGGCACAGGAAGCGGGCATGAGCCTCGAAGAATACGAGGCGTTCGTCTTCCGCGCGACCTTCGCCGATCAGCCCGACCCGGTCGCCGAATGGAAAAAGCTCGGCGAGATGCAGCAGAAGAAGATCGACTGGCTAAAGGGCAAAAAGCACGTCAAGCTGCAGGGGCCGAACATCGACCTTGAATTGTCGATTGACGGGCGCGTATTCATCAATGCCTGCGGTGAACGCAACATGCCGGACGGCGAAATCTTCACCGGCCCGGTCGAAGAATCGGTCAACGGCTGGTATCGCGCGACCTTCCCGTCGATTGTGCAGGGGCGCGCCGTTGAAGGCATTGAGCTCAAGTTTGAGAACGGCAAGGTCGTCGAAGCCAGCAGCAAGACCAACAGCGACCTCATGTTCGCGCAGTTGGACGCCGATTCGCGCTCGCGCTACCTCGGCGAATTCGCCATCGGCACGAACTTTGGCATCCAGCAGTTCACGGGGAGCATCCTGTACGATGAAAAGATCGGCGGGACGGTACATGTCGCCGTCGGCGCAGGTTATCCCGACACGGGCAGCCTTAATCGCAGCGCCGTGCACTGGGACATGATCTGCGACATGCGCACCGACAGCGAAATCCACGTCGACGGGGAACTGTTCTACAAGAACGGGCAGTTCGTCGTCTAATCAGTACAACTTAGAAAAACAAAGGACGAGGCGTGCCTCGTCCCTACGGGGGGGGGGGGGGGGGGGGGGGGGGGGGGGGGGGGGCCCCGGGCGGGGGGGGGGGGGGGGGTGGGGGGGGGGGGGGGTTTTCCAACCGCTCGAGCAAACTTTAGCCGATGAGCATCCCGGCGGGATCTTTGTCGGCCAGCGCCTGCTTGAGTTCAATGACCTGATCGCGCAGCAGCGCCGCCTTCTCGAACTCCAGCGCCTTGGCCGCCGACTTCATCTCCGACTCCAACTCCTTAATCATCTTGTGCAGTTCGTCCTTGGGCAGCGCCGCCAGACTGACGTTGCCGCCCGGCACAGCATGTTCTTCCTCGGCGATCTGCGCGCGCACCCGATCGGTGAGGTCGCGCACCTGCTTGACGATCTGCGTCGGCGTGATGCCGTGCGCTTCGTTATGCGCGTGCTGAACGGCGCGGCGGCGGTTCGTCTCGTCGATGGCGCGTTTCATCGAGTCGGTCATCTTGTCGGCGTACATCACGACTTTACCTTCCAGATGGCGCGCCGCGCGCCCGATATTCTGGATCAGTGCCTGCTCGGAGCGCAGGAAACCTTCCTTGTCGGCGTCGAGAATGACGACCAGCGATACTTCCGGCAGGTCAATCCCTTCGCGCAGCAGGTTGATCCCAACCACGACATCGTACACGCCGAGGCGCAGGTCGCGCAGGATTTCGATGCGTTCCAGCGTTTCGACTTCGGCGTGCAGGTGGTGCGCGCGAATGCCGATTTCATTAATGTAACCTGCCAGTTCTTCCGCCATGCGCTGCGTGAATGTCGTGACGAGCGCGCGCTGCCCCTTCTTCACTCGCGCGGCGACCTCCTGCAGCATGTCGTCGATCTGACCCTTCGTCGGGCGCACAAACACTTCCGGATCGAGGATACCCGTCGGGCGGATGATCTGCTGTACCGTCTTCTCGCTCTTGTTGCGCTCGTACGGCCCCGGCGTCGCCGACGTGTAGAGGGTCTGCCCCATGCGCTCCTCAAACTCGTCGAACTTAAGCGGACGGTTGTCAACGGCGCTCGGCAGTCGGAAACCATAGTCAACCAGCGTCGACTTGCGCGTGCGGTCGCCGTTATACATGCCATGGAGCTGCGGGATGGTCATGTGGCTTTCGTCGATGACGAGCAGATAGTCTTTCGGGAAGTAGTCGACCAGCGTCCACGGCGGCGTACCCGGCGCTCGTTGATCGAGATGGCGCGAATAGTTCTCGATGCCGGACGTGAAGCCCATCTCGCGCAGCATCTCGAGGTCGTAGCGCACGCGCTGTTCGATGCGCTGCGCCTCCACCAACTTGCCCTCGCGCTTGAAGTTCGCGATCGTCTCATCGAGTTCCTTTTCGATGTCCGTCAACGCCTGCTTGAGCTTCTCATCATCCGCCATGAACTGCGCCGCCGGGAACACGACGACGACTTCATGCTGCGCCAGCAGTTCGCCCGTGAGCGGATCAAACTGGGTGATACGTTCGATCTCGTCGCCGAACAGCGCGACCCGGTAGGCTGACTGCTCGTAGGGCGGGTAGACTTCGAGCACGTCACCGCGCACGCGGAACGTCCCTGGCCCTAAGTCCATATCATTGCGGTCATATTGCAAGGAGACGAGCTTGCGCAGGAGGGTTTCGCGCCGCACTTCGCTGCCCTTGCGGAACTCGACAATCGACTTGCCCCACGTTTGCGGATCGCCGGTGCCGTAGATGCACGATACCGACGCCACGATGATCACATCTGGGCGGGAGAGCAGCGCCGCTTTCGCCGCGATGCGCAGGCGCTCGATCTCTTTGTTGATGTCGGTCTGCTTCTCGATGTACAGATCGTAGCGCGGCACATATGATTCCGGCTGGTAGTAGTCGTAGTAGCTCACATAGTATTCGACCGCGTTGCGCGGGAAGAACTCCTTGAATTCGGCGTAGAGCTGCGCCGCCAGCGTCTTGTTATGCGCGAGGATCAACGTAGGGCGCTGCACCTGCTGGATCACCTGCGCGACGGTGAAGGTCTTGCCCGTCCCGGTCGCGCCGAGCAGCACTTGATGCCGCAGATCAGACGCTAGACCATCGACCAACTGCGTAATTGCCTGCGGTTGATCGCCTGTCGGTTGAAACTCGGATACTAGTTCAAATCGGGCCATGGGCGGCTTATCCTATCAGAACACCAGTTCGTCTATTATACCCGATCCGGGGCGGGAATGCGGCAGTCGGTTACACTGCTATATGCTGAAACATGCCCACGGTGTGAGGCGAGAACCACGCCTAAATACATTCGTTAAGCAATTCATGAATTCGCCTGAACTCACCGTTGACACCCGGTAGGGCGTCTGATACTATAATCAACATATTGCGGGGTAGAGCAGAGGCAGCTCGTCGGGCTCAAGGTGTCGGATTGACGACCAAGACTCAACAAAACTAACGCCTAGTTTGTTGAGGGTCAAGAGGACACGGGGCTGCGTACAGGGAAACTTGTACGTGAAAACCTGTCAAAGTCGGGGAAGCCGGTAGCGCGGTAATCCCGAGCCAAGCCGCAGCAATGCGGAAGGTGTAGAGACTAGATGGCAGGCACCTAAACGGCGTAAGCCGCAGGGTGAAGGGATAGTCCAGGAAACAAGCCGCAAGGCGGAATGAAAATTCCAGTTTCCCGCATAACCCGGAGGTCGTGCGTTCGAATCGCACCCCCGCTACTAGCAATACTGGAAGCACCTACTAAGTTAGGTGATGTAGCTCAGTTGGTTAGAGCGACGCACTCATAATGCGTAGGTCCTCAGTTCAAGTCTGAGCATCACCACCTAAGAACCCCTTTAACGGGGTTTTTTGATTCTACGTTATGCTATAATCGAACCGCAAATTGCTTCTGCACCAGAAAGTCGCTGGTTCGATTATGAAACGTGAAATACGACTCAAAGCGCGCGATCTGCGTCAGCAAGGGCATTCGATCGGTGACATTGCTCTAATGCTCAGCCTCTCCAAAAGTACTGTCAGCGTTTGGGTACGTGATATTGAACTCACCTCGCTCCAAGTCGAACGCCTCAAAGAGAAAAATCGTTCCTACGGTGCGCAAAACAAGGGCGCAGGCACTAACCGAAGCAATGGACGTTCGCAGAGGATAGCCTTTCAGGAACAAGGGCGGCTCAAAGCCCGCGAAGGCCGACCGCTACATCTCGCTGGCTGTATGCTGTACTGGGCCGAAGGTTCCAAAGACCGCAATACTTTCTACTTTGTCAATTCCGACGCCAACATGCTCCGACTATGCATGCGGTTTCTACGCGAAGAAATGGCAGTGGGTGAAGATGATTTCACTATTCGGATTCACTGTCATTCGAACGATCCGATTGAAATGAAGCGAGTTGAGCAGTATTGGTTAGACACATTGGGCTTACCAGTCACTGCCCTATGCAAAACTCAGTTCAAGCAAGGTAGTGACAAGAGCAAGCGTATTCTGGCAAACGGCATATGCGCGCTTCGCATTCGGCGAAGTACGCATCTCGTTCAGCACATCTATGGCGCAATTCAAGAGTATGGCGGCTTTGAGAATCCAGATTGGTTGTTCTAGCCCCCTAGCCCAGCTCCGCCGCCACCAGATCATCCCACGACTCGCGGCGGCGAATGACCGACCAAGTGTTACCGTCCGCACTGACGAGCACTTCCGGCGGACGCAGGCGCGCATTGTAGTTGCTTGCCATGACCATGCCGTAAGCACCTGCCGTCAGCAGAGCGAGGGAGTCACCCGCTTCTAAGCGCGGCATCGCGACATCACGCCCCAGCACGTCAGTCGTCTCGCACACTGGGCCGACCACCTGGACAACTTCGGGCGCGCCCCCCTTCTCCACCAGCGGCACAATCTCATGATGCGCCTCATAGAGTGCCGGACGGATCAGGTCAGTCATGCCGGCGTCGAGGATGGCGAACTTCGCCCCACCTTGATCTTTGACATACTGCACACGCGCTAGCAATAGACCAGCATCCGCGATAATGGAGCGTCCCGGTTCAAGGATGATATCGTAGCCTTCAAGCAGCGGGAGAATCGCCGCAGCGAACGCCTCGATGGTCGGCACAGATTCCTCCGCGGAATACGGCACAGGCAGCCCACCGCCGATGTTGATGGTCGTGATCTCCGGGAACGGGTCGATGAGTTCCAGCACCGCGCGAATCGCAGCTTGGGTCGCACTGGCGTCATGGAGCTGACTGCCAATGTGAATGTGGATGCCGTTGAAACGCAGATTCGGATAGTCGTCCTGATGCGTGAGGATATAGCGGACAGTATCCGCGTTCAAGCCGAACTTGGCTTTGCCGTGCCCCGTCGCGATATGGCGGTGCGTATTGGCGGTGATATCCGGATTGAGACGCAGCGCGACGCGCACCGACGAGATCGCCGTGCCGACCATGCTGTTGAGCAGGCGCAGTTCCTCGACATTCTCCACATTGAACCAACCAACACCCTGTGAGAGCGCGTAGAAGAGCTCCTGCCCGGTCTTCCCCACCCCGGCGAACACCACATCGGCGGGATTGACGCCCGCGAGCAGCGCGCGATGAATCTCACCCGCGCTCACCGCATCGATGCCCGCCCCTGCGTTGATTAGGGTGCGCAAAATGCTCAGGTTGGCGTTAGCTTTGGCGCTGTAATGAATGTGGGCCGTCGGAAAGGCTGCCTGAATGCGCCGCAGATTGTTCAACATGCGTATCGTGCTGTAGACGTAGACGGGTGTCCCCACTTGCGCGGCAATATCGGCGAGGGCCACGCCATCACACACCAGCCGCCCCCCTGCATAGCGAATAGATGAGTTGAGCATAAAAGCGATCTCTTGTTAAGAGCCGCATGGGTAATGTGCGGCTTAATCTACCTGATAGAAGTGGGGTATAGTATACTCTATTCGGAAACTCAATGTGAATCGCAACACAGGACATGACGTGACCCCTGAAACAAGCACCAAACTGGCGGCAGAATACGATACCCTCCGCCGCCGCGAGCACGAACTCATCACCGATTTACTGGACATTGTGCCGAAAATCGATGGATTGGGTGAGGAGCGGGTGTCGCAAATGCGGGATGCGCTCTTTCACGCCGATCACCCCTATCTGATTGTGCTGATGGGACCCTATAACGCGGGTAAATCGAGCATCATCAATGCTCTCCTGGGGACAACCGATTTGCTCCCTGTTGGGCCGACGCCGACAACCGACCGCATCACGATCTTGCGCTACGGCGAACAAGCGTCGCGCACCCGTTCCGGCGATGTCGACACCGTGTTCTACCCGTCGCCGCTGCTGCAAAAGGTCAGCTTTGTCGATACGCCCGGCCTTGAATCGATCTTCCGCGAACACGAAGAGATCACCCGACGCTTTTTGCATCGCTCCGATACCGTACTGCTCGTCATGATGGCGACACAGGCCATGACCCAGCACAACCTCGACTATATCCGGACGCTCAAAGAATATGGCAAGCAGGTCATCCTGATTTTGAATCAGGTCGATTTGCTCACCCCCGAAGAACGTGAAACCGTCCGCCAGTACGTGACCGATCAGGCGCGGACGGAACTGGGCAAGAACCCGGAAGTCTGGCTGATGTCCTCCCGCGAAGCCATCGATGCGCGGCACGCCGACGGCACGGTCGATGAGGAAAAGTGGGCGGCGAGCGGCATCAAGCAGATTGAGAACTATGTCGACACGCAGTTGAGCGATGTGCCGCGCTTGCGGCAAAAGCTGCAAACGCCGCTCAATATCGCGCAGAATGTGCATGGTGCGGCTTTGAACGCCGTGCGCGGCGGTCAGTCGGCGCTCGACCAGTACCAGAGCATTGCGCAAAATGTCGAACAGCAGTTGACCGTCTTCCGCCGCGAAAGCGACAAAGTCGTGACGCAGACGACGGACGAGGTCAAAGCTAAGTTTGAGGACGCGAGCAAACGCGGCGCGGAAGCGATTCACGAGCAGTTCCAGTTTTCACGGGCGCTCGGCTCAATGTTCCGCGGGCTGGCCGAACTGGTTGGCCTCTCGTCGATTGCGCGCAGCACCAGCGGCGGCTCATATACCCGCGCGGCCTTCGAACGGCACAAGGTTTTCGAGCCGATTGCCGAACTGCCTATCATTGCCGACAAGCTGCCACCGCGGCTCGAAGGCAAGGATTTGCAGGACACCGACGATCTGGTCAAGTATGCGAAAAAAGAGATCGACGCACTGCCCGCCTTAATCAAGTCCAAAGTCATCGGCACGGTGCAAACGCCAACGCGTTACGACCGCACGGCGATGCAAGGCATGCGGAACGAACTGCAAACGCTGGAAGACGAAGCGCGCATCGTTGAAACGGAAAAGATCGAGCGGGCGCTGCGCAATTCACTGCTCTATCTGGCCGCCTATGAGATCATCATGCTGGTGTTCGCCATCTTCATCTGGCAGGCGAACCCGTTTGGCACCACCGGGAACGGCGGCTCGACCGAACTGATCGTGATCATCGTCATCCTCGGCCTGATGCTGCTCGGGCTGGCCTTCCTGCCGCTGCGCGGTCGCCAGTTGGCGAATGAGTACGTCAAACGGATGCAAGTACTCGCGGGCAAATACAGCGACATTCTGACCCGCGCGGCCAACAAGCAGATTGACTATGGGATGAACCTACGGCGTGACGCGATTGCTCCGCTCACCCGGTTGATCGACGCGCAGACCGAAATTCACACGGGACAGCTTCAGCGCTTGCAGACCGCCGGCGAGCAGTTGGTCAAGATCGAAGGCGATTTGACGGCGCTGGGCAAACCGGGCTTACTGGGCATTCTGAGGTAATCAACATGGCAGTACACATTCAAACGACAAGTCTGGATGGCGCATTGGCGGCCTTCCGCGAAGGCGAAGTCAAATTGCTGACCGAGATCGCGACCGCCCTGGCTGAATTCAAAGAAGCGGACGAAGATCGGCGGCGCTTGCTCGACATCGCGCAGGATCTGCGCGAGATGTTCTTCCTCGTCGTGGTGATCGGGGAATTCAACGCGGGTAAGTCGTCGTTCATCAATGCGCTCCTGGGGGACGAACTGTTGGCGATGGGCATCACGCCGACGACCGACGCGATCCATGTCATCCGTTACAACGAAAACAGCCCGCGCAAAGCCAATATTCGCGAAGACGGCATCTACGAATGGACGCACCCGAACACGATTGCGACGGGCGTGGCGCTGGTCGATACCCCCGGAACGGGGTCGGTCTTCCAGAAGCACGAAAAGATTGCCAAGCAGTTCCTGCACCGCTCCGATCTGGTGATTTTCGTGATTTCGGCCAAGCGCGCCTTTGCCGAAACGGAGCGTCTGTATCTGGAACTGGCGAAGAACTACGGCAAGAAGATCATCCTCGTCGTCAACCAGACCGACCTGCTCAATCCCAATGAACTGCGCGAAGTGCGCACGTTCGTCGAACGGCAGGCGAAAGAACTGCTCGACTTCGAACCGTTGATCTTCCTTGTCTCCGCCAAGGACGCGCTGCAAGCCCGCCGCAATGGTCAGCCCGACGCGGGTGGCATTGATGCGGTCAAAGCGCACCTGCGCGGTGTGCTCAGCGAAGCGCCGCCCGCCAAGCAGAAGCTGCTGGCGCAGTTGGATACCGCCGAGCGCACCGTCAAGCATTACTACGATGCAGCCAAATCCAAGTACGATCTGATCGGCGCGGACACCACCAAAGTCCGCGATATTCAGCGCGAACTGGAGACGCAGTCCGGCGGCTTGAACGCGCAGTTGACGCGCGCGCGCGCCGACATCGACGCGGTGTTCGAAGGCATGCGCATGCGTGGCCTCGAATTCATCAACAAGAACTTGTCGCTGCGCAGCATCGGGCGTGGGTTGAACCGTGAAACGCTGCAAGCTCAATTCACCGAAACGGTCGTCGGGCAGGCAACGCGCGATATCGAGACCGCGACGGGTGACTATATCAACGTGTTGATTGACAACAGCCGCCAGTACTGGCGCGGTGTGATCAATCGTTTGAACCAACTGCGCGACCTCATGGAGCAGGAGGTCGGCGGGCTAGACGCGGGCATGTATGCCGAACAGCGCGAAGCCCTCGAAGACGCTATCCGCATCGCCGAAAGCGAACTCAAGAGCTATTCGACCGGGCGCGTCATCGGCGAAATGCAGGAAGTCTTCGCTACAAATACCAATGGATTCCTGCTCGGCTTCAGCGCCGCCGTGATCGGCACGCTCGTCACCATTCTGGCGATTGCCGCACCCGGTCCGGTCGTTGGGCTGGCAGCCGCCGCGACCATCGTCGCCGCGCCCGCCGCCGCGCTCGGTGGCTATGTTGCCTACCGCTACTATCGCCGCGTAGCGCGGGATACCAAAGACGACATGAATAAGCGGATCGATGCGATTGAGAAGGCGTACCACGACGCGCTTGATAATCTCACGCGCAAAGAGCGCAGCCGCCTCAACGAGTACGGCAAGCAGGTACTCACACCGATCTTCAGCCGACTGCAGGTGCTCTCGGAACGCTATGAGGCACAGGCCGAAGGCTTCCGCAAGTATCTCGATCAGAGCACGACCCTGCGGCGCGGCATTGAGGAGTTGAAGTGAGCGTATCCTTGGAGGCACAGCTCACGATTGCCTTGCAAATCATCCTCGCGGGCATCCTCAGCGGGTTGATTGGCATGGATCGCGAACGGCGCGGGCATGACGCGGGTTTGCGCACGCACATGCTCGTCGGCATGGGCTCGTGCCTGTTCACGGGACTGTCCGTTCTGGCGTTTCCGGGAGGCGATCCGGGTCGGGTCGCCTCACAGATTCTGCCAGGACTCGGGTTTCTGGGAGCGGGCGCGATCCTCAAGCAGGGAGCGAATATTCAGGGACTAACCACCGCCGCCAGCATGTGGGTGACGGCGGCGGTGGGCATGGGAGTAGGCACCGGAGCGTGGTTCGCGGCCATCTGTGGGACGATCATTATCTGGTTTACTCTGGTGATTGTTCAGCGTATGAAGCCCGATGACTTGAACAGCAAGCGCCACTAACCTCCGGCGCTTCGCTCCTGCTCAACCGCATCTCAGCGCCAGCCTAAGAGGGATGAGTATCGGTCATGAATTTCAACTTTCTGCTGCTCATCTTCGAACTGCTGGCGCTTAATTCCCTGTTGTTAGCGATTCACCGGCTCAGTCCGCGCTACGGCATTATCTCGATCGTCGGCATCAGTGCCGCGCTCGTCGGCATGATGCGCTTCGCATCTGCAATCAGCGTATACGTGACGGTCACGCCGGATCTGCGAATCACTTACGCGAGCGGCTTGTTCATCCCGACGATTCTGCTGGTCGTGCTGGTGCTGTACGTGGTGGAAGGGATCATTCCCGCGCGCGCCGCTATCGTCACCATCATCGGCGTTGATCTCCTCTCATTTCTGGTCTTTTTGAGCCTCTGGCTGCACACACTCATCCCCGGCGGCGGCTTGCGGGCGGATCGCGAGGTCACTGCTCTCCTGGTCAACCCCAGTCTTCGTACGGTACTGGCGTCCAGTGTGGCGTTCGGCATCGATCTGATCGGGATTGGCATCCTGTTTCAGGCACTGGTCAATCACCTGCCCCGCTTACCCCTCTGGGCGAAAAGCGGCCTCACCCTCACCGTGATTCTGGCGATCAACAACGTGGTCTTCTGGGCGCTGGCTTCCGAAAGTGTGGACGAATTCGTGGCGTTTACGCCGGGCAGCGTGCTGAGCAGCCTGATCTCGGCGCTGCTGCTCACCCCGGTACTGGCGGTCTACCTCGGTCACATCGCGCCCCGACTGCCGCATTTTCGCGGCTTGGAGCGGCGTCCAACCTTCGCGCTGCTGTTCGGCTCCTACGGGCAGATCGAGCGCCGCCTGACCCGAGCAGAAACGGCCCTGCGCGACCTGATGGCGAAATACATCGCAGAAGTGGACGACGAACGCACGCGCGCAAACCGACTGCGCGACTTCATCAATGAGTTGGTACACGATATGCGGAATCCACTGGCGGGGATTAATCTGCGCATTCAAATCCTTGGGCGCACCGGAGACAACCCGGAACAGCGTCAGCGTCAGCTTGAAGCCGTCCAGCTTCAGTTGAAGCACTTGTCCACGATGGTCGACACGGTGGTGGACATTGTACGCCTCGAACAAGCGCCTCACAGCCGGGAAGGGGCCGATTTGGTCGAATTCCTAAGCGAAGTTTTTGCCGCCACCCACGTGAACGGCGAAGCTAAAGGTCTGCTGATGACCTTGACCCTGCCCGAACAAGCGCTCACTGTCCCGATGGATCGGGTCACGCTGGCGCGTGCCGTCATCAACCTGATGGATAATGCTATCCGCTACACCGAGACGGGAACTGTCGCCTTAGCTGGATATCGCGACGGTGACTGCGCCGCCATCACCGTCGCCGATACAGGCATCGGTATCGCACCTGATGAAGTCGCGCACATCTACAAACGCCATTTCCGGTCACCGCAGGCCGTGCGCGAGACGAACGAGGGGCTAGGATTGGGGTTGGCCATCGTGAAGCGCGTGGTCGAAGAACACAATGGTTCGATCAGCGTGACCAGCCAGAAAACCCCGTCGAGCGGCACGCGCTTCACCATCACCCTTCCCTGCGCGTAGCGGTCAGCCAAACACGATCCCGAGATCCCGCGCCATCTGCACCATATCGCCGTTCGGGTCGACCTGTTTCATTTGCAGTGCGTCAGTCATCGGTACCGACACGATCTGTTCGCCGCGCAGCGCGACCATATAGCCCCACTGCTCTTGCGCGACTAACTGCACTGCCGCGGAACCAAAACGCGTCGCTAGCCAGCGATCATGCGGCGTTGGCTGACCGCCGCGCTGCAGGTGCCCGAGCACAGTCACCCGCACTTCCGCGCCAATGCAATCGGCGATCATATTGCCGACGATGTAGCCAATGCCGCCCAGTCGCATCACACCGCCCGTCTGGATGTAGTATTCCTGCGCCCCATTGATCGGCGCTGCACCTTCCGCGACCACAATCAGGCTGTAGTTGCGGCCATGTTCACGTGCCTGCTGAATATGCGCGCACACTGTGGCGATGTTAAACGGAATTTCGGGAATGAGAATGGCATCGGCGCCGCCCGCCACGCCCGCTTTGAGCGCGATCCAGCCCGCGTTGCGCCCCATGACTTCCAGCACCATCACGCGATGGTGACTCTCGGCGGTCGTCTGCAGCTTATCGAGCGCATCCGTCGCCGTGAGAATCGCCGTGTCGAAGCCAAACGTCACATCCGTCTGCGCGAGATCGTTGTCGATGGTCTTAGGCACGCCCACCACGCGCGCGCCACGATCCAGCAGTTTCTGCGCAATGGCCATCGTGCCATCGCCGCCCGCGACGATCAGCGCTTCGACGCCCATATTCGTCAGACGCCGCAGCGCTTCATCGGTCAAATCGATCGGTTCAACCGCCCCATCGGCGGTCTCTACCACTTGTCTGAAGGGGTTGCCGCGGTTGACCGCGCCGAGGATCGTCCCGCCGCGCGTGAGCAGCGGGCGCACACGTTCTTCCGTCAAGATGTTAGCAGGCGCGTCATGCAGCAGGCCGTCAAATCCCTGACGAATGCCGATGACATCCCACCCATACCGATGTTTTGCTGTGAGGACCACCGCCCGAATGACCGCGTTCAATCCCGGCGCATCACCGCCGCCTGTCAGAATACCGATCGTTTTCATCGTTCTACCCCAGTCTTACGGGGGGATTATACAGCACAAAAAGCACATTTGTGTTAAAATCAGGGAACATATCGTCACCAGTTGAGAGAGTATATGGCACGTAGACGAAGCAGCAACCGGAGCAGCTCATCCACGAATCGTGGGTATCAGGGTCGGCGTAAAAGCGATAACGAAGCGCGCGTCGAGCGGTTCACATGGGCGCTGTTAGTGCTGGCGTTCGCCGTGACCCAGCTCCTGCCCGAAGGCTCGTTCCCGAATTGGTTCATCCCCCTGTCGGGCGCGGTGATTCTCCTTGGCTCCGCCTTCTACCAGTATACGCGCGGTTGGCGCGTCGGGCCGATCACCTGGATCGGCGGCGCGGTCGAAGGGCTGCTGGCGTATTACGTAATGCGCGTGAATCCCGCCGCGGACATGCTCGGCGAATCCCTGCTGGTATTCGTCGCCGTGATTTTGTTCGGTTTGATCACCGGTGAAACCTAATTTCTTGACTTTTTAGCCTAAATAGGCTATTTCATGGGTGTACTTTTTGTGCAGATTGCCCGAAGGAAACAATGAGCGAGTCGACCCCCCGCGTTACCGTTGAAGATGTGCGAAAACTGGCGCTCCCCTTGGGAACGCGGGTTGTCGCTGGAGAGGGCTTGCTCCTCAACCGAATCGTTGCCTGGACGACCGTCATCTATCCTGAAGACGGCGTCAGCAACAAAACGCTGCAAAAAGATGAACTCGTGCTGGTCGCGCCGAATGAAAACGGCACGCGGCACATGTTGGATGCCGACGTGGTGCGCTGGGCATC
The DNA here is from genome assembly GCF_016713355.1 of Candidatus Flexifilum breve. NCBI lineage: Bacteria > Bacillati > Chloroflexota > Anaerolineae > Aggregatilineales > Candidatus Flexifilaceae > Candidatus Flexifilum > Candidatus Flexifilum breve. The sequence goes on from NZ_JADJPI010000004.1 coordinate 747,523, forward strand.
CGAAAACAAAGCTTCGGCGGTTGTGTTGAGCGATAACCCCTCCCCGACGGCCATCGCCGAGGCTAACGCCTACAGCATCCCCGTGATGATGCTCCCGTCAGGCAGCCGCATCCGCATGGTGGAAAAAGCGGTCGTCAGCCTGCTCGTCGATCAAAAAGGCCAAATCGAGCGGCGCGGCACCCAGATTTACCGCCAGCTTACGCAGATTTCCTCCCGTAACGAAGGCATGCCCGAACTCATCAATGCGATGGCACGGCTGACGAACAAATCAGTGGTTGTGCAGGATAAGCGCCTGCAAATTCTGTACAGCTCGGTCCAGCCGCAGTTCGTCGCCTTCTGGGAAGATGTCGAAAACTTTCTGCGCAAGGTTGACAACCTCCCGGTCGAGATTCAGGATCGTCACCGGGTGAGCGAAGTCGAAAACCCGGTGCTCATGCAAGCACTGCCGACCCCCAGGACTAGCGCGGCTCGTTTCGCCGATCATCACCAAAGACATCGGGCGCGGCTATCTGTCGATCATCGGGCGCGACACCGACCTCGACGACGTCGATACTGCGGTCGCCGAGCATGGCGCCGCCGCCTGCGCGCTGGAAATGGCGAAGGCCAAGGCGATCAGCGACACTGAGAAGCGGCTGCGCGGCACGTTTCTCGACCGCCTGCTCATCGGCGATGTCAGCCAGCAGGAAGCCATTCGGCAGGGCGAACGCTTTGAGCACGACATGACGCAGACGCACGTCGCGATTGTGCTGGCGTGGCAGGGCGATAAAGCCCCGTCGCTGCGCCGCCTCGAAACGACGATCAACACGCTGGTCGCCCAGCAGCACGCGGCGGCGCTCGTGTGGCAGCGCGAACGCGAAAACGAAGTGCTCGTATTCCATGCCGTCGAAGAGAAAGACCCCGTCAATTCGACCATGCGCCTCGCCGAGGTCTTCAGCAAGGAGATCCAGCGGCAGTTTTCCAGCTCGCGGGTTGCCATTGGCGTCGGTCAAGCCGCGCGGGATGTAACGGTGTGGCGCAGCAGCTACCGCGACGCGGTACAAGCCCGCGACCTCGCCGCTCGGTTGCAAACCGATGCGCCGCTCTACATTGGCGACCTTGGGGTGTATCAGCTCATCCTCTCGCTGTCCGACCGGGATAAGCTGTTGGCATTCTGCGAGCAAACGCTCGGCACGCTGGTCAAGTATGACCTGAGCCAGCATGCCGACCTGATCAAGACGCTGGAGGCGTTCTTCGCCTGCCACGGGAACTTGAGCCAGACCGCCGAGATGCTCATCGTACACCGCAATACGCTGTTGTATCGCATGAACCGCATCAACGAGATCGCCCAAATTGACCTCAACCGCCCAGAAATTCGTCTCGCGCTGCACCTCGCGCTGACGATTCGGCGCCTGTTGTCGATCAACTAGACGCCCATTCAGGCACGGCGCGGTTTGACAGACGGGACGCCCACTGGGCGTCCGTGGTGTTTACTTGACGCGACTGCTCGATCTATCCAACCGCAGTGGCATAGATTCCGGGCACACTGCACAAGCCTCTGGCTCTTGCCAAACGCCATAGTGATTGGGTATTATGCGGCCATTATGGCAGGTTGCCTAAAAACCATTCGTTCGGGCAGGCTGCATAATCTTACTCTGCCGAAATTTTCCAGTTCCCCCAAGAATCCTGCGCACATGCTCAACCCTATTTGTACGCATTGACCAGATTTAGCGCCAAAATTTGATGTAGATTTCACGATCATTTTGCCCCATACTTACGCTGACCCTTTTTATCCCTGTAGTATGAGGTGGATGTAATGTCACCGGACGACTGTGATCAGCAGTTTCCCCTTCACCGCGAAGACACCCGCGAACGCGACGCCTGCGCTCTGATTTGCTCCGTGCGCAAGGGCGGACAAGCCACTCACGGTAATGTAAAACGCACAATCGAAGCTCTCACCCGCATGGGCCATCGCACGGGGATCGTGGATGGTGAAGGTGACGGCGTCGGGATTATGACGGATATCCCCCGCGAGTTGTGGTCGAAGACGCTCGCATCCAGTGGTTTGCGCTACGGGTTGGCGGTCAACCCGAATTTCTGGGTCGCGCACCTGATGATTCCCGTGCACATGCGCTCCGACGCGGACGCGGTAACGCGGCTCATCTGTGACCGCATTCAACAGGCCGGTCTCGAACCGCTCTACGATGGCGCGGGCAAGGTGAAGAGCAACGTGCTCGGTCGCAGCGCCGCCAAGAACGAACCGCTCTTCTGGCAGTTCGCCGGGATGAACGGCAGCGTCAAAAATGATCAGCTCGAAAAAGTCCTCTACCGCCTGCAAACCAGCATCGAGCGCGACCTCGGCGTGCATTTCGCGTCGTTCTCTTCGCGCAGCGTGGTCTACAAAGTGCAGGGCACGGTCGAAATCCTGCGCCGTTACTATCCCGAACTGCAGGACACCGAATACGCCTCCACGGTGACACTCGGTCACGCCCGCTATTCGACCAACACGAATCCGGTGTTCGAACGCGCGCAGCCCTTCAACGTGCTCGGTCACAACGGTGAATTTAACACGATCTCGCGCTTCCGCCTGGAAGCCGCCATGCTCGGCATTGACCTGTCGGAGAACAACTCCGACTCGCAGGATATCGACAACCTGATCGACGCGCTGTGCATGAAGTATGACTTTGACCTGATCGAAGCGATGGAATACGTCTTCCCGCCCTTCGATCATGATCTGATGCAGGGCGCGGACGAAATCCACGAGATGTACGAGAACATCCGCCGCTCGTTTGGTCCGTTCGCGCAGGGTCCCGCCGCCGTCGCCGCCCGCGTGGGTGATCAGTGCGTGTTCAGCGTGGACGCGCTCGGTCTGCGCCCGCTGTGGTTCGGCGAGACGGAAAAAGAATACTTCGCCACATCGGAACGCGGCGTCTACCCGCTGACGATGATGTCCTCCGCGCCCAAGCCGCTCGCTCCCGGCGAAAAGATCGCGCTGGTGATCAAGCCCGGTCGCGGCATCGAAGTGCTGGACTACCCGGCGATTCAGCAGCACGTCTTCAACCGTTCACGTGAACGCGGCATGTTCAACAACGGCAAGCCGCGCGGCGTGTGGGCGATGAACAGTTCGGCCCTGCGTCCCAGCAACGGCAACGGGAATGGCAATGGTCATGGTAACGGCGGCGGAACTGCTGTGAAGCCGACGCCCGCGCCAACGGCAGTCGCCTTGGCGGCGCCCCTGCCCCAGCGTTCGACCGCGATCAATGCCGTGACGATGGCCGCGCTCGGCTGGGAGCGCTATCACCTGAACATCATCCAAGCGATGGCGGAAACCAACAAGGAACTGATTGGCTCGCTCGGTTGGGATGGCCCGCTCGCCGCCATCAGCCAGACCCGCGTCAACATCGCCGATTTCTTCCAGGAAGTCGTCGCCGTCGTGACCAACCCGGCCATCGACCGCGAACGCGAACAGGCGCAGTTTTCGACCACGGTGTACGTGGGCGCGCGTCCGGAACCCGGTCAGGCCAACAGCCCGGACGATATCGTCGTCACGCTCAAGACCCCGGTGCTCCTCGGTGGGCACACGGCGCTCGGCGCGGATGAGGATCTGCGTGCCGTGGCCAGCAAGTTCGGCACCAAGACGATTGACGATCTGATCGCCGACTTTGGCGACCATGCGGCGACGCTCTCGATGAGCGCATTCCCGGAAGAAACCATTGAATCCGCGGTCGCCCGCTTGGCGAGCGAAGCTGCCGAGCTGGTCGCGGGTGGCGTGCAGTGCATCATCCTCGACGACGGCGATGTCTTCGCTGGCGAACGCTTGTGGATCGACCCGCTGCTGGCGGTCGCCACTGTCGACCGCGTACTGCGCGAAAGCAACGACAATGATATTAATCTGCGCCGTCGCGCGGGCATTGTGCTGCGTTCCGGCGCGCTCCGCGACCTGCACGATGTGGTCATGGCAATTGGTTTGGGCGCCAGCGCGGTCAACCCGTACATGCTCTACGCCGTCGCGCTGGATATCGCGCCGCGCGCCCCGCGGGAACCGCTGCCGAGCGAAGAAATCAGCAAGCGCCTGACCAACACCGTCAACTCGCTGACCACCGGCATCCAGAAGGTCACGTCGACGATTGGCTGCCATGAACTGCGCGGCTACGGCCAGTCATTCGCCTCGGTCGGGCTGGCGTCCGGCGTCGCCGATGTGTTTGGCACGCCCAACTACTTCGGCTCGGACGAACGCGGTTTCGCGTGGGACGATGTGCAGCGTGAAGCCGAAACCCGCGCGGGCGAACTGCGCTCGGGCAAAGGCAGCAAACTGGAAAACCCGGATCGCATCTACCCGAAGATGTGGAAGAAGGTCGAAGACATTGCCCTCGGCGAAATGACGCTCGACCAGTACGAAGCCGAAATGCTGGAACTGGAACGCGAGATGCCCGTCTCCGCCCGCCACATCATCGACCTCAAGGTGACCGACTCAGGCATCGATCCGGCGACCGTCGATACCCGCGTCGGCAAGCACGACCTGCCGATGATCATCGGCGCGATGTCGTTCGGCTCGCAGGGTGAACTCTCGTACAAGGCGTATGCGGAATCGGCGGCGCGGCTCAACATCATCTGTGTGAACGGCGAAGGTGGCGAACTGCCGGACGTGATGGGCAAGTACCCGCACAACCGCGGCAACCAGATCGCCTCCGGTCGGTTCGGCGTGAACATCGAATTTCCTGAATTCGTGCGACTACCTCGAAATCAAGATCGGTCAGGGCGCGAAGCCCGGCGAAGGCGGTCACCTGCCCGCCTACAAGGTGACGGAACAGGTCGCGCTGGCACGGTCGACTGCACCGTGGGTTGACCTGATTTCGCCGAGCAACAATCACGATCTGTATTCGATTGAAGACCTCGCGCAGTTGATTGACGAACTCAAGATCGCCAACCCCAATGCCAAGATCTCCGTGAAGATCCCGGTGGTGCCCGGCGTCGGCATCATTGCCGTCGGCATCGCCAAAGCGGGGGCGGATATCATCAACATCGCCGGTTACGAAGGCGGCACGGGCGCGGCGCGCGCGCATTCGCTGCGCCATGTCGGGCTGCCCGCCGAAATCGGCGTGTGGCTGGCGCACCGCGCGCTGATCGAAAGCGGTCTGCGCGGCGACGTGGAGCTGTGGTCAGATGGCGGCATGAAGAGCGGCCGCGATGTCGTCAAGATGATGTGCCTCGGCGCGAACCGCGTCAGCTTTGGCACGCTGGCGATGGTCGCCGTTGGCTGCACGATCTGTCGCAAGTGTCACGAAGGCACCTGCCACGTCGGCATCACCACCCACATCACCACCAAGGAACAAGCCCTCGAACAAGGCATCAAGCACTTTGAACCGCGTGACGCCGAACAGGCCGTCGGCGGCATCGTGCGCGTGTTTGAGGCGCTCGGCGAAGACATCCGCCGTTGGACGGCCAAACTCGGCTTCACCCGCGTGCAGGATCTCGTCGGGCGGGCGGATCTGCTCGAACAGGTGCAGATGCATGAGCGCATCGACCTGCGCCCGCTGTTCATCCCGGTGCCGACGGTCAGCAAGCGTGAATTCCTGCCCGGCGTCGGTCGTCTGCTGGCGCGTCCACGCAATACCATGAGCAAAAGCATCACCGAGATCATCAACGATGCGGCGCAGCCCGGCGATCAGGAAATCACTTACGACGACGAACAGGTCATGGCGATGGACCGCGCGCTCGGCACGCACCTCTCCGGCGCGATAGAACGCGGCGAAGTGTCGGGCGACCTGGGCGTCATTCACCTGCGCTTCAGCAACTCCGCCGTGCCTGGCAACGGTCTGGCCGCGTTCACAATGGATAAGCTGGATGTGCTGGTGGAAGGCGGCGCGCAGGACGGCGTCGGCAAGTGCGCCAAGGGCGGTACGATTGCCGTACTCAAGGGTCTCAACCACGACGGCCAGCGCCTCGATGGGTCGGTCGGCAAGAGCTTCGCTTACGGGGCGCAAGCGGGTCGGTTCATCGTGCAAGGCGATGCGGACACGCGCGCCTGCATCCGTCTTAGCGGCGCGGACATCGTGTTTGGTGGTGAGGTCAAGCAGCCCCTGCACGACGATCTCGGCGGCTTAGCGGCACGCGCGAACCTTAAGGGCTATGCCTGCGAATATATGACCTCCGGGCGCGTGCTCGTGCTCGGCGACCCCGGCCCGTGGCTGTGCGCGGGGATGTCGGGTGGCACGCTGTATCAGCGCATTCAGCCAGAAATGAATCTCACGGTCGACGCGATCCGCCGCCGCATCGCCAAGGGCGCGACGGTCGAAATCCGTGAGCTGGACGCGCGCGGCGTGCAGGACATCATCGACCTGCTCGGCAACTACATCGCCACGCTGGAAGCCAACAATCAGGGTGACGAAGTGCAGCATCTGTACCCGCTGCTCAACCACCCGGAACAATACTTCGTGATGCTCGCGCCGCCGTCGCGGCTCAAGCAGGCAGTCTAGAACACTTAACCAAAACGGAGGGGCGCAGCCGGCTGCGCCCCTCCGTTTTATTTTCCCCTGCGGCTGATTCTGGAAAATAAAAAGCCCGCGTCGGGTGACGCGGGCTGACTGCACTTGATATTTACTACTTCTTTTCTTCCGGGTATTTCGACTTGTCCCAGTCCGCCTTGCTGACGAACTTGGTGAGCATACGCCCATCCTTCGTCTTGCCACGCAGACCGTAGCGAACCTGACCGTTCGCGGTGGTGAAGGTGGTCTTCAGCACGTTTTTGTCGTCGATTGACACCTTCTGGCGGGTTTTAACATCGTAGAACTCAACGCTCATTTTGGAAAACCCCTTTTCTGTATACGCGCGATCTAAATTACGCTTTACAAGCGACATTCTACCACATATTCTTAAAATCGCGCTAGCGAAATGAGGGGAAATTGGACGAATTTCCTCTTATTTGCCCGGAATGATGGCTAAAACCCGCTGAACTTTGAGCGCCAGATGCAAAATTAGGCGGTTATCGGCCTTCTCCAAGTCGAGTCCGGTGAGCTCGCTGATGCGTCCCAGACGGTAAACCAAGGTGTTGCGATGCACATCCAGCATCTTCGAAGCTTCGGCTAAATTGCCATTGGCTTCGAAGAAACCGCTCAGCGTGCGGATCAGATCACCCTGCTTGCGGTCGTCATGTTCGACCAGCAGCCCGAGCGTTTCATTATAGAAACGGCGCAGGTGATCGAGGTTACGTTCCTTGAGCGCCAGCAACAGCTGAAACAGCTTGAGATCACCGTAGAAGGTCGTCTGCTCGCGGTCACCGAGTTCATTGGCAATACTGACCGAATCCTTCGCTTCGCGGTAGGCCTCGCGCAGCGCGGACAGCCCCGCCGACGGTCGGCTGATGCCTGCAGCGACCAAACCGCTCGGCGTGCGCGCGGCCAACTGTGAGCGGACTTCATCCACCATGCGGCGTAATCGCGGCAAATGCGAGGGGTTTTCCAGCGGGTAGAGCGCGACAATCACGTCGACATACTGCCCGACCGAGCCATTCAGCGGGCGGCGCGCCATATCATCGCGTACCAGCGGCAGCAGCGATTCCAGCGGCAGCCCCGCCCCGGAATCGGTCATGGCGCGATAGACGACGACAATGTAGTTCGCGGTGGGGTCAAAGCCGGCCTGCTGGGCGCGCGTCGACATCATATCATCGTCGGTCGGCGTGCCGCTTAGCCACATCTGCACCCAGTCACCGCGCGCCTGTTCGACGGCAAACGCAATCGCGCGGGTTTTCGCCAGTTCAATGGCGCACACATCTGCGCCATAGGCCAGCACCATGCGGTCAAAATCGTCCAGCGTTTCGCGGTTGTCCACCATCGACAGATACCCGGCTACGCGTTTCTCGACGCGCAGCACAGTCGTATAGCCGAGCGGGCTGTGCACCGTGATGCCTTCAGCGGGCGGGGTTTCGCGGGTCAGCCAATTCTGGAAGGCGCTGTAGGGGAGGTTTTGCATCATGGTGCGCCCACTCCCGGTCGGCGTGCGCCGCGCGACATTCGGATACACCTGCGCCATGAGCACGCCAGCGTCGTCATGCACAACCATCGGCTTGGCGGTGGCGCGCGCCATGATCTGCAGCAGGCTGTTGAGATCGCGGTTCTCGGCGGCACTGCGCGCCAGTTGGCGTTGAATTTCCATCGCGCGCTGGGCGATCTGCGCCTTCGCATTGACAATCAGTGTGTTGATGGCGCGTTCGATGCGTGGCAGGCTGGTCTCTTCGGGCAGCGCCAGCAGCGCCACGCCGCACTCGTTCGCGACATCGACCGCGGTCATGGCGATGTTGTCTTTCGCTGCCACCGCACTGATTCCCACTTCTGCCAGCCCACGCACCACTTCCGAAAGCGTGATGCGCGCATCATAGCTGCGCAGTACATCCATCGACACCAGCGCCAGCTCACCGCCATAGACATCGGGAAAGGCGGGCGGCTGCGTCTGCACCACTACAGCCCAGGTGATTGTCTTCTCCGGCATGCCAGCGAGCAATTGAGTTCCCAACGGAAGCGCATACTGTAACAGGGCTTGCAGGGTGGCGCTGTGATTTTCAACCATACTCAACAATCCACTTAGACTATTCCACGATTGTATGCACAGGGTCAGCGAAATCATACAATCATTTTGACGAGGCTATCGCACGGGTTTTTGTCACTATTCACCAACAAACTCACCGTGACACATGCGTAGATTGTTGAATTCTACCAGCGTTTCCTCTGATATAATTGCAGCTTATGAAACCAACCCCTTACCCCAACGTCAACGCCGTTTTGGAGATTCTGCTGCAGCGGCAGCAAGCGATCTTTGGTGACAAGCTGATCGGCTTGTATCTCTATGGATCTACAGCGCTCGGCGCGTTCACCGACGGCATTAGCGATCTTGACCTACTCGCCGCGCTCACGTCGGATCTCACCCCGGCAGAGGCCGCTGCTATCGAGCAGATGCACGCGCAGATCGTGGCAGAACTGCCCGAGTGGGACAACCGCATCGAAGTGCAGTACTACAGCGTGCACGCGCTCGCCACCTTCAAAACCGAACGTCACCCGATGGGCAACATCAGCCCCGGCGAACCCTTCCACATCATCGAGGCGGGCGCGGACTGGCTGATGAACTGGTATCACGTGCTAACATCGGGGATCACGCTGTATGGGGTACCGCCCGCGACGATCATCGCCCCGGTCACGACTGACGAGTTCATCACTTCCATCACGACGATGCTGCTGGAATGGGACGGCGGCTATCTCGACCACATCCAGAGCCGTCCGTCACAAGCTTATGTCATCATCACCTTGTGTCGGGGGTTGTATACGCTGCGCCACCGCCAGCATGTGTCGAAACAGGCAGCAGCCGAATGGGCGATGGCGGCTTATCCAGCCTGGGCGGCGCTCATCAGCCATGCGCTGACATGGCGACTCGATCCGGGCGCAGTCGTGGATCACGCGGCTACCCTGCCGGAAACCCTGCGTTTTGTCAGCTTCATGTGGGACGAGATCCGCGCAGCCTTGTGACCTATGTCGATTGTTAGACCAAACAAAAAGGACGAGGCATGGCCTCGTCCTTTTTACTTGTACAGTGTGACTAGACGCGCTTGACGCCGATGGCCAGCGTTTCGCCGTCGATGGAGGTGTCCTTCTTCGGGTCTTCGTCCGGCTGATACGTAGCGCTCACGAAGTCGCCGTTCGTCTCGCCCTGCTCCAGCGTTTCCGCCAGCGTCTGCGCGCGGATGTAATCGGCGAAACGGGTGATCGCCTTGCTCAGCCGTTCGCCTGCCTGATAGCGCAGGTTGATGCGGTCTTCGATGTTGAAGTCCGCGTCCTTGCGCAGGCTTTGCACGCGGCGTACGACTTCACGCGCCAACCCTTCGTCGATCAGGTCGTCGGTGAGGCGCGTGTCGAGTGAGGCCAGATAGCCGCCGTCTTCCGCGACCGCGAAGCCTTCGGCAGCACTGCGGCTGACCTGCACTTCGTCCGGCGCGAGCTCGTACTGCTTGCCGTCCAGCTCCACCGTGATGCTTTGGCCGCTCAGCAGGGCTTCGCCCCACTTGCGCTTGTCTTCGACCGGCGCATCGTCGCGCACCCACTTCTGCACCTTCGGGAAGTCGGCGCGCAGCTTCTTGCCGAGCAGGCTTTGCAGCGGGTTCAGCTTGAACAGCACGACATCCCCGGTCGCATTGAGCGTCCCCACTGCCTTAACATTGAGTTCGCTCATGATCAGCTCGGCGTAACGCGTGACCACATCGGCCTCGCGCGGCTGCACCGCGAACCGAGCTTCTGCCAGCGGCTGGCGCACGCCCATCCGCACCGATTCGCGCGCGGCACGCCCGAGGCTGACCAGCTTTTCGACCAAGCGCATATCCCGCACCAGCGTTTCGTTGAGCAATGCCGGGTTGCTTTCCGGGAACAGCGCGAGGTGCACGCTCATCGGCGCTTTCGGGTCGATTTCCACGACCAGATTGCGATACAGCGCATCCGCGAGGAACGGCATCGTCGGCGCGAGCAGCTTGCTCACGGTGACTAAGCATTCATATAACGTGGCATAGGCGCCCTGCTTGTCCGCGTCGCTCTCCGACTTCCAGAAACGGCGGCGGCTCAGACGCACATACCAATTGCTGAGCATCTCGACAAATTGCTCAATCGGGCGCGTCGCGCCGGGCACATCGTAGTTGTCGAAGGCTTCGGTCACTTCGTTGACCAACTGGTGCAGTTCCGCCAGCACAAACTGATCGAGCAGGTCGCGTTCGGCGACGGGCGGCTGCGGGCTGTTCGGCGTCCAGCCATCGAGATTGGCGTACGTCACGAAGAAGCTGTAGGTGTTCCACAGCGTCAGCCAGAAGCGGCTGATCACCTCCCCTACCAAGTCCTTCGAGAAGCGGCGCGGTTCTCCGGGCGGCCCCGATGTGAACAGATACCAGCGGAAGGCGTCGGCCCCGTGCGCGTTGAAGATTTCCCACGGGTCGATGATGTTGCCCTTGCTCTTGGACATCTTCTCGCCCTTGGCGTCGAGGATGTGCCCCAAGCAGATGACGTTCTTGAACGACACCTGTTCGAACAACATGCTGCTGATCGAGTGGAGCGTGTAGAACCACCCGCGCGTCTGGTCGACCGCTTCGCAGATGTAGTCCGCCGGGTACTGTTCCGCGAACATTTCCTGATTGTGCGCCGGGTAACCCCACTGCGCCAGCGGCATCGCGCCGCTGTCAAACCACACGTCGATCACTTCCGGCACACGATGCATCATGCCGCCGCGCCCGTTCGGGTTCGGGAAGACAATGTTGTCAACATGCGGACGGTGCAGATCGAGATCCGTCAGGTCGCGCCCGGCGAATCGGCTCAATTCTTCGACGCTGCCCACCGCCAGCGACTCGCCCGTCTGGTCGTCGATCCAGATCGGGAGCGGCGTGCCCCAGTAACGTTCACGCCCAAGCGCCCAGTCTTTGAGTTCCGTCAGCCAGTTGCCGAAGCGCCCATCGCGGACGTGATCCGGCACCCAGTTGATCGTCGCATTCAGGTCGATCATCTTCTGGCGGTACTCGGTCGCGCGGATGAACCACGCGTCACGCGCGAAGTACAGCAGTGGCGTGCCGCAGCGCCAGCAGAACGGGTAGGTATGCGCGTAACGCGCCTGCTTGTAGAGCAGCCCGCGCCGCTTGAGATCCCGCGTGATTTCGGGATCGGCGTCCTTGACCCACACACCGCGCCATTCCGTCACCGCGTCGATGAATTTGCCATCCGCGCCGACCGTTTGCAGCACGGGCAGGTTGTTCTCCTTGCCGACCGCCATATCGTCCACGCCGAAGGCCGGGGCGATGTGCACGATGCCCGTGCCGTCGTCAGTGCTGACGAAATCGCCCGCCACGACATAGGCGTACTTGGTCTCGACCGGGAGGAAGGTGTACAGCGGGTTGTACTGCATCCCGAGCAGGTCTTTGCCCTTGAAGTGCTTGACGATCTTGTACTCTTCACGGTGGGCGAGCACCTTGTCGACCAGCGCTGCCGCCATGATCAGGTTTTCTGTGCCTTCGCCGCCCTGCACGGGGCCTTCGATCTGCACGTAGTCGAGATCCGCGCCCACGGCGAGCGCAACGTTGGCCGGGAGCGTCCACGGCGTCGTCGTCCACACGAGGAAGTAGACGCCGGGCTTGTCGCGCAGCGGGAAGCGCACAAATACGCTCGGGTCTTCGACATCCTGATACCCGAGCGAGACTTCGTGACTGCTCAGCGGCGTGCCGCAGCGCGCGCAGTACGGAACGACCTTCAAACCCTTATAGAGCAGGTCTTTGTCCCAGAACTGCTTGAGGATCCACCACACGCTCTCGATGTAGTCGTTCGTGAACGTCACATAGGCGTCGTCGAGGTTCGTCCAGTACGCCATGCGCTCGGTGAACGTTTCCCACTTGCTGATGTTGCGCAGCACACTGTCCCGGCAGCGCTTGTTGAATTCGGCGATGCCGAACTCTTCAATCTGCCGTTTCTGCGTGAAGCCGAGCTCTTTTTCGAGCGCGAGTTCGACGGGCAAGCCGTGGGTATCCCACCCGCCCTTACGCAGCGCGTAGTAACCGCGCATCGTCTTATAGCGCGGGAAAATGTCTTTGAAGGCGCGCGCCAATACGTGATGCACACCCGGCGTGCCGTTGACGGTCGGCGGGCCTTCATAGGTCACGTAACGCGGAGCACCTTGGCGTTCTTCCATCGAACGCTGAAATACGCGATTCAGCCGCCAAAAGTCCAGCTGTTCGCGTTCCAATTTCTGGATGTCAACTTCCGGTTTGACTGCCTTGAACATGGTTCATCCTCTCTATGTCGATACGGGTTAGTGGTCGATGCGTCTAGCGTCGTATTCGCATAGAGGGGGCAATCGACCGTGATGTGAGCAGACCCCTCACCATCACGGATCACCTCCTTATAACCAATGGGGAGAATCGTCTTAGTATTATGACGCAAAATTGCAGTTAAGTGAAGATTCAACCCCTTGCTCCTATAATGAACTGGTTTGCCCAATCCCACAGAAAAGAGACTCTATGTTTCGGGAAGCTTCCCCGCCGAACCTTGAAGCCGCCGCCGAAGACAACGCCTATGCCCTGATCGAAACGTTTGGCCGCCTGCCCCGTGCCGAATTGATTACGACCCCCGCCCTCGTCCGCTGCCGCGTCGCCGGGATTGAATCCGCGATGTTCAACTCCGTTGGGCGCAATCGCTTCACCCTCGCTGATGCGGACCAAGTCATCGAAGAGACACTCGCCGATTACCGCGCTGCCGGGACGAAAGCCGTCATGTGGTGGGTCGGCGGGCAGACGCAGCCCCCAGAAATTGGCGCGAAGCTCGAACAACATGGTTTCGAGAAGGCGTATGACTCGCCTGCGATGGCGGTTGCTCTCCACCACATGGATGAGACCACTACTACCCCGCCGAATTTTCGCATCACCACGGTGACAAGCGAATCACAAGTACGGGTGTGGGCGACAACGTTTGCCACCAGCTTCAATCAGCCAACCGCCGTCGGCGACGCGTGGCACGACGCCACACTGCGGCGCGGCCTCGACCATGCCCCGTGGACGCTGTACCTCGGCTGGTTGGATGATGTGCCTGTGGCGACGGGGATGTTGTTTTACGGCGCGGGAATTGCAGGAATCTACGGGATTGGTACGCTGCCGGACGCGCGGGGTAAAGGCATTGGCAAGGCGATCACGCTGCGCCCGCTGCTCGACGCGCGCGCCGCCGGCTGTCACATTGGCGCCTTGTTCGCCTCACCATCCGGCTACCCGATTTACCAGAGAATTGGCTTTGGGCACTACGAATCGCTCATCCGCTACCGCTGGGAGCAGGCGTAGCGGCACGCGGCCCGGTGCCGATCCAGAAGACTTCGCGCTCAAGGTTGATGGTGGTGGGCGTGTTCGGCGTGTCGTTGTTGCGCAGTACCAGCGCCCACCACTGCATATTGAAGATCGAAAAGGCAACGTTCCCGTGACAGCGCGCAACCGTCGACTGCGCCAGCTCGCTGAACGGCGCGGATCCCGGTTCGCTGCACTGCAGCGGCGTGTATTCGCAGGTGCCGCCCTGCGCTTCGTAGAACGTCGCGACGGCACACGGATCATCGACGGCGGTATAGCTCCAGATATCGGCGCCGTACGCCTCGCTCTCATGGCTGATCTGCGTGACCCGATCCGGCAGCGGCGGCAGCGGCGGCGCGATCACACCGTACAACACGCGCAAAATATTGAAGCCTACGATCAACGCGAGACCGAAGGCTATCAACAAGGCTATCAGGAGAAACGGCGGACGTTTCGCTTGATCGGCGTCGTCAGGACTGCCAGAGTTGTTCATATTTGACAACGGTCATACCCGCCGCATCCAGATTCGGATCAGGATTGGCCAACCCCGGGTAAATCACGACCAGCGTGTACTGCGTCGAGCGGAAGCCGGAATGATCGAACATGCAGCTAAACTGGAACGGCACGCTCTGACCGGTCTCTGCCGGGGGCGCTTCGCCCACCGCGGGAATGCGGATACAGCGTTCAACTGCATCACCGTAGTGCTCGTTCATTTTTTGCTGATAGTAATTCACGACGTTGTCAATCGAATCGGCAACGCGGTAATACATGTTACGCGAATTGGTCGAAACATCACTTTCGCCCCAATACAGCGCGCCGGGCGGCGGCTGAATATCAAACGGCGTCTGCCGTGAGGCCTGATCGACAAAGAACGAGACAACCCCTGCCCCAATGATCAGAATGCCGACAATGCCGGCAATGAGGCTGTAGCGGACAATGGAAGAACTTCTGCGCTTTTCTGCTGACGTGCTCAATTCAACGCTCCCTGCAAGTCTTCAATGTCATTTTTGAGCGCCTCACCGTAGAGCGTGTGTCGAAACCGGTCTGCGCTGGCAATCCAGTACGGCAAGCCCTCGCGAATGAGGTCGGGGGATGGCGGCGAGAAACTGAAGCGGATTTGATGGAGTAAGTAGGCGCGCATCAGTTTACGATAGGATTCATCGGGCACCGTGCTGTCCAGCTCGATCAGCGCTTCGTCGAATGCCCCCAAGCGATAATAAGCTTCGCCCAGGTCGAGGCGCACCACCGTTGGCGCCCCCTGCGCGACCGCCTGACGGATCGCCTCCACCGCCCCCGCATAATCACCCTTTGCAAGCAGTGTACGCCCAAACCCATAGCGCGGGAAATAGAGATCTGGAGCTTTGTCTACAGCTTCTGACAAAACCCCCTCGCTCTCGCTGAGCCGCCCGAGTTGGCGGTACGAATTTCCCAGCAGTGTGAGCGAACGCGCATCAATTTTTCCCCGTGCGCGCGCGCCTTCCAGCAAGCCGACTGCCGCGCCAAACTCCCCTTCGAGGTAATGGCGCTGCGCCTGACCATACAGCGAAATCATGCCGCGGTTGCCCCACAGCACGGCGAGCTCCGAGACGACAAGCAAGCCCCCCACGCCAATCAGCGCGGATTGGCGCAGGTCGGGCACGGTGATGGCGACGACCAGCAGCAGAATGACCAGCACCGCCCCGCTGATCACGGCGACCTGCGTGAAGCGATCCCAGGTCTTGAAGTCTTTGCGGATGCGCGAAATCGCCCAGATCATCCGAGGTTCCCCGCGTCCGCATCGGCGATAGCCTGGTCAATCGCGGCGATTTCATAGCGCAGCGCCTGGCCATAAGCCGTGCCTTCCAGCGGTTTCAAGCCCGACTTCCACGTCACCAGACCGTCACGCGCGCTCATCATCTTGGCGATGGCGCGCATGGCCTTTTTGGTCTCGCCCGCCGCGGAATAGGCATTCGACAGATGATAGAACACGCGCACCCCGTAGGGCGCGGGCATGGCGTGGGCTGCCGCCTTCTCAAATGACTCGACGGCGGCGGCTTCATTGCCGGCAAACCGCTGCGTGAAGCCGAGTTCCGCCCAGATCACGGGTTGATCCGGAGACAATGTCGCTGCCCGCATGAGTGTGCCCGCCGCCTCATCATACGCGGCCTGCAAACGATAGCCATTCGCCAGCGTGATATAGGAGTCGGGATCATTCGGGAATAACTGCACCGCCCGGTCAGCGGTCGCCTGCGCTTTGGCGAGCTGTCCCGTGTAGGCATAGGCGCTCGTCAGCAGCATCAGCACTTCGGCAGTCTCTTTCCCCTCGCGGATCGACCGTTCGAGCAGCGGAATCGCGTCACGGAACTTGAACGCCTCGATCAAGCGGTAGGCTTCGCCGTAACCGGATCCCTGCGCGCGCGTTTGCCGCGCCAGCAGCACGCCAACCAGCCCAAACCAGAAGACGAACATCAGCGCGGCGAGACACAACCCGCCGAGCGCCAACACCACATAGGGCGACAGATTAAGCGCATCCTGCGGCGCGCGGGAGCTGAACAGTTCCGCGGCCAGCCCGCCGATAAAGACGACGAGGCCGACGAACGCCAGCACGAACGTCACATACACGCCGACCAGCCATTGGCGGCGCATTACGAGGCCGCTCCCAGCGCCATCACATCCAGTTCCCCGCTGATGAGTTGGGTCGCCAATTCGACATCCTGTCCGATCACCGCGCGCAGGGTTTCCGCCTGATCGCTGGCGAGGATGGTCGTCCATTCACTGATGCCGCTTTTGTCTTTGCGCAGCGTGATCAGCTCGGCCTGCGCATTGGCCGTATCGCCGAGCCGCGCATAGGCGCGCACGAGGTAGAAGCGGATGAGCAAGCGGTGCCGCGCATCGCGCACACCCGCGGACAGCGCCTGCGTGAGGTGCTCGATGGCATTCTGTGACTGGCTGAGGCGATCTTCAATCATGCCGAGGTTGTACAGCGCGACCCATTCACCGGGCGCCAGTTCCGCGGCTTTATGCGCGGCGGCCAACGCATCCGTGAAGCGCCCCGCCTGCAAATTGACTTCGGCCAGCCCGTTGAACGCGACGGCCGAGGTTGGGTCTATTTCGGTCATCTTCTGGTAATCGCGCCGCGCTCGGTCGAGCTTACCCCACAAACGCAGCAGTTCCGCCCGAAAGCGGTAGTGATTCGGCTGATTCGGTTCGTCCTTGATCATGCCGTCCATGACTTTGACGGCTTCTTCGTACTCGTTGTGGCGCAGATGTCGAATCGCCTTCTGGTATTCGATGGGCGCGCGTCCGCGAAAAACGATCAACCCGGCGACGATCCACCCGATAGCCGCGCCGACCAGCGCCAGCGCCCAATTCGGCAGAAAGAACACCCCCAGCACAATCAACCCCAATGCGGGGACGAGCAGCGCGATCCAGCGCTGACGATCTTCGCGCTCCATGCGCGTAACGATGATCGCCGCCGAACCGAACGCCGCGATCAGCATGAGCGCCGACTGCACGGGCACGACCCAGGTTTCGCCCTGCACGGCGTTCAGCATCAGGCTGACCAGCCCCGTCCCCGCGATCAGCAAGAACAGCGCGCGCAGCCGCGCCGCGCCGAGAAAAATGACAAATTCGCTAAATACCCGCTCCAGTGACTTGATCAAAGCCTACGTACTCCCTGCCGTTAGATGGCAGCTTCTGCTAAACGTGCCCAGATTGTATCAACGGTTTGCGCAACCGTCAGTGCTGAGGTGTCCAACCACAGTCCGAGCCGGGGCGTTGACTCACGCAGTTCCCGGTCGAGCCTATCGGGTGTCCAATCGCGGTAGGCTACCTTATCGCGGCCAGCATCCCGCACCAGAACGGCTTCTACCGTCGGGCACAAGACGGTTAGGTAGACGGGATAGCCACCAAGTCGGTAGAGATCGACGACTTCGCGCAGCATGTCGCCGATGATGATATCCTGACACACCGCGTCGAACCCCGCGTCGCAGTAAGCGTGCGCGGTCTGGGCTGCCAGACGATAGCGTAGACGAAGCTGCACCAGCGCCTCGTCATCGTAGTCCACGGTCATCTCTTTGCGCCCGCTAATGATCATGCGGCGAAAGACATCCCCGCGAACATGTACGCTCTTGGGCAAGCGCTCGGCGAGTGCCTGCGCCACGGTCGATTTGCCCGCTGCCATAATCCCTGTGATCAAGAAAATGCGTGGTTGTTCATTACTTCGCTCCTGTTCGCCGCTTATTGTACCCAGCTGTTCCTGTGCAACCGTTTCGCAGTCAGCCGCGTATAGGGTAATGGGGTTAGCGATAGGGAATGTGATGTCTGAGCAGGAATTGTACGAACTGGCAACCAAGCGCGTGAACCAGCGCACCCGCCGCTGGCGGCTGTGGGCACTCGACCTCTTAGGGTTGATCTTCGTACTGATGGCGCTCATCGCCTTTGGGGAACGCAACTATGCCAACCTCATCGCCGCCGTGTTCATTGGCTGGATGGGCATATTCGCCATGCACTCGATCTTTGCGTGGATGGCGGAAAACCGCGACGGTGACATCGAGAAGGAAGTCGCCAAACTACGGGCGGCGCTGGAATACGAGAAGCCCAAGCGCTTGGAACTATCGGATGACGGTGAATTGGTCGACTGGGACGCAGAAACAGCGGAGAAGGCGAAGCATTCAAGCTAAATCGTTGTTGTAGGGGCGCACGGCCGTGCGCCCCTACAGACTCAGAAGTCATTCAATCGCGACGTACAGCCGCTTGTTGATGCCGCCCTTGCTCTTGTAATCAGTGATGCGGATGTGCCCAACTTCGCGCGTATTGGCGACATGCGTACCGCCATCCGCCTGCAAGTCCAGCCCGACGATCTCCACCGTACGCACTTCGGTGATGCCTTCCGGCAGCAAGTTAATCTTCGTGCGGATCAGATCGGGAATCTGGAACGCTTCTGCGCGCGGCAGAATCTTCACGCGCACATCGCGCGCCGCGGCGATCTCCACATTGATCTTCTGCTCAATCTCTGCGATGACTTCCGGCGGCAAACGCTCAAACTCAAAGTCCATGCGCCCGGCCAGCGGTTCCATGTTGCCGCCTGTGACCGCGGCGCTGTAATCGCGCCACACCACGCCGCACAGGATATGCATCGCGGTGTGCGTCCGCATCAACTGGAAGCGGCGCTCCCAATCGAGCACGCCGATCACGGATGCGCCAACGGTAGGTAGCGCATCCCCATCAATGATGTGCGCGTTCCCTTTCCGCACTTCCTTGACCGGGTAGGTCACGCCGTCGGCTTGGAGCACGCCCGCGTCGCACGGCTGACCGCCCCCGCCGGGGTAAAACGCTGTGCGATCCAGATACACGACGCGCGCTTCGGGATCAACGGCGGTCACCGTTGCGGTGAATTCACGCAGATAACTGTCGAGCTGATAGAGGAGTTCAGTCATGTTTATCTCCAAATGAGTTAAAAGTTGCAAGTCGAAAGTTAAAAGCAGCGGTTGTCTGCACTTACTTTTGACTCGTCACTTTTAACTGCTTCACAGTTCCCCGCGCATCCGCAGCATCACATCACGCCCGCCGACCTTGCGCCAGAATTCGACCGCATCGTCGTTGAGCGCCGCAACATGCCATTCAAAATAGCGCAGGCCCTTGTCCCGAAACCATGCGCTCAGGTGTTCAACTAGCGCCCGCCCGACTCCGTGACGCCGGTAGGCCGTGTCGACGTAGATGTCGGCGAGAAAACCGCTCGGCGATTGCGCGAACATCTCCGGCGCGAGGTCGACGACCATGCCGAGCACGTAGCCGACGACTTTGCCCTCGGTCTCGGCCACCAAGACGCTCGTCATCGGGTCTTCGAGGCGATCGACTAGACGGCGAGCATACCGCAGCGCCCCATTCGGAGCGGCGGGGGGCAGATCGGGGTCGATCTCCCGGTGGTAACCAACCAGCGCCAGCCACAACTGCGCAATCGCGTCGACATCCTGCGGCGCTGCCGGACGAATTATGACTTTATCCACAAACACTCCATCCACTCTAGGGCACCGACCGAACGCCAGAACGCCTGCTCGACCGGAGAACGCCGCGACGACCACGCGGCGAGCGCAGTGATTCCGCGGTCGGCGTACCACGCCCGCACCGCCTCAACCAGCGCGCGCCCGACCCCACCCTGATAGCTGTGCGCGTCAAGCGCCAGCTCAGTGATCAGGCCGAGCGCATCGCCCGCGAGTCCCGGCATCGGCTGAATCCATCCCACCACATAGCCGACCGGGCGACCGTCGTTCTCGGCGGTCAGCATGACGCAGCGCGCATCGCCTAACCACGCCGTGGCTGATATCACCCAACGGTCAACCGATGTGGTATAACGGGAATCAGCTTGCAGGACGATTTTCTCCTGCCAGAACTGCGCCAGTTCCGGCAGATCGTTCAGAGTTGCGGCGCGAATAGTCAACATGGTTCACAATGATTAAGCATACGTCGGCCAAGCATAGCACCAGCCGAAATCAGGATCAAGCGGTGATGACGATACCTGCGAACGAATTACCTGTGTGGATGAAACGCGCTCTACGCCGCACCGATTGGGGGCTGCTGCTGGCGCTGGCTTTCAGCCTGCTGGCGGGCTGGTCGTTCGTGCTCCAGCCGGGTTTCTTCCACCAGAACGCCAACGAAAACTACATTTTTCGCACGGCGGAGTATGCGCGCGCGCTGGCCGAAGGACGGCTGTATCCGCGCTGGTCGGCAGAAACACTCGCCGGGTACGGCGCGCCGATTCCACATTATGCGCCGCCGGGCGCGGGCTACCTTCCGGCGCTGATCCAGCAGTTGTACACCAACGACCCGGCGCAGGCCGTGCGCTTGGTCTACATCGCCGCCTATATCCTGGCGGGACTCTCGATCTATGCGCTCGTCGCGCGCCGCCTGAACGCCATCTCCGGTTTGATCGCAACCCTGCTCTACGTCTACAGCCCCTATTTCGCGCTGACCGCGCCGCATATCATCGGCGATCTGCCGGTCGTCCTCGGGTTGGCGCTGTTGCCCGCCTTACTGTGGAGCGTTGATCGCTGTGTCCTCCAAAATGAGCCAACTGACCTCCTGCTCACGGGCGGATTGAGCGCGGCGCTGCTCATGACAGAACCGCGCATCTTGGCGGCGGGGGTGATTTTGGCGGGCGTATGGCTCAGCGTGCCGGACCGCCAGCGCGGGCTCGGGCGGTGGCTGCCATTCGCCGGAATCGGTTTCGGCGTGCTGATCGCCGCGATCTTCTGGCTGCCCGCCGTCGTCGAAGGCGGCGTGGTCACCTGGCTGGAACGCGGGCAAGATCTCCGCCCCACCATCAGCCTCACAGGGCTTTTCGCGCCGCTGCGCATGCTCGACCCGGACGCCATGATCCCGACGGCGCAGTTCACCTTCGGGTGGGCGAGTCTCGCTGCCGCGCTCATCAGCGTTCCGGTGATCATCCGCCGTCGACTGGCGCTGCCCGCAATTTTCGCCGTGCTGACCGTCGGCATCATCGTTCTGCTGCTGACCTTCCGGTATCAAGTGTGGCTGCTGGGGATCGGTGCGTTTACGCTGGCGGTGGCCGGGAGCGGCCTCGGTGCGGCACGCCGCCTGCGCCAGCGCCGGGCGGCACTGACACTGACGCTGGCCGCGATCCTCGCCCTCTCGTTCCCCGTGTGGATCGCGCCGGACAGCACTGAACTCAATATGGATGCCTCGCCCGAAGCACAGCGCCTCTACGAACAGCTCGGCTACGGCATCGCCGTGCTCCCGCCCGATGCGCCCCTCCCCACCACGCCGCGCGGAACCAGCCTGGCCGCCAGCTCGGCGCTTAACGGCAAGCTGGCGGCGGGTCAGCATGGCGGACAAATCGGCACGCTGGCGCACACCACACACAGCGACACCTTCCAATTGCTGTTGAATGAACCCCTGTCACTGCAAATCCTCACCAGCTACTTCCCCGGCTGGACAGCCACCTTCCACGGCGACAGCGTGCGCGTCAGCCCGCATCCGGAAGGCGGACTGATGATCAACCTCGCCACACCGGATCGCGGCGAACTGGTGGTCGAACTTGGTACCACGCCGCCCCGTTTAATGGGCTGGATCAGCACATTGGTAACGTTCGGTCTGCTGCTGCTGATCACGTACTGGCGCTACCGTCAGCCGCACAGTCGTTACGTCGAAAGCGATCAGTTGAGTCTCGACGAAGCCCGCGTGGGCGGCGCCCTGTTGATCGTGCTGCTGTTCGCGCTCGCGTTCCTCTCGACGGGCATCTTCAATGCGCCGAACGGCTACGGCCTCGCCGACAGTGTGTCCGTGCGCGCGCAAACCGACACCGGGCTGGAGCTCTTGGCCTACCGCGTGGATCGGTCCGGTGCTGCGCTCGATTTGACGCTGTACTGGCGCAGCGCGCGCTTTTTGCCCGATAACTATCAGGTTCAGGTGTCGGTGATTGACCCGCTCACTCAAGCCACAACCGCCCTCGCTCCGGCGCGTCATCCCGGAGGCTATCCCACGCGGCGCTGGCTGACCAATCTCTATGTGGCAGATCGCTATACGTTAAGCGTGCCACCGGATCAACCAGCCACCCTATCCGTGGAAGTCCTCACGTCGACGCAGGCGCCGCTGACCTTCTTCGCTTCCAACGGGCTGACGATTGGCTCAGCCATGCCGATCACGCTGGGCACAGATTGAGCGCACACACGCGCTTGTAATCTTTCCCACCGAAAGTACAATTAACCGCAAATTCGCTTGCAGAAGGATGTAGGTAGAGATGGCACAGAACGAACAGGCAGACGCTATCGCACGTGCATGGCACTTGCACCGTGAAGGACGACAGAACGATGCGATCAAGGGGTTTGAGGCGGTCTTAAAGGCTGTGCCGGATCACATTGACGCGAATTACGGTCTGGGGTTGGCGCAGCGGGCCGGCGGCGCCAAGGAAAGCGCGCTCGAAAGCTTCCAGAGCACCGCGCGGTTGGTTTCGCGCGAGATGGAGACGAATCCGGTCTCCCGCTACCAGATGCTGCAGCGCATGGTACAGCAGCGCATCAACGAGCTGACTCAACCGAGCAAATGACCGATGAATAAACGCGAACGGCTTGAGCGGACGATTGCGGGTGAACCGACGGACCGCGTCCCGGTGTCGCTCTGGCGTCACTTTCCCGGTGATGACCAGCGCGCCGCCGACCTCGCCCGCTCAACCGTCGATTTCCAGCGCGCCTACGACTGGGATTTCGTCAAAGTTACCCCGGCGAGCAGCTTTTGCCTGACGGATTTCGGCGTGCAGGATCATTGGGAAGGTTCACTGGAGGGTACGCGGGTCTACACCCGCCACGCTATCCAGAAATCGCTCGATTGGACGAGTCTGCGCCCGCTTGACCCCACGCGCGGCGGTCTCGGTCGGCAGGTGGATTGCCTGCGCCTCATCACCGACGAACTGGGTGAAGAGATCCCGGTCGTGCAAACGATCTTCAGTCCGTTGGCCCAGGCGAAAAACATCGCGGGCAAGCAAACCCTCATCCGGCATATGCGCCTCAACCCGGATCGCGTGCACAGCGGTCTGGCGACGATCACCGAGTCGACGCTGCGTTTCATCGACTCGCTGCGGCGGCTGCCGATTGCGGGCGTCTTCTACGCGATTCAGCACGCCAGCTATGACACGCTCTCCGAAGACGAATACCGTCAGTTCGGGCTGGTCTACGACAAGAAGATCCTTGACGCGCTGCCGTCGAAGTGGTGGCTGAACATCACGCACATCCACGGCGATGCGCCGATGTTCAAGTTCGCGCACGAATACAAGACACAGGTCATCAACTGGCATGACCGCAAGTGCGAGCCAGATCTCGTCATCGGCAAGACGCTCGTCAACGGCGCCGTCTGCGGCGGGCTGGCGCAGTGGGAGCACTTGCATCAGGGCACGCCGACGACCGTGCGTGATGCCGCGCGCGAAGCGATTCACCAGACCAACGCGCGCCGCTTCGTCCTGTCCACCGGGTGCGTGGCCATGATCACCACCCCGCTCTCGAATATCCGCGCCGTGCGCGAAGCGGTCGAAAACATCTGATGGGTATTCGCGTAATTGCTGGCACGGCCAAAGGTCGTCAGTTGAAACTCGTCCCCGGCGACACCACCCGGCCGATCATGGATCGCGTGAAAGAGTCGCTCTTTAACATCATCGGGCGTGACATTATTGACGCGCAGTTCCTCGACCTGTTTGCGGGGACGGGGAGTGTGGGCATCGAAGCCCTGAGCCGCGGTGCCGCCCACGCTACTTTCGTCGATCTCGAAAAGCGCGCCATCCAGACGGTCAAAGAGAATCTGGTTCTGACGAAATTCACGCCGCGTGCGACAATCACCCATGCGGATGCGTTTATATTTTTGGAACAGGGACCGAAACTCAGCTATAATTTCATCTACATCGCGCCACCACAATACAAAGATCTTTGGCTCCGCTGCCTGCAGCAGCTAGACGAACGTCCGGCTTGGCTGCATCCGGAGCTTGAAGTGATCGTTCAGATCGACCCAGCGGAGGAACAACCGCTCAACCTCACCCGACTTGAGGTGGTCGATCAACGTCGCTATGGCAATACTCTACTCTTGTTCCTTCATCCCAAAGTGCGAACCGACGCGGAGTCATTGGAGGAGTAATGCGCGTGGTCGATATGCAGCAGTTAGAAGCGGTGGCTCGCGAATTCATCAGCTTGTTCAACATCAGCGCGCCACCGATCCCGGTCGAAAAGATTTTGCAGTCGCCCCTGCCCGGCATGTGGGACGAGGTCGATGTGAGCCAGATGACAGCGCGCTTGGATCTGTCATCGCCGTACTCACCGCAAATGTCGATGGCGCGACTGCTGGCACGGAATATCATTGGTAGTCCGTGGGGGGGGCAGCATGGGGTCGGCGACCTTGATGAGGATGATCAGGCCGTACGCCGGTTTGCGCGTATGCTCGTCATGCCCGCTGACATGATTTTGCAGTTGAATCAGACGTCACGCACGCCGCAGCTCCTCAGCCTGCACTTTGAAGTGCCGGAAGCCGAAGCCAGCTTGCGTTTGCAGGAGCTGGGCAAGCAGTAACGCACGAGCGGTTCGCCCGTGCGGGTTCGTCAGCCAAACCTCACCCGTTATGATTGAGACGCGCTCGGGCTACCCGCAGCGCGTCTTCTACAGACTCCACGTCGCCCGTGACCTGCCCCTCGCGAATGATCTGCAGTAGATCGCCCACCAGTGAGCTCGGTTTCAAGTTGAGCTGCTTCATCAACTCGCTGCCGTTGATCAGCGTCGGCGGCTCGACGTAGCGTTCGTACTCCTCAAAGTAGGCGCTGAGCAGCAGCTTCGTGTTTTCCAGCGCCTGCAGCCAGCGATCCTGATCGATCTTCGGTCCCACTTTGCCGAGGTAATCCGCTAACGTCACGAAGATCACATCCACACCCGCTGGCCCCAACCGCCGCCAATAGCGGTGCATCAGCACGGGTGTCAGTTGGGGCGTCCACACCTCGGCGGACGAGTGGTTGCGCACGACGAGCGTCACCCGATCGCGCTCCGCGGAACTGAAATGCAAATCGCTGAGCTTGGTTTCGGCAATCGTCGCGCTGGCTTGCTCGTGCTGCGGGTAGACCGTACGCGCGCCTTTGCTGGCAGGCATAACCGCGCCCTTCCCCACATCATGCAGCAGCGCTGCCAGCAGCAGCAGCGCCCGGTGCGAACGTTCATCCGGCCAGACTTTGGCGAAATGCTCTTCCAGCCGCGCGCGGAAGCGGCCAAACGCGACCGCGATCATGCCCATGCTGAACTGTGACGTCGCTTCGTCGCCGCGCGTGGGGCTCATCGTGCCGAGCATTTCATGCAGGTTATCGACGACGGCCAGCGTGTGATTCCACGCATCGGCCACATGCGGCGGTGACTGTTTGAGGTTATGCAAGGGAATCAGCTCTGGCAGCGCCACGCCCAGTGCGCCGACCGCATCTGCTACGCGCAGCGCACTGACGGGCTTGGGCAGCGTCAGCATGCGCATGAGTTCATCGCGCACCCGTTCCGGCGAGGTTTCCATCAGCCGCGGAGCGTTCGAACGCAGGTCAGCAATCGTCTCCGGTTCAATGCGAAAACCGAGCTGCACGCTCTGCCGCACCGCCCGCAGCACCCGGATCGGATCATCCCAGACCGAAGTGGGTCCGCAGCGGCGCAGCACCCGATTGAGCAAATCGGGGATGCCCCCTATCGGGTCGATGACTTTCTGCAAGTCACCCGTCAGATGCACGGCCAGCGCATTGATCGTGAAATCGCGGTCGCGCAGATCCGCTTCAAGATCCGCGCCGCGAAAGCCCGCCACATCGAAAATCAGCCGCCCTTCTGGCGTGTCGACGAGCGCCCGCCCGACATCGCGTCCGGTGTCAAGCGCGTAAAAATCCCCTTTGAGACGGTTAGCGATCTTCTTCGCCAGCGCAATGCCGCTGCCCGCCGTCGCAATGTCTACATCCTTGATCGGGCGGCGCAGCACCGCGTCGCGAACGGCCCCGCCAACGATGTAGGCGGGCTCGCGCAGGTCGCTCAACAGTTCCGCTAAATCGAGAACTGTCTCCGACCAGACCAGAATGAGGTCAGACATTCCCTACCGCTCCCGGCTTGACCACGCCGATAAAGGGTAAATTACGATACTTCTCGTCGAGGTCCAGCCCATAGCCAAACACAAACTTATCTTCAATCGCAAAGCCTGTGTAATCAATCTTGATGTCAATCGTGCGGCGTGACGGCTTATCCAGCAGAGTACACAAACGCACACTGGCCGGTTGGCGGGCGCTCATCACTTCCATGACGAATTTGAGCGTGTGCCCACTGTCGATGATGTCCTCGACGATCAGCACATGTTTGCCGATCACTTCCGCCTTCAAATCCATGTCGATGCGGACGCTGCCCGTCGTCATACGCGCGCCCTTGCCATAGCTGGACACAGAGAGAAAATCAATCTCATGCGGGACTGTAATCGAACGCATCAGATCGGTGAGGAACATCACCCCACCCTTGAGAATACAAATCAGCAGTAGATTATGCGCGCCCGCGTAATCGTTGGAAATCTGCTCGCCGAGTTCTTCCACCCGTGCGCGCAGAGTCGCTTCATCAATCAAGACTTCCTGCAATAAATGATCCAGTGAGTGACGCATCCGGCATGTGCTTTCGGTTAGTGGCTGGTCTCGTTTTTACCTAATGTCAATTATAACGAATTGACACACGAGTGGTACAATGAGTCGGCTTTATACGAATAGTAAGAGTTCGAACTACCATGACATCATTACCCCACATTGTCGTCTCGCAGCCCCGGGATACCGTCCGCGTGACCCTGGCCTCCGGCCAGGTGCTGGAAGGTCCAGTCGGCACGACCATCGAAGACTTTTTGCGCGCCGACCGCGATCAACATCCGGATCAGTACACCAGTCCGACCATTGCCGGCATCTTTGACGGCAAACTGCGCGAATTAGCTTACAGTATCAAACGGGATGGCTCGCTTACGCCCGTCCTGCTCTCCACCAGTGACGGCGGGCGCATCTACCGCCGTTCGCTGATTTTGCTGCTCGTCACCGCCGTCGGCGAACTGTTCCCCGAGGTCAAAGTCAGCGTAAGCTATGCCGTACCCGATGGCGGCATGTTCTGCATTCTGCGCAACCGGGCGCCGTTCACGGTCGAAGAGGTGGCGCGGGTCGAGGCGCACATGCGCGCCATCGTCGCCGCGAATGACCCCATCGACAAAAAGAGTGTGACGCTGGAGGAAGCGGTCGCGCTGTTCCGAGAGCGCGGCGACGACGACAAGCTGCGTCTGCTGGAAAGCCGCACGCGCAACGGGCTGATCCTGTATACGCTGCGCGGGCGATCCGACTACTACTACGGCTACATGCTGCCATCGACCGGCATCCTCCAGACATTCAGACTGCTGCCGACCGAAGGCGGTTTCGTCCTGCAGTATCCGCGCCAAGGCAGCCCAACCGCCCTGCAGCCGATGAAGACCTACACCAAAGTGAATCAGGTCTTTCAGGAAGCGGAAGACTGGCTCACCAAGATGAACTTGCAGGATGTCGGGACGCTCAATCGCCTCGTGCGCGAAGACCGCATGCAGGAACTCATCCTCGTCGCCGAGGCCCTCCATGAGCAGAGTATCGCCTATATCGCGCGCACCATCAGCGACCGCCTGCGCGATCAGGGCATGCGCATTGTCTTGATCGCCGGGCCATCGTCCTCAGGCAAGACGACCTTCTCCAAGCGTCTCTCGATTCAACTCTTGGCGCATGGTCTGCGTCCCTTCACGCTGGAAATGGATAACTATTTCGTCGACCGGGAGAAGACGCCGCGCGACGAAGACGGCGGCTATGACTTCGAGGCGCTGGAAACGCTCAACCTGCCGCTGCTCAATGAGCAGTTCGCCGCCCTCATCGCAGGAGAGCAGGTTATCACGCCTAAATTTGACTTCCTGACCGGCAAAAGCCTTCCCGACCGCCCCAGCCAGTTGAAGGACCATCAGATCATCATCGCCGAGGGCATTCACGGGCTGAATCCGCGCTTGCTCACGGAGATTCCGAACGAGAAAGTCTATCGGGTGTATGTGTCCGCGCTCACTCAGTTGAACATCGACTTCCACAACCGCGTCCCCACGACCGACGTCCGCCTGCTGCGGCGCATCGCCCGGGATGCCGCGCGGCGCGGCTACAGCGCCACCGATACGATTCTGCGCTGGGAGAGCGTGCGCCGGGGCGAGAAGAAGAACATCTTCCCGTTTCAGGAGAACGCCGACGTGATGTTTAATTCAGCGCTCGCCTACGAACTGGCCGCGCTGCGCCCACTCGTCGAACCGCTGCTGCTGCAAGTCGAACCGGGGACGCCCGCGCACATTGAAGCCAACCGCCTGCTTTCATTTTTGCGCTGGGTGCAGCCGTTCACCGAAACGCAGGAAGCCCGCATTCCGGATACCTCGCTGCTGCGCGAATTCATTGGTGGCTCAATTCTTGATGCCTATCACCCGAGTGATCAGGGATTCTGATCGCGGTCGCCGGTCCACACCTCGGCTCAGGGGCAAGATGAACCTTGCCCCGCTCACCCCCGGTCTATTGACACATGTCCCAACGCCAACATTTTTCACAATTATTCACGCGCAGGTTCATGCTCATAATTGAGAATGTGCCTTACAATTCTTCTAGGGATCATTTATTTTCCGTTGTCATCTCGTTAGAGAACTCACATGGCACATAAACTGGCAATCGACTTTGGCACGACCAACAGCGTGATTGCGCACTGGAACGAAACGACTGGCGCACCCGAAGTCGTCACTTTGCCGGATATCGGCACACTGGGCGATGGCGAATACCCGCCGGTCGTGCCCTCCCTGATCTACATCCGGGACGGCCAGACCGGGGCAGTGACGCTTGGTCAGGAAGTCCGCTATCAAAAGCTGGACTTGCAGAAAGATAATCGTCTGTTTCGCAATTTCAAACGGGGCATTGTCACCTCGCCTGCACCCGAACCGCGAACGATCGACGACAAGGTCTGGGGCGACAACGACGCGGGCAAAACCTTTGTCCACACCTTACTCAGCGCGCTCCCCTATAGACTCGACGAGCTGGATCAGTTGGTACTGACCGCGCCCGTCGCATCCTTTGAAGGCTACCTCGCGTGGCTCAACAACATGTTCGACGAAGTCACGCAGAACAAAATCCGCATCGTCGACGAATCGACGGCGGCGGCGCTCGGCTACGCCGTGACCAAACCGGGCGCCATCGTGCTGGTCTTCGACTTCGGCGGTGGCACGCTCGATATCTCACTGGTCGAACTGCCGGAGAGCCGCGAGAAGACGGGTGGCCTGCTCAAACTGCTGCGGCGCAACAGTACCGCCCACCACACTGCCAAGGTCATCGCCAAAGCCGGACGCATCATCGGTGGCAGCGACGTCGATCAGTGGATGGTCGCGGATGTGCTGGAAAAGTCAGGGCTGTCAATCAAAACGCTGGGCAAGGATTACCCGCTGCTGCTCACCCGCTGCGAGACGGCCAAAATCGAACTCTCGACGGAAGAGAGCACGTCCATTCTGTTTGAGGCGGGCGGTCGCCCCTACAGCGTGTATTACACGCGCGAAGACCTCGAAAAGCTGCTGGAAGCCAATGGCTTTTACACTGCGCTCCGCCGCGTCGTCGACAAGGTGATGCATGTTGCCCGGCAGCGCGGCATCTTCAAAGAAGACATTCACTACGTGCTGCTGGTCGGCGGTACGTCGCTGATGCCGTCTGTGCAAGCGACGCTCAAAAGCTACTTCACCGATACCGCCGTGCGCGCCGATAAGCCGTTCACCGCGGTCGGCGAAGGGGCGCTGCAAGTCGCCGCCGGGTACGGGCTGGAGGATTACCTCGTGCACAGCTACGGCATTCGGCATCTCGACGAAGCGACCAACACGCACAGCTATGACGAGATCATCCCGATGGGCAGCCGCTACCCGACGGAAACACCGATTGAAGTGTTGCTCGGCGCGGCGCACCCTAACCAGCGCGATGTTGAATTTGTCATCGGCGAAATCAACACTGACTCGGTCGCCATGATCGAAGTGAAATACGAAGACGGCCAAGCGGTTTTCGTCGCGCAGGCCAACACCCAAGGTCAGCAGATCGTCCAGCTGAACCCCGACGCGACCACGCTCGCCGCGCTCATCCCGCCCGGTCAACCCGGCGGTGATCGTTTGAAGGCTGAATTCAGCGTGGATGCGCGGCGGCAGCTCCGGGTGACCGTGACCGATCTCCAGACCAGCCGGAAGCTTTTACAGGATGTTGTGGTAGTCACACTGCATTAGGAAAGACTTGGAAATGACGACCCAAATCACGGGGCGTGAACCCCGCCTCTCTTTGCAGACGAACGCGCGCGGCGAGCAGCGTCTGTCGCTGCGTAAGCTCGCCAGCATGCTCAACATCCTGCCACCCGACGCCGTGTCGCTGCCCGCGCTCGACGAAATGCTGCGCAATGAAGAGTTTTACGTGCGCTACAACGCCGCGCAGATGCTCGGTCGGCGGGGTGACCGCGAAGCCCGCCTCATCATGCAGAACGCGCTCAATTCAGGCGAAACGCCGACCCGCGCCAGCGTCGCCCGGCATCTCTACGGCTTCTCGTGGTTTTCCGCGGAACCGCTGCTGCGGCAGGCGCTCAAAGACCATGATACACGCGTGCGCGAAGCGGCCATCTATGCGCTCTGCGACCTGCGCGAGCTCAACGCGTATCAATTGATGACCGAAATTCTCAAAGCCGAAGGCGATGACGTCAAGATGGCGGCAGCGTGGGGCTTGCGCAACAGTCAGGACTCGGCGGCGGTGCCCGTCCTCGAAGCCGTGCTCTCCGCGGAAGACCCGGAAGTCCGCATCAAAGGGTTAGAAGCGCTCGGTCAGAATGACACGCCGGAAGCGATGCCCGTTGTCCGGCAGGCGATGAACGACCCGGATCCCGACGTGAAATACGCGGCAACGCTGAGCTTGCTCGAACTGGCGGGCGAAGGCTGGCTGCAGGAACTCTCGGGCATCATCGGGCGCACGACGGGCGTCACGCGCCAGCAGATTCTGCGCGGCTTCTTCCACGCCACCAATTACCTGAAGATTGATGTCGCCAAGACCCAATCTGCCGATCTGCTGATCGACGCGCTGGAGACGGCCCTACTCGACGATATGGACGATGTGCGGATGGCCGTCGTTTGGCCGCTGGCGTGGATGCGCCATGACCGCACCCCCGGCGTCCTCAAGCGCGCCTATCTGGTCGAACAGAGTGAAACCGTCAAAGCGCATATGGTGCGGGTGGCTTCCAGCCTCATGTCCGATGCTGCCGACGAAATTCTACAGGATGCCCTCAAACATAGTGGGCGCGTGCGCCAAGTCGCTGACCAGATCATGCAGGATCGCGGCGGCCGTCCGCCCATCAAGTATGAAACGAGCGCCATGCACGCGAGTGCGGGAGTGTAAACAGTGCCGGAGGCTCAAAGCCTCCGGCGTTATTCTCATCTACACCTGATGATGCACCTGTAAGCTGCGCACCTTGAGCGGTTTCTTGCGCAGCGCGCGCACCGCTTGCACGACCGCTTGCGCCGCGCTCATCGTCGTGATGATCGGCACGCCGTACAGATGCGCTGTCCCGCGAATCAGCCCGCCGTCGTAATGCGCTTGACCGCCGCGCGGCGTGTTGATGATCAGGTCGATCTTCCCGCGCGGATCAGATCGACGACATGCGGCGATCCATCGCTCACCTTGTTGATGGGCTCCACCGGGATGCAGAGTTCCGTCAAATAGTCCGCCGTACCTCGCGTTCCAATCAGTTTGAAGCCCATGCCATGCAAATCCCGCGCGATTTTTGTCACCGCCCCGCGGTCAAACGGGTTCACGCTGATGAAGACCGTGCCTTCCAGCGGCAAGCGTGTGCTGGCGGCCATTTCGGCCTTAGCGAAGGCGTGCCCAAAGCTTGAGGCGTGCCCCATCACCTCGCCCGTCGACCGCATTTCGGGGCCAAGTCGGGCATCAACGCCGGGGAACTTCTGGAACGGCAGGACGGCCTCTTTGACGAAGAAGCCATCGACTTCAGGCTCTTCTTCAAAGCCGAGATCCGCCAGCGTCTTCCCGGCGGCGATCTGCGCGGCGTAGCTCGCCAGCGGCACACTCGTCGCCTTGCTGACAAACGGTACGGTGCGGCTGGCGCGCGGGTTCACTTCCAGCACGTAGACGATCTCGTCCTTGATGGCGAACTGGATGTTAAATAACCCCTTCACGCCCAGCGCCAAGCCAATCTGTTCGGTGTACTCGCGGATGATTTCCACGTGATACTGGCTGATTTTGTAGGCCGGCAGCACGCAGGCCGAGTCGCCGCTGTGGATGCCCGCTTCTTCAATGTGCTCCATGATGCCGCCGATGGTAACGTGGTCGCCGTCGCACAGCGCGTCCACATCGAATTCAAACGCGTCGTCGAGGAACTGGTCGATCAGCACGGGATGCCCTGTCCACTGGATGTGTTCGTCAATCCAGCGCACCAGCATATCATCGTCGAACACAATCGCCATGCCGCGCCCGCCGAGCACATAGCTGGGACGGACGAGCACCGGGTAGCCGATCTTGTGCGCAACGGCGAGGGCTTCCTCGCGGTTCATGGCCGTATCGCCGGGCGGCTGCGGAATGTCCAACTGCGCCATGAGCGCATTGAAGCGCTTGCGATCTTCGGCGAGGTCAATCGTATCGACCGATGTGCCCCAGATCGGCGCGCCCGACTCATGCAGCGCGCGGGCGATATTCAGCGGCGTCTGCCCGCCGAACTGCACCAGCACGCCGTCGGGCTGTTCGCGATCGACGATGTTCATCACGTCTTCAAAGGTCAGCGGCTCAAAATACAGGCGATCCGCCGTGTCATAGTCGGTGCTGACCGTCTCCGGGTTGCAGTTGACCATGATCGTCTCGTAGCCCAGTTCTTTGAGCGCGAAACAGGCGTGGACGCAGCAGTAATCGAACTCGATGCCCTGCCCGATGCGGTTGGGCCCCCCGCCGAGGATCATGACCTTTTTGCGGTCGGTCGGGAAGGCTTCGTCGTCTTCCTCGTAAGTTGAATACAGATAGGGCGTGTGCGCTTCAAATTCCGCCGCGCACGTATCCACACGGTAGTAGCTGGGGATGACGCCCGCCGCTTTACGCGCCGAGCGGATCGTCAACGGCGGCGTGTGCAGAATCTGCGCGAGATGCGCGTCGCTGAACCCGTAACGCTTGAGTTCGAGCCACTCGGCAGCGCTGAGCTGATCGACGTTCCGTTCGCTGATTTGGTCGCGCAGGTCGTCAATGTCGGCCAACTGGGCGACGAACCAACTATCGAAGCCCGTTTTCTCGCGACTTCCTGCGGCGTCACACCCTGACTCAGCGCGGCGGCCACCTGAAACAAGCGCTGCGCGGTCGGCAGTTTGAGCGCCTCGGGCGCGGTCTGCGGCAGTGTATAGCCGAAGCCCAGCATACCGATATCCAACGAGCGGATGCCCTTTTGCAGCGCCTCGGCGAACGTGCGGCCAATCGCCATGACTTCGCCGATGGCCTTCATCTGCGGGCCGAGCGTCTGATCAGCACCGGGGAACTTGGCGAAGTCCCAGCGCGGGATCTTCACCACCACGTAGTCGAGCGACGGCTCGAAGCTGGCGGGGGTCACGCGGGTGATATCGTTGGGGATTTCGTCGAGCGTGTAGCCGACGGCCAGCAGCGCTGCGATCTTGGCAATGGGGAAACCGGTCGCCTTGCTGGCCAGCGCCGACGAGCGCGACACACGCGGGTTCATCTCGATCACGTACACCTGCCCGTCGGCGGGGTTGACGGCGAACTGCACATTCGCGCCGCCCGTCGCCAAGCCGACCTTATCCAGCACGATGCGCGCCATGTTGCGCAGGCGCTGCAATTCCTTGTCGGTGAGCGTTTGCGCAGGCGCGACCGTGATGCTGTCGCCCGTATGCACGCCCATCGGGTCGAGGTTTTCGATGGTGCAGACGACGACAAAGTTGCCCGCCACGTCGCGCATCACTTCCAGTTCGTACTCTTTCCAGCCGAGCACGCTCTTTTCGATCAAGACCTGCCCGACCGGGCTGAGCTTGATACCGCGCTCGGAGATTTCGCGCAGTTGGGCTTCATCAAACGCTACACCGCCGCCCGAGCCACCGAGCGTGAACGATGGACGGATGAGGCACGGGTAGTTGAGCGTTTCCGCCGCAGTCAGCGCTTCTTCAACCGTGCTGACGATCTCGCTCGGCGGGCAGCTCAAGCCGACTTCGACCATCGCCTCTTTGAACAACTGGCGATCTTCGGCGAGGTCGATGCTTTCCAGCACCGCGCCGATCAATTCGACGTTGTGCTTGGCGAGGATGCCGCTTTCCGCTAGCGCCTTGGACAAGTTGAGCGCCGTCTGCCCGCCGACCGTTGGCAGCAGCACATCTGGCTGTTCCGCTTCGATGATGCGTTCGAGCATTTCCGGCGTGAGCGGTTCGACGTAGGTCGCATCCGCAAATTCGGGATCGGTCATGATGGTCGCGGGGTTGGAATTGACCAGCACCACGCGGTAGCCCTGCGCGCGCAGCACCTTGCACGCCTGCACGCCGGAATAGTCAAATTCACAGCCCTGCCCGATGACGATGGGACCAGAGCCGATGACGAGAATCGTCTTGATGTCAGTTCGTTTTGGCATAAGCTCACTTCGTAAGGGCGCTCTGGAACTCGTCGAGCATGAGCCAGACCGCGATTGCTGCCGTGCTGAACAAGACACACGCGCCACCGATCAGCAGTGTGATGGTGAGCCGCGGGTGTTGGCGAAACCAGTGTCTGCTGTACCAACCCCCGCCGATGAGCGCCACACCTGCCGTGAACAGCAGAATTGACGTTGCATCAGGGAGGGTCGGCGCGGCAGAGGTCGTCATACGCTGACTGTGCCCTTGACTCGATTCACGAACTCGTCAAACAGATAGAGCGAGTCATGCGGGCCGGGTGCGGCTTCCGGGTGATACTGCACGCTGAACGCGCCGAGTCCCTCGTGGCGCAGCCCTTCAATCGTGTTGTCGTTCAGGTTGATGTGCGTGACTTCCGCGCCGCCGAGATCGCTGTCCGGCGTGACCGCGAAGCCGTGATTATGCGAGCTGATCTCGATCACGCCCGTGAGCAGGTTCTTGACGGGCTGGTTGCCACCGCGATGCCCGAAGCGCATCTTTTCCGTCTTGCCGCCCAACGCCAGCGCCAGAATCTGATGCCCGAGGCAGATGCCGAAGATCGGCACTTTGCCGAGCAGACTGCGCGTGTTGTCGATCATGCTCGTGACGGCGGCGGGATCGCCGGGGCCGTTGCTCAGGAAGACGCCCGCCGGATGTATGGCGAGCACCTGATCGGCTGGCGTGGTCGCCGGGACGACGGTCACGCGCAGCCCGCGGTCGGTCATCATGCGCAAAATGTTCTTCTTGATGCCCGTGTCATAGGCGACAATCAGCGCGCCGTTGGGATCATAGGGATGGTTAACATACCAACCGGGGTCGCTCGTCTGTGTCCAGTTGTACGGTTCGGCGCACGTCACATCATCGACGAGATTCCAACCAGACATATCCGGCGACTGCCGCGCGATGTTGACCAGTGCCGCCGCGTCTTCCGCTGCCTCACCGTGCGCGATGGCCGCGCGCATCACGCCCTTTTCGCGGATATGGCGCACGAGCGCGCGCGTCGCCACGTCCGAAATGCCGATCACGCCGTGCTCGCGCAGGTAGCCGTCGAGGTCGCGCTGCGACCGCCAATTGCTCACTACCGGGGAGAGCGAGCGTACAACGAAACCCGCCACCCACACTTTATCCGACTCGACGTCCTGCGGGTTGATACCCGTGTTGCCGACGTGCGGCACCGTCAGCGTGACGATTTGCTTGTGGTACGAGGGATCGGTCAATATTTCCTGATACCCGGTCATCGACGTGTTGAAGACGAGTTCCCCCGTCTGCACCCCATCCGCGCCGAAGCCCGTCCCGGCGAACGTCCGCCCGTCTTCCAGTGCGATCAATGCTTTCATTCGTTGTCCTCAATGTCATTGTAGGGACGCGCTTCTGCGCGTCCGCCGCCATCTAAAAAACGGACGCCAAGAATGGCGTCCCTACAAGGTCGTCTAGCTTCGGTAGTGCCCGTTGATCGACACATAGTCATGGCTGAGGTCGCACGTCCACACCTTAACGGCGTTACCACTCGTCAGGCCGCAGTCGAGATCAACCCGGATTTCCGTCCCCTGCATGATGGCGGTGGCCGCGGCTTCGCTGTACCCGGTCGGCTCACCGTGCGCGATGAGCTGCACGGCGTCACCACCCTTGAGTGGCGCAATCGACAGGCTGAGCTGGCCCGCGTCGAGCGTCACGCCCGCGCGTCCGGCCGCAGCCAGAATGCGTCCCCAGTTAGCATCCGCGCCGTAGAACGCGGTCTTGACCAGCGGCGAGGTCGCAATCGTGTTGGCGATCTTGCGGGCGTCGTCCTTATTCTGCGTGCCGCTCACCGTGATCTGGATGAACTTGGTCGCGCCTTCACCGTCGCGCACAATTTCGCGCGCCAGCAATTCGCAGGCCGCGCCGAGCATGATCTCGAACTGTTCCAACGCCGCCGGGTTATCAACGGTCGCGCCGCTCGCGCCGTTCGCCAGCACTAGAACGGTATCGTTAGTGCTCGTGTCACCATCCACAGCAATGCTGTTGAACGTGCCTTCGTTGACGCGCTTGAGCACCGCATCGAGATCGGGCTGGCTGATGGCCGCGTCGGTGACAATCACGCTGAGCATGGTCGCCATGTTCGGCGCAATCATCCCCGCGCCCTTAGCGATACCACTCAAATGGGCTTCTTTGCCGTTGATCGGGAAGACGAAATGCACGGCTTTCGGGCGTGTATCCGTCGTCATAATACCTTGCGCCGCGCTCAGCCAGTCGTTGCCGAGTGCGTCGGCGGCGAGCTCAATGCCACGCGCGATCTTCTCCATCGGCAGCTGCGTGCCGATCACACCCGTCGACATGACGAGCACACTATCAGCGGGCACGCCGAGCTTATCGGCGGTGAGCTGCGCCATCTTGTGCGCGTTCTCGATGCCCAACTGCCCGGTGCACGCGTTCGCGCACTTGGTATTGACGGCCACCGCACGCATCCCGGCCGAGTTGGCGGCGACCTTCTCCATGTCGACCAGCACGGGCGCCGCCTTGACCTGATTGGTCGTGAACACACCCGCCACCGTGCATGGGGTCTCGCTGACGATGAGCGTAAAGTCAAGCGCGCCATCCGCTTTGAGTCCCGCACTTACCCCGGCAACTTTAAACCCCAGCACCGATAAGTTTTCGGCTTCCACTGCCTCTCCCCTTTTTGCGAAAGATTTCACAAAACCCTCAACCGAGCTTACAATGTAGTTGTGTGCGGTTCAGCTTTCAGAAAGGAACGACTCCATGAAACTTGAACGCAGACTCCTCGTCTCTCTACTCATCCTGCTCACCCTGAGCGTCAGTTTTTACCCCCTCAGCGCACAAATCGCCCCACTGTCACAGTTTGCGCGCACCTTGGATGGGACCATTTCCGTCCATTTACCGGCTGGTTGGATGTCCCAAGACACGGCAACGTCCGTTTTCACCTCCGCATTCGCCTTTGGCGACAACGCCGCCTCGCTCCAGGAACTGCTCGGCACCTTGACGGGCGGCGAAACCGCTTTGACCACCCCGCACAGCAACGGCTTGATCGGCATTGTTGATACGCGCTTGACGAGTGGGCTGTCCACCCAACTGGCGATCACCTCGCTGCTGCAAGGCATCATTCAAGACTTGACCCCGCAAGGGGCGCGCATTCTCGAACAGCAGTCGACGCTGCTTGGCGGTCAATACTCGGCGTCGCTGATTGTAGTCGAAATCCCCGCCCGCAGTGCCAAAGGTTTTGTCGGCGTATTTGAGACACCCCTCGGCATTGCCGAAGTCAGTCTCGGGGCTGTACCGCAGCGCAACTTTGACAGCCTGCGCCCACAGTTGGAAGCGATCCTCAACAGCATTCGCATTCCAGCAGAAGAAGCGACCGCAGTTCAGCCCCCGGCTGTCGAGCCGAATCCGGTGGCACAACCCATCGAAACAGCGGGCGGCCTCATTCGCAGCCCCAATCATCAGTTTTCGGTGGGTCTGTCCGCCAATTGGATGAGCCACAGCGCTGCAATCGAAGGCTTTGACGATGTGGTCGCCTTTGGCAGCACCCAGGCCGCCGCAGATGCGATTACAACCCTGATCACCGATGGTACGGGCATCGAGACGTTTGCGGGCGTTGGCGGTTTGATCGGTGTCGTCGACACTACGCAGTTGGACGCCACGCAAGTCACCGCAGCCACGATTGCACCGTTGATGCAGCAGCTGCTTGCCAGCATCGAGTCGGGCGAAGTGCAGGTCATCGTGCAGCCCGCTGATCATACCTTCGGCGGTGCGTATCCCGGTCAATTGGCGCTGACGAGCATTGGCTATCTCGGTGTGTTGTTCGCCAATCAGCAGTTCGTCATCGTGCTGGTCGTGACCGACGCGCTCGACGCCCATCAAGCGGAGATGCTGGCGATTATCGAAACGATCCGCATCCCGGCGGCTGACGTTGGCAGTGTCGCGCCGCTGATCAACGAAACTATCACCGTGCGCGCCGCGCAAGACAGCCTGTCGGTGGAACTCCCTGCGAACTGGGTCACGCTGGACTTTGTGGCGACAAACGACGCCTTCGCCTTTGGCGACAGCGATCAGGCGGCGCAAACCCGGCTCGCCTCGGCTAATCCCCAACTGGCGGAAAGCGGAGCCATCAGCGGCCTCGGCGGCTTGATCCTGCTCTACGATGCCGCCGCCGTGAACCTTGATCCCGCGCAGCCCAACTTGACTGCCCTGATGGATCAGGTCGTGAGCGGACTGCAAGGCCAGGGTTATCGCGTCATCGAAGCCGCGCAACCTGTAACTATCGGCGCAAACACTGGTTTGATCGTGCAAATTGCTGGCACGGAACAGGGCTATCTCGCGCTCGTGCTGTTTGGCGACCAACTCGCCTACATCACAGCGACGGGAACGCCGAACAATTTCGCGCGGAACGACGCGCTGCTGCTCGGCATCCTCCAATCGATCCGCGTCCCGGCCGCAGCGGCAAGCGGCGGCTTGGGTGGTCTGGGCGGAGTGGGCAGTAATGCCACGCCCACGCCCCCCGGACTGGGCGGGTTGGGCGGAAGTTAAGCACGTGTGGGGCGCAGATGATCCTCTGCGTCCCACCCTGTTCCTGAATAATCACCTTTAGGCCTGCTCCGCGAGAATGGTGGTGAGGCGTTCAACCAGACGATCCACATGCTGCTTGGTGGCGATGAGCGGTGGCACAAACCGAATCGTGTTCACGCCTGCGCTGACCATCAGCAGACCCTGTTCATAACCCGCTTCGACGACCGAAGACACGTCTTTGGTCAGTTCGAGACCGACCATCAAGCCACGCCCGCGCACTTCCTTGACCAGCGGGCTGTTGATTTCGCTCAGGCGATCGCGAGGTATTCGCCCGTCTCGGTGACCTGTGCCAGAAATTCCGGTTGACTGATGCGGTCCAGCACGTACTTGGCGACGCCCGTCACGAACGGGTTACCGGCGAAGGTCGAGCCATGATCGCCGGGGTGAATGTGTGACGCAACCGCTTCCGTCGTCAAAATCGCGCCAATCGGCAGACCACCCGCCAGCGGCTTGGCCAGCGTCATAATATCCGGCGTGATGCCGCTCTGGGTATGCGCCCACAGGTCGCCCGTGCGTCCCATGCCGCACTGCACTTCGTAGAACACCAGCACCGCGCCATATTGATCGCACAGGCGGCGCAGCGTCGCGAGAAACTCGGGTGACGCGTCATAAATGCCGCCTTCGCCCTGCACTGGCTCGACGAACACCGCGCACGTCTTGGCACTGATGGCCGCTTCCGCCGAGGCAATGTCGTTGAATTCAGCCAGCACAGCGTCGGGCATCAGCGGCTGGAAGGCCTTCTGATACTTTTCTTTCGGCGTGAGCGCCAGCGACCCCATCGTGCGCCCATGAAAGGCGTGGCTGAAGTGGACGATCTGCGTTTTGCCGGGGACGCCGCTGTCCGCGGCGACCTTGCGCGCAAACTTGATCGCACCTTCGTTGGCTTCCGTGCCGCTGTTGGTGAAGAACACGCGGTCGGCGAACGACTTCGCGCACAGCGCCGTCGCCAGTTCGGCCTGCGGTGCGGTGTAGTACAGGTTACTCGTGTGGATCAAGCCTGTCGCGGCCTTCTGGATCTCAGCGGTGAGGCCGGGATCGCTGTAGCCGAGCGCGTTGACCGCAATGCCCGCGACCCAATCGTCGTAGGCTTTGCCAGAATTGTCGTACAGCGTCATCCCCTCCCCGCCGACCAACACGAACGACGGGCGCTTGTACGACTGGACGATGTGTGTGTTTTCCAGCTCTATGATCGGATGAACCACCCCTCTTACCCTCTTTCTGCTGACTGCTGCTTGATAAAGTCCGTCCAATGCAATTGATTTTCGACCCATGCGGGCAAATCTCTGCCCTGTTCGATCCATCCGTTATTCGCTTCATAACGGACGGTCGCTAAACACCATCCCAAAATCTTCTCCGCCGTGTCTGCGCTGATCTTGCCCGAAAACAGCACATGGAGCACCAATTTGCGGCTGTACTCCGAGTCGCGCACGAGGGCGTTGTACATCAGGTGATGCAGCTCGTGACAGTTCGCGCACAACTGGATGGTCACCCGATTCTCGCCGTGCATGGCGATGTCCCACAGGTGATGCCGGTGCGATGCCGGATAGCCACACGCCGAACACGCGGTCACGCGTTCGCGGTAGGTCGGGCGGCGGCGCACCTTAGACCGGCGGTACTTCTGCAACCGGTAGAAGTCCAACCAGTGATCGAGTACCGCCTCGACGTCTTCGCTGTCGTCCGCGAACACCTTCTCGAACGACTCGACGATCTCACCCGCCTGTTTCTCGCGGTACAGCTCGCGGATCAATTGGTAAAGGGCTTGCTTGCGTTCCTCAGACACTGCACCACGCTTTCCACCCAACCTTCTCATCAAGGACTGAGGACTGAGGTTAAAGGACTGAGCAGGTGTCTCAGTCCACAGTCCTTAGTCCTCAGTCCAGTTTTTCAGCGAATACCGTCCCGCCGCCGCTGGACAAGCCTTTCAGGTTCGTGATCACCGCCTGTGCTACACCTTCGGCCAGCGCCTCAAGCGCCGTCTTGACCTTCGGGATCATCCCGCCGAAGATCGTCCCATCGGCGATCATCTCGCCCACCTGATTTGGCGTCAACTGCGGAATAACGACGCCATCTTTGAGCACGCCTTCGACGTTGCTCACGAACACGAGCTTCTCGGCTTCCAGCGCCGCCGCCACCGCCCCGGCGACATGATCGGCGTTGACGTTGAAGTTGCTGTCTTCGCCCAGGCAAATCGGCGCGATCACGGGCGTGACGCCCTGATCGAGCATGTCGACCAGCAGATCGACACGCACGGCGGTGACTTCGCCCGTGTAGCCCATATCGACGGACTCGTGCGTCATCTTGTCCGCGCTGACGAGCCCGCCATCGACGCCGCTCAAGCCGACCGCATCGATCCCGGCATTCACCAGTGTACGCACGATGCGCTTGTTGACCGTACCGCACAGCACCATTTCGACCAATGCCAGCGACTCGGCGTCGGTGATGCGCAGCCCGTCGACATAGCGCGGCTCAATGCCTAACCGGGTTTGCAGCGCCGTGATCTCTTTGCCGCCGCCATGCACAATCACGACAGGCGTGTCAAAGTGCTTCAGTGTTGCAGCCAGCTCGGCCAGAAAATCCGGGCTGTCGAGTTCGTGACCGCTGATCTTAATGACAATTGGTGCAGGCATTAGGATTCACCTTATCTCTGTCTTTGCCCTCCCCATCCCTCTCCCGATTCAGAGGGCAAGCAAGCGCTGTTTGCTCCCCTCATGGGGGTCGGGGGGTGGAAATTACAATAGAGCTGTCGTCTCGTCGTAGCCGTACATCAGGTTGAAACACTGCACCGCCTGCCCCGCCGCGCCCTTGCGCAGATTATCGGTCACGCTGGTGATGTGGACATAGCGATCGGTGTTCGGCGTGATGCTGATGGCCGCCTTGTTGGTCTTAACCACATGCTTCAGTGTCGCCAGCTGGCCTTTGGGCAGCACATCGACCAGCGGCTCATTGGCGTAGGTCTGCTCGTAGAGTGCCTGCACCTCGGCGCTGGTATGGCCGGGCGCGAGTTCGACGTAAATGCTCGCCATCAAGCCCCGATCCACGGGGAGCAGGTGCGGCGTGAAGATCAGCAGCCCGGCGTTCCGGGTTGATCTTCTTCATTTCCTGCTCAATTTCACCGACATGGCGGTGTGCCCGCCCGACACCATACGGCGAGAAATTACCATACACTTCGACAAAGTGGGTATTCGGCTTCGGTTCACGTCCCGCGCCGCTCACACCCGATTTGGCGTCTACGATGATCGGGCGCTCGTTGACCAGCCAGTTGGCGCGCAGCAGCGGGTAGATGCCGAGGAGCGTGGTCGTCGGGTAGCAGCCCGGCGCGGCGATGCGGTCGACGCCGCGCAGCGCCTCACGGTTGAGTTCCGGCAGGCCGTAGGGTGTCGGCAGCAGTTCGGGATGCGGATGGGGGTGGCTGTACCACTTCTGGTAGAGTTCGGGCGTATCAAGGCGCAGATCGACCGACAGATCGATCACGCGGACATTGTGGGCTTCGGCTTTCTTCGCGGTCTGCGCAGAGACACCGTGCGGCAGCGCGAGAAACACCGCGTCAACGCTTTCCAGCGGCGCGTCATCCGGCTTGATGTAGCGCAGGTTCGTGAACGGGACGGCATCGCCCGCGTACGTGCCCGATGTGGCGAACACCAAATCGACACACGGATGCTGTGACAGGATTTCGACCGCGTCCTGCCCCGCGTACCCCGATGCGCCGTAAACACCGACGCGGACTCGCTGCTGCTGCATGTATTTCCCCTTTGTGCTCACCAAGCGCGTCTCAGCGCGCCACTTCGTGCCCAATGCATAAAAAATCCCCCTGCCTCTCGTCTGAGGTCAGGGGGATTGCTTTGGCTTCGCGGTCGTGTCTCGTTACGCCTAACGCAAAAATCCCTGCGTGACCTCAGTGGTCTGCGGGCTGCGACGGCGACGACGGATTTCGGGTAACGAGACGCTGTACATTGTTCACCTTAATGAATGCGCGAAAAATATAGCGCATCCCTGCACCGCTGTCAACTGGTGTTTCGCGATCAAAAATCTGGTTGATCCAACGCTTGGTGGTACACTCTGGGAGCGATTGCAGAAATGTTTTTTGATAGGAGTTCTGATGCCAAAACGCTTGTTACTTGTACTCGCCCTGCTGCTCGCGCTGGCTATCCAGGTGAGCGCCCAGGCTGACCCCATTACGCCAGATCTCATCATTGACGACTTTGAAGCAGGCGTGCCGCTTGTGCTGGATGAGAGCAATACCGCGGTCGGTTTTGTACCGTGGGGCAGCGAACCGGGCAACGTGGTGCTCTCCGCGCGGCAAATTGTCGGCGCATCGACCTACGCCCTTCCTACCACAATGACCACCGCCAACACCGTGCTCGCGCTCGACTATGACATCGGCAGTTGGGGCGGCTTTACGCATGCCTTCACCGATGGCGCGGCTTGGACGAGCATGGATTGGACGCCCTACAGCGCGCTGACCTTCTGGCTGTTCGGCAGCGCCAGCGGTGCGCAGATTCAAATCGATCTGTTCGACAATCGCAGCGCCACCCAACCCGGCGATACCGCCGAACGCTACTTCTACCGCATCCCCGACGATTTCAGTGGGTGGCGGCAGTTCGTCATTCCGTTTGAACTGTTCCAACGGCGCACCGACTTCCAGCCCGGCGGCGCGCCCAATGACGGCTTAGGATTGGATGCGGTTTCGGGGTATGCAGTCGGTCTGCCCGCCGGAACAGGCACCGTGTTGCTCG
This sequence comes from Candidatus Flexifilum breve, assembly GCF_016713355.1. Taxonomy (NCBI): domain Bacteria; kingdom Bacillati; phylum Chloroflexota; class Anaerolineae; order Aggregatilineales; family Candidatus Flexifilaceae; genus Candidatus Flexifilum; species Candidatus Flexifilum breve. Next base: position 791,800 of record NZ_JADJPI010000004.1, read on the forward strand.
ATGATATGGGACTGGTGACCGACAGCGGCAGCGATGTGGTCATCTGGCAGGGTGAGGAAGTGGTTGTCGCTGCCGCGGAACCTGAACTCGATTTGGAGGCTGAGAACTTGTGGAATTCACGCGAATGGACACTGCTGTGGTCGGATGAATTCGATGGCGCGGCGGGTACACCCATCGACACGACCAAATGGACGGCGGAAATCGGCGGGCACGGCTTCGGCAACAATGAATGGGAGTACTACACCGACCGTGTCGAAAATGCCTCTTTGGATGGTGACGGCAACCTCGCCATCGTCGCGCGGCAGGAAACGCTACCCGACACCACCTGCCACTATGGGACGTGCCTCTACACCTCCGCCCGCCTGATCACGAACGACAAGTTCGAGTTCACCTACGGGCGCGTCGAAGCGCGCATCAAGCTGCCGTTCGGTCAGGGGATCTGGCCGGCGTTCTGGATGCTCGGCGGCAACTTTGAGACGGTTGGCTGGCCGAACAGCGGTGAACTCGACATTATGGAATACATCGGACGCGAACCGAACACGATCTATGGCACGGTGCACGGCCCCGGCTATTCGGGCGCAAACGGCATCGGCAGTTCGGTGCGCTCCGATACGCCCTACGCCGACGATTTCCATGTCTACGCGGTCGAGTGGGACGAGGACGCGATCCGCTGGTATGTCGACGGTGAGCTCTACCACATGCTCACGCCCGCTGATGTGCGCGGCAACCCGTGGGTCTTCGATCACGACTTCTTCATCCTGCTCAACCTCGCCGTGGGCGGTAACTGGCCGGGCTATCCCGACGAAACGACACAGTTCCCGCAGACCATGCTGGTCGACTACGTGCGCGTGTATCAACTAGCCGGCGAATAGCGATTTATGATTTATATTGTAGGGGCGCACGGCCGTGCGCCCCTACCCTCTGCTCAGGCTTGTTCCGTACACGCCTTGAGCATCAACCGCAGGTTGTAGTTCAGCATGTTCTCCATCTCCCACGCGATCTCCATGCGCGGCAGAATATCGTGGTGGTAGCGCAGCGCGGTGTACAGCGGCGCGATGATCTCCGCCGCAGCGTACGCCTCTGTGCTGCCGAGTTCACCCCATTCGCTGAGATACGCCTGCACTAAGCGATCTTTAGCGCCGGGTACATCCGGCAGGTCAGCGCTGATTTCCGCGAGGAAGAACGCGACGTCGAAGAACGGATGCGCGACGGCCGCGTCCGACCAGTCCGTGAACAACACGCGATCATCCTCGGTCTGCACAATCTGGCCTGCCCAAAAGTCGCCATGCGTGAGCGTCGAAAGTTCCGCCTCCCGCAGCCGCTCCACCGCCGCCGCGATCTTTGGCGCAGCGGCGACAAGCTGGGCGCGCTCCTCGGCGCTGATTGGTTGATAACCCCGGTTCAGCGTATCCTCGTCGCTCAGCAGTGCTCGCCAGCGTGCCTCAATCCACGTCAAGTCACGAATAGGCACCCCCGTGTCGGCGACGAGCCGTGGCATAGCGGCGGGGGTCGCCTGCTGAAACCGCGCATACTCCCGGAGCGACCGCTCCCACAACGTGATCTCGCGCTTGCTCTCAGCAAACAGCGACACGCCACCGTAGTCCGCCATAACGAACCAGTGCCCTGGTTCAGCCGCGATGATTGCCGGGACGCACTGCGGGAACGCCTGTGCCAACCACGCCGACAACTGCGGTTCATGAGCAAACATCGGCGGCACGAGTTTGAGGTAGGCGGTCGTGTCGGTGATCTGCAAGCGCCAGATCGCCGAGCGCCCCCACGAGCGGACCTGTTCTAAGTGAGTCCCCGTGCCGAACCGATCATGCATGGTCTGTGTGATCTGGTCGGAAAAATCTGGGCGATACCACGGGACGCGGTGCGGATGTTCGGTCACCAACCATGCCAAAGCTGCTTGCGCGGCTGGCGACGCACGGTCGGGAAATGTCCACGCCGCGTTGGGCGGGAGATCGCCGCCGCGGTACTGCATCAGGTAGGTGAAGCGCGTGTCATCGCCCCACTCGGTTTGCGTGACACGGATCGTGATCACTTCAATACCGAAGGCGGTTTTTAGCGCGCGGTTAGCTTCGGCACACGCCTGCCAGAAATGAAAATCATGAGAAACTTGGGGGAGAAGACCATCGATCAGCAGTACACTGTGGTCACTGTCGAGGACGATAAACACGTCAGTATGCGTCATGCTTAAATCCTTTGGCTGGTTTTGGACGAATCAAAGCAGGGGCGAATGCCCGGTCAAAACCGATGAGAAGCGTTCCAAAGGATCAGTTAACGAATCACGTTGCGACCTCCTTGACTGCACCTCATTCTACCGGGATTTTGTTCGAAATTGCATAGATCACGCCTTTGCCCGCTTGACGCTCCCTATGGCCGGGGTTAGCATCGAAGTTGTGAAGCACAGATCGAGATACCACGACTCATGATCGAAGCCAAAGGCTTAACCAAACGCTACGGTGATCGTCTCGCCGTAGATGGCATCAGTTTCACCGCCAAACAGGGCGAAATCGTCGGGCTGCTCGGGCCGAACGGCGCGGGCAAAACCACGACCATGCGTATGCTCACCGGGTTCATGCCGCCGACCACCGGCAGCGCCCAGATCGCCGGACACGACATCGTCGAGGACTCGCTGGAAGCACGGCGGAATGTCGGCTACCTGCCGGAACGCGTCCCCCTCTACCCGGATATGACCGTGCGCGGCTATGTGACCTTCTGGGCGAAGCTGCGCGGCGTCAAAGCGAGCAAACCCGCCGTCGATGCGGCGCTCGCCCGCTTTCACCTGACCGACCGCCAGAATCAACTCGTGCGCCACCTCTCCAAAGGCTTGAAGCAGCGGCTCGGCTTGGCGCAGGCGCTGGTGCACAACCCGCCCGTGATCATTCTCGACGAGCCGACCATCGGCATCGACCCGCAGCAGGTGATCGAAGTGCGCGACGCGGTGCGGGCGCTCGGTCAAGATCACACGGTGCTGTTCAGCACGCACATTCTGAGCGAAGCGGAACAGGTCTGCGACCGTGTTCTGATCATCAACCACGGCAAAATTGTCGCGCAGGGCAAACCCGCGGATTTGCGCCGCCAACTCCAACCCGGTTCGACGCTCTATGTGGTCACGCGCGGTGCAGACAAGAAGAAAGTGCGCGACTTGTTGGCCAGCGTCGCCGGTGTGACCCATGTCGAGGGCAGCGGCGACGGCTTCACGGTTAAGGCGAACACCGACGTGCGCGGCGAACTCTCGGCGCACATCAGCGCGGCGGGTGTGACCTTGCTGGAAATGCGCCCGGTCACCACCTCGCTTGAAGATGTGTTCCTCGAACTGGTGAAGGAGGGCTAGCCATGGCGACATGGATTGTGTTCCGCCGCGAAGTCGGGCAATATTTCGCCTCTCCCTTTGCCTACCTGATCACGGCGGCGGTGCTCGTGCTGACCGGGGTGCTGTTCAACAGCGACCTGCAGGGCAGCATGACCCTCAAACCCGCCGAACCCGCGCTCGTGCCGCTGGTCATGTCCTTCACGATGATCTTCTTCGCGCCGCTCCTGACCATGCGCCTGTTTGCGGAAGAACGGCGTGAGGGCACGCTCGAACTGCTCATGACTGCGCCCGTCACCGATGCCAGCATCGTGTTCGGCAAGTTCCTCGGCGCGTGGTTCTACTTCACACTGCTCATGATCCTCACCTTCATCTACCAGTTCATCCTGTTGAGCATCACGCAGCCCGATATCGGCGCGGCGATCAGCGCGTATGTCGGCATCTGGTTGTATGGCGGCGCGACGCTCACCGTTGGTATGCTCTTCTCCGCCATGACCGAAAACCAGATCGTTGCGGCATTCCTGAGCATGATCGTATTGTTCCTCATGTGGATGGGCGATCAGGCGGGGCAAATTGTCGCCAACATCGATGTCGCCCGCGTCGTGCGCGCGCTGTCGCTGCAAGGCCACTTCTCGACTTCGTTCGCCTCCGGCCTCATTCGCGCCGAAGACATCGTGTATTTCGCCGGAATCATCACCGTCGTGCTGTATGTGACGATCCGCGTCATCGAATCGAACAGGGTGCGCTGATGCAGAGACAACCGATCATCATCCGGCGCGGGCATATCGCCACGCTCGCCAGCTACATGGGGGTGGCCGCGCTCATCGCCGCCGTCATCGGCTTGATCTGGCAAGGCGGCGTGACCCCCTACATCATTGCCGCCTTCGTCCTCGGTCTGGTTGGCATCGTCCTGTGGGCCGTCATGACGCCGACCGAATTCCGCGCCTTCATCACCGGGCGCGGCATGCGCTTCGGCACGGTCACCGTGTTTTCGACGCTCATGCTCATCGGCATCGTCGCGCTCGCCTTTTTGTTCTTTCAGCGCGGCGCGCTCACGCTCGATCTCACGCAGGGGCAGCGCTTCACGCTCAGCGCGGAGACCGAAGGCATTCTCCGGCGCCTCTACCGCCCCATTCGTATCACCGGGTTTTACACCTCCGACTACCTGCCCACCCGCGAAATCGATGATCAGTTCTTCCGCCTGTACGAGACGGCCTCCGATGGACTAGTCACCCGCCTGTATATTGATCCTGACGAACAGCCCGCGCTGGCGTCACGCTACGGTGTTGAAGAAGATGGACAGGTGTTCGTCTCGTATTTGAACGACGATGGCTCGGTCGATTTCAATACGCTGGCGCGGGTACCGCGCACGGCCAATCAGGAACGCGACATCACCCAGGCGATTTTGCGCTTGCTGATCTCCGGCTCGATTCGCGTCTACTTCGACACGGGCAGTGGCGAACGGGATCCGCTCGACAGCACGCAGGAAGGCGTGTCTGGCATCAACGCGGGCATGCAGGAGAGTGGGCTCGTCACGTTACCGCTCGATTTGAGCGACATCGCCGCGGCGAACGGCGATATTCCCCGCGATGCGGGCGCGGTGCTGTTCGTGCGTCCGCTCACCGACTTAACCGATGCCGAAATCGCCGTGGTCGACCGCTATCTGGCGCGGGGCGGCGCGTTGTTCATCATGACCGATGTGCTCTACAACGAGGATCCCTTCCTCAAGCAGGACGGCGCGTTCAACGCCTATTTGTGGGCCAACTACGGCATTCGCGCGCTCGACGCCGCGGTGGTCGAATCGCCAGATACGAGCGGCGAAACCCCGCTCGACATCATCGCTGCCTATGTCTACACGGCGACCTCGCTCGGCGAACGGCTCGATCCGGCGGAGAACCCGCTGCTGTTCAGCGTGGCGCGCGCCCTGCAAGTGGATCTCGAAACCGCGCCCGCCGACATCGCCAACGGGCAGATTACGCTGTCATCAGAGGTCAGCTATGGCGAAACCGACCTGCGCACGCTCGGCGATACCAACACCTACAGCTATGACCCCGCGACCGACCTGCCGCCGCAGTTAACCACCGTCGTGTGGTCATGGGATCAGACGACCGGGGCGAAGATCCTCATGGTCGGGGACAGCAACTTCGTCAGCAACGGATCGGTATTGGCGGCGTCCGGCAATGGGGTACTCTTCACTGACGGCATCGCGTGGCTGACGGGCATGGACGAGCAAATCCGCTTCGGCGTGCAGGGTTACAGCGCGGGCGTCCCGCTGATCTTCATCGACAGCGCAACGCTCGACCTGATCAGCTTCATCACGTTGATCATGATGCCGGGTGTGGTGCTGGTCGCCGGGCTGGCGATCTGGGCGCGGCGGGTGCGCCGATGAAACGCGACCGTCGTTTAATGGTGATCTTCGCGGTGGTCTTCGTTGTGCTGGCGGCGCTGGTCTTGCTCCAGTCGCAGCCCACCGAAGAACCGTCGCCGTATGCCGAAAACCGTGTATTCAGCGGCTTCGCGGATACTGATGTTCAGGCAGTCCGTCTCAACAGTCCCGGTGAAGGCTTGACGTTTGTGCTCAACCGAGCGGTCGACGGCACGTGGACCGCTCCCGAGGCCAGCGGCATGCTCAACACACCGGTCGCTGACCTGATCGCGCGCACCATGATTCTGCTGCCGTACACGTCCACGCTGCAGCCTGAAAGCGACCTGAGCGTGTACGGATTCGTGCCGATTGCGGGACTAACTGTCGAATTTGTACTAACTGATGGCACAACGCATGGGATCGTGGTAGGCTTTCGCAACCCAACGGAGACCGGCTATTATGCGGCGGTGGACGAACGGGTAGAAATCTATATTTTGGAGCGTGCCGCCGTAGATTTCCTGATCAGTGTATTAAGAAATCCGCCAGTTGCTTGACAGATTTTTTAATACTCGATATTCTGTTTGATCGCAGTTAGGGACAGGCAGGCTCTACATCTCCTGCCTGTTATCTTGTTAGTCAGCCGTCCTCTTTTGCGTCATAATCTTAGTTTAGACGTAAGATTCTTCGTGATACTTCGTCTAATTTATGTTCTGTAAACGACGGTGTATCGCGTGTGGTGCATAGTGTATGCTTACGGTAATGGTACAGAAAGACGAACTCCGTAACCAACTCATCGAGAAAGCGCGTAAGCAAGGCAACAGCCTCAGCTATGATGACTTGCTGGCCGTTTTCCCTGATGCCGAACGCGACATCAGCTTGCTTGATGACGTCATGGAAGAACTGCTCGATGCAGGCATCGACGTCGTCTCTCAGAGCGAACCAGACCCTCGTTCCTTGTATAACATGGGACAGAATGGGGATGTCGATATGGGATTGGATATGGTGGAGGAAGATGAATCCGACCTCGTGTTTTATCGGGATGACGATTTGATCGAGGATTTGGGTTATCAGCAAGCGCTCGACAGCGATGACGTTGTCGGACTCTATCTGAAAGAAGCGGGTCGCGTACCGCTGCTCACCGCAGACGAAGAAGTGAGTCTTGCCAAGCGAATGGAAATCGGCAAGCACGCTTCGGACATTCTCGCGGAGCGCGGCGACGAACTGCCGCTCGATGACGTGTACACCTTGCGCGAAAAAGTCGCCGATGGCGAAGCCGCGCAGGAACATCTCGTCCGGGCGAATGCTCGTCTCGTGATCAGCGTCGCCAAGAAGTATATCGGGCGTGGCGTGCCGTTCCTTGACCTCATTCAAGAGGGCAACATCGGCTTGATCCGCGCAACCAACAAGTTTGAATACCGGCGTGGCCATAAGTTCAGCACGTATGCGACGTGGTGGATCCGGCAGGCCGTGAGCCGCGCTGTCGCCGATCAGGGACGCACGATTCGTGTGCCCGTCCATATGGGCGATCAGCTTAACCGGATGCGCCGCGTGCAAATGCGCCTGACGCAAGAACTAGGCCGCGAGCCGTCGATTGACGAACTGGCAACCGGGATGGAAACGACGCCCGACAAGGTGGAAAACCTGCTGGAAATCGCGCGCCGCCCGGTCAGCCTGGAAACGCCCATCGACGAAGAAGGCGATTCGACCTTCGGCGATTTCGTCGAAGATGTGACCAGCCCCGCCCCCGCCGAAGAAGTGGCGACCAACCTGCTCCACGAGCAGTTGAACGCCGCGCTCGACCGCTTGCCCGCCCGCGAAGCGCAAATTCTGCGCCTGCGCTACGGTCTCGAAGACGGTCGCGTGTACACTTTGGAAGAAGTTGGGCAAGCGATTGGCGTCACGCGCGAACGCGTGCGACAATTGGAGGCTCAGGCGCTTAACCGCCTGCGTCAGTCGTCCGCGCATGTCATTCTGCGCGATTATCTCTACGAGGAGTAGACCCGCGTGCGCGCTACCCGAGGAATGCTGGTTGGATCACTGGCGCTGATCGCGCTGGGGATCGTCTTACTGCTGCAAAACTTCCTCCTGCTCGCGGATTTTAATGTGGGAGCCTTCGCGCCGTTGATCCTCGTGATCCTCGGCGCGATCATCCTCCTGCGCGGTGACCTGCTTTCGGGTGGGGAAGCCCGCACGTTCGGCATTACGCGCGGCAGCGTCGAACGCGCGACGCTGGAAATCAGCGCGGGCGAAATCGACGTGAGCGCGCAGCCCCTGCAGCGCGAAGGCCGCTTGATCGCCGGACAATATGCGGTTAACAGCCGCCCCGCCCTCGATGTTCAGGACAATCACGCTACGCTCCTTATGAATCGCGCGGCCACCCCGTGGCTGTCGTTCGCCGATTGGTCAATGAACCTCGCGCACGACCTGCCGTGGACGCTGCTCGTGAGCACGCACCTTGGCCAAGCCAATTTTGACCTCACCGGGTTGATCGTCCAGCGTGCCGTGATCGCGACGGGTTTTGGCGACATTCGCCTCATCGCCCCGGCTGAAGCCTTTGAACCGCTCATCCTCAAATCGACACTCGGCAATATTCAGGTACTGGTCCCGACCGGGGTCAATGCCCGCGTGACCGTGAGCGGCGCGCGCTTCTTCAAGATTCACGTCGATGACAACCGCTACACCCGCGACGATGCTGCTGGCGCCTACCTCGCCCGCGAGGGTGATGGTCCGCTGGTGGACATTTATGTCAGCGGGACATTCGGGGACGCTTACCTTGCATGAGTACCCCTACCCCTTTTCAAATTCGTGACGGCTTAGAGTCCGATCTCCCGGACGCCTTGGCGCTGGATCACAGCTTCGAGACGGATACGGTCTGGCAGATGACCATCCGGCAGGAAGAAGGCTGGCACATCAGCTTCCGGCGTGAACGCCTGCCCCGCGTCATCGAAGTGGCGCACGAAGCCGACGAAAAACGCCTGCGCAGTATGCTCCCCGGCAACCAATGCTTTCTCGTAGCCACCCGCCGCGACGACAGCAGCGTCATCGGCTATTTGGCGATGCGCCGCGACTACCTCAACCAGATCGGCTTGATCACTGACATCGTCGTCACCCGGTCGCACCGCCGCATGGGCGTGGGCGCGCGCCTCGTCGCCATTGCGGGCGTGTGGGCGAAAGAGCACGACCTGACCCGGTTGATCATCGAAACGCAGACTAAGAACTACCCGGCGATCCAGTTTTGCCAGCACAGCGGCTTCGCCTTCTGTGGCTATAACGATCAGCAATTTCGCAATCGAGACATCGCGGTCTACTTCAGCCAATCGCTGCGGTAAGGGTGCAACGTGCAGGAAACGCTCGCTTATGCGCTGGAACTGATGAATGAGACGCTCGCGGCGGCGATTGTGGTGATCGCGGCCTCGCTGGCGCTCTACAACCTCACCCGCAGCTTCGACAACCGGGTGGCGCGCACGTCGGGCATTGTGCTCGGCTTCATGACCATCGCCTATCTGGTGGATACTTTCACGGCGTTGGGGCCAACACCGGGCACGTATCAGGCGATGCTGCGCGTGCAGTGGATCGGCATTGCTTACATGCCGGTCGCGCTCTATCACCTCTCCGACGCGCTGCTCGCGACCACGGGCCTGCCCTCGCGTGGCCGCCGCAAACGCGTGATCCGCATCCTGTACGCGATCAGCACGGTGTTTCTCATTGCGGCGGCGTTTACTGACACCCTGCTCACGCCCGTGCGTCTGATCCCGGAATTCAGCACGTTTGGCCTGGTGTATGGCGTCAAAGCCGGCCCCGTGCTGCCCGCCTACCTCGTTCACTTCTTCGGGGCGACGGTCGCCGCATTCATCAATGTGCAGCGCGCGCGTAAACGGTGCCTCGCCCGCTCTACGCGGCGGCGTATGGGCTATTTACAGGTGGCAATGCTCACGCCCGCCTTCGGCATTTTCCCGTTCAGCCTGCTCTTAGGCCAAGGCAGTGAGTTCACGCTGACCGGGTTGTTCCTCGTCAACCTGACAAATGTGATCGTCGTGTTCATGCTGCTGTTCCTCGCCTATCCGCTCTCATTTTTCGGCTCGCGCATCCCTGACCGCGTCGTCAAGGTCGACCTCATGCGCTTCATTCTGCGCGGCCCGGCGACGGCCTTGCTCGCGCTGGTAGTGATCACCTTCACGGCCCCGGCGACGCGCATCCTCGGCCTGCCCGGACAGGACTTCATGCCCTTCGCGGTGGTCGCCGTTGTGCTCGGCTGGCAGTGGGGCATCGCGCTGGCGCTGCCCTTCCTCGAACGCCGTCTGGTCTACGGCGGTGAGGACGCCGATCAACTGGAAAAGCTGCAGAACCTGAGCGAACGCCTACTCACCCGCTCCGACCTGCTCCAACTGCTCGAAGCGACGCTCTCGTCCACCTGCGACTATCTACGCGTGAACAGCGCGTTCGTCGCTGGGCTGAGCGACAGCGCGCCCGAGGTGATCGCCGCCGTCGGTTCGATTCGTCCGAGCGCCGCCCTCCTCGCCGAGGAAACTGCCACCATTGACCAACTGCTGCGCAACGGCGTCGACGAACTGCACATCGCCACGTGGCACACCTATTGGCTCATGCCGTTGTACAGCCTGCGCAGTGACACCAGCGAACTGGTCGGTTTCATGGGGATTCAGGCGCGTGCCGTCGAAGTCGATCTCGACGAAGATGACGCGGCTATGCTCAAAACCTTCACCCGCCGCGCATCCGGCGCGTTGGATGACATGCGTCTGCAGACCGATGTCTACGCCGCGCTGGAAGGCTTGCTGCCGCAGATTGTGCTCACGCGCACCGCCGCCGCTGAGCTCGAATACGCGCAGGGACGCGACGGGACAGCGCCCAAAGCCATCGACGTGGACACAGAGCAGTTCCGCGAACAGGTACGCGCCGCACTGCGCCATTACTGGGGCGGTCCTGGCCTCTCCAGCAGCACCCTCCTCGATATGCAGATCGTCAAAGATGCTCTGCCCGCCAATGATAACAATGCCGTGCGCGCGCTGCGCAGCGTACTCCAGCAGGCGATTGAGCGGCAAAAACCCGACGGTGCGCCGAAATCGACTGCGCCCGAGTGGATGATATACAACATCGTGCAGATGCGCTTTGTCGACAAAATGAAGGTCCGCGAAGCCGCCTACAAACTCTCGATGAGCGAACCGGACTTTTACCGCAAGCAGTTGATCGCCGTGTATGCCGTCGCCGATACCCTCCTTGCTATGGAAACCGAACGGCTCAACGGCACAGCGGACTAAACCGGACGCGTTCCAATCCGTCACGAAAACGGCGTAACGAACATAACAAGCTGACCGGATCGGCGTTGGGATCAAGCCGGATCGCGGACAGCATCTCCCCTTCCTAAGCTGTTCTAAACCATTACGACATGTCTCGAAACTGTTTGAGACTGTGGGGGAAGATTTAGCCCGCTTGTGCGAAACGAGCGCGACCTGTATACTAGGATTAGCTAACAACCAACTGAAAATCAGCGTTAAAGAAACGTGTTTATCGTAAGTTTTAGAGGATAAAAGCATGACCGCGAATGTACAGCGTCGGGACCACACGCCGCCCCCGCCGCTTGAGGAGGGGTATTGGGCGGCGCTGTTACATGAAGGGGAATTCGCGGAAACCGTTCCAGTTGAAGACCAGCACCACTCGCAGTCGAGCGAAGCTACCGAAGATTACATTCCCCCGATGTCGGTCGAACCGCAGGGTTCGGACTGGGATGAAGTCCGCCGCATTATGCAGGATGACGAAGTTATCGATTTACTGGTCTCGGGTTATAACCGCGGCGGTCTACTCGTCGAATGGCGGTCGCTGCGCGGGTTCGTCCCCGCCAGCCAACTGCTCGACTTTCCGGCCACCTCTAACGATCTCGCCCGCCGCAAAACGCTGCTGAATCGCGTGGGACAGCAGCTCGTTTTGCGCGTGATCGAACTCAACGAAGAACAGAATCGCTTTATTCTCTCAGAACGTGCTGCTAAAGCGGAACGTGGCGAACGCGCGGACATCCTCGCGCGCCTCAGCACGGGCGACAGCATCTCCGGTAAGGTCACCAACCTGTGCGACTTCGGCGCATTCGTCGACCTCGGCGGGCTGGAAGGCTTGATTCACATCAGCGAACTGAGCTGGGGGCGCGTCGGGCATCCCGCGGATATTCTGGAACGTGGGCAAGAAGTCACGGCCTACGTGCTGGAGGTCAATCAGGAAGCCGGGCGCATCGCGCTCAGCCTCAAACGTCTGCATGACGACCCGTGGGAAACGGTGCACCTGCGCTACCAGATCGGCGAAAACGTGCAGGGCGTGATCACCAATGTAGTCGATTTCGGCGCGTTTGCCCGCATTGAGGAAGGCCTGGAAGGGTTGATCCACGTCAGCGAACTGGCGGAGGGGCATTTCCTCCACCCGCGCAACGTCGTCTCGGAGGGGCAGGAGATCAACGCCCGCATTCTGAGCATCGATGGACGCGCGCGACGCCTCGGGCTCAGCCTGCGTTCCATTTCCTAGTAGGGTAAACCGTTGGCTCAGGGTAAATCCAGTAAAGTCGAGGCGAAGAAGCCCGACACAAAAGCGAATAACAAGACGGCCAAAGCCGCACCACCGCCCGTCGAGGATCGTTCCGACCGGCTTGACAAATACACCGTCAAGCCGGAGTTCTGGGATACGATTCTCGACGCCCTGCCGCCGTGGGGCGACGAGATCGCCGCCATTGTGCTGATCATCTTCGGCGTGATGTCGTTCCTGTCGCTGCTCAATGCTTCCCCGGATGCGAGCGTCGCCGCGGCGTGGTCAAGCGCGCTCACGGGGCTGTTCGGCTACGGCAGCGCCATTGTGTGCGCGGGCATTTTCGGCCTTGGCGTGATTATTCTGCTGCCTAAGCTCGGCATCGTCATCCGCTTTCCGACACGGCGCATACTCGCGCTGGAGATCGCCTTCCTGTCGGCGTTGGCGCTGCTGCACCTGCTGGCCGGCGAAACCGAACTGCGCGCATTGGCGCGGCTCGGGCGCGGCGGCGGTCAGGTTGGCTGGGCGCTCTCGTCGATTATCACCAGTCTGCTCGGGTCGGGCGTGGCGCTGGCCGTGTATGGCGCGCTCTTCGTCATAGCGATTGCGATGGTCATCGGCATCCGCCGCGCCACCGTGATCAACTTCTTGAGCCGCATCACCACAGCGCTGCGCGACTCCGCTGACCGCCTGCGCCCACCGCCGGAAGCCGAACCTGAAATCAAAACCACGCTGGATACTGCGCTCAAGCCGGATACCACCGTCGTCATCGATCAGGCAGGCGTCCCGGCGCTCGTACCCACCGCCAGCGCGGCCAATGTGCAGCGCGTCAAGGCGTATGGCATCATGCGGATCCGCGTGAAGCCCGACAATCTGCCACCTTCCATGCGCCCCGGTGTGGCGACCGCTGCCAGCACGGTCGACGCGGCGGAGGACGCCGAAGCACCCATCGATGTGTCGCAGCACCCGCTGTTCCAGCGCCGCGAAACGGTCGCCAATTTCAACGCGATTGGCACGCGCCAACCCGCCAAAAAGGGCACGCCGCAGATGGTCGAGCGCCCCGATGGCCGCGTGAAGCGCTATTTCACCGTCGAAAACATGCGCGAAGCCCGGCAGGTCGGCAAGCGCGATCCGCATCTGCCCGCACTCGATTTGCTCCACGACATCGATCTCCAGCTCCCCGAAGAGAGCGAGATCAATCACAACGTCGTGCTGATCGAAAACACGCTGCTCGAATTCGACATCGATGTGGATGTGGTCGATGTGCGCGTGGGCCCGACCGTCACGCAGTTCGCGATTCAGCCCTTCCGCGAGTCGACCAATACCGAAGGCGAACTCGCCTTCAGCCGCACGCGCATCAACAAGATCGTCAGCCTGTCCAGCGACCTCGCGCTCGCCCTATCGGCTAAGCGCTTGCGCCTCGAAGCGCCCGTCCCCGGTCACAGCTACATCGGCATTGAAGTGCCGAACAAGAAGCCGAGCACGGTCGCGCTGCGGTCGGTCTACGAGAGCAAAGCCTATTTTGAGCAGGCGCAGAAGAAGAAATCGCCGCTCTTTATCCCGCTTGGTCGGGATGTATCTGGTGCGCCCGTCGGCATTGACTTGGCGACCATGCCACATCTGCTGATCGCCGGGACAACCGGCTCGGGCAAGTCGGTGTGCATCGCGGCCATGGCGACTTCGCTCGTCATGGACAACTCCCCCGGATCTGGTCAAGTTGGTCATGCTCGACCCGAAAATGGTGGAACTCAGCCGCTTCAACGGCCTGCCGCATCTGCTCGGCAACGTGGAAACCGAACTCGAACGCATCATCGGCGTGCTCCGCTGGTGCACGCGCGAAATGGATCGGCGCTACAAGATTCTCGAAGAGAACGCCGCGCGCAACATCGACATCTACAATTCACGCCTCGGGCGCAAGAAGCGTGACGAATACATGCCGTACATCGTTATCCTGATCGACGAAATCGGCGATCTGATGCTCTCGCAGCCGGACGAAACCGAAAAGACCATCACTCGTCTCGCCCAGATGGCACGCGCGGTCGGCATGCATCTGGTCGTGGCGACGCAGCGCCCCAGCGTTGACGTTATCACCGGATTGATCAAGGCGAACTTCCCCTCGCGCATTGCCTTTGCCGTCGCTTCTGGCACCGACTCGCGCGTCATCCTCGACTCAGTCGGCGCGGAAACGCTCATGGGGCGCGGTGACATGCTCTACCAAGCCGCCGACGCGATGGCACCGCGCCGTTTGCAAGGCTGCTGGGTTACCGACGACGAAGTGCGCGGCGTGGTCGAATACTGGAAGGCGTGGAAAGAGAAAGAAGATGCCAAGAACCCCGGCCCGGATTATCAACCGGCCCCGTGGGAACGCGGCCTGACGCGCCGTGAAGTCCTCGCGGAAACCGATCCCATGCTCGAACAGGCGATCAGCGTGGTGGTGGCGGAAGGCGAAGCGTCCGCCTCGCTGATTCAGCGCAAACTCAACCTCGGCTATCCGCGCGCGGCGCGCATCATGGATTTGCTGGTGGAATTAGGCGTGGTCGGCGAGTTCAAAGCGGATCGCCGCAGCCGTGAGGTGCTCATTAAGCCCGGCACCGACCCCTTCAAAGACATTGTCGAGAAGCGGCTGAACTAAAAAGACTAAAGACTCAACGCAAAGACGCGAAGTCGCTAGGGCGCAAAGGAGCGAAGTTCAATCGCACTTTGCGTCTTCGCGTCTTCGCGTCGTGGCGTCTTTGTGTTGAATCTATTCTTGGTCGTTTATGAAGCGAGGGGGACGATGCACTCCGGCGTGTCCATACCCGCCTTGTTGACCGCCTTCGACACTTCGTACGCAGTCATCAGCTTGGGGTCATAGCCCCGCATCAGCGATTGCAGCTTAGGCACGGCGACGTTAT
The DNA here is from genome assembly GCF_016713355.1 of Candidatus Flexifilum breve. Taxonomy (NCBI): domain Bacteria; kingdom Bacillati; phylum Chloroflexota; class Anaerolineae; order Aggregatilineales; family Candidatus Flexifilaceae; genus Candidatus Flexifilum; species Candidatus Flexifilum breve. The sequence continues at coordinate 806,894 of NZ_JADJPI010000004.1, forward strand.
CGCTCAGCCACAGTCCATAATCCTCACGTCGCAGGATCACGGGCATGCGGTCGTGAATCGGCTGCATGAACTCGTTGGCGTCGGTCGTCAGCACGCTGAACGTCCGCAGTTCCTGACCTTCGGGACTCGTCCAGATGTCCCACAAGCCCGCCATAGCGAACACTTCGCGGTCTTTCAGCGAGATAAACATCGGCGCTTTGCCGTTTTCGCGCTGCTGCCATTCGTAGAAGCCACTCGCCGGGATCAAGCAGCGGCGACGGCGGAACGGCGTGCGGAACGACGGCTTTTCCGCCGCGGTTTCCGAGCGGGCATTGTTCATTTTCGCGCCAATAGAGGGATCCTTCGACCATGACGGAACTAACCCCCAGCGCAAATACGAGATTTCGCCCGGCTTCTCGTTGGTGATGACGGGCAGAGTCTGCGTCGGAGCGATGTTATAGCGCTGGCCGCCAATCTCCAGAACGCCCGACAGATTAAACTCTTGCTGGATCAGGTTGGGATCGGCAATCAGAACGTAACGACCACACATCGAATTCGCTTCCCTTATCTCTTCTTACCACGCTTGGGTTCGGGTCCCTTCCCCATCTCCGCGATCTGGCGCACCATCGCCAGCGCCGCCAGCCCCAGGCCGATCACATCGCCAGTCTGCACGCGGTTCGAGCCGTCTTGCGGCTGACCGTTGTCGTACGCAGCCCGCGTGTACATGTAGGCCGAAATCAACCCGAACAACAGCCCGGCCGCCGCGCCGATGATATAGGACTGGGTTTTCCACGCATCGTTGCGCGGGGTGGGGTTAGGAAGAAGATTGCTCATTTGATCCCTTTCGTGATGGGCTTCCAAAATTGCTGAGTTTGTCGATGAAGGCGAAGCGCGAATTTACATTGATTGAGACGCGCGCCGCCCGGTCGGTGAGGCTGTAGGTGCGGTCGCGCAGTTTGACGGTCACGCCTTCGATGCGGCTCATCGTCTGCGCCGTCTTATCGTGCGCGCGGCCCATGCCGACGACCATCAACACCATGAGCAGGTAGATCGGGAACATGCAGAGCACCAGCGGGCACAGGATGAACAGCGTCAGGAAACATCGCTGATCACGCCAATCCGCGCCCCACCCTGATTAGCGGCGATCACCAGCAGCAGCACCAGCAGCAGAATGCCGCCCGCAAATGGCAGATAGATGGCCAAACGGGTCTGCCGCCGATGTTCGCGGATCGTCTCAGTTTGAGGTGAGGTCATTTCAGCCCTATCTACGCAAATTTTGTAACAAACTACATTATAACGCGCGCGCATAAGACAGGCAATAGGCGCGCGCGGCTTTGTCAGCTAAAATTCATCTTCGCTGAAAATCGCCAATCACGCGTACCTCGCTTGTGAGGTGCGGCGTATGCACAGAAAACCAGGTATAGCTATGACCCACTTGCATTTTTCGCCGGAAGTCAAAGCGGCGCTCGCCGACCAGCGCCCGATCGTGGCGCTCGAATCTACCCTCATCACCCACGGGCTGCCCTACCCGACTAACCTCGATACCGCCGCGGCCATGGAAAACGCCATCCGTGAGGCCGGGGCGACGCCCGCGACGATTGCGATTCTCAAGGGCCAAATCACCGTCGGCTTGACGGCTGATCAACTCTCTATGTTGGCCGAAGCCCAAAATGTGAGGAAATGCAGCCGCCGTGACCTGCCGATTGCGGTCGGCTTGGGCGAAGACGGCGCAACCACCGTCGCCGGGACGATGATCGTCGCGCACAAGGCGGGCATTCCCGTATTCGCTACGGGCGGCATCGGCGGCGTGCATCGCGGTCAGCCGTTCGATGTGTCCGCCGACCTGATCGAACTTGGGCGCACCCCCGTCGCCGTGGTGTGTTCTGGCGCGAAATCGATTCTCGACCTGCCGCTCACGCTGGAAGTGCTGGAAACGCAGGGCGTGCCGATCATTGGCTTGGGAACAGATACCCTTCCCGCCTTCTACCAGCGGTCGAGCGGCCTGCCGATTGATGTGTGCGTCGAGACGCCCGCGCAGGTCGCCGCGATCATCAAGGCGGCGCAGGTGCTGGAAGCCAAGCATGGCATTCTGATCGCCGTGCCCGTGCCCGCGGAAGAGGAACTCAAAGAGGACGCCGAAGCGGCGATTGAACAGGCGACGAAGGAAGCGCATGACCTCGGCATCGTCGGCAAGCGGATCACGCCGTACGTGCTCGGGCGCGTAGCCGAACTGACCGAAGGCAAGTCGCGCGGCGCGAACACCGCCCTGCTCATCAACAATGCGCGCACCGCGGCGAGTATCGCCATCGCGCTCAAGAATTGAACCACAGAGAACACAGAGAAGAAACCAGGGTCTAGAGATGCCACTGCTGGCTTGATATGCGTGCTCTTGTACCTCTCTTCTCGTGATCTACTCTGTGTTCTCTGTGGTTAACCATTTTTGTGTATAATCCCGGCGTGTATGGAAGGACACTTTATGCTGATTCGCGTTGAAGGACGCCAACCGCTGAACGGAACCTACCGCCCATCGGGGAATGCGAACGCGGCGCTGGCGTTGATCGCGGCGGCGCTGCTGACCGATCAGCCGGTGACACTGCACAACGTGCCCAAGACCGCCAGCACGCACGCGGCGATCAGCGCGGCGAGCGCCATGAGCGTGTCGGTGACGTGGACGGATGAGGCGACGCTGACCATCAAAGCCGATCAACTGACGCGGCGCGTGCTCACCCACGAAGACACGGATGTGTCACTCGGCACGATGCTGCTGGTCGCGCCGCTGCTCGTGCGGCGGCAGGTGGCGCGACTGGAACTCGATTTCCCGCTTAATCGCATCCGCCCGCACCTCGAAGCCCTGCGCGATCTCGGCCTCGATGTCGTCAACAGCAGCGACGCGGTCGAGATCAAAGCGGCAACGTGGGAGAAGCGCGACATCATCCTCACGCAGGCCAGCGTCACCGCTACCGCAATCATCATGCTACTGGCGGCACGGCTCGGCAAGGAAACGGTGATCTACAACGCGGCCTGCGAACCCCATGTGCAGGAACTCGCGCACATGCTCACGGCGATGGGCGCGCGCGTTGACGGCATCGGCTCGAACCTGCTGCGCATCTTCGGCGTACCCGAACTCAGCGGGACGGAATGCACGGTCGGCGCGGACCACATCGAAGCGGCGAGCATCGCCGCGATGGCGGCGCTCACGGGTGGTCGCGTGCAAATTGACGGCATTCGCGGGCGCGACATGCGCGCCATCGCCAAAATCTACTGGCGACTGGGCATTCAACTTGACATCGACGAGAGCACGATCTTCGTACCGCGCCACGAGAAGCTGAACGTCTCCAACCGCGAAGAAGATGTCGACTCATCGATTGAAACCGCGCCGTGGCCCGGCTTCCCGTCCGATCTGGTCGCGGTCGCCACAGTGATCGCGACACAGGCGCGCGGCACATCGCTGATTCACGAGAAGCTGTTCGCCAACCGTCTGCTGTTCGTGGATAAGCTCAAAGCGATGGGCGCGCAAATTGTGCTGTGCGACCCGCACCGCGCCATCGTCGTCGGCCCGACGCCCCTCCGCTCGGTCTACATGGACACGCCCGACGTGCGCGCCGGGTTAGGTCTGCTGGCGGCGGCGCTGGCCGCAGACGGGATCTCCAACATCGACAACGCGAACGTGATCGAGCACACGTTTGCGGGCGTTATCGGCAAACTACAGGCGTTGAACGCGAAGATCACGGTCGAATGATGCAGCATGTGACGGTCACAGGTGGCGACGGTGTGCCCGTCGTTTTGCTGCATGGATGGGGCGCGAACCTTCAGTTGATGCAGCCGTTAGCGGATCGCCTTGCGCCGCTCGGTCACACGGTTCATCTGTTCGATCTGCCCGGCTTTGGCGAAACCCCACCGCCATCTGTCGCGTGGAGCGTACCTGACTACGCGCAGTGCGTGCTCGAAGCGCTGGACGCGCTCGGCCAAGCTAAGTTTCACTTGGTCGGGCACTCGTTCGGCGGGCGCATCAGCCTTGTGCTCGGCGCGGAACACCCGGAACGCATCGGCAAAATCGCGTTGATCGACAGCGCAGGCGTGCCCAACCCGCCGAATCCATCGGCAAACACGCGGCTGACTATTTACAAAACTATCCGCGACACGCTCTACAAAGTCGGCGCAAAAAGCTTGGCCGACGGTCTGCGCACGTGGTACGGCCAGCGCTACGGCTCAAGCGATTTCAATGCCGTGAGCGGCGTCATGCGCGAGACCTTCGTCAAGGTGGTCAACCAAGACCTGCTGCCCTACGCCGCGCGGATCAAAGCGCCAACGATTCTGCTGTGGGGCGAAAACGATCAAGATACACCGCTGTGGCAGGCAAAAAAGCTCGAACAGACCATCCCTGACGCGGGATTGATCACCTTCCCCGGCGCGGGGCACTACAGCTATCTCGAACGTCCCGCCGAAACTGTCCGCATCCTCGACCACTTTTTCAAGCACTGACACGGAGCGTCAAGCATGTGGGGAATCAAGCAGCAGATCGAAACGCCCTTCGGAATCAACGTTTTGGTTCGGCCATTGTTCGGGTTGCGCCGATGGGTCTTGAATTTTAGTGGGCGGATTCCGACCAAGAGGCTTTTCAGGCGACCGAAGCGCCAGAGATGCAAAACCTCGGGCTTCGATAGCGACAGTGGCACATCGCAAATACTTTGAAGCGCATTGGGGGGGGGGGGGGGGGCTGGGAACTTCGACCAGCTTTCAGACGGCGGAGGGACCGCCCGGACCACCCCGGGGCTCGCGAAGCCGTGACTATGGTCAACCCAAGCTACCCTGCAATCCCGCATGGGGGCGGTCATGCTCTCTTATAAGCTCAGTGACCAGAAATCGGGGAAAACGCAGCTTGGCTTTGCATCTGAGTAACGTGGAATCTCAACATGCTTGATGTTTTAAGTCTTGTTATAACGCTAATCTGGATCGCCGGGACGTGCGTCCGCATATACCGACAGGCGCGCTTCTACCAGATTGAAGAGTACATGAGCGGGCGTTATCTGCGCTGGCTGTTCGCCAAACGCGACCGCTGGCTGCCGACGCGCCCAAACGCCGCCGCGCTGATCGGCTCGGTGTTTGCGTTCCTCTCCGAAGCGCCGGAGAGCGTCTTCCCGGCGATCATCGGCATCGTCGCAGCACTCATCGCGGTCATTCCACCCGGCGAAGGCGAAATCAAGAAGAAGTTCCGCGCCACCGACCGCGCTAAACGCATGTTGGGCGCGGCGTTCGTGGTGATGGCGCTCGTCATGCTACTGATATTCGCGGGGCTCGTGAGCGCCATCAGCAATGTCGAATTTCGCGGCATCGCCCTCACACTGGCGGGTCTGCTCGTCTTCCTGTGCGCGCCGCTGTTCCTGATCGCGGGCAATCTGCTCATGACGCCTGTCGAAGCTTTCTTCCGGCGGCAGTTCATTAACCGGGCACAGCGCGTGCTGGAACGCGTCAACCCGACCGTGATCGGCGTCACGGGCAGCTACGGCAAGACCACGACCAAAACCTACATCGCGCACATCCTCAATGGGCGCTACCATGCCTACCCCACCCCCAAAAGCTACAACACGCTCATGGGCGTGTGCATCGCCATCAACAACGACATTGCCAACGACCAGCGCGTCGAATACTTCATCGCGGAGATGGGCGCATATGTGCCGGGAGAAATTCAGCGCATCGCTGAACTCACGCACCCAACGATTAGCGTGGTGATCGAAGTCGGCCCGCAGCATCTCGAACGCTTTGGCAGTTTAGAAAACGTGGCGATTGCCAAGTACGAAATCATCAAGGCGCTGCCGCCCGATGGCGTGGGCGTATTCAATTGGGATAACCCGTATGTCCGCCAGATGATCGAGCGTGGCTACCCGGCGACCCGCCTCACGGTCAGCAAAACCGTTGATCCCGCCAATCCGCCGCCGAATCCGCCGCGCTTCGTCGCCTCGGAGATCAACGAAACGCTCGACAACCTGATCTTCCGCGTCACCGATCTGGAAACGGGCGCAAGCGAGGTGTTCGTGACTTCGGTCATCGGCGAGCACAATGTCACTAACATTCTGCTGGCAACGGCCGTCGCCGTGCATGAAGGCATGTCCCTCAAAGAGATCGCCGGGCGCGTGCGCGGCTTGCAGCCCGCCGAAAGCCGCCTGACGCGGCAGGTGGATGCCAACGGCGTGACCGTGATCAACGACGCCTACAGCGCCAACCCGGTCGGCGTGATCGGCTCGCTCAAGGTGCTGGCGCTGCACCAGACAGGCAAGCGATTACTCATCACCCCCGGCATGGTCGAACTCGGTTCGCTCATGGAGCAGGAGAATCGCAAACTCGGCGAAATCGCGGCGCAGCATGCCACTGACGTGATCCTCGTCGGCGCGCAACAGACCGAACCGATCAAAGCGGGCTTACTGAGCGCGGGCTTTCCCGCCGACCGTTTGCGCGTGGTCGAAACACTGGCTGAGGCGGTGAATTGGTATCAGAGCAACTTAAAGGCAGGCGACACCGTATTATTCCTAAACGATCTGCCAGATACCTATTCAGCGTGAGGATATTATGCCCTTTGCGAGTACACCGCTCATCGCCCTATCGCTCGTGGTGATGATTTTCGGGGTTGTCGCGTCTTTTGTGCCCGTCGTGCCGGGAACCATATTAGTCTGGGCGATCGCGACGATTTTCGCCGTACTTGACCAGTTCGTCCATATCACCGTGCCCGCTGTCGTCGTCATGACGGTGCTCATGCTCATCAGCCTCTCGCATGATGTCTGGCTGCCCCTGATCGGCATCAAGTCGTCCGGTCTCTCGTGTCTCGGCGCGGTCGGCTTGACCGTCGGCGGGCTGATCGGCACCTTCGCCATTCCGCTGCCGCTGGTCGGATCACTGCTCGGCGCGGTCGCCGGGGCGTTGATCGTCGAATTCATCAAAATGCGCCAACTCCGCGGCGCGGTCAAAGCGGGGACGGTCGCTGCTAAGTTGTTTTTCATCGGCTACGTCATCGAAGTGGGGTCGGCCATCGCCGTCTTCGTCGTGTATTTGTACAGCGTATACTCAACGGCGGGTTGAGAAGCCCCCCGCCGATGCGCTACAATGGGGCGCGTGTTGACCAACGTACAGGACTCCAATGGCAGCAAAACGTAAACAGACAGTCGGCGTGATCTTCGGCGGGCGCAGCGTGGAGCATGACGTATCCATCGTCACCGGTCATCAGATCATGCAGGCCTTTGACCCCGAATATACCGAAATCGTCCCGATCTATATTGATCGTGAAGGCCGCTGGTTCACGGGTGAACCGCTGCTCAATCTGAAAAACTACACCAACGAGATTCCCAGCCTGGCGGGTGTGCTGCCCGTCGCGCTCTCGCCGAGCGTGCAGCACCACGGGCTGATCATCAACCCATCGCCGACTGGTTTGTTCGCCAAAAGCCAAATCAAGCGCTTGGACGTCGTTTTCCCGGCGATCCACGGCTCGCACGGCGAAGATGGCACGCTGCAAGGTCTGCTGGAAATGGCGGACATTCCCTACGTCGGCTGCGGCGTGATGGCCTCGGCCATCGCCAATGACAAAATGATGACGAAAACCGTGCTGCGCGAAGCGGGCATCGCCGTGACGGACGGCGTGTGCTTCACCCGCAACGAATGGCAAGCGGATTCCGACGCGGTGATCAAGCGCATTCACGCTGAACTGCATTACCCGCTGTTCGTCAAACCCGTCACGCTCGGGTCGAGCATCGGCATCTCTAAAGTCAACGACGAGCGCCTGCTGCGCGCCTCCATCGACGTGGCCGCCAACCTCGACCGCCGCATTCTGGTCGAAAGCGCCGTGCTCAATGCGCTGGAAATCAACTGCTCGGTGCTCGGCGACGACCGCGGCGTACAAACCTCGGTGCTCGAACAGCCCGTCTCATGGGACAACTATCTCACCTTCGAAGAGAAGTATCTGCGCGGGGGCGACGGCATGAAAAGCGCCGAACGCATCATCCCCGCACCCATCAGCGATGAACTGACCGCCAAGATCAAGCGGATGGCCGCTGACGCCTTCCGCGCCATCGACGGACGCGGCATCGCCCGCATCGACTTCCTCGTGCAGAAGGACACCAACGTCGTTTTCCTGAACGAATTCAACACCATGCCGGGCTCGCTCTCGTTCTACCTGTGGCAGCCCTCCGGGCTCTCCGGGCGCGACCTCGTCAACAAGCTGGTGGCGCTGGCGCGCGATGCCAGCGCCGACAAACGCCGCAACACCTATAACTACCAAACGAACCTCGTGTCACTCACCGCTTCACGCGGATTAAAGGGCGCTAAAGGGGCAAAGTCGAGTCGAGTAGAAAGCAAAGAGTAAACTGTGCCCTATCAATCCGGTGGAGGACGCCGCAACAATGTGCAGCTCGGCGTCGGTCAATCGATCTGGGCGGGCACGCCGCCGCCCGCGATTCCGGAGCGGGTCCTCGACGGGATTCCCGGCTGCGCCACCTATCTCGCCCTCCTGCTGTCGATAGCGCTGGCGGTCGCGTTTCCGCGCGTGCTGCTGTGGATCGCGGTCGGCTTCGCGCTGTATTCCGCCTATCGCTTCCTCATGGCGGGCGTCGCCAATGTGATCGGCCTGCGCAAGATCAAGCAGTGGCAGAAGATCGACTGGTGCGAGATGTACCAGAAACATGCCCCGCCGGATGCGCTCAAGTGGGACGATGTCAAATACATCGTCATCATCCCCAACTACAAAGAGCCGCTCCATGTGCTGCGCGACACGCTCGACTCGCTGGCGGCGCAGTACGAAGCAGGCAAGCGCATGATCATCTGCATGGCGATGGAAGCCGCCGAAGCGGGCTGCGCGGAAAAAGCCGAGCAGCTTCAGCTCGAATACGCGCACAAGTTCCACGGCTTCTATGCGACGATCCACCCGCGCGGCCTCCCCAACGAACTGCAATCCAAATCCGCGAATCAGGCGTGGGCGGGGCGCTGGATCAAGCGCCGTCTGATCGACGAACTCGGCTATAACATCGACCATCTGATCGTCGTGACGATGGATGCCGATACCATGTGGCATCCGCGCCACTTCTACGCCCTTACCTACTTGTTCGCCATCAACCCTGACCGCTATCTGTCGTTCTGGCAGTCGCCGATTCGCTATCACGGCAACATCTGGGAGATCAACCCACTGCTGCGCACAGTCAACGCCTACGCGACCGCGCTCGAACTGGCGTATCTGGCGCATCCGTGGTGGATTCCCATGCCGATGTCGTCCTATGCGCTCAGCCTGCGCCTGCTGGATTCCAGCGGCTACTGGGACGCGGACGTGATCGCCGACGAATGGCACATGTTCATCAAGGCGTACTTTGCGCGCAATGGTGAAGTCAAACTCGTGCGCGTCTTCCTGCCGTTTCTGGCGCAGGCCACGGGCGGCGACACGCTGCTGGACGCCATCAAAAACCGCTATCTGCAAACCCTCCGGCACGCCTGGGGCAGCAAAGAAGTCGGCTTCATGGTCGCCAAGATGCTGGAGCATCCCGAAATGGATATGCGCCCGACGATCCGCCTGTTGTTCCGCATCGCGCACGACATTCTGCTGGCAGGCGCGGGCTGGGTGATCATCACCGTGGGGGCGCAGCTGCCACTGCTGCTCAATCCCGGTCTGCTGACCGAAATCGCCGCCGAAGGTTTCCGCAATCCCCTGTTTGCGCTGCTGCAGGTTGGCTTCATCCTCGTGTCGGTGCTCGGTGTCGTGTTCTGGTATCAGGATGTGATCGTGCGGCCGCCCCGCCCCGCGAACTGTCCGCAGACCATCCAGGAGCGCATATTGACGCTGCTCAGTTTTCCGTTACTGCCCATCCTCACGCTGATCTTTGTGGCGATCCCGACCATTCAGGCGCAGACCCGCCTGTTGATCGGCATGCCGCTCCAGTTCCGCGTGACCAAGAAGATTTAGGCCAGCACCAACATTCGTCGCGTAGGGATCGCCCCTACCCTAACAACGCAGAGGAGATCAATATGTCGAAAGTCGGCTATATCGGGCTGGGCATCATGGGCGCGTCGATTGCGCGCAACCTCATGAAGGCCGGGCATGAACTGGTCGTGCACAACCGCAGCCGCCAGATCGTCGATCAGCTGGTAAGTGAGGGCGCAACCGCTGCTAGTTCGCCCAAAGAAGTCGCGCAGCAGGTCGATTTCATCTTCACCAACATCCCCGATTCGCCTGACGTCGAAAAAGTCGTACTCGGCGAAAACGGGATCATCGAAGGCGCGCATGCCGGGCTGATCTACATCGACAACAGCACGATTAAGCCGGAATTGGCGCGCGTGCTGGCGGATAAACTCGCGGCAGTCGGCGTCGAAGCGTTGGATGCCCCGGTCAGCGGCGGCGATGTCGGCGCGAAGAACGGCACGCTCACAATTATGGTCGGTGGCACGCAGGCCGCCTTTGACCAAGCCGCGCATCTGTTCGCGGGCATGGGCAAAGCGTGGGTGCTGGTCGGTGACGCGGGCGCGGGTCAGATCGCCAAAGTCTGCAATCAGATCATCGTCGGCGCGCAGATGGTCGGCCTCGCCGAAGCTCTGATCACCGCGCAAAAAGCGGGCGTCGACCCGCGCCGCGTGGTCGATGCGATCAAGGGCGGCGCAGCGCAAATGTGGACGCTGGATGTCAAGCCACCGCGTCTGTTCGCGGGCAACCGCGGCCCCGGCTTCAAAGCCTACATGCAGCACAAAGACCTCGGCATCGTGCTCGATACGGCCAAAACCTATGGCATTCCCCTGCCCATGACCGCTGTGATCATGCAGTTGTACGAAGCGATGCTCCAGCAGGGCAACCGCGAACTCGACAACAGCGCGATCATCAGCGTGTACGAGTCGCTGACGGGGATTAAATTAGTTGAGGACTGAACTAAAAGGACTGAGGACTGAGTAACAATTTCTCGAACCGCCCGGTTTCCCGGTCGCAGTTCTTTACTCAGTCCTTAGTCCTCAGTCCTCGGAACTGATCCTCTGTTTCACCCCACATAAACCGTATAATAAGATCAGTGAAGACTAACCCAAAGTAAAACCGCCGTGAAAGAGCGTCTACAAAAATTACTGGCCCAGGCGAATATCGCCTCGCGCCGCACTGCCGAGGAATATATCGAGCAGGGGCGCGTGCGCGTGAACGGCGTGGTCGCCAAGCTCGGCGACAAAGCCGATCCCACGACTGACACCATCGAACTGGACGGCGACAAGCTCAAGTTCAACCAGCGCCCGATCTATATCGCGGTGAACAAGCCGCGCAACATTCTGGTGACCCACAAAGCGCATAAAACCGACGAGCGCGACACGATCATCGACATGATCGGCCGCAAAGAGCGCCTGTTCCCGATTGGCCGCCTCGACGCCGACAGCGAAGGTCTTGTCGTGCTGACCAATGACGGCGAACTCGCGCAGAAAATCACACATCCGCGCTTCCGCCACACCAAGACCTACATCGTCGATGTGTACGGCATCCCCGACGAGGCCGCGCTTGAAAAGTGGCGCGGCGGTCTGTTCATCGAGGATGAACGCACCGCGCCATGCTTTGTCGAAATGACGAAGAGCGGCAACGGCATCGGCACCCTGCGCATCATCATGATCGAAGGCAAGAAACGGCAAATTCGCCGCGTCGCCTCCGCGCTCGGTTTTCCGGTGCGCAAGCTCGTCCGCACGCACATCGGCCAGCTCGAACTGGGCGATCTGCCCGTAGGCGAATGGCGCGAACTTTCCGACGAAGAGGTTAAGCTGCTGCAAGCCCCGGCACCGCAGATAAAGCAGATTGGCGCACGCCCCTCGCGCCGCCGTGAGGACGAAGGCCGTCCGCGCTGGCGTAGATCAGAGGGGGCCAGCGCGGATGTCGAAGATCGTCCGCGCCGCTCGTCGCTCTCGCGCTTCCGGGATGAGGCAGATCGCGAAGAACGCCGCGCTGCGCCCCGTCCGCGCCGTGACGATGAAGCGGGGGACCGCCCCCGCCGTTCAGCGGATTCTGGGGATCGCCCTGCGCGTCCGCGCCGTGATGGTGATGGCGACGACCGTCCGCGTTTCCGTCGTGATGAGAGTGGCGAAGATCGTCCGCGCCGCAGTGCTAGCTCCGGTGACCGTCCCTATCGCCCGCGTCGTGACGGTGACACCACGGAGCGTCCGCGCCGCACTGAAGGCAGCGGTGACCGTCCTTATCGCCCCCGTCGTGATGGTGACTCCACCGACCGTCCCCGCCGTACTGAAGGCAGCGGCGATCGCCCTTATCGCCCCCGCCGGGATGGCGACTCCACGGATCGTCCCCGCCGTACTGAAAGCAGTGGCGACCGTCCCTTCCGCCCGCGTCGTGACGGTGACACCACGGAGCGTCCGCGCCGCACTGAAGGCAGCGGTGACCGTCCTTATCGTCCGCGTCGTGATGGTGACTCCACCGACCGCCCACGCCGTGAAGGCAGTGGTGACCGTCCTTATCGTCCGCGTCGTGATGGCGACTCGACGGAGCGTCCGCGCCGCGAAGGCAGTGGTGACCGTCCTTATCGCCCACGGCGTGATGGTGACTCCACGGATCGTCCCCGCCGTACTGAAGGCAGTGGCGACCGTCCTTATCGCCCACGGCGTGATGGTGACTCCACGGATCGTCCTCGTCGTACTGAAGGCAGCGGTGACCGCCCTTATCGCCCCCGGCGTGATGGCGACTCCACCGACCGTCCGCGCCGCGAAGGCAGTGGTGATCGCCCCTTCCGCCCCCGCCGTGATGGTGACTCCACTGACCGTCCGCGCCGCGAAGGCAGCAGTGACAGTCCCTATCGCCCCCGCCGGGATGGTGACTCCACCGACCGCCCCCGGCGGGAAGGCGACTCCAGCGACCGTCCGCGTCGCTCACCGACCTCACGTCCGCCACGGGAAGGCGGATCGAGTGATCGCCCGCGCCGTCCGTCGTCGGGCACGTCGCGCCCGCGCCGCGATGATAGTCCAACCCGTCCGCGTCGTTCCAGCAATGACGCGCCTCGCCCACCCCGTAAGCGCAAAGACGAAGACGAAGAATGACCGAGAAGATCCTCAGCGTCCAGGAATATGTCGCCATGCAGCCTCAGCTGGCATGGCGACGCCAGTTAATGCGCGCTTGGATGCGCGCGACTTTCCGTCTGTTTACAAAGATCACCGTTACCGGGACGGAGAATATTCCGCCCAGCGGCGGTACGATTCTGATGATGAATCACATTTCGTCGCTCGACCCGATGTTGTGCATGGTTACGGTGCAGAACCGCTTCGTCGTGCCCATGACCAAAATCGAAAACATGCATATCCCGGTACTCGCCCAGTTGATCCGCTTCTGGGGCGCGTACACTGTCGAGCGCGGGGAAGTCGACCGCACCGCGCTCATGAACTCGATTGAGTTGATCAAGAGTGGTGCGATGATTCTGATTGCGCCAGAAGGTCATCGCCAGAAGAATGGCATGGTGCAGCCTAAAGAAGGCATGACCTATGTCGCGACCAAAGCCGACGCGATCATCCTGCCGACCGGACTGAGCGGCGCTATCGGGTGGGATCATAACCTCAAGCGGTTCAAGCGCACGCACATCAACGTGCATTTCGGCAAACCGTTCAAGTTCAAGACGGGCGGCAAAGCCCGCGTCTCCCGCGACGAACTGGCGCAAATGACCGAAGAAGCCATGTATCAACTGGCGCTCGCTGTTCAGGACGAGGGTCTGCGTGGCGTGTATCACGATACCAGCAAGGCGACCACCGAACTTCTGGAATTCGTAAATATTTAACGTAACCGCGAAAAAACGGCTCGCAAGTGCTTGCCACCGCGTCACTTTCCCGCTACTATTCGATCCATAAGATGAAAGTGGAGGTGACGCGGGCAGCATCAGCTTGGAGAGCGAATAGCGCATGGCCCTGCTTCGGCAGGGTGACGAGGTGGCGGTTTCTCCCTTCACCGGGAGACTAAGCTCCGAACTCGGGGCGAAAATCGAAAGATCAGCGGATGCCGTCAGGACGACCCACCGTCCTCGTTTGCTTCTCCCCCATATCAAGAAAGGCGACCCGTGAAACAGCCGGAAAACCGGCGCACAAGCGGTGAGCCAGTGGCTTTGAACTTCCCGATGTTTTCACGTCGGTGAGTTTGGCGTTGGATTGCCCGGCCCGACACATCCGCGCCGCCTATTGCCTATGCATAGACAATTGAGGAGAGCACCATGTGCGGTATTGTCGGCTATGTCGGCGCCCAGAACGCGACCCCGATCATCATCGACGGTTTGCAGCGCTTGGAGTATCGCGGCTATGACTCGGCGGGCGTCGCCGTGTTTCAGGACGGCGCAATTCATTTGCGCCGTGATGTGGGCAAACTGATCAATCTGCGCAATAAGCTGCACGCCGACCCCATCGGCGGCGGCATCGGCATCGGGCATACGCGCTGGGCGACGCACGGCGTCCCCGCCGAACACAACGCCCATCCCCACATCAGCATGGATGGCGAATTCGTCGTCGTGCACAACGGCATCGTCGAAAACTACCTCGAACTGCGCGAAGAACTGCAGGCTGAAGGCGTGGAATTCAAGTCGGAGACCGACACGGAAGTGATCGTGCAGTTGGTAGCGCGCTTTGCGGCCAACGGCGCACAAGGTGACATTACCGAGGCGACGCGCAAGGCGGTCGGCTACCTGCGCGGCGCGCATGCCATCGTCGTGATGAGCAAACGCCAACCAGATCGTCTGGTGGCGGTACGCATCGGCAACGCGGGCGGCGTGGCGATTGGCTTGGGCGACGGTGAAAACTTCATCGCCTCGGATATTCCCGCCATTCTCGAACAAACGCGCAAGATGATTTTCCTGGAAACGCGCCAGGTGGCGACTGTCTGGGCGGATCACTACACTGTGCAGTCGCTGGATGGTGCACCCATCAGCGTGGTCACGCACGACATCGCGTGGGATCCGGTCAGCGCGGCCAAAGGCGAATTCAAGCACTTCATGCAGAAAGAGATCTTCGAGCAGGCGCGCAGCCTCACCGACACCATTCGCGGGCGCGTCGAATTCGAACGCGAAGAGATCGTGCTCGGCGATCTCGTGCTCACACCGGAGCAGGCGCGCGACTTGCAGCGGATCGTGACCGTCGCCTGCGGCACGAGCTACTACAGCGGCTTAGTCGGCAAGTTCTACATCGAGAACATCGCCCGCGTGAACGTCGAGGTCGATTACGGCAGCGAATATCGCTACCGTGACCCGATCCTGAACGACAAAACTGCTGTACTGGCCATCACGCAGAGCGGCGAAACGGTTGACACGCTGGCGGCGATGGAAGAAGCCCGCGCTAAAGGCGCGCAGTTGTGGAGCATCGTCAATGCGTTCGGCAGTCAGGCGATGCGCATCGCTGACGGCTACATCACCATGAACGCCGGGCCGGAAATCGGCGTTGCCTCGACCAAAGCCTTCACGTCCAGCATCGTCGATCAGTATTTGCTGGCGCTGTACCTCGGTCAGCAGCGCGGTGTCCTCACGCCGACGCAGCGCCGCCAGCACATCCACGACCTTGCCCGCCTGCCCGATCTCGTCGGGCGCGTGCTCGACAACAGCGCCGCCGTCGAAGCACTGGCGCACAAGCTGTATCACTACACGGACTTCCTCTACCTCGGGCGCGGCATCAACTACCCGATTGCGCTGGAAGGCGCGCTCAAGCTCAAAGAGATCAGCTACATTCACGCGGAAGGCTACCCGGCGGGCGAGATGAAGCACGGCCCCATCGCGCTGATCGATGAGCACATGCCTGTGCTGGCCATCGCCCTCAAGGACTCGGTCTACGACAAGATGATCAGCCAGATTGAGCAGGCGAAGGCGCGCGGCGGCGTGGTGATCGCCATTGCGACGGAAGGCGACACGTTCATCAGCACCAAAGCCGACCACGTCATCTACATTCCGGAAGCGCCGGAACTGCTCTCGCCAATTCTCGCGGTGATCCCACTGCAGCTCCTCGCCTATGCGGTCGCGGTGGCACGCGGCGCAGACGTGGATCAGCCACGCAATTTAGCGAAAAGCGTGACGGTGGAATAAGTTGATTACGGGGCGGACAGATCGTTGTCCGCCCCAGCCTCAGCTAATCGTTTTGCCCATTCCGATTCCACACAACATCAAGATGGCGCTTGACGGCAGTCTGAACATCCTTCGCTGACCATCCGGTTTGCAACTCAATACCTATACCCGCCCAGTCATATAGCAAAAGAAGTTGCTTGGGCACGAATATGCTCCGATACCACGCAGCAAATCGCATCACAAATGACTCTTTTCCGGTCAAAACAATGCTAGATTGATCTCGATGCAGCCCACCGATTAGATGCTGCCCGTAAAGTGTGATGTGCCAATCTAACACGTAAGTGCGCGGTTTTGGCTGGCGCACATTGAACTCTACATGATCCCAACGCTTCGCAATTGCCTGTTTCAGCCAATCGGGATCAATATTCAGTTGAGGCGGGTCATAGTGCAGCGTGTCATAGATCCAATTTTCACGCCAGCGCCGATACTGCATTATGAAGGTTGTGTATTCTGCTTGTGGGCTAATAAGCCAGCTACCGCCATGCCACGAATACGGAAATTCGTGATCTATTCCGTACATCCGATAAGGCTGTGAATAGATTTGTTCCAGCGCTTCCAAGGCTTCTCGATCCACATGCCAACCCCAATGTGTGGGCAGTTGATGGTCGAACGCTGCCACACGATCCAGCGCATCAAGCGCCGGGGCAGTGTCTAATCCCCACGCCTGAGACAGTCGATACGCTGCCCAAAAACGTAGGTCTGGGGATTCATCGCTAAGGAGGCGAATGCACGTATCGACCAGCACAGGAACTTCGAGGAACATCTCGACCACACGGCAGCGCACTTCGAGATTTTCGGTCGGGTCGAAAGCGATACGGAGATAAGCTTGCACAACTTGGTCATCGGTTGACCCAAGGAGAGCATCAATTGCTCCGATGCGGTCGCGTTCGTGCGCATTGCGATTAACCACTATGGGTAACAGCGCTTCCAAATCAAGCGAGTAGTAATCGATCACGAGGTAATGTACCGCTCCGCATTCTCGGCCACGGCCAGTGCTAAACCTGCATCGCCGCTGACCCCTTCCAGCGTCCACGCCGCACTCAGACATGCGTACGCAAAGGTGAACGCCAG
Organism: Candidatus Flexifilum breve; assembly: GCF_016713355.1. Taxonomy (NCBI): domain Bacteria; kingdom Bacillati; phylum Chloroflexota; class Anaerolineae; order Aggregatilineales; family Candidatus Flexifilaceae; genus Candidatus Flexifilum; species Candidatus Flexifilum breve. The sequence continues at coordinate 824,011 of NZ_JADJPI010000004.1, forward strand.
CAAGCGCCCGAGGTCAACCCCCATGCCGCGCGCAAGAATTTCGGCATTACGCAGCAAGCGCGTTTCACTGCGGAGGAGGTCGGGCACACCATCTGGGTTGCACAGCGTATTCGCCGCGTCGAACGCCCGCTCCCCGACCACCCCTTTCGGATCGTAGGCCAGCCAACCCCGCGCCGACTGCCGAACATTGTAATGATGCATGTCGCCATGCAGCACGCGCACATCCCGCGGGTCGTCGAGCAGACGGCGCGCCACAACCGCCGCCCGCGCAAAGATGGTGTCCGGGTACAGACTGGCACGCTCGAACAACGATTGGAAGCGCCGTTCGAGCAACCATAAGCCATTCGGGATGGGCGACCGAACCGCATGCAGTTGATTCAGCACGTCGGCGATGATTTCAGCCGCTTGTTCGTCGTCACCCCGTTCAACCATAGCCGTCAGGTTGTCGCCCTCGGCGTATTCGAGCAAATGGGCGATCGCCCCATGACGGAGCAGCTTGACCGACCCGCTGCCGTTCCAGTAGTCGAGCGCGACCGCCCCGCTCTGCTCATCGTCGACGCCAATCGGCGTGAGCAGCTTGAGCACAACGCGCTCCCCCTGATACGTGACCGTGTAGACCGTGCTGGTCGCCGTCTTGGCCAGCGGCTGCGGATCAGTGAGTTCCCACTCCTGCAAATAGTGGCTCAGATCCAGCATTGGTCGCCCAGCCGTTTCTTGCATTCTTCCAGCATCTCCACCGTACGGGTTGCGCCGGAACGGGTGACGCCCAGCGCGCGAATCTCCAGCAGGCGATCCAACGTGCGCACGCCGCCCGCCGCTTTGACCTGCACCTGCGGCGGAGCATGCTGACGCATCAGCTTGAGGTCGTCGTCGGTCGCGCCGCTCGGCGCGTAGCCCGTCGACGTTTTGACCCAATCCGCGCCCAATTCGCCGCACATCTCGCACAGCTTGATCTTGTGCGCGTCTTGCAGGTAGGCGTTCTCGAATATCACTTTGACCTTGCCGCCCGCCGCATGTGTCAAGTCGATCACCGCGCCGATGTCCGCGCGCATATAGTCCCAGTTTTCGCTCAGCACCTGACTGATATTGACGACCATGTCCAGTTCGATGCCGCCATCGCGCAGCGCCTGTTCGGCCTCCGCGACCTTGATCGCGGTCGTGTGGCCGCCATGCGGAAAACCAATGGTCGTACTCGGCGCGACCGTGCTGCCCGCCAGCAGTTCGGCGCAGCGTTTAAGGCCAAACGGCATGATGCACACGCTCGCCACCTCATACTTGAGCGCGATCTCGCAGCCCTTTTCCAGCTCGGCAGTCGTCAGCGTCGGGTTGAGCAGCGAGTGATCGATCATCTTGGCGATCTGGCTGTAGGTGTAATCCATCGTAGTTCCTTTCAATTCGCGTTCAAAAACGCGATGACGTCCTCATTAAAGTCGGCGGCTGCTTCTTCCATCGGCTGATGCCCGGTGTTCGGGTAGGTGATGATCTCGCTGTTGACGAGCGTGAGCGCCAGCAAGCGCCCATTGTCGAGCGAGGTCCATTGGTCGGCTTCGCCCCAGAGCAGCAGCGTGCGCGCCTCGATTTCGGCCACCTGCGCCTCGCTCAGCTTATTGCCCGCCGAATCGCGCGTCAGGCCGATCAGCCCCATGTCCCAATCCGGCGTCTGGAAGGCGCGCCAGTAGCCCGCGAAATCGATGTCGGTCAGGAAGGCGGGATCGGCGTGGAAGCTGGCGACCGTGCTGCGCACGCTCGCTTCCGTCAAACCGAGCCGCGTGCCAATCCGCGCCCACCGCGTGATCGGTGGAAAGCCCACGATCCCCCCGACGAATGGCGGCGGGCCGCTCGCACCAAGGATCGCGCCGTCGACGATAATCAGCCGCGCGACGCGATCAGGATGTCGCAGCGCGAAGTGCGCCAGCACATTCCCCCCGGCGCTGTGCCCGACGATCACCGCCGTGTCGATATTCAGCGCATCCATGAGGTGCGCGGTGAAATCGGCATTGTTGGCGTGCGCATAGTTGAAATCAGCGGGTTTGGCGCTTAAGCCCGCGCCCGGTCGATCGAACGCGATCACGTGATACCCAGCCTCGGCAATCGCATCCAGATTGTTGCGCCACACCCACGTCGAGCCATACAGCCCGTGCAGGAAGATCACGGCGGGTGCGGCGGGATCGCCTTTCTCGACGATATACGTGCTCACGCCGTCGACATCAATAAAGCGGCCAGCAACATCGGCGAACACGCGGGGATCGGTGCCGCTGCTGTCCAGCGGGATCAGAAACGGGAGGATGAAGGCGACAAAGAGGAGAACAAGAATCGCAATCAGCAGAACACGAGTACGACGGCGCATAGGCAACCTCGGATGAGCCAAACCGTTCGTATTGTAGCGCAGCTTCTCGATCTGATTGACATTTAGAACAAAATTTCGTATACTAGTGGGTATGATTATTCGATCCGAACCCGACTCCCTGCAGAAATTGGCGCTCATGGCGGAAAACGCCGCCTACGAGCGCGCGGGCGACGCGCCCCTCGCGGAGCGTCCGTATCAGTCGCACAGCCTCGCCGAATGTATCACCAACGTGAGCACGCCCAAGGGCAAAAAGCCCGTGCTCAAGACCATGATCACCACCGCCTGCGAGAAGAACTGCTTCTACTGCCCGTTCCGCGCGGGTCGGGGACGCACCAAGCGCGTGACCATCACGCCGGATGCCATGGCGAAAGCCTTTGACGTTTTGCAGCGCGCCAAGCTGGCCGATGGCATCTTCCTCTCGTCGGGCATCATCAAGGGCGGCACCGCGACGCAGGACAAAATCCTCGACACCATCGAGATCATCCGGCGCAAGTACGGCTACAAAGGCTATGTCCACCTCAAAATCATGCCCGGCTCGGAATATGATCAACTGGCACGGGCTTTGCAGCTTGCCGATCGCGTGTCGATCAACCTGGAAGCGCCGACGCAGGAACGGCTAGAGGCGCTCGCGCCGAAGAAAGACTTCGCCAACGACCTGCTGCGGCATATCCAGTGGGCGCATGACATCAAGCAGAAGACCGGGGCACGCGCCAGCGTCGTAACGCAGTTCGTCGTCGGCGCGGTGGGCGATACCGATCTCGAACTGCTCGCGCTGACCGAAAAGCTGCACCGCCAGATGAACCTCGCCCGCGCCTACTTCTCCGCCTTCAGCCCGGTGATCCAGACGCCGCTCGAAAACATCACGCCGACCGCGCCGCTGCGCGAGCATCGGCTGTATCAGGCGAGCTTTCTGGTGCGCGATTATGGTTGGAGCGTCGAAGAACTCAATTTCGCCGGAGCGGGCAACCTGCCGCTGGAAGTCGACCCCAAGAAGGCGTGGGCAGACATTAATCTGCTCAACGCGCCCATCGACCTGATGCGCGCGGAGCGCGACGCCTTGATGCGCGTGCCCGGCATCGGCGCGAAAGGCGCAGACGCCATTCTGCGTGCCCGAACCACTCGCCGCCTGACCGATTTGGGTCAACTCCGAGCGCTTGGCATCGCCGCGCCGGAACGCCTCGCGCCCTATGTGCTGCTCGCCAACGGGAAACCCGCGCAGCAGCTGTCGCTATTTTAGTCGCTGGTTAACGGCACACGCACGGTGTAGACTGCGCTGCCCTGCCCATCCAGACTCGACAAGCTCACGCGGAGTTGATCCGGCATTTCGCCGCGCTCCACGCTGACGCGATACTGGGCATCCGTGCCCCATTCGAGTTGGTCGTCGAGTACAACATCCGACAGCAGCAGAGTCGCGTTCCCCTCAAGATCGGACAACAGGAGATCGCCCTCTGACAAATAGGGTGTATCCAACACATCCCGATCCGTGTTGAACAGCACTAGATAAGCGTTGTCCTGCCCCGCCAACAGCAGTTGCCCCGGCAGCGGCGTCTCGACCACGTTGTTCTCCCGTCAATTCACAGTACACAATGCTGTCGGTATCGCACGCGGCCCCGATAGGCTGGGCCGCTTGCTCTTTCGAAACAGAACAAACAAGCCGTCATCGAGGCTAAAGAGATCACCACCCGGCGAGGCATCAGGATCTGAATTAGAATAGCCTATTCTACGGACTTGTCCGCTCATAATGTCGAAAACGCGGCGGTCGCGCTCCTCCCAGTAGTTTCCAGCCGTGCGCCGATATATAATCTCATGTGTATATGTATCCAGCAGGGCGACTTCAAACTCCGGAGCTTCATGGTTCGCTATTTCCGTCCTCCACAGGCAAGTGTTGTTGTAGGCAACGCTTAGGTCTTCATTGATGAGATCGATGCAACCGTTCTCATCGAGGATCAACGTCGCATACCGCTGTGCAGGGTCGAGATCATTCAGGCGCTCGACCTCCCCGTTGTACCACACCTCACGTTCACCCGTCGCCAAATTTACACGGATCAGATCGCGGGAAACAGCTTCTACGGTGCGGTAAGGTTCGTCTCGCACTACGCGAAAGCGAATGGGCATGAACAGATAGTCCCCATAAGGGTCATCATTCAGCGGCATTCCAACAACACAAATATCCGAAATGTAAAAAGTTTCACGTGCTCCAGTCGACTCAATTATCCAGTTCAGGTTACATCCCTCGGCTGTATGTTCGATCCAGGCAATGCGCCGCGGGTTTTGATAGAAGGCGAACCACGGTACCTCGCGAAGTTTCAGTAGCGAAGCTAGATGCATCAAGCTACCTGCTTGATCGACCTGCGCGAGCGAAACCTGTGCCCAAACTGAAGAATCCGGCTGATTCGACTCGTCAATCAGCACGGTTATATCGCCATACCAATTTACCCACTGATTGTCATAGCCCAAACCTTCACCAAGTACAACCACCTCATCCTGCTCAAAATCGTAGCCGAAGAAGTGCATGCCACCGACAATGACAGCGTAGCGTCCGCTCGGCGACGTGCTGATCCCCTCAACATATTCGCCGACTTGCAATTCGCGGCGCTCACCCGTATGCCAATTGCAGAGCGTCAGGGGCACGATTTCCGCGTTCGGCGCATAAATTTGGGCTTCGGCATAGTCGATGAACCAGTCGTCGGTTTCGCCTAAATGCTGGTACGAGACAAAACCGCAGTACGCGGCGGGGGTCGGGACAGGTGTTGGTGTACGGTACCTAGGCACGTACGGCGGAATGATCTCCACGGTGAGTACTTCGATGCCGGGAGCAAACACTCGTTCCGGGGTGGGCACAGTAAACTCCTGACCGGACACCATCCCGTTCACCAACAGTCCCAACAGTAGTATCGTGCTGATCACAATGCGAGGTTTCACGCCGAGCCTCCTTGATCGCTGCGCTGATGCTCAATCTTATTTGAGCTAAGCCTACTCCGGTGGTCAGACGCAGACAAGTGACGAACCTCAGCGGTTGCTCTGCGTCCAGCCTACGGTCGTTTTAGGCTGTATTTAGGCCATTCTTCGCTATAATCGGTTAGCTTATTTGCATCCAGGGAGATCAAACCGCGTGCGCATCTTGATCACGGGTATTGGTGGTTTTGTCGGTCGCCACCTCAGCGATTATGTGCTGGCACACACACCGGGAGCGGAGCTGCATGGCGCGATTCTCGCGCCGGAACACGCCATCCCGCAGGCGACCTGCCACGTCGTCGATCTCAAAGACAAGGCGGCGCTGCAGGACCTCGTCGCCCAACTCCGCCCGGATCATATCTATCATCTGGCAGCCCAGGCGTCGGTGCGGCGTTCGTTTGAAGACCCGTGGGAAACGCTCGAAAACAACATCCATGCACAGCTGAACCTGATCACCGCGTGCCTCACCCTCGACAAATCGCCGCGCCTGCTCATCATCAGTTCGGGCGAGGTCTACGGCACCGAAGACTTTGCCGACGCCCCGCCGACCGAAGCTCCCCCCTTCCGCCCCGGCAACCCCTACAGCGTGAGCAAAGTCGCGCAGGACATGCTCGGCTTGCAGTACTACCTGAGTCACCAACTGCCGATTATGCGAGCGCGACCGTTCAATCACTTAGGCCCCGGTCAGCGAACCGGGTTTGTCGCGCCGGATTTCGCGCTGCAAGTCGCGCGGATCGAAGCGGGCTTGCAAGAACCTGTGATCCGCGTGGGCAGCCTGAGCGCCGAACGCGATTTCACCGATGTGCGCGATGTCGTGCGTGCCTACCAACTGATCATGGAGCGCGGCACGCCCGGCGACGCCTACAACATCGCCTTGGGCAAATGCATCACGATTCAATATCTGCTCGACGTGATGCTCGCCGACAGCCGCACGCCCATCCGCGTCGAGGTCGATCCTGCGCGCATCCGCCCCGGCAAAGATAATCGCTCGTGGGGCGACGCTAGGCATCTGCGCCACACCACGGGCTGGGAGCCGCTCATCCCCATCGAGCAGACGATTCTCGACGTACTGAACGACTACCGCCAGCAGCTCAAGGCGGGCGTATGAAAGCTGTGCTGTTTGATCAACCGGGCGGCGCGGAAGTCCTGTACTATGGAGACGCGCCCGACCCGATCCCAGCTGCCGATGAACTGCTCGTGCGCGTCCATGCGACCGCGCTCAACCGCGCCGATCTGCTCCAGCGGCAGGGCGGCTACAACCCGCCGCCCGGCGCATCGCCGATCCTCGGCTTGGAGTTAGCGGGCGAAGTCGTGACGGCGAACGGCGAGTTTGCGGTCGGGGATCGCGTTATGGCCGTCGTCACAGGCGGCGCGTACGCCGAATATGCGACCGTGCCCGTCGGCATGGCGCTGCGCATCCCCGACAATCTCACCTACGAACAAGCCGCCGCTGTACCTGAAGCCTTTTTGACCGCGCATCTCAACCTGTTCACGCTGGGACGGCTCAAGGCGGGCGAAACCGCGCTGATCCACGCGGGCGCCAGCGGCGTGGGCACGGCGGCAATTCAACTGGCGCGGGCAGCGGGCGCGCGGGTCATCACGACCGCCGGATCGCCAGAGAAGATCGCTCGCTGCGTCGAATTGGGCGCATACGCGGCGATCAACTACAGAACCGAAGCCTTCGCGGAACGGATAAAACAACTTACGGAAGGTCGTGGCGTCGACGTGATCCTCGACTTCGTCGGCGCGCCGTACTGGAACGACAACCTCGCGTCACTGGCGGTCGGCGGGCGGCTCATGCTGATCGGCTTCCTCGGCGGCGCGGCAGGTCAGCTCAACCTCGGCGCGATTCTGCCGAAAAGCCTGACGATCAGCGGGACGACGCTGCGGCGCACCCCGCTCGACCAGAAGATCGCGCTCACGCGGGACTTTGCGGCGTTCGGCCTGCCCAGACTCGCCAGCGGCGAACTCATCCCGGTCATCGACCGCGTGTTCCCACTAAAAGAAGCCGCGGAAGCCCACCGTTACATGGCGTCGAATGCCAATGTCGGCAAAATCATCTTGTCCGTGCCTTAGTTTTGGCGATCTGCACACACAAACCCGACGATCATTCGACTGCCTTGCACATTGACGGAGCTTTGTTAAAATAGCACAATCAAATAGCAATAGGTATGCGAGCGAACGATGAACCTGCGCACGATGACCACGACTATGAATACTGATGGAGTGCCACAACAGTAGGCGGGGTTCGGCGCGTATATTGAGAGACGACAACCACACCCCGCCGAGGGGTGTTTTTGTTTTATTCAGCCTTTAGCACTGGAGATGAATTTTGGTCGCACAACCCGTTAGTTTGGACACCCCCGAGTTTTCGATTGCCGCCCCGGCTAATCGCGTGCCGGTCAGTGATTACCCCGCGCACATGATGGAAATTCCGCCTTCGCGTATGTTCCTGATCCGCGATGCGCTCAAGGCGTACAAGACCAAGTACGGCGCCGATGCCGCCACCTACGATGCGTCGCAGGGCGACGGCGGCGCGAGCTTACCCGGCGTCCCGCGCGACATCCTCGAACGCGCGCTGCAATTGCAAATCGAACATGGCAGCGCCTACGATCAGCCGTTTGGCACCGTGCAGTTCCGCAAAGTCGCCGCCGAAAACTACTGGCAGTTGGACGCGGCCTCCGGCTGGACGGGCGATAACATCGTCTTCACGCAGGGCGGGCGCGACGGTCTGCAAAAAGCCTACTCCGCGATGATCGCGCTCGGCGCGAAGGAAGTCGGCAGCGTGCTCGTCGTGTCGCGCGTCCCGTGGATCAGCTATCACTGGGGGCCGTATGCGCTCGGCTTGAACGTACTGCTCGCCCCCGGCGACCCCGCCGAAGGCTGGCGCTTCACCCCGGAAGGTATCCGCGCCACCGCTGAATTCGCCAAGCGCGAAGGCCGCAAAATCGCCGGGCTGGTCATCACCTCGCCGGATAACCCGACCGGGCGCACCATCCCGATGAGCGAACAGATCGAACTAGCGAAGGTCGCGCTCGCCGCGGGCTATCCGTACGTGCTGCTCGACTGGATCTACCACTGGGTGACCGACAGCGGCCACAACAACATCAACGAGCTGCTGCAGGCCTTTACGCCCGAAGAACGTGACCGCCTGATCATCCTCGACGGCCTGACCAAGAGCCTCGGCGCGTCGAACGTGCGCAGCGCGCATCTCTTGGCGGGCAAGAAGGTCGTCAGCCACATCGTGAGTCAGGCATCCCACGCCGTCGTGCCGAGCTATTTCGGGCAGGCCGTCGCCATCGCCGCCTATGAGATGGGCTTTGAGAAAGCCGCCGCCAGCATCATCGAACCGACGAAGGAAAGCCGCCGCATTCTGCGGGAAGCCCTCGCCGCCAGCAACCTGCCCCATATCATGGGTGACGGCTATTACGCCTTCATCGACTGCTCGGAGGCCATCGCAGCCGCGGGCTACAGCGACTCGGAAGCGCTGCTGACGCACCTCGGCGAAAATCACGGGCTGGCCGTTGTCCCCGGCATCTACTTCTCGCAGGCCGGCGCCAACTGGATTCGCTTCTCATACGCGCAGTCGCCCGCCAAGACCGAAGGCGCGGTCAAGCGGCTGTTCGAAGGTCTCGCCGCTCTGAAAAAGTAACGAAAAGACTCAACGCAAAGACGCGAAGACACAAAGGCGCAAAGCCAAAGCATCTTGCAACGCGTAGGGGCGCACGGTCGTGCGCCCTTATTCATTATTGCCTCTCCGCTCTGCAATGGACGCCAATCGACTTTGTTCAACTCCTTTGCGTCTTGGCGACCTTGCGTCTTTGCGTTGAGTCATTCTCTTTGCATCCCCTACCAATTGCGGTATTCCCTGGTGAAAATCAGGCGTAGAATACAGATAGACTTGAAAATCTACGGGGGACGCTATGAATTTTGGCAATCGATCCGAAGGGCGCGGCAATCTGCTCAGTTATGAGCAGGTACGCCCGCTGCTGCGCTGGACGTATGCGTGGATGGTGCTCGGCCTGCTGGTCACGGCGGCGGTCGGCGGCTACACGCTCAGCAACATCACCATGCGTGATTTGCGCTTTAATTCCAACATTGTCTTGTTCGCGGTGATCGCCGAGTTCGTCCTCGTGATCGCGCTCTCATGGGCGATGCCGCGCCTCGCGCCGTCGGTCGCCGCGCTGATGTTCCTAGCCTACTCCGCGCTCAACGGCTTCACGCTTTCGGTGATCGGCTTGGTCTACACCAGCGAGTCAATGGTCGCCGCGTTTGTGACCACGGCGGGGCTCTTCGGCGCGATGAGCGTATTCGCCTTCACGACCAACATCGACCTCAGCCGGTTCCGCGGCATTCTGTTCATCGGCTTAATCGGCATCCTAATCGCGATGGTGGTGAATATCTTCCTGCGCAGCGAAAGCATGATGTACATCATCAGCATTTTCGGCGTGGTGATCTTCACCGGGCTAACCGCCTACGACACGCAGAAGATCAAGAATATGGCGGCGTCGCAGGGTCTGGACTCCAACCCGGACATGGTCACCAAACTGAGCATCTACAGCGCGCTCATCCTGTACCTCGACTTCGTCAATCTGTTCCTGTTCCTGCTGCGCCTCATGGGCCGCCGCCGCTAAAACCCACCGCAGCGTGACTTCCTCGACGCGCAACAATTGAACTGGCGTCACTCCCCCTGAAATTAGGTGTTTTTCAGGGGTTTTCTTTTTTATCATACAAGTAAGCAAAATTATCGTAAACAAGTGACGACTGGATACTCAGAGGAAAGACATGGCCTACAGCAACTTCTTGGATCGCAGCCGGGAGCTCCCGGTCAGTCAAACCTACAGCGAGGTCAAGCCGCTGCTGAAATGGGTATATGCGTGGATGCTCATCGGCTTGTTGGTGACGACTTTCACGGCAGCCTTCACCGCCAGCAGCCCCGCCCTGCTTGAGCTCAGCCTCAACCCGATTGTTTCCATCGGCTCGTTCGTGCTGCAAATCGGGCTGGTGATCGCGCTCGGCGCACTGATCAACCGCTTGTCACCCGCCGCCGCGGCCATCATGTTTCTGGTCTATGCGGCGTCGCTCGGGTTCACGCTCTCGCTGATCTTCCTGGCCTTCAGCGCGGCTTCGCTGGCGACCGCGTTTGGCACGACGGCGCTCCTGTTCGGCTTGATGACGGTGGTCGGCTTCACAACCAATATTGATCTCAGCCGCTACAGCAGCCTGCTGTTCATGGCGGTGATCGGCATTGTAATCGCGTCGATTGTGAATATGCTGATCGGCAGCAGCTTCCTGATGATGATCATCAGCGCGGTGGGTGTGATTGTGTTCATGGGTCTGACCGCCTACGACACGCAGAACCTCAAGCGCATGGCCTCCGCGCCGGAAATTCAGGGCGATCAGGCGATGCTGGCGAAGTTCGCCATCTACGGCGCGCTCTCGCTCTACATCAACTTCATCAACATCTTCCTGTTCCTGCTGCAGCTCATGGGCGGCGGTGGCGGCGACGACTAAGCGTGTCCCCCGCACTTACATAGTGTGGATAATCGCAGAGACCGCCGAGGGTTCCCCCGATCCTCGGCGGTCTTTGCGTCCAGAAACTCACCGGGCGCATTGGCGTGCCCTCGTTCTTTAGCTGAACTCCAGCTTTTCTGTTTACTGTGAACTGTAAACTGTGAACTACCTTCTACCCGCCGAGATACGCTTCAATCACGCTGGCATCATTGCGCAGGTTATGCGCCGTATCGGCGTGCGTGATATACCCCGACTGGAGAACATAGCCGCGATGCGCGACCGCCAGCGCCATCTGCGCGTTCTGCTCTACCAGCAGAATGGTGGTGTTGGCTTCGCGGTTCAAATACGTAACCACGTTGAAGATTTCACGCACGAGCAGCGGCGCGAGCCCCATCGACGGTTCGTCGAGCAGCAGAATGCGCGGACGCCCCATCAGCGCGCGCCCGATGGCGAGCATCTGCTGTTCACCGCCGGAGAGCGTGCCGCCGAGCTGCTTCTGGCGTTCCTTCAAACGCGGGAAACGTTCGAAAACGGCGTCCATATCCTTGCCGATTTGCGCGTCATCACGGGTGAAGGCTCCCATTTCGAGATTCTCGCGCACGGTCAAGCGCGTGAAAATTTTGCGGCCTTCCGGTGATTGAATCACGCCGCGCTTGACCGTTTCGTGCGCGGGTACGTGCGTGATGTCCTGCCCTTCGAGCACAACGCTGCCCGAGCGCGCCGGGGTGATGCCGCAGATCGTATTGAGCGTGGTGGTCTTGCCCGCACCATTGCCGCCGATGAGCGTGACGATTTCGCCCGCATCCACCGTGAGCGAAATCCCCTTCAGCGCTTCGATGTTGCCGTAAAACGTGTGAATGTCGTGAACTTCTAACAGGCTCATGTTTCCGTCACCTCATCGACGGGCGCTGACCCGAGATACGCTTCGATCACTTTAGGATCGCGCTGCACTTCGTGCGGTGTCCCCTGCGCGATCTTCTGCCCGTAGTCCATCACGCTCACCTGATCGCTGATGGTCATGACCAGGCTCATGTCGTGCTCAATGAGCAGAATGGTCAGGTCGCGCTCATCGCGCAGGCGGCGGATGAGGTGCATCATTTCGTCCGTCTCTTGCGGATTCATGCCCGCGGTCGGTTCGTCCAGCAGCAGCAACCGGGGATCAGACGCCAGCGCGCGCGCAATTTCGAGACGGCGCTGCAACCCATACGATAAATTCGCCGCCAGTACGTCGCCGGTGCCGCTCAAGCCCATGTAGTCGAGCAATTCCAGCGAGCGGTCAATCGCGTTGAGCTGTTCGCGGCGGCTGCCCGGCAGGCCGAGCACCGCAGACACGGGATTCGACTTCAACCGGGTGTGCATACCGACCAGCACGTTTTCCAACACAGTCATACCGGAGAACAGCCGAATATTCTGGTAGGTACGCGCAATGCCCGAATGCATGACGCGATCCGGCGCAAACCCGGTGATCGTCTTGCCGTCGAACACGACCTTGCCTTCTTCCGGCGTGTAAAACCCGGTGATGCAGTTGAAGAAAGTCGTCTTGCCCGCGCCATTCGGCCCGATCAAGCTGGCAATCGTCTTGCGCGGAATTTCGAGATCGACCCAGCGCACCGCCGTCAAGCCGCCGAACCGTTTGACCAACCCGCGAACGTCGAGTAGTAAATCGCTCATGGCGTGTTCCTCTTGAAATAGTTCCCCTTCTCACGGGCGACTTCGGTCAGTTGACGGACAGGCGGAGGGATCAGGCCTTGAGGTTTTATCAACATCATCACCACGAGCAGCACGCCGAACGCCAGCAGGCGATAATCGGAGAGTTCGCGCAGAATTTCCGGCAGGCCAACCAGCACCAGCGACCCGACAATCGCGCCGGGGATCGACCCCAGACCGCCGATGATGATCAGGCTGAGCACGTTGATCGACACGAGGATCGTGAAGCTGTCCGGATAGGCGCCGTAGAGACGCGTCCCGGCAAGCGCGCCGCCCATCCCCGCGAACGCCGCGCCGATGGCGAACGCCGAGAGCTTGGTGCGCGTCAGGTTGACGCCCATCGCCTGCGCGACGTCTTCGTCGTAGCGCATCGCGAGCCATGACCGCCCTAGCCGGGTATCAACCAAGCGTGACACCACTACTCCGGCGACGAGGATCCCCCCCAGCACCAGATAGTAGATGCCCGCTTCGGTCGTCAACTGGAACACCCACGCCGGATTCAGCGCCGATAGATCAATGGTCGGACGCGGGATGTTGGCAATACCCTGCGCCGCGCCGAACAGCGGCTTGAAGTCATCAAACTTGACGAGGATGCGGATGATTTCGCCAAAGCCGAGCGTCACAATCGCGAGATAGTCACCGCGCAGACGCAGCACCGGAATACCGAGCAAAATCGCCGCGAACGCGCTCATAAGGATGGCGACCGGCCATGCCTGCCAGAAGGTCATGACGCCCGTACACGCGCTGATGAGCGTCTCCGGCGTCAGATTTTCCGGCGCGATGCCGCCGCACGTGAGCAGACTCGGCGTCGTCAGCAAACCAATCGTATATGCGCCGATCGCGAAGAACGCCACATAGCCGAGGTTGAGCAGCCCCGCGTAACCGACCACAATGTTCAGGCCGATGCCCATGATAATGTACAGGCCGACGAGGTTGAACACGTTGGTGATGTACTGCCCCATGAACACCGGCGCAACGATCAGCAGTGCCAGCAGCACGACGAACGACAGGCCAGCGCGCGTGCGCTGCGCCGGGCGGCTGAGCGATTCGTACTCATGCTTGGCGGTGTCGCCCATCTGCGGCACGAACCACGCCATCAGGAACAGCAGCGCAAACGTGAGCAGCGTCGCGATATCGTTCATGCCCCGCTGCCAGTTCAGCACGCCGATGATGATCAGACTGATGGTGAACTGCACCAGTCCATTATGGAAAGTTTTGGAGGTGCCGCGCGCCAACCCACCTGCCAAACTGACGAGGCCGAAGATGATCGCCAGCGCGATCAAGCCGCCGCCCGTCGAGAGGATGACCGGGACGGTGCCTGTACCCCGCAGAACACCGCCATCCGCCAACGCGCCGCCGTTGACCAGCGCACCGAAGATGATGCCCAGAACCAAACCGGGCACAGCGCTGGCGATCAAACGGGGGATGAGCGGCAGCTTGAGCAGCAGGCTCACGGCATAGCCGAGCGCAAAAGCGAACGCGATGGTGAGCGCATCCGGCAGGGTAATGATGTTCTGAATCTGGCTTTCGAGCAGGCCAACCACGACGGTGAGCGCCAGCGCATACAGCAGTGCGGTACGCAGTCGTGCCGGAATGATGAGCAGAACCGCCATCAGCACACCGATGACCACGCTTAAGCCGATCAGCGTGATCACGCCCGCGCCAATCTCTTGCCCGAAGGCTAACGTCGTGCGGGCGGGCTGCTGCAAGTTCGGGAAGACAAAGGTGAGATCGACATTCGCTTCGATGAACACGAACAGCGCCAACACCGCGCCGATGATCACGCTGCCGATCACCGCATTGATCAGAATTGCCGTGCTGCCGCCTGACCGCGCCCGTGAGCCGGTCACGTAGGCCGCCGCGCCGAGCATGAGTACGAGCGCCAGCACATCGAGTGTGACGCGCCCCTCGACGACTTCACGCCCGCCAAATGAGGCGAAAATCCCGGAGAGTGAGAGGATCACCGCGATGACCGCCGTGATCAGGGCATAGCGAAGAGTATCGCGCCGCATGATTTACGCTTTCTTCTTGGCGAGCACTTCGCCGAAAATACCCGTGGGCCGGAAGATCAGGATCAGGACGAGCATCCCGAACGCGATCACGTCCTTCAACTGCTGCGACAGGCCAAGCAGCGACGGTGCGACCGATTCGACCACGCCGAGGAAGAACCCGCCGAACATCGCGCCGGGGATATTGCCGATCCCGCCCAAGACCGCCGCCGTAAACGCTTTGATGCCGGGAATAAACCCGATGAACGGCGATACCTGCTGGTTATACAGCGCGAACAGGACGCCCCCGGCTCCGGCCAGCGCCGCGCCCAGCACGAACGTCGTCACAATCACGCGATCCACGTTGATGCCCATGAGCGCCGCCGTCGATTTATCTTCGGCGACCGCGCGCATCGCTTTGCCCGTCTTGGTACGCTGCACGATGAACCACAAAATCGCCATCAGTGTGACGGCCAGAAAAAACACAACAAAATGGATCGGCAGAATGCGCAGTTCCAGACCGGCGATGACGACGTCGTAGCGGCCTTTGATCAGGTCGATGCCCTGACACACGGTCTGCCCGTTCACGTCGATGCATTCCTGATTCGGGAACAACTGCGGCAGCACGTAGAAATTGACATCGGGATAGCGGCGGGTGCTCGCGCCGAACAGGCGGAGGAACAACTGCTGCAGCGCAATCGACGCGCCAATGGCGGTGATGAGCGGCACGAGCCGCGGCGCGCTCCGCAGTGGGCGATAAGCAATACGTTCGAGCAGCACCGCCACGATCACTGATGAGATCGCGCCGGTGAGGATCGTGAGCAGCAGCGCCAGCGCGGGCTGCGTAAGGAGCAGGCCGTTCCGCTCGAAAGCGTCAATCGTGAAGAAGCCGATATACGCCCCCGCCATGAAGATTTCGCCGTGCGCGAAGTTGATCATGAGCAGGATGCCGTAGACCAGCGTATAGCCGAGCGCGATCAACGCATAGATGCTGCCCTGGGCGAGACCAAAAATGAAGTTCTGCACGAAGCGTTCAAGGCTGTAACCACCCTCAGCGATATTCGCATAGGCGGTGTAGAGCAGGAACAGGATGAAGATCATGCCCACTAAGCGCAGCGGGTTGCGGATGGTATTGTCGAGCAGCCACTCACCCACTGATGATCGAGCAGTGGTCGGCTGAGCGAGGCGCGGTGAATCTGACGCCATAATGACTCCCTAAGGCGAGTTTATTTTGTGGGTGATATTTATAACAAACGTGGCTGAAAAATTACAGGGATGCGGACGATTTGATTTCACATGAATTTAACGGGGTTTGTTTGTGCAGTTTGCCGCATTGAACAGCAGAGGAAACTGTGTAGAGGCGCCATGTCATGCCGCCTCTACGACAATTGTCATACGAGTCGGGATAAGGCTGCCCCTACCCCGACTGATTTCCAAACTTAGCTCGAAGCGGTGGCTTCGGGCGTCACTTCCGCGGCGGGCGTCGCTTCGGGAGTGGCTTCGACCGGAGCTTCCGGCGCGGGTGCATCTTCGATCACCACTTCACCGTCGACCACGCGGCCAACGCTGATGAGGGCGAAGTCGCCATCGGTCGCCTGATAGATGCCGATGTCCGACACCGAGGTCTCGCCATTGCCTTCAGCGTTCAGCACGCCGGTGAGGCCCTGGAAGTTCTCAACGCTGCGGATGTATTCCGCAATCGCCGCGCGGTCGAGCACGAGGTTGCCGCTGGCATCCACCGTACCAGTCGCTTCGACAGCGTCGAGGAACAGGTTGGCCGCATCGTAACCATTCGCATGGTACGGAGCCGGCGGTTCTTCGCCGTAGGTCGCCACGTAACGTTCGAGGAAGGACGCGAGAGCATCGCTGCTCGCCGCCACCGCGCTCGTCGCATACACGCCTTCCGACGACGCACCGGCGAGTTCGAGCACTTCCGTGCCACGAATGCCGTCAGCGCCCATGAACGGCACATCTTCGAGGCCCGCATCCGCGCGCTGTTCGATAATACGCGCCGCTTCCGCCGGGAAGCCGCCGAAGTAGATCAGTTCCGGTTCCTGCTGCGCGATGTCGTCGAGCAGACCACGGAAGTCAGTGTCACCGACGGTCACCGCATCCGAAGCAACCACTTCGCCACCCAGTTCGGTGAAGCGCGCGGTCACGACGTTGACGAGGCCTTCGCCGTACGGGCTGCCGTCATGGATGGTGGCGATCTTGGTCAGACCAAGCACGTTATAGATGTATTCCGCAGCGATCCGGCCCTGGAAGGCATCCGAAACCACCGCGCGGTTGAAGCTGGTGTAACCGCTGGCCGTGAGGTCAGGGGCGGTGCAGCTCGGGCTGATGGTCGTGTAGCCAGCCGCATCGAAGATGGGGGCGGCCGCACGGCACGCGCTCGAGCACATCGGGCCGACGACGCCAATCACGGTCGCATCCGCCGAGAAGCGGTTCGCGACAGCCTGGCCACCTTCAGCCGCGCACAGGTCGTCCTGCGCATCGAGGGTCACGGCGAATTCCGCGCCACCCACGGTGACGGTCGGGCGATCTTCGAGCGCCAGTTCCACACCGCGCTGAATGTCGACGCCGAGCGGGGCGATACCTTCGCCGCTCAGACCAACGGCCACGCCGATGACCAGCGACTGACCGGGTTCAAACGTGATCGCGCCAGCAGCTTCGGCCACCGGTTCAGGGGTCGCTTCTTCGGTCGGGGCGACCGTCGGTTCAACGGTCGCTTCTTCCGTGGGTTCGACGACCACGGCTTCTTCGGTCGCCACTTCAGTCGCTTCCACAACCACGGCTTCTTCAGTCGCCACTTCGGTCGCTTCCACAACCACGGCTTCTTCGGTCGCAGCTTCGGTCGCTTCCGCAACCACGACGGCTTCTTCGGTCGCGGCTTCCACAACCATCGCCACTTCCGTAGCTTCTTCGGTCGCGGCTTCGACGACGGCTTCTTCAGTTGCCACTTCGGTCGCTTCCACCACAGCTTCTTCGGTCGCAGCTTCGGTCGCTTCTTCAGTCGCAGCTTCAGCCACGGCTTCGGTCGGCGGCACTTCCGTCGCCGGCACTTCCGTCGGCGGACGCGGCGTAGGCGTAGACGTGGCGGCTGGCTGGCACGCGGCCACAACCAACGCCAACACGATCAGGAGTACTAAACTCCAACGAACTCTCGACATACTTCCCCTCCAAATGATGAAACACGTGCAAATCAAACCAAATGACTAAAAGGAGACTCTCCTTTTAACATCATAACAAAAATTGTTTCAAAAAAGCGAGCTTTGCTATTGTTTTTCCACAAACAGGCGTAAATTGGCGACGGTGTTGATCGGCACGGCGGTTTTGGTTTCGTCAATCCGCTTATTCAGCCCGACCAGCACGTCTTTGGTGCCAATTTCGAGGAAAGTCTGCGCACCATCCGCCACCATGTGCTGCACGGTTTCTGTCCAGCGGACCGAATTGGTCAGTTGGGTCTCCAGCTCACGCCGAATGTCGGCGACCCCAGCGAGAGGCGCGGCGCTGACATTCCCGTAGATGGGAACGGTCGGCGCGCTGAAGTCAACCTGCGCCAGTGCCGCAGCGAAGGCATCGGCGGCGGGCTGCATCAACGGCGAATGGGAGGCGATACTCACCGCCAGCTTGATCGCGCGGCGCGCGCCAGCGCTTTTCGCCAACGTCAGCCCAACTTCCAGTGCCGCCGTATCGCCCGAGATGACGGATTGGCCGGGACAGTTGTCATTGGCGAGCACGAGCGTGCTGCCCGTTTGCGCGGCAGCTTCGGCGCATACTTCGCGCACCTTCGCTGAGTCGAGGCCGAGAATCGCGGCCATCGCGCCGGGCTGCGTATCCCCCGCGGCTTTCATCAGACGACCGCGTTCGCGTACGAGGCGCACCCCCGCGGCAAACGGCAGCGCCCCCGCCGCCGTCAGCGCCGTGAATTCGCCGAGGCTGTGCCCGGCGACGAACGCGGGCTTAGCGTCGGGGAGTTCGGCTTGCAGCGCGCGCAAAATCGCCAGTCCGCTAACATACAGCGCTGGCTGCGTATTGATCGTGTCGTTGAGAAGTTCGTCTGGTCCCTCGAACATGAGGGCGGACAGAGAGAAGCCAAGGATATCATCAGCTTGCTGGATGAGTTCGTGCGCGACAGGATAGGAGTCGGCAAAGTCCTTTGCCATCCCCACAACCTGCGATCCTTGACCGGGAAACACAAAAGCAGCAGAAGACCAATCCATAACCAGAAGGCAGCTCCGGTGAATGTGAAAAGGCGCACAGGGTCTAGAATAGCCTAAATGAGAAAGAAAGCAAGTACCGAGAATGAGAAATCTCGGAAACACAAGAGCCATTCACAATGGAATGGCTCTTGAGAAGGCTAAGGCTGGATTGAAAACGAAGAAATCTACTTCGATTCGACTTCGATACGCGTTTCACCACGATAGTTGCCGCAGTTCGGGCACACGTGATGAGCGACATGATATTCGCCGCAGCTTTCACAGCGAACCAAGTGGTTGAGCGTCAACGAATCGTGCGCGCGCCGACGATCACGGCGGCTGCGGGAGTGCTTTCTTTTTGGTAGCGGACCCACGGATTTGCTCCTCAAACTCGCAAAGCCGACCGCAGCAGGGGGTCGGCGGCTGTTGTCAATAGATGGGTCATTATAAAGGCCCGCGGAGTCCGGGTCAAGGTGGAGGGGGACGACCCGCCAAATCTACTTACGCCGCCCCACCCCATAGCCGATCAGGGCCGCAACCAATACGATGACTGCCCACACCAACGTCCGCGGATCCATTGGAGCCATCTGCTCACCCCATTGACGGCGCAGCCCTTGCCGGTACTGAGGAATCATCAGGAGCGCACCAAACCAATCCAGCGCCCAGCGCATCGACGCGGGCATGTGCGGCGACGGCTGCGGACTAATGGGCTGCGGCTGCGTTTCCGCAAGGGTGACCTCGGCCACCGCTACGCCATCGCCCTCCGCCTCGACGCAGTCGAGCGTCCGTCCCTGCGCGTCGATGATTTTGGCAAACGGGCCATACCCCGACTCGAGCGTCACCTCATCGGCAGCGCGCCAGAAGCGTGGAAGCTGTGGGCTCACACCAAGCAGAGACAGCAGCGACAGCAGCGAGACGGGCATCCGTGACCGAAACGCGCCTCCCCCTGAACTCGCGACCACCGGCACGCGCAGCCAGCCCGCCTGCTCGTTCACCGTCAGGTCCTGAAAATGAACATCTTCGGGGATCGGCACGCCAAACGCGGTGCTGCGTGTTCGCTCACCATCCGGTAGGACAAGATCGGCGCGATGGAGATTCGGCGGGCAGCTCGTGATCACCAGCGCATCGACCAACCCGGCGTAGCGTCGCCAGAGCTCAGGGTGGCCGCTGTCCCAACAGATCAGCATGCCCAATTTGCCCAGATCAGTCTCGGCGACGGTGATGTCGCGCCCCTCGCGGAAGTAAGCGCGCTCCCACACATACGGGTAAATTTTGTCGTAGCGCCACGTGCGGCCATCCGGCGCGACGATGAAAGCACTGTTGAAAACCTCATCGCCGTCCAGCAGCATGAACGATCCGGCAAGATGCAAGCCAAACTCGGCGGCTGTCGCTTTCAGCCACACCATCGTCGGGCCAGTGAGCGGTTCAGCTAAGCCGTAGTTGCGGTCGTGATATTCATAGCCCACATTGAAGAGTTCTGGCAGCACGACGAGCTGAGCACCGGCTTCAGCGGCCCGGGCGATAAGCGCCCCTGCTCACGCGAGGCGATCAGGCGTGGGGGCGGGCGCAGCATCCATTTGTACGGTCGCGAGCTTCAGGGTGCGGGACATTCCATCGGCCTTTCACCGAAAACAGCAAGGCCCCGATTATACCGGCAATCCGCTGGTTACGACGTCGGAAAGAACTTCTTGCCGTGCAGCGCTTCCGGGAGTAAATCGTCCTCAGTGTACATTTCGTAGCCGCTGCCGTACCCGAGATCTTTCATCAGGCGCGTGGGCGCATTGCGCAGCTTGAGCGGAATCGGCAGGTTACCGCTGCGTTCGACCTCTTCCAGTGCGCGGAAGAAACTATCGCACGAGGCGCGGCTCTTCTTGCACTGAGCGAGGTAGACCGTGCCATGCGCTAGGTTAATCTGCGCTTCCGGGTAGCCGACCGTCTCGACGGCATGGAACACCGCATTGGCGACGACCAGCGCCGTCGGGTTGGCGATGCCGATGTCCTCGCTGGCGAAAATCACCATGCGCCGCGCGATGAATTTGGGATCCTCGCCGCCGCTGACCATACGTGCCAGATAGTACAGCGCTGCATCGACGTTGCTCGCGCGCATGCTCTTGATGAAGGCACTGATGGTGTTGAAATGCTCTTCGGCCTGCTTGTCATAGCGCAAATGCTTGGACTGCAGCGTGTCTTTGATGCGCTGCAAGCTGATGTCAGTTTCGGGCGCGTAGAGCTGCGCCGTGGCATCAAGCAGATTCAAGGACTGCCGCGCATCCCCGCCCGCGTAATTGATCAGGTATTCGATGGCGTCTTCGCTCAGGGTGACGCCGAGTTTTTCCATCCCGCGCCGCAAAATCTGGTCGATATTCGCCTCACTGAGCGGTTCCAGCACGAAGACCTGCGAGCGCGAGAGCAGCGCCGGAATCACTTCAAAGCTCGGGTTTTCGGTCGTCGCGCCGATCAGAATCACCGTGCCGTCTTCGATATACGGCAGCAAAAAGTCTTGCTGCGCCTTGTTGAAGCGATGGATTTCGTCGAGAAACAAGATCGGCGATGGTTTGGCCTGCTCCGGCTCGTTGAGGCTGAACAGATCACGCTGCCCGCCGGAACGTTCACGCCGCGCCCGCTCGACGATCTGCCGCACGTCATCCTTACCCGCCGACACCGCCGACAATTCGTAGAAGGGTCGCCCGGTCGCGTGGGCAATGATGCGCGCCAGCGTCGTTTTGCCGACGCCGGGCGTGCCCCACAGAATCATCGAATGCACGCGGTTGTTCTTGATCACCTGATAGATCGGCTTGCCGGGTCCGACCAGATGTTCCTGCCCAATGAATTCATCCAGCGATTCCGGGCGGATGCGATCAGCCAGCGGGCGCGACGCTTGCGACATGGGGTTTCTCCTCGGTTGACGCGTCGGGACGCACCGCGTGCGCCCCGACAGAATGGCCTCTATTCTAACACCTGTTCGCTTTACGGGGTGACCGGCCACACCAGCGGCACGATTACAATGGCCACAACGAAGATCAACACGGTGAGCAGCGTTCCGACCTTCAGGAAGTCGGCAAACTTGTAGCGCCCCGGCGCATAGACCAGCAAACACGAGGGTTCGAGCGGTGTCATATACGAGCAGCTCGCCGCCACAGCGATCATCATGGCGAACGGACGCGGATCGAGCCGGAGCTGCAGCGCCGTTTGCAGCGCCACCGGGACAATCACGACTGCCGCTGCCTGATTCGACATGGGCTGCGTGAGGATAACCGTCACGACGAAGAAGGCGGTCAGCAGCAGCAGCGGTGACAATCCCCCCGTCAGCGTGACGATCACCCCGGCGATGTAGGTCGCGGTGCCCGTCTTGTCCATCGCGATGCCCAACGCCAGCATGCTGCCAATCAGGATCAACGCCTTCCATTCGATGTTGCGGTAGGCTTCCTCCGGCGTGATGCAGCGGGTGAGGAACACGAGGATCGTCCCGATGACCATGGCGACGGCCAGCGGCACAATGTTCAAAACAGCCAGCGCCAGCGAGGCGAGGAAGATCGCAATGGCTATCCGCGCCCGCCCCGGATTCGGAATATGCGGCTCATTCGTTTCGAGGATGCGGATGATGTCACCGCGTTCAAGCTGCGCGATTCGATCTGGTTCGCCCTGAATCAGCAGCGCATCACCCAGTTCCAGGCGTATGAGGCTGAGTTTACGCCGAATCGACCGCCCGTGGCGGTTGATCGCCAGCACCTGCAAGCCGTAGCGATCGCGAAAACGGATGCCGTTCAACGTCCGCCCGATGAGCGGCGACCCCGGCAAAATCAGGCCCTCGACTAAACCAAGATCGTCCAATTCAATTTCCGGGTCGCCCAACTTGGCGTCCGCTTTGATATCCGCGCCGTTCATGGTCTTGACCTTGAGGATTTCGTCGCGTCCACCCTCAACCAGTAGTTCGTCCATCTCCTGCAGCACCTGATCGGCGTGCGGCACAAGATAGCGCTTCTTTTCGCGCACAATGCGCATCACCCGTAAGTCGAGATCCCGCCCTAGACTCGACTCACCGAGCGTCTTGCCGATGAACGGCGACTCGGGTGAGATCACGATTTCGGTGATGTACAACCGCGCATCCAGCCCACCCTCGATTTCGGCAGTTTCAAAGCGATCCGGAATGATGCGCTTGCCGACGATGTACATGTAGGCGATGCCAACAACTACCACCGGAATTCCGACCGGCGCCAATTCAAACATGCCCATCGGTGCGAGATCGTAGTTGACCATTAACCCGCTGATCAGAATGTTGCTCGACGTGCTGACGAGCGTCACCGAACTGCTGAGGATCGACGCGAACGCCAGCGGCATCAGCAGCTTCGCCGGGCTCATGCGGGCGCGCCGCGCAATGCCGATCACAAGTGGGACGAAAAAGGCAGTCGAAGCGGTGTTGCTCATGAACGCGCCGACAACTGCCGACGCCACCATGACGATGAGCAGCACGCGGCTCGGACTGCTGCCCGTGTAGCGATAGATCAGGCGCCCCGCGTAGTCCACCACGCCGGTCCGCGTGAGCGCCTCCGTCTGCACCAACAAACCAAAGATCAGCAGCACGGTACCGCTGCCAAACCCACTGAACGCCTCTTCAGGCGTGAGCATTCCCGTCAAGATCAGCGCGATCATCACACCGAGCGCGATGACATCCACAGGCACCCGTTCTAGCGCAAACAACACCAGCGCGATCACAATGATCAGCAGCAGCAAACCGATTTCGATTGTCATTAACCACCATAGTTATAACAGTTGAAATGAAGCTCCCAATATCGTACACAGATTACCACAACCTACTGTGAGCAGTTGGCTAGAAATTAGTCCTAAGTTGGAGTCATAATGGGGCAAATTGAGAACAAAAGATCGACCATGAAAATCAACCTGTCAATCAACCTCATTTCCGGACTCAGCCGTCAAGCGCGAGAGCACCTCGCCGCCAACGGCATCACCAGCCTCGACCAGATCGCGGCGATGCACCCTGACGATCTGCGCCCGTTCAAAGGCATCAAGTCGACCGCTGCGGCTATTCACGCCTGCGCTCGCGCCTATGTCGAAGAGCGACCGGTCTGGTTCAATTCCCTGCCCCATGACTGCCTGCACGCTGGCATCATGTTTGACATTGAAACCGACCCCTACACGGGGAAAACGTGGTCATGGGGTTGGTGCGATGTTGACGGCATGACGCAGAACATCGTTGTCGCCCATCGTGACGGGAGCGCACGCTTACCCGACGGCCGCACGATTATCACCGTGCGCGACACTGACGAGGGGTGGCGCTTGTTCGCCGAACTCACGCCCGACGCGCCGCGCATCTATCACTGGACGGGCTTTGACGCGTCGGTCATGCGCGCGCAAGCTCCGGACGAAGCGCGTGAGATGCTCGATCCGCGCATGTACGACCTGCACCACAGCTACAAAAGCTGTGTGCGCTTTCCGGTCTACGGGGCGTCGCTCAAAGTGGTGGCCCGCTATCTCGATTTTGAGTGGGATGAATACGATGCGTGGGATGCCGCCTACCGCGACTACGCGCAGTGGCTGATCGACGATGACACCTATGCCCTCGCCCGCGCGGCAAACTATCAGCGTGCCGACGTGGTGGCACTCGCGGTCGTGTGGAAATGGCTCAACGAGAACCGGGGTACGACGTGAAGTTGGTTGGCCGACTCGGTCAGGGAGCTTGCTTGGCGTTCCAATTCCCCTGAATATCTGCCATTCGGTTCTCGATATGTTCGCTGCCTGCGCCGAGAAGTTGAAGCACAACAACCTGACTGACGACCCGCCGCCGCGCAACCTGCAACCGGATGGTCGGATCACTGCTGACGCGATCATAAGCGGCGAAATTGGCGCGATACTCGACGATATTTGCCTGCCACTGTCGGAGCGCCGCACGTAGATCATCTGCTTCATCCAGATGCCCTTGCGCCACGCGGAAGCGCTCTCGATCGTCAAGATATTCGCGAACAAACCGCTCGAACGTCACATAGTAGGAGCCGATCACCTTGCGCGTCTCGTCGAAGCTCTGCGCAAGTTCGATGGCGATATCGAGGTCTTCATCCAGGGTTCCAGCTTGCTGTAGGGCGGGCAAACCTTTGGCAACCCGCGCCAATTGGAGGTTAGTGGTAATCAGCGGATCGGGTGTGGTGACCATTCTCAACAGCGCATCTTTGAGGTCAGCCGTCCCCTCGATAAAGCGAGCGGCGCGTTTCAAAAGATAGCTCTCGACAAAAGCGGGAAGTTCCATGCGAATCTCATCGCAGTACACTTGATCGCGGAGGGCTTGCGGAATAGCCTGAATTTGCGCTTCGATCTGTTCAATCTGTTTCAGTTGGTCGGCGCGGCCAAACCGATCATATACGACATTCGCATCGGCGAGCTGTTTCTGTAATGTACGCAGGCGCTGCAAGTACTGATTCGCATCCATGATTAGCTTCTCTTCTGCATCCGTTTGCGCAAGTCTTCCGGCACATATTCCGCCCCCAGCTTGAGGGCGAAATCCAGTTCCAGGCGGTTCGTGGCCAGCGCGATCCGCGTTTCCAAAATCAACAACCAGCAGGTGATGAGGAACAGTACTGCGCCGATCACGCCGAGCAGCAGCGGCAGCCAACTGGTGTTGGTCTGCACGAGCTGCACGGCGGCAATCGTAATGCTCGTGGAGACGAACAGCGCCAGCGTCATGTAGAGGAGCGCCAGCGCCCGCTGCAGCAAGGTGACCCGGCGCGCCACCATCTCTAGCTGGCGGAAGAGGAGCGCTAACCGTTCATCACTCAGCGCGCCCTGCCCGCGAATATGTGTTTCGATCAGGCGGGTCAGTTCGCGCACCCGTTCGATGGCGCGAATCAAGCGGGTCGACGTAGAAATCGCCAGCGTCGCGCACGCCGAAATCAAAATCGCAGGCGTGAGCATCGCTGAGAGAATTGAGAGAATAGCAGCGGGATCGGCAAAAGACATAGGACTTACTGCGCTTTCGGTCGATATTGAACAGCTTCGGCGACGTGCTGCACTTGAAGTCGGTCACTGTCGGCGAGTCCGGCTCAGCTTGCGCACCCGGTGATAAGCGCGCTCAACTGCAAACAGCGAACAGAGAGTTCAAGGTACTACTTAGCTTCCGGCGCAATCATGCAGAACTGATCGGTTTCGTTCACTATCATAGCGCACTTGGCGACCACACAGGCGCTGCAAATCGTTCCGGCTGACGAATGCTGACAAGATCCTTGAGGTACTACTAATCCAGCGCAAAATGAACGCGCTGGTTCCCATGCTCAACTTCCTAACAGCTAGTTGCAGAATCACGACTAACGCAGTATGGGCCTGTTCACGAAGCAATCTTACTCATTCCAGTGTTGTCCACCAGAGCAACGGCACCGGATCGATCGGGGTGTGGAAATCGCGCACCGTACCCGTTTGCACATCATACGTGCGGATACCAGCTGCAGTCGAATAGGCGAGTATTGCCCCTGTAGTCGACCACGCCGCGCAGCAGCTATTCGCCCCGCCGGGCAGTTGCAGCAGACTTTGAGTTTCAGTGTCATAAAGCTGGAAACCGAGATAGCGAGTGTAATCATCATAGAGTGAAACACGCCAGCGACGGTGTAAACCGATTATGTAACGACCGTCTGCAGAAGCGCTGGCGCGCCTAACAACCAACCACTCGAGGTCCGGTGTCGAGAAGTGCATTTGCTCTTCGCCCTGAGTGTCGTACAGAATAAAGTCGGTGTCATTTCCGACAATAAACCAGCGGCCATCTGGTGACCAGGCAGCAGTGTTGTACGAGTAATTGACAGGAATTCGCTGAAGCAGCTCACCGCTGTCAATCGCGATGAAATGATAGTAGCAATGCGCGGTGTCGAAGCATTGAGGATAGGCTAACCGCTGTCCATCAGGAGACCATCGTGCGCCATAGTGCGTACCGGGCGACTGGGCAGGAGCATCGAATATGCGCTGTTCCACCAAGAGTTGGCGGATGTTCCCATCCTCTACGCCCACAAAGTTGATTTCAAGGAGTTCGTCGCGATTGGTCAGCATGGCAACTTGACTGCCGTCAGGTGACAGCAGCACGTTACAACGCATATCAACCTCAGCAGGTAAACGCAAAGTCGCTGCCTCGCCAGTGCGAACATTCAGCACGGTTGGCAGCTCGTTGAATAGGAGTACGATATGTCCATCCAGCGACCACAGCGGCGCGCAAGCGTCCGGATCATAGGTGATTAGTAAGGTACTCTCGCCGCTGTCGACATCCAGCAACCTGAGGTTGCCGCATAGCTGTAGATCAGAACCTGCCTGATAGCAGCAGTACGCTCAGGCAACCAGAGGGAACCAACCATCAGCATACCGCAGCATAAGAACAGTCCTAATCGATATCCGATCGGCAATTGTTCCTCCTACCAGATTGTCTTCACATGGATCGCTGCTGCGGTCGGTATTGGACAGCTTCGGCGACATGCTGCACTTGAATCAGGTCACTGTCGGCGAGATCGGCAATCGTCCGGCTCAGCTTGAGCACCCGGTGATACGCGCGCGCACTCAACTGCATGCGGCGAACGGATAGTTCCAGCAGCTGCTTGGCTTCCGGCGCGAGCACGCAAAACTGGTCGATCTCGCTGACCGTCATATCGCTGTTGGCAACCACATGCGGATGCTCGGCAAACCGTGCCTGTTGGCGGGCACGCGCCGCCTCCACGCGCTGCCGAATGTTGACGGAGGGTTCGGCGCGTTCTCCGCTCATCAGCTTGTCATACTCTACCCGCGCCACATTGACATGGATGTCGATACGGTCAAGCAAAGGGCCGGAAAGTTTGCTCTGGTAGCGGTCGATCATCACCGGCGTACACGTGCACGCCTTGACGGGATCCCCAAAATAACCGCAAGGACAGGGGTAGTCACAATCTGCACTTTTCAATCGAGTACTCCCTTCAGAGCAACACGATTATATCTACAAACATCTTATAGAATGCTCTTCTATCATCACGTCAAAATGTCCCCCTCCGAAATGAAATCTACAACTCTGAAACCGCGAACAATATCGGTGATGCATGCCGAGAGGCATACGAACTGCTGCTTAACAGCGTACTAGTCCATCAATCAGGCAACTCATGTGGAGGTCGTGTTGCTGTCACTTTCGCACCCTAGAAAAAATCACCTCAATGCGCCCTATGACAGGAGACATTCGACGGATACTGTGAATGTTTGGGATCAAAAATGGTCTCGCGGAGGAGGGTTTCAGATTAGGATTTGAGTACATATGTCTTTCTTGGTGCACAAATCTACCTACCAGTTCTTGACATTAGGAAGCCCTCCTGTAAAGCTTGTGTTGCTACACTCCTATACTACGGCACCCACACTTTTCGGATTGCCTTTCTTTCGCTTGCTCCTTAGATGTATGCATATCGATCCAACGTCGCTGAGACAAATTCAGCACAGATGCTCCTAAAGCGGTAGTTTTCCTTCTGATAGCCGAGAAGTAGCTAGACACCAAGTAGTTACCATGTATTATCAGCTTTTAATGTAATCGCGGAATAAGTCGCTATAGTGCTTAACACTTCCACATCCATTTCGTTAAAGACAGCGATGTCTTTCCAAAAAACGAAGAGAACCCCGAGGATTTGATTATGTGCAAGTAAAGGCAAACACACAGCTGATCTGATACCTTTATCGTACCAACTTGTATCGAAATGCTCACTTTTAGCAATATCTTCGATCCAGATCACTTTCTTTAATTCGGCCACCATGCTTACAGCACTCTTGGAAGTGTTAATGTTGGGAAGCCAAGCATCTACGCTAGATGGTTCACTATAGACAGATTTCGTACTGAATGCTTCACTTTCTCGATCAAAGATGTAAACCACAACACCATCTGCTTGAGTGTGCTGTCGTGCAACTTCAACGAGACGGCTAAGTATAGAACCAGTATCAGAGCTTTGTAGCATTTCTAAAGTAAAATCATGCACGAACCTCAAGAAATTGCTGGTTTTCCAGAGCTCTTCTTGTAATCTTGCACTATGGAGGGCTATCGCTGCTTGATATGCAAAAGGTTCAATGACTGTTCGAACTTCGTCTGGATATACCCCTTCCTTATGGTGACTTATTGTAATTAAGCCAACTGCTTCTGTCCTGTAATACAGGGGAACGCCTATCCAAGATCTTTCATCGCGCGTAGTATCATTTGATACCCAATTCTCGTTGTCACGCGTGTCTGAAATTATCGTTATTCTATTACTTTTGAGAATCTCAGTGACAAGGGAGTCTTCAAAAACCGGTCTTAACAGGAACTCCCCTTCCCTAAACTCAAAACCTTTATACGCGGCCATGGCCCGATGATTGTTCACGATAACTTGAATTGACCCTCTATCATATTCTATGATTTGGCTCAAAACATCTAGTATTGCTTTACATATTTCTCCAATCCCCGTGGTTTCGCTCATCGCAGAGGAAATCATGGATAGACCTTGAATCATTTGCTCAGATTGTCGTGTTTTCTTAGTATTGTGGTCAGCTCTTTCTCTGCTCGTTTGGATATACCGTCTTTGTATTTCGGAAGGCAACGGATTGGCGACTTTTTCTCTTCCTGCCCCTTTGTCCATTGGGGCTCTGGCAAAAGTCTCAGCTTTTCGTAGCCAGTCCTCCGCACGATCGATCTCTGAACCAACTAAAAGGAGGTCGTCATCACGCAACTCTTGCTCCCATTCGATTGCACGAACTACATATTTAGTATGTGCTTTCACGTATTCCAGATCACTCTGTATGCTCGCTAACAGGCTACTGAAGCCTTGTTCAAATTCATCGCTATCACGCAAAAAGCACCAATTAATTCGACTGATTTTTCGCCAATTATCTCGCGTAATGACCAATGGATCTCTGTTTCCAAGTCTTTCTTGTGTTGATAAGTCAGGTATGAAATCAGCCACCGACGCAAATACGCTGCGGATCTCAACGTCCAAATATACAATTGGGATAATGCGCTTTTTTAGCTCAAAAGCATAATCCAATTCCAAGTTACAAAAAATCGAGGCCATTGAATCATTACTAATAATGAACATGAAGTTGTCTGCGGCCTCGATTCCGGCCTTAATCTCATTCCACCAATTGGGAGCCGTGCGAGGGATTGCTTCCCAATCAATCCATGCACTTTTCTCGTTCGAATTGAGACTATCTATTAGTCGCTTAGCAAAGTCCTGATTTTTGCGCGAATACGAGACAAATACATCAGCCACTGCCACACCCCATTCTGAACTTAGCAATTAGATTATCTTTCATAACCTTATTTTTGGATACTTAGCGAAATGTTCTTGATGGCTACCCGTACTCGTGCTCGACTTTCCCATATCACATTGTCGGGTAACCCTGCCACGATTAAATTCAGGATTTCTGCACGCAGGTTGAATGTCGGTCTGAACCTCGATGATCCAACCGTCTGGACCGACAATAGCGTAGGCACGAACGATTGAGAGCATGGGTTACACCACGATGATCAAGAAAGCAGATATTCGACGGATATAGAGGGTGTTTACGAGTGAGTAGTGTTCATTTGATTTCCGTGAGTGCGCCTGAACATAATCGACGCACTCAATTAGTACCGGCTTCAGCTGAAGTTCGGTAAAGAGGATCAAACTCGCTGATTACGTAGGTTCAACTCGTTGCGCAAAAACCCTGAGGATGTCAGCCAGTGTCGCTCGTGTAGATACTAGATGCATCTGATTGTCCTCTTCCCTATCAATACCACCAACAAGCGAATTCGATAGAAAAGTACAAACGGCGTCTACTTCCTCTTTCTTGTATTCGTCGTCGGGATAGCGGCTGAACATCATGAAAAACACATTATCCACCGTCATTGACACTTTCAACCCCCGCTGATTGGTCTCAGCCATCAATTCGACCGTTCGATTAAGCAAAGTTACCGTCCGCTCAAAATACGCTTGGGCATGCGAAACCGAGTCAGGAACGGAAGCAATCAGACCCGGTCGCTGAAAGAATGCTCGGTACGTCTCCATACTTCGGGGAGAGTATTGATGCAGTTTCAACCAAGCTGCAAGGGTAGAAAGGGTGATCAAGACAATGTCGTTTGCTTGAGCGACACGCACAATGGGATTGTAGAAACCTTCCGACACTACCACGACATAGTCCGCCTGATGCCGCTGTTGATGCTTATGCAAAGTTTGTGGTTCAAGGTTATTGAGAACGCGGGCTTTGCGCGCTTTCGCATCGATGATCGCCGTATACCCGGCTGACCCCATATCGGCATAAGCAATCACATCGGTTTCGCCCGGTTTCCCACTGATCTCTACCCGAAAACCCAAGAAACGAAATGCGCGTGCCAGAGCTTCTTCCAGTCGTTGATGGTGGTCACTGTCCCGCGATGCCAGAAACAGTTCACGTGCAATGATTTCATACTCCGGCATCGATGGACGAGGCTCGACCTCTTGTGCGTAATAGGGACGCGGCGCTTCGGGATAGAATTCTTTGACGACGGTTTGCCCATATTCCGTTATGCGGTACGTTTCCTCTCCAATTTCCTCTAGACAGCTGAGTGCTTCTAAGAAGATGGTACGCAACTTTGCATCACGACCGACTAGACCTAAGTGTCCGATGCTTGTAAGTTCGGCGTCCAGTTCTTCAAGGGAGATTGGTTCGTTAATTGTGGCAAATACTGCCAGAATGACATCCGCACGTTCTACCCGACGCATAACCTGCTGTACCAGCAGACTTATTTGTTCTTCTTGGTGAGGACCTAAGCACCGTCGTGCCAAACTCAGTATGCATGAACTCACCTGCTCCGGGTAGTTATGAGACCCAAACGGGTCGCTAGCTGCTGGTAGTCTTTGGCGTGAGTTTCTACGGCGGCAAAGTGGTCGTACGCCCATGCCCGGTACTTGTGGTAGCTCGCCTTTTCCTCGCGCGCCTCCATCTCGCTGATCCATTGCAAAAGTTCCAAGAGGAGTGTCAGATAGCTGCGGCTGTTCTTAGGCAGAATTGGCAGGTTATCAATTGGACGTAGGTAACGCATAATCAGTGTTCCTTTACTGTGTACGGATAAAATGTGGGGGGTATGAGCAAACTCACAGCTCATACCCCGATGTGAATCACTTGGTTAGCTGGAAAACCATGAAGTTGAGGGCAGTTCGCTCTTCGCCTGCGACAATGAGGTCTTGAAACGAACTGGTGTAGGCAATCGGCATGTCTTCTTCTACAAGATAGTCATTGGCAATCGTGATGCCTTTGACTGCCTGACTGATAGCTGCGGCCCCAATCGCTCGCAGATGGGCTGTTCCTGTCAAGCGGATGCGTTTCGCAACTGCGCCTGCTAGTAGCGTTGGGTCAGTATTTGACCGCACACGAATAATTTCATTCGCATTGGGGTCGCTCTGCGGTTGGGCGTCATTGTGCTGCATTGTCTGTGTCTCCTTGACTAACCTAAGCGAAATGTGACTTCTGTTGACGCTGTTTCCGTTTTCGACAGCGATCCGAGCATGTCCGTTTGTTCAAGCGTGTGCCCTTCGGCAGGCGTGTACCACAGACTTCGCAGTGCCGGGTGCGCGCACGTAGTCGGGGCCGCTGTGCGCGTGCTCGCTGACGTTCCACGGTGAAATAGTTGATGCTTACGCTCCTAAAGGGAGTGCTTCTAGAACCACATGATTCTCATGTACCGATGCAGGGGCAATTTCACCTCCTTTCCCCGGCAGTTCCGGTTGTTCGTACCATGTTTCGGTATGAAACTCCCGCCAGACTAGCGCGCGCCAATCGGCGGTTGTCAGCTCATTAAGATTAAGTGTGCGCCTCGCTTTGTTCGCGGTCCGTAGTCCATCACGCAGGGAATTCGCATAGAACTGTGGCCAACGAGGATGATTCTCAGGATTGGCTGCCGCCTGTTTCCATTCCGCCAGTGCTTGCAAGTAGGCGCGCTCATGAGCGTGGCGCTGCTCAATCGTGTCGAGCATCTGCGATTTCAGAACATAGGCCGTGGTAAGTACCAATAAGGGCGGAGCGACCGCTTCCAGCCAACCGAAAGGATTGTTCCAATCGCCCGGCAGCGCGACTTGAATATTGCCGATGAGGGCAATTGCAGTTGCAATTCCCATCGAGCCGTAAAGTAAGATTTTCACTGCTCTGGTCGATGGCAAGACTGCTAAGGCGAGC
Organism: Candidatus Flexifilum breve; assembly: GCF_016713355.1. NCBI lineage: Bacteria > Bacillati > Chloroflexota > Anaerolineae > Aggregatilineales > Candidatus Flexifilaceae > Candidatus Flexifilum > Candidatus Flexifilum breve. Next base: position 856,866 of record NZ_JADJPI010000004.1, read on the forward strand.
GAGAAGACAATCTGGCCAGTTTCAGCGAGGAGAATGGTAGCAATGCCGACAACCTCCATCGAAGGCAGATGACTGATAGCACTGCCAAAAGTAGTTGAACCGATATGGTAGAGCCGGATCGCCGATGGAGTGAAAGCGGCAAACAGAAGCAAAATGCAGAGTGCTGTGATGAGTCGCATGATGGAACGCGGATAACGGCTAAGTTGAGGAACGTCAAAGGTCGCCCGATCCGGTTTTGCGCCGCTCATCGTAACGATAGCCGCGCGGGCAGCTTCACGAGCAGCGAGACGTTCTTCTTGAGAGAGCGGACGGACAAGTGCCAACATTTCCGAAGGGGCAGTCATGACATGCATACTCCTGTTTCCAGAGCGTGTCAGCGGCGCGCTCAAAAGTGAAACAGAAAGGGCGGTTAGCTGCACCATTGCTAATGCAACCAACCGCCCTGAATATGCATACAAAGAATTCGCCCGTTGACAGGGGAACTTTGCAATTTATACTCAAAGACGCTGTGCCTGTTACAGCAGGTGCAGCCAGCCGGGCGGGCGTTCCAGCGCCGCGCTCGGCAACCCTTTCAGGGTGCTGAGTGTATCAATTCCACAGCCGACTTCGTTCCAGCGAAGGACGGCTTCTTTAGTTTCTATTGTACGAATAAGTGTTCGAAGCGCAAGTGTTTGATCGTTAAACTTTTGAGCAGTTTTTCCCGCAAAGATGGCTTCTGTGCTCTTCTCCCCTCAACTAGATTCTTCCCCATGTATGGCGGCTAGAAAGATGATCGAGTTAACATCACGCGCCACCGTCTCGCTTAGAGGGCAGTCAACTGTTTATATGAATTTGGACTGAAACTTGATATATCTTTTGTTGACAGTCACCCCTTCACATAGAGCAAGCGCCAATGCCCAAACCATTATCGTTTGTATAAGAGCGGCATTATATAGTGGCACAGTTTTACTTCGAGCCGATGACCCTTAGAGCTTCACACTCGTCCAAAACAACATAATCATTGGTAGCTGCAAGAACATTTGCAACGTTATCCTCAAGCCCGCTTCTACTAATCCCGGGTTGCACGATAACAACCTCATACTTAATTGGCCTTAATGCCTGCTGATTTGCCTTAACATGTTCATCCCAAGCCGCCAGACTCCTTTACAAATTCCTTTGTACGTAACTTAAGCCTTTGTTGAATACGTTTGCGTAGCATAGCTGGTTTCTTGATCCAGTTTAGGCACTTGACCGCTTGGCCGCATACCTCGTATACGTCACTAACTCGTGATCTTTGCGGCGAACCGCCTGCTTTCTTGACGTGGTACAGAGAAATCTTGATCGCATTATCTAGGCGCGACAGGCAAACAAAATCAGCAATTTCACCACTACCGTGATCGTAGAATACTAACTCATGTATGTTCGGCAAAGCTGTTTTTAAGTACGAATGTATCGAGTCTTTGGTGCGAGCATTGGGTTTATCATATTCTTTAAAGATATTTACACCATTGCTTTCCCAATCCCAACCCAGAATATTGTTTGGATCATATGTACTGTAGGTATCAGGTGTTCGGTAAATTTGAGCTCCAATTATCATTCCACTAGCGGTATATATTCTGAGGGGATACTCAGCCAAGAAATCCTCTAAAGTGAGATTGGCCTTACCTCTTTGAATAGATACTCGGACTCCATCAGTTTGTTCATAACGAAACCAAGGAAAGCCGAGAGGATTGTAAATCAACGAAATTGATACCGGATAATTGCTGAGAACTAGAATTGATGAATTGCGTCTTTGATTTATGCGTTTGATACTGAGTTGTAGGTCTAGTAAATCAAATTTATAGCGACCGTCAGATGAGACAACTTCGATGAAGTAGTTACTTTCACCGTCACCGTAAATGGTTTCATGCCAGTCAACAAAAAGTAGGTCAGGTGGCAGACTTTCGAGAGAGGATCCTACTGACAAGTGGTCTAGATCTGATTGCGTGGAAACTTCCCGTTCACTCTCAAAGCGCTTGGCAAGACTTTCGCACCATTCGATAAATCCTTGAATACCTTGCTTGTGTTTTGTAGTACTCCAAACTCGAGACGAACTACTATAACCAACTGTCACGGTTTGCCCCTCTACAGTTCCTCGTCCAAATACGTGACCTTGATTAAATAGTCTCCCATCACTCCGCCTAATAGCTAAGTGTGCTCCGGAACCAGCAATTATCCTATAGGACTCGCTGCGGCTGTTTGCTAGCCGATTGCGCATACCGATATTGAAAAACTCAAGCGAATCTAGATCAAGTAACGCTTTGTTTAGTCGGCTTGACGGCAAGGGATCATATCTACCGGCAGTTACTATCTGCTGCATCACTTGACCGTATATGCTTTCATTGCGGGTTGAAGAATTTACGAATACATATTGCCGACTGACATGGATTATGACGAGATCGTATTGCGTTTCCCTAAAGACGCGTGATTTTGACCATTGGGGCCGACGGCTTGCTTTTACAACAAATACTAAAGTAGATTGATCGCGGTGGAGTTTCGGACTAAGTACTTCGAAGCCAGTTATGCCAATGCTTCGCGTTAAGTCAAGCCGCGCACCTTCCGCTAATTTATAGACTTTTGCATGGTAAGAGGGCTTGATGGAACTTATAGACCATTCTTCAGAATACGGCTTCCTGTCATACGCAATCGGCAAATCTTCGAAATTCTCCTCAACCTCTTGTCTTTCTTGCTCCCGTTCAAGGCGATTTTGGTAGAGTTGAGGAACGATTTCTGACCACACTTTCCCGTCAAGATATAGTTTCTCACGCTCTATCTCAAGCTCAGGGTCTTCAATTGCTAACAGTTGTCCTCTCGATACAATCTCTGATCCCTCAGTTCGAACAAATCTACCAATGAACTGCAATGTGGCCGGTAGCGAGATGTGTTTTTTGTGAATCACACCGATCTTCAAGGTAGAGACGTCGAATCCTTCTCCCAACATTTGTACAGCGATGACACCATCAAGTACATGGTCCTTTAACTGCCTTATCGTTTCTGCGATATCGTCATAGGAGATTCCTGAATGAACAGCTTTGACATGCAATTCCTCTGCTTGATATACTTCTTCAAGCCGATTCGCATGTGCTTTTGAGTCAGTTCGAACCAAGAGCGACTGATATATCCCTGTTGCACGAATTTGACCAAGTAGTCGCTTGGCTTCCCGAGCAAGAACCACATCTTCATTCTCTTTCTCAGCTTTAACGCCGTGAAAGTCTATACTCGTAATAATGCCGTCCTCAAATGCCTCTTTCATTGAGTAATCATAAATCATTGTGCCGGAGATCTGTTTCTCATCTCGCCGATATGGTGTAGCGGTAAAAAGCACCTTCTTTGCGTCTGGAAATGTATCGAGTAGGCTTCGCCAAGTCGCAGCAGGCTCATGATGACCTTCATCCATTAGTAACAAATCAAACAAATCAAGATCGTTTGGAGGTTTTACAACCCCTCTTGCCTCGCCCGGGCTTGCTATATCAGGTGTTGCGATGACAACGTCGTAGCTAAGGAGATCTCTCCATCCTTGTTCGCTTCTGACCCTTTTTCTTAGGATTTTGACTCTAGGTCTAGGTATGTTTGCAGGTAGAGTTCCAAGCTCCGTCAAGAGGTCTAGGCACTGAAAATCATGGTCAATCTGAGCGTTAATGATCTTATTGGGCGAGACCACTAGTACACGAGTAGCACTGAGCACAAACGGACTCAGTACGAGCACTGCTGTTTTTCCCGATCCTGTTGGCATTACAACTATCGCAGGAGACAACTTCCTAGGTTTAGTACGTCGCGTAAAGTAAGACGAGATAGCATGTATACCTCCGAGCTGTGCGCGACGCAGACCTTTAGTAGTATTTGAAGCGAGCGGATAACGTACATCGCTATAGTGCTCACTGAAATAGCTCATAGTTTTTGCATACGCCTTTAATTAGTCTGAAGCGGTATAAGTTCCTTGATGCTACCGATAGCACCGAAAAAGGTGTATTGAGTTTCGTCGTACGTGAATTCCTCACGTAGTCAGTAGACATCCTTATGCCAATTCGAGCGGGATAGTCATGATCATTATTCTCGATAAGGCCATTCGCTGATAACCTATCCGGCAAACTACTATAACGTGAGTTGAGTCTTGATTTCCGGAGCTGTTGGGCGATTTCTGCGCGGGTTTTCCAATCAGCCGTGTCATTCATGACAGCTATGATTTTGCGGGCTTGAGGAGTATGTTCCAACCGTATTGCCTCTAGGGCTTTTGGCTGGTCAACACCCATGTCTGTTTTCGCGCTTTCGATGATGATTAGAACTGATGTCTATTATAACATCAGTCGCTAATACTCGCCCACTGCAACGAGGACTTTTGATCACCCTATTGAGACCAGAGACAGTCTAGACAGTTGGTTTGTTGGATTGACGAACATGCAGAAACATCTTGGGAGCAAGGAAGGCCAGTTACTCTGGTTGCCTCACTGACTAATGGCTATGCAGTCTCAAGCCCAAAAGGACGTTTGATCCTCAGTATTTTAGTCAGGTGTTACGCGAGAAAGGTTATTGCCAGACTTGTCCGGCAGGAGATCGCCCTATAAGTATATTATGCGGTTTTCTTGCTTAGCCTTCCAAGGACAGTTTCCCCGTTACAGACTTCAATATAATTCGAATCACGTCAGCCAATCCTAACTCCTGCTCTTTCAGATATGAGGGTACCTTAGCTGTAATTCTGATTGCAGTTAACCACCTAAATGTGATAAATAGCAATGGAAGTAATAAATAGGAGATGTTCAATTTTAGACTTGCAACTCTCACTGATTCGATCTGGTCCAGTGCATCACACAAATAAGCTATAGCTCGATCAATGTGCCTCAAGTCTCGTTCCATGATTGCAAGACTAATATAGGTATTGGCTATACATTCCTTGTCGTCCAGTGATCTACCAAGCTGTAGAGCAGTATTGAGATGTTTAGTTGCCTCTTCGTATTCGTGTAGGTGCACAAGAACCTTGCCTAATCTGTGCGAACAGTTAGCAATTGCCTCCTTAGATTCATTCAATCGCAGCTTGATTTCTAGTGACTCCCATAGAGCTTGTTTGGCCTCAATGTACTTCTTGTTAAGGGAATAGGCTTTGCCCAAGGCATATAAGCTAGTATGTGCAAGGCCATCTCGCTCGCCTATTTTCTCCCATATCTCAAGACTCTCCCGCAAGATTCGATATGCTTCGTCAAATTGTGCTAGATACACCTTGATATTGGCCAGTTGAATTAAGGTGAACGCCTTTATTCTGTGGTTTGAATTTGCGTCACACACTTCAATGCAACTGCTAAGGATAGCCACCGCTTGCTCAAAATTGCCTCGGTCTACGAGGCTAGCGCCAAATTGAAAAAGCGTTGTTGCGAGCTCTTGGTTAGCTTTTACATCTGTACTATGTTTTAAAAGGTTTGTCGCTTCTGTGTAGATTTCCTCAAGCGAGCCAAAGTTGCTACGATTGCCTTCTATCGTTGCGAACTGCACAAGCAGTCGTCCCAAAAGAACGGGGTTACTTCCTTTGCGAGCGAACGGAATAGCCGTTTCGCGCCAGTAGGTGGAAATTCGCTCCCATTCACCAAGTGTGTGCATGTGGTAGTAAAGTTCTTGGAAAACCTCTGAAATTAATTCGGAAAAATCATTATTTGGATAATAAGTTCTTGCGTCCTCTGCGCATTTTACTACAGCTTGGATAAACAATATGTCGAGAACCTCTTTGGGAATACCTTCCTGCTTGACTCTGACAAGTTCACTGAGGAATCTCTCAAATCGACTCCTTAGTAATTGCTCGCGTGGAACACTACTCAATGTCATGTTAGGTTCTACAGCTGATTAAAGATATCATTTTGCAAAAAGTATAGGTCAGTTGGTGTATCGTATAAATGTACTTCGGCGAACTTCTATCGATAGAAATCAGTGATTTTGCACTAAGTCCCCTAATGCCTTCACGGAGATCGGAGTCGCCCAATCCGCTCATCAATTGAATTAGCTTCCAATCTGCCCCACTTACGCCTACATCCCCAAGAGTCATCAAAACTGCTTGTTCAAGAGAGCTAAGCAACTCCCATGAACGAGCATATAGTGCCGAAACATTTTTTGACCTTCTTTGCTAAGATTTGCTGTAAGCCCCTCCAATACACTGTCCAAACCCAAGTCTGACAACTGCCCGACTACTAACTTCACGGCTAGAGGATTCCCGCCTACAGTATCGAAAATGACCTTCAACTCCTTGTCAGGTACTTCTCGGACCCAATCAATACTTCTCTGATGGCTCTCGTATCTAACTAAATTTAGGGTGTCTGTCATACCCAATTCCTTCAATGGGTGATGTGTTATCGGCTCTACGTCGTCAGATACTGCGATTCGTGACGTAAGCAAGAAGGTTGTAGGATTGGAAAGTTGTTTGAGGATGGGAATAAGCGCTTTGACGTCACCCGGTGTCTGTAAATTGTCAATAACGATCAAATTTGGCGTCGACTTTAGTATTTTCCGGATAATCTTCGCTTTTTCCGTGACCGGGAGTAACGGAACTGCTTCCAAACCGAGTTGTCTAGCAATTGCGTCGTAGATGTAGTTTTCGTCTACAATGTAACTACTATCTTGATTGACATCATCCCATGTGTCGATACCATTTTGCCCTACGACAATCCAGTGTTCAGCTGCGAAGTTTCGATTTTCAAGAGCAGCCATCTGCCTTAGCGTATACGCTACAAGGGTGCTTTTACCGATTCCCCCTAGACCTTCGATACTATGAATCCAAGACCCCTTCGAATCTAAGATCTCTTCGAGTAACTTGCCTGCCACTTCTTCTATACCAAAAAGTTGTCCGTAGGATGGGCCAATTGAAAGTTGCACAGGAGGATGCACAATAATATCCGAAGTCTCTGTTTTTACTCCGTTTGATACAAGCAAATCAATCAATTGCGAAACCCCTGCAAAATAATCAACTCGTAAATCTATCCATTGAAGAAGTTTCAGGCGGAAGGGAAGATCGCTGTTCTTTAAGCCCACGCTGACAATTAGAGGAACAACTTGTTTACCTATGCTTAGTGCAAGATTCCATTCTGCTTTAACCACAGCGGACTCTAAGCTTTCGCGCGTGACTACAAATAGTAAGACTGATGATTTCTCGATTGCTGCTTCAATTGCTGAATCCCAATCGGTTCCGGGGGATATAGTGTTTGGTCTGTGATCTATCCATACCTCAATACCATTCGATTCAAGATCTTTTCCAAGCTGTGAAACAAAAGATCATCATGCGTAGAGTGAGAGATAAAAGCACTGACCTTACTGTCGTCCACTGCTGTTCTCCTTCTGCATCGTGATCAGTTTAGCCAGAATCGAAAAGGCGTACCTATGGCAGCAAGCGGTAGGGCCTAGAGAAAAGGCAGCCCCCGGTCCAAAGAACCTAACGCCGACACCTAATTGTTAGTTAAATGGTAACCGAAAAACCGCAATAAGATCGAGGAATATACTTGTCATTTGAAGCTAACTAAATCGTATAGACGGGCCAATATCCAAGATCGCGGCCTGTGCCGGTAGTTCTCCGAGGACGCTCAAGCACTGTTTGTTCACAGGCGACACGGTGTCGTTTTTATGGTTGTAACCGTTCATGCATCTGCTGGATGCGCTCCATCACCGTGTCGTAGTCCAAACCCGCTGCCTCACAGAACCCTTCCATTGACAGCCGATGCTTCTGCTTGTGAAAATGAACCTGACGTGTCGTGAAGATCATGTTGGATAGTATGTTGCTTCCTCCGTCTGTCAGACTCACCAGATGATGAAGCACGGCGGTTCTCGGCTCTAGTGGCATTAGCGTAAACGGGCAAATACCGCCCTGCGCTTCCCACAAGGCTTCCAACGCGTGCAATGAGATGCGTTCTGCTGCTCCGTAGCGCTTCGCATTAGCGTTTACGACCGTCCGCTTATAGTCCATTGGGCGTTGTGATCGCCACGCCTGCTTAAGTTCGTTCCGCTTGTGTCGTTTGCTTCGATTCTTGATGCGCTGCCGTTCGTTCAACTGCTCCCGATTTCGCTGTCGATAGGCCCGCTCATATTCGCGTCTCGACTCGCGTTTTGCGATCCCGTCCTCACGAATGCATAGTTTGCAGCGGCTCACTACTCCTTGTGCGCTTTTGGTGCATCGATGAAATTCTGTTTTCGGCTTGGCGACGCCGCATTTCGCGCAGCGGTAGGTTTGCGTCCACATATCTAAGCCCCCACCGCTGCCAGTAGATCAGCGGGTTGTGCATATGCAGCTGGAGGACGGCGCAGCTTACCATCAAGATCGCCGATGTAACGCCGCGTCACTTGCAGATTCACATGCCCCATGTTGCGCTGGATACGAAGTTCGTCCATCCCTGCCTCATAACAGCGTCGGGCATACGTTCGACGTAAGTCGTGTGCCTCCACACATACCTTTTTGTTGTCAAATACCAGTGGATACCGGGTCAGCATATCATTCAAGAAACCGGGATGCATGTGCCCGGTCTCTGCCCGCACTTTGTGATGCTTCTCGGTTGCATACCAGAATACGCGTCGAAAGACGGCTCCTAATTGAATATTCGCTGATCTCAGCCACGCATCGACGAATTGCAGACACCAGACTAGTTCCCCATAAGGGATCATCCTCGTTTTGCCACCTTTTCCGTTCCTCACGTGAAGCGCGAGTTCGCCGTCAAGCTGTTGTCGTAGGTCAGCAACAGTCAAATTCACTAGTTCGCGTTCTCTAATACCAGTACATAACGCTAGCGCAATCGCTGCCGTATCACGCAGTCCAAGAAGCGTAACCACCCCCGGCGCGCGCAGCAGTTCGTCGGCTTGATCTTTGGTCAATCGTTGATGCTCATTGTCTGGCACATCCTGTATGACACCTATACGAACTCGTGTCGCGTCAGGATGAACGGCATTGCGGATACGTTCGACCAACTCGTCAATGACCGCTTTCTTTTCCAACAAGGTCATTGGTTGGACGATTAAGCTGTAGAGCAGGTCTCGATCTCGTGCTATCGCTTCTAGTCGTTTCCGTATAGTGGTTACGTGAATAGAAACGGTGGCTGGACGCAAGCCAGTGTCAAAGAGGAAATCGCGATATTTGCTCAGATCAGGCACGAGGAAAAAGCCGGGCTGAAACCTTGACCAATTCACATACTGTTGGAGCACGTAGCGGTCGTTCTGTTGCATGTTCGGGGAATTCGTCAACATTTCTTCAGCAGAAAGGCGTGGGTTTAGATAACCGCGATACTCGGCTAACGAGCTGGTGTGGTCATCCGCTGGTAACTGCTGCGTGAGTAGGATGCGCGGCGCAGTTGTCATGTTCACCCCATTCCTCCAACTCCACTAGAATAGGGAACAACATGTGTGTCACCCATTTCCCCATCGATTTCGAATCGAAAGAGCTGCGGGCAAACACGTGGACCGCTAGGGTTTACAGAATGGGGTGGATCTTGAATGATAAGTGGATTGACCATGACTAAACTCCAAGAGAAATAGGAGTTCAGGGGTCACGGTCTGAGGTGAGCGCCGAACATTTTCGATATTGCAGTAATTATACCATCAATTGTGAGACTTGTGTGCAGTTTCTTGCTTGATTAGGTGAACTTCTGTTCGTTCTAATCAACACGGTGAACCGCGTTACCACCCATAAATTCCAACAAACACAGATGGCTGAAGTAGGTCAATAGACCATCGGTCTCTTAAGCTGGACTTTGATTTAGTGTGTTTGGAAACCACAATTGCGCGAGTGGGCAATGGTGAAGACTGTTGGGGCGTCAGGAGTTGTAGAGACGAGGTAGAAGATGCCTCGTCTCTACTGAGTCAGTTCTTGGTATTCACGTAATGCCGATTAGCCGCAGTCGCGTGCTCCATTGCTCGGACATTGCGTAAATACTCCATACATGGTGTAAGTGTTCGTGTTGCCATTACCGCCAACCACGCGATCATCATAGGTGCGTGTCGGCGTTCCTGATCCTGTTCCCATCGATAACCTAGCAGGTAACGGTGTTCCCGGCACATCGACGCCGTAATAGCCATACTGACTTCCGTTGGGGTAACGCCACATATAATTCGTTACCTGTCCGGCGCTGGCAACCGCTTGTGACCATACCGAACGCGCGGAAACGCGATAGTAATGGCGCGTTCCTACACTGCCTAATGTGATGGCGCGCAGAGGTGGATCGATGATGTAATAGACAGTCATTTCCTGACCAGCGTTCAGTTCGACTGCTCCGTCAATCAGCGACAAGAGGATGACCACATCTTCATCTCCGAGACGTTCAGTGTCCGGTGGCAGCGAGATTACGGGCATTTCCGGTTCGTCCATCGCAATAGTAAAGGCTTCAACCCCATTGCTATACAAACTCTGTTGATCTAGATCGCCGAGCGATCCCTGATCCGCAGCTTCGGCAAGCGCAGTCTCCAATAAGGCATTTGCCCGTGATAGAACCTCATCTGACAACGCCGGGTCTCCGGTTAATTCGCTAATTGCATCGCGCAATGTTAGTCCTTCGCTTGCTCTGTCTCGCTCGAAGTTGGCGAACTCGGTCACATCAAGCCCTGTAACCTCGGTCAGCGCTGTCAGGAACGAATCGCCCAACGCGAAATCCGGTGCGTACACGAGGCTAGCGTCTGTTGCGATGGCTTCAAAAAGATGCGCGCAGCATTTAGGTATTCCACCACTGCCTGCGATTGGGCTCCATAGACGGTTAAGCCCAAAACTTGACCTTCGGGATTTGTTACTTCGATTTCGATACCGATGCCGCCATCCACTTCGGATAGATCGTTCTCCGTGAAGGCTTCGCCATTTGGGGCAAACGCCGTTAATGGGGTCAGCTCAACGTTATCGGCAGTGTGTTCAGCGAAATACTCGTCCGGTGAAGTGAAACCCTCACCCTGATCTTGTGATGCGACAAACCAGAACGGTATGAGCGACACTGTTAGTAGCAGCAGCGTCAGCACAACAAACATCGTTCGACGCTTCATGAAATGCTCCTTTGCTCACTCTGCACATCGAAAACCAAGATCGAGCAGGGCTAAGTTCGGCTCTGCTGGCGTGCGCTGAGCCAGTGGGCTGAGCGTAGCCCCGCTTATCCACATCCCATTTGCCCATCCTTGCCCGACGAACAAGACGGGTGAAGTACCGTCCCATTCGCGCTGACAACCGAGTTCGCAGTCAGAGGGTGTGTTCGTCCACTCCTGTACGTTGCCAAGCATGTGAAATATGCCATCGGGTGTTGCGCCACTGGTATAGTCTGGATCGTTTGCCGGAACGGCATGAAACGCGAATAACTCTGGAAAATCGGAAAGCGTCCAGTTTATCCGGTGGTCTTCTCCCGGTTCCTCACCTCCCCAAGGAAAAAGTCGCGCATCTGTGCCACGTGCGGCACGCTCCCATTCATCGGCTGTGGGAATACGCCGACCGATCCAATTGCAGTATTGGATGGCTTGTGACAGCGTGACCCACGATACCGGGAGATCATCGGCTTTCTCTTCTGCCATTGTTGTAGAAGGGTAGAGCGGGGGTAGACAGATTCCTGCTTCAACACATATGTTGTACTGGCGGTTTGTAACCTCAAAACGTTCGATCCCAAATGCATTTAGTTGAATCGGCTGTTCCTCCGCGCCGAGTCTGGCGGTGCTGGCGGGAAAAGTAACCACTTCGCCTGCTGCATCGACGATGAGACTTCGTTGGTACAGGGTCTGGAATGACAATGCGCTAACTATCAATAGGGTTGCTGTGTAGACGAAGCGCCAGAGTAATCGAATCAGTTGACGCTGCTGTCGAGATCGGGCCATAAATGTTTTGGCATCTGGCGAGTCGAAGTCGGCAGCATAGTCTTTAAACCATCGTTCGGCAACCGCAAGACGCAAGCCGGTGTAGTGATAACTGCGATCTCGATTGTGCGTCACCCATGCACGCACATCAGCGTCGAAATCGGTTTTCCAGCGCAGAAACTCGCCATCAGATTTCAGCCACGGCTGAAGTTCGTCCCAACTAGAGAGGATTGCCTCATGCGCTAATTCGACTACAGGCTGATTCGACCCATCTCGGCTGTAAACGAGCAGATGCGCTCGGTCAAGCCCTTCCAGTAATTGCTGTGCCGCCGCATTAGTCCCGAATGCCGTTGTTGGTACGCCATGACGGGCAATAGGCTCGTTGCGTTCATTGAGTGTGACGAGACGGCGAAAGACGAAGGGCAGCGTAGCTTTTGCCTCTGGCGACAAGAGAACGAACTGCTTATCCGCTTGGGCGCTGATCGCGCCTTTGATACCGTTCATGCTGAGGTATGCTGCGCGTGTCAACGTTCCAGTTTGCTTGGACTGCTCAAAGAGCTCCCGCAAGACATAAGCAGCTAGGGGTAGGGAACCCGGCTCATCCTTCATATCGGCAAGAATGAGTTCGACCAACTCCGGTTCAATGGCGATCTGTGATAGCGTCGCCGGACGCTCGATGATCGCCCGTGTTGCACGCAATCCCGGCTTCAGCACAGTGTAATTACAACGTCCGACCAGCGTATTGAGGATGGGGTATTGTAGTACGTCAGAGCCAGTGCCAAGAACGGATCATGCGCTGTACCTTCTGCCGGAAGTATATGTAGGATGATCCAGTCGTGACTGCCTCGGACGGCGTTCCCTTCAAGACGCGGCAGCAGGCCCGCATTCACCAACGATGATTTGCCGCTGCCAGACGCGCCAAACACGGTGATGAAGCGGTTGTTCGCGACAAGGTTGACCAGTTCATCGGTCTCCACACCGCGTCCGAAGAAATTGCGAGCTTCGGTAGTTGTGAATGGTCGTAAGCCGGGGTAGGGGGACGCAACGTCTGCTGCCGTGACGGAAGTAGGCGGGACGACGACGTTATGCTCGATGGGCAGCAATCGTTTGATCAGGCTCCGGAGGTGTGTTTCGAGTTTGTCGCGGAAATCCTCGGGTGCAGTGTAATTGTTCACTCCGCCGCGCAGTGACTCATCACGGTTTACAAAGCTTTCGAAAAATCGCTGGACACGCCGCTGCTGGATCAGCTTCTTCTTGAATTTGGGATCGTTGGTCGGGTCGAGTAAGACTGGTTGTGTGCGGCGATAGACCACCAAGAGTGGTTTACCCTGCGCCTTAGCCATGTTATAGGCATCGTAGTATTCCCATTCTGTGCCAGAAAGATAGCGACTGCCATCTGGTTTGGCATATTCGATGGGGAGTGGCGTTCCCATGCGTGACCAGAAAATCACGATCACAATATCGCATTCAGAAGGCTTCGGTAGCCCTGCGCTGATCGCTTCTTGTGGCGTCATTGTGGCTAAGAGCGGCGCGTCCGCACCGGGCTTATCCCACGCGACAACCCGAATGGTGATCTGGTCGCGCAGGAGGGGATCTTCGTTGAGGCGGTCAAAGACCTTCAGCGCAATTGCTCGTTCGTCGGCAACATCACCCGGCGAAGATAAAAAGACCCGAATTTCACGTACGGTTGACATGACGGATCTCGCTAGTCAATTTTATCTTATAGTATAATTGTGTGTTTACGATTTTTGCCTTACAACATCCTAACCTCGTGAGCGGATATTCAGCAGTTACCGGGAAATGATTGGAATGCGCAGCGTGGTTACACACGATTGACTTGGCGGGACAAAACCGCTTGTGGACGTGATGAACTGCCTGAGCGAAGCGGCGCGGCCCCTTATTCGCAACGCTGACGGGTATCCATATAGGTGCAACAGGGTCACACGACACCGTGTCGTTTGGCGGTTGTGCTCGCTCAGGCCGCGCACGATATACTGTTATAGTATTACCTCCATGTAAAGTCGAGAGGCGAGCGCCGATCCCATGCCCAAGCTGTTCATCTCCTACAAGCGCAAAACCGATGGCGTCGAGAAGTTGAAAGCCGATCTGCGCACGGCCAAATATGGCCTCTGGTTCGACCGCGACGACATCCACTTAGGCTCAGAAGATTGGCAGGCGGACATCGAACGCGGGATAGAAGGCTGCGCGGGGTTGATCCTCTGCCTGACACCCGCTGCTTGTACGTCTGAGCCCATCAAATTCGAAGTGAACACGGCGCGCCGACTCAACAAGCCGATCTTCCCGATCCTGTTGGAAACGTTAGCTGACATCCCCGCCGGGCTGCGCGACATTGGACTGCCTGAGCGCCAGCATGTTGAACCATTCACCAGTCTCGACACATGGGATGAGCAGTTCGCCAAGCTGCTCACCAGTCTGCGCGAACGGGGTCTCGGCGTTACACCGCACGACCTGCGCCAGAAACCCGATGAGAAAGAGCATCGATGGCATCAGGACTATCTCGACAAAGTGATTCGGCAGGTGGGGCGGTTGCCGCTGGCGGCGATCAATCCCAAATACACGCATGCTGAAGGCGCGCCGCTTGAGGATGTGTACATCCCGCTGCCTGTGAAATACGCCCTGAGCATCGAAGTCCGCGACTACCGCATCGACGATTGGTGGATCGGCGAAGTAGGCAAAGACGGAGAGCGACGCTATCGCTATGGCACGGCAAAGCCCGAAGATTATCCGCCTTCCACCCGCCGACGTCCGGCTGACTTAGGGTGGAAGGACGTCGCTGCGCTCGAAGCCCTCATCGATCAGCGGCAGATCAAACTTGACCAGGCAAAAGCAGCGAAAGAAAAAGGTGTCCTCTTCTACGGTCAAGTTGAGGATGGGGTATATCCGAATGATATCCCGCTCGACTTTGAGGCTGCGGCTGCGGCCTGCAACCGCTTGGTGCTGCTGGGATCGCCGGGCAGCGGCAAAACGATTGCCGGGCGGCATCTGGCGCTGTGTCTGGCCGGGGTACAACGCAAACACTGGACGCGCACCGCGACGCTCGCGGGTCTTGGTCATTGGCCGTACAACGCGCTCACGCCGGTCTATGTCGAACTGCGCGCGCTGGTATCGAGCCCGCATTTCCCGCAGTCGCTCGACGTACAGCCCACCGCCGATCATTTGTGGGCGTACATCCGCCATGAAGTGCTCGGTGAGGCGCTGGCGGACTACGCGCCGATCCTTGCAGATGACCTCAAGAGCGGCTCAGCCGTACTGATCCTTGACGGGCTGGATGAAGTCCCGTACCCGCGCGGCAAAGGCAACCTACAAAAGCGCCAGACGCAGTTGAAGACGCTGGCGCGCGCCATTGACGATGCTTATGGCGGCATCAGGGTGATCGTCACCAGCCGCCCCTACGCCTACGAAGGTTGGAGTCTGCCCGGTTATTCATCAGTTGAACTCGCGCCGTTTGCGGATGCGCAGCGCATCGGCTTGGCGGGCAATCTGTACCGCTGCGGCGGCGATCCGGCTGATGCGGCACAAGCGCGCGCTGGACGGCTGAATGAGGCATTACAGCCCGTCGACGCCGAACTGAAAGACCGCCCGCTGTTCGTCACTCTGATGGCGACGCTATTCGCGGCGGGCGAAAATGGCGAAGGCCTGCCCACGCGCAAAGGCGCACTCTACCGTGAAAGCATCCTGTTGCTGCTCGACCGCTGGACGACAGCCAAGCCCGGCGCGCCCACGCTGACCACGCTGCTCGGAAATGCGAGCCGCGCCGACCTGCTCGACCGGCTCGGTGCGCTGGCATATGACGTGCATGAGCAGCTTGGCGTTAAGCGGGGGACGCCGGAGATACCGCGTGCGCTGCTCTCGCAGCACATCTTCGAGATGGAGATGGACGATCCATCAATCAAGGCGGCGCAGTTGGTCTCGTACCTAAGCGAAAACGCGGGCATTCTGGTTTCGCCCGGTCACGTCGATGCCGGGGCGGTCTTCCATTTCGCCCACCGCACCTTTCAGGAGTATCTGGCGGCGCGGCACATCGTCCGGTTATGCAAGAACGACTTCACCCCGGTGCGCGATCACATCACGAGCCGCCCGCAGTTGTGGCGCTTCCCGTGTCTGCTAGTGGGCGACGTACTGCGCGACCGCGACGATGCGAAGAACGCCTACGATGACCTGTGGGCGCTGCTGGAAGACCTGCTCTATCTCGAAGACGACGTGCCGGAGACTGTGCCGAAGGATGATCCGCGCTGGTGGTCGATCTGGTTGGCGGCGCGCATCGCCGCAGAACAAGAACTGCATACACAGAAGGTCAAGCCGAGCCGCCGCGCGATCCGTGACGGGTTGATCGACTGGCTGGTGCGGTTGGTCGAAACGGCGAGGGCGCTCGATCCGGTCGAACGGGCCGACTGCGGGCGGACGCTTGGACTGCTAGGCGATCCACGTGAGGGAGTCGGTGTGCGGACGGATGGCTTGCCCGACATCGTGTGGTGCGACATCCCGGCGGACGATTTCCTCATGGGCAGCGATCCAGCAAAAGATCCGCAAGCGGACACCGGAAGTTACAACGAGACGCCGCAGCAGCGCGTTCACTTAGACGCCTACCGCGTGAGCAAGTATCTCGTCACTTATCAGCAGTATGCAGCCTTCGTGCGCTCTGACGGTTACACCAAGCGCGACTACTGGACAGAAGCAGGTTGGGAGTGGAAAGGTGATAATATGACGCAGCCCAACGCCTCCTGGAATCATCGAGTATGGCACGTCGATAATCATCCTGTTGTCGGGGTGACGTGGTACGAAGCCCATGCCTTCTGCTGCTGGCTGACCGCGCAGTACCACGCGGCGAACCTACTGCCGCATGATTGGGGAATCCGCCTGCTGACGGAAGCGGAATACGAACGGGCGGCGCGCGGCACCGACGGATTGATCTTCCCTTACGGCGACACGGGCGATCCGGCGAAGGGGAATCATTCTGAGACGAACATCGGCAGGACGAGCGCTGTCGGCTTGTTCCCCGATGGCATGTCGCCTTACGCGGCGCTGGATATGTCGGGCAATGTCTGGTGCTGGTGTCTGACCGCGTGGCGCGATTCATATGCCGCTCCTGAAGATAATCAGCCGGAAGGAAATAGTACACGTGTTCTGCGGGGCGGCTCGTGGCGCGATGATGTTCAGCTTGCGCGCGCCGCCTCTCGTCTCAGGCTCGATCCTGTCACTGGGCTCAGGTACTTCGGTTTTCGGGTGTGTTGTGCCCCTATAGAAAAGCGCTGACCGCTGAAGCGTCGCAGCGGGCGGTTCACGAACCGCCCCTACGATAGGGAATGCGTCTGGCACGGTGGTCAAATCGTTAGGTAGGTTGATCGGCGCGTTCAAGACGGTTTCGTCAAAGGCGATCAACGAGCGGCGCAGCACACCCGGCGCGACCATCTGGCAGCGGGATTTCTAAGAACATGTTGTTCGCGATGAGCCGGATTTGAACCGGATTCGCGAATATATCCTTGGCAACCCGGCCCGTTGGTCAGAGGACGAAGAGAATATCCGGCGTAGGGGCGGTTCGTGAACCGCCCGCATTCGGCGATTCAGCGGTCAGCGCTTTCTATAGGGGCACAAACACCCGAAAACCGACGCTCCAGTGCCAGTAGTTCCGGATTGCTCCCGTAACGAGAGGCGGCGCGCGCAAACTGTACAACACCGAGCCACGAGCCACCCCGCCGAACATGTGTTCTATTTTCATCCAACCGCGCCTGCTCCGGCTCATCCCATTCGCTGAGTGTCCACTCCCATACGTTCCCGCTCAGGTCATACAAGTCATTTGAGGGATTGCGCCCCTGTGGGTAAAGGCCGACCGACGAAGTCTGATGCAGGTAGTGAGGGCCGACCTGAGTTTTCGTTTCGTCAATATTGGCGTACCCGCTGATGTACTCGCTGTCCCACGCAAACACTCGACCATCGGGATAACGCGCGGCAGTTTCCCATTCCTGCTCGGTTGGCAAGCGAATTTCCCATTCCTCTGGCAGCAGTCCAGCCGCGCGGTATTGCGCCGTCAGCCAGTGGGTATAGGCCACGGCTTGATACCAACTCACATTTTCGCGTGGATGGTTATCATATTTGAAAGACTGCTCCGCCATCGGCTGCTTGCGGTAGTCGGGCGTCAACCCATCCCACCATGTGTCGCGCCCGAAGCCGTCCTCTGCTTTGAGGAACACCTCAAACTGGACGTAGGTGATCGGGTATTTCGCCAGCTTGTACGCCTGCTTCACGACATATTTCTGCGCTTCAAGGGGCTCGTAAGCGTCTTTGTCCCCGCCAATGGGGTACGTCCCGGCGGGAATCTCGCACCATTGAATATCGGGCAGCCCATCGGGTCGCAGACCAACGCCGGGACGGTCATCGAGATGCAGCAGTCCCAACGCGCGACCCACGTTGGCGCGCGCTTCCGGCATCGGGTCAGTATTCAAATCAGTCAAACGGGGAATCCAACGCGGATGCAGCGCCTCAAGTGTCGTCTGCGGGGTCTGTGCGCCGCTTTCCAGAATGCAGCGGGCCGTCAGTTCGGGCTGTGCGTCCCGCATCCACTCGATTACAGGCGTCGTGTCGTCGCTGTACAACCCCGCCAGCAGGATCGCCGTCTCTTCCCACCCCGTAGGCTGCCACCACGAGTCCGCCTTCCAGAAGTCACGCGCAGGACGCTCCGCGTTCATCTCCCGGTCGAGCCGCTGCGCCGCGAAGTATTCTTGCAGCAGTTGATGCGTGAAGCGGATCGGGTCACTGCCGCTGAGCAGGTTGGCGCTGCGGGCCGCATACAGGGCTTGCTCGTCGCCGAGATGCGCCATCACCGCCGCCAGCGGGAAGGCTGTGCCTTCGCCCTGTGCCTGCATCGCAAAAGCGAGATCGGCGAGTCGTGCGCGCAGATGGTCGGCGGCGGCCTTGTCCAGCTTTTCACGTTTGGTGAGCAGGAAATCTACAAATGTACCGAACAACTCGCCGCGATTGGGCGGGATGCGCCGCTTCTGCGTGTAGACCCCCGTCATCATGTACAGCATAAAAGGGTTGGACGCCAATGTCAGCAGGCTGCGCGGTTGATGGCGTGTTTTGCGCCACTCACGCCAAGTCCAGTTGTCATAACCCCATTGCACGCCTTCGGGCAGGTCATCCGCTAACCAGAACACCGCTTCCCGCTGAGTCGGATCGATCCGAACGTCTTTATCCCCTTCGAACCGCTTCCAATAATGCTGAACTTCCTGTCCAGCCAGTTCCCAAAACAGTGCGTCGCCCCGGCCTGCTGGCTCTTTGATGTAGGCGTTGGCGAATTGGCGAATACGGAGTGGATCAAGCGGGGTGATGACGATCCGTTCGGGAATGCCCATGTCCAGCGCGCCGACGTAATCCAGTTCGCGGCAGGTGACGATGGCGATCCCCGCATCGCGCTGCGCCCGCTCAATTAGCCGCTTGACGTGGGTAACGTTCTCCGCGCGGCCATCGGTCGGCAGTTCGTTCAGTCCGTCGAACAGCAGCACAACCCGCTTCTCGTTCAGCAGGGCGTCGAAATGCTCGCCAAGTCCCCCCAACGCCGCCCTGATCTGCGCGGCGACGGTTTTGCTCGTTCCCAACTCACCGAGTCGGACGAACACCGGGATGGGCTGCGTCGGATCAGCTTTGGCCCGTTGCGCGTACTCGACCGCGATCCGCCAGAGCGTGCTCGTTTTGCCTGCGCCCGGCTCGCCCAAGATGACCAGTTGGCGCATCTCTGCCACGGCTTCAAGCATGTCGCCATACTCGCGCTTCTCCATGGGCTGTTCGCGGGGTTTCAGCCGCTTATCGATGAACCGGGCAAACTCCTGCGCGATCTCGGCGGGAGCGGTCACCATCTCGATAGGGTCGTCTTCCGGTGCATCGACGCGCATCTGCCCCACACCTGCCATGGGCGTGTAGACTTCCTGCCAGACTTTGTTGCGGAAGATGAGCGCCTCAAGGTAGTCGAGTTCCAGTTGGCGGCGGTCGATCTTCGGTGGGTCGGCGGGACGTTCAACGGTTTCTGTCGGAATGGGGTGCGCGGGCAGCGCCGCCAGCAGCCCATGTACCCCGGTATCGAAATCAGGATGCGCATGGATAACATTCATGTCCAGCATGACCATCGGGATTTCGCAGCCATCCACCTTAATCGGCAGGATTTTCTTTTTGCGCCGCTCGGCTTCCAGAAATTCCAGCCTGACCCACCGGCTCTCCTGCGCTTCAGCCGACACGACCGTCACCACCGCATAGGCGCGCCGGATGCCATCAGCAATGGACTCGATCCAGTCGTCGCCACCGGGGATGGCCGTCGTATCCTGCCACACCCGATGCCCGGCATCCTCAAGCGCGTTGCGGATCTTCGCCACAATCGACAGGTTGCGCCGGGTGTAGCTCAAGAAGACATGATTCCCGCGTTTACGCTCGACCAGCGCCTTGATTTCCGGTTCGCGTAGCAGCGCATCCAGCTTGGCGATCACTTCATCGAAGCGTCCATGCATCTCGCCGCGCAGGTTGTTGAGCGCAGCCGTCATCGACTGGATATCGCGCGCCAGCAAAATCGCGCCGTAGGTGGAGTGCGTCGCGAACGTTTCACGCATGGTCTTGAGATAACCAACCAGCTGTTCACGCACCGTCGGCGCGTCCGCCGGGGTGAGAAAGCGCCGCGTGTAGTCTTCCGCTAATCCATCGATATCGACCTGCTGCCCGCGCACGATATAGGCGGCGAGCCGCTCCTGCACCGTGGGCATGTCGATGAACCCCGCGTCGAAAAACTGCGGCAGCACCACTTGAGCAGCCTGCGCGAAGGTGTCGACAGCATCGTGCGTCAGCCTACGGAACTGATCGCCCCGAAGCGCAGATCTGATGGGCTCACGAAAGCGAGTTAGCTCAGGGCGACTCCAGATCGCCGCTGCGACGGACTGGACTATTTGTTCGGTGATGGGGTCTGATAGATTGAACATACGCTGCCTATAGCAGTGATTTGATTATTATCCATCAGTATAACGCGCTGTTGTTCTTCAAACGACACCGTGTCGTTTGTGCTCATAGCGTTTTTGCTTCGGCTGAAGCGAGTATCGATGTCCACGAGGGTGATATATTCTTGGGATGTGACGCTCGCTTCTACTTCCGGCGTTTATCGCCTATTGGTTTTCCAGCCCAACAGGTGATGAAGTGTCCTAATGCCCGGCGGTTTCAATCTTGGAAGTGGGAGGAGTCGTGTCAACGACCTCTTTATCTTTATATCCATTTAATATGTATATATTTCCTGTTCCAACGTTGAAACTTTCAACGTTGGAACTATTGATTGTTCCAACGTTGGAACTATTAGGGAGAGATTCGCTCTTTTGTTCTTCACGGAATTGAGCGGTGGATTCGGGATTTTAGCGGTATAATTGGTGCTGATTAATTAGAAAAATCAGTACCAATCGGAAAAGTCTAGTGACTATGCAACTCACCCCATTATCCGAAACCTCGCTTCCTGAAACATCTCTCGCTGAGAGACAAGGTGTCATCGGTGTTTTGGCAGATGATGCAGCTCGTGCTGGTATCTTTGCGGATTATCAGAAGGACAAGCCCGCCAACACGCTCCGACGTCAAGCTGGCGACCTTGCGGTCTTTGCTCGTTATCTGTTTGCCCTGACGTTTTATGCTTACACCTTCGATAGCGATGCTGATTGGCAAATCGCGAAGCAAGCCAATGCGTTGATGTCTGACCCGGCAGAATGGGCACAAATCACCTTCGGCATCGTAAGCGGCTTTGTGCAGTGGCAGCTACAGCAGGGTTATGCGATTGGTTCGATCAATGTGCGACTGGCAACGGTCAAGCGATATGCAGCACTGGCATTTCAGGCCGGTGCGACTGATACCGACACTGCTGCGAAGATCTCAAGTGTGAAGGGATTCGCCTATGGCAAACGAGCAGAGGCAGATAAACGGCGCGCAGCAGAGGGGCAGGCAACTCGAAAGGGATCGAAGAAGGAAAAAGCTGTTCCACTGACCAAAGCACAGCGTCGAGCACTCAAGACACAACCGGACACGCCACAAGGTCGCCGTGACGCGTTGCTCATATGCCTGCTGCTCGATCACGGACTGCGCTGTGGTGAAATAGCCATCCTCGAAGTCACCGCATTCACGTTCGACCATGAACATCGTGCGGGTTACTTCACGTTCTACCGTCAGAAGGTCGGGAAAACGCAAACCCACGATCTCACCCGTGACAGTTACAAGGCGGCAATGGGTTACATCGACCAAGACGCGCCTGTCAGCGGTAATCTCCTCTGCCCTAGCAGTAAGGGCGGCAAACTCGACAAATCGGGCAAGGGAATGAGTGAACGGGCCATTACGAAGCGTGTCGAATTTCTTGGTCGGAAAATTGGCATAAAAGGGTTGTCTGCGCACGATGGGCGGCACAGTGCCGCGACCGAAGTTGCCCGCCGCAAAGATGTGACTCTCGACCGTATGGTTGAGATGTTCGGCTGGAACAGTCCAGCGATGGCGCTCACCTACATTGAGGCGGCAAAGCGAGCGAATGAAGGCGTTGACTTTGACGAATAGCCTATCAGAAACTAATTGCGTTTGAAAACTTGTATGCGCCGAATATCTACCTTACAATGACCTGAAACCATCAATAGGCGAGCTTAGGGGTTTGGCGATGGGTAATGCGGGTTTGCTGCAACAGTCAAAGACCACTAGCATTGACTTGATATATGATGAGTTATCACGTGGCATTGAGTATCAACGTGATGCTCTTGAAGCGCTACAAAACAAAGCCGGAACTCTCTTAGGTTTTTCGGGAGCAATTCTAGCCCTGCTATTTAGTAGCATCAAAGACCAAAATATCCCCGTTTCTGCACAACAAAGTATGATCTTTGGTGTTGGTCTAGCAATCTGTGCAATCCTTTTAGGAGCAATGGTGTTCTGGTCAAGACGACTCCGGATTGATCCAGCGCCGCATATACTGCTTCATAAGTATTACGACAAACCTCATGAAGAGACAATTACTCAGATAGCGGTAAACCGAGCTGAAGCATTTGAACAGAATTTTTACCAAATTGAACGTATTGCACTCATTCTTCGGGTTGCCATGTTGCTCCAAACGCTCTCCATTATCTGTATTGCACTGGCAATAGTCTTTATAGTCAGCTAGGGTGACCCATGCCGAAAAAACGTCTAAAACCGAATAGTTCCGACAACAAGCTACCTAAGCCTGACAAGGATATAAAGCTGTCGATGTCGTCGAGACAACAAGACAAAGATGACTGGCGGATATTTCATATGGACGGTAATTCCATTTCTATCAGTGAGGTCTCTGGCAACATCGTAGTTGGCCATATTGAAGGTTATGTGCGCGTCAGCAATGACAATGATCTCTCTATGTTAGTTGCTCAGCTATCTACTGAGCTAGACAAACTTCCTGAAGATGTCGAAAGGGACAAGTCGAAAATCAAAGCAGTATTAGGCAAAGTGCTAAAGACTGCGGCTCAGGAAAATCCCGACAAAAGAGGCCGTTTGACGGAGTTAACAATAGAACTAGGTCGCGCCAGTGAGGATCTATCTGCGGTTGCGCCGACTATTGTATTGCTTGTAAAACAGATCATTGCCGAGGTAGTCAAGGAAGGCTAGGCGTGCTTCACAAAGGCGCTCAGTAAGGGTTGGAATATCTAGTTAGTTCGCATATTTCATATTCTCGCAGGCAGAAAAAGAGATATACATTTTCAGTAGCGGTTTGAGGGCGTTTTAGTACCGCTTTTCCTCGTGCTGACCCATTCCTCAATCCATGTGATGCGGCGCAATCAGCGATCTGCGCTATACTAAATGCAAGTAATAAACATTCCCTTTGAGACTAAGCTAACACATGACGAATACGCCGATTAACCAAGACGAGATCAACGCCATCCTGTGGAGAGCGTGTGATACCTTCAGGGGTACGATTGACCCCTCCGAATACAAAAACTACATCCTCGTGATGCTGTTCGTAAAGTACATCTCGGATGTGTGGCGCGAGCAGCGCGAGACGCTGGAACGCCAGTTCCCCAACGACCCCGAACGCATCGAGAAGAAGCTGAGCCGCCAAACCTTCCGACTGCCGAAGGGGAGCGACTTCTATTCGCTGTGGGAGCAGCGCAACGCGCCGAACATCGGCGAGGAGATCAACATTGCGCTGGCGGCGCTGGAAGAAGCCAACAAAGAGAAGCTGGAACGCGTCTTCCGCAACATCGACTTCAACAGCGAGGCAGCGCTTGGCAAAACGGCGCAGCGCAATGAACGCCTGAAGAATGTGCTCAACGACTTCGCCGATCCGCGCCTCGACTTGCGCCCCTCCCGCGTCGGCAAGCTCGATATCATCGGCAACGCTTACGAGTACCTGATCAGCCGCTTCGCCTCAGATGCAGGCAAAAAGGCGGGCGAATTCTACACCCCGGCAGAAGTGAGTGAACTGCTGGCGCGTCTGCTTGATCCACAGCCGAACGAGCGCATCTGCGACCCGGCGTGCGGCTCCGGGTCGCTGCTCATCCGCTGTGCGAAACATGTCGGCAGCGAGGCGTTCTCGGTATGGGGACAGGAAGCGAACGGCGCGACGTGGGCGCTGTGCATGATGAATATGTTCCTGCACGAGATGCCCGTCAACCAGACGCACATCAAATGGGGCGACACGATCAACGAGCCGATGCTGCTGGAAGGCGACCACCTCGCCAAGTTCAATGTGGTCGTGGCGAATCCCCCGTTTTCGCTCGACAAGTGGGGCGCAGAGCGCGCGGCGACCGACCGCTATGAGCGGTTTCATCGCGGTGTGCCGCCCAAGAGCAAAGGCGATTATGCCTTCATCACCCACATGATCGAGACGACCTTCGCCGACCCGGCGCAGAATGGGCGCGTCGGCGTGATTGTGCCGCATGGCGTGCTGTTTCGCGGATCGTCAGAAGGTGCGATTCGGCAGCGGTTGATTGACGAGAACCTGCTGGACGCGGTGATCGGCTTGCCGCCGAACCTGTTCTTCGGGACGGGCATCCCCGCCGCGATCCTGATCTTCAAGCGCAACCGTGCCGACGATGGGGTGCTGTTCATCGACGCCAGCCGCGAGTTTGAAGCGGGCACAAACCAGAACCGCCTGCGCGAGAGCGACCTCGCCCGCATTGTGGCGACCTACTGTGCGCGCCAACCCGTTGAGAAATACGCGGCACTGGCGACCCGTGAGCAGATTGCCACCAACGACTACAACCTGAACATTCCGCGCTATGTGGACACCTTCGAGGCGGAAGAAAAAATCGACCTGAGGGCAGTACAAGCGGAGATCGACACGCTGGAAACCAAGCTCGCCGACGTAAAAACACGGATGGCCGCTTACTTGAAAGAACTAGGACTCGAATAAGCTTATGTCACACGCCTACCCCAAAATGAAGCTCGCGCTGCTGCTGGCGATTCGGGAATTGCAGCCGGTAAGCTACAAGGACTTGCTGGAACTGGTCAAGCGCACCGATCCCCGGCTCCCGGTGAACTGCCGACCGCATCTGCCCTTTGCCCAATTCAATCGGGTGGGGCTGCACTACATCCACGAATTAATCACGGCGGGATTGGTGCAGACAGAAAATGGCGACCGACTAGAGAGCAATACCCTGATCAGAGCTACGCCCGCGCTCAGCGTGATTCAAGACCTGTTCCGGCTGAGCCTCAACGAACTGCTGCTCAAACCCGAAGACACCATCGAGATGAGTCCGCTCTTCGGGCGACCTCTCGGCCAGAATACCGTCCATCAGTGGGCGCGGATCTTCGTCGCGATGCCGTTTCTTGACGAGCTGCTGCCCGTCTACCGCGACCATATCGCGCAGGTGGCGGGACGCCTCCACGTGAGCTGTAAACGCGGCGATGATTTTGCCACGACCAATAGCATCATTCAGGAAGTGTGGTCGGCGATTTACCATGCTGACCTGCTGATAGTGGACTGCACGCATAAAAACCCCAATGTGTTCTATGAGCTTGGGGTGGCGCACACCCTAGGCAAAAAGGCCGTCTTGATCGCGCAGAGCCGCGAGGATTTCCCCTTCGACGTGCAGCATTTGCGCTCGATTGTCTACAGTACCGATCCCGCTGGAATGAAACGCTTTGAGGCTCTGCTGGAAAAGACCCTCCGGACTGAATTGGAGCTAGAACTTAAGACGCGCGTGCCGCCGTCCCCGTTTCCCGGTGAAACGCCATGAAGTCGATGAAGACGCGCATGGTGGCTTATTTGAAGGAATTGGAATAGTGAGGCCAGATTTATGCCGATAAAGAGTGGTCTCATTGCGCTGCTGTCGGTTATTCGGGAGTTGCAGCCCATCAGCCTCCGCGAAATTTTCGGTTTGCTCAATCAGGATGATCCGCGCTTACCTGATCCTGCAAGGATGTTTTTGGTGCTGCAAAAATCGGTACGGTTTCAACTGCCAAGATACGCTAAAGATCTTCTCGGATTGCGATTAATCGAAGTCGAGAATGCAGCCGAATGGACACCAGATACACGTCTCAGCACCACCCTCCTATTAAGTGACCTTCTGGATGTTTTCGATGTTAGTCTAACGAATTTGCTCAATCGGCAGTCGAACAGCATCGAGGTGATACCTATCTTTCCAGCCCCCCTTCCGAAAGGGTAAGGATGCATGGGCGCGAATCTTTGTTGCTATGCCGTTTGATCCGACTTTACTCTCCATCTATACCGAGCATGTATTGAAGGTGACTAATGCGCTTGGCGTGACTTGTGTACGTGGAGACGACTTCTCGACGACCAATAGCATTATTCATGAAGTGTACTCTGCTATCTACCATGCCGACTTACTGATTGTTGACTGCACGGGCAAGAATGCGAACGTGTTCTACGAGTTGGGCATGGCGCATATGATGGGCAAGAAAGCGATCCTGATCGCCCAAAGCCGCGAAGATTTCCCCTTCGATATTGCCCATCTACGCTCGATTACCTACACCAACACACCCGAAGGCATGCAGAAGTTTGAAGCGGGTGGTTGATTTAACTAGCGGCAATTTATCTCCTGAAAACATGATTACTACGTCTCAGGAGATCAGCCAGTCTTATAGGAGAACTATTCTTCAACAAGACGACTTGATGATCGCTCTACGTGGCGAAATCGGGTTTGTCGCTAAAGTACCGCCTGCGCTTGTCGGCGCGAACCTTACGAGAGGGGTCGCCCTCATAGCGCCCGACCGAAGCAAAGCGTTACCTGATTTCTTAGTACAGGCTATCCGTTCGGACTTGGTTCGTGATGAAATTCTGAATCAGGTTAATGGTTCTGCGCTAAAAGAAATTCCAATATCCGGACTGCGAAAGGTTCTTGTCCCTATTCCCCCTCTCCCCGAACAGCGAGCGATTGCGGCGATCCTCAGTACATGGGACGAGGCGATAACCCTCACGGCGAAGTTGATCGACGTGCTCAAACGGCGCAAAGCGGCGCTCATGCAGCTACTCATAAGAGGGGACAGCGACTTACCAGAAGGGTGGCAATTGGGTCAGCTCAGTGACTTTTTGAAACAAAACAAAGAGTACATAACCGAGCTTGAAGACAAGCCTTATCCGCGTATTTCAGTAAAGTGGTGGGCTAAAGGCGCAGTTGTTGCTGGATATGATAATGGCCTAAACGTGAAAATGGAGCGACATCAACCTCGCCAAGCCGGGGCAGATAATCGTCTCAGAAATATGGGCGAAGCACGGTTCAATCGGCATTATCCCGCCTGATGGTGAAGACGCACTGATAACGAGCCATTTCTTCCTTTTCGATTTCCTTTCAAATGCTGAAGCCTATCGGCGTTATATCTGTGCGCTTGTCGATGCAAATTACTTTATGCGCCAAGCAGATAGGGCATCTAAAGGAACAACCGGATACGCGTCTGTTCGAGCAAGTGATTTCTTGAAGTTCAACGTTCCTGTGCCACCCCTTGCTACACAAAAGGCGATTGCTGATGTTCTTGAAACAAGCGATGAACTGACAGAGCTTTACGAAAGCTATCTTGAACGACTGCAAACACAAAAACGTGGGCTGATGCAGCAGCTTTTAACGGGCGCGGTGCGCGTCGAGGTGGATGATAGTGAAGGGTGAGCAGTTCGCGACAGTAATTTGCTACCAATTATCCAGTGAACCATAGAGGAAACGCCATGAATTACGCCGAAATTTCACGACGGCTGATTGAACAAGGCAATCAAGCCTTCAACCAACGTCAAAAGCGTATTTCAGAGTTTACAAAAATTCCTGAAGTGGATGAGCGGCTCAATAACCTTGATGAGTATCCGCATTTGTTTGTCCTCGGCTGTGTGATGGATCAACAGGGTGATGCTACCCGTTTTTGGAAGATCCCCGTTCTTGTTGCTGATCTGATCGGGGGGATGGGATTTACGCACTTTGCCGCAACCAGCGACGAAAATACCGGCAGATTTTTGCGGAAGGAAAACTTCATCGCTTCAATTCAAGAATGGCGAAGTTCTTTGCGTCGGCAGTGAGACGAATTGAACATGAATATGAAGGGGATGCTTCTCGTATATGGAGCGGTTGTCCAAGCAGTGCAACAGTTGTTCGCCGTTTTCTAGAGTTCGACGGCATAGGTGTGAAGATTGCGCCAATGGCAGCGAATATTTTAGTGCGGGACTTTCAGATACCGATGCGCGATCTGCATTTCATTGATGTGTCGCCAGATCGTCATGTCCGTCGTACGATGTATCGCTTACATCTGATCTCCGATAGAGCAAACACTGATGACCTCATTTATGCTGCCCGTGAAATCTATCCGGAGTTCCCCGGCATTATCGATATAGCTTTGTTTCAGCATGGCAAGGACATCTGCAAAGCGGTTAAGCCTCTGTGTTCACAGTGTTCGTTTGCAGATGTGTGCCCAAAAGTCGGCGTAAGCCAGTCCAAATAGATTAGGTAGTCAAGGTGACCATGAGCGGGAACCCCTCGTACCTCGAAGATCGCGTGTCGCAGCTT
Organism: Candidatus Flexifilum breve; assembly: GCF_016713355.1. Lineage (NCBI taxonomy): Bacteria > Bacillati > Chloroflexota > Anaerolineae > Aggregatilineales > Candidatus Flexifilaceae > Candidatus Flexifilum > Candidatus Flexifilum breve. The sequence goes on from NZ_JADJPI010000004.1 coordinate 885,626, forward strand.
CCCGCTGTGCGGTTGCTCATGGCGCTCGGTTGGCAGTACCTCCCCCCGCAGGAAGCGGTCAGCGCGCGCAATGGCAAGGTCGGCGGCGTGCTGCTCGATACCATCCTCACGGACTGGCTGTCCCGGCGCAGCTTTGCCCACAAAGGCAGTCGTTACTCCTTCAGCGCGGCCAACATCACGGCGGCGGTCAATGCGCTCAAGGATGTGCCGCTCAATCAAGGGCTGACGGCGGCGAGCATGGCGGTCTACGAACTGCTCACGTTGGGCAAAGGGGTGGAGCAGGTTATCGACGGGAGCCGTACCAGCTTCAATCTCGACTTCATCGACTGGCAGCATCCCGCCAACAACGTGTACCACGTCACCGACGAATTCACGGTCGAACGGCGCGGCAGCTATCAAACGCGCCGCCCCGATATTGTGCTGTTCGTCAACGGCATCCCACTCGCCGTCATCGAGTGTAAACGCCCCGACAAAGAGGCGAATCGCGGGGAATGGGGGGCGTATGAGGGTGTCAGCCAAATGCTGCGCAATCAGCGGCTGGAAGACGAAATCCCGCACCTGTTCGCCTATGCGCAGCTCCTCATGGCGGTCGATACCAATCACGCGCTGTATGCGACGCTGGCGACCCCCAAGAAGTTTTGGGCAGTGTGGAAAGAGGAAGGCGACATCGAACCGGAGGTCATGCGGCTGATCAACACGCGCCTGACCGCTGCGGAGAAAGATCGGCTGTACGGCTGGCACTCCGATGCCGCTCGTCTGCGCCGCGAGATGGACGCCAACGACGCTCAGCCGCGCTTACCCACCGGGCAGGATCGTGCTGTGTATGCGCTGCTTCGTCCCGCGCGCTTGCTGGATCTGGCCTATGGCTTCGTGCTGTACGACAACGGGCGTAAGAAGATCGCCCGCTATCAACAGTATTTCGCGGTCAAGGCCACGGTCGAGCGCGTCAAGGACATCGGCGCAGATGGCACGCGGGCGGGCGGCGTGATCTGGCACACGACCGGGAGCGGCAAATCGCTCACGATGGTCATGCTGGCGAAGGCGCTGGCGCTGCATCCGCAGGTGCAAAATCCGCGCGTCGTCCTCGTCACCGACCGCATCGACCTTGACGATCAAATCTGGAAGACGTTTCGCGCGTGTGGCAAAACGGTCGCGCAGGCGCGGTCGGGCAAGCACCTCACCGACCTCATCCGCGAACCGCGCCATGAGATCATCACCACGGTGATCGACAAGTTCGAGACGGTCGCCAACAGCGATTTACGCGATGCCAACCCCAACGTGTTCGTGCTGGTCGATGAGAGTCACCGCAGTCAGTACGGCAGAAGTCAGGCGAAAATGCGCGCCGTCTTCCAGAAGGGGTGTTACATCGGCTTCACCGGGACGCCGCTGCTCAAGGCGGAAAAGAGCACGGCGACCAAGTTCGGCGGGTTCATCCACAAATACACCATGCGGCAGGCGGTCGATGATGGGGCGGTCGCGCCGCTCTTGTACGAGGGGCGCTTGGTCGATATGGATGTCAGCCGCGATCAGCTCGATCAGTGGTTTGAACGGCGCACGCGCAAGCTCAATGCGGAGCAAATCGCCGACCTCAAGCGCAAGATGAGCCGCGCGGAAGAGGTCAACCGGGTGAAGGCGCGCCTGCAACTCATCGCCTACGACATCGCCGAGCACTATAAGGACAACTGGCGCGGGACGGGCTTCAAGGCGCAGTTGGCGACGAGCAGTAAAGAAGTCGCGATCCTCTATCGGCAGATGCTGCAAGACGAGGGCATTGACTGCGAGGTGGTCATTTCCTCGCCGGATACCCGTGAAGGCAATGACGATGTCGATGATGGTGAGCTGCCCCTCGTGCAAACCTTCTGGAAGCAGATGATGGGGCGCTACACCGATGAGGAACGTTACCTCAAAGGGGTGAAGGCATCCTTTGCCCGTGACGACGGGACCGAGATTCTGATCGTCGTGGATAAGCTGCTCGTCGGCTTCGATGAACCGCTCAACACCGTGCTCTACATCGACAAGCATTTGCAGGAGCACAACCTGCTGCAAGCCATCGCCCGCGTCAATCGGCTGTACGAAGGCAAAGAGTTCGGCTACATCGTGGATTATCGCGGGGTGTTGGGCGAACTCAACGAGGCGATGCAGACCTATAACGCGCTCGAAGGCTTCGACCTTGAGGACGTGCAGGGATCGTCATCCCGGCGGGGAGATCGCCAATGAGCTGCCCCAACTGCACGATCAACTGCTCAGTTTCTTCAACCCGGTCGGCAACCGCCGCGATCAGGAGGCACTCGAACGCTTCCTTGAACCTGAGGATCGGCGGCGCGAATTCTACGAACGGCTGACCAAGTTCATCAACCTGCTGCGCGTCGCTCAAAGCCGCGCCGAATTCGCCGAACCGGAATGGGATGCCCGTTTACAGGCGTATAAGGCGGATCTCAAATTCTTCCACAGTCTGCGCATGTCGGTCAAGCTCCGCTATGCCGAAAGCATCGACTACAGCGAGTACGAGGACAAAATCCGCAAGCTGCTGGACGATCACATTCAGGCCAAAGAGGTCGCGGTGATTGTGCCAGAGGTCAACATCTTCGATGAACGCCAATTCGAGTCGGCGGTCGCGGAGTTCACCGGGGGCAGCACCGAAGCCCTTGCGGACAGCATCGCCTACCGCCTGAAGAAGACGGCGACGGAGAAGCTGGAAGAAGACCCGGCGTTTTACCGTAAGTTCTCGCAGATGATCGAAGACACGATTGAGGAATATCGGCAGGGACGCCTGAGCGAAATCGAGTACCTGAACCGCATGGAGGGCGCGCTCGATCAGATCCGCACCGGGCGCGACAGCTCACTCCCGCCGCAGCTCGACGGACGTAAAGACGCCCCGGCGTACTATGGACTGCTGGTCGAGACGTTCACGCACACCGCCGCCGATGCGCTATCGGCTGATGTGCTCTCGCAGGTCGCCGATCTCGCCATCACGTTTGAGGAGTCCATCCGTCGCCTGCAAATCCGCGACTGGATGTATAACCCAATCGTGCGCAATCAAATGTGCGACAAGCTGGAAGATGCCCTCTATGATGCACGGGATGCGCTCGGCGTTCCGCTCACAGGCGGCGATATGGACACGATTGTCGATAACGTGCTGGCAACTGCGCAGCGCCGCTATGAACTGAGCCTATGAACCGTCTCGGCGGCACGCATCACTATCAGTACGGCACAACCGACATCGAGTATGAGCTGGTCTACACTAATCGCACGACGCTGAAATTGGAGGTCTACCCTGATCTCAGCGTCGTCGTGTATGCGCCCCTTGATACCCCATTGGAGGCGATTGAAGGTGGTGTTGCCAAGCGCGCGCCGTGGATCGCCAAACAGCAGCGCAAGTTCCGCGAAGCACCGATTGAATCCCCTTTGCCCCGGCGCTATGTCAGCGGTGAAGCCTACCGTTTTCTCGGTCATCAGTACCGCCTCAAGGTGCTCGAAGATCGGGTTGAACGTGTTCTGTTGGACGGCAGCTACATCGCCGTGTATACGCCCAAAACGGGGGATAAACGGCGCGTAGCTGCATTATTGGATAGTTGGTACAGACGACAGGCAGAACGCGTGTTTTCGGAGCGTTTAGACGCTTGTTTTGCCCGTGTCGAATCGCTCGGCATCCCCCGTCCGGAGATCGTCGTCAAGGACATGAAAACACGTTGGGGAAGCTGCACACCAGCGGGACGGCTAAGCCTCAACCCCAAGCTGGTCAACCTGCCTCTTGAGCTAATCGACTATGTGCTCCTGCATGAGCTGTGTCACCTCAAAGAGATGAACCACAGTCCCGCATTCTTCAAACTGCTAGAGCGCATTCTCCCCGATTGGCAGCAGCGGCGAAACCGGCTTAATCGAGCGGAGACTAGCTAGCCCTGAATGCTTGCACCTCAAACGACACCGTGTCGTTTAGGCTTTTCGCAAAAAGGCGACGGCCTTTGTGAAATGGCTATCAGGATCAAAGTATAATTAAGTACGTTTTTTCCTCAGTTGCCAGCTTGGGAGTTATTCTTGTGAGTCCGAGTTTCTTCATCAGTTACAGACGCGACGATAACAAAGATTTCACCTATCGGATTGGCGATAAGTTCAAATCACGTTATGGGGAGCAAAATGTGTTTATTGACTTCAATATGGAGGCTGGAATTGATTTTCACCAAGAATTGACTAAGAGAGTCAAAGAAGGGGATGTCCTAATTGTTGTTATTGGCGTGAGATGGTTGGAGCTGCTCAAAGAAAAAGCCTTCAAACAGGATTGGGTACGCACCGAAATTGAATTGGCGCTGGAGAATAATCGTATTGTTGTTCCGATCTGCCTTGAGGATGCACAACTACCACTAAGTGACGACTTGCCAGATAGTTTGAAACCATTGTTGCGATTAAACGCCAAGAGGCTTCGGTCAGATGACACTTTTGGTGCGCAAATTGAGTCTATTTTCAAAGATATAGATGTAGCTGTTAAACGTGCAAAGAAAGATGAGAATCCACCTCTTCGAGACAACTTGAGTAAATTCCTTGATGTTTTTGACCTAGCAGACACTGATCAAAAGCTTGAAGAGCGTTACGCCCAAGCAAGAAAGAAACTTATCGATGCTATTTTTGAAGGAAAACGAATAGAACCATAGGCTCAGAAGTACTAAGGTTGCTATTTGTTGACTACTTTTTGAGACCGATCAACATAGTGTTTGTGTTTAAAAACCATAAGTCGAATGGACTTTTACAGGCCGGAGCTTATGCAAAGGACATCCAAGCGGCTGCGGTTACTCTTGTGAGGCATGGGACAAGAGAATTTCACTGTGAAGATACGCCCCCGAGGTCTAGCAATTGGGGAATTAATCGGGTTTGAGACTTTAACACCGGACGATAACCCGGTGTATGAAACTATTGCGAATGGGGCAATCGCACTTGAACTTTTTCAGGGTGACATCAAAATGCTTATTAAGGTTGCCAGTAGCGCGACGACGTATGAAAAAATGCTCAGGCAATCTGTATTCTACTTAACAGAGCAAAACCTAGAGTTAAAAACTAGTATGGGTGAACTTAAGTCGACAGCTAATGTACTGACAGGCAGAGCATTCATCAAGGAGCGTTTAGGATCTATTTCATCAACGGGTTCTTGAAAATCTTGAGATCGTAAGAAGGCTCCTGCACAAATCCGAATTGCTTCGAGATTTTCTAAGAGCCTCAACAGATCATTGATTTGAACTTACCCCATTCAAAATTACGTAAGGGTTGATAGTTTACTGGAATTGGCGGTGGTCTGGTCAAGTGATATGCTGCTCCGCCAAGTGACTTACGTCCCTTGTAGGTGTCTGTAGTCCATTCAGAATGCTTGCTTTCGCAGTACTTGTATCTAACTCTTGCCACCGTTGACACTTTTGTGTTTTGACATCTCGAATTGCGGGATTGAACTGAATTCATGACCTGAGATGTCGAGAATACCGCGACCACCCTTTTCTGAGCTGAATAACCCAATGGACGATAGAGCATGATTTCGCTTGAATTCGTCGCTTAACATGGTGATACAGTAAACGACCGACAGGTGAACCTGTCTACATTTCCATCCGGATGTTGCACATCTTATAAATAGGAAGTCACCTAGAAGTGACATTTCTGGTAGTTTGGGGACTAGTTGCTTCCAATCGTTCGAAGTGACCTTAACCGCTGTGTGTCTCTTGGCTCGTCGCTTAGCCAGATTCCTTAGGTAGTCGGATTTCCACCAATTTTGTGAGAAAGACACGCGATTGTAGCCAGAGGGCAGATCGATGTGTCCGCTTAAGGCTGCATCATTTAACTGGCGAAGGTTTCTGCACATATATTGCGCTAAGTACTTCGGACTATAAACTTTACTGATCCATACCCGTAATCCATATTTCTCTGCAATTTTCTGGAAGGTTTCCGACTGGTAGCGATGAGGATGCGATTTCGATGGCATAGGTTCTCCATCAGGGATCAAGCTGAATATCGCGTGAGTATGGAGTTGGTGTGGAGTCGTTGCGTCATCAGACTTAGTACCAGAGATGCGCATAAAATACAACTCTCTCTTTTCGGTTCTGGCAAACTTGCGCATCTCTTTGAGTGCTTTGTTCAGCAACTCGTGCGTGGCGCTTATTTCCTGCATTGTCTCAGTTGGTTGACTGACATTCTTCAGATGCAGGGTGACGAAATAGAGTTCATGTCCTTCATTCAGTAACTCTGTCAGTCCCATCTCTATTCGACGTTCTACCCGGTACGACCATAGGTCGCGGCAACGTCGTTTCTTGCAATTCCATCGACCACACGGACGATTGTTTTTGCCCTTACGGGAATAGCACGAACGGTAGTTCCGTACAGTATAAAAACGTCCGTGTGGACCAAGATCATGATTGGCTGTGCTGTTAGTTGAATTTCCAGACATAAAAACATCCTGTGACATCACGTATCAAGCAAAAGCTGTGGCTGTTACACAGCTGAAGTGCTTGAACGCGACGCCATCAGGATGAATTCATCCGTCACGAAATGGTTGAAAATCCATTTAGTGATTTAGTGAGCGTGGGGTTCTCTATACTTCTAATACGGAAAGTGTACCATGCATTTTAAGTTGCGGTATTGATCAGTTTCTGAATTCTCCCAATTGGGTAGTTGTGCGTTTCAGTGAACGATGATAATCTTTATATAGAAGCACATTTAGCTACTTCTCTATGAACGAACGTCTCGGATCGCCTCCTCAATGGAATCCATCCGAGATGAAAAAGTTTGGCGCGTCAACCAGTTTGATCCCGAGCTCGTTCAAAATCCCCAAGGAGGGGTATTTTGGCGACTCTGGTTGACAACGTAGATCACGTTTGTCCTACTCAATCTACCTCGCAAACTCAAGATGAGTCTCGGTTGCGTCACGCAGCTACATTGCTGATCGAATGGATGTTCACGCAACAGTACGGTGATTTAGCGAGCCTCGTCGACAAACCGCTGGAAGAGTCAGTTAGTTGAGGCACTCGCCCACATTGAGCCATTTCTCAATCTTCCAAACAGATGGACAACAAACCATCACCATCATTTCGCAATGTTTTGATATTCGCCGGACAGCAGGTAGATTGGAGGGTACAGTAGCTTGACAATGTAGGACACAGGTACTACGATGAGTGAAGAACTAGGCGATCTGGTGCCCGTGCCAGAAGCGGCACGGCGAGCAGGCGTTGCAAGAAACACGTTGCATCTTGCTGCCAAAAACGGAACGATAAAGGCAGTGAAAATTGGGCGAGACTGGTTTGTATATGCCAGCGATCTCGAAAGATGGAAAAACGAGAACTATCGACCGGATATGGCGCATAGATATCCGGTCAAGAACAAAAACGATACTGAGTAATCAGATGGAGATGAATCAAGAATGGCTAATCCCGATTTCTTCAAAGCTGTCTTCGATCAACTTGCGACAGGGGAGTCATTGGTGATCCAAACGGTATACTCGCCTTTGCCTATCTTCGAGTCTCAAGCCATGATCAGGCTGACGAGGGGCGAAGTGGTCTGCCACGCCAAATTCAACACATTCATGAGATTGCAAAAGCGAAAGGCTTCTACATTCCTTGGGACATGATATTTGCCGATGATGCTTCAGGATTTGAGTTTGAAGATCGTCCGCAACTCACATTGCTTCGTAATGAGATCAAGTCTAAACAATCAAGACGTGCTGATGTTGTGATAATCGAACATCTAGACAGATTGTCACGCAATGCTGAATGGCATCAGGGGTATTTACGACATGAGTTGGAGACCAAGCATGGCATTGAGCTCATATACTGGAAAGATCCAGGCCCCCTTACCCAACGGGCAGTAATGGGAGCAGTAGCCCAAGAGGGAATGGAACGGGCAAAGCAAGTCATGATCGAAGGAAAGATACTCAAAGCGAAAAGCGGTCGAGTCACGGCAACAAGCGCTGCATATGGATACAAATTGGTGGATGACAGCGGAAAAGAAGGTGAACGCGCAAAACGCTTCACCTACTACGCCATCAATGATGAAGAGGCCGAAATCGTCCGCCAAATCTTTCAACGTTATCTGTTAGGCGATTCAATGCGCCAAATTGCATTTGATCTTGAGCAAACTGGTATCAAGCCACCTAAGAAGTACAAACATTGGGAGGCAGCTCAGATCCGAGTGACGCTCATAAACGAAGTCTACAAGGGGAATTTTTACTCACACCGATGGGAACACAAAACGATTGAAAAACTGTCGAGAGACGGAATTTCAACTCGGAAAGTGAAGTGCAAAGTGGAACGCCCACGTGAAGAATGGATACACGTACCTGTTCCTGCAATCGTCTCACCTGAGGATTGGGATGCTGCAAATCGAATGCTGGCACAGAACAAAAAGACTGCACGCCGAAACGCCAAAGTCCCTTATCTCTTGACCGGACTCGTAAAATGCGCTTACTGCGGTTGGTCCTTCACTGGTTCAACGCATCGAAAAAAGAATGGAAAAGATCGCCACTATCCGTATCGCGGCTACAGATGCCCGTTCTACAGCACGCGCCCGAAATATCTACGTAAATCAGAGGAGTGTCAGAATAGCCAAATACGTTGCGATATATTGGACGATGCGGTTTGGCATATTGTGTGCGAGGCACTGCTAAACCCTCAGGTATTAATTGATGCACTCGAGTCGGACGCAACAAGCGAACGAAATAAAGGGCTCCAAGCCCAAATCGCATATCTACAGAAAGAACTCGACAAATTCCCTGAACGCGATAGGAAATTGGCTCGCGCATATGAGGCAGATGCGTTTGATGCACAAGAATATGCAGCTGAGCGAAAAAAGCTCAAGGAAGAAATGGCGAATCTGAATTTCCAGATTGCGAAACTTCGCGCGCAGGTTCAGAGCCCTGAGCAAGTTGAAGAACGGAAGCGTTCGATTCTCAACATGTCGAGTGCGCTTCAGCAGGCAAACATCAAACTCGATCCACCCTTTGAGCTCAAGCAACGAATCCTACGGCTCGTCATAGATAAAATTGTGCTGGATGTCAAAAATGGTCGGCTCGAACTGGACGGCGCAATAAATGGTGTTTTCACTATTGTGAATACCCACATGGGCAGGGGTTGTGCGCGACGACCAGCAAGAAATTCGCGGGGAACGTCAGGCTGCCTTTGGCGCGGCTGATGGTGACAATCTTGTCTTCGATGGGCTGGCGCAGAACTTCCAGCACATGCACCGACATCTCGGTAACTTCATCCAAGAAGAGGATGCCGCGGTGCGCGAGGGTGCATTCCCCGGGCTTGGGAATTGATCCGCCGCCGATGATGCCCGCTTGACTCGTCGTGTGGTGCGGCGCGCGGAATGGTCGATAACGTACCAGCGGCTCATCGCTTTGCAGCATATCCGCCACTGAGTAGATGCGCGTTACGTCGAGCGCTTCGGCGTAGCTCAAGGGCGGCATAATCCCCGGCATCGCCCGCGCGAGCAGCGTTTTGCCCGTCCCCGGCGACCCGATCAAGCGCACGTTGTGATTACCACCCGCGGCGATCTCCAGCGCTCTTTTCACAAAGTGCTGCCCCTTCACGTCGGCAAAGTCGACCAAGCCATCGGGGATCGCGGGTTCGGCTGTGTCCACAACTGCGAAATACACAGGAATGGGGTTCAGACCGTAAAGATGCTCGACCAGTTCAGCGAGCGAACGCACGGGGATGATTTCGATCCCGGCGACGAGGGCGGCTTCCGGCGCGTCATCCGCCGGGACATAAGCGCGCGCAAACCCGGCCTGCTGCGCCGTGTAGACCATCGGCATAATGCCTTTGACATGGCGCACGCTGCCATCGAGCGAGAGTTCGCCGAGAAACACCGCCCCGTCAATGGAGGTCAGCGGCACTTGATCGGTCGCCGCCAGCACACCGACCGCGCCCGCGAGATCGTAGGCTGGACCGCTCTTCGGCAAATCGGCGGGACTCAGGTTGATCACGTACGCCTTGTTGATAAAGTCGAAACCACTGTTGCGAATCGCCGACCGGACGCGTTCCCGGCTCTCTTTGACGGCATTATCCGGCAGGCCGACGATGGTAAAACTGGGGAGACCAGCACGCGGATTAAAATCGGTTTGTACTTCGACGATGCAGCCTTCCAAGCCGATGACCGCGCAGGCGTTGACAATTGCCAGCATGACTCCCCCAGAGCGAATCCTTAATTGCTAGTGCCAAGTATAGCGGTCAGCGGATTTTCAGCAATCAGTGCGCTTGTCGGAACAAAGTCGCACTCCAGCCTCGGGTTTTCGGCGGGTTTTCGACGGAGATCACGCGCATAGGCCAACATGATCACTATACTGAATCGTATCAACCAATAGCTGCTAGCGTTTGAGCAGAAGTTACTATCGGTGCCGGCCACAAGCAACCATTTTGGGATGCACACGCACGAGTCCCCAAGCTAGTTTGGGTGCTGTCAAGGAGGTCATCGGGCTGCTCGTGGCCAAAGCGACCGCAAGTCGCGGGGCATCGACGGGGATGCCCCGGATCAAGCGTGTTAGGTCTGATTCGCAGTGACGATTACGACGCGATACAGGATCGTTCCCGGTTCGGTGGCGGTTTCGGGATCACGTTCGGCGATGTCGAACACCGACCCCATGCCTTCCAGCACCTGTCCAAAGATCGTGTAGCCGCCCGTCAAGCGGCCAACGGGCGCCAGCGTGATGAAGAACTGACTGCCGTTGGTATCTGGTCCGGCATTCGCCATACCCACCACGCCGATGCCATTGAAGGTCAACTCGTTATCCGTTTCGTTGACGAATTCATAACCGGGGCCGCCTAAGCCCGTCCCCAACGGATCGCCACCCTGTACGACGAAGTCCGGGATCACTCGGTGAAAGGTTGTGTTATCAAAGAAATGGTTGAGCGCGAGATACACAAAGCTGTTGACGGTGATCGGCGCTTCCGTTTCATACAGGTCGACGTGGAAGTTGCCCGCCGCCGTGCAGAAGATCGCGCCGTAGTCGACGCCGGGCTGCAAGACTTCTTCCGGCGCGAAGTACTGCAAGCGTGTCGGTTCGGGCGTGTCGGCGGCCTCCGCGCACACATCGACCGGGAGTTCGGCGCTCAGCGCGGCGGCCTCAGCCATCACGGGCAGATCAACCGCCGCCGTTTCGACCGTGAGGGTATAGTCGCCCGCACCGCCATCGCCTGCCGTCGCGACTTCGATCACGAGCGTCGTACCGCCGGGCACGACCAGCGCCTCGAAGCCTGCCGACGTATCCTCCGCGCTGATGTCGCTGCTCTGCACCTGCGGCGCGTCCCCTGCGTCGGCGTACAGGCGCAGATAGGCATCCGCGTCGGCGCTTTCGAGCAGCACGCGCAGCGCGGTCGTCTCGGTCAGCGTGAGCGTATAACGCTGACGTTCATTCGGTGTGAACACGCCCTCGACGACCTCGTCGAGGCTGATTTCGCCGAAGTCCACCACCGCGGCGGGCGGTACCACGCGCAGCGTGTACGGACCAGCCCCCGTATCGCCATACGTGCCCACTTCGATGATGAGCGAATCGCCCGCCTCCACCGCCAGATCCGTCACCGCGGAGAACAACGTGCAATCGCCGCGATCATCGTTTTCCGCCAGCGGAACATCGTCGCCGTTGCGGTACACCCGCAGATACGTGTCGGTATCCGCCGTACCATCCAGAAACACGTTGACCAAGCCGTCTTCAGCTATGTCGAGCGTGTACTGGTCACGTACCCCGGCTTCAAACTCGCCCTGCGCGCTCGCTTCCACCGTGATCGCGCCCATATCGTTCGGCACATAATCCTGAGCGAACGTTACCGCCGCGCCCAACAGCAAGAGGATCAGCCCCAAGCCAATTCGCCGCATCACCTGACCTCATTTCTGATAGAAAATGTCAAACGACATTCTAACCCGTTTCGCACCAATTTGCGCCGATTCCATTCCTTCATAGAATGAAACTACTTTAGCGAGAAGATAGCGGAGCCGTATGATGCAACATTTGCGCTGGCGCCTTGCTGCGCTTTCGACCACCCTCATCCTGATCATGCTGGCCGTCCTGATCCAGCGTCCGAGTCTGCTGAGCGCATCTGACGATGGGCAGATCATCCAGACACTGCCCCTGATCGTTGAGCTGCTCGTGCCCACTGCGACCCGCACGCCGACCCCCGTTAACCTAGGTAACTTCGTGTGGGATGACCTTGATCAGGATGGGCGGCAGGATGCGGGCGAACCCGGCATGAGCGGCATCACCGTCCAGTTGTGGAATCCGGCGAAGACGCAGCTCATCGGTCAAACCACGACCGGAGCCAACGGGCAATATACCTTGATCGCGCCGCTGCCCGGTTCGTACCGCATTCGGGTGGTCCTGCCCAGCGTGCTCGACAACTTCTCACCCAAAGATCAAGCGGGCGGGAGTGACACGGCTGACAGCGATGTGAACCCGAGCGGGAGCAATATCGGGTTCACCGACATCATCAACATCGCCAGCAACGTCATCTCAATCTCTAATCTCGACGCTGGGATCGCCCGCTTCCGTACCCCGACCCCCACCCGCACCCCGACGCCGATTAATCTCGGCAATTACGTGTGGGACGATCTCGATCAGGACGGGCGGCAGGACGCCGGTGAACCGGGATACGCGGGCATCACCGTGCAGTTGTGGAACAGCGCCAAGACCCTCATGATCGCCAGCACAGTCACCAGCCCAACGGGGAACTATACGCTGATTGCCCCAACCCCCGGCAACTACCGGATCCGCGTGGTGCTGCCCAGCGTTCTGGATCAGTTCGCGCCCAAGAATCAAGCGGGCGGTGATGATACCGCCGACAGCGATGTGAATGCGTCGGGCAATGACCTCGGTTTCACCGATACGATCAGCCTTGCCAGCAACGTCATCTCGATCTCGAACATCGACATCGGCATCGTGCGCTTTCGCACCCCTACCCCCACGCGCACGCCCACGCCGATTAACATCGGCAACTTCGTGTGGGATGATCTCGATCAGGATGGACGGCAGGATGCCGGCGAACCGGGCATAGCGGGCATCACGGTGCAGTTATGGAACAGCGCCAAAACCCTCATGATTTCCAGCACCGTGACCAACGCCACTGGCGCGTACACGGTCGTCGCGCCACTGCCGGGCAGTTATCGCATCCGTGTGGTGCTCCCGGCCATGCTCGATCAGTTCGCGCCAAAAGATCAGGCGGGCGGCAATGACACACAGGACAGCGATGTGAACCCGAGCGGAAACAACCTCGGTTTCACCGACATCATCAATATCGCCAGCAACGTCATCTCGATCTCGAACATCGACATTGGCATCGCGCGCTACCGCACGCCAACGCCCACCCGCACCCCCACGCCGATCAACATCGGGAACTTCGTGTGGCGCGACACCGATGGCGATGGACGGCAGGACACCAACGAAGTCGGTATCAGCGGTGTGACCGTGCAGTTGTGGAACAGCGCCAAGACTCTCATGATCGCCAGCACGGTGACCAACGCCAACGGCGCATACACAGTCGTTGCGCCGCTGCCGGGCAGTTACCGCATCCGCGTGATCCTGCCAGCCACCAGTGCCTCGTTCGCGCCCAAAGATCAAGCGGGCGGCAGTGACACCCAGGACAGCGACATCAACCCAACGGGAAACAATGCCGGTTTCACCGACATCATCAACATTGCCAGCAATGTCATCTCGATTTCTAACGTTGATGCGGGCATTCGCCAGAACAACATCATTGTCCCCATCAGTACGATTGGCATCCTGCCACAGCCATCGGCGACACCGGGCAACCAACTTCCGCCACCTCAGATCAACCCTTGCGGCGGTTTCCGGCTTACCTCGCCGCTGGACGGTCTGCCGAATGGAGTCGCAACCTTCTACTGGGATCCGTCCATCAGCGCGGGTGTGACCTACGAAATTCGCATCCTCAACGAGGCGCGCAGTCTACTGGCGATTGTCCCGGCAGGGACGAATACCAACGTGGTGATCGACGTGAGTCAGGGCACCATTGGCGGCGGTTTCACGCTGATCGTTCAGGCGAATGTGCTGCTGAATGGTGCCATCATCTGCACGGACGAACACGCCATTCTGCGCGCTGCGCTCGCCGCGCCGCCCATGCCGACGCCAACACTTCGCCGCCGCGGGAACTAGGCCGCAAACCGAATGTCAGCTACAGGACGAGGCATGCCTCGTCCTGTTTTGGCGTCTTTTGGACACTGGCTTGAGTAGGTTCTCGAAATAAGTCCAATCAGAAATCGCCGTTGTAGGGGCAAGGCGCGCCTTGCCCCTGCACAACAACTTTCGGTAACCTGCTTTTAGGACGCGGATCAATCAAATAGCTTGTCGGTCAGAGTGCACAGGTGTGCGCTCTGACTGCTGAGCGGCACGCGCTACGGCGTACCAAAATACTCCACGCGGATCGGCGCGACCAGTTCAATCTGTTCTGGCGTGAGCAAGCCCCAGAAATCGTCCGGCGTAACGATGCGCCCGCTGCCCGCTTCGGCATAGCGCCGCAGCCAGTCGAAGAAATCCTCGGTGCCGAGGACTGCGCGCAGGTCCTCCAGCATGATTGCCCCGCGCAGGTACACCGCATTGATGTAGTCGCGGATGCTGGCGAACTGGTATACCGTCGCATCGACGTTGTTGCCGCTGAAGCGATCCCCCACATACTGATTCACGCGGAAATTCCACCACCAGTCGACCAGATCTGGCTCAAATTCCTCGTAGTAGACCAGTTCGCTGTACGTGGCGAGCGCTTCGTCGAGCCACGGCACGAGCGCCTGATCGTTGCCAACACGGGCGTACCACCACTGGTGCGACGTCTCATGCACGGTGATGAACGTCAGATACGACTCAGCGGTACCTGTATTGATCTCAAACCAGCGGTCGGAGACGAACACCACATCGCTGAACTCCATGCCGTCGGGGAAGTCGCCCTGAATGACGACAAAGCGGTCATAAGGGTACGCGCCAAAGAGATCCGAATACATCTCCATCGCCTGTGCCGCCGCAGTCAGCGCCTGCTGCGATCCATTCGCACTGCCGACGACGTTTTCGCCGAAGGCGTACAACTGCACCGTCACGCCGTTGGCGGTTTCCTGCTCGTAGACCTCATAGAACGGGCTGAGGCTCAGCGTGAAGTCGCGGGCGTTGGTGTGCACAATGCGCCAGACACCGTCGTCTTCGGCACGCAGCGTGCCGGGAGCCGCGACGACCATATTCGGCGGCGCATTCGTCACGGTCAGCGTGACATCCCAGTCAGCGATCTCGGAGACAGTTTGCTCGCCAATCGGAATCGCATCGTGCGTCACCCAATCGTCGATGCCATGGACGGCGACCATCGCCAGCCAATGCCCGAGGTTCATCTGGCGGATGCTGTAACCAAAATAGCCCGTAAAACCGCTCAACCCGCGCTGAATCTCCGGCACGCGCAGGCTGTAGTTGAGCGTAACGTCGAGGCCGCACTCCGGTTGAATGGGCGTGGCCAGATCGAGCGTTAGGCGGCGCCCGGTCAGCTCATAGCTGATCACCGTCTCGGTCGGCAGTACGCTGTTGAGTGTGAACGCGTTCGGCACGCGGTTCGGCTCAATGTCGAGCACCAGCGTGGTAAGCGGCTGATCGGTCCGATTGATGTAGAAAATCGCCTGTTCAACCTCAACTCGATGCAGTTCATAATCGACGGTGGCGCGCACCGTATGCTGCGCCGTTGGCAGCCCCGCGGTAGCTTCGCAACCCGGATTCAGGGGCGTGGTCGGCGCCGGGGTGATCGTATTGATCGGCTGAAGCTGCCGCTCCAGCGTTGGCACGAGCGTGCTCTGAATTACGCGGACGGTGGTCGCCGTCGGCGGAATTGCGTCAACTTCCGCCGAGCTGAGCGTGCACGCCGCCAACAGCATCATGAACACGGCATAAAGACGAAACATAAGTCCCCTTTTGGTGTAACTTTCCGTTGACCTACTGCGTAACAATACTACAATGTGGAGCGTGCGTAACAAAAACGCAGTTCTCGTGTTATCTTTAGCGAACACTCATCAAGTTTTAACTAGGGGGAAATTTGAACAAGGCAACTTTCGCTGAACAGGTACGCGGCCTCATCCAGCTTTCGCGCTGGACTGAGTATGTACCTTTCGTCATTCCGTTGACTGTTCTCGGCGGTTTGTTGGCGGCGCGCCCCCATGGCGTGAATCTCGACTGGCGTTTAGTCGCCGTCACGCTGGCGAATATTCTGGCTGTCGCCTATGCCTTTATGATCAATGACATCGAGGACGCGCCTGATGATGCGCGAGACCCCGCGCGCGCCGCCCGCAATCCCATTGCGACCGGTCGCATTGGCACACGCATGGGCTATAACGCCTGTCGCCTCGTCGCCGCGGTGACGCTCGTCCTGTATGCCTTCGGCGGCGGTTGGGCGTTCCTTATCGGTGTTGGAACGCTGCTGCTCTCGCACCTGTATTCATGGCGTCCTGTGCGCCTCAAGGCGTGGCCGGTCACCGATATCGTCTCGCACTCGCTCATGCTGAGCGGTTTACTGCTGCTGGCGGGCTATTTCGTCTACCACGACGCGCCCGGTCTCGTGTGGTTTGTCGCGGCGGCGGCGACGCTCGTCTCCGTCTACGGCCAGCTCTACAACCAACTGCGCGACTACGACATGGATAAGGCTGCGGGACTGTACAACACCGCGATCATCCTCGGCGAAAACAATACCCGTCGGGCCATGTATCTCGCCGTGCTGCTGGCGCTCATCTGCCTGATCGTCGCGATCACGCAGGGCGTGTTCCCGCTGTGGCTGGCGCTGGTGGGCGTGCTCAGCTTCCCGGTCAGCATGTTCTTCAAGTCGCAGACCGATATGCGTGGCGGGGCGCTGGTCGATGCGAGCGGCGGAGTCCAGTTACAGGCGCTCGTCGTCATGAATTTCGTCATCGCGGCGTGGGTCATTGAGTCGATTGTGGTGCAGTTCCGTCTGCTCGGGTGATCGTGAACGATATTCACAACATTCTGTTTAACGCGCACATCCTGTTTTCCATCGCTCTCGGCGTGTGGAGTGTAACCATGGCCGTGCGCAACCAACCGATCTCCGGTAACTTCTGGGGATCACTGGCGACTATTACCATCCTCGCGGCGGCGATCACGCTCGTCGGCGTCATCATGACGCTGATGGGCCTGCGCCCGCCGCGCATCGTCACCTACTACCTGTACATGTCGTGGTTAGTGGTGATTATGCCAGGCTTGTTCACCATGCTGCGCGGACGCGATGATCGAAATGCGGCCATCGCCTTCGCCATCCTGTGTTTCTTCAACGCGACGACCTCGTTCAGCATGCTCCAGCGCGAAGTCGTCGGCCCGTGGATGCTGCCCGGTGCGTAAACGGTTGTGCCTGCTGCTCATGGCGGCTGTCCTCTTGATTGCCGCCTGTGAAGCACCACCGACGCCGCTCCCCGTGGTGATCGAGCCGACCACCGCGGCAACGCCTACGCCGCCCAACCAGACGATCCGCTACGCCCTCGCCCCGAACGCCGTTAACAGCCTGATTGACCGCGCCAGCATCGAACCCTACGCGCAGCTGATCGCGCTGGACGCGCCGCCCACCGCGGATGGTCTCGGCGCGCAGTACGATCTGGCCGTAGCGCTCGGTCGCTACGACGGCGCGCAGCAGTCAACGGTGCCGTATATCGCCTCCCTCGTCATCCGCACGGAC
The DNA here is from genome assembly GCF_016713355.1 of Candidatus Flexifilum breve. NCBI lineage: Bacteria > Bacillati > Chloroflexota > Anaerolineae > Aggregatilineales > Candidatus Flexifilaceae > Candidatus Flexifilum > Candidatus Flexifilum breve. The sequence continues at coordinate 903,292 of NZ_JADJPI010000004.1, forward strand.
GTTCCGCCGCTCGACAATGCCGAAGTACAGGCGATCATCCGCCGTGCCGCGGTACCCGCTGAACTCATTGCCGGACTGGACATTCCCGGCGTAGAATTGCTCAAAGACGAACCGCTCGGCAGTCTGCGCGCTGATCTCGCGAGCGCAGGTTATCCCGACGGGTTCGATTTGACGATCAGCAGCGCGTTTGTGCCGGGGATCGAAGCGTTCGCCGCGCGCCTGCGGGAAGCGGGGATCACTGTGGAGGTAGTGCCCATGGAATCGACCGAAGCCGCCGTCCAATTGGTGGCAGGCAGCAGCGCCGAGGGGTGGATTGACCTGTTCCGCGCGCCGATCAGCTACTGGATCGCGCCGGGCGTGCCGCTCCACTTGAGCGCGAATGGCTTCCCGCTGCCACCACGCGCGATGCCCTAAATCATGCATTTGATTCTGTGTCACGATAACGCCGACTTCGACGCGGTCGCGTCGCTGTTGGCCGCGCATCGGCTCTACCCGGATGCGCTCCCTGTGCTGCCGCAGCGCCTCAACCGCAACGTCGAACGCTTTCTCGCGTTGTATCGCGGCGGGCTGCCGTTCGTCACCCATGATGAGCACCGGGGGCGCGTGACGCAGGTTACGCTGGTGGATACCAACTGCGCACCGGAACGGGTGCGCGGCATCAAGCCGAACACGCCGATTCACATCATTGATCACCATCCGCTGACGCGCGAACTTGAGCCGCACGAGACCTTTGACGGCGAAGTCATCGGCGCAAACGTCACCCTGCTGATCGAGAAGCTGCAGGCGGCGGGTATGACGCTCAATTCGCTGGAAGCCACCCTGCTGGCGCTCGGCCTGTACGAAGACACGGGTTCTCTCACCTATCGCCCGACCTCCCCGCGCGATATCCGTGCCGCCGCCTGGCTGCTCGAACAGGGTTTCGCGCTCGACGATGTGCGCCGCTTCCTCAATCCGCCGCTCAACGACGACCAGCAGGCGCTCTTCGAGACGCTCGTCACGTCGATGGAAAGCCGCACCGTGCAGGGTTATGCTGTGCTCGTCGGCTCGGCCAAACTCGACCGCTACCTGCCGGAGATCAGCGGCGTGGCGCATAAGCTGCGCGATACGCTCGACCCGGCGGCGCTTTTTCTGCTCATCGAAATGCCCAAGTCGCTCCAGCTCGTGTGCCGTTCAACCGACGACGCGATCAATGTGGGTGAGATCGCGCGGCATTTCGGCGGCGGTGGGCACGAACGCGCCGCGGCCTCGACCGTGCGCGGCCTGACCCGCGAGCAGGCGCTCGATGTGTTGTGGGAGCAAATCTATCTCACGGTGCAGCCTGCCGTGCGCGTCGCCGACCTGATGTCGCAGGGTGTGCAAACCCTCGAGGCGACTGCCAGCGTGGAGAGCGTCATCCGGCGCATGCGGCGGATCGGACACGAGGGCTTCCCGGTCGTGAGCGGCGGAAAAATCGTCGGCTTGCTCACCCGCCGCGACGCCGACCGCGCCGCCGAGCATGGTCTCGGGGCGCTGACCGTCGGTGAGATCATGTCGAGCGGCGAAGTCACGCTGCAGCCCAGCGACTCGGTCACGCTGCTCGAACAGAAGATGGTCGAAAGCGGCTGGGGGCAAATCCCGGTCGTGGACAGCAAGAACAAGCTGATCGGTATCGTCACACGCACCGATTTGATCAAGCATTGGGCGCGCACGCACCCAACCAATGCGCCGCCCGAAGCGCAGCAAATCACGAGCGAGCAGCTCCGCGACGTGCTGGATGTGCCCGCCGCCCGCCTCATCGAGCAGATTGCGGCCTACGCGCAGGAACGCGGCGTCAACCTGTATATGGTCGGCGGCGTGGTGCGCGACCTGCTGCTGCGCCGTCGCAACCTCGACCTCGATTTCGTAGTCGAAGGCGACGCGATCCAATTCGCGCAGGGCTTGAGCGAACGCTTGGGCGGGCGGGTGTCCAGCTTCAAGCCGTTCGGCACGGCGAAGTGGCGCTTGTACGAAGGCGAGCTCAAGGCGGAAGCGCTTGGCGACCCGCTGGCGCTGCCCGATCACATCGACTTTGCGACCGCCCGCAGCGAGTTCTACGAATACCCGACCGCTCTCCCCACCGTATACAGCGGCTCGATCAAGCTGGATTTGGGGCGGCGCGACTTCACGATCAACACGCTGGCCGTGCAGTTGAGTCCCGTTTCCGGGCGTGTGCTCGACTTTTACGGCGGCATCACCGATCTGTCGGCGGGGCGCATCCGCGCGCTGCATACGCTGTCGTTCGTCGACGACCCAACCCGTGTGCTGCGCGCCGTCCGCTTTGAGCGGCGGCTCGGCTTCACCATCGAACCGCGCACCGCTGAACTCATCCAGACGGCGCTGCCCATGCTGCGGCGCATCACCGGGGAGCGCATCCGCAACGAACTAACGCTGCTGCTCAAAGAACGCGACCCGGAACTCAGCTTCCTGCTCTTGCAGCAGCGCGGCATCCTTGAAGCGATTCACGGTGCCTTCCGCGTCTCCGAGGCGATTGTGCCCCGAATGACCGCCGCCCGCACCGCCGAACCGCTGGCGACCATGAAACCCGTCGAACGCACCGACCTGCTCTGGATCTTGTTGCTGCTCGATGTGCCCCACCTGCCCGACCTGCTCGAACGCCTGCTGTTCAGCGGTGCGCTGGTCGAGAGCTTGCACGAAACGATCAGACTCGGGCAGCATCCCCTCACCGACTTCCAACCGAGCCGTGTCGTCGCGCGGTTGGACGGTATGAGCGAACTCGCGCTGTTCGCGGCGTGGTTAATTGCAGCCGACCCCCTAGCGCAACGCGCGATTCAGATGTATGTTGAAACATGGCGTCATGTCCGCCCGGTGACGGATGGGCATACGCTGCGGCAGCTCGGCCTAGACCCGGGCCCGCGTTACGGCACAATTCTGGCGCGGCTGCGCGCCGCCCGGCTGGATGGCGTGATCACGACGGATGAGCAGGAAGCACATCTGCTCAAGGAGCTGCTTCACGATGACGGGACTGAATAGAGCGACTCTGCCCATTCAGCTAGACATCACTTTTCGACTGGCCAAACGCACCGACCTGCCCAAACTGGAATGGTACGGCGAATACAGCCATTTTCGCACCGTATTTCGGCGGACGTTCAGCGAGCAGGAACAGCGCCGCCGCCTGATGCTCATTGCCGACTGCGCCGACTTCCCCATCGGGCACATATTCATTCAATTGAACAGCAGCCGCAGCCTGTGGGACACCCGCACGCGCGCTTACTTCTATTCTTTGCGCGTCATGGAGATGTTTCGCGGCAAAGGCATCGGCACGCGCCTGCTGGAAGAGGCCGAAACGATGGTGCACGAGCTCGGCTGTGGCTGGACGACAATCGCCGCCGCCAAAGATAACCCCGGTGCGCGCCGCTTGTACGAGCGCATGGGCTACCGAATCTTTGCGGAAGATAACGGAGATTGGAGTTATATTGATCATGAAGGTAAACTTCAAAACGTACATGAACCGTGTTGGGTCTTGGAAAAAAAGCTCAACTTCCGTTAAAATGTACATGCATCGACCGTTATATAGAGGCAGAGTATGGCAATCGAACAAGACGCTGTGCGTGTGATTCGTTGGAGTGGTGGCCAACACCCGACATTGTCGAGTATTACACGACAGATGCAAAAGGAAGGGCTGCGCCCTTACGCTTGGGAGAACACGCCAAACCAGCGTTACGCCGTCCGTTCCCATGGCTATACAAAGGTCATGTACGTCGTTCAGGGTACCATCGAGATTACCCTGCCGGACAGTAACAAGAGCGTGAAACTGCGTGGTGGCGACCGGGTCGAAATTCCGGCGGGTGTCCGTCATGGCGCAATCATCGGCAGCAGTGGCGCGAAATGCGTCGAAGCGGCGGTCAACCCAGTCCGCGCCTGATGCCGACCAACCAACACATTCGCTCAATTCCACCGATTAATTCGCATGTGTGGGCTTTCTCAATCGGTGGGCTGGTACGCCATCCCCTGATCCTGTCCTACGCCGATTTACTGCGCCAACCGTCGGTCACGCTCCCGGTGAGTGTGATCTGCACGGATCGGCGAAGTCTTGATTCCGCTCACTACACAGGTGTGCCTCTATCCGCCCTATTTGACCTCGTCGAACTGCGGGAGGGCGCACAGTTTGTCACGATGCATGCCTACGATGGGTACACCAGCGTTTTGCGCCTCGACGACCTGCGCGAGCAAGCCTATATCGCCTATGCCATTGACGGCCAACCGCTCACGCACGAACAAGGCGCGCCTGCCCGCTTGGTGATTCCCGGTCGCTATGGTTACAAGCTGCCCAAGTGGATCACGCGCCTCGAAGCGACCGAGCAAGCGATAAGCGGCACATGGGAAAAACGTGGTTTTGATCGGGACGGCCAACTCAACGCGGTGGTGGAGATCACCACTCACGAAACACTGGCGGATGGGCAAATTCGCTTATATGGTTTCGCCTACAGCCCCACTGAAACGTTGGACATGTTGGAAATCATGGTGGATCGCGGATTGTCCACACGCTTCCCATTGAGCGGGACCTACTGGCAGGTTGATTGGATGCCACCTTATCCTAATGGCAACTTCCGTTTTGAAGCAGCAGTCGGGACACGTCGACAGGGCCGCCTCGCGCTTGTTCGTCAGCACTACCTGATTCGCACATGATCTCACGCCGCGACTTTCTCAAAGCCGCCGGAATTACTCTCTTCGCTGCCCACGTGCCCGGCTTCATCTCTGCAACGCCAGCAGCAGCCACGCCGAACTTTGTTCCGCTGTATGGGCGTATTCTCCGGGGACATGGTGGTTTGTGGACGGATAGCATCATCCCAATTCACGCCACGCTGCCAGACGGCTACCAGACGCCACACGGTCTCATTCCGAAGCGCAACCTGCAACCGATGCTCACGTCCGCGGTGTATCAGACGGCGAGCAACCCCCCGCCCTTCACCGCTGAGGTCGTCGGTGCCAGCGCGGTGCTCCATCGCTGGTGCAACAGTGATGCGCCGCCCGTGGAGAGCGTCGGTCATGGGGGTCTGCTCCGTGTCGTAGATCGGCTGAGTTATGACGGTGTGGACTGGTATGGGGTTGATCTGCATGGGGATGGACGACTATTCTGGACGCACAGCGCCCCCCTCGCGCCGCTGACGCTGCCCGCGTCTGTGCCAGACCTCACGCTGCGACTAGACCATTCCTCGTATACGCTCACCGCGCTGCAAGGCGACCGGGCTCTGTTCAGCGTGCCCTTTGGAACAAAGTATCTCCCAGCTGATGGCGATTTTTCGCTTTCACAGCAGACTTTGATTGCGGAAACACAGATCTACCGCCGCCTCGCGCCATTCGTCACTTCTTTCAGTGATCAAGTTCACCTCTACGGCGCGTACTGGCACAATGATTTCGGCGGTTTCTCTCACGATGAGGGGATACAAGTCCCGCCGTATATCGCCAAATGGATCTACGGAGCTTCTCAGGGTGGCGCACGGGTAATGATCACCTAGCCAACGTGCTCTATAATAGAGTGAAGTACAACGCAACCGGGTAAAACTCTATGTCTGTCACCTTTTCTTTGGCGTTCATCGCCGGATTAGTTTCATTCTTGTCGCCCTGCTGTTTGCCACTCGTCCCCGCCTACATCGGCTACATGGGCGGGCGCTTGACCAACACCGTCGCGGCGCAGGTCGGCGGGGCCGCTGTCATGACGCGCCCCACGCTCGCCAGCCGCTTCACGACGTTTACGCACGGCCTCGCCTTTGTGCTCGGCTTCTCGGTGGTCTTCGTGTCGATTGGCTTGCTGACGACCGCCTTCATCAGCGTGGTTGGGCGCGGCAGTGTCAGCGTCATCACCGACATCATCAGCCGCGCGGGCGGCCTGCTGATCATCTTCTTCGGCCTCAACTTCATGGGCTTGCTGCCGCGGTTCTTCCGCTACCTGCTCAAAGAGCAGACGATCATCAGCACGCCGGTGACGGGTGTCGTGTTCGGCGCGGCGATGGCGCTGCTGCTCCTGTGGGCGCTTATCGATTGGCTGATCGCCCTGCCCTTCATCACCATGCTGGTGCTGTGGCTGGTCCTCGGCGGCGCGTTCACCCGCCCGCAGACCTTCTGGACGAACACGCTCAACCGCCTGCAAATGCTGTGGTTCGCCGATACCCGCAAAGAGATGGTCGCAGGTGGTCATCAGAACTATCTCAGCTCCTTCGTCATGGGGATTGTGTTCTCGGCGGGCTGGACGCCGTGCATCGGCCCGATCTACGGCAGCATTTTGACGATGGCGGCGACTGGCGGCAGCGCCAGCGAAGCAGGCGCGATGCTCGCGGCGTATTCGCTCGGCCTCGGCATACCCTTCCTCGCCGCCGCGCTCCTGCTCGACAGCGCGCAGTCCTTCCTGCGCAAGCTCCAGCGCCACATCCACAAAATCGAACTGGTCAGCGGCGCGTTCCTCGTCCTGATCGGCGTGCTGGTCGCCACGGGCAACCTGCAGCGCCTCAGCCAGAACTTCGCCGTCACCTTCTCCGACTTCTCGTATAACCTCGAAGACTGTGTCGTCAAGGTGAGCAGCGGTGAACTGGCCTTTGGGCAAATCATCGACTGCGTCAACGGCAATCTGCCCGCCGAAACGAGCGCCGCCCCCGTGGTCGAAGCGCCGAGCATCACAGATCTCGCCGCTGCACCGGGCATCACCGATTTAGCGGGTTCAGGTGAAATTGGCTTGGAGGTCGGGAAGATTGCGCCCGACTTCCAAACCGTTGATGAGGACGGCGAGCCATTCCGCTTGTCCGATCATCGCGGCGAGGTGGTGCTGCTCAACTTCTGGGCGACGTGGTGCGGCCCGTGCCGCGTCGAAATGCCGGAATTCGAAGCGGCATATCAGGCGAACAAAGACCGCGGTTTCGTCATCGTCGGTGTGAACAACGGCGAAACGCCGCAGGCCGTGACCGCCTTCCGCGCCGATCAACGCGTGACCTTTCCGCTCGTCATGGACGAGTCGTTCGCTATCTCCGACGAATATGTCGTGCAGCAGTTCCCGACAACGTATGTGATCGGGCGCGATGGCACGGTGCTGGCACGCAATTACGGCGCGCTGACCGCCGAACAGATCGCGCAGTTTGTGGACTCCGCCCTCGCGTCCTGATGCGAGAGCCGCGTTCGCTGATCCTCGCCGCCGGATTGCTGATTGCGGCGGCGGCACTGGTCATCGGCGCGGGATTGCCGCAGCGTAGTGACTATACGCAAGTTGGTGTCATCGGGAACCTTCCCATCGCGCCCGAAGTCGGCGCGCTCGCTCCCCCCATTCCACTCAACTCAAGTACGCTCTCTTTCCCAACCGGCAAACCCGCTATAATCAACTTCTGGGCGACGTGGTGTGCTCCCTGTGAGGCCGAAATGCCTGAACTCCAAGCGTTTCAAGCCGCGCATCCCGACGTGCAGGTGATCGCCGTGAATGTCGGCGAACAACGTGCCGTGGCGGCGGACTGGCTCACCGCGCGGGGGCTTGACCTGACGGTCGCCTTTGACCCCAACGCGGACACTTTTCGCTTGTACGCGGTGCGCGGCCTGCCCACGACGTTCGTCGTCGCGCCCGATGGTCGCATTCGCCACATTGCCTTCGGCGGAGTGACGCAAAGCGCGCTCGAAGCGCAGCTCACGGATTGGATCGACTGAGGAGGACTTACCGTTTGAACGCACTTGACAGACGCCGTCAGCGGGCGCTGCGCCTGAACCGCTGGACGTTGGGACTCGCCCGCCATTGGCTGAAGATCGCCTTGGTGGTGGTCGGCATCTTCGCGGCGCTGCCGTGGATCGCGCCGACGCTTATGCACTTCGGCCTGACCGGGCCAGCCCGCGCGCTTTACACCGTGTACAGCCCGTTCTGCCATCAGTTTGCCTTCCGCTCGATCTTCCTCTACGGCGATCAAACGTTTTATCCGCGGGCGGTCAGCGGGACGACGCAGCTTCCCTTTGAGGTCGAAGCGTCGGCCTCAGCGGAATGGCAAGCCGCCGTCGCTAACTGGGTGGGTATTCCCGGACGCAGCATGTTCGCCTCCGTTGAAACGTTCGATCCGTACGTCTGGTCGCCAGATTTGCAGTTCGCCGCGCGCGAGTTCCTCGGCAGCGAGCAAATGGGCTACAAGACGACGCTCTGTGCCCGCGACATGGCCAGCTACACCATGCTGTTCGTCGGCATGCTGATCTACAGCATTCCGGTGGTGCGGCGGCGACTGCGCCCGGCGCCCGTGCTGCTCTATATTCTGCTCGGGCTTGCGCCGATTGGCATTGATGGGATGAGTCAACTGCTGGGCTATGCGCCCTTCAACCTATGGCCACCGCGCGAAACCGATCCGATCTTCCGCGTGGTGACGGGCGGCTTGTTCGGCCTGATGAACGCGTGGCTCGGCCTACCCTACCTCGAAGCGTCGTTCAAAGATACCCGCCAGCAGATCGAGATCAAGCTGCTGCGGGCAGGGCTCACGCCGTAAAGCGAACATCCGCACTGATGGAACTGTGTCGGTTGGTCCAAATGGCGCAGCGCACAGCGCCTTGATTTCCTCTTGGTAACACACCAACCGAGCCATCCCTTAATCACGACAAATAAAAACCCCCGGTCATTTCTGACCGGGGGTTTTCGTTAACCCTAGAACTTATTCACCGCCACCGCCCTGGAACGGCGTGAACGTCGGCGTGAACGTGTTCGTCGGCGTCCGCGTCGGCGTGCGACTCGGCGTCGGCGTGACCGTTTGCGTCGGCGTGGCCGTCCGCGTCGGCGTCGCCGTTTGCGTCGGCGTGCGGCTTGGTGTGAAGGTGAACGTCGGCGACGGCGTTGGCGTGCGACTCGGCGTGTTCGTCGGCGTACGCGACGCGGTGAACGTAGCCGTTGGCGACGGCGTAAACGTGTTCGTCCGCGTTGGTGACGGCGTGAACGTGTTCGTCCGTGACGCTGTGAACGTGGCAGTCGGCGTCCGCGACGGCGTGAACGTAGCCGTGAACGTTCTGGTCGGCGACGGGGTGAAGGTGTTCGTCCGCGTGAAGGTCGGCGTGAACGTGTTCGTCCGCGATGGCGTGAACGTCGGCGTGAACGTGTTCGTCCGCGATGGCGTGAACGTCGGCGTGAACGTGTTCGTCCGCGTGAACGTCGCCGTGAACGTCGGCGTGCGCGACGGCGTGAACGTCGGCGTGAACGTGTTCGTCCGCGACGGTGTGAACGTGATCGTTGGCGTCCGCGTATTCGACGGCGTAAACGTCGGAGTAAAGGTTCTGGTCGGCGTCCGCGTGTTCGACGGCGTAAACGTCGGCGTAAAGGTTCTGGTCGGCGTCCGCGAAGCCGTCATGCTGGCCGTGAACGTCGGCGTGAACGTCGGGGTATTGGTACGCGTCGGCGTGTTGGACGGCGTGAACGTCAGGGTGGCCGTGTTAGTCGACGTGAACGTCGCGGTTGGCGTGCGCGTGCTGGTCGGCGTGCGGCTGCTCGTCGTCGTGGCCGTCGGAGTCGGCGTGCGCGTCGCTGTGTTGGTCACGGTGGGCGTATTGGTCGCGGTCGGGACCAGTTCGTCCGGCGTCACGGTATACGTGCCCGTGCACAGCGACGTGTCGAAGTAGAAGACCGTACCGCTGAAATCGGTGTACCACATACCCGGGAAGGCCGTCGACACCGGCTCAGCGCCGCTGCCCACACCACCGCGGAAGCTCAGGTAAACGGAACGGGTCGCACCCGGCGCAATGGTCAAATCGACCGCGCCCCACGTGCCTTCGGGCGTGAAGCCAACGGGCGGCGTTTCGGACGGACGGTAGCCACGGCTCGGCGGGCTGGCATCCTGACCCGTTGCGCCCGACCACAGCAGCAGACTGCCGGGCGCGCCGGGCAGCACATTGCCGCCGTGTACGGTTGCCAGTATCTGACTGACATCATAGCTCGTCCAGTGAATGTCGAAGCCCACCAGCGTCACCGGGAAGGTGCGATTATTGGTGAAGTCGAAGCGGACGATACCGAACGACATAAACGTCGCCGCCGAAATATCGATGTTACCCGACGTACACACGACGGTCGCGGTCGCGGTGGGCGTCGCCCCGGGGGTCTCGGTCGGCTGGATGAAGTTGAGCGTCGAGGCGCAGTCTGTGCCCGTGCCGGGATCATCAATGTAGAACGTCGTCCCATTGAACACCCAGTTCGGCATGTTGACTGAGTTCAGCGCAGCGGGGCCGTTGAGGAAGCGCACGCCAAAGGTATTGAACGTTCATCAACCCTTCGTAGCCAGTCACGGCTTGCCAGTTGATGACGACGCGCTTGAGCGTCACCGGGTACGGGAGGCTGTTGGTCAGCGTGAAGCGGACTTCGTCGTTCAGGTAGGAGACGCTGTTCGGCACGATGACCGAGGAACAGGTGAATTCCGGCGTGCTTGTGTTCGTCGCGCTTGGCGTCAGCGAAGGCGTCAGCGTGGCCGTCTCCGTATGGGTTTGGCTCGGCGTGAACGTGTTCGTCGGCGTATCCGTACGCAGACCGCTCGTCGCATCCGGCAAGCTGTAGGAAATCGGGCTTGACCGCGGCGCGCGGAAGGCTTCATTGACCGCGGTACGCCGCGCCTGCAGCGGCAGGAAGGCCGCCAGACCGAGCGGCGTCACCAGCGGGTGATTGAAGGTGATGACGATGGTGATCGTATCGCCGGGGCCACCTGCGTCGAGCCACGTGGTGCTGTTCGTATCCCCACCACCATCGTAGGAGTTGTACGTCCAGCCTTCAGTGTCGAGCGTACCGCCCGGCGCCGGTTCTTCTTCCAAAATACAGGCCGGGGCCAGACCACCGCCGAAAATACGCGTTTCATAGCGGAAGTCGACCGTACCCGCGCTCGGGTAATTGGAGCTATCCAGCTTGGGTCGCGAGCTGCAAATCATCATGCTGAACCACCCCGGTTCGTCGGAGTGGGTGAGCTGCTCGTAGACGGCGGGCGTCATAGCATTCGCATCGGCGTCGCCGGGCAGCGGACGATACCAGACCTGATACCACGGCACGGTCGTCGGATCGGGATACAGACGATTCGGCGTCACGCTCGCGCCATCCCACCACGTCCCCGAGTCGGCGGTGATGCCAGAGCTACCCGTTCCGACCAGCGGTTCCGGCGGCAGTTGACTGCCGAGCGCCAGACCCGCCGCGCCACGCCGCGCTTCCCAGTAGATCGAGAGGATGCGCGCCATATCTTTACGGCGGTTCTGATCTTCGCTGTCGGATGGATCGCAGTCATCCCCACCCCACCACGTGGCGTAGAGACTTTCTGGCCCACCGACGAAGACCTCGACCTTGTCATTCGGGTCCCCCGGGTCGTTGGGATACAACGTCGAGGGTTGACCACGCTGCGCGAGGTTCGCGGCGTGTGCGGCATCGATCTCCGCCTGCGTCGGCGAGGTGTCTTCGAGGATACCGTCGTCGTTGGTATCACCGGCGACTTCATTGCGAATACACGGCACAATCGAGTCCAAATCCCCGGTGGCACCGAGGGTGGGCACGAACGACAGATCAAGCTGATACTGATCGTCGTCGTATTGGCCGGTGGTGGCATAGCGAGCAGCCGCTCGCGCCGAGTTTTGCAGTGTCACCCACGCCTGAAAAATGCGCCCGAATTCAATGATCCCGAACAGCAGCATCAACAGAATCGGTAAGGTGATCGCGAACTCGGCTAAGGTTTGCCCCCGCTTGCGTCTAGTTGATTCGGGTTCAATCATAGCATCCTCGTTCCGATGAAACGTTAGCGAGACAACCGCGTAAACATACGCGCCGCGATCTCGTTGAAGACCGCAGTGAGTTCGTCAGAGCCGGTCTGCGCGCTGAAGTAATTGCCGCAGCTCGTTTGGGGCGCAAGCGGTGACCACACGCCCTGTACCCCGGATTCTGTTTCGCAAGGCCCACGGCCGCCCCAATCCGGTGACGGTCCCGTGACCGTATTCGGGATGCGGTTGCCCAGTACAGACTGCCAGTAGTCGTTATCCATGCGGAAGTTGTCGCCCACATCGCCGATGTAGCGCAGCAGTTCCTCGCCAAGATAATCAGACGCGCGCGTTTCAGTGGTTTCACCCGTGGCAACCAAGCCCGTCGCCAGCGTAATACCGCGCTGGCACGCTTCGCGCTCGGCCACATTGCCAATGCCGCTGCATGCGCCATTGTCGAAATTCAGACCGAAGCCAATTGTGAAGATTGTGGGCAAGAGCTGCTCGCTGACGCGGCCTGTCCCGGTTGATCCGGCACCGGTGAGGTCAGCCAGACCGACCCAGTCGGCCCAGTCACGCGCGTAGTCGTCCACATCGTAGTACGTGATGCAGCTATTCTCGTCGAGCCCCTGCTGGTTAGGCCAGGTGGGCGTTGTCGCGCAGAAGTGGCGCGTCTGTGGGTAACGATCACCGCAGTACGGGAAGTACACACCGCGCAGCACTTCACCCCACCCATCGTTCGTCGTGATGCCATCGCCGTCGCTGTCGACCGCGTCATCCGGGTCTGCTGCACCGTATGGGCACAAACCAAAGGAGGCATACCCATAGGCTGGCGCCGAAGCCGCAAGCGGATCGCTGCCGCCGGTGAGGGCATTGGTGCGGAAGGGCTGCGGCGGATCAGGGATGTTGGCCGCATTGCCGCCAACACGCGACATGGGGTCACTCACGCCAGCCGCGCCGTCGCTCAGGAGCACCATAATCCACACCGCGCCTTCACGCCGCCCATTGAAGTAGAGCGCGTTAGCCGCTGTCCCGAGCGCACCGCCGATATTTGTCCCGCCACACGAGGCGCGGTTTTCGTAGCTGCGTTCACGGCGGAAGTTATAGTCGGTATTGGCCACCCACACCGGCACTGTGATCACCCCGTTCAGCGGCGGCGGAGCGTTCGCGTCCAGCAGGTTGCCATCGGCATCATACTTATACGGGCTGAAGGGCGAGCGCAGCGACACCATGTCAAACGGACACGCGCCGCGCACGGGTTGATCCTGAATTTCGCCAATCGTGCGGACGCTGTGCAGGTCCGCCCAGTTCGCCCAGTCCTCGCGGTCAGACACATCATCGCGCACGCCTTCGTCATCGCGGAAGGCATCCCACTGACCGTCGTTGTTGGTGTCCACATACGACCCAGTTTCGGCACGCACGCCGATGACGTTGCGCAGCGTTTCGACGGCGCCGACACGGTTTTGTTCCGGGTGGCCGGCGACGGTGAAGCTGGTCTCGGTTTCAATAAACGGATCCTGCAAGCTCACGTCGGCGTTGCCGTCCGCATTGGTATCGCGAGCCGGGCCATCCGGGTCAATCAATGTGGCGAAGCGGTCAAACGTGACGAACGCTACGCGGTCACCGCGCTTGAAGTCAAGGCGGGTGAGGAAGCCTTCCGCCGCGTCACGCGCTTCACGGAAGGGCTGGCACACGAGATCGCCAAAGCTGAAGTTACCATCAGTATCAACCAGACCATCCGGATCATTGCAGCAGCCGTAGAAGTTGTACATCGGCACAAATTGTGAGAAGAAATAACCGCTCGTGGCGACATCGCCGGGCGCGAGATCAAAATGCGCGTCGAGGCTCAACGACTGGCTGGTGAGATAAGTGTTGTATTCCGCCAGCAGCCAATCCGGCACGCGCGGGTAGTTGTTCTGCGTGCGCGGCCACGCGCGGATCTGGCATTCAGCACGCGCAGGCAGTTGACCGGGGCTTGTCGGCGAGTCAAACGCCGCGAACTGCGACGTAAGCGTCTCCAACAGTGGATCTTGACCGGCTGGCGTCACCGCCGCGTTGATCTCGGCCTGGGTATGCGTCAGGATATAGTCCCATGAGGTGTAATGGGCATCGTCAATGCCGTCGCTGTCGGCATCAGTGAAAATGGGGTCGTAATCCTCTTCCCACAACACGGGCGGCAGGTAGCGCATGCCCTGCCCGACGTTTTCCCAGTCCGCGTAGGTCGTCTCGTTGAGCATCGACTCCGACACGTCGAGGATGAGAACGACATCGAGCACCGCCGTCTGCGACATCGCCGACGCGGTGAGCGTCACCGTGGGATAACCGAGCAGATACAGGAACATCGTCGGTGCATCAATCTGCGCGGTGACGCGGACCAGCTTTAGTTCGTCTTCCGTGCACAATTCCTGATACTTGGCGACCTGTGTCTGATTCGCGCTCGTGTTGATGGTGCCATCCAGATTAAAGAGGGGCACGTTGTTCTCATCGAGCGGGTTGCCATTGGCATCGCGCCCGACCTGCTGCGCGCGGCACGTTTCGACAATCACATTGCTCGGGTCAAGCCCGTACAATTCAATGAACGAGCGCGCCGCGAGGTTCAGGTTGGCGACGCTGCCCGCTTCATCTTCCGCGATGTCGTCAATCCCGTCGCTGTTCGCATCAGTGAACGTCGTGTCCTCGATGCGGCGCATCTGGCTGGCCGCCGACACGGCCGCCGCGTCGACTGCGCGCCCCAACGTGCTGTAACGAATGAACAGCACAGACACATCGGTGACAATGCCGACAAAACCGACTAACGCGATGAACCCGATGGCGAGGATGAAGAGCGCCTGCCCGGATTGACCGCGTTTCATAAACCGTCTTAAACCACGCATAAGCTGTGTTCCATCTCAATCAAACGAAATGAAGGGTTCGACAGCCGGGAGCGGGAACGCTGCCCAGACTGAAATGGTGGCACGTTCTGAACCAATGGCGACGAACACGGGTGACAGCACGGGGATGTTCAGCAGCAGACGATGCTGCCAGAACATTTCCACCATGATAATCCCCTGTCCGGGTATCATTCGCCGCGCGCCAATCACTTCCGGGTCGCCGTAGTCGTCCAGCTCCAATGTCGAACTCAGGTTGACGACGCGCGACAACTCTTCCAAGGTCCATTCCGACCCGACGCACGCCGTCCCAGTAATGCGATGATTGCCGAACAGCGCAAACCCGACCTGCTTTTCGGCATTGGCGAGGTTCGCCGCAGGCACATCCATGCCGACGATCTCGTCAAAGTCGTCTTCACCAGTTACGTTGATACGGGCGGGGTTGGTTTCGGCAAACGTTTCATCGGCAATGTCATCGACATCGCGATCACCGCTGTAGTTGAAGTCGAAGGGATCCCGCGGCTCCAGTGCGCCAAGCGCCGGGGTACCGATGCCGTCCCAGGTGGCTTCGCATTCGTTGGCGTTGGTGGGGTAACGTCCGACGACCACGAGCTGCGGCACGTTGGCCGCCAGTGGACGCCAGTCAGAACCCAACGTCCCCAGCCAGGCATTACCGCGGCTGGCATCAACATTTTCGATGGAAACACCCGAAATGATGATGTCGTCGACCCCATTCTCCGGCGTCATGCGCAGCGGGTCCATCGACGCGAGCATCACGCAAGAGATCTCGTGATAGAACGTGCGGTTGGCCGTATTGCAGCCAGTGGGGTTAAAGGTGGGGTGGTAGCGGACGGCCAAACGGGTGGTATCAGTCTCGCCGCTCAGACCGTTGAGGTCGTATGCGGTTTTGAAGTAGTTACCGTCGGCCTGCGAGTCGAAGTAGAACTGCGGAACAAGTTACCCACGTTCATCCCAGAAGAGTGGTGACTGAGCATCTTGGAGAACCGTACCGCGCCGCGCGCGCCGCACGCGAGACGTCGAGCAGGGTCAGGTAGTTGTTCGCGAACCAGCCCACTTCGATCAACCCCGCCAGCAGGATGATGAGGATCGGCGTGACGAGCGCGAGCTCGACTACGCTTTGGCCTTTACGGCGCTCACCATAGATGGCGGGGGTATCGTCTAATATCTGTACGATCTTTGCTAGGGTTCTCAACATCACAGCTTCTCGAACGATCGATGGTTTCCAGCAATTTCATCATAACCCATTGCCCCATCAGTGAACATTCGATACTGTGAAGAAGTTGATAGAGTTTTGTACAGATGTCGATTGAAGGTCGTTACTGCTGGATCGTTTCGTCCTCAAACTGGATGCGCGCCTTCACCACATAACCGCGCCCATGACGCGATTGGATGATCAGCGGGCGTTCCGGATCGATTTCGATTTTACGGCGCAGGTTGTGGACATGATTGCGCACGAGCGCCGCATCGCCCACCCCATCCGGGTACTGCCACACGTTCGCCAGCAGTTCTTCCGTCGAATGCAGGCGGTACGGTGATGTGCACAGATACTTGAGGAGATCGAACTCGACGCGCGTCAGGAGCACTTCGGCATCGTTGACGTACACGCGGTAGCGGTTCGACTGAATGCGGATCGCCGCGACATCTCCATCGCTGTAAAACACGGAGCGCCGAATGTGCGCGCACGCGCGCCGCCAGTTCCCGCGGGACGAACGGCTTGCGGATGAAATCATCGCCGCCGGAATTCAACGCATCCACCACGGTATGCGGAGAATTATTGCCCGTCAGGAAGATGATCGGTGTGTTGGTGGTGCGCGGCATCGCCCGGAGTCGGCGGCACAGGGTCAAACCATCCATGTCAGGCATCATCGCATCGATCACAAACAGATCGGGCGTTTCGTTTTCAATGGTTTCCAGTGCGGATTGTGCAGAAAATGCCCGGAGAACGTGATAACCTTCGCGCTTCAATACAAGTTCTACCATATCCAGAACTTGGGCGTCGTCGTCTACTATCATGATTTCGTACATCGGTTCACATCTCGGCTGTTCATCGCGAAATTATACATAAAAGTATAACTGGGAAGTTTGCCTCGAAGATCGGGTGGCGACGTGAAATCTTCATGAAATTCACGTGACGACGCATGGATTGTCGTGAGAGGGAACACGGGGCAGACAAAAGCTGCCCCGTGGCACACTTACTAGGGGAGTTAAGTCGAGATCATGTAGCCGACACCGTGAATGGTGCGGATGTATTTACGACGCGCGCCCTTCTCGATTTTGGCGCGCAAATTACGCACATGGGCGCGCACGAGATCCGGATCGCCCGTGTTCGGCGGGTACTCCCACACCGCCTGCAATAAATGCCCCGGCGACAGCGCCTGATTCGGGTGTTCCATCAGGTAACGCAGCAAGCGGTACTCGGTCGAGGTGAGCTGCACGGAGTTCTCGTCGACGGACACCTGATAGGTATCCGAGTCCAGGCGCAGATCGTTGAGCTGAAGCACATTCTCCGTCGTGCGGTCGCGTTTGCCGCGCCGCAGGAGCGCCGTGATGCGCGCGCGCAGTTCCGCCAGTTCAAACGGTTTCACGACGTAAGTCGTCTGCGCCCGCATCCAACCCGGTGACGATATCCTCGGTGCCGCCTTTGGCGGTGAGGAACAGAATCGGCAGGGTGATATAGCGGGTGTCGCGCCGTAGCTGACGGCACAACGTCACACCATCGACTTCCGGCATGATCACGTCCAGAATCATCAGGTCCGGCAGGCGTTTTTCGAGCTGCACCACCGCCTGCGCCGCCGAACTCGCCAGCGAGACTTCGTAATCTTCATGGCGAAGCACGCGTCCTACGGTCTCGAGGACCTCATTGTCATCATCTACAGCCAAAATATGCGTCATAGTACTCCGCTCCTCGTGACGGGAAGTCGAATTGTAAACGTTGTGCCTTGTTCCGGTTGGGACTCCACATTGATTGTCCCCCCGACGCGATCCACGACCTGCCGGCAAATATGCAGTCCCAGCCCGGTTCCCTCACCTGCCGGCTTGGTGGTGAAGAAGGGTTTGAAAATTTCGGTGACGATCTCGGTGGGGATGCCCGGACCGTTATCCCACACTTTCACTTCCATCATTTCGGCCTCGGGCGGGCAGGTGATTTCGATGCCAATCTTCGGTTCCGGACGTCCGGTGAGCGCATCATGCGCGTTCAATATGAGATTCAACCACACGTCGTCGAGTTCACCGGGCATGGCCACCACGGGCGGCAGGGCTTCATCAGGCAGTTTGCGCCACCAGCGCGATACTCGAGCGATTGAGATACGAATGCACGAGCGTGAGGATTTCCTCAACCGTCTGCACCACATTGATCGGCTGGGGCGGTGTGGTGCTCGTATTCGGGCGGGCGCTCGCTAATAAGCGCCGCACGACCCCGGCAGCCCGCTTGCCCGCCCAGGAAATCGCGTTGAGGATTTCCGCGTTCTTGGAACCGGGCGCTTCTTTGAGCAGCAGCAGTTCCGTATCCAGCACAATGGTCGTGAGCGGATTGTTGATCTGATGCGCGACGGCGGCCGCCAAGTTCGCCCATCGCCGTCAAGCGTGCCGACTGGACCAGGCGATTCTGCGCCTCTTTCAGATCCCGCAAGCTCGCTTCGAGGTCAGTCACGAGATGGCTGTTGGCCAACGCGGTCGCTGCCTGGGCGACGGTCGCGCGCGCCAGATCGAGTCTCGCGGGGGCTGAAGCGATGCGCATGCTCCGTATCAGCGAACACCACCATCCCCACGGCTGACCGCGTTCGATCAGCGGCAGCGCGAGAATGGAACGGGCCCGCGAATACTTGATGAGCGACGCCGCGCCCAGCGACATCGTCTCTTCGTCGGCATGGCAGTTGATCGCCGCGCGCAAATCGAGCAAATTCATTCAGGTCGGGATGACTGGTCAGGTCGATCTGTGGGCGCTGACCATCAAGCCAAACCGGACGCCCGCCGCAAACTGAGTTTGCAGCCTCCGGCGATCCGTGACTCAGCACGGCGTAGTCCACCCAGTCGGCCTTGACCAGATTCTTGACATCGTGCAGCAGCTTGAGGAAATGCGCGGTCGCCCCTTCTTCGGCCACCGAGCGATACTCCAGAAACATGCGCTGAATGCGATGAATGATCTCGGTGCTCGGTGCCGAGTCCGGCGCGATCAGATAAAAGGCTTGAACCGCGGCGGGCGTCTGTTCGCTCGTCGTGACCGGGACACACAGCATGGCATTCGCCCCGACCCGATCCAGCGCGGCGATCTCGTTGGGCACATCATGCCGCACCCGCACGACCATCACATGCCGGCGATTTTCCATCGCCGTGCGCAGCGCGGGACGTTCCGCCAGCGTTACCACCGGTTCGGTGCCCACGCGCCATTTGGCCTGATAGTGCCGCGCGACGCTTATCAAACCGCTTGTGATCATCGACGCGCTGTAGAATCTCCGCATACGACACGTTGAGCACATGCACAAACTGTTCACAGATCGCCGGGATGACGTGGCTGGGCAGCAGTGAGGCATTGATCGCCTGACTGGCATCGACCAGCGCCTTGAGTTCACGCGCCCGGCGTACGCTCTGCGCGTAGATGCGCGCATTCTCGATGGCGATTGCCGCATACGAGGACAGGTTGGTCAGCAGGTCTTTGTGCCGCTGGTTGAATACGTCATGCTTCGTCTTGTTGTTCACGCCCAACACGCCGAGCGTTTTGCCTTTATGGATGATCGGCACGTACAGCAGCGAATTCACAAAATACTGCGTCTTGACCTTCTGCGGCCCGGCCTCGCCTAACAGCACCGACTGGCCGCTGTTGAAGACCGTCCCGGCGATGGTGTCATGCGTTTTGACGCGGAAATTGGCCGCCACTTCAGGATCGATGCCGACTTTCGCGCGCAAATACAGCTGATCGGAATCCGTCTCCGGCAGCAATATCAGACCTTCTTCGGCGTTGGTCAAGCGGCGCGCCGCTTCGACCACACGGTTGAGCACTTCGGAGAGGTCGAGCACCTCCGTCAGCGAACGGCTGAGGGAGAACAAGGTCTGAATCTCTTCGTCACGCCAGAACAAATCCGTGACCATTGGCGAGATGCGCGGCTGCTTCACCTGCACCCGCGCTTCCTGATCTTGCGGCAAGGCCTTGAGCACGGCCTCACGCAGCTTATCCGGCTGAAGCGTCTGCACGGTCGGATCGGGATACGTAACGCCGTTGGCGTTCGCCTTATAAATCAGGATGGGGGGACGCTTCGGCAGTGCCGACACCAGATTGAGCGTGAGATCACCGCTGATACGGTCGCTCATCAAGGCATCGACGACGACCAGATCGAATGGCTCATGATCGATGATGTACAAGGCATCGCGGTGCGAATGCGCCGCGTAAACCGCACAACCAGAACTATCAAGGCCCTGGCGTACGCCCTGCACAAGATCGTAGTCACCTGCAACTACCAGTACTTTTTTGATGGTCATATTTCATCACGCATCGGGCATCCTGCACACATCTGCCCACTAGCGGCGGCTCAAACGCTGTCGCCTCTGCTCAAGATCATCATCGATGTTTTGCTGCTGCTCGACGGGCGCTTCCGTCTCGGCCTTCGGCGCGACAATGTCGCTGAGGGCTGAAATCTTCTCACGCGCCTGCTTAAGCACCTCGGCCATTGAGCGTTCGGGAGTGTTCGGCGAATCAGACTGGCGCGCCTCTTGCACGACGCCTTGCAGCAGGTTCACGCTCTGAATGAGTTCCTGCGTCAGCACTTCATGCTGGTGCAGATCATCTTCTAGTCGGGCGTAACGGCGTTTGGCGGCGCGCAATTTTTCCAGCGCCACCCGCGCCTCGTCTTGTGTATTGGCGCGCAGCGCGTCGTCTGCGGCCTGATCCCACTTCTGAATTTCGTCCTCGAGCTCCCGAAGCTGGCCCTTGATACGCTCCTCGTGCTGCACCGCATCCTTCACCCGTCCATGCAGCTGTTCGACCTCGCGATCCATATCCTTGCCGAGGCGTGCGGAGGGGCGCGAGGCTTGACCTTCCCCGAGTAAGCTAGATTTGAGGAGGACGTTGAGTTTCCTGAACAATTCGCTCATACCCTCTATTATACATTCTTCACAATTTGTCACAACCAGCGCGTTAGTTAAGGGAATTTCATGGACAGAGGCCGTCCCACGCCAGATAGTAGATCGTCATATTGGTGCCACCCGCCCGTACGGCCGTTGGCCCGTTGGTTGTAAAGTCAACACACAGCGTCGGCGCATTGGCCGTCAACCGTGGCACCTGATTTTCCAGCCCCATGAGGTAGACTGCGCCCTGTTCGCGCAAGAAGTCCCACATGCCCGCGTCATCAAAGGCCAGCGGAATCGTCTCCGGCGTGACCAATCCGGCGATGTCGAGGATCGGGCGGGGGGCGAAATAGCCCACCGCGCCGATGTCATGTACGGCGAGCAGATCTTCCGGCGGGATGTTTTCCGCTAAATACTGCGCTGAACGCACCATTTCTTCATCGATAATGGTCACGTCCTGAACATGCGCTTGTAACCCCAACCCAAAAGTGAAGCCGATGAAGATCAGCAGCGCCGACAGCGCGAGCACACGGGTCAGCACGCGGCCGATCAGCGACTTTTGCGCACCGCGGATTAGCCACGCCGTGCCGATCACGCCCGCCAGCACCAGCGACGGCAGCGCGGGAATCAGATAGCGCGCGTGCTGGATGTTGAGCGGCAGCCAGACGGCGTACAGGATTATCAGCGCGACGCCCCATCCGAGCGGAATCAATGCCATGATCCAGCGCCGATCGGCGCGGATCTGGCGCACGACGCCAACCGCATACGCGATCATGCCGGGGACGAGGAGCAGTTGCCCGCCCGCCGCCAGTGGCGTGAGCAGATCGCCGAGCCGCCACAGCAGGCTTTCGTTAAGCAGTGGCGTTGCGTCCATGCGTTTGGCCGCCGCCGTATTCGGCAGCAGACCGCCCGTGACCCCGTAGTTGAACGCGAGATACGGCGCCAGCACAATCACAAAGGCGATCCCCGCGACCACACCCCACACCAGCGTGCGCGCCGACGGTCGGATCAC
Organism: Candidatus Flexifilum breve; assembly: GCF_016713355.1. NCBI lineage: Bacteria > Bacillati > Chloroflexota > Anaerolineae > Aggregatilineales > Candidatus Flexifilaceae > Candidatus Flexifilum > Candidatus Flexifilum breve. Next base: position 924,940 of record NZ_JADJPI010000004.1, read on the forward strand.
GAGCAGCGCCACGCCGATCAACCCGACGAGCAGCACGCCTTCCGCACGGGTGAGCGTGGTCAGCGCCGCCACCACGCCGAAAATGATCGCGGACAGAAGCGTCTGCGGCGGGTTATCCTGGAGGGGCACAGCGCGCCTTGCCCCTCCAGCGCCTACTTGCTGGGACGCTAACCAGATCAGCAGCAGCGTAAACATGGCGAAGATCGGCGTTTCCATGCCGGAGGCCGCCGCCCAGATCAGATGCCACGTGAACACGAGTGCCAAACCCGTGATCAAGCCGATCCGCTTGACGTTCGGCGCGAACCCTCGGCGAGCCGCAAACCGAGCATGCCCGTGAGTCCGAGCATCACCGCGCCGAGGCCGTGCGTCCACAGGCGGAACGGAAGGTTCAGCCAGTAGCCGATCGTCAGCACGACCGTGTACAGCGGCGAGGTCGAGGCCGCGCTCGGCACGCCGGGCACAAACGCCCACTGCCCCGTCTGCGCGAGGTTACGGGCATACGTCTGGTGAATCAACTGTCATCCAGCGGGAAATTGCCGCCCGCCGCCAGCACATAAGAGCGCCGTCAGGGCGCAGGGCAACCAGCAGCAGCAGCGCGTCTTCAGGGCGAAATCGTGATCGCATACAACCTCACGTCAGGGATGGTGAGCGGAATCGGAGTCAAGAAAGCGGGCGGCGCGTCGTACAGCGGCGCGAGTTCGTCGGTCATGCCGCCGGCCTGCAACACAAGATACTGCACAGCATACTGCTGCGCGATCGCCAGTACAGCGTCCGCGTCACCATTTGGGATGACCACGCCGCCGTAGCCCGTGAAATAGTAGAGCGCTGCCGGGTCATTGATTAGCACACGGGCATCTGCGGGGATGTGCGCTTGCAGTTCCTCATACAGCGCCGGGATCGTGTCGCTGGCGGCGATGCGTCCGGCCATACCCGTTTGCAGGCTCAGTATGACGCCCAATGCCAGCAGCCCAAACGAAAACAGCACTTTGGCGACCTGCGGCTGCCAGCGGCGGCGATGTTTCGCCACCCACCCCACCGCATCGTCGATGCCAGCGAGACCCAGCACCGTCCAGAACGGGATCAGCCCCGCCGCCGAATGGAACAGCCCGCCGCGATACCCCGGATAGGGAAACACGAACGTCATGGCCACGTGCAGCAGCAGCGCATACACCCAGAACGGGCGCCAATCGGGATCGCGCCGCCGACGCCACACGCCAAGCAGCATGAACGGCGACATAGCTATCAAGCCTTCGACGGCGACGAAGGTCGCAAAGTTGTTGACCAGCGCCTCACGCCGCGAGTTGATGAAACCCTCAAGGCCAAGCGTGGACGGAGACGCGTCCGGTGTATAGCTGAACAGGTCGTCGTATTCGTCAAACCAGATCGCCTGTGTGCCCCCCAAGGGCAGCGGCGACCCAATGGCGATCCAGTTGCGCGCGAACCACGGCAGCATCACGACGAGGTACGCCGCCAGCAGGAGAGATCCGCGAACGATGCCCACTCGTAACGTGAGCCGTCGCTCAATGATCAGCCACACAGCCAGCAGCCCGCCCAGGCCGATCAGCAGCAAACCGTCAGCACGGGTGAGATGCGCCAGCGCCGCCAGCGCGCCCGCGATCAGCCACCAGCGTTTGGATGCCGGTGACTCCAGCGCCAGACCGAACGCATACAGGGCAAGCGAAGCAATCAACGCGTAAGGGGCAAAAGTGTCGATCGCACCCCAGTAGCGGGTATAGAAACCGCTGAACAGCGTGAGCAGCCCCGCCAGCCACGCGCCGCGCCGGTGCTTCAACCCGCGCCAACCCAGTTGAAACGCGACGAGCGCCGTCCCGGCCAGACACAGCGCGAACGGGATCTGCGCGGCGGCGTAGCTGGTCGATCCGGTCAGCCACATACTCACCGCTGCGAGGATTGACGTGATCGGCATCCAGTAGAGATGCGAAGGCGCGGGCAAAGTGTCCGGCGCGCCGATGTACGTCCACAAGTAGGTATCGGTCAAGCCGAATCCTGTTGCCAACCGCTGCGCCGCGTTGAAGTGATAGTAGACGTCAGTGTAGCCCGGCGCGCCGACGAATCCGTAGACGATGAGGCAGGCAAGCACCAGTGCGATCAGCCCGAACAGCAAGGTTTCGCGGGGTGTTTTGACAGCGCGCGGCGCTTTACTGCTCATCGGGCATCGCCACCCGCAGCCGCCGATATAGGGCTACGCACACCATGACAAGGAGCAGCGTGCGGCCGATCACCAAGCCGACGAACGGCGTCATCAGCGACCCGGTGATCACGCCGCCTGTGTCGCCCGTGCGGATGAACAGGAACGGGTATTCGATGAACACCAAACCGCTGAGCAGCACAATCAGCGTCACACCGTTACGCGTGGGGAAACACAACAGCAGCAGCGGCACGATCTGCGCCAGCCACTGCGGCGACCAGCCCTGCGCTTGCAGGAAGAAGATCAACAGCGTAAGCGTGGTAAACGCGACCAACCCGCGATCATCAAAACGTTTCGTGCGCCAGAAGATGAACGCGCCGATCAGCGCCGCCGCACCCAAGCGCACCACGCCGGGGATCACCGCCGGGTTGCCGTTGACCCGATAGGCGTTCGCCGGGTCAAGCCGCTCATTCGCCGCGCCGAAGTTCCCGGTCGTGTAGTTGCCATCCAGCAGCGCCCACACCGTTTGATATGACGCCTTGTTGAACTGCGCTGTCAGCGAAGGGATCGTCATGACGGAATTCTGCGCGAACAGCAGCAGATACACCAGCGCGAAGCCGCCGAGCGTGATCAAACTGTAGCGGAACGCTTTCTTGGGCGAACGATAGCGCCAGACCGCGCCGAGAATGATCGCCGGGGTGAACTTGGTCAGCGCGCCGACCAGCGCCCAGACCGCCGAGCGCCCATCACGGCGATTGAGCAGCGCCCACAGTGCTGACAGCAGGAAAAACGCCACCATCGGCTCGAAGTTCCACCAGATGAACACAGCGGGCGCGAGGCTGAGCGCGTAAATCCACGCCAGCGCCATCCCCGTATTCGCGCCGTGCAGCTTCGACCCGATCTGCCGCATCCGCACGAGGTTGCCGAGGTCGAACAGCGTCATAATCACGCCGAAGATGATGGCGAAACCGGGGTAGCCATTGCCACCAAACCCGACCGCGATCACCGAGTTGAGAAACGCCGGAAGCGGTGGAAACTCGCTCCACCAGTCGCGGAACGGCAGCAGCCCTTCCCGCGCGAATGATCCCAACTGGAAGTAGTAGAAGAAGTCGCCGCCCGCCGTGACGCCGCGCTCGAACCCGGCCGCGAACATCGGCTGGTAGGCGAGCAGCGACAGCAGGCGGAAGGCGAGAAACAGCGTAATCAGCAGGCGAAAATCCGCCAGCAAGCCCGTCAGGGACAGCGCGTCGCGGTCTTTGATCATGATTCCCTCCACGTAGATCGACGCCAGATCGTCACTGTACGCCAGCCGCCAGCCCGGTTCAGCGGCCAGCAGGGTCGCTAACCCGCTCCCCGTCTCAATGACCGTGAAACCGATGTCGTACTCGGCGAACAGGTCGCGCCAGCCGTCCCCACCGGTCGCGGCATCCAGCCAGCGCCGCAAAAAGGCATCGCCGTACAGGTCAGTGCGCCCATCGACAAACACGGGTCGATCCGGCAGCGCCCACAGCAGATAGCCGCCCCAGTTATAGCTGTTGAACATCGTGCCCGCTGGGCGGATTGTCGCGCACATACTCGACCGCGCTCACGGGCAGCACATCGCGAAACGCCGCATCGACCATCTTGGTATCCAGCACGAGCAGCACCTTCGCCGCCGCGCCGAGCAGCACGACGATCACCAGCAGCAGATTGAGCCGCGCAATCAGCGGACTGACCCGCGTCATCGGGCGGAGCGTCCAACCGCGCTTTTGCAGCAGAGAGACGACGTGATACGTCAGAATCGGCGTAGCGACCACGGCAAACACGGCGATATTCCGCCCCGCCGTCAGTGCCATGAACGCCGTTCCCAGCACTAGGACGACTTCCGTCCAGTCGAAACGGCGGCGATCCGCTATGGCCGCAACCACCACGCCGATCAGCAGGGCGAGGAACGGCCACGTTTCCCGTCCGGCGAAGTTCGGCGGATTCCACTCCTGAATGTACGCCCGCAGCGCGCCAATGCTCACGGTCGGGAACGGCACGGCGAGCATTTGCAGCCCGTACGGATTGATCACCAGCGCCGCGACCGACAAGAGCGCAATCCCGATCAGCTTACCGACGCCGCGCCAGGCAACAATATGTTCGGCTTGGCGGTTGAACAGGTTATTGAAGATTTCGCCCGCGATCACGCCGCCCATGAAGATCAAGCCGATGCTGAAACCCGCGTGCAGATTGCCCCACACGCCCATGATGATGGGCAGCAGCCACAGGCGGTCGATCTTTTTGCGCTTATACAGGAACAAGAGATACAGCACGACCGCGCTCAGGAAAAACGAGATCATCTGCGGGCGCGGTGACCAGAAGACCGCCGCTGTCGCCGCGCCGAGGATCAACGTGAAGCCGCGCAGGTAGGTGTTTCCCTCAGCCATGCGGTAGACAAAATACATGCCCGCCGTCGCCAGCCCCGCCATATAGACCGCGAGGCCGAACGCGCCGCCGACCTGCCATACGCCGTACAGAATGATCTGCGCGCCCCAACTGTGGTTGATCCACGGCTGGCCGTTGAACGTCGACGAAAACGGATCGGCGTAGATCATGCCGTGCGTGAGTGTCCATTCGCCGCTGCGAATGTGCCACCACGTATCGGTATCGACGGGGATGCGCGCTGCCAGCGCGAACAAGAGCACGAAAATGATGATCGCCGCCGCCCGCTCAATGGTGAGGCGAGTGAGGCGGGATTGAGGCTTGTGGATGTAAGACTGAGTCAAAGGGAGCGATCCGAATCGTTTAAGTCACTGCTTTCATATTACAGGCAAGATGGGAATGTACAATATTTAGAAATTGCCAATGCGGGGTTAGGCGTAGGGTAAGGCGCGCCTTGCGCCTACACCGGTATGCCTACACCCCGCTGAGGGTCACGACGCGGTAGACGGTGCGCAGCAGAATGTTCACGTCCAGCAGCACTGACTGGTTGCGGATGTAGTACAGGTCGTATTGCAGTTTGACGAGCGCATCCTCATCATTTGAGCCGTAGGGATAGCGCACCTGCGCCCACCCGGTGAGGCCGGGACGCATCATCAAGCGCGTGCGGTAGAACGGAATCTTCTCCGTCAGCCGTTCGACGTGTTCCGGGCGTTCGGGACGCGGCCCGATCAGGCTCATGTCGCCGCGCAGCACGTTCCACAACTGCGGCACTTCGTCGAGGCGTGATTTGCGCATAAACCGCCCCACCCGCGTCACGCGCGGATCGCCCTTCTGGGCGAAGACCGCCCCGGTCGCCGCTTCGGCATCAGGAATCATCGAGCGCAGCTTGTACAGGCGGAAAACCGAGCCGTGCATGCCGAGGCGTTCTTGCGTGAAGAAGATGCTCCCGCGCAGATCGAGGTAGAGCGCCAGTGCAATGAACGGCAGCAGCAGCGCGAAGATCGCTAGCCCGACCAGCGCCACGAGGATATCAAACCCCCGCTTGATCAGCGGGTACGGGTCGAATAGGCCCTGCGTATTCTTGATCGGCAGAAAGATCACGCCCCAATCGTCGCTGAGGTGCTCGACCGGGACGCGCCCTGTGATGCGCTCGTACAACAGCGGCATGGTGATGAGCGTCACGCCCGCTTCATAGGCCTCCATCACGTGCTGGAACGTCTCGCCCTGGAGCTTGTTCGCTTCCGTGAGGATGAGTTCACTCACCTGATCGCGGCTGATGAAGTTAGGTAAATCTGCCGCCGTCCCCAGTACCGGCACGCCATACAGCACCTTGCCGACGTCCTCCGACTGCCCGATCAAGCCGAGCACCCGATAATCCGGCGTATGTTCGCGCAGCGCCTCGATGATCGTGCCCGCCGTCCAATCTGTACCGAGAATCAGTGTTCGGCGCGGATCACTGGCCCAACCGAGCAAGAACGGCCGGAAGAAACGCCACGCAGTGATCAACGCGAACGACACCACGCCATAGTAAATGATGAACAGGCGCGGCAGTTCGCGCGGTGGCGACAAGAAGTAGACCACCATGTAGACGATCCACGTTTGCGCAGTGATGATCAGCAAACGCTGGAGCGTGTGATTGCGATTCGCCGCGATGCGCAGATCGTAGAAGTCGTTGGCGCTCGCCAGCGCGAACCACAGCACCGCCAGTGCGAAGAACCACGGGCTTTGTGGGAGGACAAACGCCAGTGTGAAGCGGTAGCGTGCGACCAGCGTCCAGATGAACAGCGCGATCAAGCAGGCGAGGAAAACCGCCACAATGTCGCCCACTGCCAGCAGCAGCTTGCGTTCGGAAAATTGCAGTTGTGGACGCCGTGAACGGCGCGAATTTCCCATCTAGTCATCCGCCAGTCTGAACAGGAACAACAGTATCACCAGCGACACCACCGTGATCAACAGTGCGGGCGCTGCCCAAGCAGGTTCATAGCGGAACACGACCTCGTGTAGCCCGGCATCCACTTGCACAGCGCGAAACATCAAATTCGCACGATAAATCGGGACAGACTCGCCGTCAAGGGTCGCTTTCCAACCCGGATAGTCCGTGTCGGCGAGGTACAACCAGCCCATGCGCGGCGCATTCACCGAGATCGTCACCGTGTTGACCGCATCCGTCACGCTGACGGTTACATCGTCTGGCGTAGGATCGTCTCTGGACAACCCGCATCGCCGAGGATATGAATCTGCGACGGGCTTATGTCCAAATCGACAAGCGCAGCCTCCATATCAGGTTGAGTCGAGTGCCAACACGCACTTTCTACAAAACGCGCCTGTGCAGCGTTCGTCACGTACAGGGGAAATGCCCCGTCGGAGTAGTACTGCATCGCGATATTCGCTGCATCTGCCACGTCAACCGGTATTCCATCGCCTACCAATTGATAGAATTGGCTGAAATGCGCTACCAGCAGAGGATCGAAATTGTTTATAAGAGGAGTATGGATGTAGATATTTGCGTTTGGAAGCCAAACAAGTTTTATGGCGCAGCGGTTAAAGTCGGTACGGTAGTCGTCAAAGCGGAACAGGCAGTCGAATTTGACACGTTCCTCCTCCCGACGGTCTACAAAAGCGCGAAATGTCCTCGGGCTTAAGCCTCTTTCGTAGGCAACGGTGTTTGACCACAACGTTTCAGCACTTATTGTCGGGTTGAGTCCCCACGATGCGATCCCTAAATCGACGGCGATCACCACCAGCACGGCGATCACCCAGCGCCCGTAGCGCGGACTGCCGCCGCCCGGCTGCGTCAGCGTGAGGAGCGCCGCCGCCGTGATGAACAGGGGAACACTTATCAGCCCGCGCGATAGAATGCCTAACGGTTCATTGCCAATCCCCAGAAACGGCTGACCGACCAGCAGCAAAATCAACGCGCCGAGGCTGCCGACCAGTGTCCGCTTCGCCCAGCGCCGCGTGCGGAAATCGCGTCCCCACGCCGACGCGCCGATCCCGGCCAGCACGCTCAAGCCGAAGACCGTCCACAAGTGCCAGCGCACGGGCGCCTGGAACATGTCAAACGTCGGGATGTTACGGTAGAAGAATGGGAAGATCGGGGTATTTGCGCCCAAGGCAAAGATGAAGCCGATCACCACGATGATCAACCAGAATGGGACGGTGCGATAGACGGGGAGCGCCGCCTTACGCCGCCGCAGCCACGCGAAGACCGCCGCGAACGCGCTGATCAGCGGAATCAAGCCGATGTAGACCGCATCCTCAAAGTACGCCCCCTGCGTGAAGTAGCTGCCATCGGCTGGCGTGCCGAAGATCGTCGGCGCGAGAAAGTTCAGCGCCCGCGCCGGGGCATAGCTGAAGTTCATGGCGAAGTCGAAATCCACGCCTTCGCCGCGCTGCGACTGGCCGAGCAGTTCGGCGGTAGGCGCCAGCTGAAGTGTCGCCACGCCCGCGCCCAACGTCAGCGCGAGGATCACGGCGAACAGGCGCAGCGGGGCCCGGGGGGGCTCCCCTCTCCCGTTGAGCGCGGGGGGCTGGCGATCGTGACCGGGGGTAACACCGTCCACCACACGCTGAACAACCCGACGAGCGCGAAGCTGTACCACGCCGTCTGTGCGTGCCCCGCCAGCAGCTGCAGCGCCGCGAACAACGCCAACCACGCGACCGCCGCCGCTTGCCGGTCGTCAGCACGCCGAGCGCCGCCCAAGCGATCCACGGCAGCCACGCCGCCGCCTCGATGATCGGAAAGGTGAACAGCCGCGCGACAAGGTAATTGGTCAGCGCGAAGGCGAACACACTCACGCCGCGGCCTAAGTCCGACACGCCGAGCCGCCCGGTCAAGCGCCACATGCCCCACCCGGCAATCCACAGGTGGACGACAGCCGTTAAGCTCATCGACCATTCGAGCGGCAGCACGAAGCTAATCCAGCTTGCCGGATACAGCAGCGCCGACTGGTAGTTCGCCAGCAGCGGAGCACCCGCCCCATTGTAGGGATTCCACAGCGGCAGAATGCCATCGCGCAGCAGTTCAGCGGCGAGATGCCGCCACGGGTAGAATTGCAGCGTCGGCAAGCCCCAGTAGAAGATTTCGCCGCGCAGCACCGGGAAATACAGAATCACGAGCGTGAGCGCCAACAGCAGTAAGGGCGCGTACTTCAGTCGTCGAGTCATCAGTCTTTGGCCCTCAAAGTGAGAAATGTTCCCAAAAGGAGCGCTAGAAACGCGCCCACCGTGACAAGCAGTGTTACGCTGTGGAATGGGCGAGCATCATCGTCTCGCCAATAGCCGTCCATCGGGCAACCTGACACCAGCGCATAATCTCCGTTCGCATACAAATAGACACCGTTGAGGTCAACGACGAAGTGTAAGCGCGGATTTTCAATGGGATATGCAGCGATTACGTGACTCACCGTGATACCACATCCAGACCGTGTCGGGCTGCGCTCTGCGATTTGCGGTCGAGAAATCCTCGCCTACCACGCCAATCAGCGGCGGTTGCACCATGCTGTAACCCTCAAACGCGACTCCCCCAACACCCTGAATTGCTCCAACGTAATCGCGCAGTTGAAACGGATCGACGCCATAGAACAACTCAATTTCGTACAGCTCCGCGACTTGCTGTTCGAGGCTGTACGTGGGCGAATAGACGCGATCTACGCCGTCCGCGATCAGAGTTTCAGCCAGTTCGCGCTGAGACTCGGGCAACCAGTACTCCTCGCCACGCCATTCGAGCCAAGCTCGCCCCGTCAGCGTCAGTTCCAACGTGATGATCATCAGCAGCATGCCGATTTGCAGCGGTCGCCGTTTGAGCCTTTCCGCACCATAGCCCGCCAGCAACGCGACGATCAGCGTCACGATCAGCCAAGCCCGTGACGGCACGCGAAACCACAGCAGAAATGGAATGATCTGCGTGAGGGTATTCCAGAGAAACCCATTTGAACCGAGCGCATATAGAGCAGCGATCAGCGCCGCGATCAGCCAAAACCATACGTGCCGACGCGCCGTTACCGCGCCGATAACCGCCAAGATCAGTGGCACGAGGCCGAGATAGGTCAGCACTTCGACGTTGCGATGCGCCTGTGGGATGAGCACGCCCAGCAAGTATTCCGGTCGCAGCGCGAACACGCCTGCATCGGCGGCGGTCAGCGCGGCGCGGGTGAGGTAGGGGCTCCACAGCCACAGCGGAATGATCACGGCCGACGCGATCAGCAGAAACAGGATGACAGGGAGGAAGAAACGCAGTAAGGAGGCCATGTTTAGTAGGGACGAGCTGTACCTCATCCGATTACGGATGATTTCCAAAACCCCATACGCCGCCGCCAGCGCCAAGCCAAACAAGCTGAGGCGCACATCCGCGAGGAACATCAAGCCTGCGAACACACCGGTCGCCCACAAGCCGCGCCGCGATCCCGCTGCCGCACATTTCACCGCCCACAGCAAGCACGGCAGCCACGCCAGCGCATACACAATATCAATATGCCCCGCCCCGAGATGCCCGATCATGCGCGGCGACAGCACTAGGCGATGACGCTCACGCCCGCCGCCCACACGCCGAGTTCGAGCGAGCGCGCCAGCAGCCACATGCCCGCCCCGGCGATCAGCAAATGCAAGACGATCAACACGTTGATGTGCAGCGCGGGCGGCAGCAGCAGCGCCAGCCATTGCAGCGGATAGGCGGTTTTGTTCAACGGATTGGCCGCGAAGGGCTGACCGCCCAAAATCGTCTCACGCCAGAAAGGGAATTCACCATCGCGTAGGACGGAGCGCTGCAAGAACAGCGCTGCCCCCAGTGCGATGTCGCCGCATCGGAGAAACGCGCGCCGGGGATATAAGGCAAACCCGCGCGGCTTGAGCCCCGCGAGGAGGAGAAATGCCGCGCCCAACCCGATCAGCAGGAGTTGAACGCGACGCGCATCAGTTGACACTCCGGAGCGAAGATCACCGCGCATACACGGTTACACCGCCAATTTCGGCGACGACGTTCAGTTGATCGCGGCACGGCGCGGCGCCAAACTTGGCTTCTTCCACGCCGTACAGCACATAGCGCACGTTGTATTCATCGAGGATGGCGGTGCAGTCGCCCGTGCCCGCGTACCAATCCAGCACCTGCTGACGCTTCACCGCCGCGTTGAGCGTCTCAAACGGGTGACCATAGACGACGCGCGTCTCTGCCCAACCGGGAATCCAGGCGCTGACAACGGGCGAGGCCAGCACTACATCACTGCTGGAACTGTGCTCGTTCACCCACTGGTAGGCGACATAGTAGTCGTGTTCGAGAAACACGCCGAGCGCCGTTCCCGGATCACCGCTGAGGGCGGGCAGCGTCACGGGCAGAAACAGCACGAAGATCTGGCTCACAGCGATCAAGGGGATGACGAGCGCAAACACATACGAACGCACACGGCGGCTGATGCGCGAAATCCACACATCCTCGACCGCCCGCGTCGCAAAATAGGCAATCGGCAACATCATGCCGACCGAACAGCGCCGCCCGGCTCCGGTCGGCAGGTACATCACAATCAGCATCGCGATCAGCCACAGGACGACCAGCCGATCCCCATCGCGCTCAAAGCGCAGCAAACCGCGAATGATCCCCGGGATACCGATCAGCAGCGGCAGGCCCAAGCCGATCAAGAGCATGAGCGGAGCAGGCGCCGGATTCACGTTCTGGCGATTCCATTCCGCGAAACCGGGGTTGTAGGTCACGATCAACGCATAGTACACCGCAATTGGCAGTGCGGGCAGCCCAAGCGCCAGCAGATAGCGAACGAGGCGCGGCGACAACCGCCGGTGATCTCGCCAATCGAACAACGCGAAGACGGCGAGCGCCCCGCCGAATGGCACCAACGCATGTGGATAGAGGATAGCGAGCGCCACGCTGAGGATCGCCATGACCGGCACAGCCCGGTCGAGCGACGGATCCTGATCCGCGCCGGGTCGAAACGCCATGATGAAATAACCCACCAGCAGCGCGAGACACGCAATCGTCAGCGGGAAATGGACGTTCACAAAAGTGCTGTACAACGGGTAGGCTTCGGGGACGGTGATATCGGGGAAGCTGACATCCTGAAAGACCGGCATGAACAGCCAACCCAACCCCGACCCTAGTGAGGCGATGATAAAGAACACGCGCCGCGCCCGAATCTTCGTCCAGACCGCTGCGCCCAGTTGATACAGGCTGATGTACATAAACAGCGCCGCGAACACCCGCGCCACGTGGAAAATCACCATGGGCGGCACGCTCATGATCCGGGAGACATGACCGAGCAGCGGGTAAATGGCCTGCATGAAAGCGCCTGGATAATTTTCTGGCGTGTGCTGGAAGAACGTCAACCAGATGCCGCGCTCACCCTGAACAATTTTCGAGAGGTAGGTTGCGCCATCAAGGTAGTTATGCAGCGCCCCCATAAACTGCCAGTCCGATGTCCCGGTCAAGGCCATCCAGAGTAAAGGGGCGAACGCCAGCAGAATCAAACCGCTGGCGACAATGATCACCCACCGCCACTCTGAGGCGATGATGTGGACAGCCTGTCGTGATTGCATCGAATTTATCCTAATCGATGTGGTGGGTTCTGACCACGTTATCTGAGGCATGGATGCTCCCGCTGAGAATATACCGCATTTTCGTGCTGCGCTGCATGAATACCATTGTAGATGGAAGTCGTTTGGCATTAATCTCAAGGAATCCAAACGAATTGTTCAAACTCAATTACGTAAAAACCCATTCCCCCGTTACAATGAGGGAGACTGGCTGGCTAGAGGAGCGAGTGCGATGGAGTTTAACGGTCAGAGTTTTGGCGTTGGTTTGCTGGCGGGTTGGCTGAGTGCCTACGTCATTTATCGATCGCGCCACCAAATCAAGGCGCTGAGAGAAGCGGCGGGGCAAGGCGCGCAAAACGTGCAGAAATCGGCGACCCGCAGCGCAGACAGCCGCTACATCTCCGATTTGATCGAACGCTGCGAAACATCGCATATCGCGGGGCAGTTCGTCAAGTTGTCGAGCGTATTGGTTGAACCGCGATTTTTACCCGAACCTGAATTTGCCAGCCCCAGCGAGGATCTCGCCTACAACATCTACCGCGTTGTGCCGACGATCCATGATCACCCGTATCTGCACGCGCCGTATCAGGTGCAAACCCTGAGCATTGACGATCTCGCGCTCGGTGATCACGCGATTGCGCTGCTCGGTCTGCCGGGGAGCGGCCGCACCACCGCCCTACAAGCGATCGCGCTGCACGCGCTCAACCGCATCCGTTTTCAACCGCCGCCAGACAAGGTTCAGGCGAAATTGGACGCGGCTGAAGCCCAGCTCGCCGAAAAAGAGCGGGCTGTGCGCATCAAAGAACGCATCGTGATCGAGCAGAAGGCGAAAGAACGCCTCGCCAATGCGCAGGGCGAAAACTACGAAGCCGCGGCAGATGAGCAGGTCAAGAACGAAATCCCCCTGTTCCGCCGCTTGATGCCGCTGTACCTGCACCTCTCTGATCTGCACCTGGAGAGTTCGGAACACGGTCAGGAAGCCGACCCCGCCGAATTAATCGTGCGCGCGGTGCAGCACACCGTCCGCCGGGTGACCGCCAGCACGATTCCGCGCCAGCTCTACAACCGACTCAATAAGGGGCAGGTGCTGCTTCTGATCGACGGTTTCGACGATCTCCCGGAGTCCGAACGTCCGTTTGCGCTCTCGTGGCTGAACGGAATGCTGCAGGAATACAAAAACAACTTCTTCATCGTCGTCGGCCCCGCCGAAGGCTACGGCACTCTGACGAACCTCGGCTTTACGCCCGTGTTCCTGCGCCCGTGGAGCGATCTCGACATCGAACGAGACGCGTTCCATTGGGCGGAGACCTGGGTGCAGACGGCGCGCAAGATGGGCAACCGCAAAGCCAGCAAACCCGCCGATGATCAGCAGGTGATCGCCCGCGCGCATACCCGTGGGCTGTCCACCTTGGAAGCAACGCTGAAAATCTGGGGACCTACGCCGACGACACCGAAACGATCGGCGCGGGAAGGGCTGGATCTGCGCTTACCTGAAGCGCCACAAGGTCAGCGCCGAACTCATCGCGCAAATCGCGCCCCTCGCCGCGCTCCAGCTCGACGAAGGCTACATCACCGTGGCGCGACTGCAAGCACTGGCCCTCGGCACAACCGAAGTCGGCGACGCGCCCCCCGACGGTGACGCCATTCCCGAACCAGAACTTGAGGCAAAACCCGCCGCGCCCCCTAAAGGCAAACGGGGCAAAGGCAAAGAGGGTGAAGCCGAAGACGACACGGAAACCACCGTGCAGGGTCGGCTGCTGACCACGCTCAAGCGCAATGGTGTGCTGTTCCACTGGAAAGGCAACCGCTACACCTTCCGCTCGCCCATCATCGCGGCGTACCTCGCCAGCCTGACGCTCAAACCAGAAGATATTCCGGCAAAACTCAACGCTACCGCGTGGCAACCCGCGATCGCCTACAGCGCTCTCCACGTCAAACTGGATCGCGTAGTGGCGGAACGTATGAAAGCCGCGCCCGATTTGCTCAACGACAATTTAATCGATATGGCGCGCTGGCTGGCCTATGCCCCACCGGATGTGCAGTGGCGCGGCGCCTTGATCAAGCAGTTGGGGACGCTGCTCACCCAGCCCAACCAGTACCCGCTCATCCGCGAACGCGCGGCCGCCGCGTTGATCGATGGCCGCGACCGCAATACACTGGTCGCCTTCCGGCGCGCCGTGCGCAAGGCCGACCCCGTCACGCGGCGGCTCGGCTGCCTCGGCTTAGGCGCACTAGCCGAACCCGAAGGGCAAAAAGACCTGCTGCCCCTGCTCAACGATCAGGAAGAAGATGTGCAGTTGGCAGCGGGCATGGGTCTCGGCGCAATCGGCACGGAAGATGCCCTCTCGGCGATGGTCGAAGCGTTCGTGGCAGGCTCCGAACCGCTGCGCCGCGCCATGGCCGAAGCCTTCGCCGCCCTGCCCAACGACGGCTACGAGATGATCTACGAAGGCGCCAACTCTGATGATATGCTCCTGCGCCGCGCGTCGATCTTCGGTCTGCGCCGCATCCGCACCACCTGGGCGCTCATCGCCATTTACCGCGCCTTCCTCGAAGATGAGCAGTGGTATGTCCGCTCGGCCGCTCAGGAAGCCTTTCAGGAAATTCAATACGGCAAGGTGACGAACCCCACGGTCGGCTATCCCAAGCCGGAAACGATCGAATGGCTGCAAGACTGGGCCGCGGAGAAAGGCGAGCAAATCCAGACGACTGACGCGGCTATTCAGATGATGCTCCGCGCCTTGCAGGAAGGCGAACCGGGTATTAAGCAGTTGGCAGCACTGGATCTTGGCCAGTTGGGCATGGTCACAAACATCAAATCACTGTATGTCGCGCTCCGTGACGGACGCGACGAAGTGCGCGCTGCCGCCCACCGGTCGCTGGCCTACTTGCAGCAAATGCTCGGCGAGAAATTACCCTCCGCCGTGTAACCCAACAGGCGATCCGGTGGCGGATCGCCTGTTGCTTAGTCATTTACGCTGGCGCGCTGCCTCCACCCACTGAGTCGGGCTCTCAATGTCACGCTTAACCAAAGGCTATCTGATCGGCCTGGTCGGCATAACGATCTGGTCGACGACGGGAATTCTGATCAGCTATCTGATCAGCACCTACGCATTCCCGGCGCTGCTGCTGGCCTTCTGGCGCAATCTCTTGGTGTGCGTGGCCTTATTCCCAGCCTTAATACTCTTCCGCCGCTCCCTCCTCCGCATTGATCGCGTTCGACTGCGCTTTTACAGCCTCTATGGCTTGGGGCTGGCCCTGTGCAATTCCATCTGGACACTGTCCGTGCAGGCCAATGGAGCGGCTGTGGCGACCGTCCTCGGCTATAGTTCAGCGGCGTTTACCGCCGTCTTCGCGTGGTGGTTGCTAAAGGAAACGCTGCGCCTGCCCAAAATAGTGGCAGTTATACTCAGTTTGGTTGGCTGTGTACTGGTGTCCAACGCCTACAGTCCAGAGATGTGGAACATCAATCCGTTGGGGGTGGTCACCGGATTAGGCTCTGGGGTGCTGTTCGCAGGCTACAATCTGCTGGGGAAAACGGCGGCGCAGCGTGGTCTGAACACGTGGACTTCCCTGTTCTACTCGTTCGCGTTTGCCGCGCTCTTCACGGGTCTGTTCAACCTGCTGCCGGGGTTGCCCGGCACGGCTGAAGCGTCGTCAACCTGTTACCCGACCTCCCGACACCGGGCTGGCTGATCCTCATGCTGCTCGCGTTTGGGCCGACCCTGCTTGGGTTTGGGCTGTACAACACCTCCATGAATTACCTGCCCGCCAGCACGGCCAGCTTGATCGCAACCTTAGAGCCCGCCTTGACCACACTTGAGGCGTATCTATTTCTCAGCGAACGGATGACCAGCGTACAGATTGTCGGCAGTCTGGTGATTCTAGCGGCGGTGGTGTTGATGCGGCTGGAAAAAGAACCGGAGACAACTAGGGTGTTGTCTCCGGGGTGACTTCAAACGTAGATTCGGCGGTCGGCAGCGCTTCATTAGCGAGGTCACAGCGCACGACGCGGTCAAAATCGGTGTGGAACACATAGTCCCGTCCACCCGCTTCGAGCAGGATGCGATAGCCGCCGACCTCCATCGGTGTGACCGTTTGATCGGGCAGCGGACAGTTGAGCGCGCTGTCTGTCCATGTTACGGCGATCACTTCGATGAGTTCCACGCGCTGCTGGGGTACGTCGAGTTCCTGCGCGACTTCGCGCTGCGCAATACCCACGAGTGCATTCGCAACCGGGTCTTGCGCGATCAACGCCGCGCCGGAGGCGGGCGTCGCCGTGTGCGTCGGCACCATGTCAGCGGGCGCAGGCAGACCAGCAGGCGTGTGCGTCGGCGGCACGGAAGTAGGCACATCCGTCAGCGTCGCCGGTATGAGCGAAGCCGTTGGCACAGGCGTGTTCTCACTGGAACAAGCAGCCAGGATTAGAATGAGGGCGAGAATGAGACTAGAGCGACTCATAGTTATGGATTGGTGAGCAGTTCGTCGACCTGTTCGCTGTTCAAGCCCATGATCGTGACCAGCTTATCCCGACCATTGGCGCCCGCAACAATCTCAAGCCGGTTGATGGAGATTTCCAGACGGAACGCCAGTGCCTCAAGCACTTCCTCGTTGGCCTCATCGCTCCCTGCCGATTCCGCGGTCAAGCGAATCTTGACGACTTTGTGTTCACCGTCTTCCTGGATTCCCACAAATTCAGTCTTCTCTGCTTGCGTGACAACCCGGACGGTGATCGCAGCGCCGCTCCGAGCATCGGTGATCTCAAACTTGCGATTGTTGGGCATGGGCCTGTCTCTTCACAGATTTATCGCCTATCATACGTCAATCGTATCACGGGCTTTATTGTTGAACAAGTAAAGCTCTCATGCGAATTATCACAGAATTGAGATTTCATGGGGACGCGGCCATGCGCGTCCCCGCCTTAGCTGTTTTAGAACAGCACCTGCATCAGCACTTGAAGAATCAGGAAGACGATCAACGGGCTGAAATCGAACCCGCCCATATCCGGCAGTGCCTTGCGAATCGGCGCTAACACCGGCTCCGTCACATCGATCAAGAACCGTGCAATCGGATGCGAGCGATCCAGACCCGGCAGCCAGCTCATCAACACGCGCCCCAACAGGATCAGCTCAAAGATCAACAGCGCATAATAGATCAGGATCACGATTTCCCTCTACCTCTCTCCAAAGATCGCCCTACCAATTCGAACCATGGTCGCACCTTCTTCCACTGCGACCGGATAATCATCGGTCATGCCCATGCTCAATTCTGGCAGGGACACACCCAGCGACGCCGACAGGTGATCACGTAGTTCACGCAGGCCTACAAAGACCGGGCGCGCTGCCTCCATTGTCGGCACAATCGGCGCCATCGTCATCAATCCGCGGACCTTCAACCCCGGCAAGGCGCTGATCTGGCGGATCTCGTCCCACACGGCGGCACGCACCGCGGGGTCAGTCTGCCAGCCGAACGCGGGCAAGCCACCTTTGCTTTCCTCGCCCGAGATGTTGATCTCGATCAGCACGTCCAGCCTGCCGCCACGCTCAACCACCGCGCGCGCCAGCTTCTCAGCCAGCTTGAAACGATCCACCGAATGCACCACATTGAACAGTGGCAGCACATCCTTCGCCTTCCGGCTCTGAATGTGACCGATCATGTGCCAGGTGGCCGCTACGTTCACCTGTGGAATCTTCGACTCAGCTTCTTCTACGCGATTCTCGCCAAAATGTTGCACGCCCGCCGCCACGGCTGCGAGAATCATCTCGACCGGGCGCGTCTTGCTCACGGCGATGAGCGTCACTGACGCCGGATCGCGCCCTGCCCGGACACACGCGGCCGCGATTGTTTCGCGAACCTGCTGAATGTTCTCCGCAATGCTCATAAAGCGATGACCGCGCCAAAGCGCCCGGTCTTTCCTTTCTCCTGCCGATGCGAGAAGAATTCGTCGACATGTTCGGCGGTGCACAGACCAGCCACTTCGATATGCTCAGCGGTCACGCCCGCCCGTTCAAGATCGAGCTTATTCGCCGCCCACAAATCGAGATAGGCCGTGCCATCTGCCGGATCGCGCCGGATCAAGCCATCGGTCGTCCCGAAATGTTCCTGCACGGCGGCAACTACTTCCGCGCCGACCTGATATCTATTCGGACCAATCGCCGGGCCGATCCCGGCGTGAATGTCCGCCGGATTGCAACCATAGGCATTGACCAGCGCACGGATCACCGTCCCGGCAATGCCCTGCACGGTTCCGCGCCAGCCCGCGTGGGCGATAGCGATCACGCCCTGCCGTGGGTCGTGAAACAGAATCGGCGTACAGTCGGCGAAGCGCATCGATAAGGGAAGGCCGACACGATCAGTCATCAGGCCGTCGGCATGCGCTAACCACCGTCGACCGGTCACCGGCCGGTTGGCGATAACGACATCGGCGCTGTGAACCTGCCACACGGTACACGCTTGCGCATCATCCACACCGAGCGTTGCATACATCCGCTCGTGATTCTGGCGTACGGCTTTGGGATCGTCGCCCACATTGCCGCCCAGATTCAGCGACGCAAACGGTGCGCGACTCACCCCACCCTGCCGCGTGAAAACGCCATGCCTGACGCCCGCCCACGCAAAGCGATAATACGTCAGTCCGTCGAGTGTCACTCGTTCCAACTGCCACCTCCACAACCTGCCAATATTATACCCTCTCGCAGTTGTGTAACGATACGGTTTGTTAACCTTAACCTTTATCGCTATACTGAGTAGACCAATATAGCGTTATACTTCCAATAAACGTGAGCGAGACACATTGATAATCCAAAGATCGGACAGGGAAAGGAGGGGCGGAAGGCTGTTCATAGGAATAGCAGGCCGCACACTTCATGATTGATCGCAGAGAGCGCCGCGCACCGCAGATAATCTCCGTGTTGATCGTCGATGACCATCCCCTCTTCCGAGAGGGTTTGCAGATCGCGCTCAATTCGGAAGATGATATTACCGTTATCGGACAGTGCGCTGACGGTCAAGAAGCATTGCAGCAAGCGCAAAGTCTGCGCCCAGATGTCGTTCTTCTGGATGTCAATTTGCCGTCGATGAACGGTTTACAGGTGGCGCGCCAAGTCAAGTCAGAAGCGCCGCACATCGCCGTCGTCATGCTGACCGCCTACCACGACTCTGAGCAGGTACTCCATACCATGCGTGCTGGTGCGTCCGCCTACTGCCCCAAAGATATTACAGCAGATGATCTCGTCGACATCATTCGCGCGGCGGCTGCAGGTTACTACCTGGTCGGAAATCAACGGATGGATGCTGATCAGCTCCATGCGTGGATCAACAACCGGATGGAAACCATGAACGCCCCCTACATCATCGACCCCGATGAACACTACATCCCCCTTAGCCCCCGCGAAATGGAAATACTCGAGTTCGTCACCAATGGGTTGAGCAACAAAGAAATTGCCAACCGCCTAAAGATCAGTCAACAAACCGTGAAAAACCACATGACCTCGATCCTGAAGAAGCTCAACGTTCAGGATCGTACGCAAGCCGCCGTTCACGCGCTGCGTAACGGGTGGGTTCGCATTCACGGTGAAGGTCAAAAAAGTTCTTCCGCGAAAGGGTAAGCGATGGATCGAGAACTACGCGGCGAAACCCGTGCCCGCGATGAATTGGTAGACATGCTGATCGCTGAACTTAAGCGAATCCGCGATAAACTTACGGAACTCAAAATCCAGATTGATCAGACGCAGAACGTCGTCGAGCGTGAACAAACGCGCAACGCCGATATCTTCACCGAACTGAACACGATCAAAGATAATCTGGAAACAGTCCCCCGTCAGGACATCCGCACCAAATATGATGAAGCCATTGAGGCGCGTTTTCGCTTGACAACTATGCGTGGACAGCTCGAGAAGTTTCAGAGCACGCGTGAATATCTGGAGCGCGAACAGCAGATGTATTCACAGCTCTTGGGTCGCCTGCAAGGGATCGAAGAACTGCCGCAGCATGCGGACGAGACCAAAGACGCGGCCACCAAAGGCCCGATCAATATTGTGCGTGTGATTCAGGCGCAGGAAGAAGAACGTCAACGCCTTGCCCGTCAAATGCACGATGGCCCAGCCCAGTCGCTCACCAATTTCATCCTGCAAGCGGAAATCTGCCAGCGCCTGTTTGATCGCAACCCGGCACGCGCCGCCGAAGAGCTGGATAACCTGACGAACGTCGCCAGCACTACCTTCCAGAAAGTGCGCGACTTCATCTTTGATCTGCGCCCGATGATGCTGGATGATCTCGGCGTGATTCCCACGGTGCGCCGGTACGTCGATTCCTTCCGTGAGAAGAATGACATTCAGATCAAGCTGGACATTCTCGGCGAAGAACGGCGACTGCAAACTCACCGCGAAGTGATGATCTTCCGTGGTATTCAGGAGCTGATGGGGCACGCGCGCGATTATGCGAATGCGAACGAGATCAGCATCCGTCTGGACATTGGTAACAACGTGGTCAAGGTCGTCGTTGACGATAATGGTCGTGGCTTTGATACTGAATCAGCTTTTTCCAACGAAGAAAGCCACAGCCAAGACCCCGCATCCAGGGCTTGATCACACTCAAAGAGAAATTCGAGTTGATCAGAGGGTCGGTCAGTATCGTCAGCGGTGAAACGGATGGCACGTCTGTCCGTATTGAGCTGCCCACCAGCGATTGAGTGCAGTCCAGTACATTAGGCCTAGTGAGGTGTATTACCCTTCACTATACACTAACGTAAAGGCTCTTTGCGCTTGATCCTCGCTTAATTTTTTAACTAGTGCTGCGTACTCGCACACTCCATTGATCCCAACGGAGGCAAGTTTTTATGGGACGTTTACGTATTTTTCTGATCATTGCCATTCTGATCATTGTGGTCGCAATCGTGGTGGCGGTGGTAATACCGGGCCTCAATCAGCCAACTGCGCAGGTTCAAGCTACGCCGGGTCCCGGTGAGGTTCTCGTTCAAGAGGTACAGAACCCAGCAGAAACTCCGCTGCCCACGGCGACGCCGATCGTGTTCGTAGATATTGTGGTCGCCGTGCAGGAAATCCCGCGCGGTATGGTCATCCCGCCGAACGCAATTCAGCTGCGCCCATGGCCGCAGTCGGTTGCCCCTTTCAACGGCGTCACCAATATGGATGATGTCATCGGCAAGCGGGCGCGGACCGATATCTTCCGCGAACAGCCGATCCTCTCCAATATGGTCGTCGATGACCTGACGGGTGCGGCGCGTGTCGGTTCGGATGCAGCCGCCGTGCTGCCCGAAGACCTCGTCGCCGTCTCGATTCCGATGGATCGCCTCACGGGTATCGCGTATGCTCCGCAGGACGGTGACCGCGTCGACCTGATCATTTCGCTGCTGTTCGTCGACATGGATGAAGACTTCCAGAGCATCCTGCCGAATAGTCTGCGGCTGTTCCGTGTCACGGACGAAGGTATCGAACTGCTGGACCCGATCGAAGGTCGCCCCGACAGCACGAGCCTCGGCTCCGTGATCGTCGCGCCGAGCGAACGTCAGCGCCCGCGGCTGGTGACCCAACGCACGATTCAAGATGCGCTCGTCGTCCATGTGGGTAACTTCCCGTATGACGGTCGCTTCATTGGTGTACCGCCCACGCCGACTCCCGTTCCGGATGACAACGCCGATGGACAGGATGGCACACCGCCACCCCCCACGCCGCTCCCGCCCCGCCCCGACATCATCACGTTGGGTGTGACGCCGCAGGAAGCCGTCGTAATCACATGGATGATCGAAGCGCGTATTCCGATCACGCTGGCGCTGCGCTCGGCGAGCGCAACGGCCCGCACGGCAACGACCGAAGTCACGCTTGATTACGTGATGGGTCAATACGGGATTACACTCCCCGGTAAGCGACCGTTTGGCATCGAACCCGCCATCCGTAGTATCCGCCAACTGGTGACCGATGGTTTGATCAGCCTGTCCGATTGATGGTAGTGGTGGAACTTAAGCTAGAAACGGCGAGATAAAGCCTATGTCGAATAAACCAGGAGACATCATCAACGTACTAATCGTTGATGATATCCCCGAAACCCGCGAGAATATTAAGAAGCTGCTCGCGTTCGAAGAGCAGGAATTCAAAGTCGTGGGATCGGTGGGTACGGGGCGCGAAGCGATCAAGGCAGCAATGGAAACGCGTCCCGACATCGTGATCATGGACATCAACATGCCGGATATGGACGGCATCAAGGCGACGAGCGAAATCACGAAGGCGCTGCCGACGACCGCCGTCATCATGATGTCCGTCCAGACCGACATGGACTATATGCGCAAGGCGATGCAGTCCGGGGCGCGTCAGTTCCTCGGCAAGCCGATTACGCCGGATGAGCTGTATAACACCATCCGCGAGGTTTACCGGAGCACCGACGCGATCCGTCGGCAGGCGCGCCAGATGGCGGACATGCCGATGCAGGTCACGCCCGCCAAAGCCACCAGCGCGGATGATGCCGATGGCATCGTCCGGGCTGGCCACATCATCGTTGTGTACAGCCCGTCGGGCGGTACTGGCAAAACCATGCTGGCGACTAACCTCGCTTCCGGTCTGATGAAAAAAGGTATCCGCGTGCTGCTGGTCGATGCTGACTTGCAGTTCGGGGATGTTGGGGTGTTCCTCAAACTGCAATCCCAATCCACCCTGCTCGACCTTGTCAGCAAAATCGACGATCTCGATCCGGATTTCTTCGACAGTGTGGTGTCGACGCACGACAGCGGCTTGAAAGTCCTGCTCGGCCCGCAGCGCCCCGAATATGCGGAAGATATCGAGTCGGTTCCGGCGTCCGTGTCGCGCATCATCGAAAAAATCGCCGGTGGCTACGACTTCATCGTCGTAGATACCAACGTGCGCATTGACGAACAGCTCCTCTCACTGACGGATATCGCCTCGAAGATTGTGCTAGTCGCGACGCCAACGCTGGCCAGTGTCAAGAATTCACGCTTCGTCCTCGACCTGTTCGACAAGATGAACTACGCGCCCGAAAAGACGCTCTTCGTGTTGAACAAGGTAGAAGACGAACGAGCGCGTGATCGGGTCACTATCCCTACCGAGACGATTGAGAAGTACATCAAGCGACAGGCGATAGCGAAAATCCCGATTGGCGAACAGATGATCCTGAGTGCCGTCAACAAGGGTATTCCGGTCATCGCGTCTAAAGAACGTACCAAGTCCCCTGTGAAAGAACTGATCAGTTTTGCCGAGCAGATGGACATCATGCTGATGGGCGGCCCGGCGGATCAGGATGCACAGGACAACGATGATAAGAAGAAGTCCTCCAAGATCGGGTTTGGCCGTCGTTAGTGGGTTAGGGAGAGCAGTGTATGTCATTACTCAAACGCATTGAAAAAGGCGGCGGCAGTGGCAGTGGCGGCGGCAGTGGGAGCGGCGGCAGTGGCAGTGGCGGTGGAGACAATCCTCCCCGCAACGGCCCGGTGCACCCGTTCCGAGTACTCCCGGGGTGGCGGCGGTGAAGGTGACGAATCGCGTCTCTCCGCGATGCGGATGCGCAACCAGCAGGTTTTAGGTCGCCAACCGGGACGCCCCGACAGCTCATACGTTGACCTGAAAACGCGCGTCCAGAACCGTTTGCTGTCCGAACTCGAACCGTCGATGGACTTGACCAAGAAAAACGAAGTCCGGTCGCACATCGAAGAATTGTTCAATGCTATTCTCGCGGAAGAAAGCATGGTGCTGGCGCGCCAAGAGCGTCAGCGTCTGTTTGAGTCGATTGTCGCGGAAATCCTCGGCTTCGGCCCGCTGGAACCGCTGCTGGCGGACGAGACCATCACCGAAATCATGGTGAATGGTCCGAAGAACATCTTCGGGGAACGCAAAGGTAACATCACCCGCGCCAACGTCAGCTTTGAAGATGATGATCACGTCATGCGCATTCTGGATCGAATCGTGGCGCCGCTCGGTCGTCGTATTGACGAGAGCTCGCCGCTGGTCGATGCGCGTCTGCCCGATGGTTCGCGCGTGAACGCCGTCATCCGTCCAATTTCGCTGGTCGGCCCGACGATTACCATCCGTAAATTCTTCAAGAAACCGCTGACCGTCGAAGACCTCATCAAGTTCGGCTCGATCAGCAAGGAAATCGTCGAGTTCCTCCGCGCCTGCATCATCGCCCGCATGAACATGATCGTATCTGGTGGTACAGGTTCGGGCAAAACGACCCTGCTCAACGTGTTGTCGGGTTTCATCCCTAACGACGAACGCATCGTCACGGTGGAAAACGCGGCAGAACTGCAACTGCGTCAGGAACATGTCGTGACGCTGGAAAGCCGTCCGCCGAACATTGAAGGTAAGGGTGCGATCAGCATTCAAGACCTCGTGGTCAACTGCTTGCGTATGCGCCCCGACCGCATCATCGTCGGGGAATGCCGCGGCGGTGAGGCGTTGGACATGCTTCAGGCGATGAACACGGGCCACGATGGCTCGCTGACCACTGCTCACAGCAACAGCCCACGTGACACGATCTCCCGCCTTGAAGTCATGTGCTTGATGGCCGGTATGGATCTACCCATTCGCGCTATTCGCGAGCAAATCGCCAGCGCAGTGGATGTCGTCTGCCATCAGGAACGTCTGCGCGATGGGACACGTAAGGTCGTGAAAGTCACCGAAGTGCAAGGCATGGAAGGCGATATGATCACCATGTCTGACATCTTCGAATTTGAACAAACGGGTGTAGAAGGTGGCAAGATCGTCGGGCGCATCCGTCCGACGGGCATCCGCCCCAAATTCACCGACCGCATCGAAGCCGCCGGCATCTACCTGCCGCCGTCCGTGTTTGGTGTGGGTCGCACGTACTAAGATCTTACACTTTGGGCGGGGTGGATTGACGCACCCCGCCTTTTTCTTAGAATGTCAGTAAGGAAGATGATCACGGAGCCCATGTATGCAAATTGACCCGATCATCATTATCGTGGTTGCCGTTCTGCTGGCGGGCGGAGTAATCGTCTGGGGTATCTTCAGCGTCCGCACAGAGAAGGACATTATCGAGGAACGCCTCAACAATTACGAGAGAGAAGCAACGTCTTTTCTCGACCTTGAAGAGATTCAGGACGCGCCGGAGATGCAGCAGGAAAAGCGTCCCAGCCTCATTCAGGAACGGCTCGACAGCCTCGTATCGGAGCGCAATTTCGGCAAGAAGTGGCGTCAGCAGTTAGCCCGCGCTGACATCAAGCTGACGGTGTCCGAATACGCGGCGCTGCATGTGTTCAGCATGTTTGGCTTTTTCGCGCTGGGCTACTTTGTGCTGTTCGGCCAGCAGATCGTCATGGCAATTCTGGCCGGTTTTGTCGGCTTCTTCGCGCCGCGCCTGTACGTCTCCCGGGTGACCTCCAGCCGCCTCATCCGGTTTGAAAACCAACTACCGGATACGCTCGGCCTCTGGGTGAATGCGCTGCGTTCCGGTTACAGCGTGCTCCAGTCGATGGAAGCCATTGCCCGTGACGCCCCTGAACCCACCGCGACGGAATTCAAGCGTGTGGTGCAGGAAGTCCAGCTCGGTATCGACATGGGCGACGCACTTGAGCACCTCGTCAACCGTGTGGAAAGCGAAGACCTTGACCTCGTCGTGACGGCGGTCAATATTCAGCGCGAAGTCGGTGGTAACTTAGCCGAAATCCTCGACGTGATCAGCCACACCATTCGCGAGCGTATCAAGCTGAAAGGCGAGATTCGCGTGCTGACGGCGCAGGGGCGCATCACCGGCTACCTGATCAGCTTCCTCCCGATCGTACTGGCGCTGTTCCTGTACGGGATCAACCCCGGCTACATGGGCAACCTGTTCGAGAACCGCACCTGCGGCTGGCCGATGCTCGGCATTGGTCTGGCGCTGATCGGCATCGGGTTTGCCGTCGTTCAGAAGATCGTAGACATCGATATTTAGAGGCGTACATTATGGACTCGATACTGGTATTGATCTTCGTCGTCGTAGGCACGGTCGTCTTCGGCGGTCTGGTCTATGTCGGCATGAAGGAAGACAAGGGCCGCGACCCACTGCAAGAACGCCTCGCCCAGTATGACGACAAAGAACTGCCGTCCTCGCTGGAAGAAATTGAACTTTCGCTTTCCTTCCGTGACCGCGTCCTCCTGCCGATGATGAAACAGGTCGCCAAGGTCAGCACGAAGTTCACGCCGCAGAAACAGCTTGAAGATGCGCGGCACAAGATCGAACTGGCGGGCATGAACATGGACCCCGCCTCGTTCTTTGCCATGCGCATCGCCCTGACGCTGGTCTTTGGCCTCGGCGCCTTTTTCGTGTTCTTCGTGAATTCACCGTCCACGGCCAAAGGCACCGCCCTGCTCTACACGCTGGGCGCGCTCGGTATGGGTTATATTCTGCCGGTGATGTGGCTGTCGAGCAAAATCAAGCGGCGGCAGGAGAACATCTGGCGGGCACTCCCCGACGCGCTCGATCTGCTGGTGATCTGCGTGGAAGCCGGTCTCGGCTTCGATATGGCGATGGGGAAAGTCTACGAAAAGTGGGAAAACGAACTCGCCATCGCCTTCGGGCGCGTGCTGCGCGAAATTCAGCTCGGTAAGATGCGCCGTGATGCGCTGCGCGACATGGCGAACCGCATGGATGTGCCCGATGTGACCGCGTTCGTCGCCGCCATCATTCAAGCTGACCAGTTGGGCGTGAGCATGGCCAAAATTCTCCGCGTCCAGTCCGACCAGATGCGCGTGAAACGCCGCCAGCGCGCGCAGGAAAAAGCGCATCAAGCGCCCGTGAAGATGATGATCCCGATGGTTTTCCTGATCTTCCCGTCGATCTGGATCGTACTGCTCGGCCCATCGCTCATCATTCTATTCGGCTCCAGTGAAGTGAACGCCGTCTTTTAGCGGCGCCGCCGACGCGCGGGCGCGCTGAACTGCGCCCGCGCATCAAAACGGTTGACGTAATAGGTCAAGGTTTGACCGATGTCGGATGATGGCACTGGCCTAGGAATCCAACGCGGAGTAGGATCGCACTTCTCTGGTTGGGTGAACGCCGCCCTTGATTGGGTCTTTCCGCCCCGCTGTGTCGGCTGCGACACGGTCGATACGATCTGGTGTGATCGCTGTCAGGCTCAACTGGACGCCGAGCCGATCAGCACCCGCACCCGCCGCCTACCACCCCTCAACGCGCTCGCCGCCACCGCAACGCATGGCGGCATTTTACAGCACAGTATCCACGCGCTAAAATATGCGGATGCTCGCGCGCTTGCCGTCCCACTGGGAGATCGGCTGGCAGTAAGTTATCGTTTGTTGGGATGGACACTTGACATGATCATCCCCGTGCCATTGCACACTACTCGCCTCCGTGAGCGGGGGTATAATCAGTCTCAACTGATAGGAGAACGCATGGCACAGTCGCTATCTCTTCCTTGTTTTCCTTCAGCCCTCACCCGAGTGCGGTCTACCGCCTCGCAAGTTGGGCTCTCCCGCAGCGAACGACAACAAAATCTGCAAGACGCTTTTCACGCGGATCCTCGCCTGATCTCCGGTCAGCGCATTCTTCTCATTGACGATGTACAGACGACGGGCGCAACGCTTCAAGAAGCGGCGCACGCGCTGTTCAACGTGGGCGCGGTGGCGGTCTACGCTTTGACCGTAACTGCCGCACGCCTGTAATCGTTCCTTCTTCCCATCAAGTTAAGGAGTCTCGTATGGAAATCCAAGTTCGGGGTGACGATCTGAAGATCACAGAGACGCTGGAAGAATATGCACAGAAGAAACTGGCTCGACTTGACAAATACCTGCCGAATATTCAGGATGTGCGGGTGGACTTCTCCCGCCAGCACACGCGACGCGGCGATAACATTTTAAGCGCGCAAATCACCATTCGCCACCAACGTGGGGCGATCCTGCGCGCAGAAGAAACCAGCGCTGGAGACGCCGAAGCCGCGCTGAATCTGGCCATCGAAAAGATTCACCGCCAGATCGAACGCTTCAAGAGCAAGCGGAGTCGCAAGGGTCGTCCGCGCTTCAGTGCCTCGGTCGAGGAGCTGAGTGCCGCCGAGACTGCGCCCAATGTCGACGTGCTGGAAGAAGAGGAAGTCGATCCGATCATTCGCCACAAAGAGGTGTATGTCACGGCGATGAACGAAGACGAGGCGATTGAGCAAATGGAACTGCTCGGTCACACCTTCTTCATCTTCTTCAATGACCAGACGCAGACCGTCAATGTGGTTTACAAGCGCCGCACCAGCGGTTATGGTGTGCTCATCCCGAAAACTGAATAGACAGCAACTGGGGCGATCATCGATGATCGCCCCAGACTAACTTCAGCTTAGACGCGCACCGGCGCGTCCTTTTTGTTTCTATTCCGTGAATCTCAGAAAAACGATGGGCGGTTTGGCTTTTAAGAAGCGCTCTCCCACAGCCCCCGCAGCAGTAGATACTTCCGCAGCTCGTAGCGCGCCATCAACAACCCCATGTGTAAGCCGTGCAACCCATCGATGTACCCCTTGAGCGTGACGAAGCGCCACCAGAACTGGCGCAGCGGTTGCAAAATGTAATTCTGCGGTT
Organism: Candidatus Flexifilum breve; assembly: GCF_016713355.1. NCBI lineage: Bacteria > Bacillati > Chloroflexota > Anaerolineae > Aggregatilineales > Candidatus Flexifilaceae > Candidatus Flexifilum > Candidatus Flexifilum breve. Next base: position 953,566 of record NZ_JADJPI010000004.1, read on the forward strand.
TCGGGCGGATGCCCTGCTCAAACAGAATCTGCGCATCGTAAGCAGAATAGACTTTCTGTTTCTGGTGAAACTGCGCGACGTTCTTGTAGTTGTAGTGAATGAACGGGTGATCGAGCGTGCCGCAATCCTGCTGCAAAACGGTGACTTCATGAACGCGGCGTTCGGGGTCGAACTGCGCTTCGCCCACTTTGAGCAGACGTGTCTGATAATCGGGATACCAGCCCCCGCCCCGCGTCCGGTGACCGAACAGATAGTTCTCACGGGGAATGCGCCACCCGGAAAAACCTGGCAGTTCGATTTTTCGCGCACTTCCTGTGCCAGTTCGGGCGTCACGCGCTCGTCGGCATCGACGAAGAGCACCCAATCGGCGGTCGCTGCGACCGCCTGCAGCGCCGCATTGCGCTGGCGGGCATAATCCTCAAAGCGGTTCTGGATCACGGTCGCGCCCGCCGCTTGCGCCAGTTGGATGGTTTGGTCGGTGCTAAACGAGTCGAACACGATGACCATGTCGGCAAAGCGCACGGATGCGATGCACGCGGTGACGTGTTCCGCCTCGTTGTAAGTCAGAATGATCGCCGCGAGGCGCATGTTAGCCTCTTCCTGAAGCCAGATCACGGATGGTGCGGTAGGCGTCACGTTCCGCACCTGCGGGTGTCTGGCGGAGCTTCAATGCCATGCCCAGCACGATCAGCAGCCGCGCCGCGAGCACTTTCGGCGCCGGGTAGTGCTTGCGGTACAGCCGCAGACGGCTTTTCCACAACTGGATCAGCATTTGGGGACGCACCTGCGCACTGCTCTTTCCGGCGAAATGCGTCACTAACGCGCCGGGCACGGTCTGAACTTGCCACCCGGCATCGTGAATGCGCCACGCCCAGTCGATTTCCTCACAGTACATGAAGAAACCTTCGTCAAACCCCTGCGTTGCTTCCACGACCTCGCGGCGCAGCATCATCGTCGCGCCGAGCACAAAATCGACCGGGAACGGCACGCCGAGTTTGTACCAAGCACGGGGATAGCGCCCATTGAAGCGCCCTTCGATGAGACGCCCCGGGGTGGGAAAGAATTCCGTCCACAACTGACGCAAACCGGGGAATGTGAAGGCGCCGGGCTGGAACGTCCCATCCGCGTATTCCAACTGCGCCCCCACCAAACCGATCCGCGTATCCGAAAGCAAATGGCGCTGCAAGCGCTGCGTCGCTTCAGGATGCGTGCGGGTGTCCGGGTTGAGCAAATACACGACGGGCGGCGGATCGTTCGCCATGATCTGCCGGATCGCGACGTTGTTCGCCGCGCTGAAGCCGAGATTCGTCGCGCTGACAATCAGCTTCACCTGCGGAAACTTGCTGCGAATTTCGTCCGGCGTGCCGTCAGAGGACGCGCTGTCCACCACGTACACGTCAGCGTTCAATCCGCTCGCTGCACAATCGGCGTACAGACTGCCGATCGCATCGAGCACCAGATCCGCACATTCCACGTGACAATGACGACAGCCAGATCAGCCATAGACGACCGCTAACTGCCCGCCATTTCGCTCAGGTCAACGCCCGCGCGGGTGATGGCGGTGCGGACAGCCGCCAGCGTATCCGTCTCGACTTCTACGAGCGCATCCTGACCGAGCAGCGGGGCGAGCAGTGTGCCGCGCGTGCCATTGGCAATGGCGATCAGCGCGTCGGTGAGCGCCTGCGCCTGCCCTAACGGGAAGCTTTCGGGATACGTCAGCACGCCGATGGGAATTTCCATGCCGCCGGGCAAATCATCGACGCGGCTGCCAGCGGTCGTATAAGCGCTTTGGGAGACGCCCGCCGCATCGCAATCGCCATCTTCGAGCGCGGCGATAAGTTCGGGCACATCATCGTAATCGGTGATCGAGGCGAAACTCGCGGTCGAGAAACCGCTGGTGGCCAACATAATCGAGGGCAGCAGCCACGTGTAGAAATCGGACGCACTCACGCGGCAGAAATTCTTATCCGCCATGTCACTCACGCTCGAAATTCCGCTCCGGGTGTTGCGGACGAGCAGCGCGCGTTCGGTGGTACTGCCTTCGCGAGCGACTTGCAGCGCCGCCGTACCGCAGTTTTGCGCGGCGGCGGCGGTATAGGCGACCCCGTTCAACCATGCGACCGTCACCGTGCCCGCGACCGAGTCGCACAGCGCGGTGATCGCTTCGGCATCGGTGGCCGCGCGCGTCACTTCGACAATCAGACTGGTTTCTTCGAGGAGCGCTGCTTGTAAGCCGTCGATGGCCGTCTGCACTTCATCTTCTTCGGTACTTGTGATCGCGCCGACCGCGAACACCATGCGCACAGCGTTCCCCTCCGCGCCAACCGGAATCGGTGTGGCGACCGGGGGCAGCGAGGTCGAACGCGGCGTCGGCGTCAGCGTGGGCTGCGAGACGGGTCCCGCGTCACCGCGCCGGCACGACGCCAGCACCGCGGCTAAACTGAGGCACAGCAGGAGGACTAACAGGCGTTTCATGGCGCGACCTTTTCGTCAGGACGAGGGGATACCTCATTCTATGCTCAATTCGCGGCCTCAATCACAAAAATCTCACGTGGGCCGACATTGCGGTTCCGTTCGCTGACTTCCACGTATTCGTGGATCAACCCCGCCCAGCAGTTTTGCGGGTTCAGGTTCTCGATGCGGTTCATGCGGATACCGCCCCACACGACGCTGGTTTCACCCGTCATGAGGTAATAGTAGGTGTTACCGCTGTCCGGGTCAGCGACCGCCGTCAGGTGATCGCGCGTGCCCAGCGCCCAGCGCCACGGGTAGCTGGCCGCCGAGGTTTGACATTCGATGCCGATGCGCCACGCCCCCGCTTCTTCCATCCAACCGAGCGACGGAGCACGCTGCTCCCAGTCGTAGACGACGCCCGGTTCCGGCCCGGTCGTGCGGATAGGGACGTCGCTGTAGTTTTCGACGGTCAGCTTGAACACGAGCACATCGCCCTGAGGAACGCCGAGGCGCGTGATATCCAACGACTGCGGATCGGTTGGCATCGGCGCGAGCGCGCCTTGCTGTTCGCGCGTCGAGGCATAGGCTTCATCGTAGGGTACGACTTCCCAGATCACGCTCATGCCAATTGGCTGAGGGATGATCTGCGCCCGCGGTTTGCCGCCCGTCTGAATCGTGAGCGTCGCTTCGCGCTGCACGCGTTGTCCGACTGCATCCTGCGCATGCACTACCAGCGGATAGGTGCCATCGGTCGGCGGGTTTGCGCCGAGATCGACGCCGCCCTCGTAATCGAACAGGTGCCGCCCCGCTTCACCGGGACGCGAATCTTCGAAGCGTTCCGAGATATACAGCCGTTCGCCGTTCGGGTCGATCAGATACGTGGTCAGCGTAGCCTCTTTGGTGAGAAACACGTTGATCTGCGAGCGATCCGCGATGCCGTCCTGATTCGGCGTGAAGAGCTGCGGGTAGACCGTGAAATCCGTGAGCAGCGGCAGCGGCGCATCTCCGTCGGCGATGGTGAACGTGCCCGTTTGCTCGGCGGTTTCGCCCGCTTCGGTCGTCGCGGACAAACGCCACGTGTAGACGCCATCAGGAATCAGGCGCTGCAAAATCTGCTGGTCGCCAAAGTCTTCGCCGTCCAGCGTGAAACCATCGACCACCCCGCTGAATTCGACGCGGTAGTCGCCGGGGATGCGCGGCTCATCCTGCCGGAAAGCGAACACGTGACCGTCTGCGCTTTCCAGCGTGAGCGTCACGCGCGCATTTTTCGTCAGAGTATATGAGAAGATCGCAATATCGTCGCTGCCATCAGCGTTCGGCGTGATCGTAGCAGATGAAAACTGCGCCGCCGTGATCAAAGGTTGATCGGGCGCTACCAGCGCCGATCCAATGATAATCACGCCGATCACGACCACCAGCGCAGCGATTAAGGTCAGCCAAATCGGGATTCGCATGTATTGAAACGTCCGTCCTTATCCCAAAACAGCCGTTTAGTCTAACTGACGTCCGGTATTCTTGCTAGATTGACCCACCCGCTTCACTTCCACGTCGCTTGCAGAACCCGCCGCCAGTTCGCATAAGCGACCTTTTCAACATCACGTTGGCTGTAGCCTTCAGCACGCAGCGCCTCGATGAGCCGGGGCAGTCCGGCCACGTCT
>NZ_JADJPI010000005.1:0-21375 GCF_016713355.1 Candidatus Flexifilum breve
AAGTGATCGTTCAGATCGACGCAGCGGAGGAACAACCGCTCAGCATCATCCGACTTGAGGTGGTCGATCAACGTCGCTATGGCAATACTCTACTCTTGTTCCTTCATCCCAAAGTGCGAACCGACGCGGAGTCATTGGAGGAGTAATGCGCGTGGTCGATATGCAGCAGTTAGAAGCGGTGGCTCTTGAATTCATCCAGCTTGTTCAACATCAGCGCGCCACCGGTCCCGGTCAGAAAGATTTTGCAGTCGCCCCTGCCCGGCATGTGGGACGAGGTCGATGTGAGCCAAGATGACAGCGCGCTTGGATCTGTGTCATCACCGTACTCACCGCAAACCGTCGATGGCGCGACTGCTGGCACGGAATATCATTGGTAGTCCGTGGGGGGGCGGCATGGGGTCGGCGACCTTGACGATGGGGATGATGGGGCCATACGCCGGTTTGCGCGGATGCTCGTCATGCCCGCTGACATGATTTTGCGGATTAGATCAGACGTCACGCACGCCGCAGCTCCTCAGCCTGCACTTTGAAGTGCCGGAAGCCGAAAGCCAGCTTGCGTTTTGCAGGAGCTGGGCAAGCAGTAACGCCCGAGCGGTTCGCCCGTGCGGGTTCGTCCGGCAAACCTCACCCGTTATGATTGAGACGCGCTCGGAGCACCCTCGGCGCGTCTTCGGACTTCACGTCACCTGTCACCTGCCCCTCGCGAATGATCTACGGTGAATCGCCCACCAGTGGCTCGGTTTCAAGTTGAGCTGCTTCATCAACTCGCTGCCATTGATCAGCGTCGGCGAACCGACGCTGGCGTTCGTACTCCTCAAAGTACGCGCTGAGCAGCAACTTCGTGTTTTCCAGCGCCTGTAACCCAGCGATCCTGATCGATCTTCGGTCCGCTTTGCCGAGGTAATCCGCTAACGTCACGAAGATCCATCCACCCGCTGGCCCCAACCGCCGCCAATGGCGGTGCATCAGCACAGGTGTCAGTTAGAGAGAGAGGGCGATCACACCTCGGCGGACGAGTGGTTGCGCACGACGAGCGTCACCCGATCGCGCTCCCGCGGAACTGAAATGCAAATCGCTGAGCTTGGTTTCGGCAATCGTCGCTGGCTTGCTCGTGCTGCGGGTAGACCGTACGCGCGCCTTGGCTGGCAGGCATAACCGCGCCGCTTCCCCACATCATGCAGCAGCGCCGCCGGCAGCAGCGGCGCACGGTGCGAACGTTCATCCGGCCAGACTTTGGCGAAATGCTCTTCCAGCCGCGCGCTTGTGACCGCCAAACGCGACCGCGATCATGCCCATGCTGAACTGTGACGTCGCTTCGTCGCCGCGCGTGGGGCTCATCGTGCCGGCATTTCATACAGGTTATCGACGACGGCTGGCGTGTGATTCCACGCATCGGCCACATGGGGCGGTGACGCTGTTTGGGGTTGTGCAAAGGGAGATCGGCTCTGGCAGCGCCGCCCAGTGCGCCGACCGCATCTGCTACGCGCACGTCACTGACGGGCTTAAGGGCGGCGTCAGCATGCGCTTGAGTTCGTCACGTACCCGTTCCGGCGAGGTTTCCATCAGCCGCGGAGCGTTCGAGGACGCAGGTCAGCGATCGTCTCCGGTTCAATGCGAAAACCGAGCTGCACGCCGCACCGCCCGCAGCACCCGGATCAGATCATCCCAGACCGGTAGGTCCGCAGCGGCGCAGCACCCGATTGAGCAAATCGGGGATGCCCCTATCGGGTCGATGACTTTCTGCAAGTCACCCGTCAGATGCACGGCCAGCGCATTGATCGCGAAGTCGCGGTCGCGCAGATCGCTTCAAGATCCGCGCCGCGAAAGCCCGCCACATCGAAAATCAGCCGCCCTTCCGGCTGTCGACCAGCGCCCGCCCGACATCGCGTCCGGTGTCAAGCGCGTAAAAATCCCCTTTGAGACGGTTGGCGTCTTCTTCGCCAGCGCAATGCGCTGCCCGCCGAGTCGCAATGTCAACATCCTTGATCGGGCGGCGCAGCACCGCGTCGCGAACGCCCCGCCGGCGATGTAGCCGGGCTCGCGCAGATCGCTCAGCAACAGTTCCCCTAAATCGAGAACTGTCTCCGACTGAACCAGAATGGTCAGACATTCCCACCGCTCCCAGCCCTCGACCACGCCGATAAAGAGAAATTGCGATACTTCTCGTCGAGGTCCGGCCCATAGCCAAACACAAGCTTATCTTCAATCGTAAAGCCTGTGTAATCAATCTTGATGTCAATCGTGGCGGCGTGACGGCTTATCAGCAGAGTACACAAACGCACACTGGTAAGTTGGCGGGCGCTCATCACTTCCATGACAAATTTGAGCGTGTGCCTGTCGATGATGTCCTCGACGATCAGCACATGTTTGCCGATCACTTCCGCCTTCAAATCCATGTCGATGCGGACGCTGCCCGTCGTCATACGCGCGCCCCTGCCATAGCTGGACCGCAGAGAAAAATCAATCTCATGCGGGACGGTAATCGAACGCATCGGGTCGGTGGTGAACATCACCCCACCCTTGAGAATACAAATCAGCAGTAGATTATGCGCGCCCGCGTAATCGTTGGAAATCTGCTCGCCGAGTTCTTCCACCCGTGCGCGCAGGACGCTTCATCAATCAAGACTTCCTGCAATAAATGATCCAGTGAGTGACGCATCCGGCATGTGCTTTCGGTTAATGGCTGGTCTCGTTTTTACCTAATGTCAATTATAACGAATTGACACACGAAGTGGTACAATGAGTCGGCTTTACCACGAATAGTAAAGGTTCGAACTACCAGTCCTTACCCTCACGTTGACGTCTCGCAGCCCCGGGATACCGTCCGTGACGGCCTCGACCGGGTGCTGGAAGGTCGGTCGGCACGACCATCGAGACTTTTTGCGCGCCGACCGCGATCCAACATCCGGATCAGTACACCAGTCCGACCGTTGCCGGCATCTTCGACGGTACAAGCTGCTGCAATTACCAGCTTACAGTATCAAACGGGATGAGCTCGCTTACGCCCCGTCCCGCTCTCCACCAGTGACGGCGGGCGCATCTACCGCCGTTCGCTGATGTTGCTGCTCGTCACCGCCGTCGGCGAACTGTTCACCGAGGTCCAAAGTCAGCGTAAGCTATGCCGTACCCGATGGCGGCATGTTCTGCATTCTGCGCAACCGGGCGCCGTTCACGGTCGAAGAAAGTGGCGCGGGTCGAGGCGCACGCTGCGCCATCGTCGCCCCGAATGACCCCATCGACAAAGAAGTGCTGACGCTGGAAGCGGTCGCTGTTCCGAGAAGCGCGGCGACGACGACAGCAGCTGCGTCTGCTGGAAAGCCGCACGCGCAACGGGCTGATCCTGTATACGCTGCGCGGGCGATCCGACCACTACTACGGCTACATGCTGCCATCGACGGGCATCCTCAGACGTTCAGATTGCTGCCGACTGAAGGCGGCTTCGTCCTGCAGTATCCGCGCCAAGGCAGCCCAACCGCCCTGCAGCCGATGAAGACCTACACCAAGTGAATCAGGTCTTTCAGGAAGCGGAAGACTGGCTCACCAAGATGAACTTGCAGGATGTCGGGACGCTCAATCGCCTCGTGCGCGAAGACCGCATGCAGGAAATCATCCTCGTCGCCGAGGCCCTCCATGAGCAGAGTATCGCCTATATCGCGCGCACCATCAGCGACCGCCTGCGCGATCGGGGTATGCGCATTGTGCTAATCGCCGGACCATCGTCCTCAGGCAAGACGACCTTCTCCAAAGCGCCTCTCGATTCAACTCTTGGCGCATGGTCTGCGTCCATTCACGCTGGAAATGGATAACTATTTCGTCGACCGGGAGAAGACGCCCGCGACGAAGACGGCGGCTATGACTTCGAGGCGCTGGAAACGCTCAACCTGCCGCTGCTCAATGAGCAGTTCGCCGCCCTCATCGCGGGTGAGCAGGTCATCACGCCTAAATTTGACTTCCTGACCGGCAAAAGCCTTCCCGACCGCCCCAGCCAGTTGAAGGACAATCAGATCATCATCGCCGAGGGCATTCACGGGCTGAATCCGCGCTTGCTCACGGAGATTCCGAAACGAGAAAGTCTATCGGGTGTATGTGTCCGCGCTCACCAGTTGAACATCGACTTCCACAACCGCGTCCCACGACCGACGTCCGCCTGCTGCGGCGCATCGCCCGGGATGCCGCGCGGCGCGGCTACAGCGCCACCGATACCGATTCTGCGCTGGGAGAGCGTGCGCCGGGGCGAGAAGAGAACATCTTCCCGTTTCAGGAGAACGCCGACGTGATGTTTAATTCAGCGCTCGCCCACGAAACTGGCCGCGCTGCGCCCACTCGTCGAACCGCTGCTGCTGCAAGTCGAACCGGGGACGCCCGCGCACATTGAAGCCAACCGCCTGCTTTCATTTGCGCTGGGTGCAGCCGTTCACCGAAACGCAGGGAAGCCGCATTCCCGATACCTCGCTGCTGCGCGAATTCATTGGTGGCTCAATTCTTGATGCCTATCACCCGAGTGATCAGGGATTCTGATCGCGGTCGCCGGTCCACACCAGGCTCAGGGGCAAGCTGAAGTTGCCCTGTTTCACCCAGACCGCTGATCCACCCCACCCCGCCCCCCCGCGGGGAGAGGGGTTGAAGTGGGTTCCGTCGTTTTCTTAACTCTACGCGCTCACTGATCTATTGACATATGTCCCAACGCCAACATTTTTCACGATTATTCACGCGCAGGTTCATGCTCATAATTGAGAATGTGCCTTACAATTCTTCTAAGGGATCATTTATTTTCCGTTGTCATCTCGTTAGAGAACTCACATGGCACATAAACTGGCAATCGACTTTGGCAACCAACAGCTAAAATGATTGCGCACTGGAACGAAACGACTGGCGCACCCGAAGTCGTCACTTTGCCGGATATCGGCACACTGGGCGATGGCGAATACCCAGCCTGGTCGTGCCCTCCTGATCTACATCCGGGACGGCCAGACCGGGGCAGTGACGCTTGGTCAGGAAGTCCGCTATCAAAAGCTGGACTTGCAGAAAGATAATCGTCTGTTTCGCAATTTCAAACGGGGCATTGTCACCTCGCCTGCACCCGAACCGCGAACGATCGACGACAAGGTCTGGGGCGACAACGACGCGGGCAAAACCTTTGTCCACACCCTACTCAGCGCGCTCCCTATAGACTCGACGAGCTGGATCAGTTGGTGCTGACCGCGCCCGTCGCATCCTTTGAAGGCTACCTCGCGTGGCTCAACAACATGTTCGACGAAGTCACGCAGAACAAAATCCGCATCGTCGACGAATCGACGGCGGCGGCGCTCGGCTACGCCGTGACCAAACCGGGCGCCATCGTGCTGGTCTTCGACTTCGGCGGTGGCACGCTCGATATCTCACTGGTCGAACTGCCGGAGAGCCGCGAGAAGACGGGTGGACTGCTCAAACTGCTGCGGCGCAACAGTACCGCCCACCACACTGCCAAGGTCATCGCCAAAGCCGGACGCATCATCGGTGGCAGCGACGTCGATCAGTGGATGGTCGCGGATGTGTTGGAAAAGTCAGGTCTGTCAATCAAGACGCTTGGCAAGGATTACCCGCTGCTGCTCACCCGCTGCGAGACGGCGAAAATCGAACTCTCGACGGAAGAGAGCACGTCCATTCTGTTTGAGGCGGGCGGTCGCCCCTGCAGCGTGTATTACACGCGCGAAGACCTCGAAAAGCTGCTGGAAGCCAATGGCTTTTACACTGCGCTCCGCCGCGTCGTCGACAAGGTGATGCATGTTGCCCGGCAGCGCGGCATCTTCAAAGAAGACATTCACTACGTGCTGCTGGTCGGCGGTACGTCGCTGATGCCGTCTGTGCAAGCGACGCTCAAAAGCTACTTCACCGATACTGCCGTGCGCGCGGATAAGCCGTTCACCGCGGTCGCCGAAGGGGCGCTGCAAGTCGCCGCCGGGTACGGGCTGGAAGATTACCTCGTGCACAGCTACGGCATTCGTCATCTCGACGAAGCGACCAACACGCACAGCTATGACGAGATCATCCCGATGGGCAGCCGCTACCCGACGGAAACACCGATTGAAGTGTTGCTCGGCGCGGCGCACCCTAACCAGCGCGATGTTGAATTTGTCATCGGCGAAATCAACACTGACTCGGTCGCCATGATCGAAGTGAAATACGAAGACGGCCAAGCGGTTTTCGTCGCGCAGGCCAACACCCAGGTCAGCAGATCGTCCAGCTGAACCCCGACGCGACCACGCTCGCCGCGCTCATCCCGCCCGGTCAACCCGGCGGTGATCGTTTGAAGGCTGAATTCAGCGTCGATGCGCGGCGTCAGCTCCGGCTCACAGTCACCGATTTGCAGAGCAGCAAGGCGCTTTTACAGGATGTTGTGGTAGTCACACTGCACTAGGAAGAAGTTAGACATGACGACCCAGATCACGGGGCGTGAACCGCGCCTCTCTTTGCAGACGAACGCACGCGGCGAGCAGCGTCTGTCGCTGCGTAAGCTCGCCAGCATGCTCAACATCCTGCCACCCGACGCCGTGTCGCTGCCCGCGCTCGACGAAATGCTGCGCAATGAAGAGTTTTACGTGCGCTACAACGCCGCGCAGATGCTCGGTCGGCGGGGTGACCGCGAAGCCCGCCTCATCATGCAGAACGCGCTCAATTCAGGCGAAACGCCGACCCGCGCCAGCGTCGCCCGGCATCTCTACGGCTTCTCGTGGTTTTCCGCGGAACCGCTGCTGCGGCAGGCGCTCCAGGACCATGATACACGTGTGCGCGAAGCGGCCATCTATGCGCTCTGCGACCTACGCGAGCTCAACGCGTATCAATTGATGACCGAAATTCTCAAAGCCGAAGGCGATGACGTCAAGATGGCGGCAGCGTGGGGGTTGCGCAACAGTCAGGACTCAGCGGCGGTGCCCGTCCTCGAAGCCGTGCTCTCCGCGGAAGACCCGGAAGTCCGCATCAAAGGGTTAGAAGCGCTCGGTCAGAATGACACGCCGGAAGCGATGCCCGTTGTCCGGCAGGCGATGAACGACCCGGATCCCGACGTGAAATACGCGGCAACGCTGAGCTTGCTCGAACTGGCGGGCGAAGGCTGGCTGCAGGAACTCTCGGGCATCATCGGGCGCACGACGGGCGTCACCCGCCAGCAGATTCTGCGCGGCTTCTTCCATGCCACCAATTACCTGAAGATTGATGTCGCCAAGACCCAATCCGCCGATCTGCTGATCGACGCGCTGGAGACGGCCCTACTCGACGATATGGACGATGTGCGGATGGCCGTCGTTTGGCCGCTGGCGTGGATGCGCCATGACCGCACCCCGGCGTCCTCAAGCGCGCCTATCTGGTCGAACAGAGTGAAACCGTCAAAGCGCATATGGTGCGGGTGGCTTCCCAGCCTCATGTCCGATGCTGCCGACGAAATTCTACAGGATGCCCTCAAACATAGTGGGCGCGTGCGCCAAGTCGCTGACCAGATCATGCAGGATCGCGGCGGCCGTCCGCCCATCAAGTATGAAACGAGCGCCATGCACGCGAGTGCGGGAGTGTAAACAGTGCCGGAGGCTCAAAGCCTCCGGCGTTATTCTCATCTACACCTGATGATGCACCTGTAAGCTGCGCACCAGGCGGTTTCTTGCGCAGCGCGCGCACCGCTTGCACGACCGCTTGCGCCGCCGTCATCGTCGTGATGATCGGCACGCCGTAAAGATGTGCTGTGCCGCGAATCAGCCCACCATCGTCATGCGCCTGACCGCCGCGCGGCGTGTTGATGATCAGGTCGATCTTCCCCGCGCGGATCAAATCGACCACATGCGGCGACCCGTCGCTCACCTTGTTGATGGGCTCCACCGGGATGCCAAGTTCCGTCAAATAGTCCGCCGTACCTCGCGTTCCAATCAATTTGAAGCCCATCCCATGCAAATCGCGGGCGATCTTCGTCACCGCCCCGCGGTCAAACGGGTTCACGCTGATGAAGACCGTGCCTTCCAGCGGCAAGCGTGTGCTGGCGGCCATTTCGGCCTTAGCGAAGGCGTGACCAAAGCTTGAGGCGTGACCCATCACCTCGCCGGTCGAGCGCATCTCCGGGCCAAGCCGCGCATCCACGCCGGGGAACTTCTGGAACGGCAGCACGGCCTCTTTAACGAAGAATCCATCGACTTCCGGCTCCTGTTCAAAGCCGAGATCCGCCAGCGTCTTACCCGCCGCAATCTGCGCGGCGTAGCTGGCCAGCGGCATACTGGTCGCTTTGCTGACGAACGGCACGGTGCGGCTGGCGCGCGGGTTGACTTCCAGCACGTAGACAACTTCATCCTTGATGGCGAACTGGATGTTGAACAAGCCCTTCACGCCCAGCGCCAAGCCGATTTGCTCGGTGTATTCGCGGATGATCTCCACGTGGTATTGGCTGATTTTGTAGGCGGGCAGCACACAGGCCGAGTCGCCGCTGTGGATGCCCGCTTCTTCAATGTGCTCCATGATGCCGCCGATGGTAACGTGGTCGCCGTCGCACAGCGCGTCCACGTCAAATTCGAACGCATCGTCGAGGAACTGGTCGATCAGCACGGGGTGACCATTCCAGTGGATATGCTGGTCAATCCAGCGCACCAGCATGTCGTCGTCAAACACTATCGCCATGCCGCGCCCGCCGAGCACGTAGCTGGGACGGACGAGCACCGGGTAGCCGATCTTGTGCGCTACGGCGAGCGCCTCTTCGCGATTCATTGCCGTGTCGCCGGGCGGCTGCGGAATATCCAACTGCGCCATGAGTGCATTGAAGCGCTTGCGATCTTCGGCGAGGTCAATCGTATCGACCGATGTGCCCCAGATCGGCGCGCCCGCCTCATGCAGCGCGCGGGCGATATTCAGCGGCGTCTGCCCACCAAACTGCACCAGAACGCCATCCGGCTGTTCGCGATCGACGATGTTCATCACGTCTTCAAAGGTCAGTGGCTCGAAGTACAGGCGATCCGCTGTGTCATAGTCGGTGCTGACCGTCTCCGGGTTGCAGTTGACCATGATCGTCTCATAGCCCATTTTCTTGAGGGAGAAACAGGCATGCACGCAGCAGTAATCGAATTCGATGCCCTGCCCGATGCGGTTGGGCCCACCGCCGAGGATCATGACCTTTTTGCGGTCGGTCGGGAAGGCTTCGTCGTCTTCCTCGTAGGTCGAATACAGGTAGGGCGTGTGCGCTTCGAACTCCGCCGCGCAGGTGTCGACCCGGTAGTAGCTGGGGATGACGCCCGCCGCCTTGCGCGCGGACCGCACCGCCAGCGGTGACGTGTGCAAAATCTGCGCGAGGTGCGCGTCGCTGAAGCCGTAACGCTTGAGTTCGAGCCACTCGGAAGCGCTGAGCTGATCGACGTTCCGTTCGCTGATTTGATCGCGCAGGTCGTCGATGTCGGCCAACTGGGCGACGAACCAACTATCGAAGCCCGTTTTCTCCGCGACTTCCTGCGGTGTTACACCCTGACCGAGCGCAGCGGCCACCTGGAAAAAGCGCTGCGCGGTCGGCAGTTTGAGCGCTTCGGGCGCGGTCTGCGGCAGCGTATAGCCGAAGCCCAACATGCCGATATCCAGCGAACGGATGCCCTTCTGCAGCGCTTCGGCGAATGTGCGGCCAATCGCCATGACTTCGCCGATGGCCTTCATCTGCGGGCCGAGCGTCTGATCAGCACCGGGGAACTTGGCGAAGTCCCAGCGCGGAATCTTCACCACTACGTAATCGAGCGACGGCTCGAAGCTGGCGGGTGTGACGCGGGTGATGTCGTTGGGGATTTCGTCAAGCGTGTAGCCGACCGCCAACAGCGCCGCGATCTTGGCAATCGGGAAACCCGTCGCCTTGCTAGCGAGCGCTGACGAGCGCGACACCCGCGGGTTCATCTCGATCACGTACACCTGACCGTCAGCCGGGTTGACGGCGAACTGCACATTCGCGCCGCCCGTCGCCAAGCCGACCTTATCCAGCACGATGCGCGCCATGTTGCGCAGGCGCTGCAATTCTTTGTCGGTGAGCGTTTGCGCAGGCGCAACGGTGATGCTGTCGCCCGTGTGCACGCCCATCGGATCGAGATTTTCGATCGTGCACACGACGACGAAATTGCCCGCCACGTCGCGCATGACTTCCAGTTCGTACTCTTTCCAGCCGAGCACGCTCTTTTCGATCAAGACCTGCCCCACCGGGCTCAGCTTGAGGCCGCGCTCGGAGATTTCGCGCAGTTGGGCTTCATCAAACGCCACGCCGCCGCCCGAGCCACCGAGCGTGAACGATGGGCGGATGAGGCACGGGTAGTTGAGCGTTTCCGCCGCGGCGAGCGCTTCTTCAACCGTGCTGACGATCTCGCTCGGCGGGCAGCTCAAGCCGACTTCGACCATCGCCTCTTTGAACAACTGGCGATCTTCGGCGAGGTCGATGCTTTCCAGCACCGCGCCGATCAATTCGACATTGTGCTTGGCAAGGATGCCGCTCTCCGCCAGTGCCTTCGACAGGTTGAGCGCCGTCTGCCCGCCGACGGTCGGCAGCAGCACATCCGGCTGTTCCGCTTCGATGATGCGTTCCAGCATTTCGGGCGTGAGCGGTTCGACGTAGGTCGCGTCCGCAAATTCGGGATCGGTCATGATGGTCGCGGGGTTGGAATTCACCAGTACCACGCGGTAACCCTGCGCGCGCAGCACTTTGCACGCCTGCACGCCGGAATAGTCAAATTCACAGCCCTGCCCGATAACGATGGGACCAGAGCCAATGACGAGAATCGTTTGGATGTCAGTTCGTTTTGGCATAAGCTCACTTCGTAAAGGCGCTCTGGAACTCGTCAAGCATGAGCCAGACCGCGATTGCTGCCGTGCTGAACAAGACACACGCGCCACCGATCAGCAGTGTGATGGTGAGCTGCGGGTGTTGGCGAAACCAGTGTCTGCTGTACCAACCCCCGCCGATGAGCGCCACACCTGCCACAAACAGCAGAATCGACGTTGCATCAGGGAGGGTCGGCGCGGCAGAGGTCGTCATACGCTGACTGTGCCCTTGACCCGATTCACGAACTCATCAAACAGATAGAGCGAGTCATGCGGGCCGGGCGCGGCTTCCGGGTGATACTGCACGCTGAACGCGCCGAGTCCCTCGTGGCGCAGCCCTTCAATCGTATTGTCGTTCAGGTTGATGTGCGTGACTTCCGCGCCGCCGAAATCGCTGTCCGGCGTGACCGCGAAGCCGTGATTGTGGCTGCTGATCTCGATCACGCCTGTCAGCAGATTCTTCACGGGTTGGTTGCCACCGCGATGCCCGAAGCGCATCTTTTCGGTTTTGCCGCCCAACGCCAGCGCCAGAATTTGATGTCCCAGGCAGATGCCGAAGATCGGCACTTTGCCCAGCAAATTGCGCGTGTTGTCGATCATGCTCGTGACGGCAGCGGGATCACCGGGGCCATTGCTCAGAAAGACGCCCGCCGGATGCATGGCGAGCACCTGATCGGCTGGCGTGGTCGCCGGGACGACGGTCACGCGCAGACCACGGTCGGTCATCATGCGCAGAATGTTCTTCTTGATGCCCGTGTCATAGGCGACGATCAGCGCGCCGTTGGGATCATACGGGTGGTTAACGTACCAACCGGGGTCGCTCGTCTGTGTCCAGTGGTACGGCTCGGCGCAGGTCACATCGTCGACGAGATTCCAACCGGACATGTCCGGCGACTGCCGCGCAATGTTGACCAGTGCCGCCGCGTCTTCCGCTGCTTCACCGTGCGCAATCGCCGCCCGCATCACGCCTTTTTCGCGGATGTGCCGCACGAGCGCCCGCGTTGCCACATCAGAGATGCCGATCACGTCGTGGTCGCGCAGGTAGCCGTCCAAGTCGCGCTGCGACCGCCAATTGCTCACTACCGGCGAAAGGGAGCGCACCACGAACCCGGCCACCCACACTTTGTCTGACTCGACGTCCTGCGGGTTGATACCCGTGTTGCCGACGTGTGGCACGGTCAGCGTGACGATCTGCTTGTGATACGAGGGACCGCGCCGAAGCCCGTACCGGCGAACGTCCGCCCGTCTTCCAGTGCGATCAATGCTTTCATTCGTTGTCCTCAATGTCATTGTAGGGACGCGCTTCTGCGCGTCCGCCGCCATCTAAAAAACGGACGCCAAGAATGGCGTCCCTACAAGGTCGTCTAGCTTCGGTAGTGCCCGTTGATCGACACATAGTCATGGCTGAGGTCGCACGTCCACACCTTGACGGCGTTGCCGCTCGTCAAGCCGCAGTCGAGATCGACCCGGATTTCCGCCCCCTGCATGATGGCAGTGGCCGCGGCTTCGCTGTATCCCGTCGGTTCGCCGTGGGCGATGAGCTGCACGGCGTCGCCGCCCTTGAGCGGCGCAATCGACAGGCTGAGCTTACCCGCGTCGAGCGTTACCCCCGCGCGCCCCGCCGCTGCCAGAATGCGTCCCCAGTTGGCGTCCGCGCCGTAAAAGGCGGTCTTGACCAACGGCGATGTCGCAATCGTGTTGGCGATCTTGCGGGCGTCGCCTTTCGTCGACGTGCCGCTCACCGTGATCTGGATGAACTTGGTCGCGCCTTCGCCGTCGCGCACGATTTCGCGCGCCAGCAGTTCGCAGGCCGCGCCGAGCATGATCTCGAACTGTTCGAGCGCCGCCGGGTTATCGACCGTCGCGCCGCTCGCGCCGTTCGCCAGCACGAGCACCGTGTCGTTGGTGCTGGTGTCACCATCCACGGCGATACTGTTGAACGTCCCTTCGTTGATACGCTTGAGCACGGCGTCAAGGTCAGGCTGGCTGATGGCGGCGTCGGTGACGATCACGCTGAGCATGGTCGCCATGTTCGGGGCGATCATGCCCGCGCCCTTGGCAATGCCGCTCAGATGCACTTCCTTGCCATTGATCGGAAACGCGAAATGCACCGCTTTGGGCCGCGTATCGGTGGTCATGATGCCCTGCGCCGCGCTGAACCAGTCGTTGCCCAGCGCGTCGGCGGCGAGGTCAATGCCGCGCGCGATCTTGTCCATCGGAAGCTGCGTGCCGATCACGCCCGTCGACATCACCAGCACGGTCTCCGCGGGCACGCCGAGCTTATCAGCCGTCAACTGCGCCATCTTGTGCGCGTTCTCGATGCCCAACTGCCCGGTGCAGGCGTTCGCGCACTTGGTGTTGACGGCGACCGCCCGCATCCCGGTCGGGTTGGCGGCGACCTTCTCCATGTCGACCAGCACGGGCGCGGCCTTAACCTGATTGGTCGTGAACACGCCCGCCACCGTACACGGGGTCTCGCTGACGATCAGCGTGAAATCGAGCGCGCCATCCGCCTTGAGTCCGGCGGCGACGCCCGCTACTTTGAAGCCCAGCACGCCCGCCGGGTTGGAAGTCATATCAATCATTTAGGCCTGCTCCGCGAGAATGGTAGTGAGGCGTTCAACCAGACGATCCACATGCTGCTTGGTGGCGATGAGCGGTGGCACAAACCGAATCGTGTTCACACCCGCGCTGACCATGAGCAGTCCCTGTTCATAACCCGCTTCGACGACCGAAGACACGTCTTTGGTCAGTTCGAGACCGACCATCAAGCCGCGCCCGCGCACTTCTTTGACCAGCGGGCTGTTAATTTCGCTCAGGCGATCCTTGAGGTATTCGCCCGTCTCGGTGACCTGTGCCAGAAATTCCGGTTGGCTGATGCGGTCGAGCACGTACTTGGCCACGCCCGTCACAAACGGGTTGCCCGCAAAGGTCGAGCCATGATCGCCGGGGTGAATGTGCGACGCAACCGCTTCAGTCGTGAGGATCGCGCCAATCGGCAGACCACCCGCCAGGGGCTTGGCCAGCGTCATAATATCCGGCGTGATACCGCTCTGGGTGTGCGCCCACAGGTCGCCCGTGCGCCCCATGCCGCACTGCACTTCGTCGAACACCAGCACCGCGCCATGCTGATCGCACAGGCGGCGCAGCGTCACGAGAAACTCGGGTGACGCGTCATAAATGCCGCCTTCGCCCTGCACCGGCTCGACGAACACCGCGCACGTCTTGGCACTGATGGCCGCTTCCGCCGAGGCAATGTCGTTGAATTCAGCCAGCACCGCATCGGGCATCAGCGGCTGGAACGCCTTCTGATACTTCTCTTTCGGCGTAAGCGCCAGCGATCCCATCGTGCGCCCGTGGAAGGCGTGGCTGAAGTGGACGATCTGCGTTTTGCCGGGCACGCCGCTGTCCGCGGCGACCTTACGCGCAAACTTGATCGCGCCTTCGTTGGCTTCGGTGCCGCTGTTGGTGAAGAACACGCGGTCGGCGAACGACTTCGCGCACAGCGCCGTCGCCAGTTCAGCTTGCGGCGCGGTGTAGTACAGGTTGCTCGTGTGGATCAAGCCTGTCGCGGCCTTCTGGATCTCGGCGGTCAGGCCGGGATCACTGTAGCCGAGTGCGTTGACCGCAATGCCCGCCACCCAGTCATCGTAGGCTTTGCCGGAATTGTCGTACAGCGTCATCCCTTCCCGCCGACCAACACGAACGGCGGGCGCTTGTACGACTGGACGATGTGCGTGTTTTCCAGTTCTATGATCGGATGAACCACCCCTCTTACCCTCTTTCTGCTGACTGCTGCTTGATAAAGTCCGTCCAATGCAATTGATTTTCGACCCATGCGGGCAAGTCTCTGCCCTGTTCGATCCATCCGTTATTTGCTTCATAGCGGACGGTCGCTAAACACCATCCCAAAATCTTCTCCGCCGTGTCTGCGCTGATCTTGCCCGAAAACAGCACATGGAGCACCAATTTGCGGCTGTACTCCGAGTCGCGCACGAGCGCGTTGTACATCAGGTGATGCAGCTCATGGCAGTTCGCGCACAGTTGGATCGTCACGCGGTTTTCGCCGTGCATGGCGATATCCCACAGGTGATGCCGGTGCGACGCCGGGTACCCACACGCCGAGCACGCCGTGACGCGTTCGCGGTACGTCGGGCGGCGGCGCACTTTCGACCGACGGTACTTCTGCAACCGGTAGAAGTCCAACCAGTGGTCGAGCACCGCCTCGACATCTTCAGACTCGTCCGCGAACACCTTCTCGAACGACTCGATGATCTCGCCCGCCTGCTTCTCGCGGTACAGCTCGCGGATCAATTGGTAAAGGGCTTGCTTGCGTTCCTCAGACACTGCACCACGCTTTCCACCCAACCATCACATCAAGGACTGAGGTCAACGGACTAAGGTGCTTACTCAGTCCACAGTCCTTAGTCCTCAGTCCAGTTTTTCAGCGAATACCGTCCCGCCGCCGCTGGACAAGCCTTTCAGGTTCGTGATCACGGCCTGTGCTACACCTTCGATCAGCGACTCAAGCGCCGTCTTGACCTTCGGGATCATCCCGCCGAAGATCGTCCCATCGGCGATCATCTCTCCCACCTGATTTGGCGTCAGCTGCGGGATAACCGCGCCATCCTTGAGCACGCCTTCGACGTTGCTCACGAACACCAGCTTCTCGGCTTCCAGCGCCGCCGCCACCGCCCCGGCGACATGATCGGCATTGACGTTGAAGTTACTGTCTTCGCCCAGGCAAATTGGCGCGATCACGGGTGTGACGCCCTGATCGAGCATGTCGACCAGCAGATCGACACGCACGGCAGTCACTTCGCCCGTATAGCCCATATCAACCGACTCATGCGTCATCTTGTCCGCGCTGACGAGCCCGCCATCGACGCCGCTCAAGCCGACCGCATCGATCGGCATTCACCAGTGTACGCACGATGCGCTTGTTGACCGTACCGCACAGCACCATTTCGACCAATGCCAGCGACTCGGCGTCGGTGATGCGCAGCCCGTCGACATAGCGCGGTTCAATGCCTAACCGGGTTTGCAGCGCCGTGATCTCTTTGCCGCCGCCGTGCACAATCACGACGGGCGTGTCAAAGTGCTTCAGTGTTGCGGCCAGCTCGGCCAGAAAATCCGGGCTGTCGAGTTCGTGACCGCTGATCTTAATGACAATTGGTGCAGGCATTAGGAATTCACCTTATCTCTGTCTACATTGACCCCCCTCCCCATCCCTCTCCCGAATTCTAGGGAGAGCGCAAGCAGACGCGCTGTTTGCTCCCCTCCTCGAATTCGGGGAGGGGTCGGGGGTGGGGTGGAAATTACAATAGAGCGGTCGTCTCGTCGTAACCGTACATCAGGTTGAAACACTGCACCGCCTGCCCCGCCGCGCCCTTGCGCAGATTGTCGGTGACGCTGGTGATGTGCACGTAGCGGTCGGTGTTCGGCGTGATGCTGATGGCTGCCTTGTTCGTCTTGACCACATGCTTGAGCGTGGCGAGCTGCCCTTTCGGCAGCACATTGACGAGCGGTTCGTTGGCATAAGTCTGCTCGTAGAGTGCCTGC
Source organism: Candidatus Flexifilum breve (assembly GCF_016713355.1). Lineage (NCBI taxonomy): Bacteria > Bacillati > Chloroflexota > Anaerolineae > Aggregatilineales > Candidatus Flexifilaceae > Candidatus Flexifilum > Candidatus Flexifilum breve. Next base: position 16,354 of record NZ_JADJPI010000005.1, read on the forward strand.
ACCTCGGCACTGGTATGGCCGGGCGCGAGTTCGACGTAAATGCTCGCCATCAAGCCCCGGTCGACGGGCAGCAGGTGCGGCGTGAAGATCAGCAGCCCAGTGTTCGGGTTGATCTTCTGCATCTCCTGCTCAATTTCACCGACGTGGCGGTGTGCCCGACCGACACCATACGGCGAGAAGTTACCATACACTTCCACAAAGTGGGTATTCGGCTTGGGTTCGCGTCCCGCACCGCTCACGCCGGACTTGGCATCCACGATGATCGGGCGGTCATTGACGAGCCAGTTTTCCCGCAGCAGCGGGTACATGCCGAGGAGCGTGGTCGTCGGGTAGCAGCCCGGCGCGGCAATGCGCTCGACGCCGCGCAGCGCGTCGCGGTTGAGTTCCGGCAGGCCGTAGGGTGTCGGCAGCAGTTCGGGATGCGGGTGCGGGTGGTTGTACCACTTCTGGTAGAGTTCGGGCGTATCGAGGCGCAGATCAGCGGACAGGTCGATCACGCGGACGCCGTGCGCTTCGGCTTTCTTGGCCGTCTGCGCGGAAACACCGTGCGGCAGCGCGAGAAACACCGCGTCGACGCTTTCCAGCGGCGCATCATCCGGCTTGATGTAGCGCAGGTTCGTGAACGGCACGGCATCGCCCGCGTACGTGCCCGATGTGGCGAACACCAAATCGACACACGGATGCTGTGACAGGATTTCGACCGCGTCCTGCCCCGCGTACCCTGATGCGCCGTAAACACCGACGCGGACTCGCTGCTGCTGCATGTATTTCCCCTTTGTGCTCACCAAGCGCGTCTCAGCGCGCCACTTCGTGCCCAATGCGTAAAATCCCCGCCTCTCGTCTGAGGTCAGGGGGATTGCTTTGGCTTCGCGGTCGTGTCTCGTTACGCCTAACGCAAAAATCCCTGCGTGACCTCAGTGGTCTGCGGGCTGCGACGGCGACGACGGATTTCGGGTAACGAGACGCTGTACATTGTTCACCTTAATGAATGCGCGAAAAATATAGCGCATCCCTGCCCTATGTCAAGCAGGTGTTTCGCGATCAAAATCTGGTTGATCCAACGCTGGTGGTACACTCTGGGAGCGATTGCGAAATGTTTTTGATAGGAGTTCTGATGCCAAAACGTTTGTTACGTGTACTCGCCCTGCTGCTCGCGCTGGCTATCAGGTGAGCGCCCAAGCGACCCCATTACGCCGGATCTCATCATTGACGACTTTGAAGCAGGCGTGCCGCTTTTGCTGGATGAGAGCAATACCGCGGTCGGCTTTGTGCCGTGGGGCAGCGAACCGGGCAACGTAGTGCTTTCGCGCGGCAAATTGTCGGCGCATCGACCTACGCCCTTCCCACCACAATGACCACCGCCAACACCGTGCTTCGCGCTCGACTATGACATCGGCAGTTGGGGCGGCGTTACGCATGCCTTCACCGATGGCGCGACTGGACGAGCATGGATTGGACGCCCCTACAGCGCGCTGACCTTCTGGCTGTTCGGCAGCGCCAGCGGTGCGCAGATTCAAATCGATCTGTTCGACAATCGCAGCGCTACCCAACCCGGCGATACCGCCGAACGCTACTTCTACCGCATCCCCGACGATTTCAGTGGGTGGCGGCAGTTTGTCATTCCGTTTGAACTGTTCCAACGGCGCACCGACCCAGCCCGGCGGCGCTAACGACGGCTTAGGATTGGATGCGGTTTGGGGTATGCCGTCGGTCGCCCGCCGGAACAGGCACCGTGTTGCCTCGATATGGGACTGGTGACCGACAGCGGCAGCGATGTGGTCATCTGGCGGGTGACGAAGTAGTTGTCGATGTCGCAGAACCTGAACTCGATCTGGAGGCTGAGAACTTGGGGAATTCACGCGAATGGTTACTGCTGTGGTCGGATGAATTCGATGGCGCGGCGGGTACACCCATTGATACTGACAAATGGACGGCGGAAATCGGCGGGCACGGCTTCTGCAACAATGAATGGGGAGTACTACACCGACCGTGTCGAAATGCCTCTTTGGATGGTGACGGCAACCTCGCCATCGTCCGCGGCAGGAAACGCTGCCCGACACCACTCCGCCAGTTACCATGGGACGTGCCTCACCTCGCCCGGGCTGATCTACGAACGACCAGTTTGAGTTCGCCTACGGGCGCGTCAAGCGCGCATCAAGCTGCTCCGTTCGGGGTCAGGATCTGGCCGGCGTTCTGGATGCTCGGCGGCAACTTTGAGACGGTTGGCGGAACAGCGGTGAACTCGACATTAGCGGAATACATCCGGACGCGAACCGAACACGATCTGTGGCACGGTGCACGGCCCCGTTATTCGGGGCAAACGGCATCCGGCAGTTCGTGGCGCTCCGATACACCCACGCCGACGATTTCCATGTCTACGCGGTCGAGTGGGACGAGGACGCGATCCGCTGGTAATCTTATGTCGACGGTGAGCTCTACCACATGCTCACGCCCGCTGATGCGCGGCAACCCGTGGGTCTTTGATCAGACTTCTTCATCCTGCTCAACCTCGCCGTGGGCGGTAACTTTGGCCGGGCTATCCCGACGAAACGACACAGTTCCCGCAGACCATGTTGGTCGACTACGTGCGCGTGTATCAACTCGCAGGCGAATAGCGATTTATGATTGAGATTGTAGGGCGCACGGCCGTGCGCTCTCCGCCTCTGCTCAGGCTTGTTCCGCACACGCCTTGAGCATCAACCGCAGGTTGTAGTTCTGCATGTTCTCCATCTCCCCACGCGATCTCCATGCGCGGCAGAATATCGTGGTGGTAGCGCAGCGGTGTACAGCGGCGCGATGATCCTCCGCCGCAGCGCACGCCTCTGTGCTGCCGAGTTCACCCCATTCGCTGAGATACGCCTGCACTAAGCGATCTTTGTAGCGCCGGGTACATCCGGCAGGTCGCGCCCCGATTTCCGCGAGGAAGAACGCGACGTCGAAGAACGGATGCAAGGCGGCGGCGTCCGACCAGTCCGTGAACAACACGCGATCATCCTCAGTCTGCACAATCTGGCCTGCCCAAAAGTCGCCATGCGTGAGCGTCGAAAAAGTTCCGCCTCCCGCAGCCGCTCAACGCCGCCGCGATCTTTGGCGCAGCGGCGACAAGCTGGCGCGCTCCTCGGCGCTGATTGGTTGATAACCCCGTTCAGCGCTCATCCTCGTCGCCTGCGCAGTGCTCGCCAGCGTGCCTCAACCACGTCAAGTCACGAATAGGCACCCCGTGTCGGCGACGAGCCGTGGCACGGACGGCGGGGGGTCGCCTGCTGAAACTGGTATACCTCCCGGAGCGCCCGCTCCCAACAACGTGATCTCGCGCTTGCTCTCAGCAAACAGCGACACGCCACCGCGTAGTCCGCCATAACGAACGAGTGCCCTGGTTCAGCCGCGATGATTGCCGGGACGCACCTGCGGGAACGCCTGTGCCAACCACGCCGACAACTGCGGTTCGTGAGCAAACAGCGGCGGCACGAGCTTGAGGTAGACGGTCGTTTCGTCTCTGTAACCGCCAGATCGACGAGCGCCCCCACGAGCGGACCTGTTTTAAGTGAAGGTCCGCCGTGCCGAAACGATCACGCATGGTCTGGATGAGCTGGGATACCACGGGACGCGGTGCGGATGTTCGGTCGCAAGCCAATCAAGCGCGGCATGGGCAGCAGGGGGTGACTGTTCAGGCAGCGTCCACAGCGCGTCAGGCGGCAGATCACCACCACGATACGGCACGGTAAGGGGTGGGCGCGTGTCGTCGCCCACTCCGGTTTGCGTGACGCGGATCGTGATCAGTTCAATACCGAAGGCGGTTTTTAGCGCGCTTGGCTTCGGCGCACGCCTTCCGCCAGAAATGAAAGTCACGTGAGATGTTGGGGAAAGCACCATCAGCGAGTGCGCGGTGGTCGCTGTCGAGGACGACTAAACACGTCAGTATGCGTCATGCTTAAATCCTTTTGGCTGGTTTTGGACGATCAAAACAGGGGCAGATGCCCGGTCAAAACCCCGTGAGGAGCGATCAGGACCAGTTAACAAATCACGTTGCGGCCTCCTTGACTGGTCCTCATCCTACCGGGATTTTGTTCGAAATTGCATAGATCGCGCCTTTGCCCGCTTGACGCCCCTATGGCCCGGGTTAGCATCGAAGCTGTGAAGCACAGATCGAGACACCACGACTCGAGATCAGGAAGCCAAGGAAGCAACCAAACGCCCGCTACGGTGATCGTCGCCGTAGATGGCATCAATTTCACCGCTAAACAGGGCGAAAATCGTCAGGTTTTGCTTGGGCCGGAAACGGCGCGGGCAAAACCACGACCATGCGTATGCTCACCGGGTTCATGCCGCCGACCACTGGCAGCGCCAGATTGCCGGACACGACATCGTCGAGGACTCGCTGGAAGCGACGCAATGTCGGCTCTTGCCGGAACGCGCGTCCCCTCTACCCGGATATGACCGTGCGCGGCTTTGCTGACCTTCTGGGGCGAAGCTGCGCGGCGTCAAAACGAGCAAAACCCGCCGTCGATGCGGCGCTCGCCCGCTTTCTGACCGACCGCCCGCCAGAATCAACTCGTGCGCCACCTCTCCCAAAGGCTTGAAGCAACGGCTCGGCTTGGCGCAGGCGCTGGTGCGGCGCCCGCCCGTGATCATTCTCGATGAGCCGACTATTGGCATCGACCCGCAGCGGGTGATCGAAGTGCGCGACGCGAATTGCGGCGCTCGGGCAAAGTCCACACGGTTTTGTTCAGCACGCCCATTCTGAGCGAAGCTGAGCAAGTCTGCGACCGGGTTTCTGATCATCAACCACGGCAAAATCGTCGCGCAGGGTGAAGCCCGCGGATTTACGCCGCCAACTGCAGCCCGGTTCGACGCTGCAACGTAATGGTCACGCGCGGGAGCCGATAAGTTTGAGATGCGCGACGTTGTTGGCCAGCGTCCCTGGTGGCAACCCATGTCGAAGGCAGCGGCGACGGCTTCACAGTTAAGGCGACCACCGACGTGCGCAGCGAAGTCTCGACACGCACATCAGCGCGGCAGGTG
>NZ_JADJPI010000006.1:0-32262 GCF_016713355.1 Candidatus Flexifilum breve
GGGCGGCATGGAGCATTCCCGGCAGTTCGATGTCGTCCGTAAGGGCGGGTTTTCCGCCGCCAGCCGGCCGCGTCGACTTTGGGTTCGCTCTTGCCGACGGTCTTGAGCGCTTCCGACTTCCGGCGGCACACACGATGATCGCGGCTTTGGTGCGCGTCTGCACATCGCCGCTGCCATCGCCCCCGCCGAACCATAGGTCGTCGAACGGCGAACCGAATAATTCCGGCGGCGCAGGGATTGCCCGCTCGAGGCCGTAGGGCGGCACGTCTTCGCGCGCAGCACCGCCGCCGCCGCCGCAGATCCCCTTGCGCCCGGCTTGACGTAGCCCGTTTCGCCCAAGGTCGAGCACACCCGGAGACGCTTCGCGGACTTCGGCTTCAGTCGGGTTGGAGTTTTGCTGGAGAGGGGCATAGGCGCATAGAATCTGCGCCGGGTGTTTGTAGCCGGACTGGATCACCCCGGTTTCGATGAACGCCTCTTGCAGTTGATGTAGGTTACGAGGTGCCGATGCCTTCCAGCGTGAGGATCATGACCATCGCTTGCATGGCGAGCAGATTGCCGGAATTGACGGGCACGCCGTCGAGCAGCACCGTGTCCGCGCCCGTTAGGCCGTGCTCGTCGCCAAACTTGACGCTGTAGCAGCCGTAGCGGCGCAGCACGCGCAGCAGGCGTTCATGCGGCTGCACCTCAAGCGTGCGTTTTTCGTTGTTGAGGGTAAGGGTGATTTGCATGTTTTATTCTGAGTCCTTCAAATTCAAGGTGTTCAACGTATCATTAACGGATCTCAACCAATCGTCACCTATTTTTGTTAGTGACCAAACTGGCTTTTTCATATCATTAAGCGACCAAAACATAGGAGATTGACAATGAGTCATGAAAATGAACTCAAATACTATGCAACTTAACATAAGGGTTGATGCAAGCATGTGTAAACATCCCCTAGTTGCAGCTTCGTCTTTTTCGGACATGTATGTTGCAAACTGAAAGTAGTCTTTTACATTGATGTGTACAAAATATTGACTTTGGAACATCCCAGTGGCGTATAAATTCGGGCAAGATTTTTCGTACATTGGCAATTGCTTCTCTGGATCTGAATTTTCCCTGTTCTATTTTCGTCAGGAGGTTTGGATCGGCAGCCAAACAATAACTTCAACAAAATCGCTTCATTTACGTTTCTTATAAGGACAGGGATCTGAAAGGATATCCTCACGTAACATGTCAACACACATTTCAAGAGAGTTCAAAATCTTGATAAGTTATTGAGAGCAATGAAACACGTAATCTAGGTCTGTCTTCCATTTGTTTGAGCAGTTGAGATTCAATATGCCAGATCGTTACCAACTCGCGCATATTGGTTGAAAAACTCCCCAAAATTACACCGTAATTATCATCAAACTTAATTTCATTGATACTTCGCTTTGAGACATATAGCTGACTCAGGAAATCATCAACGATCTCTGTCTGCGTGTTCCAATTTGATAACAATCGAGCACCTCACTTGAAACCTTACCTTGAGGGGAAAGAAATCTCGCAGCACCTCTCGACCTCTCCTATTCAAAAAGTGTCTAATTATTCAAGACATTCGATGAGCGTACACTGGACATATCTGTAACATTCACTCTTAGTATACCGCGCTCACGCCGCTGGTTGAAATCTTCGCCGTGCACCGATTAGAATAGGCGGCATGATACACAGCCTCCGTACCCGCCCTTTTTGCTCTGACCGCGCTGCTCACGCTGCTGGCGTGGGGCATACTCGCCACACGGCAAACACTCGACGCCGAGTGGCTGACCCGTTACTACCATATCAATCCATCGACCCTCGTCACCAGCTACCTGCTGCTTTCCGCGTTGGCTGTGGGTTTCGTGCTGCTGGAGCCCCGCATCCGCCGTGAACTGGCGGATGGCGCCGGGACGGCGCTCGTCCTCGTCGCCGCTGGTGTGATCACCTTTCTCGTGATGGGCTCGATTACCTATCTCGATCAGCATGCGCGCCTTATGACCTTTCCCGTCAGCCTGTGGGTCGTGACCGTGCATGCAGTCGCGCTCTGTGCGTTGGCGGCGGTCATGGTGACCACTACGCCCGGCGCTGCGCCGAGTGCGCGTTTGCTTGGTTATGCGACGCTGGTGGCCGGGTTGATCGCAATCCGCGTTGGTCGCCATGCATGTGTCCAGTCTCGGCGAGTTCATGCCGCTCGATCTACCGGATGAACCGTGGTTCGGCAGCGCCGCGACCCACTTTGCCAAAACAGGTCGGTTAGCCGTCAACTTCCCGGCATCCGTATTTGGCGATCCGGACCCGGTGATGCCCGGCTACTACGCCCTGATGGGGCTGTGGATGCGCTTCACCGATGCCTCGCTTATCAATTTGCGGGTGGTGCCGCTGTTTTTCAAGCTTGCTCAGCGTGGTGATCACTGGGGCGGCGTTGTGGCGGGCGGGCATGCGCGGGCGCATGCTGGTTGGCGTCGCCTGTATGCTGGCGTTGAGCGCTTTCACACGCGCTGCGCACAATATGCGCCCCGACATACTACTGGCGGTGTATACCTCGTGCGTTTTGTACGGCTTACTTGCTTTCTTGCAGCGCAAACGTATGTGGTCGGCCGCCGTGATGGGGGTGTCGTTGTGGATTGGGCTGGAAGCAGTGCCGACGGCGGCCTTCGGTTTCGGCGGGCTGCTCGGCCTGCTGCTGATCGCGCTGTGTTATCGCCGTCAGTGGCAGTACGTCTTCGTCTATGCGCTGGCGTGCGCGGTTGGCGTTGCTCTGTACGGCGCGGGCCACTTTCTGCCGGATATTGCAGGAAAGCCTGCGCCATTATCGGGAGTTCACCGCCTACTATCAGGGTCTCAACGGTCTCCGCTTCTCTCCCTCATCGCTCGAACTGATCGGACAGTATATTGTCAGCTTCAGTTTGGCGCTGGCGCCAGTCGAATTGCTTGCCATCGTGAGCGCGTTCGCGCTGCTGCTGTGGCGCGGCGAACGGGCGCTCGTCGCGCTGCTGCTCGCGGCGCTGCTGCTGCTGCCCTTGTTCATCAACACGACCTACGGCTATTTTGCCCTGTTCGCGCCGTTTGTCGCCTATGCGTTTGCCCGCGCTGTGGGCTCCCGGTTGGCACTGGTGATCGCGGTGTTTGTCGTTCTGCCCGCCCTTGCTGCGCCGCCGATCTTCGATATGGCGAATGCACAGCGTGATGAGCCGAATTCGCGCCTCATCGCGGAAGCCGATCTGCTGACATGGCAAATCCCGGCGGGCACAACTGTCGTCGGCGATGAGTTATTCTGGTTCACCCTTCAGCAGGATCGCGGCTTCGTCGATTGGGAAGGGCTGCATCGCTACGCTATCTACCATGATATGACGCCCGTTGCGGCGCTCCGGGCGCTTGATGTGGATATTCTCATCTGCTTCGAGACCGATCCCGAGTGCGCGTACGGCGCGACCGACGATTTTGCAACGCCCATCGACTTTGTGATCACCAGGGGGCGCTATCTCGTTTACTTCCGCGCGCGCTGAACTGGTTACGCGCTGAGCTGCTCCAGACATTCGGCGAGCGCCCGTTCGACGCACACCCGCGCGATCTCGCGGCGATACTCCGCGCTGCCGAGATAGTCGCCAACTGGATTGACTAGCGCCGCGACGGCCTTGACCGCGCTGGCGATGTTGGCCGCGTCGAGCGGGCTGCCGATCAATGTTTCGAGGGTGAAGCCGAGTACCGGTTCAGCCGTGGCGCCGCACAGCGCCCCGAACATCGATTCGACCGTGTTTTCCTCGTTCAAATACACGTACACCGCCGCGTTGACAATCGGCACATCAGCCGGCGTCCGAGCGACGAAGGCCGCGCCCAATGCCTGACGCTGCGGCACGGCGGGGATGTCAATCGACGTGATGAACAACTGATCGAATTCGTCGGCGTGAACGAGCAGCCCGGCGATGCTTTCCCAATCAAGCTGCCCCTCTTTCAGCCATTCGATACCGATATCGTGCGCGGTGATGGCCGCCAGCCATTCACGCAGCATGGGGTGCTGGCGCTCGCGCAGGCTTTCGAGAATTGATAGATTGGTGCGGATGTTGGCGGGGATCGCCCGGGTAAGTGCGCGTCGGAATACGTCCGGCAGTTCTTCCCAACCGAGCAGCTGCTCCAGCTTGACCGCTGACCCGAGCGTCACGCCGCCTTCATCCATGTCCAGGCGGTTGAGTTCCGGGATCGCCTGTAAATCGATCACGGTGGAGTAGGGCAGGTCAAGTGTGCCGAGCGCCAGCGCGCCGCCCGCCAGCAGCAAACTGCCCGGTTTCTGCGCCAGTTCAGAGGCGATCAGGCGTAGTCGGGCGAAGATAAGTCTTTGGATTAGCCATGATGTTTTCCCAATAATCAAAGTGTCAGGCCGCGCCGCAGCCTCGGTCCCTTATGACGGATGATTTTAACGCGGATAGACCGCTAATACCGCTGGTACCGGATCGAACGAGTAAAGCTGATACGCGGCGTTCCCGCCGATCCACATCATGGTTGAACCACCGCCGTCCAAATTTACCGCCGTGACGAGATTCAGATCGGTCGCGGGCAGCCCGGCGCTGAGATCGACCAGTCGCATCCCGAACAACGAGGGTGTCGTCAGCAGGAGAATGCGTCCGTTAGCGTCTTGCGCGACAATCGTCCGCCGCGATGCCCGATCCCCTTGCGTATTGGTGAATGAAGTCTGCCCGTTGGCGACCAGCACCGGGAAACCCTGCACCGCCTGTTCCAGCGCTTCGCCGTAGTAGGGCTCTTGCAGAATCGACCGGACGCGCGGAACGCCGTTCTGCACTTGCAGCATGCCGCCACGGTCGGTAAAGCTTTGCCCATAGGCGACGCCATCGCTCACGACGAGCCCGAGCGCCTGCTGCGCCGTATCAAAGAAGTTGGCGTTGACGAATGCGACCGCGCCGGGCAGCACTTCCCGCCACGTGCCGAGCGTGAGCGGTTCGCCAGGCGATAGTGCGCGCGCAACGTATAGAGCGCCGGATCGATGCGCAGCACGAGCAGTTAAGGTCGAAAAAGTGTTGGCGGTCACGGTGATCAAGCGCCGTTCCAGCCCATTCGCGAGCACTTCCCAACCGCTTGTGTCGAGGGTAGGGATGGGCGCGGCGGTCGGCGGCGTGGTCGCTGTGGGCGGGGGAGGCTGCGCGCTGAGCGTACAGCCCGTCATCAACGACATGGCGGTGATCAACAGGGAAAGCTGCGGCGCCACATCAGCGCGCGCAGCAGGGCGGAAGAATCGGTAGCGCAAAGTCGCACTTACACCCTCGTCTCTCTCTAAAACAGAGCCTTGTCAACGTGGACGAGGCAGGCTATACTTTACATCACGTTGACCGTAGCTTCAAACGCGCGGCGTGACGGGCTCTTGGCTCAGTTGGTTAGAGCGCACGGTTCACATCCGTGAGGTCATAGGTTCGAGTCCTATAGGGCCCAACAAGCTTCTCTTAAATCGACCGGTATACAAGACACAACTTGAACAAAAGGCTTACATCATCATGTAAGCCTTTTCGTTTTTCGGACTGTGTCGACTCGCTTTAGTACAAGTGTGTTCGCTTCTTGAACAGGGGGCAACTATTATAATCCCTTAGGAACTTTCAAGGAGCGATTTGGTTGCCTAGAAAAGATATTCTGTTATTCATTTGACGCAGCGTTTCTGACGTACAGGCTCGGCTGAGCCTGAAACGCGCCCTGACAGACTGGACAGCAAAAGTAATACCTGAACTCCTCGTAGACTACACTGCCAAAAGCGTGGCGAGGCTCAATGGCTGCCCCACACACCGGATCGCGAACCTTCTCTGTAGGCTGAGCGATCGGGTCGAGGGGCAGTTTCACGTGCACACGCGTGCCTTTGCCGGGTTCACTCACCACGTGCAGCGTACCGTGTAACTGCTCAACCCGCTCTTTCATTCCGAGCAGTCCAAACTTTTCGGTTTGAGCCAAACCATCGAGGGTGGGAGGCGGTGTAAAGCCCAGACCATCATCGGTGATGGCAATCTGGACATCCGCTGCATGAAAGTCCAGTTCAAGCGAAATGCGGCGTGCGTTCCCGTGCCGCTGTGCATTCCGTGCTGCTTCCTGTGCCACGCGAAACAAGGTGAGTTCCTGCTGTTCCTCAAGGCGGCGTGCATCGCCGGAGACGTTGACCTGTACGTGAAGCCCCCGGTTTTGCGACGCGAGGAGCTGTAAGGCGGCGACAATCCCGAGTTCTTCAAGGGCAGGGGGGCGCAGGTCGGCGATCATGCGGCGCAGGTTCTCGACACTTTCGACTGCCTGAGCGCGGGCTGCGCTCAGCATCGATTTCGCCCGATCAGGATCATGTTCCAACCAGTTCAACCCAAGTTCGATGCCTTGAGCCACCGCAATGAGCGATTGAATGGTTTCGTCGTGAAGTTCATGCGCGATACGTGTACGTTCCGCCTCCTGACCTTCGGTCAGAGCGTGACGATACGTCAGACCTTCCGCTTGGGCGCGCTGCACATGCCCGACCATACTCGCCATCGTGTGGCGCAGTTCCCCCAATAGTGGAGATTCCCCCGCACGGCTGGTCAAATGCGGTTAGGTCGCCTGCGGCGAGCTTGGCGGCACGTGCCTTCAACCGCTGAAGCGGACGCAGCACCTGCGTAAAGAACCATAGGTTGAGCAGCAGCGATCCGGCGAACAGCCCTTTGGCGCTGGTCTTCATGGGGTAGGCGATCCATCCATCAGTGTGATGAGCCCCCGTGCCAAGCCTGCGGTGACCGCTTCTGTGCGTGTACCCACCCCCAGCTTTTGATAGACATTCTGAAGATGCCCCTGAACAGTACGGTCGGAGATGAACAGGGCTTTGCCGATTTCCTTATTGGTCAACCCGCGAGCAGCAAACCCTAAGATTTCGAGTTCGCGGCTGGTTAGTCCCTCAACCAATGCAGTGGTATCGTGAGCGTGTCCGGCAGCTTTCGCCAGCACACCGGCATCGTAGGCGGTACGCCCAACAGCGACTTCTTGCAGTGCGCGGTACAACTGCGAAAACTCAGCGGTCTTCAACACATAGCCGTCTGCACCGGCTTCGAGCAGCGCATGGACATAGGGCGGATCATCGTAAGCGGTGAGCACCAGTACCCGCACGTCAGGATTGTCGTGACGGATGCGCCGCGTCGCTTCCACGCCGGTGAGTTCCGGCATGTGAATATCCATGATCACCACATCAGGCTGAAGTTTACGCGCGAAACGAACGGCTTCCACGCCTGTGGTCGCCTCGCCGATCACCTCGACACCGATGCTTTCCAAAAACATGCGCGTTCCTTGGCGCACGATTTTATGATCCTCAGCGAGCAGCACACGCATCATTCATCTCTCCGGATCTTGCCTTACCGTCATTATATCGTTGTGCACACTCCAAAATACCGCCAAATGGCGTGTGCTGCGGCGAACGAGAATTGTTACGCTGGAAGCGAAGTAGGCTATCAGGAGACTCAATCGTGGAAAAGAAGACGTTCAAAGTGCCGAATATGACATGCAACGGCTGTGTGAGCACGGTGCGCGGTGAGCTTGAGAGCATTCCCGGTGTCGAAGTGCTGGACATCAACAAACCATCACAGCTCGTCACGGTGCAGTGGGATCAGTCAGCCTCATGGGAGCGCATCGAGCACGCGCTGACTGCTATCGAATATGCACCCACCGAAGCATAAGGCTGATATCTCATTCAGAAGCCCAGCCCTTGTCCTATACAAGGGCTAGTTGTTGTGACGCGCTATGCCGCAACCAAATCGAGGCGGCGTAGAAGCTGCGCGTTAAGCGCCACGATCACGGTGCTGGCGGACATCAAGACCGCGCCGACCGCCGGATCGAGCGTGATACCCACGGGAGCAAGGATGCCCATCGCCAGCGGGATGGCGATCAAATTGTAACCGGTCGCCCAGATCAGGTTCTGGATCATCTTGCCGTAGGTTGCGCGGCTGAGCCGGACGATTTTCACGATGTCGAGCGGGTTGGAGCGCACGAGAACGATCCCCGCGCTCTCAATCGCGACATCGGTTCCTGCGCCAATGGCGATCCCCACATCGGCGGTGACGAGCGCCGGAGCGTCGTTCACACCGTCGCCGACCATCGCCACTTTATCGCCGCCGCGCTGAAGTTCGCGCACCTTATCGGCTTTGTGTTCGGGCAGCACTTGAGCGAAATACGTATCGATGTTGAGTGCTTGGGCGACGGCACGCGCGACCGGTTCACTATCGCCTGTCAGCATGGCCACTTTCAAGCCGAGATCATGCAGCTGCTGCACGGCTGAGCGGCTCTCTTCGCGTATGACATCGGCAATCGCAAACAGGGCGACAACTTCGCTCTCAGTCGTTAGGTAGATGACCGATTGCCCGGCACGCTCGGCATGCGCTTGATCGGCTTGTAGGGCGGACGGAACACTCAGATTCAGGTGTTCGAGCAGGCGTGGTCCGCCGATGAAGTGGGTCACGCCATTCACCGCCGCCTGCACGCCGCGTCCGGCGAGGCTTTCAAAGCGGCTGACCGGCGCGGGGGTGATACCGCGCTCGTGCGCATACGAACGAATTGCCTGCGCAATCATGTGTTCGCTGTCGCCCTCCAGCCCGGCGGCGATCCGCAGCGCAGCGGTTTCGGCGATTCCAGATACCGTGACATGGACGACGCCCTGCTCCCCCTTCGTGAGTGTCCCGGTCTTGTCAAAGATGATGGTGTTCAAGTCTTTCGCGCTCTCAAGTGCCAACCGCTGACGCACCAGCAAACCATTGCGGGCGGAAAGGGTCGTGGAGATCGCCACCACCAGCGGCACTGCCAGACCGAGCGCATGCGGGCACGCGATCACCAACACCGTGACCATATGCTTGACGGCTTCGGAAAGGCTGCTTGTGAAGATCAACCAGCCGACGAACGTCAGCGCGCCCGCCGCGAGCGCGATGATCGTCAGCCAGAAAGCGGCCCGCTGCGCGAGTGTCTGCGCTCGTGATTGGCTTTGCTGCGCGTCTTCGACCAACCGCATGATTCCCGCCAGCGCCGTGCTTTCACCCACCTGCCGCACCTCCACGCGCAGCGACCCCGATCCATTGACCGTGCCGCCGATCACCGCCTCACCGGGGTGTTTATGGACGGGACGGCTCTCGCCTGTGATCATCGCTTCATTGACGCGGCTCTCGCCGTCCGTGACAACCCCATCGGCGGGGATACTTGCCCCGGGACGAATGAGTAGGCGGTCACCGACACGCAGTTGATTAACTTCGACCGTTTCCGTTTCGCCGGAAGGCAGTAGGCGTTCTGCCGTATCAGGCAAGAGTTTCGCCAGTTCGCGGAGCGCGCCCTGTGCTTGTCCCACGCTGCGCAGCTCGATCCAGTGTCCAAGCAGCATTACCGCGATCAGGGTTGCCAGTTCCCAGAAGAAATCCATCATGGGGGGTGCTGTCACCATGCCCGGCATGTCCGTTGATGCAGCGGGCGGGAAGAAGAAGATCGCGATGCTGTAGAGGTAAGCGGCGCTGATGGCGACGGAAATCAGCGTCATCATGCCGGGCTGCCGCTGCGCCAGTTCCTGCCGTGCCATCCCCAAGAATGGCAAGCCGCCGTAAACGAAGATGAAGGAACCCAATACCGGGGCGATCAGGCTGCTGCCAGGAAATCCCGGCATCGAGAAACCAAGCCACGTCTGCACCATCGGCGAGTACAGCACGACGATGATCGTCAGCGGCAGCACAACGAAGAAGCGGTTGCGCATCATCGTCGCGTGTCCCTCGTGCATCACCCCGTGACTCGCATGGGCGTTGTGTCCGCCATGCGGCATGGCATGGTGATCGTGTCCCATGTTAGTGTGATCGTGGTGCTGCGCGCTGTCCATTACCGGAACAGCGGGCTGCGGTTCAAGGATTTCATTCGCGCGGTAATTGAGATCATGAGCGGCATGGTCAGCAACTTGGGGTTTGGTGGAAGCATGGTGATGCGCTTCCTGCCCCTCATCGTGCAGGTGATCAGCTGAGCGGCTCATCGTTTACACTCCTGTCTAAAGGTCGGTACGTGCTTTACACAGGTCATCCTAGGTCAAAGCAAGTGCTTGCGAATGCGCTAAATGGCGTGACCAACGCGGACACACGCCATTTGGCGGGTGAAAAACGGACTGATCCCACCGATACTTTGAGGAACAAACTATCAGGGAGTCTGTTTATGAAACGTATGGTGACACTGGTGGCGCTGCTGCTGTTTGGCTTTGCGGCTGTCCCCTCTGCCTTTGCCGACGCGCCGGTTGAAGGACGTATCGGGCGCGCAGAAGTCCGTTACATGGAAGGCATGATCGATCATCACCAGATGGCGATTGATATGGCGCTCGACTGCCTGGCGCGCACGGATGTTTCGGACTCACTCACCGAGGTCTGTAATGCTGTGATTGAGGCGCAGCAGCCCGAGATTGAGCAGATGCAGACATGGTTGCTGGAATGGTACAACATCGACTACAGCCCGCTCTTGATGGCGGAGATGACCGACGATCAGATGAGCGACATGGATCATGGTGGCATGAACATGAGCGGAATGCCTGCGAGCGATCCCCCGATGATGATGGGGATGTTCGCCGGGTTCAACCGTCTGGAAGGGGTAGAGTACGAGGTCGCATGGTTTGAGGCGATGGTCGATCATCACGATGACGCAGTGCATATGTCGGAACGCCTGCTGGAACGCGACGCGGATCAGCAGGGACACGCCGACCTACGCGCGTTAGCGCAGGACATCATCACGGTTCAAACAGACGAGATCAACAGCTACGAAGAACTGCTGCTTGCTTTTGAGAACCGGTAGCTCGTCCCGACTCGGTGTCGCTTCTCACAGCAAAAACAACCCGATCATCGTATCATGGTGATCGGGTTTGATTTTGAAGCGCTAAAGGGCGGTTAGGCGCGTTAGCTATTGAACCCTGCGCCACGGCCCATCCTGCCGCCGTGACCGTGATGCATCATGCCCATGCCGCCCATCATCGCACAGCCTTCGCGAGAGAACATGGGCATCTCGGCAAGGTGTTCCTGCAAGTAGGCGAGGTGTTCATCGGCCTGTTCCTGAGTCAGCGTGCCGGCAGCGACCAACTCCGCAACATGTCCCTCGGCAGCGGCGAGCATTGCATCGGTCACCGCCTGAAGCTCGACGCCCTGCGCTTCGGCGATCTGCGCGAGCGTCTGACCGGAATGCAGCGCCTCGACCAGCGCATTCGGCTCCATGCCGAGGGCTTCGGCGATGGCCGTCATGCCGGGCATATCGCCCGTGCCCATCATCATGCCGCGATGCATCATGCCGCCCATGCCACCCATCATCCCCTGCCCGAACGGCGGGGTGGTCGGTTCATCCTCCTGGGCCGCTGCGATCAACACGCCAATACTCAGCAGCGCCAGCACTACGATCATCAGAAGCAAAGATTTGCGAACCATAACCGCTCCTTACATGCCAAACAGATTTGTTCACAGTCTGTCAGAACTGCATGGCGCGGCGATGTCGCTTGTATGAAGTTTTGGTAAAGTTTAGGGGGTCGGGAGTGTGAACCAGAAGCGGCTGCCTTTGCCGAGACCGCTGCTTTCAGCCCCGATCTGCCCGCCTTGCGCTTCGACGAGATGTTTGGCGACCGTCAGCCCAATTCCGGTGCCGCCGCTGCCGCGTGATCGGGATTTATCCACACGGTAAAAGCGTTGAAACACATGAGGCAGCGCCTCCGGCGACAGCCCGATCCCCGTGTCTTCGACTGCCAAGCAGATGTTGTGGTGATCACGGCGGACGGATAGTTCTACGCGTCCGCCACTTGGCGTGTATTGCAGCGCATTGCCGAGCAAATTGGTCAAGATTTGAATCGACCGGTCGCAGTCCGCGCTCACCTCCGGCAGATCGGGCGACAGGTTGATCGTGAGCCGAATCGATTTATCCGCGAACTGCGGCTGCATCCGCTCAACCACCGGATTGACGATGGCTTCCGGTCGTAATGGCCGGATATCGAGCGCGATTCGTCCGGCTTCGGTGCGTGAAAGCTCCTGCAAGTCCTGCACCAACCGCTGCAACCGGTCGGCCTCCCGGTGGATCAGTTCGAAGGTTTCCGGGGTGGCGGGCAGCACGCCGTCTTGCAGCCCTTCCATATAGCCTTTGATCCCGGCAAGCGGGGTTTTGAGTTCGTGGCTGACATCCCCAATGAGCTGCACGCGCATGGCTTCCGTACTGGCGAGCGACTCCGCCATGCGGTTAAAACTCTCCACCAGTTCCGCGAATTCGTCACGGGTATCGAGTTTGAGCCGCTGCTGATAGCTTCCCCCGGCGATCTGTTGGCTGAGTGCGACCAGCGATCGAATCGGGCGGGTGATTTGCTGGCTGACGAACCAGCTCACGCCGACAGCGGAGAGAATCGCCGTGATTCCGGCAAGGATCAAGGCGCTGTTGACGGACTGGCGAAAAGCCGCGTCGAATTCGGCATCGAGTTCTGTCATGTGTTCGCCCATCATCAGGTCTGCACCTCTGCCACGCATATGGTGCATCAGGTCGGTGAAGTTTGCCGGGGCGACAAACGCCGTCGCGGCAGACAGTACCGCTAGCCCGATGAGGACGACGACGAGATACGACAGGAACAGCTTGCGCGAAAGGTTCACGGCCGCCCATCCGCAAACTTGTAGCCGACGCCGCGCACCGTGACGATGAACTGGGGATCAGCGGGATCACGCTCCAGCTTCTGCCGGATGTGACCGATATGCACATCCACGACGCGCGCTTCGCCGTAGAAATCATAGCCCCACACCCGTTCGAGGAGCTGTTCCCGGCTGAGAACCATTCCGGCATACATCGCCAAAACCGACAGCAGCTTGAACTCCAGTGCCGTCAGTTCGCTCAACTCCTCATCGCGCCAGACCTCATAGCGCTGCATGTCAATCTTGAGGTGCTGGAACACATACACCTGACGCTCATCCTGTGCGGATGCGCGTCCGCGGCGCAGAACGGCTTTGACCCGCGCGGCGAGTTCACGCGGGCTGAATGGCTTGGTGAGATAGTCGTCCGCGCCGACAGTCAGCCCCATCACCCGGTCAAATTCCTCCGATCTTGCGGTGAGCAAGATGACGTAGACCTCCGAACTGCGGCGGATAGTCCGCAGAACCTCCAAGCCATCCATCTCCGGCAGCATAATATCGAGGATCACTAGGTCCGGCTTGTACCGCTGAAACGCCGCGAGTCCCGCCGCGCCATCCCGCGCAGCATAGACGGTATTGCCGTCGGCTTTCAAATAGGCGTCAACTATATTGAGGATGCTGTCCTCATCATCAATCACGAGAATCGTTGCCACTTTGCTGCTCAGGTCACGCTTGTGTATCCACATTCATTCTATTGTACCCTGCTGTGAAGTTCTGACAGCGCGAGGTTAGGTTTCCAGTTCGGCATCTGCGGCGCATGTGCAGCACGGGCACCTGATAGCTGAGGCTTCGCTTCCGCTGTGCGCGCTCTTCTGAAGGAGAGGCCGATATGCACAGCGGCAAAACCGATCGCCGCTCACGGCGAACGCAGCAGCTCATCGCGGATGCTTGTGTTGGGCTGATGCTTGAAAAGCGCTATGACGACATCACGGTGCAGGATATTCTGGATCGGGCGGATGTGGGACGTTCGACATTCTATGCCCATTTCACCGACAAAGAAAACTTGCTCTTGAGTCAGATCGAGCGGATGATTCATGATCTGGGGGATTATGCGGCGCACCGAGGCGAATTGGAATACGGTCGGCTGCCCAGCCTGGAATTGTTCCGGCATGTGAAAGAGCAGCGGCGGTTGATGCAGGCGCTCGTGTGGGGACAAGGTGCAGACCTGCTGAACCGCAGCCTGCTTCAGCAAATCAGCCAGTTGATCGAGACCAACCTGCGTTCGATGATCGCGGAGAAGACGGATACCCCAACCCCCCTGTCTGTCGTCGGGCAGTTTGTGGCAAACACGTTTCTCATGCTGCTGCGCTGGTGGTTCGACGAAGATATGCGCCACACGCCGGAGGAGATGAACGAGATGTACCAGCGCCTTGTCTTACCAGCGCTTCGCGACTTGATCACATGATGCCATTTGCAGTGCGGCGATTGCCTGAGCAGTTTTAAACCCTTTAACAAGTCTTGTCGTCCTATAGGAAACGGACAACAGGAAGTTTCGACCATGAAGATAGAGATCATCGATCTCGTAAAAGACTATGGCAAATTCCGCGCTTTAGACGGCGTTTCATTGACCATCAATCGGGGAATGTTCGGGCTCTTGGGCCCCAATGGCGCGGGAAAAACAACCTTGATGCGCGTTATTACAACGCTGATGCCGGTCACTACCGGACAGGTCAGGGTTGGCGGAATAGATGTCATGCGTGATCCGGGCTTTGTGCGAAAAAATCTCGGCTACATCCCGCAGGATTTCGGCTTTTACAAAAGCCTCAACGCCTATGAGCTACTCGATTACATTGGCGTGATGAAAGGCTTAACACGCATCGAGCGGCAAAAACAGGTAAAAACGCTCTTGGAGCAGGTCAATCTGACAAAAGATGCCAAGCGGCGAGTCGGCGGTTACTCTGGCGGCATGAAGCAGCGTTTAGGGATTGCGCAGGCATTACTGGGAGATCCGCAGCTCATTATCGTTGATGAGCCAACCGCCGGTCTCGATCCCGAAGAACGAATTCGCTTCCGCAATCTCCTCACCCGCCTTTCTGGTGAACGCACCGTGCTGCTCTCCACCCATATTGTGGGTGATATTGAGGCAAGCTGCTCTGCCGTCGCCGTTCTCAACCGCGGTCAGGTCATTTTCAGTGGGGCCCCCGAAACATTGATGCGGCACGCCAATGGGCGCATCTGGCAGGTCGAGATTGAACCGCGCGAATATGAGCAGATAGAAAGCACGTATCGAGTGACCGCCAGTCGCACCGCGAGCGGACGTATGCTGGTGCGTGTGTTGTCGCTTGAAAATCCGCTAGGGCGGGGAATTCCAGTAGAACCAGAACTGGAAGAAGGCTACATGGCCGTGATCACTGCAACCGAGAAGGAGGCGGATCATGCTTGATACACTCCGGCGCTTTGCGACCGTCTACCGGCTCGAACTGCGGCTCAACTTCCACTGGAGCTATCTGCTGTTTATAGCCGTGTGGAGCGGTTTCATCATCACCACGTATACTCAGGATGACTACCGCAGCATTCGCGGGTTGTTTAATGTTGTGCTTGGCTTTGGCAGTTTGATCGGCCTGTTTCTCAGCGGTATTCAGGTATCGCGTCCGTCCCGCAGCCGCTTCGACCTGCTGGAAGTGGCACTTCCGACCGGCGTTGAAGTGCTGCTGGCGCGCTGGTTGGCAGGGATCACGGCGCTCGGCGCACTCGTCGTCGCCCCGATAATCGTACTTGTCACCGCGCCGCCGGGTCGTTTGCCTATCGCCTATACCTTGCATCAACTTCTTCTGGTGCTGGTGTCGATTGGCTTTGTCACCATGTTAATCATGGCGGTGCAGCACACAGTCGGCATTCGTCGTTGGATGTATCCGTTGTTCGCGGTGCTGTGGGTGGGAGTCGGCATTGTTCCGAACACACTGAATAACGATGGTCTGCCTGTACCCGGTATCAACCTGATCAATTTCGTGACGATGAATCAATCCGTCAATCCGCTGGTGTGGGGACAAATTCCACAGGGTCAGCTTCCCGCTTTAACAGTCGTGTTTTATGCCGGGTTGATCGCGCTGCTGGGCAGTTTGATGGTGTGGCGGGTGATTGTTAACCGTTTTCACCGCCGGTCAGCGCGGATCACCGTGCTGATGATGTGTGCCTTAGGTGTAGTTGCCCTTGCCGCTGCGAGTTTTACAGTCCAGGTTCATGCTGCTAACCAGCAGATCCGGTCAGAAGACGAGCAGCGAGCTGCTTCCGGCGATCCCGTGCTGCCTTCTGCCATGCCGTTCCGTGTGACTGCATACGATGTTGTTTTTACCCTAAATGATCCCGCACAAATCACTGCACGAATGGACGTAGTGAACCGGAGCGATGCGCCGCTGGCTGAACTCACGTTTTCGCTGTATCACCAGTTCGAGATTAGGGATTCGAGTATGCCGCTCGGGCGTAACGGCGATACATTGACGCTGACGCTGCCAGCGCCAATCTCCCCCGGCGCTTCCGCAGTGGTTGAAATCACTTATACAGGCAATATCACCTATCTGGAACGACGCTTGGGCAGACCACCGGAAGCGACCTATTTCATTCGCCCAGAGGGGGTGTACCTACCGTGCGCAGTGCTGTGGTATCCAGTACCGGGGCGACTTCTCCCAAACATCACCCTGTATGATGCGAACTTCGCTGCCGAACCTACCTGCCTGCTCGATCAGCCCGCTGCCTTTCACCTGAAGGTGGAGGAACCTAATGCGCTCGCGTTTTCTTCAAACCTGACACGTCTTGACGCGACTACTTTTGCCTCGGATGGCACTACTTGGGCGGAATTGATTGCTGCAAGCAGTCTTCAGACACGAACGGAGGGACGCCTGACGGTGGCTGGCGTCGCGGATGGCAGTGACGTGCTTGCGCCCATCGAAGAATACATCGTACCCGCCTACGATTACCTGCGCCGCTTCTTCCCCGATGTGCCTGATCTGACTGTGGTTGCAGTCCCGCTGGCGAGCGACAGTTTCACGCAATGGCGGGTGTACCCGGCAACCCGCGAATCGCTCTATCTGTTCATTGATCCGCGCGAATTTGCCTACTTGAGTACAGGCGAGCAAAACGTCTATCTGGACGTGGGAGCGCCATTGATCAAAAGCCTGTTCGCGGGGCGCGACAACGCGCTGACGGAAAACGTCGCTTATTTCCTGTGGGTACATTATCTGACAGGCGGGGATGTAGAGGCGATGCGCCAGTTGCTGGAAGACGGACTGCCAGCAGGTAGCACGATGTTCTACTCGTCGGTGCCCTTTGCAGAACGCTACCAGTTGGCTAACGTGCTGTTTGACACCTATGTTTCGGCTGGCGAAACTGCGACTTTTGACTTGTTGTACGCCATCAGCACACAACTTGATAGTTTGGGCGCACTGCCGATCGAAGATCTTAACACTTGGATTGCGGAGACGCTCAATGCTGACTAGGACAACGGCCTGGTACGAGGCGCGTATTGTCTTCGGCATTGCCTCGCTTTTGCCGCTTCTGATCCTCCCCGGCTACATGCTGATCGGTTGCATAGTCTGGGCATCGCGTCAGGCAGTGCCGCCTTTGCAAGAGATCACGACTGTGTTCGAAGTGGTGCTCACTCTGGTTGGCGGGTTGGCGTGTGCCCACCTGATGACGATTGAACGCGAAGAGGGCTTCGATGAAATTCGCCGCACGTATGGCGAACCGTCGTGGCGTGTACCGGTGCTGCGTGCGCTCGAAGCGGCTGTCTTCCTCGCTATCAGCGGGCTGCTGACGGCGCTGCTGTTCTATTTTGCCTATGGAGCTTACGATTTCAATCAGGTGGTGCTGCCCGCCTATGCGCCCGCGCTCTATCTGGCGGGCTTGTCGCTGCTCGTCAATAACATCAGCGGCAGTTATTGGATTGCTGCTGGTGTGATCGTCGGCTATTGGTATGGGGATTGGATCACACAAGGTGCATACACGCAGGTCATGTTCCTGTTTAACCATTCAAGCCCGCTGGACAACCTCGATCCTGCGTTCAATCGCGCGCTGCTGATTGGAGGGGCACTGGTCTTTTTTACGCTCAATGCTGTGTACAGCGCGTGGCGTCGGAGGGGCTATGTTGGACGATGAAACGCTGTACCGACAGGTACTGCAAGGGAACCAGGTGGCATCCATAGAATTGATACGGCGCTATCATGCGCCTCTGTTTAAGTTCCTGTGTCGTTTTAGCGGTGATGTGGTGCTGGCAGATGATCTGGCACAGGAAACATTTACGCGACTGCTGACTTATAAGGGTAACCGGCCGACTCGCTTCAAGCCGTGGGCCTATGCGATCGCCCGGAACCTTGCGCGTGACCACTTCAAATCGGCGCACTATCGCTATGAACGCGTCGCCGATTTCGAGGAAGATACCGCAGACATTCCGGGTGATGCCGGTTTTGCAGTTGATGATCGAGAAGCGGTTATTCAGGCACTGGCAAAATTGTCAGCCGATCACCGGGAGGTGTTGATTTTGCGCTTCTACCACGATCTGAAGCTGGAGGAGATTGCAGACGTGACTCATGCTCCCGTCGGCACCGTGAAAAGCCGCCTGTTCCATGCGCTGAAACTGATGAAAGGTTTTTTAGCGATCACGGAGGGCATCTATGATTGAAAATGATCTGTCATCCGCGCAGCGCGACGAACTGGGCGAAATGCAGTCGTTAATCGAGCGGTTGGAGCAGTATGATATTTCGGAACCGGACACGACGAGGTTGTTGGCGGCACTCACACCTCTATTGGATAAACAACGCTCCGAATTATTGCCCGCTGTTGAAGTGTCCCCCGTCCAGCGAGGATTGCGTGGTTGGCTGCACGTGGCGTGGGCACAGATGAGCCTGATTGAAGCGCCATTCTGGTGGGCAAGTCTGGTGGTCACGGCGCTCGGGGTGCTGCTCAGCGTCGGTGTGGGTGGGGCAGAAGCGACACTTTGCCTGCTCGTGCTCTCGCCTCCGATCGCAGTCGCCGCGGTCGCTTATCTTTTTCGCCCAGCAACGCGCACACTGTGGGAGTTTGAACAACTCAGCCAAGTGCAGCCGCTGGAATTTCTCTATATCCGTTTAGCACTCATCTTGGCGCTGACTGGCATAATAGCGGCGATGCTCCTACTGCTGGTGTGGGGACAGGGATTGCAAATCGTGCTGTGGCGGTTGCTCCTCATCTGGTCAGGTCCCATGATGGGAGTGGTCGGGATTGCTTTGTTCTGTTCCGTCCGCTGGAGCAATTTGGCGGGTATCATCGCGCCCACGCTGACATGGGGGCTGCTGATTCTGGTAGGTTGGCGGGATACAGTGCTGGCTACCGCCATGGCCTTCCCGAATGCCAGTACGATTGTCGCCCATCTCAATTTGTCGAATACGATACCTCTGCTGGCGGTGGTGGTGCTCATGAGTGGGTTGTTCCTCATCTACGAGTCCGGACGCGTACTGACACGATGACGTTGATCGTCAGCAGGTTGAGTAAAAGATACGGCACGCAAACGGCTCTGCATGAAGTGAATTTCACGTTATCGGGCGGCGTGGCAGCGCTGCTAGGAGCCAATGGTGCGGGAAAATCGACACTGCTGCAGGTGCTGGCGACGCTGTGTCCGCCTGACGCGGGCGAACTGTCGTTTGCTGGGCAGCACTATGCACGCGATCAGCGTGCATTGCGAACTCAGATCGGTTACTTGCCGCAGGATCTGGAATTACCCGATGCCCTTACACCGCGCAAACTCCTGACCTATCTGGCTCGATTGCGGGGCGGCAGCCCGTCAGAGGTTTTAGCCGCCCTGCACTTAGATGCTATAGCGGATCAACGCTTCCGCCACCTTTCCACCGGACAGCTGCGCCGGGTAGGGATTGCCCAGTCGCTTCTGGGGCACCCTCGACTGCTGCTGCTGGACGAACTGAGCCGAGGATTAGATGTCGCGGAACGAGAAAACGCTTATCGTCTGGTGAGAAAACATGATGGCCTGACGGTTTTTAGCACCCATCAGCCAGAAGAAGCCGAACGCATCGCCCAGACAGTGATCATATTACAAGGCGGACAGGTGCGGTATGCGGGTGCTATTGAGACACTGAGAGCTTCGGTTGCCGGACAAGTTTATCAAGTTCGACTACCTATTGAACATCTGACACAAATAACAATGCAGAAATCGGTTATCCGTGTCATCCCACAGGCAACACATTGTGTCGTACGATCGCTCAATCCTCACTCGCACCCGGAGATGACAAGAGTCGATGCCACGTTGGAAGATGCGTACTTACTATTGATCCGCCAACATCATACCCCCTCTTGAATACGTAGAGCTTCATCTCACAGCAAAGTTGCCAAAAAACGACTTCCAAGCCAATGGCGGTTTATTTCGTCTATGGCTTGATTAATTGGTTTGAAGGTATGGTGATGAATCTCCCGATTCTTCTGCAGCGCCTCCGGCGTGTTGTCGAGCGCGACGAACACGCGGCGGTGTTTCCGCAGCGAAGATAGCAGATCATCTGAAACGTGTATCCCTGCGACCGCCAGCGCTAGAAAGTCCCACCCGCCAAACGTGATCGCGTCCGCTTGCCTTTCGACCAGCACCACCTGGTCTGCATCTACCGAGTAGCGGTGATTCGCATACGGACGACGCTCGCCGAGTCGGTCACGAGGCGGGTTACAGTGCTGTTTCCCGCTGATCGACCATGCGCTCAGATACCCCAAAGACCCCCGTTCCAGATACCGACGTTATCCCTTTAGTGCCTCATGCGGACTGCTTGTCCCTACGCTCCGCTACCACCGATGCGGCTAGGTAGTGGAAAAACCACCTGTATGATTGATTTGCCTATCTGCCTATTCCAAGTTAGAATAGGGTCTATTCCATGATGGAATACAGACATGAATGCATTGACACCTGATGAAACAATTTTGGGACTGCTCGCGGCACAAGGACAACATGGGTATCAGCTCCTTGAGACCTTTCAAGATCCGGCGCGGTTAGGCAAGGTCTGGAAGCTCAGCACCAGTCAGCTATACGCCGTTTTGAAACGACTGGAACGGCAGGCGTGGATCAGTGGAATCGAACAGTGGTCAGAAAGTGCGCCGCCACGCATCGAATACTCCCTGACTGAGGCAGGATGGCGTGTGCTCGACGAGTGGTTGAGCACGGTTGCTCCCTCGGCCAGTATTCGCCGCGTTCGAGTGGAGTTTTTGAGCCGATTGTATATCGCTCAACTCCTGAAGCTTCCGACAGCGCCGATTATTGCGCGACAGCGTGCCGTCTGTCAGGCAGAGTATGCCCGGTTACAAAGCGCGCAGGGCAATAATCAACAAAGTATGGGCTATTTAGCCGCCGAGATGGTGATCACCCAACTTGGGGCCGTCCTCACTTGGATCGACCGCTGCGAGTTGGTTTTGCAGTCCACGCAGACCTAAGGAGATCGTTTCATGAAGAAAACCGTGTTCGTTCTCGTCTTGATAGCCCTATTGGTCGGAACCTTTGCCGTGAGCGCTCAAGAGGCGCAAACCCTCACTGTCTTTGCTGCGGCATCGCTCACTGATGCCTTTGAAGAAATCGCCCCCAGCTTTGAGGCCGATCACCCCGGTGTCGAGGTGTTGTTTAGCTTCGGCGGTTCATCGACCCTCGCCACGCAGCTCGCTGAAGGCGCGCCCGCTGACGTGTTTGCCAGCGCTAATCACACCCAGATGACAGTGGCGCGCGATGCCGAGCGGATCGCCGGATCGCCCCGCACGTTTGTCAAAAATCGGCTGGTTCTCATTGTGCCCGCCGATAACCCGGCGGGCATTGCGACGCTGCGCGATCTGGCCAATGAGGGCGTGCAGTTGGTCATTGCCGCGCCGGATGTTCCCGTCCGCACCTACACGGACACGATGCTCCAGCGTCTCGCCGCCGATCCTGCTTACGGCGAAGTGTACAGTACGGCTGTGCTGGCTAACGTCGTTTCGGAAGAAGACAATGTGCGGCAGGTGGCGGCTAAAGTGGCGCTGGGCGAAGCGGATGCGGGCATCGTCTACATCTCGGATGTGACGCCGGACATCAGCGAACAGGTGATCGCCATCCCCATCCCGGATTATCTGAACACGATTGCGACTTATCCGATTGCCGTCACCAACGACGCCGCCAACCCCGAGCTGGCACAGGCCTTTGTTGATTATGTGTTGTCGGATGCGGGACAGGACATTCTGGTCAACTGGAATTTCATCTCCGTCCGCATCCCGGAAGTGCCCTATGCTGTGACCCTGCCGGAGGGCAATACGGCCTTCACGGTGGATGGTCAGGTCTTGAACCCCATCACCCTGACGGTGGCTGACCTCACCAGCAGTTTTTCGGCGCAGACCGTTGAAGTCGCCTATTTGAGCGGCACCGACACGGTTTCGACCTCGTTCACGGGTGTGCCCCTGTGGCAGATTATCAGCGCGGCGCAGCCGAACCTGAACGCGGACGTGCGCAATGATCGCCTCAGCACCTTCATCGTTGTGACAGCAGCCGATGGCTATCAGGCCGTGATCGCCTGGGGCGAAATTGACCCCGAATTTGGGGAATCAACCGATTTTAGTGGCCTATGCAGAGAATGGCGCACCGATCGCCGGTGGGACGGGGCCGATCGTCTGGTTGTCCCCGGCGACGCGCGCGGCGGACGCTATGTCAGCAGGAGTCGTCAATATCAGCTTGCGGGATGCGCCGGTTGTCGGACAGTAAAGCCCGAGGTGAGGGAAGCCTGGCGGTGAGGAAGCGCTCCGGCTGCCCCGTTGGCAGGGGCAGCCGAGGCTGTTTATCCTAACTGACGTTCAAACACCGTTTGGCTCAGGTCTCAGCTTCAAGGCTTTCGTGTCATTCTGTACCAACCCGCCAGAGTGCCAACCGTCGAATCCGTGTTGACCTGCTGCCAGATGAGCGAAAAATAGGGTTCAAACAGGTCGCGCACCTCCTCTGGTTGCCAACCCGAGTTGCGCTCTGGCGTGTGCACGTGGGCGTACAGCATCAACGTGCCCCCCGGCGCGAGCTGGTCTGCCACATCGCGCGCATACTTCGCCGCCTGGGCCTGCTTGAAGCTGTGCCCACAGCCGATATCGATCACGAGTTGATACGGAGCGCGCAGTTGGTCGCATTGTTCGAGCAGCGTGACATCATACTCAAGGATGCGATAGGTTTCCGGCGGAAAAGCGACCAGTTTCAAGCGCGCGGTTTCGACGGCCTGCGGCACGAAATCAATACCGTCCGCTTCCCAACCGTGCTCCAGCAGATAGCGCACGTTGGTTCCCGTCCCACACCCTATGTCAAGCGCGCGCCCGGGCGGCAGTTCCTGGAGAATCTGAACGATTTCCGGCGGGGTTATCCCGGTGTCCCAAGGCGTTCGCTGACTTTGATAGTTCTGGATAAAGACGCTGCGGCGGTCGTCTCCGGGGGGAGTGGTCATCTATGTGGCCTTTCTGCGCGAATCACATTCGGCGATTCTACCCTCCAGCAGTGCCAGCACAAGCAGACATTATCCGTGCCGTAACCTAAGCTTGGAAAAAAGACAAACCTACCCATGAGACAACTCTCACGGGTAGATTACGGAGTGCTATTCGAAATTGAGGAGAGAGTCTCAGGTGGCCAGCGCGTTGCGCACCAGCAGATACTTCGCATGGGTCCACAGCAGCGGCTGCGCGATTTCGCCGCGCTTCTGCACCCACGGTTCGTAGAAATCGGGCGCGAACATCACATCTTTGACCTGTTCCGGCAGGTTGCCGTCGGCGTCGGCGTGAGCTTCGGCCCAGCCGAGAATCTCCTGAGCGCGTTCCGGTTGGCCGATCTGCGTGTAGTACCACGCCAGCCACAGCCCGAGCAGCACCCAGGCGCCACCGCCGTAATAGGTGTCGGCGCGGTGCCGGTGCACGCCGTGACCCTGCGCCAGCAGATCGCGCTCAATGCGGGCGATGGTGCGCTGCATGAGGGGATCATCCGGTTTGAGCAGCCCGAAGTCAGGGAGCGCCGCCAGCAGCAGATTGGCGTCGACCATGTCCAGCCCGACCGCTTTCGCGAGTTCGTAGCCCGGCGTGATGCCCTGCGCGAAGATGAATTTCTGAATGGCGTCTTTCACGGCGCTGAAGTTCAACCGGGGGACGAGATATTCCGCCGCGTTCAACCCAGCGAAAATGGCGGCTAATGTGCTGACGTGCACTTCGGTCCACGTTCTTCCCAGCAATCATTACAAGGCGACCGCCAGATCGCGGCCAGATAGCGCGCGGTCAGCTCGACCGCCTGTTCCCATTCCAGCGGCAGCGGCCGGACGCGGCACACATCGACGATTTGGTCAGCGACCACAGCCAGATCGCCGGGCCGTCGAGTTGAAACTCCGGCCAGTCATCTGGCCCCGGGTCGCCGTGCAGTTGATAGCGGGCGTTCAGCGTGTCGGCCAGCACGAGCGGCTCACCGTTTGCGGCGCGGGCAATCGTGCGTTCGATAGCGGCGGCGCGGCTGTTGATCATGCGCGCGCACCAGCGGTGAAACCTGTCGGCGCTGTCCCACTGGGCGTTGCGTCCGACGGCGTGGGGAATCGGGTTCAGCGTGCCGTCTACCGTGAGCGCGTAGGCGATGAACGCGCCATCGCGAAACCACGAGAACTGGTAGTCCGGCATTACCGGGCAAGCGAGATAGCCTCCACCCTCGTTCTGATTGTCCAGAATCACCTTGAGGCTGTGCTCATGCAGCGGCGTGAGGCCGGGCGACTTAACTGCCATGTTCATATTCCACGACGATCATGCTCCAATAGTCGAGACGGGGAAGGATGAACTGTAGTGTACCCGCTTCGACGCTAAATGGAAGAGAATTCGCGCTCATATTTTCGGTGGTATCGGGTGAGGCGTACCACACCGCCGTAACCGGACGCTCGACCGTGAGGCTGACCGCTTGATCAGTGAGCGGCGTTGGCCCGACCGTGGTCGGTGCATTCCAGTCCGCCCCGTCGATGTCGAGGAAGTTGACGAGGCTGAACGTCTCGAAGTCTGCGCCCGCCCGCACAATGGGGACGACCCGGTCGCGCGACCGAATGCCGCGCATCCGCACGTCGCCCAGACTGATCGCGCTGTGGCGCTCCGCGCTGGCCGCGGTCGTCCCCACGGAGAGCACGTTTTCGTAGCGCACGATGAAATCGTAGTAGCGCAGGAACTGCGGCTGATCGGCTTCGGCAATGTCGCCAAAGTGCGGGAAATACGGGTCTTGCAGCATCGCGCCCGGTTCGCCCGTTTCCAGATGATACGCGCCGCTGGCGAGGATCACGCTGTTGGCCAAACGCCAGTTGATCACGCGCTCTGGTGGAATATACGCGGCGAGGATGACGGGTTTTTGATTGCCGAGCGTCTGCGCGTTGGTGATGATCCGGTTGAGGTCGAGATAGTCGTCGTGCGGCGGCCACACTTCGATGTACGAGGCGTCCTGCTGCGCCGGGGCGACCGCATCAATCGGCCAGTTGCCCACGCTGTTGAACAGCGTGACGCCGGCAGCGCCGCGCCGATCCTGCACGAGTTCGGCGGTCTGGTTGATGAAAGCGGGCATGACGTCCGCCATATCAATCGGGTTGCCAAGGGCGTCGAAAGCCCGTTTTGGGGCGCGCCATACTGGTCGATGTGAATGCCGTCGAAGGTGGTGTTGTCGAGGACATCGGCGAATTCTGCCAGTAGATGCACGTTCCACGGCGAACCGGGCGTGGCATCCATGATGGCGATGAAGTTCTCGCCGAGGGTGTGCACATTGCCGCGGGCGTCGAACATACCCCAGTCCTGATGCTGCTGGAAGAACGCCCACGACGCGCCGTAGATCGCGGTGTAGGGCATGGCGGCGATATCGCCCGTATGCAGCAAATCGATCAGGTTGCGCACGGTGGCCATCGACTGATCGCGCCCCAGGCCATCGTCAAAGCGATCATCCGGGGGGATGAGGTCTTCCCAGCGATACTGCCAGTCGTAGAACTGCGCGCCGTTGATGTGGTGGCGCAGCATCCAGTCGAGCGTGGGCTCGATAGTGCGGTGCGCCGGGCTGAAATCGGTCAGGAAGCCATAGCGCGGCGCTTCGATCCAGTGGTTGAGCACATCGAAGGCCGACGACTGCGTCGCCAGCACCGTGCCGCTCGCGTCCAGCACATCGACGGTCACGCCATAGCCGCGCGGCGCTTCGGCGGGCGGCGTCCATGTGAGCAGGGCTTGGCTGTTCGTGAGCGGCGCGCTGAGTTCGGTCACGAACGTATTCAGGTAGGTCACCCGGGCGCGGACGGTGCTGCCTGCGCTGGCGCTCACCGTGAGTTGCACGGTATCGCCGGGATGGTAATAGCTTTTATTGGGCAGAATTTGCACAGTTGAATCGACGGCGGACACAGCGCCCCCTTGGAACAGGATCAGGAACAAGATGACGAACAAACGGTGAAACACGTGCATCAGGTTAACCGCGTACGCCTCCGCTGGTGATGCCTTGAATGAAGTAGCGCTGGAAGACGACGAACAGGATCACAGTCGGGATGACGGCCGTGAGCGACCCGGCAAACACCAGACCCCAGTTGGAAGCGTGCTGGCCGCGGAAATTGGCGATGGCGATGGGCAGCGTGCGCAGGCTTTCGTCGGTCAAGAGAAAGTTGAGCGCGGCAGATATTCATCCCACGCGCCGAGAAGCTGAACACGGCAACGGTGCTGATGGCAGGCGCGGCCAGCGGCAGCATCACGCGCCAGAACACGGTGAACGGACTCGCGCCGTCGATGATGCCGATTCTTCCAGTTCGCGCGGGAGGTTCTCGAAGAAGCCGCGCAGCAGGAAGGTGTTGAAGGCGAGCGGCCCCGCGCTGTCAGACCAGCGCGATCCCCGGCAGGCTGTTGAGCAGGCCGAAGTTCTTCGCCAGTATGAACTGCGGGATGAGCAGCACCACGCCGGGGGATCATGATCATCACCAGCAGCACGCCGAAAATGACGTTCTTGAAGCGAAATTCAAAGCGCGCGAAGCTGTAGGCCATGGTCGAGGCCAGGGCCGTGACGAGGAACGAGGTCGCGATGGACACGCCCGCGCTGTTGAAGAAGGCGCGCAGAAAATTGCGGCTGGCAAACGCCTGCTCGAAGTTTTCGAAGCTGACAGTTTCAGGAATGAGGCGCGGCGGATACGTCTGCACGTAGGCGACCCCGCCGAGCGCCGTTGAGGTCATGTACAGCAGGGGAGCGACCGCGATGAACACGCCCACACACAGGACGAGAAAGATCAGGGAGGTTGAGGACGCGCTGCTGGCTGCCGGAAGTTGCGATCATGATCAATACTCCACGTCTTTGTCACCACGACCGAACAGGCGCGACTGCACGAGGCTGACCAGCACAATGACCACGGCCAGCACATAGCTCAACGCCGCCCCGTAGCCGAAATGCAGGCTGCCGAACGCTTCGTCGAACATGTACGTGAGCGCGACTTCGGTGCGGTGCAGCGGGCCACCGCCCGTGATCAGCAGGACGGAGATGAAGACCTGAAAGCCGCCGATCATCAACGCGATGAGGACGAAAAAGATGGTGCGGCGGATGAGCGGCAGGGTCATGAAGCGCAGTCGCTGCCATTCGTTCGCGCCGTCGATCGCCGCGGCTTCATACAGTTCTGTCGGGATGCCTTGCAGCGCGGCGAGGAAGATGACCATCGCCCAGCCGATGCCTTTCCAGATGCCGAGGCTGTCAATCGCGATCCATGCGGTGTCGCTGCTCGCCAGCCATGAGATCGCTCCGTCGATGACACCCAGCTTCATCAGGATAAAGTTGATCAACCCGGCGTCGCCCGCGCTGAACAGGTAGACGAACAGGAAGCTGACGACCACCCAGGAGGTAACGACGGGCAGGTAGTACACGGTGCGAAAGAACTTTTGCCGATGGTGACGCGATGTACCAGAAACGCGAGCGTCAGCCCGATGATCATTGCCCGGCGACGGTGACGACGGCGTACCCGGCGGTGTTGCGCATAGCCAGCCAGAAGGTGCGATCCGCGAAGACCGCCTCGTAATTCGCGAAGCCGACATACGTGCTCGTCTGACCGGGGATGATGCGCCAGTCGAAGAAGCTGATGTAAAGCTGGTACAGCAGGGGTACAACGACCAGATCAGATACAGCGCCAGACCGGGAAGGAGAAACAAGTACGGAACGTAGGGGCGGTAGTAGGGTTTGCTCCGGTCGGCTCTGTAGCTGCTGCGTTGATTTTCCCGCTGCGGCGCGCGTATCTATCACGTTGCTGCTCATCGCCAATTCCCCTCCCAAATTCTGTGGATAGGGTGGTGCAGGCAGGCGAACCTATCTACACCACCCGCTGGTGAGAGCTTAGCTGCCAGCCAGCAGCGCGTCAATTTCTTCGGCTGCCAGATCCATGGCTTCCTGCGCGCTCATTTCGCCGCGCAGCGCGAGCTGGCCGCGTCGCTGAGCACGGTTTCGATTTCGTTGTAGGCGGGGTGGGGCGTGCGGGCCTTGGCCGTCTGCAGTTGGTCGAGAAACACGCCGTAGTACGGATGATCGGTGAAGTATTCATTTTCGAGCAGGCTGCTCAACACGGTGAGCTGACCCACCGTCGACATCTGGAGCTGATATTCGTCGCTCTGCGTGAAGCGCAGGAATTCGAGCGCCGCTGCTTGCTGCTGCGAACTCGCCATCACGACGATGTTTTCACCGCCGACCACAGAGATGTGACCGCCGTCACCCGGCGGCATCAGCGCGGCGGCTGCTTCGAAGTCCGGATACTGCTGTTCCAGCGTCGGGTAGAACCACGGGCCTTCCAGCATCGAGGAGATCGTGCCGCCGAAATAGCCGCCCCACGTATCGAGGCCGCTACCGATGTAACCATCAGAGAAGCAGCCGCTCTGCACCATATCGGTGAGGAACTGGATCGCCGCGACCGACTGTTCGCCGTTCACGTAACCCGTTGCCGTCGTGATGTCGGGATCGGTGATGTCGCCGCCGAAGCTCCAGATCCACGGCAGCAGGTTCCAGCCGGAGGTGCCGCCATCGCTGAACAGGAAGCTGCCTTCGGGCAGGGATTCACACATCGCCGCGAGATCGTCAATCGTTTCCGGCGCTTCCGGCATCACGGCCGGGTTATAGATGAACACGCGGGTGTTGGTGTCCAACGGCAGGCCGTAGTACGCACCGTCGTAAGCATTGGTTGAGAGCGGGCCGGGGAACACGGCGTCGGCGAACGTCTGGAAGTCGGACATATTTTCGCTGAGGTTGAGCAGAATGCCCTGGGCCGCAAATTCCGGCGACCAGATGATGTCGAGACGGACGAGATCGGGGCCTTCGCCGCCCGCCGCCGAGGTCAGCAGCGCCTGACGGAAGCCGTCATAGGGGTAGGCGACCGATCTGACATTGATTTCCGGGTGGGCTGCTTCGAACGCCGGAATCAACGTTTCCGTCAGCATCTGATTTTCCGCGGACACTTCGTTGTACGTGTGCCAGAAGGTGATGGTGAAAATCCGGGTTCTTGCGAGAACGTCACCGGGACGACAAACAACATGACGAGCAAAACGGCGAGCATGACTTTAGTCTTCATCTTCAACTCCTTAAGGAAATTCACTTATTTGCATAGACAGAAACTGGTCGAAATTTGTCTCCTCTGCACCTCGCTTTTGAACCGTTTCAATTTTGGCGAACGAAAAAGCTACGGCGGGAACCCGGTCGACTGTCGCACGACGAGTTCCGGTTTAAACAGCGTTCCAGCTAGTCCAGCAACCGCATCGCGATTGATGTAGCGGACCAGCAGATTGAAGAGCGCGCTCCCGATCTCGTGGATGGGTTGGCTGATGGTGGTGAGCGGCGGATGCGTGTAGCGCGCCGTCGGTAAATCGTCGAAGCCGATGACCGATACGTCCTGACCGACGACGAGACCGTGCGCCTGCACCGCGCGCATCGCCCCAAAGGCCATCCGGTCGTTGTTACACACAATCGCCGTCGGCGGCTGCGCCCGTTCGAGCAGCAGCGTCGCCGCGGCCTGACCGGATTTTCTCGCTGAAGTCGCCTTCCTGCACGAGCTGATGATCGATGGGCAGGTTGGCGGCGTTAAATGGCGTTGACGAAACCTTGCCACCGCTGGCGGGCGAGAAAACTGCTCGGAGGGTGGGGCGATAGCCGATGCGGCGGTGGCCGAGCTTCGATGAGGTGGCGCGTCGCCAGTTCGATGCCGTAGGTGCTGTCGAGGTCAATCCAGTTGTCGGTGTCCTGCCGATCCAGCTTACCAAACGTCACGAACGGGAACTCCTGCTCGTTCAGGAAGGCCCAAACGCGGATCATTCTCGCGCAGCGCGAACAGGATGAGACCGTCGACTTGACGGCTGTTAACGACCCGCTTGTAGACGTCCATCTCTTTGCGCCCCACCGGGATCGTCCAGAAGGTGAGGCCGATGCTGCTTTCGATGGCGGCGGCGGTGATGCCTTCGATCAAGTCGAGCACCATCGGGTCGATTTCGATGCGCTGGTTTTGCGGGCGGAGCTCGGTGCGGATCATGCCGATCAGGTTGGTGCGTTGGGTGCTCAGCGTGCGCGCGGCGGCGGTGGGGTGGAACTGCAGCGCTTCAATCGCTTCCAACACGCGCTGGCGGGTCTCATCTTTGACGAGTTGGCTGCCGTTAAGCACGTTGGAAACCGTGCCCACGGATACATTGGCGTACCGCGCGACATCACGAATCGTAGGCATATTTGAGCACCAAAGAATGACCGGAAAAGACATAATTTGAACCGGTTCAATTACAGTAAAACACGGATCTCTAGTCGTGTCAAGTGGTTGATCAGCAACTTATGAAATCAGGTCTGGGCGCAGGACAACCTAAGCCCCTATCCAATAGACGCTGAGGCAGGACGAGGCTGAGAGGTTGAAAGAGGGCAGATCCTGACCTCCCCCCGGCCTCCCCGAATTCCGGGGAGGGGAGACAGATTGCGTCTGTTTAGGGACGAGGCATGCCTCGTCCTTTGGCTGACATGCGCTTTGTGGCTTTGAAAAAATAGGAATACAAAACAGCGGCGGACGATTGCGCAATCGTCCGCCGCTGTTTTGTTACCGGAACTGGCAGAGTTTAGCTGTTGCTGCTGCCACGCTTGATGCGAATATCCGCGTACACGGCGATGACCAGCACAACACCCTTGAGCACGTACTGGAGCGCCGCAGGCGTGTTGGTCATTTGCAGACCGTTGGTCAGGCTGACCATGATGATCGAACCGACCATTGCGCCGAACACCGTCCCGACACCGCCGAGCGTCGATGTGCCGCCAAGGATACACGCGGCGATGGCATCGAGCTCATAGCCTTGCCCCGCCGAAATCGTGCCATAGCCGACATACGACGCCAGCGTTACGCCGGAGACGCCGCACAGCGTGCCCATCAGCACGAAGATCGTGAAGAGGTTGCGCCGGATGTTGACGCCGGAGAACTGCGCCGCCTGTCGATTGCCGCCAATGGCGTAGGCGTAGCGTCCAGCGCGTATTGTTCGACACATAGGCGACGGCCAGCGCGACGAGCGCCAGCAGGCAGCACCGGGGCTTGAATACCGCGGTGGCACTGGTTGACCATGTAGACATAACCCACCACCAGCACGGAGAAACCGACGGTCTTGGCGATATCCAGCGCCATGGGCGGCAGTTCGAAATCGTAACGGCGCTTACGACGGCGACCGCTGATCGCGCCGTAGAACAACAGGATGATCGTGATGACCGCGATGATCCAGCCGATTTCATTGGGCAGGTAGCCCTGCGCGATCTGCGCGAAGGTGGGCTGATCCGCCGGAATGGTACGGCCTTCGGTCACGAGCAGGATCAAGCCGTTGAGCAGCCAACTGCTGCCGAGGGTCACGATGAAGGCGGTCACGCGCAGATAAGCGATGATGTAGCCCTGCACAACGCCCCACAGGAAGCCGACCGCGATGCCCGTCCCCACCGACAGCGCCGCGATCAGGATCGGCTGGTCGGGGAACTGCACGGGTCAGGAAGTTGGCTTGCACGGCGGCGACTACGACCGAGACGAACCCGGCGAGCTTGCCGACCGAGAGGTCAATGTTGCCTTATGACGAGTGACCAGCACCATGCCGACCGAGAGGAAGCCCGTGATTACCATTTGCCGGAACAGGTTGGAGAAGTTCTGCGGCGACAGGAAACTGCCGTTGGTCAGGTAGGAGAAGTACAGCCAGATGATGACCGTGGCGAAGATCAGCGCGTAGGTCTGTAAATTAGCGCGCAGCAGTTTGGCGATGCCGACCAAGGACCCGACGCTCCCGACGAGGATGGTGAGGCTGAAGAAATCGAGCTCATAAGAAACTACCTCTTAAATAGGTGGATGTTCACTAGGCTTCGTTGAGAAGAGCGCTTGGCTGCGAGAGAGTGGTTCCAGTCGCCAGCGCCATGATCTTTTCCTGCGGTCGCACCTTCCGCGGGCATAATCCCCGCCGACCGTCCGCCGCTCATGACCATAATGCGGTCGCTCATACCGAGCACTTCTTCCAGTTCGGACGAGATCATGATGATGGCCATACCCTGCGCCGCCAGTTCGCGCATCAGCTTGCAGATCTCATATTTCGCGCCGACATCAATGCCGCGCGTGGGATCATCCAGGATGAGCACCTTGGAAGTGTGACATCAGCCACTTGGAGTACCACCTTCTGCTGATTGCCGCCGGACAGC